>NZ_RJLC01000017.1 GCF_003999375.1 Pseudidiomarina mangrovi
AGCAACAACCAGCTCTATTACGTGCATAACGACCATTTAGGCCGCCCCGAAGTACTGACTGATAACCAAGGTGCAGTGGTGTGGCGGGGGCAGCTAGAAGCCTTTGACCGCTCGGTGCTTATGAGCACAATCGGCGACTTCAACATCGGCTTTCCGGGGCAATACTGGGACGAAGAAAAGCACAGCTGGTACAACTACTACCGCGATTACGATGCCACCACCGGCCGCTACTTGCAAAGTGATCCAATCGGCTTAGCGGGTGGGATGAATACCTATGGGTATGTGGGTGGGAATCCACTGATTTTCATTGATCCCGTTGGGTTGTGTGCGTGCGGGCTTCCAAATTCGCAAGACTTTATGCAAAACTATCCTAATTATGGGGATTATTTGTCAGAACACGTTTGGGAAAAAATCGGTGGCTCACTTAACGACAAGTATGGGAAAACACCTACACGAGAGGCTCAAAATAGTTGTGCTGCGAGAGTTAGCCACGGTTTAAATGGAAGTGGTGCTACCATTCCAAATAGTCCCAAACATCAAACCAACAAAAACTGGAATGGTAATAATCAGCGATATATTTTAGATGCAACCATGATGAATAAATATCTTCGCGACACTTATGGTCCGCCGTCTCAAACGCTAACGAGTCATCAACAATTCCTCGACCTTAAGTTCAGTCTACCTAGAGGCCAAGCTGCTATAGTGTCGGCCCAACGTCACATTGGGGTTGTTACTTCTTCATATGATGATGGGATAGTCCCGACGTATTTAGGAGATGTTTGGCTACTTCCGGGAGCAGCTTGCACATGCAATTGAAAATTATTTTTTTTTGTGTCCTTTGTGCTTTGAGCCTGATAACTGGGGTCAAAGCGAAACCTGCGGATCAAGCGGGTTTGGAATGGTTTGAAAACGGAAACAGCGGTATAACGATCAACGTAAAGCTAACTTCTGGTACCGAAGTCAAAGGTATTCATTATGTACTACTTATTCCTGCCAGCAATAGTTGGATATTGAGAGTACAAGAACGCTCGGTAAATTATTCAGGTATTGAAATCCACACTGACCAGGGCCAACGGCAAAGTATGTCGCGTATAGATTTTGAAGAACTAATAAACGTGCTGTTGGTTTTCATTGCGGAAAACTATCAATCAAACAGCCTAGAGTCTATCCATCTTGGGTTGGGCATTGTAGAAGAACTTTGGCAAGATACTGCCTCCTCAATGAGGCAGGGCGATATCCCGAAGAGTTATTTTTTGATACCTAAGGAAAAAGATACCAATTTGATAAACCATAGAATGGTGACATATTTAGGTAATCATCCCACGATTAAAAAGTTGTGTGATTCTGCGATAGTCTTAAACAAAACTTGTGGTCAAAGTTTTGTGAAAATGAACCCCATTTTTTTTGAGTATGATTATATCGGTAAGCAATGGCAGGATGTTGAAATGCTCCCAAATTTAGGTATCCCGGTCGACAGACACTGGTTCGCAGTCAATTTTCGGGAAAATCATCTATAGTTATTTATTCTAATAAAGACATCGTAAAGTCGAGCCGCTCACATGAGTTATAATGTCAGCCAGGTTCACTGACTGACACTATTGTAATGTATTAGCCTCTACGGTGCCGGATAATAGGTCGGTGAGCCAGGCCCAACCGGTAGTTCTAAACCAAATACCCAAAGCATAAAGAAGGCTGTCCAGCCAACAATAAACACCATGGTATAGGGCAGCATCATGGCAATCATGGTACCGATACCGGTATCTTTCTTATAGCGTACGGCAACCGCCAAAATTAAGCCGAAATAGCTCATCATCGGGGTAATGATATTGGTGACTGAGTCGCCAATACGGTAAGCCGCTTGAATCACTTCAGGTGAGTAGCCAATTAACATCAGCATGGGAATAAATATTGGTGCAAAGATAGCCCACTGAGCTGAGGCTGAGCCGAGTGATAAGTTCACAAAGGCACACATGAAGATAAACACAATGAACAGCAGTGGCCCGGTCAAACCAATGTTCTGTAGAAACTCAGCGCCGTTTACCGCAAAAATAGTGCCGAGGTTGGTCCAGCCGAAGAAGGCCACGAACTGCGCGGCAAAGAACACCAGCACAATATACATGCCCATGGTGCTCATGCTGTCTGACATGGCATCAATGACATCGCGGTCGCTGCGCATGACTTTAGTGATGCGGCCATACACGTAGCCAGGAATGGCAAAAGTAATAAAGATAAAGACAACGATGCCTTTAAGGAACGGTGAATTAGCCACTAAACCAGTGCTTGGATCACGTAAGATGCCGTCGGCCGGAACAATGGTGTAGGCGAGCAAGGCAGCCAGCACCAAAAAGGCCAATAGCGCGCCTTTTAAACCGCGTTTCTCCAGTGGGTTGAGCGCCTCTATGGTTTGTTCTTTGAGGTTAATGGTGGCTTCTTTGGGGTTGTATTTACCGAGCTTGGGCTCGACGATTTTTTCGGTAACGAAAGTACCCATGAGTGCAATCAAGAAGGTTGATGCCGCCATAAAGAACCAGTTGGCTTCTGCACCGACCACGTAATTTGGATCCAATAAATTAGCCGCTTGCGTGGTGATACCAGCCAACAGCGGATCAACTGTACCGATGGCTAAGTTCGCGCTGTAACCGGCGGATACGCCAGAAAATGCTGCCGCTAAACCGGCCAGCGGGTGGCGCCCAAGAGAATGGAAGATCATCGCCGCCAACGGTACTAAAACAACGTAGCCTAATTCAGCCGCGGTATTTGAAATGACCCCGGCAAATACCACCGCAACAGTGACTAAACGCGGCGGTGCGTTCATAACCAGGCCGCGCATCATTGCTGATAACAGGCCTGACCGCTCGGCAATGCCAACACCTAGCAGGGCAACCAGCACCGTACCTAACGGGGTAAAACCAGTAAAGTTGGTGACTAAACCGGTGACAATACGTTGCAGGCCTTCGGCATTGAGCAAGTTAACCACTTCTATAACGCCGCCACCTGGGCGCGGGTCCTGCGCGGTTACGCCAAAATAGCTGGCAACGCCGCTGCCAATCACAATGGCAATAGCGAATAAGGCAAATAGGGTAATGGGGTGGGGCAATAAGTTACCAAGATACTCAACGGTGTCTAAGAAACGGGTAAAGCCACTGCGCTTAGCGCTCTCTGATTGTTGTGGTGTTTGCGTCATGCAGACTCGACTCCAAATTCATTTTTGTTATTTGAAGGCCGATTGTACACCAAAAAAAAACGGCGCCACAGGCGCCGTTTGTCATTTATTACGCGGCATCAGCGGCCGCTTTGGGCTTTTTCGGCTTATTTGCCAAGGCATAGTCACGTGCTGCTTTGCCAGCCATCAGGTCTTCATGGGCAAAATCATCCACGTTGATGGTACGCAAACGACCTTCTTCAGCACGAATCAACAAGGCGACTTCTTCGTCATTCAGCACACCCAATTCTTTGCCTTTAGCAGCCACTTTATCAAGGAAGATAAAGCTCATACGCTGATTAGCTGCTTTGCGAACGCGGTCGAACAGTTCTTCCGCTTTAATAATATCGCGCAAGGTTGTTTCTAAGTAGCCAAATGCACCCTCTGGGCTCAAGAACTGGCCAGCGCCTAAACGCTCACGTGAGGCATTTGGTTTCAGCAGCAGCTTCGCGACTTTGTGATCTAGCTTGTCACTTGGGCGGCTAGCGATGCGACCGAATGGATACATCACAACTTTTAATGCTTTACCAATACCACCAAAGTTATCCAGCAAAGCTAACTGACTTTCTTGTAGTTTGTGCAAGGTGTCTTGTAAAGCCCAATGCACTAACGGCAGGTCGTCTTTTTGACGGCCTTCTTCGTCAAAGCGTTTCAGCGTTGCTGAGGCTAAGTACAGGTAGCTCAACATATCACCCAAACGCGCAGAGATACGTTGTTTACGTTTCAGTGAACCGCCTAATACACCCATGGCAACATCTGATAACAGTGCCAAGTTAGCGCTAAAACGATTCATTTGTTTGTAGTACTTAGCGGTGCTATCGCCAAATGGCGTTGAACTAAAGTGCCAACCACCAAAGCCCAGCACCATTGAGCGTACAAAGTTGCTCATGGCAAAGCCAATATGACCAAACAAGGCTTTATCGAACCGCGCTAAGCCAGCTGCGGTATGATCGGCAGACGCCAACATTTCTTCCAATACATACGGATGGCAACGAATTGCGCCTTGGCCGTAAATCATCAGGTTACGGGTTAAGATGTTAGCGCCTTCTACGGTAATGGCTACCGGCACACCTTGATAACCGCGGCCAAGATAGTTATTCGGGCCTAAACAGATGCCTTTACCGCCATGAATATCCATCGCGTCATCCATACGGGCACGCAATTTTTCGGTCATGTGGTATTTAGCAATAGCTGAAATTACCGATGGTTTTTCGCCCAAATCAATGGCTTTGGTGGAGAAGCGAGTAACCGCATCCATCAAATAGGCATCACCAGCTAAACGCGCTAACGGCTCTTCAACGCCTTCCATTTTACCAATCGGTAATTTGAACTGGCGGCGAATATAGGCATAAGCACCGGTTGCCAAAGCAATCGATTTGACGCCACCGGCGCTGTTGGATGGCAGGGTAATAGCACGACCCACTGATAAACACTCCACCAGCATGCGCCAGCCTTTACCGGCCATTTCTTTGCCACCAATAATGTAATCAAGCGGCACAAACACGTCTTGACCACGTAACGGACCATTCTGGAATGGCACGTTTAATGGGAAGTGACGGCGACCAATTTCAAGCCCTTTGGTATCGCGCGGAATTAACGCTGCGGTAATACCGAGTTCAGCTTTATCACCCAACAGTTGCTCTGGGTCATATAATTTGAATGCCAAACCAATTACCGTAGCCACCGGGGCTAGGGTGATATAGCGCTTATTAAAGTTAAGTTTAATACCAACGATTTCTTGGCCTTCCCACATGCCTTTACAAACCACCCCAGAATCTGGAATAGAACCGGCATCAGAACCCGCTTCAGGGCTGGTCAGAGCAAAGCAAGGGATCTCATCACCCACTGCTAAGCGCGGTAAGTAATAGTCTTTTTGTGCTTTAGTGCCATAGTGTTGCAGCAACTCGCCCGGGCCTAAAGAGTTTGGTACGCCTACAGTTGAGGCCAAAATAGTGCTAACGCCAGCAAGTTTCTGTAGCACCCGTGATTGGGCATAGGCAGAGAACTCTAAGCCGCCATATTCTTTTTTGATGATCATGGCGAAGAACTTATGGTCTTTCAGATATTGCCACACATGCTCAGGCATATCGGCTAACTCATGGGTCGCTTCCCAATCGTCGAGCATTTTGCAGACTTCTTCCACTGGGCCGTCTAAGAATGCTTGCTCTTCGGCAGTTAACTCAGATTTTTGAATGCTGTGCAGCTTTTTCCAGTTTGGCGCGCCACGGAATAGATCGCCTTCCCACCAGGTGGTACCAGCATCAATAGCGTCACGTTCGGTATCGGAGATTTCCGGCATAATGTTGCGGTATACCGACAGAATCGATTTACTCAGTACGCCGCGACGAAACGCAGTTATATTCAGCGGCAACAGCACCACGGCCAGCACAGTCCATAACACCGGGCCAACAATACCGAGTAAGTTACCGACCGCGAATAAGCCCACGAGTGCTAAGCTAGTGACTAGCAGCGAGCTGCGGTAATACATAAGGCCAACGAAAATTGCTATCGTGGCGATAATCCAAAGCGTGGTGAACATGCTGTTACTCCATCTCTATTCAGAGGTCTGACCAGTATTTGTTATCCATTAAAGGTAGTCGCTTTACGTCGATTTTTCAAGTGAAATTTGAAACAACCGTTTGAAACTCTAAACCATTACGCAGAACGACGGTCTTAAGATGACAGGTAGCCCTAATTTTCATATCAAGGATAGCTATTCGCGATGAAAGTATTGATGTTTTTGTTATTCACCAGCGTATTAAGCAGTGCTGTTGCTGAGACCAGTGCGCCATTACCTTACGCCGCCCAGTACGAGGTGCAGCGCGATGGCTCTGACTATGGCGAGGCGCAACGCACGTTGCAGATAAATGCCGATGGTTTATTCGAGCTGTACACAGAAACTGAAATTTCTTGGATGTTTTTAAGCGACCGCCGCAGGTACTGGTCAACCTTTGCTTGGCAGGATGACCGTGTGGTAACGCGAAAGTTTGGCTTTAAACGTTCAGGTACCGGCAAAAATCGACAGTATGATGCCAGTTATCCAGCACAGCCACCGGTGTTGGATGAAGCCGCATTATTAGAGCAGTTGCGGGTTGATCTGGCTGATACGAAGCGCAGCGAATTTCGTTACACCTTGGTGGATGAAAAAGGTGAAACTGACCAGCAAGTTTATCAACGCGGCGTCACTGAAACGCTACAATTGCCTTACGGCGAGGTAAGTGCCACCAAAGTAGCGCGTATTCGCGAACACAGCGACCGTGAAACCTATTATTGGTTTGCCCCAGAACTAGACAACGTGCTGGTGAAAATGCAGCAACTTGAAGAGGGTGATGAAGTGGCAACCTTGGTGCTACGTAAACTGCACACCAGTCAATAAGCCGCCGGTTTTAGTCGGCGGCATAGCCTTGTGGGCCCAGCAGTTCACCGTCGAGCTCAGCGCCGGCGGCGGTTAAGCGCAAGCGGCCGCTACACAACCAATGCACCACCAATGGATAAATACCGTGTTCTTGCACTTGCACCCGTGCTTGCAAGTCAGCAGCGGTGTCCTCAGCAAACACCGGTACTTTGGCCTGCAGAATAACCGGGCCGCCATCGAGTTCTTCGGTGACGAAATGCACACTCACGCCATGCTCACTATCGCCTGCCGCCAGGGCGCGATTGTGAGTGTCTACGCCTTTATATTTGGGTAATAGCGACGGATGGATATTGAGCATACGACCGTGGTAATGCTGGGTAAATGCGGAAGTAAGAATGCGCATAAAGCCAGCCAATACCACCACATCGGGGTGAAAGCTATCGACCAGCTGCAACAACGCCGCATCGTAATCTTCGCGGCTGGCAAAATCGCCATGAGCTAGCACTGCGGTGGCAATACCAGCCGCTTGCGCCTTTCCAAGCCCTGCAGCAGAAGCCTTGTTGCTTATAACCGCAACTACCTCACCGGCAATTTTTCCGGCTTGGCTGGCAGCCACAATAGTTTGCATGTTACTGCCAGAACCACTGATTAGAATGACAATACGCTTGTGGCTCATGCGCTGATTTCGACTCGCGCATCAGTCTCGCCACGAGCTGCAACGTGGCCAATTACCCATGCTTGCTCGCCGTGCTGCTGTAAAATGCTCAATGCTTCATCAACCTGCGCACCCGGCAGGGCAATAATCAACCCTACGCCACAGTTGAAGGTACGATACATTTCACGCGTGGTGACGTTACCTTGTTGCTGCAACCAATTGAAAATAGCCGGCCACTGCCAACTATCGCCATCGATCACTGCTTTGGTGCCTTCTGGCAACACCCGTGGGATATTTTCCCAGAAGCCGCCACCGGTGATGTGCGAAATAGCATGCGCTTCGCAGCGCTCCAGCATGGCCAGCACCGATTTCACATAAATACGGGTCGGGGCCATCAGATGTTCGGCAAGCACTTTGTCACCGAGTACTTCGGTGCGCACATCAGCGCCGCTTACTTCAATAATTTTACGGATCAGTGAGTAGCCGTTTGAATGCGGGCCTGACGAGGCCAGGGCAATCAAGGCATCGCCTGGAGCGACTTTGCTGCCATCAATAATGCGTTCTTTTTCAACCACACCAACGCAGAAGCCGGCAATGTCGTAATCGCCATGTTCGTACATGCCAGGCATTTCGGCGGTTTCACCACCAATCAGTGAGCAACCGGCTTGTACACAACCCTCACCAATACCGGTGACGACATCGGCGGCAACATCCACATCTAATTTGCCAGTGGCGTAGTAATCAAGGAAAAACAGTGGCTCAGCGCCTTGCACAATGAGGTCGTTGACGCACATGGCAACCAGGTCGATACCGACACTGTCATGCTTGGCCAGATCAATGGCTAAGCGCAGTTTGGTACCAACGCCATCGGTGCCCGACACTAACACAGGGTGTTTGTACTTGCTCGGTAACTCGCAGAGCGCACCAAAACCACCAATATTGCCCATCACTTCAGGGCGCTTGGTGCGCTTGGTCACGCCTTTAATACGCTCCACTAAAGCGTTACCCGCATCGATATCAACGCCGGCATCTTTGTAACTTAAAGAAGGTTTTTGCTCGCTCACAGTGGGTCCTCGGTTGCTGCCATAGCTGCTGCTAAAAATTGCGCGCAAGTTTACCACTTTTGTTGCCGCTTCGCGATATCTGAAACAAAAATCCACAGACAAGCGGCGAGGACAGGCCTATAATCATCCACGTATTTATAAATAGTCCAACGAGTTATCCCATGGCCATTGCGCTTCGCCCCGTCTGTCGCGACGATATTGACGCCCTTGAACAGATCGAAAACCGCAGCTTTATTACCGACCGTATCAGCCGCCGTAGCTTTCGGCGTTTTATTGATCAAAGTATTGGCGATTTTCAGGTGCTGACCGTATCTGGGCAGGTGGTAGGCTATTATATTGTGCTCTATCGCCAAGCCACACAGCTGGCGCGCTTGTATTCGTTGGCGGTTGACCCCGATCATCGCCGCCGCGGCTATGGCTCGCAGCTATTGAGTGCTGCCGAGCAAGACGCTGATGACCGCCACTGTTTATTTATGCGGCTCGAAGTCAAAGTCGATAATCTCGGTGCGCAAACCATGTATCACCGTGCCGGCTATTACGACATGGAGATCCGCCCCGAATATTACGAAGACGATAGCGATGCTCTGGTATTACAGAAGTTGTTGCCGCGCTTTGAGCCACATCCGGCCCATAACGGCACCCAACGGCTGGTTCCTTATCGTACGCAAACTACTGAATTTACCTGTGGCCCAGCCAGCTTGCTGATGGCCATGGCGTATTTTGATATTCCCACCCGCGACGCGCATTTAGAAGAACTAGAAATTTGGCGTGAAGCGACCACTATTTTCATGACCTCAGGGCATGGTGGTTGTGGTCCGCATGGTCTGGCTCGTGCAGCAAACAAACGTGGCTTGCAGGTCAGCCTACATGTCAGTGAGAGTGGGCCGCTGCTGCTTGATTCGGTACGTAGTGATAGCAAGAAGCAAATCATGGCGCGTATTCAAGAGGTCGATATTGCCGCACTGACCGCCGAGGGTGTTGCTATTGTGGTGGGTGATTACAGTATGCAGAACCTGTTTGATGATTTGGCCAACGGCAAATTGGTCGTCGGTTTAATCAGTACCTACGTATTTGACGAAAGTAAAGCGCCGCACTGGGTGTTGATTTGCGCGGCCGATGAAAACTATGTTTATATCAATGACCCCGATCAAGATACCTTTCCCTGGCAGTCACCAGCCGACCGCCAATATCTACCGATTCCGCTTGCCACCTTTAAGCGCGCCTTTGGTTTTGGTAAGCGCAAACAGAAGGCTGCCGTAGTGCTCAGCCGGGCCGGAAATTAATCGAGAATAAGTACTTTTATTCGTGATAGTGATTCGCTAAACTCCTTTTTGTATCAACAATTTCTATACAAAAAAGGGACTTTTATGCGTTCTATAATGCTTTCCATGAGCCTCATCATGAGCTTTGTTGCTGCCATTGTGAGTGCGCCTGTTCAGGCACAAGCCACCAGCTGGATCCCATTCGAACAGAGTAACGGCCATATCCGCATCAAGGTGAAGCTCGCCGGTATTGAGACCTACGCCATCATCGATTCCGGTTCGCAAGCCAACGCGGTTAACATCAGCTTTCTTGAGCATCACCAGTTATCGTACAAAAACCATGAATGGGTGCGTATTCGCGGTGTTAATGGCATTGATGAACGGCCAATCTACAAAGATATTCCAGCGGATATCTTGGGGCTTGAAATGGACATGGAACTCGTGGGCTTGCAGTTGGGTGGCCCAGAGGTTGGGCTGTTACTCGGCGCACCGGTACTGAATCAGTTTATTTTCCAATTTGATTATCCCAATAGCCAGATGCGTTTTGCGATGCCGGGTACCTTTGACTTAGCCGAGATCGGCAACATTGAAATGCGCTCGCAGCAGGGTTCAGGTCAGCCGCTGGTTAAAGTGAATTTAAATGGTGAGACCGACCGCTGGCTCGTGCTTGATACCGGCAACAGTGGTGGTATTTACATGCCACGAAATATTGCCGATAGCTTGGGTTGGTTAGAAAAATATCCGGTCGCTGCGGGTACCTCGCGTGGCGTGAATAAACAAGTAGGGGTCGACATGCTGCGAATACCGACCTTAGGGTTTGGCCCATTTACGTTAGAAAATGTTGCGGTAACGGTGCCTGAAGATGGCGTCGGTTTTGATTTTGCCTCGCGTTATCAGAGTGTTAATTCGCGTATTCGCGGCGTACAGGTGAGCGGTATTCTTGGCTACGATGTGATGAAGCATTTTGTACTGACCATTGATTATAAGAACGGGCGTGGCCATATATACGTTCCATAAGTCAGTGACAGCGACAGCCGATAGGCGTATAATCGCACTTGCTTTGGGGCTGATTAGGATTCGACGGGATACACGAAACCCAAGGTGCATGCCGAGGTGAGGCTGGCCTCGTAAAAAGCCTCAAACTAATAGTTGCAAACGACGACAACTACGCTTTAGCGGCTTAATAACCCGCTATGCCCGACCCCTAGCGCTTTGTCTGTGAGACTAGGACCAGTCGGCTAACCCTATAGCAGACTCGCGTGGAGGCTTCGCCCGTAGCCAAAGCGTTAAAACCAATCGGGATCGTCACCTTAAGGAGCCTGTCTGTCGGCGCCTTGGTGATTAACTAAAAGACCGACTAAGCATGTAGTACCGAGGATGTAGGTATTGCGGACGCGGGTTCAACTCCCGCCAGCTCCACCACATGAAAGACCAGACAAGTCTTATATTGTCTACTAACCCAGCGTAATTGCTGGGTTTTTTATTGCCTGTAGTAAAATATAGTCTTATGAAGAAAGTCGACTAAATTTCACTTGGTTTAACGCCCAGAAAAGTAAGTTGCTCGCTCACCGTACACATGTCAGCGTAGGAATAATTCTAGTATTCAGCTTCAAACTGGCGATATCATCGGCGCGGGTGGTGCCAAGATTGAGCAGTGTTAGTGGTTGCCCGGCTTGATGCGCCTGGCGGGCGAAACGAAAGCCAGAAAATACCATCAGTGAAGAGCCGATAACTAGCAGCCCGCCACTATCTTGCAATGCTTGTTGCGCTTGCTCTACTCGGGGGCGAGGCACATTGTCGCCAAAATACACTACATAGGGCTTCAATATGCCGCCGCAGTGGAGGCAGTCAGGTACATGAAAATCGTCAAAGTTGCCCTCTAAAAAAGCATCTCCGTCGGGGCCAGCTTGCGGCGATAGGTTGGCATAGTGAGGGTTTAATGCCAGGCAACGTTCGTGCATATCAAGGCGCGGACTGTGTTGGCCGCAGTCCATGCAAACCATGTTGTTGGCGTCGCCATGTAAATCGATAACGTCGGTACGTACTGCCTGCGCGCTGGTGCAGACCGTCAACATTTTGTGTAATAATGGTGCCGATCAGGCCTTCAGCTTGCCATTGTGCGAGCGTTTGATGGGCTGCGTTGGGTTTGGCGTAATATAGCTTCGGCCAACCATGTAGACTGCGAGCCCAGTAGCGCTGGCGTGCCTGATTGCTACTCATATATTCGCGATGCTGCATGGGTGGGGGGCTTTTCCATGCGCCTTTGTGGTCGCGGTAGGCTGGGATGCCGGAATCGGTGCTAATACCTGCGCCCGTTAATACCGTCACTGGTCTAGCATGGGTGAGCAATTCGTGGAGTGCTGCACTGGCTTGCGCGATTTCATCAATGTACATATAGCAAACTGCCTTTTGCGCTGACTACCCGCGCTATGATGCCAAGTTTTGGCTGACGATAGAAGCATAGAAAGCATCTAAGCTACCGCGGGGCATCGGACAGCAAGCCTAAGGGTAATGTAGTCAGCATCAACGCAACTGGCTGTCTTTACTGCCGCGGCGGTTGATACCAGCCGCGTTACTGGCTTGTTTGTCGAGCTCGGTTTGGCACTGGATGCAATAACGCACGCCGGGCAGAGCTTCGCGCCTTGCTCGTGGTATTGTTTCGCCGCACTCAGCGCAGTGGATCAGGCTTTCACCTGCGGGGATCTTGCTTGTTGCCTGTTTCACACTGTCTTCAGTGCTGGCATCAATTTGTTCTTGAACTGTGCCATCTCGTGACCATCCGCCTGCCATATCAACCCCCTTAACTTAAGCAATACTTTTATTATTGTAGCTTATCCAGCTTGATTACTTTTGTCCCTGGCATCACAGTCAGGCAACCGGCAGGTGCTTAGGAAGCGTTTGCATAGCCAATGGGTGGGTAAGTAAATAATCACCACCATAGCAAACCAGAGCAACAATAAGTACAGCCATGGATTGATCATATCCTGCGCTTCACCGGGGCCGAACGCCCAGTTGATATTGGCTTCGGGGTCGCTGACTAGGTAGGTAACTGGCAGCACGATAAGTGCTACCAGGCACTGGAGCGCAAAACCACGGCGGCCATAGCCAAATTTGTACAGCATGTAAATTAAAACCGGGGGCAAGGCGAGGTGAAACTTACCGGACAATACCCGGATGTGTAGGGCGCGCTCAGCCTCAAACATGTAATTTGCGAGCACACTGAAGTAACTAAGGGTGATAAAATCTAGTGTCCACACGATTTCGGGTATTAGAACTGCGATCGCCATGGTACTGGCAATCAGTCGGTTTCCCAGCCATAGCGCAGGTACCAGTGCAAACAAGGCGATGTCAGAAAACCACAGGTAGTTCTCAGGTCCGTAGTAGTCCCAGTACGCGACAAACACAACAACGGCGAGGGCGGTGAAGCTTACCTTGAGCCACATGGGCACATCTTGCCCAGAGCCTGCTCGGGTGTATTGATGGTGACGAAAGTTAAGTAAATTCACTTTGAAAGCCTACTCCCTTTGGTTTATACGTGCTGTTTAGTCTAGCATGCGTGCTGCTGATTGAATGACGGCTTAAATGGGAGAGCGTAAAAGGTGAATAACAAGCTATTCATGGTTTATTTAGGGGGCACAGCGCCTGGTGCTAACATTGAGCTACACGACATTCGCTTTGTGGTTGCGCCTTCCATCGAAGCTGCTTACCCTGCGTTAAAAAAATAGTGGTTTGGCGTTCGAAGCAGTGTACACATCGACAGTTACATGTATGTGCATCATGTTGATGGCTATCGTGTTGAACTTGTGCCGCAACCTCAATTACAGCAAAGCGATTCAAGTGTTTCCCGGAAGAAACTTTATTTTGTGAATTTTGGCGGCTACTTTCCCGGCAACATGACGGAGTTTCATGATTTTACCTTGGTGGTGGCAGAGTCAGCTCAGCAAGCACGAGCGTTAGCAAAAAATAAAGTGTCTCAGCAATTATTGGCCAACGCCGAGCAGTTTCACAAGGACGATTTATTGGAAGTTGATGATTGTTTGCAGCTTGATCTGTTGGACGGACATCAAGTGGTGTTACATCATGACGGACAAGAACAGATAATAAGCCCAGACTGGAAGGGGTATCAGCCGATACCTTAAGCCTGGGCATAACAGGGGTTAACTCGCCGCTTTGCTTGCATCAGCTTCGCTGGCGCTTTTGTTTACTTTTTTCTTTGCAGGTTTTTTAGCCCCTAAAGCGAGTAAAACCTGCTCACGTTCGCGGGCCAAAAACAGAGCCAAGTCTTCCGTTTGTTTTTCGTCGGTGAGTAATTCGCTTTGTTCCAGTAATGGGAAGAGCGCCTCTACCATATCAAGCATTTTATCGTGTGCATCGGCTTCTGCTTTACTGGTAAATGACATTTTTTCTTCTCCGTCCCGCACTACTACATATTGTGTAATGACAGCCATGATATTCCTCGTGGTGTGCTATATGAGTGACAAGTAAGCAAGGTGTTGGTGCTCGGCAACTGTTTATTTATACAGTGTTTTTTATGTATGAGCAATGACGTGTTCATTGCATAGAGTTACATGGGGCAGGTGACGACGGCTGACCTTGTCATTGCGCTATTTTGCGTGTAAAGTAACTAGGTTATTATTTGGGGTTTTTCAATGCGATTTTGGATTCTGTTCGTGACAATGTGTTCGCTGCTGAGCTTACCGTTCTCTGGTACGCTTGCGGCTACTGATGTCATGCATGACCATAGAATGCAAGAAACCTCAGTTTCAGCTCACCACGGGCATGTGGCAGAAAGCTCAACGAAGAACTCAGTTGAGATTAGAGAGCACATGGCTTCATCCTCTCAAGAACGAACTGCGTCTGATGACGACAGCGAACATTGTCCGAGCATGGCAGGCAACCCACCAAACAGTGCGCACTCGGCTGGCACTGTGTTAGATCATGGCTCTGCTGATTGCTGTGAAGATATGGATTGTACTGATTGTCCTGCAGATTGCGGTCATTGTATTGCGTCGGATCACGGCTCATGCGCGACTTTGACCTGGCAGCAGGTGGCAACTCATGCGGTGATGTTATCGCCCGTGGTGGCCCATACCTCTTTTTACCAACTCCTTTCTGGGCAACCTTCGCCTCCACCTATTATTTCCTGATTTCAACAGTTTGGCTCCGGTTTATGCCTCATCGCATGCCGGTCGTGTTGATAATGCAGGAGATATTGCATGTCCATCTTGGTTCACGCAAGCCGCGTTTTAGCGGTACTTGCAACCTTAGCGCTCAGTGCGTGCGCTAGTTACAGTCCGAATTATGAAGCTTTGCAGCAGACAGCTTATGGCAACGATACACCGCTGCCGATAGATGCGGATATCGCAGAGCTGATACAGTTTGCACAGTCACATCACCCTTCGGTATTGGCTGCGACGGCTCAATTAGAGCGCGCTCGCGCTGCGTCTGTGTCTGCAGGCGCATTTGCTGACCCCGAGCTCAGTATTAGCCAAGGCTTAAACGATGCAGATTATTTTACTCTGGGGCTTTCACAAGAAATCCCTATTTTTAACCGTCGGGGAATGAGCATTGAGCAAGCAAAAAGCAGCGAGCTTGCTGCTAAGGCTCGCTTAACCCAAGTCCGAGCAGAGATTGCAGCCAATGTCGTACAGGCGTTCAGTGAATATTTGTATGTGTTGGAGAACCAGGCTCTGCAGCGAGATCTAGTGCAGTTACTGGAGCAGTTCTCCAGCATCGCTGAGCAAAGCTATGCCGCTGGCGATGTTGCTATGGCCGATCTATTGCGAGCGCAAAACGCGCTGGATGAGGCGCGTAGCGAATACGACAACCTGCAAGCGATGCGGTTTTCACAACGAGCTCGACTGAATTCAGCGCTTGGTCGTGACGCGCGAGCTGAGCTGCACGGTGACTATGCGCTGGAGGTCTCGCATCGAGAGTTCGCGCACTTACCAGCGCCGCCCGATGAATTATACGAACAGCTCAAAGAAAACAATCCTGCTTTATTGGCGTTGCGTGCGGAAGTGAAGAGTTTGGTGGTCGCGCAAGATATCGCTAACACATCTGGGTTACCACGCCTGATGATTGGGGCCGAGTATATGAATACCGACATGGCCTCGGATACGGTGGCAGGCATGCTGTCGGTTTCACTACCGATTTGGCGTGCCAATTACCGGGCGCAACGAGAGGCTGCAGAGGCTGACTTAGCCTCAGGGCTGCACGAGCTGGAGGCCAGTGAGCTGGCGATTCAGGCTGAGCTGAGTATGGCGCTTTACCAATGGCAGGATGCTGAGCGCAATCGCGTGCTTTATGGTGACGTCTTAATTGGTCGTGCCGAACAAGCGGTGGCTAGCAGTTTAAGCAATTATCAAAGCGGAAGCGCCAGCTTTACGGACGTTATTACGAGTCAACAGGAGTGGCTTAGTTTCGCCTTGGCACACCGCCGAGCCATGGCAAATCAGTTAGCAGCGGTGGCGACCATACATGCCCTGATGCCAACCCTTCCGCTGCCAGCAGAAACGCCTGCTGAAGCAGAACTTTCCGCGACTTCCGTCGAGGTTATTTCCGTCGAGGTTAAAGATGAATAAAAAGAATCCAATTACCGTGATTGCCGTGGTTTTCGTTGTACTTGCGTTGGGAACAACAGTACTAGGCATATCTTTCCAGACGCCTCATTCACATGATCATGTGCATGAGCACGACCATCAAGCCTCATCATCGGAAGCTGCAGCGAACGATGAGCAAGAATACACCTGCTCGATGCACCCAAGCTTTCGCTCAACAGATCCGAATGATCGCTGTCCTATTTGTGGCATGGAGCTTGTGCCTGTCACCAGCAGCAGTGCCCGTGACGATGACGTTGTGGCGATAGAGCTTAGCGGACGAAGTTTGGCGCTGCTTAACCTGCAAACCTTGGTGGTTGAGAAGGGCTCTGCCACAGCACAGTTACGTTTAATAGGCTCACTCGACTTTGATGAGCGGGCGTTGACCACTATTTCAGCTTGGACGAGTGGGCGTATTGAGCGTTTACATGTGAATTACTCGGGTGCGCAGGTGGAAGCAGGCGCACCATTAGTTGAACTGTATAGCCCAGAGCTTTTGATCGCCCAACAGGAACTGCTACAGGCGCAGCGTCAGGCAAACCGTGAAGCACCAGCATTCCTGGCGGAATCGAATCAAACCACGTTGCGCGCCGCTCGTGAACGTTTGCGCTTGCTGGGGCTTTCAAGCAGCCAGATTGAACAGGTCATAGCGCGAGGTGAAGCCAGTGATCGAATTGAGATTCACGCACCGTCGTCGGGACTTGTGGTGACGCGAAATGTATCGCAAGGCGATTATGTTAACACGGGTGACACCTTGCTGGAGCTTGCGGATGCTGAGCGTATGTGGGCGGTATTCGAGTTGTTTGAGCGTGATCTGGCATACATTGAAGTAGGTCAAACGCTGACATTTTCACTGACTTCCTCAGAGCAACCGATCGAAGGCGTGGTTGAGTCTCTATCCCCTCGTTTAGATGCGGACAGTCGTACCCGCCAAGTACGTGTAGCGATACAAAACGCGGGTGGTAATTTGACTGCTGGTGCCTTGCTGCGCGCTCAGGTTGAGGTTGAAGTGGATGATGTCATCACTATTCCTGCATCGGCACCATTGTTAACCGGCAAACGGGCTGTGGTATACGTCAGGACATCGCCTGATAGTGGCGAGTTTGAGGCGAGACAGGTGGAGATTGGTCGTCGCCTGGGCGAATACTATGAAGTACTGAGTGGACTAGAGGAAGGCGAGCTGGTTGTCAGTCGTGGTGCATTTCGTATCGACAGTGAGCTGCAATTGCGCGGACGCCCGAGCATGATGGCACCACAAGGTGGTGGTGGCGGAGGTCATGACCACGGGGGGATGTCACATGCAGACATGGCTGATGAATCTGCAGCGGGGCATGCTGCTACACATGAAGATATTGAAGTGCCCGTTGGCGAAGATCTTGAGTTAAGCGAGCTTTTGGATGCGTATTTTGCGATGTGGGAAGCGCTCCACAGTGATGACTTAGACGCTTGGCAAGCAGCCGCTGAATCGTTTTTCCAGGCAGCGGAAGCGGTGCAATGGCCTGCCAACATGCATGATTTGCACAGTCTATTGGCAACCGGCGCTGGTCATGCACATCATGTCACTAGTCTGGAACAAGCTCGTGAGCAATTTCAGGCACATTCGCAGGCGATGATAGCCTTGGCAAGCGCCGGTTATCTTGCGCGTGACAGCTACCTGATGTTTTGTCCGATGGCGTTTGATAATCAGGGAGCATACTGGTTGCAACCAGACAGACGTCTATTAAACCCGTACTTCGGTGATGCGATGTTACGCTGCGGTGATCGTGTTGAGCGATTTGAAGGCGGGCACGATAGCCACGGAGGCCACTGATGATGACGAATTGGCTTCTGAATAATAAGCTCGTGGTGGCGCTACTTGCCGTTATTGTCGTGGTTGCAGGTATATTGGTGGCGCCGTTTAACTGGGATACCGGCATGCCTCGCTCGCCTGTGGCGGTGGATGCTATTCCTAATATTGGTGAAAACCAACAGATTGTGTATACCGATTGGCCTGGGCGCTCGCCGCAAGATGTTGATGACCAAATCAGCTATCCGCTGTCGGTGCAATTGATGGGGGTGCCGGGTGTTAAAGACGTGCGTACATTGTCGATGTTTGGTTTCTCCAGCATTGCCGTTATTTTTAACGATGACATTGAGTTTTACTGGTCGCGCTCGCGTTTACTGGAGAAGTTGAGTAGCTTGCCTGCTGGTACGCTGCCGGAAGGTGTGCAGCCAGCTTTGGGGCCAGATGCGACCGGACTTGGCCAAGTGTACCTGTATACCTTGGAGGGTAGAGACCCGCAAGGCAACCCGATAGGCGGCTGGGATCTGGATGAACTGCGTTCGGTCCAGGATTGGTATTTACGCTACGCCTTGTTAGCTGCAGAAGGGATCTCTGAAGTGGCCTCAGTGGGCGGATATGTTCGTGAGTATCAAGTGGATGTCGACCCCGATGCGCTGCGTTATTACGAGGTGAGCTTGGAGCAAGTGATGCAGGCGGTGCAGCAGTCAAACCTGGATGTTGGTGCGCGCACCACTGAAATTAACCAAGTAGAGTACCTTGTTCGTGGTGTGGGCTTCATCAAGTCACTTGACGATATCGCAGCGGCTGTGGTGGCGATGGCCAGCGACAACACGCCAATCCTGGTCTCTGACGTGGCTAACGTTGGGTTTGGTCCTGCGGAACGACGTGGTGCCTTAGACGTGTCAGGCGCTGAGGCGGTCGGTGGCGTGGTTACGGTGCGAGAGGGTTTCAACCCGCTTCAGGCGATTGAAAACACCAAAGCACGCATTGATGAAATTGCCACAAGCTTGCCAAGCCGTGCGGTGGTCGATTGGGATCAGGTATCGCCGTCCGAAGTGCGTCAATTTGCGGCTGAGCAAGGCCTGCCAGATTACCGCAGTGGAACGTTAAACTTTGATGATGAGCATCACCGGGCTTGGTCTGACTGGCTGCAGGCACACCCTCAAAGTAGCTGGCCAGATTGGTTGAACCTTAGCCAGATTACGGTAGTGCCGTTTTATGATCGCTCAACGCTGATCATGGAAACCTTAGGCACCTTAAGCGACGCTTTATCGCAACAGCTATTGGTGACTGCTGCGGTGGTGATGATTCTATTGTTGCATTTACGCTCGGCGATTACCGTGGCCACAATGTTGCCGTTGGCGGTACTGATGACCTTTATTGGCATGCGAATACTCGGCGTTGAGGCCAATATTGTTGCCTTGGCTGGTATTGCCATTGCAATCGGCACCATCGTTGATATGGGTATTATTGTCACCGATAATACGCTGCGTTTACGTAAGCAGCAGCCAGATAAAGATATTGGCAGTATTATCAGGCTTAGCACCAAAGAAGTGGGACCGGCTGTGATGACCGCGATCGCGACCACAGTGATCAGTTTTCTCCCTGTGTTTATGATGACTGGTGCAGAGGGCAAGCTGTTCACGCCATTGGCTTATACTAAGACTTTGGTCCTCTTAGCCGCAGTGGTACTGGCGCTGGTGGTAGTGCCAGTTATGTTGCGCGTTTTGCTGAGTGATCGGTTAGCGAGACTTGACGCTTGGTTAGAGGCCCGCCGGCAGGCTTATCGTATAGTCTACGCGGTGTTAACACTCATTGTATTAGTGCTGCTGGCAAACCTATGGGAGCCTCTGGGGCCCGCTGCGGGTAACATTCGCAACTTTCTTTTTGTCGCCATTTTGTTTACCGCAGTGGTGGGCAGTTTTGCGCTTATTATTCGCTTTTATGAGCCGATGCTACGCTGGTGCTTGCGCTTTAAAGCGGCGTTTCTTGCTTTACCGGTGTTGGTGGTGGCCGCGGGTCTTGCCATTGTCCCGGGGTTAGGGCGCGAGTTTATGCCGTCGTTGGATGAAGGTGCTTTCTTGCTTATGCCAACCACCATGCCCCATGCGTCCATTGGCGAAGCACTCGATGTGTTAAGCCAACAGGATAAAGCCATTGCTGCCATTCCTGAAGTTGAGTCTGTGGTCGGCAAAATCGGTCGGGCAGAAACGGCACTTGACCCGGCACCGGTGTCGATGATTGAAACCATTATTAACTACAAAAGTGAATTTAAGAGCGATGAGAACGGGCGTCGCTTGCACTTTAAAGTGGACTCGAGTGGTGAATTTTTGCGAGATGAGCAAGGTGCCTTGATACCAGATCGGCTTGGCAGGGCCTATCGCCAATGGCGAGATCACATTCAAAGCCCGAGTGATATCTGGCATGAAATCACTGCTGCAGCAGAAGTGCCAGGGGTAACCTCCGCTCCGCGTTTACAGCCTATTGAAACCCGGCAATTGATGCTGCAAACGGGCATGCGAGCGGCGATGGGGGTCAAAATACAGGCCCCCGATCTGGCTACTTTAGAGCAGGCAGCGGTTGATATTGAACGCGTGCTGAGGGAGTCCAACGGCGTCAACTCCGCTTCGGTGAGCGCTGAACGGGTGGTTGGTAAGCCCTATCTTGAGATTAACTTAAAGCGCGAGCAGCTAGCACGCTACGGTTTAAGTGTTGAAACAGTGCAGAATACCATTGCCGCTGCCATCGGTGGTGTGGAGGTAACTCGCAGTGTGGAAGGTCGTGAACGCTACCCGATCCGCGTGCGTTATCAACGCGAACGACGAGACGGTATTGAAGCGATGTACGATACCTTGATCACAACCGCCAGCGGTGCACAAATTCCGCTATCTGAGGTGACCGAGATTAAGTATGAACGTGGTCCGCAGATGATCCGTTCAGAAAATACGTTTCTCACCGCGTACGTCACCTTTGGTTCTGCCGGCGGTTATGCCGAGGTAGAAGCCGTTGAGGCGGCCCGAGAACACCTTCAAGCGGCACAAAACAGTGGAGAGCTTCGCTTGCCCTCTGGCGTTAGCTACAGCTTCGCAGGCAGCTATCAGCAGCAGCAAAGCGCGATGCAAACGCTGCAGTTGGTGATCCCGTTGTCGTTAGTCTTAATCTTCATCTTGCTGTACCTGCAATTTAAAGAAGTAAGCACAGCGATGATGGTATTCAGTGGGATTGCCGTTGCGTGGGGTGGTGGCTTCATCATGCTCTATTTGTATGGTCAAAGCTGGTTTGCCAACTTTAGCATCCCACTGATCACACAAGGTGTCACCCTCCGTGACATATTCCAGTTCGAGGTGACACATTTGAGTGTCGCTGTTTGGGTTGGTTTCCTTGCGTTATTTGGCATCGCTGTTGACGATGGCGTCGTCATGGCAACCTATCTAAAACAGCGCTTTAGCGAAGAGGCAAGCGATACGGTTGAGCGTGTGAGAGAGCGCACGGTTGAAGCCGGCTTGCAACGTGTTCGTCCGTGTTTGATGACGAGTGCGACCACTATCCTCGCGTTATTCCCAGTATTGACAGCCACTGGTCGTGGCGCGGATTTGATGATCCCTATGGCGATCCCGACGGTTGGCGGGCTGACGTTTGTTGTTTTATCTATGTTCGTTGTGCCAGTGCTCTATAGCTGGCGTGAAGAGTTGAAAGTAAAGTCGAAGCAGACAGGAGTTTAAGATGAAAAAAGTAAGTTCATTAATCAGCGTGGTATCGCTGGCGCTTGTGATGAGTGGTGCTGCAATCGCGCATCAAGAGCATGGACATCACTCGCATGCTCATAGCCACTCTGAAGCTGAGGCTGAGAGCCAGTTTGTGCGTGCTGAAGTGATTGAGATCGATGTCGACCATCATGAACTTGTGCTACGTCACGAGCCCATTGACCATCTGAACATGGGAGCGATGACCATGGCCTTTAGCGTGTCTGAGGATCTCGACATCGATCACTTAAACGAGGGCGAAGAAATTAAAGTTAAGGTAGAGCGTAAGGACCGCGACTTTGTTGTCGTTGCCATGAAAAGCGCTCAGCACGCTCACTAAGTGCCGTGTATCCAGCCAACCTTGGTGAACCAGACACGACATTTCGATTGAGGTCTCAGCCTGGTTGGCTTTATTAGATGATAGAGGGGAAGATAGATGAAAAACTTATTAAAGGTTGCCCTGGGTGCTGCGATGTTGTTGAGCATTAGCGCGCATGCACATTATGAGCTGATATCAAGCACGCCAGGTGAAGGTACCCTGTTGACAGCATCTCCCAGCCAAATCAAACTGACCTTCAGTGGCGAGGTGCGTTTGATCAGTGTTGAGTTACTGTCCGATAGCGGTGATACTCAGGCTTTAGATTTTACGATGAGCCGAACAGCTCAGGCAGTCAAGGAGATACCAGTGGCTGATGATTTATCAGCAGGTACTTATACTGTTGAATGGAGAGCCATGAGCAGTGATAGTCACAGAATTTCAGGAGCCTTTAGTTTCGAGGTGAAATGATGAACCTTTGGACTGTAGCCAGCATTGTGATGCTGGCTATTATTTTTTGGTTAAACGCGACCATCATCGCTACGCCCTATATCGCCAAGCTGTCAGGGCAGGCAACACCACTCATGAACAAAAAGGCAGGCGTGATCACCATCCTGTTATTGTCGGCGAGTCTGATGTACTTCATGTTTATTGTGGGCGACTTAGCCGATGCGGGGCTCAGCGGTATGTTTGACCCTATGTATATGGAGTTTATCCAGACGGGGCCGATTGGTCAGTTTGTGTTGCTGCAAATAGGTGCGGCTGTCTTGTGGCTGGTAGTTGCCGTGGTCGGGTTGCCTCCTATCCGAGTACTGGCATATATG
Organism: Pseudidiomarina mangrovi; assembly: GCF_003999375.1. Classification (GTDB taxonomy): domain Bacteria; phylum Pseudomonadota; class Gammaproteobacteria; order Enterobacterales; family Alteromonadaceae; genus Pseudidiomarina; species Pseudidiomarina mangrovi. The sequence goes on from NZ_RJLC01000017.1 coordinate 22,804, forward strand.
GGGGCGGCTGCGCTTATGAGCTGGAGCTTTTTAGGCATGGGCCATAGCGCTGACGCTGCTTGGTGGGCTAAGTTGGCTTTCTTGATTCATCTGCTTGCTGCGTGGCTATGGTTTGGCAGCCTGCATGGATTGCGTCACTTGGCAACATCCGTTCCGCCAGCTAAAGCCCGACGTATTATGGAAACATTCGGCTCGCATATGTCAATTGCGGTGCCAGCCCTTATTATCGCAGGCATGTTGATGTATAGAAGTGCGACTGGGCAATGGATACCAGCACTTCCTTTCAATAGTTATACGTTTGTGCTTGCGGCCAAGCTGCTGTTGGTCGGGCTGATCCTTGTGATGGCTGCTATCCATAAGTTTAAGTTAGTTCCCCAGCTAGATGGAGCATTGGCGGCGCACCGCCTTAAACAATCAATCACGGTAGAGATGTTGCTAGCGGTATTGATTATTATGTTAGCGATGACATTGAGTAGTGGGCTCTCACCTCGTTAAGGTCGCCTCAATATGTAAAGGAATGCTATGCAATATCAATCCTCGTCATTTCGTACCTGGCATCGGTGGCTGTCGTTGATTGTCGGCGTACAGATGGTGATATGGGCGGTATCTGGTGCGTATATGGTTTTGGTTCAACTGCCTTTTATTCATGGCGTGCATTTGACCCAAGAAGCAGATGGTGAGATCCAAGATAATTCTCTCATCGAACGCTTCCCTGACATTGTGCAGCAATATCCAGAAGCAGAGCACATGTACCTGGTGAATCGCTTGGTGCAGGGAGAGTTTCGAGATCTGGTTCAGCTCGAGACTGACGGTACATCCGTACTGGTGGACCCGCACACACGCTCACAAATTGAGATCGGCAGAGATGATATTTACCAGTTAGCTTCAGTCTACTATGCCAAGGGCGATCCTCAAATCAGCGAGGTTCGCTATTTAAAAAGCGAGGCGCCGAGTGAGCTGAATGAACGATTCCTACCAATCTGGCAAGTCAACTTTGATGATGTCGGTAATACTAGCTTATACCTTCACCCTCAAACGGGGGAAATGATGGTGCGCCGCCATGATTTCTGGCGGGGGTTCGACATCATGTGGATGCTTCATATTATGGATTACCAAGACCGGGTTAATATCACCACCTGGTGGCTACGTGCCTTTATTTTTGCGACCTTTGCTTTTGTTTTTACCGGCACCATTTTGCTGGTACAAACGATTTGGTTGTCGCGGAGGCAGCCTGGATGAGGTTTTTACAGGGAATACATCGCTGGACTGGCCTTATCCTGCTGATACAGCTGCTTTTATGGACGATCAGTGGATTGTATTTCGCGCTGGTTGATCACCATGGTATGGCGGGACAGCAATATGCACGTTCCCCTCAACCCGAGACATTAAGCCCGGCGCAACTTACTGAAGTATCGGCTAGTTGGTGGGGTGATTTGGACGGTGTGACTAAAGTACACGCCTATGCGCAAGCTGGCGTTCCCAGGGTGGACGTGCATCATGCCGGAGGGGTTCAGTACTTGGATGGGCGCGATGGTTCAGTCTGGCGAACGTCGCGGGATTTTGCTCAGCAGCTTGCGCAAATCAGTTATGCTGGGCCGGGTAACGTTAAGCAGACAACGGCAATCACCCATAGCCGAGAGTTACATGGGTGGAGCGGCGAGGGTTTTCGATTTGATTTTGATGACGATCTAAATACCCGAGTCTATGTTGATGCGGCGTCAGGGGCTGTCGTTGCCCACAGAAATACGCCATGGGTGGTGGCTGATTGGATGTTTCGCCTTCATTTTATCGATTACACAGGGGGCAGAAACTTCAACAATCTGGTGATTACGCTAGCTGCCCTGATAACGCTCTGGTTTGCTCTGTCGGGTTTGATGTTGCTTATCAAGCTGATATCGACAGGTGACATGAGATTCTCGTTTCGGAAGTATTCAGTCACCGCAATAGTTGCGGGGCAGCCCAAGCAACTCGTAGAGCCAGCACATAAAACCCTGTTGCAAGCACTGCAAAGCAATAACATTGTCATTGCAAGCGGTTGTGGTGGCGGTGGTACTTGTGGCCTCTGCCAAGTGAAAATGGCCGATGATACGCCCATCAGCCATGCTGACCGAGCTTTACTGCCGTCGCGTCAGTTGCAAGAGGGGTACCGTTTGGCGTGCCAGCACAAGGTAAATGATGTCCATCGTATTGAAGTGCCGCAAACTGATGCGCGCCACGTTAACCTGCAGTTGAAAAGTACTAAGTTTATAACGCCGATGTTGCGCGAATTGTGCTTTGAAGTGCTGGACCGCAAGCTTGATTACGCAGCCGGCCAGTATATGCTGTTTACCATTCCGGCTGGAGCAGGTCGCAGTCGCCCTGAAGACATTCCTGAGCACTTCCTTTCGCAGTGGCAGCATATTGAAAACACAGAATATATGCATAGCGCTGTGCAAAGAAGCTACTCCATGGCGACAGCTGCAGGTGGCAAAGAGCTGGTGTTCACCGTGCGTTATCAACCGCAAGCAACAGACGCGCCATCGCCAGGTATTGGCTCTTCATTTTTATGTAATCTAAAACCTGGTGAAATCATTGCTGCAGAAGGCCCTTTTGGCGACTTTCAAAGGCAACCAGGCGCTCGACGCAAACTTTGCTTTATCGGTGGCGGCGCGGGAATGGCGCCGCTACGAGCGCTCATGCAAGAAGAGCTGAATGATACAGCATCGCGACCGATAATCTTCTTCTACGGTGCGCGAAATCGCCATGAGTTACTCTATTACGATGAGTTTATGCAGCACCAACAGCGAGGTGAGCTGACATTTATCCCAGTGTTGTCTGAGCCTGAAAAAGCGTGCTTATGGCAACAGGATGTCGGTTTTGTGCATGAGATTGCGGGGAAATGGTTGCAATCTCAAAGCGTCGACGCGTACGATTTTTACCTCTGTGGCCCACCTTCTATGCTCAGCGCGACGCTGATTATGTTAAAAGAGCACGGCGTGGATGAAACACGCATCCGCTATGATGATTTCGGTAGTTAGGCAAGTAACTGCTTGTTATCACGAGCCATAAGAAAGCCCTGAAACTCGAATGCTTGAGTTGTCAGGGCTACTTTGTAGTATTTACTCTTGCTCGATGAGCGCGATGGTATTGAACTTTTAAATATTCAAATTAAAAACAACACTTACTTCGCAACGGTCTTCATACCGGAGGGGAAGCTAGTTGTTTTCCAGCGAAAGCTCGAAAAGTATGTAGAGACTAGGGCTTGTTGACGTTTCGAGATTAAATTTTGTTCGCTCTGGCGGCGTTGCCGGATTATGGCATCAACCTGGCCAATGGTTAGCGTTCATTTTCAAGCCCGTGCCATACCCGCAGAATAATAATGGTGTTGCTATGTAATGAATAACGCACAACGTAGTGGCCAAAGATGATGTCACGAATGACATCCGGCACAGGCGCCAGCGCAACCGGAGTGCCGAGCTTAGGAAAGGCTGGCAACAGCTAATTTTTACTTATTAACTCTGCAGCTACTCTGTTGGCGGCGGTTGGATTATGCACGGCGATAAACTGCCGTAAACGCTTTAAATCGCCGATAGCCTCATCGGTATAAACTAATTTCACTTAACCGATCCCGGTGCAGCCTGTTCATGTTCCGTTCCCCAGCTGCTTAACCAGTTGTGCACTTCACCGGCGTCCACCACTTTTCCCTGCGCTGCAGATTCCATAGCATCCAGGGTTTGTTGCCAGCGAGCTAGCTCCAACTGCTGCTTATCTATGTATTCCGCTAAGGCCTGATTAATCACCCAGCCTTTACTGCGATTAAGCCTGTTAGCGATAGCATCCAACTGCTGCTCAACCTCGGCTTGTAAGCGAACTGTCGTCACGCTCATGCTTTTCACCTTTAGCAAAACAATGTAATACATTGTAGTCAGCTTAGATCAGATACGCAATTTAACGGTGAAGCGGCACGGGGTCTCAGTTATTTAATTTTTGTCTGACTCCACTTATTTCGCCCGCTAAGCATATCAATGCAATTGTTGCAGTGAGAACAACAGCTGGATCTGACCCCGAATGTCCAACCAGATAATCCGATGAGATGCCGGTCTGTCTCACTCTCATGCAAAGGTAAGATCAACCATTTAATCCCCTTACCCGAAAAACCGAAGAAAAATGGCGAGTAGAGACTCGCCATTTTCCGCTACCCCCTCGACGTATCCAGCTTAAACCGAACCACGAAGCCGCAGCGAGTTGAATACAACGGACGCTGAACTCAGACTCATCGCCAGGGCTGCAAACATGGGTGATAGAAGCAACCCGGCAAACGGGTACAGGACGCCAGCAGCCAGTGGAACGCCTAACGCATTATAAATGAACGCAAAACCAAGGTTCTGCTTCATATTGAGAACAGTCTTGTTTGACAGGTCCCGGGCAATCGAGATACCCCGCAGGTCTCCTTTTACCAAGGTGATTTGCGCACTGTTCATCGCTACGTCCGTCCCGGTTCCCATAGCGATACCGACATTCGCCTTGGCCAGTGCCGGGGCATCGTTGATGCCGTCGCCCGCCATCGCAACGATGCAACCTTCTGATTGAAGCTTATCAACCAGATTCAGCTTGTCGGCCGGTTTCACTTCGCCATGAACTTCGTCTATGCCTAGTTGTTCGGCGACCGCTTTTGCCGTTGAAATACCGTCACCAGTAGCCATGATGACCCTGATTCCCGCGGCCTTGAGCGCCTGTACCGCTTCAGGGGTGCTCTGTTTGATGGGGTCGGAAACGGCGAGTAGGCCGACCAGTGTGCCGTCAACCGCCAGGTACATCACACTCGCACCCTTTATCCTCCATCCCTCAGCGGTGGCAGCCAGGCCATCAACATTGACGTTATCCTGCTGCATGAACGCAGTGTTGCCCAACAGCAGTATTTTGCCTTCAACCTTGCCCCGTACGCCTATGCCGCTACCCGAGTCAAAGTCGTCCACTGGGCTGAGCACCAAATTACGTTCGCGCGCAGCGCTGACAATAGCGTCAGCCAAAGGATGCTCGCTGCCTTGATCGAGGCTGGCAGCCAGGCGCAAGATTTCATCGGCGTCCAACTCGCCAGCGGAAACAGCCTGATCGAATGCGGGTCGGCCTTCTGTCAAGGTGCCGGTCTTGTCTACGATGAGCGTATCGACTTTGCGCAGATTTTCTATTGCTGCTGCATCACGAAACAGAACACCCTGGGTTGCGCCTCGTCCGGTAGCAACCATGACTGACATGGGCGTTGCGAGCCCCAGCGCACAAGGGCAAGCGATGATCAGAACAGCGACCGCATTGATCAGGCCATAGACCCAGCTTGGCTGCGGGCCGAACATGCCCCACACGACCAAGGTGAGGATGGCGATGGCTACCACCGCCATGACAAAGTAACCCGCCACCAAATCAGCCATCCGTTGCATCGGCGCCCGAGAGCGTTGGGCCTGAGCCACCAACTGTACAATTTGTGACAACACAGTGGCCGAGCCGACTTTCTCCGCCCGGATCACAAGTGCACCAGAGGTGTTCATCGTTGCCCCTATGACCTTGTCACCCGGGCGCTTGCTGATGGGTAACGATTCACCAGTCAACATGGATTCATCGAGAGAACTTGCACCCTCTTCAACAATGCCATCGACAGGAACTTTCTCACCGGGACGTACGCGTAAACGATCACCTTCATGCACATGCGTCAGCGGTACTTCTTCTTCTGTTCCGTCTGCATTGATACGGCGGGCCGTCTTGGGCGCCAGACCGAGCAATGACCGGACGGCAGCGGATGTCTGGGAACGCGCGCGAAGCTCCAGCACCTGACCAAACAGCGTAAGGGAAATGATCACCACTGCGGCTTCGAAATAAACCGCCACACGCCCCATGGACATGAATGTTTCCGGAAATATACCGGGAGCTACGGTTGCCAGCGTGCTGTAGACGAAGGCGGCACCGGTACCCAAGCCGATGAGCGTCCACATGTTGGGACTGCGGTTGACCACTGATTGCCAACCCCGTACGAAGAACGGCTGTCCGGCCCACAGCACCACGGGAAGCGACAGTACAAGCTCTATCCACGTTTGCGTCGCCATCTCGAACCAGCCAAGCTGTGGCCCAAACATGGCAAGCACCGTGACAATGACGGTAAAAGGCAATGTCCACCAGAATCGCCTGGAAAAATCGTCCAGCTCGGGATTGTCATCTTCCAGACTGGGCATCAGGGGTTCAAGTGCCATGCCGCATTTAGGGCAGGTTCCGGGGTTGTCCTGACGTATTTCCGGATGCATCGGGCACGTATAAATTGTGCCTTTGACCGCTTCCGAGGGAGGTGGCGGGGTTGGTGAAAGAAACTTCTCAGGGTCATGCTGGAATCTATTCATGCATTTGGTGCTGCAGAAGTAGTAAGTTTTACCCGCATGCTCAACATGCTGGGCAGAGTCTGCCGTTACACCCATGCCGCAGACCGGGTCTGTAAGCCCTGAGCCCGTGTGGGAGGGTGTATGGTGATGACAATGAGACTCAGAATTATCGTGAACCATGGATAAGCACCTTTCCAAATAAGCAGGCAGTTTGCGCCGCGTTTTTTGCGGCTTCTTAAAGGAGGAGATTACATGAATCATGATACCATAAACTTATTAGGGCTTGTTGATCTGATCCGTACCAGTACTTTTGGACACCGAGCTAAGTGAGTAAAATCACTTAACGAGGTGAATCATGAAAGCAAATAAAACACGCAAAGTCCACACACAAGAATTTAAAGCAGAAGCCCTGAAATTAGCTGAAAGAATAGGCGTTGCAGCGGCGGCTAGAGAACTGAAAGTCTACGAATCCCAGCTGTACAGTTGGCGGACTACGGCGCAAAAAAAATCTAGCACGAGCGCCAGAGAAGCAGAGCAAGCCGCTGAAATTGCTCGATTAAAACGTCAATTAGCTGAACAGGCAGAGGAGCTAGCCATATTAAAAAAGGCGGCTACCTACTTCGCGAAGAACCAAAAATAGCCAGATTTGAGTTTATTCTTGAGCACCAGCATCAATTCAGCTTAAAGCGGATGGTGAACGTGCTCAACGTATCGCGTAGTGGGTATTATGCCTGGCGGAAACATGGTCAGACAGTCAATCCTCGAGAGCAGCGTCAAATTGAGCGAGACGAGGCGATTAAGCAGGCATTTATTGACTCGAAAGAGCGCAGCGGCGCTCGGCGTATCCAAGTGGATTTGGCAGAGCTCGACATGACACCCGACATCAAAACTATTCGCAATAGTATGATACGCCAGGGCCTTGTACCTAAGGCTGCACGTAAATTTAAGGTCACCACGGACAGTAAGCACAATCAGCCTGTGGCGCCAAACTTGCTGGAGCAAGATTTTACGGCAAGAGCTCCGAATCAAAAGTGGGTTGGCGATATCACGTATTTATTCACTAGTGAGGGCTGGCTGTACCTAGCGGTAATCATCGATTTATATTCACGCTCGGTTGTTGGCTGGTCGATGAGTAACCGAATGACCGCAACGTTGGTGTGTGATGCTCTGAAAATGGCTTTATTTCGCAGAGGTTTTCCCGAAGGGATCATTGTTCACAGCGACCGAGGTAGTCAATATTGTTCAGACGATTATCGAGATTTAATTAAGAAACATAGACTTACTCAGAGTATGAGCCGAAAAGGAAATTGTTGGGATAATGCCTGTGCCGAAAGCTTCTTTCACTCATTAAAGGTCGAAGCCTTGCAGGACGAGCCCATCATGGATCGAGAAAATATGCGCCGAGCAGTCTTTGAGTACATCGAAGTTGATTACAACAAGACAAGAAGGCATAGTGCTATTGGCTATCTCAGCCCAGAGAACTTTGAATTAAAAAATAGTGCTTAGCAAAGTGTCCACTTTTAGTGGTACGGATCAAATCCCGCCAGCTCCACCAAATCCAATAAAAAGCCGCTCATTGAGCGGCTTTTTTGTTTGCGCGACGCGATAAAGGCGCGACGGTCAATCAGCGGCGCATCGCACGGTGTGAGTGTTTTGATTGATACATGGTGCTGTCGGCGTAGCTGATGAGGGCATCGGCGCTGTCGCCATCGTCGGGATAGCAGGCCACGCCGATGCTGCAAGAGGGGAGCTGTAGGCCGTTGAAATCGTCGCTTAGTGGCTCGGCCATCATGGCCATAATTTGCGCGACTTTATGGTCCACGGCATGATCGGACTGCAAGTCGGTCAACAGTACGGTGAATTCATCGCCGCCGATGCGGGCCACGGTGTCGGTTTCGCGTACTAGGGTTTCTAGCCGCTTAGCAATGGCACAGAGTACCCGGTCGCCCATGACGTGGCCATGTTGGTCATTGATATGTTTGAAGTCGTTGATGTCGATAAACAGCAGTGCCAGACGATTTTTATGACGTCGCGCCGAACGCAGCGCTAAATCGAGCCGTTCGTTAAACAGGGCGCGGTTGGTTAGGCCGGTGAGCGGGTCGTGATGGGCTAAATAATGTAGTTTCGACTCAGCCTGTTCAAGTAGCGTGACATCGCGAGCAACACCGATGCGCACGCCATCTTCGGCGGACCAGCGGGCCGACCACAAAATGTAGACGATGCGGCCATCTTTACGAATGTAGCGATTACGGAAATCAACGTGCGGGCGGCCATTCATTACTCGCACAATCGAGGAACGGGTGGCGGCTAGGTCTTCTGGGTGGACGTAATTCATAATAGTAGTGCCGATCAGTTCGTCGGCACGGTAACCCAGCAGTTGCTCGCAACCGTCGCTGACGTACACGATGGTATTGTCGCTATCCACCACAAACACGGTGTCGAGCAACAAATTTATCAGTTTGGGGTAGAGCTCGTTCAGATTAGTCGGCATCGGTTCGCGGATCCGCAATTAGAGCTACTTAGTGGCGCTATTTTTAGCTTGTTTTCTATAGCTAGGTCAACGCTTTTTAAGCCAAGTGTCCGCAAATTCTTCGGCGCAGACTGGGCGCCCAAGGTGATAGCCTTGACCAAGGTGGCAGCCGAGTTCGCGCAACATGGCTAATTGCTGTGGCTGCTCGATACCTTCGCCCACCAGCACCATGTTCATGGTTTTGGCCATGGCCACCAGGGTTCGAACCAGCATTTCATCGTTGGTGTTGCCGGGTATCTTGGCGATAAACGAGCGGTCAATTTTGATTACGTCAACGTTGAGGCGGGTCAGATAAGCCAGCGAGGAATACCCCGTACCAAAATCATCAAGCGCCCAGCGGAAGCCGAGCTCCTTAAGCCGGTTGATTTGCCGAATATTATGCTCGGGCGCCCGCATAATCGATGATTCGGTAAGCTCCAACACCAGTTGTGAGGGCGTCACCTCGTCAAGGCACTCCATAAAGGTTTCGATGACGTCATCGGGCTCAAGTTGGCGGTTGGAAATGTTGACCGACAGCTTGCCATGAAAGGGTAACCCTTGCTCACGCCAGCTACGGAGCTGCTTTGCGGCGGCGCGCAGTACCCAAAGGCCAAGCTCATTCATTAAACCGCGTTCTTCCGCAACTGGAATGAAAATGTTTGGGCCGATCCAGCCGAGCTGTGGGTCATGCCAGCGGCACAGGGCTTCAGCGCCAAATAACTCGCCGCTATCGAGGTCAAACACCGGTTGATAATGCAACCGTAATTGGTCGGTGCGTAGCGCAACAATCAAGCGGTCATAGATAGTTTGTCGATATTCGAGGGTTTCTACCATGTTGCGCGCATAAGCGACAACTGGGGTATCGTTGCGTTTGGCTTCAGCCAACGCAATAGAGGCCTGACGTAACAGCTCGCCGTGGCTTTGATAAGTATCGTCACGTTGGGATAGCCCGAGCCGGATATCAACGTTCAGGTCGCGTACACCGCAGCGTAGCGGTTCCCCAAACCAGCTGCGCAAGGCTTGGGCGGTGTCTGCGGCCGAGCGGCTTGAGCTATTACTGAGGGCAATGGCAAATTCATCGTTGGAAAAGCGCGTTACCAGCTCATGTTCATTCAAGCGACTGCGCAAACGAGCCGCTACGGCATTAAGTAAGAGATCCCCTTCACGGTAGCCATACAGGTCGTTAAAGTCTTTAAAGCGCCGAATATCCAGCAACACCACCGCAGCAATATCATCGCGCTTGGCTAATAGGTCGTTCAGATGTGCAGCGTTCGGTAAACCGGTCACGCTGTCTTCGTAGGTTAAGCTTTGAATGTGCGAGCGGTTATGAGCTAACTCAAGTTCGGCACCGACTTGAGCAGCGGCAATTTGCAGTATCTCTGAGTCTTCACTACTGACTTGCCAAGCGCGTGTTGACATTGCTGCAATAAGACCTAGCTTGGTGCCGTCAGAGGTAAGAATAGGCATACCGACGTAGCTTTCAATGGCTAAATCAGCGAGCAACACATCACTTGGAAATAGTTTGGTAACCGCATTTTCATAACTACACATTTCGCGCTCGGGTACCGTTTCGCAAGGAGTTCCTTGTAGCGGATAGACAAAGTTATCAAGAGCTTGCTGATGGCCAATTGCGGCAATGGTTTGGGCTTCGTGAACGGCGCCGTTAGCGCTATCAATTTTCGCAATGATAATGTATTCGACGCCGAGAATGGTAGCGAGCTCGCGGGCTAAGCCCAGGTAAAAGTCCTGATATCCACTACGAATTAACGCTTTGGCGAGGCAGCTAAATTTTGATGTTCGGTCACTGATTACGCCAACCATGGGAATCAAAAAGCCTTTTAATACGTTAGGTTATATTTACCCATAGTGTTAAAAGAATTCGCTGTGAATTGCAAGTGAATTCGGGCGGTTAGAACTGTTCGGTGGCACCAATGGGGATAATACGCACGGCAGTCGGCTCTAGCTCCGCATTTAGTCGCGCGCTGGCGAGATCATGGACGGTTTGCTGAAGCCCTTCAGCGGCCAGTGGATAGGTGCCCCAATGCATGGCGAGAGAGTGTTGGGCGCGCACGTCACGGTGCATTTGCAAGGCTTCAGCAGGGTCAATATGTTGCGGTTGCATAAACCAGCGGGGCAAGTAGGCTCCGATTGGGATCATCGCCACATCGACACGACCGGCATAACCACCAACTTGTTTAAATTGCACCTCGTTGTAGCCGGTATCGCCGGCGAACCATGCAGTGAAATCATCGATTTGAATGAGCCAACTTGCCCATAAGGTGTCATTGCGATCCCACAGGCTGCGAGCGGACCAATGTTGGCTGGGAGTAGCGGTTAGGGTGAGTGGGCCGATGCGCAGATCGTCCCACCAATCGAATTCATACACCTGCTCGGCGGCAACACCTTGTGCCAAAAACCACGGCGTTAAACCAAGTGGGACAGCGTACCGCACGTTGTCCGGCAGTGCTTGAATGGTGGCGCTGTCGAGGTGGTCATAGTGGTTATGGCTTATCACCACCCAATCAACCGCTGGTAATTCATCGGCTGCCAGTGGTGCCGGTTGCAAGCGTTTGGGCCCGGCAAAGCTGAATGGCGAGGCGCGCAGGCTGAGAATAGGGTCGGTTAATACGCTGAGCCCTTGGTATTGCACTAAAAAGCTGGCATGCCCTAACCAAGTAACTTGCGGGCGTTCACCGGGGGTTAGCAGCACAGCCTGATCAATAGCTTGGCGCGGCACTAACTGCGGCTGTTGGGCCAGTTCTTGGTACTGATCGGCCCAAGGTTCAGCGCCGAACAAGCGCATGCGCCAGAAGGTCAGGGCATTGGCATGTTGCATCTGCAAATAGGGGTTACGATCAGCAAATTTCCCAGCCGGAAGCGCTGTCGTGCAACCCCAAATTGTACTAACAACTACCACAATAACCACTAACCAGCGCATACTTATGTCTCTTGTTAATTACGGAGCCAGTACCTTAGCTAAGTGCTTGGGTCCCGACAACACATGATCGAACTTAACGGCAAAATTAATCGTTACTGAGTGCATCGATTTGTGCGACTTTCGCGTATAACAGATCAGATGCACCTATCAGGAGTACGCTGTGTCCGCGTTAACGGTTTTTTATGATGGTCGTTGCCCATTGTGCGTGCGGGAAATGCGCCAACTCAAACGGCGTGATCATGCCAACGCCATTCTTTTAATTGATTTGCATAGTGAACAATTTACCCCGTTTTCGGGTCAGATTGATGCCCTAGCTGCTGACCGAATTTTGCATGGGCTCACCGACGATAACCAATTGTTACTTGGCCTTGATGTGACGCATAGAGCGTGGTCACTGGTGGGTCGCGGCTGGATGACTGCGCCGTTGCGATGGCCGGTGATCCGTTGGTTTGCGGACCACGGCTATCTATTTTTTGCCCGTCATCGCAACCGTATTGCTTATTTATTAACCGGTGAGCGCGTGTGTCAACAATGCGCCATCGAACCGAATTCTACTGCGTCAAAAAGGAAGCCGTAAGCATGTTCAAAGTATCGTTGTTAACTGCTGTTGTCACTACTGTGCTGGCCACTATGAGTCCCGTTAGCGTTGCCCAACAAGCGCCAGCTAGCGCCAACGCCAGTGATTTCATTGCGGTCTTTAAGGAGTTATTTGGCACTCAGCCTGGCGTTCGCAAAGGGCATGCCAAAGGGGTCTGCGCGGTGGGTGAATTTAGCCCAACCGCCGCGGCGCAGCAGCAATTCAATAGTCCGTTGTTTGGCACCACCAGCGTACCACTGGTGTTGCGCTTCTCGATGGGCGGCGGTAATCCTGAAGCCGATGAGCGGAGTAATTCACCGCGTGGTATCGGTGTTCAGTTCCAATTGCCCAATAACCAAGTGCACATGCTGGCCGGTCTTTCTACGCCAATGTTTGCCGGTAAAAATCCACAGCAGTTCCTCGGCTTGCTGCAACTAAATGCCAAGCGCGCTCGCGGTGAGGCCACTGGCGATGATTTGCAGGCCTATTTTGCGGCGAATCCAGAAGTGGCGCGCCAAGGTAATTTCCTAGCGAATAATCCACCAGCGGCTGAATATACCCAGTCTGATTATTTTGGCGTACATACTTTTTTAGCCACCACTGCCGATGGTCAATCACAACCATTTCGCTGGCAGTTGCAACCACAGCGAGGCACCGTTGCCTTAACCAAAGAACAGCAGCAACAACTACCGCCAAGTTTCTTGGCCGACCGCTTGGCAGCGCGCCTTGCGGCCGATGGGCAGGTCAGTTTTGATTGGTATTGGCAGTTGCCCGAGGCGGGCGATGTGCTTGATGATCCGTCACAACCTTGGCCAGCGGAACGGAGCCGTATTAAAGTGGGTGAAATTACGGTAACGGCTAGCCATGACGAGGCCTGTCAACAGGTCAATTTTGACCCGAATCGGCTGGCCAACGGTATTGCGCCGAGTAACGATCCGGTCTTGGCCATTCGTTCAGCGGCCTACGCAATTTCTTGGGCGCAGCGCTTGAGCGGGCAATAATTAGTCGTTGTTGAGTTGCTGCAACAGTCGCTGAAATTCAGGGTGATTCTGCAGCAGCTCGCGTCCGGCAAGAATGAGCGCGTCGGCTTGTTCAGGGGTAAGCGCCAGACCCGTCGGAATTTGGTTGAGCAACAGCCGTTGCTGCTCTTGTTGTACCCCGGCAAAGCTTATTTCGATGAAGTAGGGTTCCACCGGCTGCCAAAAGTCTGAGAGATCGCGGCTCCAGCGCTCTACCGCTCGGCTCATCACACTAATGGTAGCCGCGTTGTAGCGGTGCAATTGGATATCGGTGACCGCACTCACGGTGTTATCGATACTTGGAATTTCATGGGTTGCTTCAATTGCATAGGCAGGTTTGGCCGATGCATTGACCGAAATCACCACCAAGCGCGGGGTAGGTTTACTACCAAGGCGTTCCACAAAGCTGTTAATGCCACCACCAATTTCGACCATTTCATAGAGTGCCATTAAACCTAAATTATCGGTAATGCCGCCATCTACTAAATGAATATAGGGCCGTTGCTGCTTGTCTTGGTAATTGTTGAGCGCTTCGACGGTATCTATTAACCCGGGAGCGCGCTTAAATTCAGCCCAATCGTTGTGTTCTATTTTTTGCAGATAGTCCTGAGCCGGATTAATACAGCCGGAATGATTCCGCAGCACCACTGGGTTGAGCATAATGGGCACCGCGGAGGATGCGGTTACTGCTCGAGCGATGGGGTAGCTCGACAAATCAGAGCAGAGCAAATCGAAATATTCTTGGAGAAACGAGAAGCGCGCGCCACCGCCTAAATCGGTCGCGTTGATAACGATTAACGGGCCATTGGCTTGATGGAGATCGGCAAACGTTGCACCTTTAAACAACCGTTCTTCATAAATTTGGGTGGCAATATCGGTGCGGCCGCGGCTGGAAAACCATTGTAGTGGGTTGGCGAGCCCAGTAAGCCATTCGGTTTGGTAATCGCGGCGAATAAAGTCATTCTCGAAGTCGGTGAACAGCTTGTCACCGTATAGGCCATAGTAGGCTGCGGTAAAGCTGCCCCCCGATACCGAGCTGATCATGTCGATTTCAGCAAGTATGTTGCTATCACGAAGCCCTTGCATCACCCCATAGGCAAGCGCAGCAGCGCGGCCACCACCGCCCGAGAAAGCCACCACTAAGGTTATCTCATCGTTACTACGATGGTGCTGGTTGAAGTCTTCAAGCCCATAGCGGATGTCACTATTGGTGGTCACCACCGATTGATTATCAATGACCGCGTAGGTTGTGCAGCCTGACCCTATGGCCATAGCTGGGATGACCCAAAGCAGACGGAGCAGCCCGTCGCGCAAACACCTGTTCATAAAAGCGCCAGTGAGAAAAATGTTCCGTTAGTGTAGCGAAATTGGTGCTACCATCAATCACAATTATAGTCTGCAGGAGCAACCTATGGTGGTTTTAATGTCACTTAAATTACGGTGGCTGGCTGCGTTAATTGTCACATTAAGTGCAATACTAGTGGAGAATAGCGCCATGGCCACTGAAACTTATTCTTGGTATTTCGTTCGACACGCGGAAAAAAATGCGGAAAAAGTTGACCCGCAACTGTCCGAAGCCGGTCACCAACGTGCACAGCTGCTGGCTGAGATGCTGGCTGAAAGCAGCATTAAGGCAATTTATGCGACCGCGTATCAACGCACTCAGCAAACTGCTGCGCCGTTAGCGCAACAGCTACAACTCGGAGTTCAGACGTACGCTGCCGGTGAGCCGGAGCAGCTGTTAGAGCAGTTGCAGCAAGCCCAACAAACGAGCCTTATTGTCGGTCATAGCAATACCATTCCGGCTTTGGTGCGCCTAGCTGGTGGTCAAGCCGAGGATCTCACCGAGCAGCAGTATGGTGATTTGTTCATCTTGCAGCTGACTGATGGTACGGTCATTAGTCAACGTCATCAGCGCGTGGAGTCACAGCAATGATCCCTTCCATTAGCTATATCACTCTTGGAGTTGAAGATTTAGCGCGGAGTGTTGCTTTCTATCACGATGTATTTGGCTGGCCGACTGACGGGATTATCGGCACCGAGTTTGAGCATGGCGCGGTGGTATTTTTTAAACTCGACAAAGGCATCACGTTTGCCTTGTGGCCGCGCACCAGTATTGCCCACGATGCTGGTATAGCCTGTGGACCGCGCGACCCGAGTGGACTGTTGTTAGCCCATAATGTCGGCTCGCACGCAGAGGTTGATCAGATTATGGCACAACTGCAAAGCGGCGGCGCAGACATCAAAAAGCCAGCGCAACCATTATTTTGGGGTGGCTATGGTGGATTAATTGCAGATCCTGATGGTCATTTGTGGGAAATCGTTTACAATCCGCATAGATAGACAAGTGCATAATTAATAACCAGCCAAATTAAAATAACGTAAAATTTATGTAGAAGTGGTCTTTCGGGGGTGGTAGGTGTTACATAGCAGCTCAAAACGTGCGCTCTTTGTGGTGGCAACAGTCAGCTCATTGATTATCGCCTGTATTGCTATTGAATATTTTCACCGCTTGCATGTTGATCGGGTTGAAAAGGAACAGCTATACGACCTCCAAGCCGATTTTGCCACACTGCGTTCCGATTTAGAGTCCGAACTTAATGCTTCCATTTATCGCAGTTGGGGCATGCTCAGTTATATTTCCGCGCACCCCTCAAGCACCACTAGCGATTGGCTGGCGCTCAGCGATGAATTACTGCGCAGCGCCAATCACATTCGCAATATCGCCGTTGCACCCGACAATGTGATTAGTTTTGTTTACCCGATGGCCGGCAATGAAGCAGTGATTGGGCTGGATTACAGTAAGGTACCCGATCAATTAGCATCGGTAGAACGAGCCATGGCGAGCCGCGACATGATCGTTGCCGGGCCGGTGAACTTGCGCCAAGGTGGCACCGGGATCATCACCCGCACCCCAATCTTTGTGAATGATGGTAACTCCACCTCGTATTGGGGCGTGGTATCTATCGTGATTGATATTCCAAGCTTGTTTGCTGCAGTACAACTGCCGGAACTCCAGAACCAATATCAAATCACTCTACAGGGACGGGATGCCTTGGGCGCTAGGGGCGAGGTGTTTCTGGGAGATCCTGCAGTACTTGCCGACGCTGATGCCCTAGGTACTATTCGTTTTGCCAGCGGCTCGTGGGTGCTGGCTATGAAAAGCGTGAACGGTTCAGCACCGTCGGTATGGGCAGCGCAACGAGTACGGGTGGTTGGCTACTCCTTTATCGCCTTGTTATACATACTGCTATTTGGATTGTTTGCACTCTATCGCGAGTCCTATGGTGACTCGATGCATGATCCGTTGACCGGTATTGCCAACCGTCGCTTGCTCATGGATCGCATTAATACGCTGTTGAATATGCATCAACGCACTCCAACCGCATTTGCACTGATTAATATTGATTTGAATAACTTCAAAGCCATCAACGACCGTCATGGGCATCAGGCCGGCGACTATGTGTTGCAGCAAATTGCTGAGCGGCTGAAATCCGCGGTACGCGCCGTCGATACTGTAGCGCGGGTGGGTGGCGATGAGTTTTTGGTGGTGATGGTGGGTATTGATAACCCGCAGTTGGCAACGGAACAAAGTGTAAAATTACTGGGCAAAATCAATCAGCCGCTGGAATGGAAAGGCCGCACTATTGATATTTATGCCGCCTTGGGCTGGTCGCTGTTCCCCACCCAAGCGACCACCATTGATGACTTATTGCAGCAAGCCGACGAGATGATGTATCGGCAAAAGACTATTTAAAACTGCTTACGGGTGGTTTTGTGGTTTTGAATAAAGCTGAGTAGTGCATCAATCGTCATTGGCCGCGCATAGAGATACCCCTGCATTTCTTGACAACCCTCCTGTTGTAAAAAGCGCGCTTGTTGAGGTGTTTCTACCCCTTCGGCAACCACGCGCAAATTGAGTGCATTGGCCATAGCTAAAATGGTTCGTACAATTTTGGCATCGCTTAAGTTGCTACCAATGTCGCGAATAAATGACTTATCTATTTTTAGTTCTTGGATGGGTAGTTGGCGCAGGGTACTGAGCGATGAGTAACCCGTACCAAAATCATCCAGTGACACCTGGACACCGCGCTCGCGGAGGCCGCTCAGCACTTTGCGAATACGCTCCATATTCAGTAAAGCCGAGGTTTCGGTGAGTTCCAATTGCACGACCGACCATCCACCGTGTAATCCTTCAAGGTTGCGCTGAAAGCGCTCTAAGCTGCGCTCTGAGTTAAAATCGGCGGCGGATACGTTAAAGGAAACGCGCTGGACGTCATGATAGAGCAGGCGTTGCAAGTGTAATTCATGTAGCGCCCGACGCATCACGAAATCGGTAATTTCTGAAATAACGCCGTGCTGCTCGGCTAACGGAATAAATTGATCGGGGCTGATCCAACCGTGTTGCGGATGATACCAACGCAACAGCACTTCAACCCCAGTGATGAGGCCATTCTGCGCAGAGAATTGCGGTTGATACATGACACTGAGTTCATCGGCCGCCAATGCGCGCTTCAGGTCCATCAGCAGCCGCGCCCGATGATTAGCATGTTCGCGGTAGGCAGTGCGATAGGTACGAATGTGGTTCGGACCGGCTGATTTGGCTTCTTCCAGGGCTAAGCTTGCTTCATCAATGAGTGTACGGCTGCTATCGCCATCACGCGGAAACAGCGCCATGCCAATACTCACTGTTAAATGCAGATCGGGCAAACCCTCTACCGCTAATTGCCGCACCTTTTGTTGTAATTGTTCAGCCAACGGGATCACGCCATCTGGCCATAGGGTGGAGGGCAGTGCTACGGCGAATTCATCACCGCCAATGCGACCAATAATAACGCGTTGTTGAAAATGGTCGCGCAAGAGCAGAGCAAAGGCCTTCAAATAAAGATCGCCGGCTTGCAAGCTGGCATTGCTGTTAATTTGCTTGAACCCATCAATGTTAAGCAGCATCAGTACCAGCGGTTGGTCTTGCTTTTTTGAAAATTTGAGCTCAATTTCCAGCGCACGGTCGAACATATGCCGATTTAATAAATGGGTCAGGCTATCCTGTTCATTCAGGGTGCGTTCGCGGGCCAGTGCGCTGTAGACTAAAGCATAGAGCATCAGGGCTGTGACCAATACGTAGGTCAAGCCTTTGTAGGTTTGAAGTTGCGTCAGTAGTTCAGATTGGTCAACTAAGGCTAACAGAGCTTGGTCAGAAAAGTTGATCCATAACACGCCCAACACCCCATAACAGAGGGTAATGAGGGCGGCTGCGCGATTTGGTGTCATGCATAATGCCTCGGTTAAGTAAACCTTATGCGGTTCACATTAACCGTAGCATAAACTGCAAAAATTGCAGAAATTTTAATGACTCGCGTTGTTTCTATGACTGATCTGCGGGGTTTAAATGGCCGGCATGAAAGGCGATATGCTCAGCGATAAAACTGGCAATAAAATAATAGCTATGGTCGTAACCAGGCTGAAGCCGAATGCTGGCGCTAATTCCCGCCTGCTGACACGCCTGCTGCAAGCGCTCAGGGCGCAGTTGACTGGTTAAGAAATTATCGCTGTCGCCTTGGTCAACCAACAGTGGCGGCGGTGTGAGGCCCTGTTGAATGAGTCGGACACTATCATAGTTTGCCCAAGCTTCAGTGGAGCGACCTAAATAGCCGCTGAAGGCTTTTACGCCCCATGGGCAGTCCATCGGGTTCACAATGGGTGCAAAGGCCGATACGCTGCGATAGCGGCTACTGTTGCGCAGCGCAATCACTAAAGCGCCATGGCCACCCATTGAATGCCCGCTGATACTGCGCACAGCAGTGATGGGGAGTTGGCTCTCAACCAGCTGTGGCAATTCATCGACGATGTAATCATACATGCGATAGTGCTTGGCATAAGGTTGTTCGGTGGCATTGAGGTAGAAACCCGCGCCTAAGCCAAAATCATAAGCACCCTCGGCATCATCGGCGACACCCTCACCGCGTGGGCTGGTGTCGGGAATGATTAAAGCAATACCATGCTGCGCAGCGTATTGCTGAGCCCCGGCTTTGTGGCTGAAATTGTCGTCGGTGCAGGTGAGCCCCGATAACCAGTATAACGCTGGCACCGGGCCTTGCTCGGCTTGTGGCGGTAAAAATACACTAAATTTCATGCTGCAATCTAAGCATGCCGATGCATGCTCAAACTGCAGTTGCTGGCCGCCAAATACTTTATGGCTGGACAGTTTAGTCAGCATAATGAATCACCGTGCGAATTGATTTACCTTCGTGCATCAAGTCAAAAGCGCGATTAATGTCGTTTAAACCCATGGTGTGAGTGATGAAAGTACTGAGCTTAAACTCGCCATTGAGATAACGTTCAACGTAATCCGGTAATTGGCTGCGCCCTTTGACGCCACCAAAGGCACTTCCGCGCCAGACACGTCCGGTCACTAGCTGGAATGGACGGGTTGAAATTTCTTGCCCCGCACCGGCTACGCCGATGATCACCGATTCACCCCAACCTTTGTGGCAGCACTCGAGGGCAGCGCGCATCACTTTGACGTTGCCGATACATTCAAACGAGAAGTCTACTCCACCGTCGGTCAGTTCAACGATGACTTCTTGAATGGGCTTATCGTAATCATTCGGATTGATGCAATCGGTCGCACCCAATTGGCGGGCAATCTCAAATTTGTCTTCATTGATATCAATAGCAATAATCCGGCCCGCTTTTTCCATAGCCGCGCCGATAATCACCGACAGCCCAATACCACCTAAGCCAAACACGGCTACAGTATCGCCTTCTTTGACTTTCGCGGTATTACGCACAGCGCCCATGCCAGTGGTGACGCCGCAGCCTAGCAAGCAGACTTCTTCCAATGGCGCAGCCTTATTGATTTTGGCCAGTGAAATCTCGGCAACTACAGTGTATTCCGAGAAGGTTGAAGTACCCATGTAGTGATAAATGGGTTGACCATTTTTGGAAAAGCGGGTGGTACCGTCGGGCATTAAACCTTTGCCTTGGGTGGTACGAATGGCTTGGCACAGGTTGGTTTTACCCGATAAACAGAACTTACACTGGCCGCACTCTGGAGTGTATAAGGGGATCACGTGATCGCCGACGGCGACGGAGGTGACCCCTTCGCCCACCGCTTCAACAATGCCAGCGCCTTCGTGGCCTAAAATGGCTGGGAATACCCCTTCAGGATCAGCACCCGATAAGGTGTAGGCGTCGGTATGACAAACCCCTGTGGCGATAATTCGCACCAACACTTCACCACGTTGTGGTGGCATGAGCTCAACTTCTTCAATAGATAACGGTTGGCCTGGGCCCCAAGCAACGGCGGCGCGAGTTTTAATCAGTTCCATGGTTCATTCCTTATGACAGATAACGTAGGGTCATTGTACATACTCACTAACTGGCTTTCGAGTTCAAAAAAAAGCCGCTCAATTGAGCGGCTTTCAGGGGGGGCATTTTAGTTGACCGGATTCCCATCGGCATCAAGAATCACCACATCACCTAAATTCAATTCACGAATTTGGCTTTCAATGGCCTTTAAGTCACCCACAATCACCCAGGTTAAGACATCTGGGGTTAAGTGTTGCTTCGCAGTGGCTTGAATGGTTTCAAGCTCTAGCGCTTCAATACGTGATCCGTAGGCTTCTAACCACGTCATATCTTTATCTTTGTTAAGGGTGCTTACCACAGAGCGCAACAACGCTGCTTTGGTTTCGTAGGCACCTGGCAAACGCGCCGTTTTGTTGGCTTTGGTTTTGGCTAACTCATCGGCGGTCGCCGGCTTGTCACCCATGTAGTTGTTGAATTCAGCCAACAGTTCCTGCACCGACTCTTTGGCTTTGTCGGCTTGCACCGGCGCTACTGCCAGCAACAGACCGGCAGCATCAGCACCAAACCAGCTGGTGCGAGCACCATAAGACCAACCTTTATCTTCACGTAAATTCATGTTGATACGACTGGTGAAACTGCCACCAATGATGGTATTCATCACGTCAAAGGCTTCGGCTTCTGGCACATCACTTTCTGGGGCAAATTGACCGGCAATGATCATCGCTTGCGGTGAACCTGGCTGATCAATTAAGAATACCCGCGCGCTGGTAGGCGCAGTAACGGCTGGGAATTGCTTGCTTGGCTTCGCGGTTGCTGGCGCATCCCAATTTACCAGAGCCTGCTCTAACAATGGCTTGATGTCTGCCTCGCTGGTGGCGCCAACGATCACTAAGCGGGCGTTATCTGGGCGCAACCAAGTGGCGTGGTGATTGACCAAATCGTCACGGGTTAAGCTGTTGATCGAGGCTTCCGTACCTGAACCAGTTAACGGTGCGTTATAGGCATGTTCATCACTAAACATCAGCCCTGGCAAAATACGCAGTGCTTGTGATTGTGGTGAGGCCTTTTCACGTTTGATAGTTTCCATCCATAAGCCACGACGCCGCTCAATTTCCTCTGGGCTGAAGGCCGGATTCATCAATACATCGGCAAAAATCTCTAAACTTGGGGTGAGGTTAGAGGTCAGGGTATCCATGGCAATGGTGGCGTTATCTAGGGTCGCCCACGCCGATAAGTTGGTTCCTAAGCTATCGAGCTCTTTATTCAATGCCAAGGTATCACGCGAGCTGGTGCCTTCGGTCAGCATTGCCATAGTGAAGCTAGCAGTACCCGGCTTGCTGCCTTGGTCGGCGGCATAGCCACTATCAACCACGAGCTGCATTTGAACCGTTGGTACGTCATGACGTTCTGCTAAATACACCTCAAGGCCGTTGGATAAGGTGAAGTTCGTCAGTTGTGGTAAATCGAGTTCTGGTAATTGGCCAACTTCTGGCAGTTTGCTGCGGTCAGCCTGCGCTTCAGCGGTGGTGAACTTCGGTTGTGGTACCACGTTGAGCACAAACGCGCCATCGTCTAACCAGCGTTGAGCGGCCGCTTGTACGTCTGCTGGCGTAGCTTTACGCATGATTTCCAACGAGGTTTCGTAGGCAGCAGGGTCACCTTGATAGACTTCGCCAGCGGCTAAAATATCAGATTTGCCGCCAAAGCCGCCAATTCGCTCAGCGCCACGAACAAACCCGGCTACTGCGCCAAAGCGCACGCGGTCCAGT
Source organism: Pseudidiomarina mangrovi (assembly GCF_003999375.1). Classification (GTDB taxonomy): domain Bacteria; phylum Pseudomonadota; class Gammaproteobacteria; order Enterobacterales; family Alteromonadaceae; genus Pseudidiomarina; species Pseudidiomarina mangrovi. The sequence goes on from NZ_RJLC01000017.1 coordinate 45,268, forward strand.
TCTTCTTGGGTTGGTCCCTCGGCCAAAATACGTGCCACTTCTTCATCGATGATGGCTTCAATTTGGCTCATTTCAACGCCTGGTTTGGCATCGGCAACGACAAAGAATTGACCCGCTAACACGCGGTCGTATTGGAATGCAAACACGCTGCTGGCAATTTGTAAGTCATAGACTAAACGCTGATACAGACGTGAGTTTTTGCCACCAGCTAAAATGTCGTTCAGGAGTGACAAATATTCGGCATCTGCGGTACCCATTTCTGAGGTGTTCCAGATTTTGTAGATACGCGCTGCGGGCACGTTGTCTTCCATAGTGGCGCGTTTGGTGCCTGAACGCTTAGCTACCCAAGCATCTAATTTTTGTAGCGGCTTACCGGCTGGAATGTGGCCAAAATACTCGTTCATTTTAGCTTTTGCGGTTTCCACATCAATGTCACCCGCTAATACGACGACGGCATTGGCGGCACCGTAGTAATCATTAAACCACTGATGCACGTCGTCAAGAGAGGCGGCATTCAGATCCTCCATGGAGCCAATCACTGACCATGAATAGGGGTGGCCGGCTGGGAAGGTTTGGCTGGCGATAAAATCAAAGGCGCGGCCATACGGTTGTGATTCACCTTGGCGTTTTTCGTTTTGCACAACGCCGCGTTGTTCATCTAGTTTTTCTTGGGTAACGGCGCCGAGCAGGTGACCCATGCGGTCTGATTCCATCCACAACGCCATATCTAAGGCTGGGGTAGGGACGTTTTGGAAATAGTTGGTGCGGTCGTTGTTGGTGGTACCGTTTTGGTCGGTGGCACCGGCACGTTCAAACGGGCCAAAGAATTCGTCATCGTAGTTTTCAGTGCCGTTGAACATGAGGTGTTCAAATAAGTGCGCAAAACCGGTTTGGCCTGGCTTTTCATCTTTAGAGCCAACGGCGTACCACACGTTGACCGCCACAATAGGCGCTTTACGGTCGGTGTGCACAATCACCCGTAAGCCGTTATCGAGGGTGAAACTTTGGTAGGCAATGTTCACTTCTGGCAGTTGCTGTTGTACCACCGCAGCAGGGGTGCTGCCTTTGGTTTGTTCGGCAGTTGCTTGGCAGCCGGTCAATAGCACCGATGCTACGGCAATGGCGGTCAAAGATTTATACAGACGCATAGATGAATTCCATTGTTGACGTAAGTTAAAAAGACAAGTCACTTAAAAAAATGAGTGCTTAGATAATAAAGGGTTAGCCAGCGGATACAATCGTCACCCTCAGTTAAAATGTAACAAGATTGGTCTGCCCGCATCGAAGCTTCCAATTACCCTACGAATCAACGATAATTGCGCCTTAATGTCGCCTCAACAAAGACTCAATCGCGTGGAAAAAACGACCATCATCGCCATAGCTGGCGCCTCAGCCTCTGGAAAAAGTTTATTTGCCTCAACAGTTTACCGTGAGTTAGTGGCTGAGCTCGGTGGTCAAGGCATCGCCATTCTTGCAGAAGATGCGTACTATCGCGACCAAAGCCATTTGAGCTTTGAACAGCGGCAATTGACCAATTATGATCATCCATCGGCGTTTGAGCATGAGCTGTTGGTGCAGCACTTGTTACAATTACGTTCTGGGCAATCGGTACAAATGCCGCAATACAGCTATAAAACCCACACCCGTGTGAGTGATACCATTAAGGTCAATCCGGGCCGGGTGATCATGGTGGAAGGAATTTTGTTGTTGAGTGACCCGCATTTGCGTAAGTTATTCGATATCTCTGTGTTTATGGATACCCCGCTTGATGTATGTTTGTTGCGGCGGATGATTCGTGATGTGGAAGAACGTGGGCGTACTATTCAGTCAGTGGCTGAGCAGTACCATGAGACAGTGCGTCCGGCATTTTTTGAGTTTATTTTACCGTCGAAACAGTTTGCTGATTTGGTGGTCACGCGCGGTGGACAAAACGAAATTGCCATCGACCTGATTAAATCTAAAATTCGCCAACTGTTGGCAGAATAACAACAATAACGGCTTAACTTTATGCATAGTATTTTTGGCATTGCCATCATCCTTCTCATTGCCTACGCCTTTTCCAGCAATCGTGGCGCTATCCGTTGGCGTACTGTTGGCGGCGCCTTTGCTATCCAGCTCGCCCTCGGCGCCTTTGTACTCTATGTACCCTTTGGCCAAGACGTGCTTTACGGTGTGGCCTCTGGGGTTGCTAGCGTAATTGCCTTTACCAACGCCGGTATTGATTTCATGTTTGGCGGTTTAGCTTCGGCTGATTTTGGCTTTGTTTTTGCAATTCGTGTGCTTTCCGTGATTGTGTTCTTCTCGTCATTGATTGCGGTGCTCTATTACCTTGGCATTATGCGTTGGGTCATCATGATTTTGGGTGGCGCGCTACAAAAAATTATCGGTAGCAGCAAACCTGAATCTATGTCCGCCGCTGCCAACGTATTCGTTGGCCAGACGGAAGCGCCTATGATGGTACGGCCATTTATTCCCAGCATGACCCAATCAGAACTATTTGCGGTAATGGTGGGTGGTATGGCATCGGTTTCTGGCTCGGTATTGGCCGGTTACGCAGGTGTTGGGGTGGAATTGAAGTATTTGATTGCGGCTAGCTTTATGGCGGCGCCGGCTGGCTTATTAATGGCCAAGATGATCATGCCAGAGATTGATAAGCCACGTGACGATATTGACGGTATCATTGAAGGTACCGCTACTCATGGCGCGAAGCCAGCGGCAAGCCCAGTGGAAGACCGTGCCGTTAACGTCATTGACGCGGCTGCCACTGGAGCTAGTAGCGGTATGCAATTGGCGATGAACGTGGGCGCTATGCTGATTGCCTTTGTGGCGCTGATTGCACTGATCAACGGTATTTTTGGTTGGGTGGGTGGCTGGTTTGGTTACCCTGAGCTGTCATTGCAGTTGCTGTTTGGCTATATCTTCCAGCCGGTAGCCTATGTCTTGGGCGTGAGTTGGGATGAAGCGCAACTGGCGGGCAGCTTTATTGGGCAAAAATTGGTGATTAACGAGTTTGTCGCCTATTTAGATTTCGTCAACTACAAAGACCAATTGAGTCAGCACAGCCAGGTCATTATCACCTTTGTACTCTGTGGTTTTGCCAACTTCTCATCGATTGCTATTTTGTTGGGCGGCTTAGGCGGTATGGCGCCCAGCCGCCGTCACGACATTGCTCGGTTGGGTCTAAAAGCGTTGTTGGCAGCTACTTTAGCCAACATGATGAGTGCCGCTATAGCTGGCTTCTTCTTTACCCTCGGTTAATCTCAGTTCAGTGGTAGCGAGTGCGCTAGCTGCGCACTCGCATCACACCTTCTTGCATGGTTGACGCTACCAGCTTACCGCTACGGGTGAAAAATTGTCCGCGCACTAAGCCACGTGCGCCGCAGGCAATGGGACTATCAATGGCGTACAAGAGCCAGTCATCCATTCTAAAATCATGATGAAACCACATGGAATGGTCAATGGTGGCCATTTGAATACCAGGCTGGGCAAAGCTGGTGCCATGGGGCTGCAGTGCGGTTGGTAGAAAGTTAAAGTCGGACGCATAAGCCAGTAAATACTTGTGTACCCGCGGGTCATCTGGCATCGCGCCATTGGAGCGAAACCACACATAGCGCTGCGGTTTATCAACATGCGGTTTGAACGGGTTGTTGGCAGTCACAAAACGCATTTCAATGGGCTTTTCTGAGATGAATTTATTGCGAATTGCCGCTGGGATAAGCTCGGCATGTTCACGGTAAATATCCAAATCAGACACTAAACCTTCAGGGCCGGGCACCTCTGGCATGGTGGTTTGATGTTCAAAGCCGCATTCATCTATCTGAAACGATGCAGTCATATAAAAAATCGGTTTGCCATACTGTATGGCTTGCACCCGCCGGGTTGAAATACTGCGGCCATCTCGAATGGTTTCAACGTCATAAATAATCGGCTTGTGGGCATCGCCGGGGCGTAAGAAGTAGGTGTGCAGCGAATGCACCTTGCGATCTTCCGGCAAGGTCTCTTTGGCCGCCGATAGTGCTTGGCCAATCACTTGGCCGCCAAACACCGCAGCAAAACCCAAATCTTGGCTTTGCCCACGGTAAATACCTTGTTCTATGGTTTCTAGTTTTAATAGATCTAAAAGATCAGCCAGTACCTGACTCATAAGTAATCCCTATACGCGCTATTGGCAAGTTGGTCTATTATAAGGTTGATCTTCGCTCGCTGCACACCCATAGTTATAACTAAGCATGGATAACAGATAGTGCCACAACTAGGAGTACTCTATGACCAGTAAGGACAGTTTCAACACCCATCAAACCCTTGATGTTGAGGGTAAAACCTATCATTACCACAGCATTCCGGCGTTGGCTAAGCAGGTCAGCAAGCACGGCGAGTTGGCTAAGCTTCCAGTGTCGTTAAAAGTGTTGCTGGAAAACTTATTGCGCCATGAAGATGGCCAAACCGTGGTGGCTGATGACATTGAAGCCATGGCGGCATGGCTGAGTGAGCGCAGTTCCGAGCGTGAAATTCAATTTCGGCCGGCACGGGTGTTGATGCAAGACTTTACTGGGGTACCGGCGGTGGTTGATTTAGCAGCCATGCGCGATGCGGTGGCAAAAGCGGGTCATGATCCGCAGCAAATTAACCCGTTATCAGCGGTTGATCTGGTGATTGACCACTCCGTGATGGTTGATAAATTTGCCTCCGATGGCGCCTTCAAAGAAAACGTGGCCATTGAAATGGAGCGTAACTTTGAGCGTTACCAATTTTTGCGTTGGGGCCAAAAAGCCTTCGAAAACTTCCGTGTGGTGCCACCGGGAACGGGCATTTGCCATCAGGTGAATCTGGAGTATCTAGCCAAAGTGGCGTGGACCAAAACCGTTGATGATAAGACTTTCGTTATGCCCGACACCTTAGTGGGAACCGATTCCCATACCACCATGATCAACGGCCTTGGGGTGCTCGGTTGGGGCGTGGGTGGTATAGAGGCCGAAGCGGCTATGTTAGGGCAACCAGTATCGATGCTGATCCCCGAAGTGATTGGTTTCCGCTTAAGTGGCAAGTTAGCCGAGGGCGTTACCGCCACCGATTTAGTGCTGACTGTTACGCAAATGCTGCGTAAACATGGTGTGGTGGGTAAGTTTGTGGAGTTTTACGGGCCTGGATTAGACCATTTGCCGCTAGCCGACCGTGCCACTATTGCTAATATGGCACCTGAATACGGCGCTACCTGTGGCTTCTTCCCAGTCGATCAAGAAACCCTGCGCTATTTGCAATTGACAGGCCGCGATGCCCACACTATTGCGCTGGTTGAGGCTTATAGTAAAGCTCAGGGCATGTGGCGTGATAGCAGCTATGAGCCGATGTTTACCGATAGTTTGGAGCTAGATTTAGCCCATGTTGAGGCCTCGTTAGCTGGTCCAAAACGGCCACAAGACCGCGTTACCATGCCGCAATTAGGTAAGCAATTTGACCTATTTTTAGAAACCCTTGGGCAGTTAGACCAAGCCGATAACGCGGTTCCGGTAGCAGGTGAAGATTACCAGTTACGCCACGGTGATGTTGTGATTGCCGCTATCACCTCCTGTACCAACACCTCGAACCCTGGGGTCATGATGGCCGCTGGCTTGCTCGCCAAAAATGCCTTGGCGAAAGGTTTGCAGCGTAAGCCGTGGGTGAAATCATCGTTAGCCCCAGGCTCGAAAGTGGTGACCGATTACCTCGCTAAATCTGGCCTCAGTGAGTATTTAGATGCACTCGGCTTTAATTTGGTTGGTTATGGTTGTACCACCTGTATTGGCAACTCGGGGCCATTACCCGATGCCATTAGCAAAACCATTCAGCAACATAACTTAGCAGTGTCTTCAGTGCTGTCGGGCAACCGTAACTTTGAAGGCCGTATTCATCAGGATGTTAAAGCTAACTGGCTAGCGTCGCCGCCACTGGTGGTCGCCTATGCACTGGCTGGTACCACCCGTATTGATCTAACCAACGACCCATTGGGTCACGATAGTAGCGGTGAGCCGGTCTATCTCCGTGATATTTGGCCGTCGAACCGTGCTATCGCCGATGCCGTGGCATTGGTGGATGATGGCATGTTCAAGCGTGAGTACGCGGCGGTGTTTGATGGCGACGAGCAATGGCAGGCTATCCCTATTGGTGAAGGGCAAACTTACAACTGGAGTGATGATTCAACCTACGTGAAGAATCCGCCGTATTTCGATGCTATTGATAAGCCATTAGCGCCGCTGCAAGAGATCATTGATGCGCGTGTTTTAGCGTTGTTTGGTGATTCCATTACCACGGACCACATTTCCCCAGCTGGGTCTATTAAGCCATCATCGCCAGCCGGCAAATACTTGCAGGACAATGGGGTGGCGGTTGCTGACTTTAACTCGTACGGGTCACGGCGCGGTAACCATGAAGTCATGATGCGCGGCACCTTTGCCAACATTCGTATCAAAAACCAGATGCTCGATGGCGTTGAAGGTGGTTTCACCAAGCATCTGCCCAGCGGTGAGCAAATGGCTATCTATGATGCCGCGATGCGTTATCAGCAGGAACAGACCGAGTTAGTTATTTTAGCGGGCAAAGAATACGGCAGTGGTTCAAGCCGTGATTGGGCCGCTAAAGGCACAACGTTGCTTGGTGTGAAAGCCGTTATTGCCGAGAGCTATGAGCGTATACACCGCTCTAACTTGGTTGGCATGGGGGTGTTGCCGCTGCAATTTATTGACGGCAAAAATGCCAAATCCCTTGGTCTCGATGGTCACGAACAAATCAGTATTGTCGGCATTGACGACAACTTGAAGCCCGGCCAGCTGTTGACCGTTTATGCTAAACGTGATGATGGTTCGGTGTCTGAGTTCCAAGTGCTATGCCGTATTGATACGGGTAATGAACTCGATTACTACAAAAATGGTGGTATTTTGCACTATGTACTGCGGCAAATGTTGGCCAGTTGATGATTCAACTGGCCAACGCCACACCGGCTATAAGCCGAGTTTGGTAGGCATTGCTGGGGCTTTACTATGATCAGCTGGCGGGTTATCGCGCAACTGTTGTAAGGTCTCAGCAATAGCTCGCTCAAGCTGACTATCACGGCCTTGATTGACCATAATCGGGTCTAACTCAACCTCAATATCCGGCGCCACGCCTTCGTTTTCTACCCGCCATTCGCCATCCGGGGTATAGAAGCGGAAGAACGGTACCACGTGAAAGCCGCCATCAATCATGTTGGGATTGGTTGAGATACCAATCAAACCACCCCAAGTACGCGTGCCAATAGTTTTACCTAAGCCAAGACGCTTAAACGCCCAGGGTAAGAAGTCACCACCAGAACCGGCATCTTGGTCAATCAACATGGTTTTCGGGCCGGCAATGACGCCACCCGGTGTTGAAAAGGTAAGGCCGTCACGATCTTTCCAGCCCGATAGTAGCGGCCGCGCTAAGATTTCGGTGATGTAGTTGGCTGCTTGACCACCGCCGTTCTTGCGCTCATCGATGATCAAGCCGGGCTTATCAACTTGGGCAAAGAACATCCGGTTAAAGAAGTAGAAGCCACCACCGGCGGTGTTCGGCAAGTACACATAGGCAAGCTTACCATCACTGGCTTGGTCAACCTGTTGACGATTACGTTCAACCCAGTGCCATAACCGCAGCTGCGCTTCGTTAGCCGTTGGTTGTACCGTGATCTCTCGTGGTTCACGACCATCGGCATGGCTCGACAGCGTTAGGACGATCTGTTTACCTTGGGTGTTATCAAGTGCGGCAAAAATATTTTGCTTGGCCGTAAGCTCTTGGCCATTGATGGCAATGATGAATTCACCGGCTTTTGCCGTTGCCCCAGGGGTTGCCAGAGGGGCCTGCAAATAAGGGCTCCAACGATCACCTTGATAGACGGTAGCCAGTTGATAGCGGTTGTCGACGACGCGGAAATCAGCACCTAATAAGCCAACTTTAGAGCTGCCTTCTTGATGCACATCACCGCCGCCAATGCGGTTGTGACCTACTTGCAACTCGGCAATCATCTCTACCAGCACCTCATTGAGGTCTTCCCGACGCTGCAGGTGGGCGAGTAGTGGCTGGTATTTGGCGTACACTGCCTGCCAGTCAATACCATGCAAGTTAGCATCATAGAAATACTCCAATTGCATGCGCCACGCGTCGGTGAAGATGTGTTGCCATTCTTCACGCGGGTTCACAAAGCTACGCACATCCGCCATATTAACGGCTTTCAAATCGGCTTTTACCGCCGCATTGCCGACCTGGAGGCGGCCACCCGGTTGAATAGTGAGTAAGCTCTTGCCATCGGCGCTTAGGTTGAAATCTAGCACCCCAGCCGTGACTTCAGCACTTTTTTGTTCGCTAAAGTCGAAGCGCATTAAGCTGCCAGCAAAGCCATTGCCACCCGGTGGTTCATTACTGCCACCTGGCTGCGGATACTCCATGTACAGCAGGGCGCCATCCGCCGCTACCGCCAAGTTGCCGTAGTTACGTTCGGCGATGGGGAGGCCGACGATACGCTGCAATAAATTGTCACTGTCGAGTTTGAAGTCGGCTTTGGTGTCGTCCTTTTCACTGCTGGTTAACGGTTCATCACCGGCTTTAGGCAGTAACGGCGATTGCCCATCAGCGCGCAGCACCATGGCATAAATACCTTTGCGAACCGGCCGTTCTTGGGTCGATAAATCTAGCCCCACTTGTGATGGGCCGGTATTAACCGATGCCGCGAAGAATAAATAATCGTGACTGAATACCGGGCTATCAGCATGGCTCAAACCATCGGTAACCCGCTGTGAGCTGTTGGTGGTGAAGTCATATAGATAGATTTGGCTAAAGTAGTTAGCACCATCGGCGGTGTAGGCTAAATAGCGGCTATCTGGGCTAAAGCTGACTTGCACATCACCACGGCGCTGCGAGGTAGCGAGTTTTTGGCTGCTTTTTGCTGCTAGGTCGTACACATACAGATTTAAATGGTTGTCGCTGTACACAATCCGATTGTTATCGGGCGACCAAGCGAGTAATTCATGATACGACTGGCCCAGCTCATGACGCTGTAACAGCTCGTCACCGGCTTGATTGGTAATCACCAGCTGCTGCTGTTTGCCATCATCATGCAGGTAGGCGATACGCTGACCATCGGCACTCCATAAGCTAGCGAATTCACGCACCGCTGAACTTTGCGTTAGGTTGCGGGTACTGCCATCTTTCACCGGCACAGTAAATACGTCACCACGGGCGCTTATCAACACTCTCTGACCGCTGCTTGATAGCCGTGCTGAGGTGAGGGTTTTGCTGGCGTCTTTCCATTGTGGTCGGGTTTGTGGACCGGCTACTGTGAGGTTCACGGTAATGGCCTTGCTGTTGCCGCGTTTGGCGTCAAACTGATACAACAGCCCGCCGGCTTCATAAACAATGGCATCACCGTGACCACTGGCGCTGCGAATATCCCAGTCTTTCAGTTGAGTGAGCTGCTCGACCTTGCCGCTGCGATAGCGATATAAATTCATTGCTACGTTGTCACGGTCCGACAGGAAATAAACATCATCGCCGAGCCAAAACGGATTGTGCTCGTTCGCGTTGGGGTGTGGCACTTTGTCTAAGGTCTGTTGCTCAAGGTCGATAATCCAAATGGGTGGCGTGCTACCACCGCGATGCAAACGCCAGCCGCTAGAGCCTGAATAGGCCATGTTATTAGGGCGATACGCCAGTTTTTTGCCATTGCGGTGAAAATCACCTTCAAACGCTACAGCAGCCATAACTTTTTGTTCATAACCGCCGTTTACTGGCACTTCAAACAATTGATTGCTGCGGCTATTGAGTACTTCACGGTTAGAGGCAAACACCACGTTTTTGCCATCTGGGCTCCAGCCATTTACCACATCGGCACTCGGGTGCCAGGTTAAGCGTGTGGCTTGGCCGCCTTGGGCCGGCATCACATACACATCGGTGTTGTTATCGTAACTGGCAGAAAAGGCGATCCAGTTGCCGTCCGGTGAAAATTTCGGTGCGAACTCATTGGCGGCGTGGGTGGTTAATTGCCGCGGCTGGCTGCCGTCGCGTTGGCTGACCCAAATATCACCCCCATAGACAAAGGTCAGTAGGTCGCTGCTGATATCTGGCTGGCGCAGTAATTTGGTGCCATCGCTGGCATGCGCAGTGAAGCTGAGTGCCGCCGCGCAGAGCACGGCAAGCTTGGATAAGGTCAACAATTTTTGTGACATGAGGGGCCCTTAGGTTGGGAAACCGATTAAATAGACCCCTACACCATAGCTGAATTGCTCAGTAGCGCGAATCATTAATTGTAAGTGAATTTTAGCGTGGGTAGCGGCGGCTAAATATTCAACGCACGGCCACCATCAACCTTAATCGATTCACCGGTCATAAAGCGGTTGTCACGCAAAAAGCGCACGGTGTCGATCATCGGTTGTAATCCCCCTTCAAGTTGTAATGGGGTTTGTGCCAACACCTGCTGACGATGGGCACTGTCGTGTTCGGGGAGAAATAAAATCGGGCCGGGTTGAATGGCGTTGACCCGCACCTTAGGCGCCAGTTGCTTGGCAAAGGCTAGGGTGAGATTGGCCAAGGCGGCTTTGGCGGCACAATAGGCGATATAGTTTGTAGACGGGCTATCCACATAGATATCGGTGATATTAACCACCAGCCCATTAGCTGATGCTTGCAGCAATTCAGTCAGGCCATGAGTGAGTAAATAGGGTGCTATCGCGTGCACCTGAAATACCGCTTGTAACGCGGCTAGATCATCATCAACGCGAGCATTGTTGAAGAAGCAGGAGGCATTGTTAACCAGCAAATCAAGCCGTTGGTAAGTGCCCTTGATCTCAGTGATCATGGCTTGCACCGCCTGCGGATCGGCCAGATCGGCAGCCATCGGTATGGCACCTTGTTGCTGTAATGCATCCACCCCATCACGCGAGGTATGGTAGTGCGCAATCACCTGATAGCCCTCGGCTAACAATGCTTGCGCTAGGGCAAAACCAAAGCGGCGACCGGCGCCGGTAACTAATGCAATGTGCTGTTGCTTCATTCGGTGCTCTCAAGTTGCTGAAACAGTTGCTGCAAACTGCTGACCGCACTGTGCAGATAATCGGGTACTTGGCGCCAACTGGTGGCGGCGCTTTCGGGCGTTAATGGACCGAGAATATCAATGTCCATAGGCCGATCTTTAAGGGCGCTCTGCGGATCACTGCGGTCGCGCCCGAGTTGTTGCTCAATGGCATTGAATTGTTGCTTGAGGCTTACGCTATCAAGCTCAGTGTGCAAAATAAACAAGGCATTCAGAAAATCGTGAGTACTGTTCATTGCGACTGGTTTGGTATAGAGCGCCCGCGAATAATAGGCCTCGCCGAGGCGCACTAGCGCGCTGCGGGCTTTGGCAAAATTTTGTTCTGGTTGTAGGTTGGCACCCATACTACATAAAAACCAATGTGCCATGCTGGGTCCTTATTCTGTCCGATAGGTTAAGCATACCCTCATACGCAGGCCAGCAGAAGATAGATCGCAGCAGCAAACCGTGTTAATGATGGCAACAACCCATTATCATCACCCTTTATGCTCGCTCACAGGAGACTATGGAGATGTCACTGCATCCGCGTAATCACTTTGCTATTCGCCGTTTTATTGCGGCGCAAAGTTTAACCCGCCTGATTGGACTGTTCATTCTCAGCATTGTGATGTTGGCCGCGGTGCTGAGTATTATTGCCGCGCAAGCGGCCGAACCAGCCGTGCCGTGGTATCGGTTATGGAATGATATGTTCATTGAGTTGATGGGCAAAGAACAAGATTGGAGTCATCACGCGCTCTGGTTTAGTGCGCCGGTGCGGGCTTTGTTAGCCACCTTAGCGTTAATCATTCCGTCGTTGTTTTTCGGTTTAGTGGTGTATAAATTTTTTGTCCTGCAAAAAGACGTAGTGATTTTTCGCTCACAGTGCGAGCTCAATGAGCAACAAACGGCCGTTGTGGTGCACTTTTATATAGCATCAGCGCTGCAAACACATAACGTGCGCATTGAAGCCTTTGTGCGTACCTACCAAGCGCAGCTCGAAAATGCCGACCAGTCGGGCTACCCGATGAATACCATTCCACTGCAGCTCGGCGCCGACAGTTGTTTTCCGTTGCCCTTTAGCCGTGTGCCGTCGCGGGTGGAGGTGCCCATAGCGGGACAACAGGGCGGCCCAGTGATAGCCCTCGCAGCCGATAGCATAGCGATTGAAATGGGCTCCAACCGCATTGAGTTAGCCCTGCAGCAGCGTGATTTTTGCCAGCTAGTGATGGTCATTAGTGGCGAGGTACCAGATTTACAATCGCAGTTTCGTGAGGTGCATAGCTATGATCTACCAGCAGCACTGAGTCATGCGCCACTACCGGCCATGATCACCCAATTTAACCGCAAGCGGCAGCGCTTTATGGTGGAAAACTGGCGTGATTTCTAAGCTCGCCATAGCGCCGTGAGAATTGGCAGGGCCGCAAGCAGAGCGGTGCTGAGGGTGTTGTCTTGTGGGTTTAGGTGGTGAGCTAAATTATGCCGTTGTAGCCATTGCTGTCGCTCAGCCGCGCTGTCTGGCAGCGGCAATTGTGCCAGCAGCGTAGTGGCGTCTGGGCTGAACTGAGCGGGGTGGATAAAGGTCAGTGCAGTCAGCGGATGATAGAGCCTATGAAGCTGCACTAAGTGGCTCAGTTCAGTGAGTGGCGTGGCGCTGGCATCAACGCGCACATTAAGCTGTTTATAGGCGGATAGTTGTGGCCGCCACGCTTGCACCGCCGCCGCCAGCTTGCCGCGTTTATCGCCGCCATGGCGGGCGCCAGCCTGCAGCGCGGCGACACAACGTTCTACCAGCGGCTGCTGCCGAGCGCGGTTAAAGGCCTGTATCATCTGCGCCACGGTACCGGCCACCAACATGTTACCAATAGCCACCACCCCCGGTGCTTGGTAGTGCTCTACCACTGGCACACAAGCTTGGCCTGAAAATACACGGGAGTGGCCCTGAGCATTTAACAGCGCCACTTGGCGGTGCTCACGGTGGGCATCATTGGCTAAATACTGGGCTAGGCTACCGTCGACATCTTCAGGGTGCTGTTGCAGATACTGCAGCGCTACGGTCGCGGCTTCGGGGTGCGCCTGTGACTGGCTTAACAGCACTCCCGCCGGTGGCGCGCAGTGCAGAACTAATGGCCCGAGCGCTAGATAGTTTGAGCAACTAGCGACCACCAACTCGCCGCTGAGGCTATCAACGGCGGCAATCGAAAAGGTAGCAAGTTTGGATTGTGACAAACCATCTCCTGTTTACTGTTGTTGCATAATACTCAGCAACAGCTTAGCAATTTCGGTGTTGTCTTGGTAGCCACGGAATTTTTCCGCACCTGGGCCAATGGCTAACACTGGTACATCCACGGCGGTATGGCCGGTGGTGGTCCAGCCGGTGCGAGTATGCGCGCTGATAATCTCCACCAACACTTTACCATGAGGCATTTGCCGAGCGCGACCACGCAACTCGTCAGGTACTTGTACTGCCTCCAACTGCTGCCACTGTTGTTCGGTAAGCGGCAAGTTAAGTAGCGGGCTTAAATAGTCGCGGAACTCGCTCGGTTGACGGGTGAGCAAGCCACGGGTCATTACCTCCAGCGAGGCTTTGATGCCCATCACTTTGTCACTATACCAAGCGTACTCGCCGCCTTGCCCTAGGGTCAGACCACCGGTGGAGTGGTCAGCGGTGATCACTACCAAGGTATTTGGGTGTTGTTGCTGGTACTCCAACACCACCTTAATAGCATTGGCGAAATCGGCCACTTCGTGCACGGCACAGGCGATATCATTAGCATGCCCACACCAGTCTATCAAACTGCCTTCAACCATTAAGGCAAACGGCTTGCCAGTGCTTTGCTGCTGTTGTTGTAACAGCCGCAAAGCCTGCGTTGTCATAGCTGCCAGTTGTGGTTCAGCATCAATGCTGTGCGGCAGCGCTAGTGGCGCAAATAAGCCAAGTACTGGAGTGTGTTGCAACTGGTTGAGTTGCTCAATTTCGGTCGCAATGTGCAGCCCTTGTGCGGTTAATTCCGGTAGCCAGTTTTTATCATCGCGGACAAAATGGCTCTGTCCGCCGCCAAGCAGAACATCAAAGCCCCATTCACCAGCGCTGACTTGTTGAGCATAACTGTCGGCAATGGCATCGTACATGGTGCGTGAAGCGTGGTGGGTAAAAAACGCGGCTGGGGTAGCGTGCGTCACCTGTACGGAAACCACCGCACCGGTGCCCCAGCCTTGCTGCTTGGCAACTTCCATCATGGTGGTCAGCGGTTGCTGTTGAGTATCCAGTCCAATGGCGCCGTTGTACGATTTAACCCCAGTTGCTAGCGCCGTGGCAGCGGCTGCAGAATCTGTCACCCAGGTATCATCATCGGGGTAGGTCGTGGCTGCGCCCACCAGCAAATCGTCAAATACCGTGGGTGTAAGGGCCTCAGCGCCGAGCTCACTGTGGGCATAGCGATAGGCAGAAATATATTCAAAGCCCATGCCATCGCCGACCATAAAGATGATCGACGGTGGTGTGCTAGGTGCAACTGGGGCGGGGCTTTGACAAGCTGTTAATAGACCAACAGCGAGTGCAATCGCTGGGTATTTTAGCCGTTTAGAATGAGCGCGCATAATCAACCTCTACCATAATTTTATGCGCGCTAGATTAGCACAATACAATGACAGTTGGGTGACAAAAAGCACCAGTTAGTCGAGTGAACAAGACTGTTCGGTGACTTTCCACACCACTGGTTCCCAATAGTTCTGATTGGCCCGCTCATAACGCTTGGAACGAACAAAATGAGAACCGAGATGGTATTTTTTATCCGCTTCAACCACCACCGATAACAGTTTGACCTGATCAATGGCGCCACTGCGGCTAACCTGACGGTTATCAATCAATTCGACCAAGCCAATAATATGCTCACCCACCGGTAGTACTAAATTGGGGCTGAGGCTTTTCAGCGGCTCACCATTAATACTGATGATCCGGGCTGGGTAGTGGTCAATAATACTGGGTTGTAAAAATACACTGAGTCGACCACAAGCACTGCTGCTGGCGGTGACGCCGGCGACATGGTCGCGCCGCGGTAATTCGATGTGCAGGCGCCACCCCGGCACTACGGTAGCTAGCACTTGGCCAGTAAGTTGCAGGTCTTCTCCGGAACGCTTGATCTGTACTGTTAGCTGGCTACCATGTTCTAAGCTGGCCAAATACTGCAATACTTCACCGAGTGAATCGCCGCTTACCTGTAAAGCGTTAATACCCTCAACCTGATCGTTTTCGCGCAGCCCCATAGTGGCGGCAACTGACCCCTCACGCACCGACAGCACCTTGCCGTCCGGGCGAATGATGGCGCCCCAGTCAAAGTAACTGCGTGCTGCTTCTTCATAGGTAGCTTGTTCTTTGTCGCCTAATTCTTTCGCCAGTTCAGCGGCGGCGGCGCGGGCTAGGTCAACCCCTTGTTGGGCACTGGCTACAGGTGCCATAGCGGCAATAGAAAGTAGCGCGAACATGAGGCTAAAGGCTGGTATGGGTTTCATTGTGTCCACTCCTGATTGATACGGTCTTTGGCTGTCCAATAGGCACGTTGTGCCCATAGCTGGCTGATAGTTTGCTCGTCGGCGCCGCTTAGATAAGCGTACTGAATACGCTGGTCTAAGGCTTCGAGCTGATAATTTTCTGCCATTAACATTGGCGGTGTGCTGGCGCCGTACTGTTGTGGCTGGGTAGGTGACAGGGTTGGCGACAAGGTATAGTCGCCAACCACCAGCCATGCCACCGCGGCGGCTGTGGCCAACGGCACGATGCCCCATGCCCAGCGGCGGTTCGACGCTGTCGGCAGCGGCCATGCCAGCGCTGGCTCATTACTGACTTGCGCAGCTGCTGCTTGCTGCAGGCGCTTACTGAGTTGCTGTTCAGCTGGACTGCGAGATAATTTATCCATGTTCGGCTCCATGATTTGCCGCCTGTTGTAATTTTTTTAATGCGCGGTGATAGCGTTGACGAATAGTCGCTGCTGGCACCTCATACAAGGTAGCAAGTTGCTGATGGCTATAATCTTCAACCAAGTATAACCACACCAGTTGTTGCTCGGCTTTGGTTAAGCACTGCATAAGTTGTTCAATGTCATCACAATGGCTTAACCAATCGGCTTGTTGATAGGGCTGCTCATCCACCGGCTGATGCTGGTCGTTGGCCTCAAGGACTAACCACGACTGTTTGCGAAAATGTGCCAAGGCACAGTTCACCGTAAGTTGCTTGAGCCAGCCGCCAAAGGCGGTAACATCGCGTAGTTGATGAATTTTGGCAAACACCTGAATAAATACGTCTTGGGCTAAGTCACGGGCAAGCTCGCGCTCACGGCATAAGCCCAGCAGACTGGTGAGTACCGCAGTTTGAAAGGTTTCGAAGATATGTTGCTGGGCATCACGGCGACCCTGTTGGGCTTGCCGAATGATGCTCGCAGCTATGGGCGTTCCGAATCCTCTGTACACAACATAGTTCCTGTGGCAACACGGTCAGTCTGTTACTAGCACAGATGAACACTAACCACTATGTGTGACAGCGTGACCGTCTAAAATTGAATATCAACGTATACTGGGTCGTGATCAGAGGCCCGGAATGGGCTGCTATCCACCCAATTGGGATTGCTTCGGTGCATGTCGTATTGCAGCGCCGTTGGCTCATCGGCGTTGATTGACCAATGGCGTTGCATAACCACGCGGTTGTGTAATGCAGTGGATACCAAAATGTGGTCGAGGCTGCCGGCAAAACCATTGAATACATAGGAGTATCCTTGTGGTTCAAACACTTCAATGCGGTTGTGGTAGCCGTTTTGTTTGAACCAAGTGATTGGGTCTTCCATAGCATAGGCATTGAAATCACCCAGCAATACGCTGTGTTCCACCGTGTTCAACGGTGATTGTTGCATGAGTTCGGTGAGTAATTGTGCAGATTCCAGCCGAACCGCATTCCAACAGCCTTGACCGTCAGCTTGATCGGCATTGGCTTGGTTACCATCGCGTGGGCATGAGCCTTTTGATTTAAAATGATTGACCGCAACGGCAAACAGCTCGCTATTATGCAAGGCTTGGAACTGCTGCACTAACGGTGGTCGGCTGCGGGTACCAAATGGAGCCTGCCGTGAGGTAATAACGTCACTGTGTGGCTTCACCCGGTCAGCTCGGTAGAGCAAACCGTTGGTAATAGAATCAGTACCGAAACGGCCACTATCTTGGGCCTGCGCCGCATTAACAAAGCGCCAATCGTGGCCACTGTGTTGGCGCAACGCGGTGGTTAGTTCAACAATGGCACTACTGCTGCCATAGCCGTCATTTTCAATTTCCATTAAGCCAATAATATCGGCATTCAAAGCAGTCAAGGCACTGATAATTTTATCGTGTTGACGAGCAAAGTCAGCGGCGGTTTTCGCACCACGATCGGTCGGAAAGGTTTTATCTGGGCCGTTACCATTAAAGTAATTGAGCACGTTGAAGGCGGCGATACGCAGAGTTTGCTCAGCCGGCGCCGGTGGGTTGGCGGGGCGCGGATTGCTGTGGCTAAATTGTGGTTGCTGGGTGGGTTGCAACTGGTAGCTGCCATTGAATTCACTCAATAGGCCAACCAATTGGCTGACGCTATCGCCACTGCGCAAGGTGTTGGTAGCAGTTAATTCGGGGCTTGGGTAGCTGATTTGAGCCGGTTTTTCGGCCTTATTGTCATCAACGCTAAGGCGGCCAAGTAAGGCTTGTTGATTGGCAGCGTATGCGTCAGCTCCAGGTGCACTAATCTGGGTTGCGGTGAACTGTTGCTGAGCGGCAACTTGAAATTGGCCATGCCGGGCTAATGGGTAATGGCCGGTGACCACCAGGGTTTGTGCAAAGCGTACTGGCATATTCTCCAGTGCTTCAAACTGACTCATTGAGGTGACTGGCAATTGTAGTAATTGAGCGGCAGGCAGGGCTTGTTCGCCGCAGCTTTGCAGCAGTGATGGTTGGCTTAACCCGGTCACTTGTGCGGTTTCGCTAACGGTGCCGCTTAGCAGCACGGTCTGCCCCGCAGTTAGCTCGGGAAAGCCAGAGTCCGTAGCAACAAATAGTGCCTCGGAGGTGGTTACATCCTGATCGTTATCGTGTTCCAAACTGTGCAGATAAAAGCCACCGAGTTGCTCCTCAGCTTGCCAGCTAGCGAGCACCACGCCACGCACGGTAACCTGTTGGCCGAGCAGGGAGCTGACCATGGCAGAGCCTTGAATGCTGTGAATAGGCGTGACGGCGACATCACAGGCGGCTACGGCTTGCGGTTGTTGTTGACAGCCAGCGACCAACAAAGCGGCGGTAGCGGTGATAAAAAGCGAGCGAAGAGCAACCATAAATAATCCTAACAGCTAAACTAAATGTTACCGTCGCGCCGATAGTTCGGTGCGTCGAATTTGTACCACCAGCGCAAATTTGGGGTGGTCAAAATAATGCGTTTCATGACTAATCACGCGACGTAATTGGTCCAGCTCAAAGCGTCGCAAAAATAGATTATTAGAACCTTGTTGCAGCGCCGCTTGAGCCTGTTCAGCCAAACTGATGCTACTAAATACTACCGGCTGTGGTTGGCGTAGCTCTAACTGACTATCAATATGCAGATAGTTGCCGACTAGGTAGATGTGCAGCAAGCCATCGAGCTCCCATACCGGCTGTTGCGCTAGTTGGCTGACATCCACAGTGGGCGGTGGCGGCGGTGTATCGGCTTGTTGTACCCGGAAGGTGAGCTGCCCTTGCTGTTGTAACTCCATTAATTGTTGCAGCGGATCGGCCTGTATGGGCTGGTCGGCATGGCCGACTGACCATTGCCGTGGCGGCCGTTGATAGCCGCTGGGCAGAAACGCTTCGGCATAGTTGCGGCCACCAAATAGGCGCATTTGAAAGTCTTGATTGCGGTTAAACACCGGCTGTCTGTAGGTGACGTGTAGCAGTGGGGTTGCCACCTTGCGGCGCACCAATTGTTGGCGCAGTTCGGTGAGCTGATGGGCACTGGCTGGCATCAAAAACGGTTGACTGGTTTGGTTGATATCACCGCCACCACCATCAATGACTACCGGCGCCTCAGCAAAACTGGCTAAGATACGTTGCGGCTGATACCAATCCTTGCCATCTGGCAGGTTGAGTTCGGCCCAATCATGACAGGGTAGCGCTGTGCTATCGGTAAAGATGGTTTGCCAATTGTCACGCGGGCATTCCGGCAATTGCTGTAACAGGGCCCAAAAATTGGGCGCATAGTAACCGCTCAACAAGTCATTGGCAGTGGCTTTTGCGGTGGCTGGCGGCAACCAATCAAAATGTTCCACCGGGCCGTCGGGCTGCTGGTGTTTGATGACTAATACTTCCACCTCAAACCAGCGTAACTCGGCAGCATCGGTTTGTGCCCAAGCAGGCATTGCCGTTAGCGCCAAAGCCCATGGCATTAATCGAATTAGCCAGCTCATGATTGATGGGTTCCTCTATGGCTCACTGCGGTTATGGCTCATTACGGTGTTGATTAAAGTCGTGTAATAGCGACTCTACCAGTTTCAAGCGGGCTTGAGTATCGTCAATTTTGCCAAGAACACGTAAACGATTCGGCCCGTCTAAGCGATAGTGTTGCGGTTGCTGTTGCATTAGTTCAATCAGATAGCTGACTGAAATCTTGGTGGTTGCAGCAAATTCAATACTTATGCCCTGCGGGCCGCCATCAATTTTACGAATGCCAAGACTATTAGCTATCTGCCGCAGGGTGGCAATACGGATTAAATTTTTCACCGGCTCGGGCAATAACCCAAAGCGGTCAATCAGCTCAATCTGCAGGTCATCTAGAGCGCTAGTATCTGCAGCGCTAGCAATGCGTTTGTAGAGACTGAGGCGCTGGTTGACATCGGCAATGTAATCATCAGGTAGCAATGCAGCAATCCGGAGGTCAATGTCCGATTGTTGCTGGAGCAGTTGATCAAGCGCTGGCTCACGCCCTTCGCGCAGGGCCTGAACCGCTTGTTCGAGCATCTCCATATACAAACTAAAGCCAATACTCTCAATTTGACCGCTTTGCTCATCACCGAGCAACTCCCCGGCACCACGGATCTCCAGATCGTGGGTGGCGAGCATAAAACCGGCTCCTAAATCTTCTAGTTGAGCAATGGCTTCTAACCGTTTTAAGGCATCTTTGGTCATGCGCTTGGGGTGCGGGGTCAGCAAATAAGCGTAGGCTTGGTGGTGCGAACGACCAACACGACCGCGTAATTGATGCATTTGCGCTAAACCTAAATGATCAGCACGGTCCATAATGATGGTGTTTGCCGTCGGTACGTCAATACCGGTCTCAACAATAGTGGTACAGACCAAGACGTTAAAGCGTTGATGGTAAAAGTCGGACATGATGCGTTCAAGATCGCGTTCCCGCATTTGTCCGTGAGCTACGGTGATGCGCGCTTCTGGCACCAGTTGTTCGAGGTCGGCGGCGGTTTTGGCGATAGTATCGACATTGTTATGCAAAAAGTAGACTTGGCCGCCGCGAAGGATCTCCCGCAAAATGGCCTCACGAATAGTCGCCTCATCGTATTCGCGCACAAAAGTCTTCACCGCCAGGCGCTTGGCTGGCGGGGTGGCGATGATGGATAGATCGCGGACACCATGCATTGCCATATTCAAGGTGCGAGGAATAGGTGTCGCGGTGAGGGTGAGAATATCTACGTCCGCGCGCATGCGCTTGATGGCCTCTTTTTGGCGCACTCCAAAGCGGTGTTCTTCATCCACAATCAACAAGCCCAAGTCGTGAAACGTCACTGAGTCTTGGAGCAATTTATGGGTACCGATGACCAAGTCCACTTTTCCTGCTTTTAGGTCGGCTAAAATTTGCGTGGTTTGTTTGGCGCTTTTGAAACGCGACAGCACCTCTACCCGAATGGGCCAATCGGCAAAGCGATCTTTAAAGTTCTCGTAATGCTGTTGCGCTAGTAGTGTTGTGGGTACCAGTACTGCCACTTGTTTACCGGCATTGACGGCGACAAAGGCAGCGCGCATCGCTACTTCAGTTTTACCAAAACCTACATCACCGCACACCAAGCGGTCCATGGCTCGTGGCGCTTGCATATCGTTGAGTACACCGCTAATTGCGCTTTGCTGGTCGTCGGTTTCCTCAAACGGGAAGCCATTGGCGAAGCGTTGATAATCGCTGTGATCGAAGGTGAATGGAAAGCCCGGTTTAGCTTCACGGCGGGCATAGACATCCAAAAGTTCTGCCGCGACATCACGAATTTTCTCGGCGGCCTTGCGCTTGGCCCGTTCCCATTGGTCATTGCCTAATTTGTGGAGTGGCGCGGCAGACTCTTCACCACCGCTGTAGCGGCTCAATAAATGCAGTGACGCTACGGGCACATACAATTTGCTTTGATGGGCGTACTCAATGGTAACGAATTCGGTGGTGATTCCACCGGAATCAAGAGTTTGCAGGCCTTGATAACGGCCCACGCCATGTTCAAGGTGCACTACCGGTTGGCCGATTTTTAATTCAGCTAGGTTGCGGACTAAATGCTCACTGGCCAGTGCTTGTTTTTGCTCACGGCGGCGGCGCTGAATGATGCGGCTGCCCAGCAGCTCGGTCTCGGTAATCAGAACTAATTTGGCTTCTGCCAGACTGAACGAATGGATCAGTGGCGCTACTACTACGGCACTGCGTTCATTGCTGGTTAGAAAGGCATCAACGCTGGCGCATTCTGGTAATGCCAAGCGCAGTGGTGCCAATAGCTCTTTTAAGCTTTCGCGACGGCCAGCAGATTCCACCGCAAATAGCACCCGATAGCCCTCGGCAAAGTGCTGCTCGAGTTGTTGACGAAGGCTTTGCAGCGGTTCTTTCGCCTGATGATTAACGGCAATGGCAGTCAAGGCTTGGGTGGCAAACTGCTGCGGCCCCGGTTGTGGCTTATCGGCAGGGATCAGTGCGCGAATCCGCGGCCGACGTTTGAATTCTCCGTGCAGCTGATCAACGGTGAGAAATAACTGCTGCGGTGCCAGTAACGGCCGTTGCTGATCGTAGCGGCGTTGTTCATAACGTTGGCTGACGTCGTGCCACAGGCCATCAACTGCGGTCTGTAAGTCGCCGCAGGTAACCAGCAAGGTGTCATCGGGCAGATAGTCAAATAAACTGGCGGTGTCGGCAAAGAACAGCGGTAGATAGTATTCGATACCACCAGGTAGTTGGCGCTGTGAGACTTGATAATAGACCGAGTCACGCTCGTTGGAGGCGCCGAACAGTTCACGGTAACGGGCGCGGAACTGTTCAATACCGCTATCATCAGTGGGGAACTCATGCGCCGGTAACAGATTAATGGCATCGATGGTGCCGGCTGACAACTGGGTGTCTGGGTCAAAGATACGAATGGAATCCACTTCGGTATCAAAAAAATCAATGCGGTAGGGCACACTGCTTCCCATCGGGAACAAATCCAGCAACGAACCTCGAGCACAGAACTCACCATGCTCCATGACTTGCTGGACATGGCGATAGCCGGCCCGTTCGAGGCGCAGGCGCAGGGCATGGATATCAAGATGCTGCTGCTTGCGTACTTGTAATGCTTGCCCAGCAACATAATCTGTCGGCGCCAACCGATGCATGAGGGTGTTGAGCGATACAATCAAGGCGCCACGCTGCAAGCTGGGTAATTTTGCCAACACACTTAAGCGTTCTGAGATAATATCTTGATGCGGCGAAAAGCTGTCATATGGCAGCGTTTCCCAATCGGGGAATACCCACACGGCAGCAGCTGAATCGGGTAAGAAGGCATTGATTTCTTGTTCCAGCCGATGCGCTTGCGGTGCGTCTGGGGTAACAATAAGCAATGGTCGAGTTTGTTGCTGAAGCAGTTTAGCCAGCGCCAATGCAACGCTGCTGCCAGCCAATTGCTGCCAACTGATATCTTGGGTTGCCGACAGTGGGAACGGTGGCGATAAAACAGAAGCCTTGGTCATAAGTGTGTGTTGATTCTTAATAACAGCGGGTTTGTTAGCGTGTAGGCAAGTATACCTGAAGTTGTCGCTTGGATCAGTGGCAAGATTTCTTTATGCTTGCAACGCACCATGGTTTTCATTGGAGATGCCCTTGTCGGCCGTATTTTTTATTGCTCAACGCTTTGCCCGTTCTAATTACGGTAATCGCTTTGCTCGCTTTATCAATCGCTTTTCGTTGGCCGGCATTATGCTTGGTGTTGCAGCGTTGATTGTGGTCGGCTCGGTGATGAACGGCTTTGAACAACAACTTAAAGAACGCATTTTAGGTGTGGTGCCGCAATTATCGATTGTCCCCAGCAACGGCTTAGCCTTGGTTGATTGGCAGCCACTTGCCGAGCAATTACCAGCGCTACCACAACAAACCGCGTTATTGCCGCAGGTGCTCAGCGCCGGCGTGGTGCAACAGCAAGGGCAACTCAAGCCGATTTTTATGCAAGGCATATTTGCCGACTATCCCGGCAGTGAGGTGCAGTTAGCACCGTTGCGGCAGCAGCTTCAGGTCGGTGATTTCTCGGCCTTACAAGCTGGTAGCTATAAGGTGTTGATTGGTCAACAACTGGCTACTGAACTGAACCTTTGGCCAGGCGACAGCATGCGTATTGTTGCCGCCGCAGGGGGCACCTATACCCCGTTTGGCTTGGTACCGTCACAGCGGCAATTTGAAGTTGCCGGTATTATTGCCATGCAATCTGAAGCAGACGCGCAACTAGTGGTGATGCATGGCGTTGATGCGGCACGGCTGTTGCGCCTCGGGGATGACCAAATCACCGCGTTACGCTATTTCTTCAGCGACCCATTTGCCGCGCTTGCCGCTCAACAGCAGCTCGATACCTTGTTAAACGACAACTATCGCAGTGAAAGCTGGCGCCAACGTTATGGCGAATTGTTTGATGCGGTGGCACTGGAAAAAGCCATGATCACCATGATGCTGGGGCTGATCATTGCCGTTGCTGCGTTCAACATTGTGTCGTCACTGATGATGGTTATCCAAGATAAACGGGCCGATATCGCGATCTTGCAGACCATGGGGCTGCGCCGCCGCTCACTGTACTGGATCTTTGTTATCCATGGTCTGCGTAATGGCATTATTGGCGGACTGTTAGGGTGCGCCCTAGGGGTCGGCTTGAGCCTCGGTTTGAATGATCTACTCTGGGCCTTTGGCGTACAAACCGACTTTACCGCCGATGGCGGCCTACCGGTGCGACTAGTCACCACACAAATTGTGCTGATTGTGGTCACTGCCATGCTATTAACTCTGCTTGCTACACTCTACCCAGCGTGGCGAGCCAGTCGAATTTTGCCCGCGGAGGCACTGCGCTATGAATGATGTGTTATTGGCTTGTCAGCAATTAAGCCGGGTCTATCAAGACGGTCAGCGGCAACTGCAAGTCCTCAATCAGGTCGATTTGCAGATTCAACAGGGCGATATGGTTGCTATTGTGGGTAGTTCAGGATCGGGTAAAAGTACCTTGTTGCACTGCTTAGGGGGGCTTGACCAACCTAGTTCCGGTGCGGTGACCTATCGTGGCCAAGCCATTACCCAGTGGTCGCCGAATCAGCTAGCTGACTGGCGTAATCAAGCGCTGGGTTTTGTTTATCAGTTTCATCATTTATTACCCGAATTTAATGCTCTCGAGAATGTTGCTATGCCGCAACTTATTGCTGGACACTCGCAGCGTTTAGCCATGCAACGAGCTGCCGAAATGTTGGCTTTTGTTGGTTTAAGCGAGCGCCAGCAGCACCGTCCGGCTGAGCTATCAGGCGGTGAGCGGCAGCGTGTCGCTATTGCCCGGGCATTGGTTAATCAGCCACAATTGGTGCTCGCCGATGAACCAACCGGCAACTTGGACGCGCAAACCGCTGAGCAAATTTATGCGCTGATGCAGCGCCTGAATCAGCAATTGGGTACCGCATTTGTGATCGTCACTCATGATCAACATCTAGCCCATCAATTACCGCGGGTGTTGCATTTGCACCGCGGCCAATTGCAAGCCGTGGCAAGTGAGCAAGCGGCATGCTAGCGCAAGTGCGGTTGACCTTTGCGCTAGCCCGGCGCTTTCGTGCTGGCCGTGAACGCAGTGGCTTTTTATCATTTATCTCAGCATCATCAACCTTAGGCATCGCCTTAGGTTGCGCCGCCTTTATTGCTGGCCTGAGTGTCATGAATGGTTTTGCTGATGTATTGCAACAACGTTTTTTAAGCTTGATACCGCAGGTAGAATTGCGCGCGGTAAACGGCACCTTGCAGCAGCCGCAACAACTCATTGAGCAAGCGCTGGCGCATCCACAGGTGCGTGCTGCGCAACCGGTGATCCGTAGCCAAGCTATGATTCAGCAAGGTGCGCGGTTTACTGCCTTGCAGGTGAATGGTATTGCGCTTGAGCAACCTCAAGCTATTGCTGACTATATGCCGGCCACGGCATGGCAGGCGTTGCAGCAGCCCAATAGTATCGTGTTAGGAAGTGGTTTAGCGAAGCTATTGGATTTAACGGTCAATGACACCATCACGGTGTTGGTGGCGGACCAGCAAAGCTTTCGGCAGCCGCAACGTAAAGTGATGACCGTAGCTGGTGTGTTTCATTTTGGCGGCACCGTCGACCATTATATGGGGTATACCTCGCTGGCTAACGCCCGCGAATTACTCGGCATGGACACCGGCGTCACGGCCATTGACGTACAGATACGCGATATCTTTGAAAGTGGTCAGGTAGCTACCGCTATTGGCCGGCAAAGTAGTGAGTATTTGTATCTTGATCATTGGATGCGCAGTCATGGTCACCTATACCGCGATATTTTACTGGTACGCTTAATCATGTATGTGGTGTTGGTGCTGGTATTGGCGGTTGCCTGCTTTAATATTGTTTCAACGCTGATTATGACGGTGCAAGAAAAGCTACGTCACATCGGGATATTGCGCACCATGGGCTTACGTCGGGCGCACATGATGCAGGTATTCGTGTGGCAAGGCCTACAGAACGGTGCATTTGGTGTGTTGTTGGGGGTGTGCGGCGGCATGCTGTTGACTATCAGTATTCCACAGCTGTTAGGGTGGCTGCAGCAACTCACCGGCAGCAGCGTTTTGGCTGGCGATGTATACTTTGTCGATAGTATTCCGGCGCGGTTAGCATGGCAGGATGTACTGCTCGTAGCACTGGCCGCCTTAGTCATGAGCATGATTGCCACGTTGTATCCAGCGTGGCGAGCCGGCACCATTGAAGTGATTGAAGCGTTGGAGTAATTACTGCCGATGGTGGTCGTTATCACCTAACTTCAGCGCTGCTAGCATGCGTGCTTTGCGGGCTTGCCAAGCGTTGACCACTGACTGCCGCCACAACAAGCTAATAGTGAAGTAGCCGACAATGCAGGTAATGGTGCCCAAAATCAAACAACCAAGCAAAAAGGCTGGGCTAATGGTTGAGATGCTTTCGGCCAACCACTGCCATGACAGTTCAAAACTAAATTGCTGTTCGGGGCTGCCAACCAGTGAATTACCCACCAGGTAGCAAAAATAGAAGATCACCGGCATGGTGATGGGATTAGTCACCCACACCAAAGCCACCGATAGCGGCAAATTGACTCGAAAGGGAATAGCAAGCGCAGCGGCCAGGACCATTTGAAAGGGTACCGGAATAAACGCACAAAATAAGCCAACCGCAAAGGCGCCTGCCGCTGAGCGGCGATTGAGGTGCCACAAATTGGCATCATGCAGCAACTTGCCGAAGATCTTCATGCCACGACTAGCGCGCACTGAATCATGGCTCGGCATTATTCGCTGTATAAACTTCTTCGGCATCGCGCAACAAACTCGTTATCGATAAAAAGGTACAACATCCATGGATAGGTGGTTGTGCATGTTTATGCTTGGCCTAGCGTTGAGCTTTATGGCTGGCACTATTATAACAGCAACTCAGGCTGTGGGTCTGCTGACATTGTTGCTGTTGACCGCATTACTTGGCTACCGACCGTTACCGTGGCCGACCAGCGGCAGCCGTGTGGTGGTGCTGGCGCAGCTGTTAATGGCTATATTGTGCGGGATGAGTTGGGGTGCTGGCAACGCCTATTCGATCAGTCAGGACAAATTACCGCCACAAATTATTGGCGAGACGCTCACCGCAAACTTCACGGTCAGCGCAATTACCCAAGCTCAGCCTGATTATTGGCGGCTGCAAGGGCAACTGCTGGTTGATCATGCGCAGCTGCCAGATTCGCTGCAAGCGCGGCTTAATTGGTACGACCCTGAGCCGCAGCAGCGGATGCCCAAAGCCGGCGAAACATGGCAACTTCAAGTGCGTTTACGACACCCTCAAGGGCAGCGTAATGACGGCGGCTTTCTGTATCATCGTTATTTATTGAGCCAACACATACGCGCCCTTGGTTCGGTGGTCAGCGGTCACTGGCTGCACGGCGAGGCTAACCTCAGACAGCGCATTTATCAGCAACTTCAACAGCATACCCAAGCGCTCCCGCATGGCGGGGTATTGGTGGCGTTGTTGGTGGGTGAGCGACAGCAACTGAGCAGTGCGCATTGGCAGGTGTTCCAGCGCACCGGTT
The DNA here is from genome assembly GCF_003999375.1 of Pseudidiomarina mangrovi. Classification (GTDB taxonomy): domain Bacteria; phylum Pseudomonadota; class Gammaproteobacteria; order Enterobacterales; family Alteromonadaceae; genus Pseudidiomarina; species Pseudidiomarina mangrovi. Next base: position 72,863 of record NZ_RJLC01000017.1, read on the forward strand.
TAGCCCACCTGATTGCTATTTCCGGGCTGCATTTGACCTTGGTTGCCGCGGGCGCGTTGCTGCTGGTGCGCGCGCTGTGCTGGCCGCTTGGCAACACTCGGCAGGGCCGCGATAACCGTAATCTGGTGGTCATCAGTTATGCCGTCGCGCTGCTGGTGGCTTTTGGTTATGCCTATTTGGCCGGATTTGCCACCGCTACGGTGCGAGCTTGGTTGATGCTCAGCGTGGTATTTGTGCATAAATTGCTCGGTGCGCGCACGCCACCGGCGCGTATTTTGTTGCGTGCTGCGGCCCTTGTGGTGTTGGTTGAACCTATGGCACCGCTACAAAGTGGCTTTTGGCTGTCGGTGGCTGCGGTGGCGACAATTATTTTTATGAATTGGCGCTGGCAGCCAATTCAAGGCAAATGGTCGGCATTGCGCATGTTGTGGCGGCTGGAAGTGGTGTTAACCCTGGCGCTGTGGCCGCTGACTGCGTGGTGGTTTGGTGGCCTACCAATAGCCGCACCGGCGACTAATTTGCTGGTGATTCCGCTGTTTACCTTCTGGATTCTACCGCTAGCATTGTTGGCGCTGGTACTGCAGCTGCTGCAGCTCGATAGTTTTAGTCAGGGGCTTTTACAGCTGGCGCATTGGCCGCTGGAACTGCTGTGGCCGCCGTTGCTGTGGTTGGCGGAGCAGCCTTGGCAATGGCTCGCAAGCGCCACCGTAGGGGGCTGGAGTTTGTTAGTGGTGCTAGTGATGATGATCATACCCGGGGCGTATTCTTGGCGCGTTGGGGTGGTTGTGGTAGTGCTCGTTGGGCTGCACCTCCAGCATTTGCTGCGCAGCTATGAGACTGATGTCTATGTGCATATGTTGGATGTGGAGCAGGGCAGTGCGCTAGTAGTAGAACGCCAAGGCTATGCCTTGCTGATTGATACCGGCGCCAATTATGCCAGTGGCGCGGACATGGGGGCGCGCACTGTGCTGCCTTTTCTGCAGGCGCGCAAACTCGTGCCCGAACTTGGCTTTATCAGTCATCGCGATAATGATCACCAAGGTGGCGCTGCCAGTGTCTCCGAAGCCTATCCGGACCTGCGCTGGTTTGGTGCTGATGTTGGTTCGGCCTGCAGTGCTGGCCAGCAGGGTAATTGGCGTGGCGTGCATTGGCAGGTATTGCACCCACGCGCAGAAACCCGTAATCAGCACAATGACGACTCCTGTGTGCTGATGCTGCAATTTGGTCACTTACGATTACTGGTACCGGGTGATATCGAAAAGCGCGGTGAACGCCAACTGCTGGCACACAGTGCTGATGTCAAAGCCGATATTCTGGTGTTGGCCCACCATGGCAGTAACAGTTCCAGTGAAAGCTATTTTTTACGCCATGTCAGGCCGTCCTTGGCGCTGGCGAGTCGCGGTCGTAATAATCCGTGGCGGTTAGTTCATCCGTTACTGCGTGAACGTTTGGCGCAGCTACAGATACCCTTGCTCGAGACCGCTACTGGCGGGCAAATCAGCATTTGGAGTGATGGTCGCAATTGGCGCGCGGAGCAGCCGTGGGCAGCGGCTCAGCGGCGCTGGTTTGATGCCGATGCGGTGCCACCGCGCATGCGAAACTAGCCAGTCTGCTGGCAAAACGGTTAGAATGTGCTGAATTGTTCTTACGACATGTGATTCATGAGCACTGAAACTGTAAAACAGACCACCTTTCGCCGCTTGCTCGGCTACATTAAACCCTATCGTGCAGCGTTTGCGCTATCGATTGTTGGCATGCTCGGCTACGCCGCCGTGGATACCTTCTTTTTCTCGCAAATTGAAACCTTAATTGATGACGGTTTAACCGAACACAATTCAAAAATACTGATTTATGGGGCTATTTTTGTCCCGGTGGTGTTTATTGCACGGGGCATCTTCAACTTTGTGGCGTCGTATTTTCTCAACTGGGTGGGTTTTCGCGTGGTCACCACCATGCGCCAACAGTTATTTGATCACATGATGCGCTTACCGGTGTCCTTCCATGATCAGCACTCCACCGGTGATTTGATTTCTAAGATCACCTACACCACCCAGCAAGTCGCCGAAGCCAGCAGCCGCGCGTTATTGATTCTGATCCGCGAGGGAGCTTTTGTCATTGGCTTACTGTCGTTGATGTTCTACCACAGCTGGCAATTATCCTTGGTGTTTTTGGTGGTTGGTCCGTTGATTGCCAAGGTAGTGACTATTGTCTCCAAGCGTTTTCGGATGGTATCCAGCCGTATTCAAACCGCTATGGGTAGCGTTACTACCACTGCTGAGCAAATGATTAATGGCCACAAAGTAGTGGTGATGTACGAAGGCCAGAAGCGTGAATCAAAGCGCTTTAACGACATCAACAACATTACCCGCAACCAGAACATGAAACTGGTCAACGCGCAGACCGTTAGTACCTCAGTGATTCAGCTGATTGCATCGTTTAGTTTATCGATGGTGTTGGTGCTGGCGAGTTATCCGCAGATGCTGCAAAACTTATCAGCCGGTGCTTTTACCACCTTGTTAACGGCGATGATTATGCTGTTACGACCGCTCAAACAACTGACCTCAGTGAATAGCGATTTTCAGCGTGGGATTGCCGCTGCCACCAGTATTTTTGAAGTGTTGGATGAGCAGCCAGAGACTGATTCAGGCACGGTGAAGTTAGACCGCGCGCGCGGTGATATTGAATTTGATCAGGTGACCTTTCGCTACGACCAAGCCGATAGCCCGGCGCTGGATAAAGTCAGTTTTACTGTACCCGCTGGCAAAACCTTAGCTTTGGTAGGGCGCTCAGGTAGTGGTAAATCGACGATTTCTAACTTGTTAACGCGGTTTTATGCGCCGCAAGATGGCGTCATTCGCTTAGATGGCGTGGATATCTATGACTACCGCCTGAAGTCACTGCGGCGGCAGTTTGCCCTAGTGTCGCAAAGCGTAACCCTGTTCAACGACACCATCGCTGCCAATATTTGTTATGGAGCCCATCAGCCCGTCAGTAAGGAACGCTTGCGTGAAGTGGCTGAGCAAGCGTATGTCACCGAGTTTACCGATAACTTACCGCGCGGTTTAGAAACTATGGTGGGCGAAAATGGCGTGATGCTATCTGGCGGTCAGCGCCAACGTATCGCCATTGCCCGAGCTTTGTTGCGCGATGCGCCTATTCTGATTCTCGATGAAGCCACCTCGGCGCTAGATACCGAATCAGAGCGCCATATTCAGACCGCGTTGAGCCGCTTGCAGCAAAACCGAACCTCCATTGTGATTGCCCACCGGCTATCAACCATCGAAAAAGCCGACGAAATTCTGGTGCTGGAAGATGGCAAAGTGATTGAGCGTGGTAGCCACAAAGAGTTGTTACAACAGCAAGGCGCCTATCATCAATTGCATCGTTTGCAGTTTACTGGAGCTGATCACTAATGTGGTGGCAGCGAGCTTGGTACGCTGCCAAGGTTCGCCCCATTTTATGGCTATTACTGCCATTACATAGCCTCTTTGTGCTTATCAGTAGCAGCCGCCGTTGGCTCTATCAACAGGGTTGGCTGCGTAGCTATCGGGCGCCGGTGCCATTGGTGATAGTGGGGAATATCAACGTTGGTGGCAGCGGTAAAACCCCAGTGACCTTGGCCATGGTCGACTATTTGCAACGCCAGGGCTGGCGCCCGGGTATTATTTCCCGTGGCTATGGCGGTAGTGGTCCGTTTCCATTATTGGTAGATGGCGCATGCTCAGCGCATGCCTGTGGCGATGAGCCATGGCTGTTGCAACGCCGTGCTGGGGTGCCGCTGATGGTAGCACCAGATAGAGTCCAAGCGGCGCAGCAACTGTGCCAGGTACACCCCGAAGTAAACATTTTAGTGGCCGATGACGGCTTGCAGCATTATCGCCTACAACGCGATATTGAAGTGATTGTGATTGATAGCCGTCGTGGCTTTGGCAATGGTTGGCGGTTACCACTGGGGCCATTGCGTGAACCGCCAAGCCGGCTGCAACAGGCTGATTTTTGTGTTCGCCATGCGCACACCGAGGGCAGCTATGATCAGTTCGCCTATCAAATTGTCGCGGCAGCGTGGCGTCGGGTTAGCGATGATGCTGAGGTTACCGGCGCGGATTTTAGCGGCGCGCTGGTGATTGCCGGCATTGCCGACCCCGAGCGATTTTTTACCACTGTGCGCGGGCAGAAGATTGCCGTGGCCGAGTATCGGGGTTTTGCCGATCATCACCCGTTCAGTGCGGCTGATTTCGCTGACCTAGAGCCATCACAGCCAGTGCTGATGACCGAAAAAGATGCCGCCAAATGCCGCGCATTTGCCCAACCAAATTGGTATTATCTGCCCATTAGCGCACAGTTTAACGATGAATTTTGGCGTTGTTTTGACGCCCGATTAGCCGCAGTTACGAGTGATTCTAAACGAGGAAACAGTCATGGCAATTGATGCACGCACCTTGGCAATTTTAGCCTGCCCATTGTGCAAAAGTCGGTTAGTTTGGTTGGCACAGGCGCAGGAGTTAGTCTGCCGCGCTGATAAGCTTGCTTTTCCGGTTCGTAACGACATGCCCATGTTGCTCAGTTCAGCAGCCCGTGAGCTAAGTAACGACGAGTTGGAGCAGGTACCCCAATGAGCTTCACCGTCATTATTCCAGCGCGCTATGCATCCAGCCGCTTACCTGGTAAACCACTCGCCATGATTGGCGATAAAACTATGGTGCAACGGGTGTATGAACGCGCTGCTGCAGCTGGCGCAGCCGAAGTGATCGTTGCCACCGATGACCAACGCATCGTCGATGCAGTAGAGGCCTTTGGCGGCCGTGCAATGCTCACCGCTAGCCATCATCAATCGGGGACTGAACGAATCGCCGAGGTGATTGAGTATTTAGCCATTGCCGATGATCACATTGTGGTCAACGTGCAAGGTGATGAACCTTTTATTCCGCCGGAGATTATTCGCCAAGTTGCCGATAACCTAGCCAATCAACGCTTGGCGCAAATGGCGACCTTAGCAGTGCCGATTGAAAGTATTGATGAGGTGATGAGCCCGCACGCGGTGAAAGTGGTCACCGATGTTAACGGCTACGCGTTGTATTTTAGCCGAGCACCCATTCCCTACGAGCGCGATGCCCTGGGTCAACAGCAATTAGGCGCACTGGCTGATTACCGCCGTCATATTGGTATTTATGCCTATCGCGCCGGCTTTGTCTGGCGCTATGTGGAATGGCCCGCCAGCCCACTGGAGCAAATTGAGTCATTAGAACAACTGCGGGTATTGTGGTACGGCGAGCGTATTCATGTGGCGGAAGCGATTAAAGCACCGCCAGCGGGCATTGATACGCCCGCTGACCTGATGCGTGCTAACCAGCAATTACTCGACTAACCGCTGCACCGGCTTGCTGGCGCAATTGCCGCCAGCGCGCACGGATGTGCAGTAACCGCACGTAGGCATAGGGGACCAAGTACAAACTGGTCAGCGTCGATAACACTAAGCCACCAATAATGGAAATCGCCATAGGCGCATAGGGCGGGCCATCACCACCAATTTGCGTGGTGCCGAAAGCTAACGGAATTAACCCCAGCACGGTGGTAGACACGGTCATCAAAATAGGCCTAAAGCGGCTCACACTGCCATCAATCACCGCTTGTTCAAGGCTCATACCAGCGGCTAAATACTGGTTAATGCGGTCGACCAACACAATGCCGTTATTCACGACAATGCCCATCAAGATCAAGATCCCGATCATCGCCATGATGGTGATCGATTGGCCAGTCAGGAATAGCGCCCAGAACACCCCAACAATAGAAAACAGCAACGAGGTGATCACTGCAGTAGGCAACAGCACCGACTCAAACAGCGCAGCCATAACGATATAAATCATCACCACCGCGAGCAGCGTGTTTACCAACATCACGTTTTCGGCTTCTTGCTGGCGCAAGAAACTGCCATCAAGACTCCAAGCATAACCCTGCGGTAGTTGCACGTTATTGAGCACCTGGGTGATGCGGTCGCGCGCTTCATTCAGGGTCAGTTCATTGAGGTTGGCGTCGATATTAAGCGAGGTACGCCGATCAACCCGACGAATTTGCCCCAAGCGCGGTTGCTTGGTCACGGTGGCAACACTGCGTAAGGTCACCACCCGCTCGCCCAGCTGGGCAATAGGAATATCCAATAAGGCTTCAAGCGAATATTCCAGCTTTTTATCAAAGGCAATGCGCATTTGAATTTCGCCATTGGGATCACCGCGAAATGAGCGTAAACGCTGACCGCGCAGGGCGGTACTCAAGGCCTGAGCCACCGTACTGGAACTCAAACCAAGGCGATGAATGCGCTCCCGGTCTAGTTGCACCAATAACTCAAATTGGCCGGCGTCCATTTCGGTTTGCACATCCGTCAAACCATCAATGGCACTGAGCTTGGGTAACAACTCGGCCGCTAGCTGTTGCAGGGTATCGGTGGAGTTGCCGCTTAAGGTTACCCGCACACCGTTACCATTACCGCCACCAAAGCCAAATTGTGGATCGCTGCGCAGCATTTTCGGAAACTGTTCACGCATGCGGTCCATCAACGCTGATAGTTTTTCTGCCCGTTCAGGTTTTAGCAACAGCGTTGAAATGGCGTAATCAGGGGTGTAATAGCTGTAAACCGCATCAATGTAAAAGCTGTCTTGATTGGCGTACAAAAACGCCTCCATTTTGCTGACTTCTTCTTCAACCTCAGCCAAATTGTATTGGGTATGCAGGTTATAGCTGATAAATAAGCGGTCATTGGAACCTTGTGGTTCTTGGTCGCCACTGACGCCAGCAAAGGGAATAGCAATACTGAGTAAAATCAGCAGTGCAAATAGCCCAGTCCAGCGCGGATGCTGATAACTCCAGCTCAAACTGCGCTGATACCAGGATGGCTCTTGCGGCTTCACCGATTGCGCTGGTTTGGCCTTTACCGCCGGCATAAAGCGACTGGTGAGTAACGGGATCAGTGTTTGCGCAATCAGCAACGACGCCAGCAACGATAAACAGATAGCAATGGCGGTGTGCTCAAGGAAGATGGTCACATCAATTTTTTTACCGAAGATGTTCGGCAAAAATACAATGGCGGTGGTTAGCGTTCCAGCTACTACTGCCAGTGATACATTGCCCACCCCAAGAATCGTGGCTTGTTTGGCATCGGCGCCGCGTTCTTGCTCGTGCAAGATACTCTCGGTAATAACCACTGCGTTATCAACCAACATACCAATGGCGAGCATCAGCCCCATCAGCGATAGCACGTTCAATGAATAGCCTAAAAAGTACATACCACCGAGGGCAATACAAATCGCGATAGGCACTGACAGCACCACAATAAGAGTGGTTACTAAATTACGAATAAAGACATACAGCACAATAAATGACAGCAAAGCACCGATAAGCCCGGCCATGACCAAATCACTGAGCGAGGTAGTTACGCCATCAGCGGTATCGTCCATGATGTACAAATTGATGCCATTAAATTGCGGATCGTTACGGATCTCTTCAATGACCGTCATCACCCGTGCCGATACTTCGACCAAATTGGCACTGGACTCTTTAAATACTTCCATACCAATGGCATAGCGCTGATCGAGGTGGCGGCCATCGTTTTTACGCGGCATTTCACGGCCAATGCTGGCGATGTCAGCAAGCTTTAAGCCAGCGCGAATAGGCAACTGACCAATTTCGTATTCGTTGCGAAACTCCCCAATGGGGTTGACCAAAATCCGTTCAAAGTCATTTTCCAAATAGCCAGCGGTCAGTGCAAAGTTGGCTTGCTGCAGCAGCCGCGTTACCGTAGCTGCCGATAAGTTATGAGCCAACAAGGCTTGCTGATCAAGACGGATAACGATCTGTTGCGGCTGTACGCCATACAAGGTCACCCGTGATACGCCATCAACGCGTTCAATCGGTTTGCGCAGGCTGCGATCGAGCAAGTCGTAGGCATTGCTCAAGTCCCGTTGCGACGAGATACGCAATTGAAACACCGGCATGTCTTCGGTGTTAAATTGCAGCACTTGAATGCGCTCAATGTCATCGGGCAATAAATGTTTAATGGCATCAACCTTTTCACGCGCCTCAATACTCTTGGCGTTGATGTCTTGGTCCCAATCAAATTGCAGCAACACTTGTGCTTGCTCGGAGCTCGACCATGAGCGCATGCGTTCCACATTGCTCATGGTGGCTAGAGCTTCCTCCAGCGGCCGCGTTAGTAAGCGTTCTACTTCGGCAGGGGTGGAGTTGGGATAAGGCACGGTCACCACAATTTCGGGGATCTCAATACCGGGGAATTTTTCCAGCGGTAACAGCCGTGAACTGATCGCACCCAGCAGTACCATGGATACGAAGATCATGCAGGTGGTCACCGGCCGGCGTAATGCCCAGCGCGCTAAGCTCGCACCGATTTCGGCCGCAGTCATCATGGCTTTGGCTCCACAGCAACAACCTGTTTACGGTCCACCAGCGCATACAAACACGGAATAAACAGTAAGGTCAGTAAGGTGGAGAACAGTAGACCAGCAATCACGCTAATCGCCATAGGCGCACGAATTTCTGCCCCTTCGCCTAAGCCAAGAGCCAACGGCATCAGACCCAGTACGGTCGTTAACATGGTCATCAGAATTGGCCGTAAGCGCTGCTGTGCGGCATCGCGCACCGCAGCTACGCGGTCTAATCCGGCGGTGCGCAGCTGATTAATGCGGTCAACCAACACAATGGCGTTGTTCACCACAATACCGGCCAACATGATCAAACCGATAAACACAATGATGCTCAGCTCGGTTCCCATCAGGTACAAGCCAAGAATAGAGCCAGCTCCGGCTAATGGCACACTCAAGAGAATGAACAGCGGGTGCAGCAATGATTCAAATTGTGACGCCATCACCAAATACACCAAGAATACTGCGAGTACTAAGGCAAATTGCAGCGATTGGAAGGATTGCTGCATTTCTTCATTTTGCCCGGCCACATTAGCAGTGATGGTCATGGGTAATTGCGTTTGTGCGACAATCTGTTGTGCTTCAGCAACCGCCGCGCCAAGGTCACCATAGGCTAAGTTTGCTTCAACCAGCGCGGTGCGTTGCTGGTCAACGCGGGTAATCTCGCTTGGCCCAACAATAGCGGTGACATCAGCCACTGCTGATAATGGAATTTCACGCTCAGCACCGGGGTTGATGATCAACTGCCGTAAATCTTGCAGTGAATCACGATCAGCCTGTTCACTGCGTACTAAAATATCAATTTTGCGGTCGGCGAGGCTGAATTGACTGGCCACCCGGCCACCAATTTTGGTGGCCAGCAATTCACTGACTTCGGCGCTGGTGAGCCCATATTGCGCGAGGCGCTGATGATCAAAGGCTACCGCCAGTTCAGGTTGGCCATCGGTCATATTCACGCGGATATCGGTGTAGCGCTCGCTGCCGGCAAACTGCTGGGCTAATTGCTCAGCGGCTTGCTGTAACAAGGTCAGGTCATAACCGGTGATTTCTACCGTGATGGGGCTGCTGAAGCTGAACAGTTCTGGCCGGCCTAATTTCACCATCAGCCCAGGAATACGGTCGGTTTGTTGGCGCAAGCGTTGCTGCACCCACTGTTCATCGGCAGCACTAGCACTGCTCGCCATCACCACATTGAAGCGGCCCCACTGATTTCCACTTTGCCCGGGTGCGGCATTTAATAAGCTACCGGTGCCAGCAACACTGTAATAGCGGCTAACTAGTGCGGTTAATTGTGGGTCATTGGCAATAGTTGCCGCCAGCCCGGCGAGAACCTGGTCGGTTTCGCTGATGGTTGCACCCGGTTGCAGCTCAACTTCTACATAGAACTCGCCTTGCGCCATGCTCGGCAACAAGGCAACCGGCAGTTGTGGTAGGAGCGCGTAACAGGCAGCCGCCGCTACCACAATAATGGTTAAGGTTGCTTTGGCATGCTGCAAGGCACGCTCTAGTAAGCCTTGATAGGCGCGGGCAAGGCCCTGATAAAGCCAGTTAAAGGCTGCCAGCAAGGGCTTGGTGATACCCCCAAAGACCTTACCAAGAGCACGCCATAGCAGTGTTAGCACAGCCACCACCGCAAACGGTAACCAGCGAAATAGCAGCTGCCCAGGAAATGCCAACAGATACTGCCACCAACGGCTTGGCGCTGGTTTAGCCGGTGGTAAAAATGGATCCGCAGCGCTGCTGTTGGCTTTGCTACGCGATAGCATAGGAATCAAACTAAGCGCTACAAGCAGCGAAGCGGCTAACGAGAAGGTCACGGTCAGTGCTTGATCACGAAACAATTGTCCGGCTATGCCTTCAACAAACACCAGCGGAAAAAATACCGCCATAGTGGTTAAGGTTGAGGCGGTAATGGCGCCCGATACCTCGCTGGCGCCTTTTTCGGCAGCGACTGTGCCATCGTCGCTAGCGGCTTGATGGCGGGCAATGTTTTCTAGCACCACAATGGCGTTATCCACCAGCATACCGACCGCTAAGGCAATACCGCCCAACGACATCATGTTGAGCGATACTTGGTAGCCATGCATCAAGTTAAAGGTCGCAATAATCGAAATTGGAATGGCTAATGAGATAATGACCGTTGGCCATATGCGTTGTAAAAACAGGTAAATGATCACCATAGCGAGCGCGCCACCGAGCAGGGCTGCATCGCGTACTTCTGAAATAGCGGCGCTAATAAACACCGCTTGGTCATAAATTGGCTTGATTTCGTATTCAGCGGGAATCAATTTGGCCTGTTGTAATTGCGCTAAATGAGCTTGCACGGCCTTTGATACTGCCACGGTATTCGCGTCACCTTCTTTGTAAAGCGATACCTCGACCGCTTCTAAGCCGGCAACGCGGCTAATTGAATCACGTTCTTTGTAACTATTACTAACGGTAGCAATATCACGCAGCAGCACCGGCCGCTCATTGCGCGAGGTGATATAAATCGCGCGCATATCGTCGAGATTCTGGAATTGATTGAGGGTACGCACCAAGTATTCAGCGCGCTCAGACTCAATACGCCCGCCCGAGAGGTTGATGTTTTCCTCGCGCAAGCGAGAAATGATCAAGCTCATCGGAATTTGTAACTGACTGGCGCGTTGTTCGTTCACCAGTACCTGAATTTCGTCTTCTAAACCGCCACCCAGACGCACCGAAGCGACCCCTTCAACACCCTCTAATTGGCGTTTCAGATCTTCTTCGGCGTAGGTACGCAGGCGTTTCAGGCGTTCGATACTGACGTTATCATCAGCGGCTTTGAGCCCTAGCGCCAGTCGATATACCGGCTCTTCAGCTGGGTTAAAACGCAATAGTGTTGGTTTTTCAATATCTAGCGGTAAGTTGACCAGGTCGAGCTTTTCGCGCACGTCGAGGCTGGCCATATCCATATTGGTGCCCCACGAAAACTCCAATACCACATCGCTTTGCCCTGCACGTGATACCGATTCAATCCGACGAATTCCTTTCACCGTACCGAGGTTTTCCTCAATAGGCTTACTAATCAGCTGTTCCACTTCACTTGGCGCACCACCTGGGTAATCGGTGCGCACGGTCAGGGTGGGGTAGGCCAAATCAGGCAGTAAAGTTACTGGAATACGGCCTAATGCCACTAACCCAAATAACAGCACCGCGAGGGTGATCATCGATATGGTGACAGGGCGGCGCACCGCCAAACGAACTAAGCTCATGATTGTTGCTCGCTGCGAATGACCTCAACCAAGGCGGCATCTTTCAAATTGGCTTGGCCATTGACCACAATCTGGTCGCCAAGCGCGATGCCTTCGATAATCTCAATGCGCTGTTCATCTTCAAAACCAATTTTCACGTCCACTTTATGGGCAACACCTTCAGCATCCACGGTAAATACGCTGTACTGGTTATCTAGACTGATGACCGCATAACGTGGCAAGGTCATGGTGTTGTCGCGAGTTGCATAATTGAGATTGACGTGGGCAAACATGCCCGGCTTCAGCTGATTATCGCTATTGTTGACGGTCAGTACCACGCGGAAGGTGCCAGACTGAGTGTCCACCACTGGGCTAATGCGGGCTACCGTGGCGTCAATGCTTTGATTGGGGTAGGCGCTCACGCGCAGTTGCGCGCTTTGCCCTACGGCAATATTTTTTAGTTCACGCTCGGGTAAGTAGACGTTGCCTTGCAGGGCATCGCTGGCAACGATATGAAACAGTTTCGCGCTCTCGTACTGCTTGATTAAGTTACCAAGTTTGACATAGCGTTTTGACACGAAGCCACTGATTGGTGCACGAATTTCAGTTTCTGCTAAGTTCAAGGCCGCCATATCATAGCGTGCTTGCAACAAATCCACTTGATAGCGCAGTTTGTCGTAAGCGTCAGCGCTAATCATGTCGCGTTCAGCCATGTCTTTTACCCGTTTCAATTCTTGTTGCACGCTGCTTAGCTCGGCCTGTGCTTGCGCCGCTTGAATACGGTATTCGTGGTCGCGTACCCGGGCGAGAAGTTGCCCTTGCTGCACAAAGTCACCTTCTTCCACCAGAATGTCTTCAATCAACCCGTTGGCTTTACTGACTACATCGGTTTCGGCGATGGCTTCAAGCGTAGCGGTGGTTTTGAAACTTGCGGTAATGGAGCTACTACCCACCAACTGTGTTGCCACTGGTATCCGTGCAACAACTTCGGCTGTTTCCGTTTGATTAGAGGCGCCGGCTTGACCGCAACCGTTTAGTAACAGACTAGAAGTCAGTAATAAAACGGCCAAACCGGCAGAAGGGTAACGGGTATTCACGGTAACTGTGTTCATGACTAAGGTCCTATTGGCAAACTGATTCATTGCATGGAGATATGCAGAACCCGTGCCAAGTTTATTTGGTGTTTTATAAAAACAATTAACCAATTGATTTAATTTGATTAATTTAATTTTCTCGGTTTAACTTTTGGGCGAGACAAAACCTGAGGTAGTAAAATACACCAACAATTGCGGCGCAAATTAGTCAATTTGCTTATTTAATTGTAACGCTTGGTGACGGGCACGCTCGGCCGCTTCGCGGCGTTGCTGTTGTAACGTGGGGTTATGGCTATCTAAAACCTGCTGCCGGCAACTTTGAAAGTGTTGTTGGCTCTCCACCCAACACTCATGAATGCTGGTGCTATTGGCCTGTTGCTGGTCTAAGCATGCACTTAAGCTAGCAACCGCCAGCTTCTTGCAAGGCTCAAACTCATTTTCGGTGGCCGAGGCTAGAACAACACTGGTAGCGATGAGGCTTCCCGATAGTGACACCGAAGCAAACAGTAAAAGCTGTAACGCTGACCATTTCATGATGTTAATCCTCGACCGTCTGAACACAAATCGTTGTTGGTCCTATTTATAGTGCATGTTGGGAATGTTTGAGCAGCAGCTTTAACTTAGCTGAAAGATCGGTTATTTGACAACCTCAAATCATTTGGTTAAAGATTAATCAATGGTATTCAGTGACAAAGTAAGCGAAAACAAGGACCCATGCTATGTTATGGTTAATTCTGGTATTTATTTTTGTAATAGCTATTCCTGTCGCAATCATAGCGGCAAAGAATCAATCCGTGGTCATGGATGTGCTGGCAATGCACGAGAATTTGAAGCGTAACCATCCAGATGATGCCCTGAGTCAGCTTGGTCCACACGAATTTCAGAGAGCTTTTTATATCGTTAAGAAAAAGCGCGGTAATAAGCTACTCGGCCGAGCTTTTATATTGTGGTTTCTGGGACTATTCATCAGTATGATCGTTGCTTCCGCATTTTTTACCCTTGACTACGATTCCTTGGGGGTGGTGGTGATGATTGTTTTGCCCCTGGGATTTGCGTGGTATGGGGTCAAGTCAGCGCGGGCAAAGATGCCTGAAATATTTGAGCAAATGCGCACGGAGCTCCGCTTGTAAGTATCTCTCACTCAGGTGAGAGCAATAAAAAACCGGCCTAAGCCGGTTTTTTTATGTTTGCCTGAGCTACTTTTTAATGGCGACAAAATCGCGCTGGGTTTCACCGGTGTATAGTTGACGCGGGCGACCAATTTTTTGGTTTTCTTCACCCATCATCTCGTTCCAGTGTGAGGTCCAGCCAACGGTGCGTGATAGTGCGAAAATCACCGTGAACATGTTGGTTGGAATGCCAATGGCTTTCAAGATGATACCTGAGTAGAAATCTACGTTCGGGTAGAGTTTCTTCTCAACAAAGTATGGGTCTTCCAGCGCAATGCGCTCGAGTTCCATGGCCACATCTAACAGTGGGTCTTTGATGTTGAGTTCTTTCAGCACTTCGTGTGCGCTGTCGCGCATCACCGTGGCGCGCGGGTCAAAGTTCTTGTACACGCGGTGACCAAAGCCCATCAAGCGGAATGGGTCATTCTTGTCTTTAGCCTTATCGATGTATTTTGGAATATTGGCAACACTGCCAATTTCCGCCAACATCTTCAAACACGCTTCGTTAGCACCGCCATGAGCAGGGCCCCACAGCGATGCAACACCGGCAGCAATACAGGCGTATGGGTTGGCACCCGATGAGCCAGCTAGGCGCACGGTAGAGGTTGAGGCGTTTTGCTCGTGATCGGCATGCAAGGTGAAGATACGGTCCATGGCCCGGGCAATGGTCGGGCTAATGATGTATTCCTCAGCTGGCACTGAGAACATCATGTTGAGGAAGTTCTCGGCGTAGTTCAGATCGTTGCGTGGATACACGAACGGCTGACCAATGCTGTATTTGTAGGCCATGGCCGCGATGGTTGGCATTTTTGCAATCAACCGATAGGCACTGCGTAGCCGCGTTTCTGGATCGTGAATGTCTAAGTCATCGTGGTAAAACGACGACAGTGCACCGGTTACGGCACATAGCATGGCCATCGGGTGGGCATCGCGACGGAAGCCGTTAAAAAAGTTATGTAGCCCTTGATGGACCATGGTGTGCTTGGTAATGGTTTGCTTAAATTTGCTGTATTCTTCGGCCGTTGGTGCTTCACCGTGTAGCAGCATATAACATACTTCGAGATAGTCCGCCTGCGTGGCGAGCTGATCAATCGGGTATCCGCGATGCAGAAGTACGCCTTTATCACCATCAATGTAGGTAATCTTCGATTCGCATGAACCGGTAGCTAGAAAACCTGGGTCGAAAGTGAAATAACCATGCTTGCCAAGAGTACGCACGTCAATTACATCATAGCCGGCTGTACCAGTTAATACTGGCAATTCAATGGATTGGCCGTCAATCTGCAGGGTGGCTTTACGATCAGCCATAAGGAAATCTCCTTGTTTGGGTCTGCTTCATCACTAAAAAAGAGCGCTAGTTTTACTTGATCTTAACCCTGTTTGTCAATTCAAACAGCTGTTTGAAGCGGGGTAATAGTCGATTCGATCGGGCATTATTACGCGCTTTTGTGACATTTGGATGATCACTAAGGTGGTGATGGCGCTTGTTATACTGAGTTTAGTTTGCCGACGGTATACGACCAAGGTCGGATTGTATTCTACAGCGACATTTTATGTGCTGATCTGAATCACAAAAAATTACGTTTTTTCAGGTAATCCGCGTGATTGAGAATTGTAATTCGTTGCTCTGGCTTATATACTTTGGCAGCGATCTAGCAGGGTCCTCAAGCGCGAGGATGTTTGAAGTTCCGAGCATGTTATCAATGCTTTTCCACAAGGCACAACAATCGTGAAAAAACAAAGACCTGTAAATTTAGACTTAACAACAATTCAGTTTCCAGCAGCAGCCATTAGTTCAATTCTTCATCGTATCTCTGGAGTCATCATGTTGGTGGCTGTGGGCATGTTGGTGTGGGCATTGGCAACCTCGCTGCAATCAGCCGAAGGCTTTGCCATGGTGCATGGCTTGTTCAGCAGCTGGTTGGCCAAATTCATCGCGTGGGGCATTTTAACAGCGTTGGGTTACCACCTGTTAGCAGGCGTCCGCCACATGTTTATGGACCAAGGTTATTTTGAAGAAATTAAATCGGGCCGTATTAGTGCACAAATCGTGTTCGTGTTGGCAATCGTGTTGTCAGCTTTAGCAGGAGTATGGTTATGGTAAAAGTTGCAACGACCTTTGGTGGCAGCGGCACACGCGATTACGTGTTACTGCGCGCCTCAGCCATTATTTTGGCCTTGTATGCCATTTTTATGGTGAGCTTTTTAGTTACCGCCGCGCCGCTTAGCTACGACGTATGGACTAATTTGTTTGCCGGTTTAGGCATGAAGATTTTTACCATGTTGGCGCTCACCAGTGTATTGGTGCACGGCTGGATTGGTATCTGGCAAGTGTTAACCGATTACATCAAGAACTCTGGTTTACGTGCATTCATTCAATTTGTAGTCAGTGTGGCGCTCATTGTGTACTGGTTAGCCGGTCTGCTTGTAGTGTGGCCTGTAGGGGGTATGTAAGTGAGCGTACAAACTCTAGAATTTGACGCCGTAGTTATCGGCGCTGGTGGTGCAGGCATGCGTGCAGCACTGCAAATTTCGCAAAACGGCATGACCTGTGCGTTGATGTCGAAAGTGTTCCCAACGCGTTCGCACACGGTATCAGCACAAGGCGGTATCACCGTAGCCTTGGGTAACGCCCATGATGACAATTGGGAATGGCACATGTTCGATACCGTGAAAGGGTCAGACTATATTGGTGACCAAGACGCTATCGAATATATGTGTAAGACTGGTCCTGAAGCCATTTTAGAAATGGAAAATATGGGCTTGCCATTCTCACGTTTCGAGAACGGTAAAGTGTATCAGCGCCCATTTGGTGGCCAATCTAAGAATTTTGGTGGTGAGCAAGCTGCACGTACGGCTGCCGCTGCTGACCGTACCGGTCACGCATTATTACACTTGCTGTATCAGCAAAACGTAAAAAACAAAACTACAGTATTTTCTGAGTGGTTTGCGCTGGATCTGGTCAAAAACCAAGATGGCGCTGTGGTCGGTACTACCGCCATGAACATCGAAACCGGCGAGATTTTCTTCGTTAAAGCCAAAGCAGTTATTTTGGCCACCGGCGGTGCAGGCCGCATTTACGCCTCAACCACCAACGCCCATATCAACACCGGTGACGGCGTCGGTATGGCGTTACGCGCTGGAGTACCGGTGCAAGATATGGAAATGTGGCAGTTCCACCCAACCGGTATCGCCGGTGCTGGCTCCCTGGTTACTGAAGGTTGCCGTGGTGAAGGCGGGTACTTGCTGAACAAAGATGGCGAGCGTTTCATGGAACGTTATGCACCAAACGCTAAAGACCTAGCCGGCCGTGACGTTGTTGCTCGCGCTATGATGACTGAAATTCGTGAAGGTCGTGGCTGTGATGGTCCATGGGGCCCACACATTAAGCTGAAGCTCGATCACCTAGGCCGCGACGTGCTAGAAAGCCGCTTGCCGGGTGTGTGTGACTTGGCCAAAACCTTTGCTCACGTTGATCCGGCAGAAGAGCCAATTCCAGTCATTCCAACCTGTCACTATATGATGGGTGGTATTCCAACCAACGTGCATGGCCAAGCGCTGCAAATCGACAACAACGGCAATGCCAAGCCAATCCCTGGCTTGTTTGCTTGTGGTGAAATTGCTTGCGTATCGGTGCATGGCGCTAACCGTTTAGGTGGTAACTCATTACTCGACCTAGTGGTATTTGGTCGTGCAACAGGCTTGCATTTGGGCGAAGCGTTAGCGGCGAATACCGAAGCGCGTGAAGCCTCAAGCAGTGACATTGAAGCAGCATTGGCACGCACTCAGCGTTGGGAAAACACCCAAAAAGGTGAAGATCCGGTGCAGATCAAGAAAGACTTGCAAAACTGCATGCAGCTGAACTTTTCGGTTTTCCGTGAAGGCGATGCAATGGCCGATGGCCTGCAGCAGTTACGCGAAATTCGTGAGCGCTTACAGCACGCTCGTCTCGACGATACCAGTAAAGAATTCAATACCCAACGGATTGAATGCTTAGAGCTCGACAACCTGATGGAAACGGCATACTCAACTGCAGTAGCCGCAAACTTCCGGACTGAGAGCCGTGGTGCTCATAGCCGTGCTGACTTCCCAGATCGTGATGATGAAAACTGGTTAGTGCATACCGTATACCGTCCAACCGACGAATCTATGGTCAAGCGCGAAGTGAATATGCAGCCGAAGCTGCGTGAAGCATTCCCGCCAAAAGCGCGGACTTACTAAGTTAGGTGGCAACGATGAAGACGTTGAAAATTTCAGTTTATCGTTACAATCCCGATGTGGACAATGCGCCATACATGAAAGACTACACCCTTGAAGTCGATGAAGGGCGTGACATGATGGTGCTCGACGTGCTGCTCAAATTGAAAGAGCAGGACCCAACCCTGGCATTCCGCCGCTCGTGCCGTGAGGGCGTATGCGGCTCGGACGGTTTAAACATGAATGGTAAGAATGGCTTGGCCTGTATCACGCCGTTGTCCGCCTTAAATGGTGGTAGCAGCAAAGTGGTTATTCGGCCATTACCAGGCTTGCCGGTCATTCGTGACCTGATTGTTGATATGAGCCAATTCTATCAGCAGTACGAGAAGATCAAACCGTATTTGATCAACGACGATAAGACTCCGCCAGCACGTGAGCGCCTGCAGTCGCCTGAACAACGTGCCAAATTAGATGGTCTGTACGAGTGTATCTTGTGCGCCTGTTGTTCTACCTCGTGCCCGTCATTCTGGTGGAACCCAGACAAATTTATCGGTCCAGCTGGTTTGCTGCATGCTTATCGGTTCTTGATTGATAGTCGTGATACCGCTACTGAGCAACGTTTGAACGAACTGGACGATGCGTTCAGTGTGTTTCGCTGCCATGGCATCATGAACTGTGTCAACGTATGCCCGAAAGGATTAAACCCGACCAAGGCTATTGGACACATCAAATCCATGCTATTGAGCCGTGCGATTTAACCTAAGCGCACAGATTTGCTATAGTATTGGGCGAGCTGTATCGAAATAGCCATCCAGCATGGATGGCTATTTTTTTGTAAAACGAGTGTGAAGGAACAGCGATGCAAGACGGCGTAATGCAAGCCTGGTTAGAATCTTCCCACCTGGCTGGTGGCAACATGGCTTATGTTGAGGAACTGTTTGAGTTATATCTCGACGATCCAACCGCGGTCAGTGATGAGTGGCGAAGCTTTTTTGACCGCTTACCCCAAGATGGTGTAGGGCGCGATACCAAGCATAGTGCCATTCGTGATGAATTTCGTGAAGCGGCAAAAAATAAGCTGAAACAAGCTGGCACAGTAGTGGCTGCGGCACCTGATTATAAGCAGGTAAAAGTGTTGCAGTTGATTAATGCCTACCGTTTTCGCGGTCATCAGCATGCTAATCTTGACCCACTTGATTTATGGAAGCAGCCTCAGGTTCCCGATTTGAGCCTTGAGCATCACGACCTGTCGAAAGATGATTTCGACAAAGAATTCAATGTTGGCTCGTTAGCTGTCGGCAAAGACACCATGAAGCTTGGTGAGATCTACCAAGCGCTAGAGCAAACGTATTGTGGCTCTATCGGTGCCGAGTACATGCATATTGTCTCAACCGAAGAGAAGCGCTGGATCCAGCAACGCCTTGAAGGTGTGCGCGGGCGCCCGCAATTTGCTGCTGAGCAGCAACGTAAAATTTTAAAAGAACTGACTGCAGCGGATGGTCTAGAGAAGTATTTAGGCGCTAAATTTCCTGGCGCTAAACGCTTCTCACTCGAAGGCGGTGACGCTTTAGTGCCGATGCTCAAAGCGCTGATTTCACGCGCCGGCGAGCAGGGCGGCAAAGAAGTGGTTATCGGTATGGCCCACCGTGGTCGTTTGAACGTATTGGTCAACGTGCTCGGTAAGAAGCCACAAGATTTGTTTGATGAGTTTGCCGGCAAGCATGACCATGTCAAGGGCTCGGGTGATGTGAAATACCATTCAGGGTTTTCATCGGATTTCGCCACCCCAGGCGGCGACGTGCATTTAGCCTTGGCCTTTAACCCGTCACACTTAGAAATCGTTAACCCCGTGGTCATGGGGTCGGTGCGGGCGCGGATGGATCGTTTAGGCGATGCCAGCGGTGCTAAAGTATTGCCGATTACCATTCACGGTGACTCGGCTATTGCTGGTCAGGGTATCGTGCAAGAAACCTTTAACATGTCGAAAACTCGCGCCTATCAAGTGGGCGGGTCAATTCGCATTGTGGTGAACAACCAAGTTGGTTTTACCACATCAAAACAAGAAGATACGCGCTCTACCCAGTACTGTACCGATATTGCCAAAATGGTGCAGGCGCCAATTTTCCATGTTAATTCAGATGACCCAGAAGCCGTGGTGTTTATTGCTCAGTTGGCGCTGGATTATCGCAACACCTTCAAGCGTGATGTAATGATTGATTTGGTTTGTTATCGCCGCCATGGTCACAACGAGGCCGATGAGCCAAGTGCGACCCAGCCGGTGATGTATACCAAGATCAAGCAACACCCAGTACCACGCGTCATCTATGCCGAACGCTTGGCACAGGCTGGGGTGTTGAAAGATGATGATGCCGATAAACTACTCAGCGACTACCGTGACCTACTCGATAAAGGTGATGTTGAAGTTGTTGACGAATACCGTGACATGAAATCACATTCGTCGGATTGGACTCCTTATATCGGTAATGAATGGGACGTGCAATACGACGCTAAAATTAGCTTGCAGCAGTTGCAGAAGCTCGGTACCGCCATGAGTACGGTGCCGGCCACGCACAAACTGCATTCGCGGGTTGAAAAGGTCTATGAAGAACGCCTGAAAATGGCAGCCGGGGAGCGCCCAGCAGACTGGGGCTTTGCCGAAACTTTGGCCTATGCCACCTTGGTGGATGGCGGCGTACATATTCGCTTAACCGGTCAGGATAGCGGTCGTGGTACCTTCTTCCATCGCCATGCAGTACTACATAATCAAGATGACGCCTCAACCTACATGCCGTTGAACAACGTGCGCGAAGGTCAGGGCCGTATTGAATTGTATGACTCGGTGCTATCAGAAGCCGCGGTTGTTGCCTTTGAATACGGCTATGCCACGGCTGAACCGAAATCACTGGTGATGTGGGAAGCGCAGTTCGGTGACTTCGTCAACGGCGCCCAAGTGGTGATTGACCAGTTCTTAAGTTCTGGCGAGCAAAAGTGGGGCCGCTTGTGTGGCTTAACGCTGTTGTTGCCGCATGGTTATGAAGGCCAAGGCCCAGAGCACAGCTCGGCGCGCTTAGAGCGGTTCTTGCAACTGTCCGCAGACCATAACTGGTCGGTGTGTGTGCCAACTACGCCAGCGCAAGTGTTTCACATGATCCGTCGCCAACAATTACGCCCAGTGCGGCGGCCATTGATTGTGATGACGCCTAAATCATTACTGCGTCATCCATTAGCGGTGTCAGAATTAAGCGAAATGACCGATGGTGTGTTCTTGAACGCTATTGGTGAAATCGACAAACTGCCAGCGAAGAAAGTGAAGCGGGTGGTATTCTGCTCGGGCAAAGTGTACTACGATCTATTGCAAGAACGTCGCAAGCGCGAGCAAACTGATGTAGCAATTATTCGTATCGAACAGTTGTATCCGTTCCCAGCCGAAGAAGTGGCTGAAATTTTAGCTGATTATAAGCACGTGAAAGACTTTGTTTGGTGTCAAGAAGAGCCGCAAAACCAAGGTGCATGGTACAGCAGCCAGCACAATTTCCGCGCTGCAATTCCTGCTGGTGCCGAGTTAACTTATGCCGGTCGGTCAGCCTCTGCGGCGCCGGCGGTCGGTTATCTGTCTGAGCACAACAAACAACAGCAACAACTCGTCGATGACGCGTTAACTATTAAATAGGTGATATGGACCATGGCTATTGATATTAAAGTTCCACAACTCCCTGAATCTGTTGCCGATGCAACGGTTGCTACTTGGCATGTTAAGCCGGGTGACAAGGTGTCACGTGACCAAAACTTGGTCGATATTGAAACTGACAAAGTTGTGCTTGAAGTTGTGGCGCAAGAAGATGGCGTAATGGGCGACATTATTGCTGAAAGCGGCGCCACGGTTGGAGCTGAAGAAGTGATTGGTAAGCTCGAAGCGGCCGGCTCAGCCAGCAGCAATGCCAAGGCTGATAAAGCTGACAGTAAAGCAGAGACTAAAGCAGAAGCTAAAACCGAAGCCAAAGCAGACAGACCAGCCAGCGGCGGTAGCAAGGTTGAAGTCAAAGTACCAACCCTGCCTGAGTCGGTAGCGGATGCCACGGTTGCCACCTGGCACGTTAAAGCCGGTGATGCGGTGAAACGCGATCAAAACTTGGTCGATATTGAAACTGACAAAGTAGTACTCGAAGTGGTTGCAGAAGCTGACGGCGTATTAGCCGAGATTCTGCATGACAGCGGCGCCACTGTGGGCGCTAACGATGTGATTGGTATTCTGATGGCCGGCGCTAGCGGCTCAGATAGCAAAGCCGACAGCAAAGATGACAGCAAAGCCGACAGCGCTACAGCTCAGAGCGGTGATAGCGATGAAGGCGACAGCGAAGTAGCTGGCCCAGCGGTACGCCGTTTGTTAGCTGAGCAAGGCTTGAAAGTCGCTGACGTGAAAGGAACTGGTAAAGGCGGTCGCGTGACCAAAGAAGATGTCGAGAAGCATGTGAAAGACAGCAGCAATAAATCAACCCCAGCCAACAAGCCAGCAGCCACCACTGCGGCACCAGCGGTCAGTGGCGACCGCGAGCAAAAACGTGTGCCTATGACGCGTTTACGCAAGACCATTGCCAAGCGCTTGTTAGAAGCCAAGAACTCCACTGCTATGTTGACTACCTTCAACGAAGTCAACATGAAGCCCATCATGGATTTGCGCAACACCTACAAAGACATCTTTGAAAAGCGTCATGACACCCGTTTAGGTTTCATGGGCTTTTACGTGAAAGCCGTGACCGAAGCGTTGAAACGCTTCCCAGAAGTGAATGCCGCACTGGATGGTGACGACATTGTGTATCACAACTTCTTTGATATCAGCATTGCGGTATCTACCCCGCGTGGTTTGGTAACCCCAGTACTACGTGATACCGATAAGCTCAGCATTGCTGATATTGAAAAAGGTATCAAAGACTTAGCTATCAAAGGTCGTGACGGCAAATTGACCATGGACGATATGCAAGGCGGTAACTTCACCATCACCAACGGTGGGGTATTCGGCTCGTTGCTATCTACGCCAATTTTGAACCCGCCACAAAGTGCCATCTTAGGCATGCACAAGATCCAAGACCGCGCCATGGTAGTCGATGGTAAGATTGAAATCTTACCGATGATGTACCTGGCCTTATCTTATGACCACCGTATTATTGATGGTAAAGAGTCGGTCGGCTTCTTGGTCACCATCAAAGAATTGTTAGAAGACCCGCAACGTTTGTTGCTGGACATCTAACGCGACGTACCAGCCGCTGTGATTCATCTGAACCAGCGGCTGTATTTTTTCCGCGCAAGCCTGTAAAATACGCGCGAAATTCGGGTTAGCAGCCAGTCGGCTGTTATTGTTGTTCATACGAATCGGAAGAGCATCATGAACTTGCATGAGTATCAAGCCAAGCAACTGTTTAAAGAGTTTGGTTTGCCAGTATCTGAAGGCTACGCAGTTGACACTGCGGATGAAGCCGTTGAAGCCGCCAAGAAAATTGGTGGTGACCGTTGGGTTGTTAAGACTCAAGTCCATGCCGGTGGTCGCGGTAAAGCGGGCGGTGTTAAGTTAGTTTCTAGCTTAGACGACGTCCATGCATTTGCCAGCAACTGGTTAGGTAAGAACTTAGTAACTTATCAAACAGATGCTAATGGCCAGCCAGTTTCTAAAATCTTGGTTGAGAGCCTGACCGATATCGCTTCTGAACTTTATTTAGGCGCTGTGGTTGACCGTGCATCACGTAAAATCGTGTTCATGGCGTCAACTGAAGGTGGCGTTGAAATTGAGAAAGTTGCTGAAGAAACTCCAGAAAAAATCTTGAAAGCAGTGATTGACCCAATTGTTGGTCCATTGCCTTACCAAGGTCGTGAACTGGGCTTCAAATTAGGCTTAAACGCTGATCAAGTGAAGCAATTCACCAACATCTTCATGGGCTTAGCCAAGATGTTCGAACAGTATGATTTCGCCTTATTAGAAATCAACCCGTTGGTTATCACTGAGCAAGGCAACCTGCATTGCTTAGACGGTAAAATCAACATTGACGGTAATGCTCTGTATCGTCAACCAAAAATCAAAGCTATGCACGACCCGTCACAAGACGACGCACGTGAAGCGCAAGCCGCTAAATGGGACCTCAACTATGTCGCCCTTGAAGGCAACATTGGTTGTATGGTCAACGGCGCTGGCTTAGCTATGGGTACCATGGACATCGTTAAATTATCAGGTGGCCAACCAGCTAACTTCTTAGACGTAGGCGGCGGTGCAACCAAAGAGCGCGTTACCGAAGCGTTCAAGATCATCCTCTCAGACAGCAACGTGAAAGCCGTGTTCGTAAACATCTTCGGCGGTATTGTTCGTTGCGACATGATTGCGGAAGGTATTATCGGCGCTGTTGAAGAAGTTGGCGTGAAGGTTCCAGTGGTAGTTCGCCTTGAAGGTAACAATGCCGAGCTGGGTAGTAAGAAATTGCAAGAAAGCGGCCTAAACATTATTGCCGGCACCAGCTTAGCTGATGCGGCAAATAAAGTTGTAGCAGCGGCGGCAGGAGCTTAATCATGAGTATCTTGATCGACAAAAACACCAAAGTGATCTGTCAGGGTTTCACTGGCGGCCAAGGCACCTTCCATTCTGAGCAAGCGATTGCTTATGGAACGCAAATGGTTGGTGGTGTAACCCCAGGTAAAGGCGGCCAAACGCATTTAGGCCTGCCGGTATTTAACACCGTACGCGAAGCCGTAGAAGCAACTGGCGCTACTGCATCGGTTATTTATGTACCTGCACCATTCTGTAAAGACTCCATTGTTGAAGCTGCTGATGCCGGCATCGAATTGATCGTGTGTATCACTGAAGGCATTCCAACCATCGACATGTTGTACGTGAAAGAATATCTCACGGTGAAAGGCGTGCGCATGATTGGTCCAAACTGCCCAGGCGTGATCACTCCAGGCGAATGTAAGATTGGTATCATGCCAGGTCACATTCACAAGCCAGGTAAAGTGGGTATCGTATCGCGTTCAGGCACCTTGACCTATGAAGCGGTTAAACAAACCACTGACGAAGGTTTCGGCCAGTCTACTTGTGTCGGTATCGGTGGCGACCCAATTCCGGGTTCAAACTTTATCGACATTTTGGCGCTGTTTGAAAAAGATCCGCAAACCGAAGCTATCGTGATGATCGGTGAAATTGGTGGTTCAGCTGAAGAAGAAGCGGCTGAGTTCATCAAGCACAACGTCACCAAGCCAGTGGTATCGTACATTGCTGGTGTAACTGCACCTCCAGGCAAGCGTATGGGCCATGCCGGTGCGATTATCTCTGGTGGTAAAGGCACTGCCGATGAGAAATTTGCAGCATTAGAAGCCGCGGGCGTTAAAACCGTTCGTAGCTTAGCCGATATCGGTAAAGCATTGCGTGAAAAGACCGGCTGGTAAGCACCGCCGTGTTACTATCGAAGGCCGCTCACTTGAGCGGCCTTTTTTTTCGGGTAGAATCGAGCTACAGCATTGATATAAGGAAGCAGCCGTAATGAGTTATGCAATTGGAACCGCCGGTGTGCCCTGGGGCGCACCTGAGAAGCAACAATGGTATCAGCAGCAACGTGTTCAGCGTTCGTATCAGCATGACATTGTTAGCCACATTCAACGTTTGGCGGAGCGTTTTGAGCTGCACCAATACGGTTGCTTAGACTATGCCGCTGGTAGCTATCCGTTGTATGTGCTAACCAGCACTATCAGTGCCGATAAACCCACTATTTTGGTGACTGGTGGCATTCACGGTTACGAAACCAGCGGTGTGCTCGGCGCCTTGCGCTTTTTAGATACCGAGGCCAGCTTCTTTAGTCAGTTTTTTAATGTGGTGGTGGTGCCCTGTGTTAGCCCCTGGGGTTATGAAACCATCAATCGTTGGAACCCCGAGGCGGTTGATCCGAACCGGTCGTTTAAGAATCCAAGTCCGGCTCCAGAAGCGGCGCAATTGATGGCCTATATGAGCGAGCACCACCCGCAGGTGCTGTGCCATATTGATCTGCACGAAACCACCGACACCGATAACAGCGAATTTCGCCCGGCATTAGCGGCTCGTGATGCCAAGCCGCAGTCGGTGTGGACCATTCCCGATGGCTATTATGGTGTCGGTGACAGCGCCAATCCGCAGCCAGAGTTTCAAGCAGCTATTATTGCCGAAGTAGCTACCGTCACCCATATTGCTGAAGCCGACGCCGACGGCTGTTTGATTGGTGTACCCATCGCGCAGTTTGGGGTGATTAATTATGATGTTAAACCCTTAGGTTTGTGCGCTAGCTTGACCAATGCCAACTATGTCAGCACCACTGAAGTGTATCCTGACAGCCCACGCACCAACCCTGAGCAATGTATTGATGCTCAAGTAGCGGCTATTCGTGGCGGTTTAAATTACTTACGCAAGAAGGTTTTATGAAAAAGTTACTGCTGCTCATTTTGGCACTGGTGCTGGCTTGGCGCTACTACTTAGACGACAGTCAGCGCCAGCATTTTATGGGCTACTTGCAACCAAATAAGCTCAATGAAGTGATTGCTACTCCGAGCGATGAGCAACGGTTTAGTTGTGATAAACGGCGTTTTTGTAACGAAATGAACTCCTTTGCCGAGGCAAAGTTTTTTATGCAGCAATGCGGCGCGGTGGAGCTTGATGAAAATGAAAATGGCATTCCATGTGAAGCAGATCCGCGATTTTTTAACGACTTACTAAAGCAGTAAAAGACCATGAACGAATCACAGAAACTGCAAAATTGGCTCGGTTTTAGCTGGCTGGCGGCGATGCTGAACACCTTTTTCTATTTACCGGCAGGGCTTATGTTTCTGATGTATTACTTATTACATCAGCCGTTACAACAAACTACTTCCAAGCCACTGTTGTTGCTTGCTAGTGTGGCCTGTCTGTTGGTTTGGGTGAATTCGGTGCTGGTTTTAATAGGGCAAAGTTATTTGGCCAAACAGAGCAAGCAT
Source organism: Pseudidiomarina mangrovi (assembly GCF_003999375.1). Lineage (GTDB taxonomy): Bacteria > Pseudomonadota > Gammaproteobacteria > Enterobacterales > Alteromonadaceae > Pseudidiomarina > Pseudidiomarina mangrovi. The sequence continues at coordinate 99,937 of NZ_RJLC01000017.1, forward strand.
AGAGTTTATATCATCACCGCGTTGCCATTGCTCGGTTTAGCTGCGGGCGCACTGGGCTTGGTGATGGTGTTAGTAATTTTTGGACAAAATGGCTTTTCATGAAACAACTTTTGCAATTAGGGTTATTGGCGGCGCTTATCGTCGGCTTGACGGTGGCAGTACAACAGGCGCAAGCGCCTGCGCCAAGTATTGCCATTACGCTGTCCAAACAGTCTGCTGAGCATTGGCAAGTAGCCTATCAAAGCCCGCAACCAGTTCACCAATTGGTATTTATTCGCAACCCCGATCAATCACGTCAGCAGCGCTGGCTGCCACTCGATAGCGCTTTTGAAATGAGCCTGACTGCGGCTAATGAAGAGCGTATTCGGCGTCGTGATGGCGCGCTATTCGAGCAGGTCTCGTTGCAACTTACCCCAACGTATGTGGCGCTCGATAAAGACTATGCGCCATTCTCACCCTTTACCGATGGCGGCATGGCGTGGTTTACCGGGCGTTTTAAAGTGTGTCCTGAGCACTGTGACAACAGCGCTGCTATTAACTATGACTTCACCATGCAGGCTTTGGCGAGCGATGCCATTCGTATTCCGGCACAACAATTTACCGGTACAGCGAATTGGGTAGAGGCTGCCGATGATGGCCAGGTGGTGTATGTTGGCCCACAGCAACAAACCGACCCATTCTTAGATAGCGTGATTGACCCCGGCCTGCCGTATGCGCTGCAAACCTCGTTGCGTTACGATTTACCGCCGATGTTGCAGTATTTTGCTGAGCGCTTGCAGCCGTTAGCAGCGCCACCTATTTTATTCGCCTCGTTTAGCCCTACTGATGATGGTCGTTATGGTCAACAGGGCGGGGTAATTGGTCGTCAACTGTTTGTGCATTGGTATGGGCACAGCATGCATGAGCGCATGACCGAAGCTAATTTTATTAACGACACGCTATGGTTTTTTGCCCATGAAGTAGGGCACCTCTATCAAAGTAATATTTATTCCAATGACGATGCCTGGATCCACGAAGGTGTGGCTGAGTTCATGGCCTATGATTATTTGCGTGCAAGCAGTGGCCGTGACGATTATTTGCAGCAACGCTTGGCGCAAGCCGAACAGCAATGCCAAACAGTAGCCAGCGGGGGCAGTGCGTTTGCTAAGCATTACAGTTGTGGTTTGTTACTGGCGGTGACCATGCACGAGCGGTTATTGCAGCAGCATGCCGCCGGTTTGTATCGGTTGTGGCAGGCTTATAAAGCCGTGCATGAGGGTGGCGCGCCAGTTGACGCCACCACCTACTTACAGGTGTATCAACAGCTTACCGACGCAGCTAGTGCTGCGGCGATTCACCAGCAGCTGCAACAATTGCGTTAAGCCGTTGACCGCGCAGTTTAAGACAGCGCGGCAATATCCTGTGCTGCGGCAGCAAGTGCTTGTTGCCGTGGCTCATCACCCATATTGACGCCTTCAGCGCGAATTAAATGAATATCGTTTAAGCCAATAAAACCAAGTACCGTGCGCAGGTAGCTCTCTTGGTGATCCATAGCTGCCGCTTCGCCTTTGCTGTATACGCCACCACGGCCGGAGGCGATATAGATGGTTTTGCCAGGTAACAAGCCCTGAGGGCCTTGTTCGGTGTACTTGAAGGTCACGCCGGCTTTCACGATACGGTCTAACCAAGCTTTAAGCTGAGTTGGAATGGTGAAGTTGTACATGGGTGCGCCAATGACAATGGCGTCGGCCGCCTTTAGCTCATCAATCAGCTGATTGGTCAGGGCGTTGTCTTGAGTTAATGCTGCCGCATCTAAATGTGGGATCGGCTCGGCGACTAAGTCGCGATGCGTCAAGGTGGCTTGGTGTTGCGCTTGCAAGCGCTTGACGATGTCAGCGGTTAACTGGCGGCTGACTGATTGGCCCGGGAATAAACCTGAATCTAGTTGTAAAATATGCATGGTGTACCTCATTGTTGAAATCAGTTAGGAATGACTTAATGACTTATGGCACTAGTATAGAGTGTTCCATTTTTATCGGTAGATAGATAATATGGAAACAATCGTTCCACAAATGGAACGAATGAAAAGATTCATTATTGGATACGTAGCCATGGCCATTCCAGATTTAACTAATTTTCTTATTTTTGCGCGGGTGGTTGCGGCCGGTAGTATCAGCGCTGGGGCGCGTGAGCTTGATATGCCGAAATCCACTGTGAGTCGGCGCTTAACGGACTTAGAGCAGCAACAGGGTGTACGCTTGTTGCATCGTGGTACCCGCGGACTGCGTTTGACCGATATTGGTCGCGCCTTTTTGGCCCATTGTGAAACCTTAGTAGAGGCTGCTGAGGCGGCCCAGCAAGTCACCCAGTTGGTACAAGAAACCCCGCGTGGCGATATCCACTTGAGTTCACCCTTTGCCCTTAGTCAAAGTATGTTACGTGAGTTATTGCCGGAGTTTATGCGACGCTACCCCGAGGTGCGGGTGCATTTATTGGTCACCAACCGACCGGTAAACCTGATTGAAGAGGGCATTGACGTGGCGCTGCGGGTGCGATCTAGTATTGACGATTCATCATTGATTGCGCGGCCTTTGGCTGATGCGCCGTCAACGTTATTTGCGGCACCATCATTGTTGGCTGGCCGCAGCGATTTACATCCACTGGACTTGATTCATTTACCGCAGTTGTCATTGCATTACACCAGTGGTCGCTATCGCTATGAATTTACCCACCGTAGTGGTGAACAGTTATCATTAAGCTACCGGCCACGACTTATTACCGACGACATGTTTGTATTGTTAGAGTCAGCCATTGCTGGCCACGGCGTAGTGGCACTACCCAATTACATTGCCGCAGATGCGGTAAAACAGGGGCATCTGCAGCTGGCCTTGCCGGATTGGCGCTTACCGATGGGGATCATGCATATGGTTTATCCGTATCGGCGAGGTCTGCTGCCGGCGGTGCGGGTACTGATTGATTTTTTAGCCGAACAAATGCCATTAGCCGCAAAGCGCTCACTATTAATCGATACCCCCAGTATTTAGGGCTTTTCTTTTGCCGTCAGCTGACTACAATCATTTAAACAGTTGTTTAAAAATACTTATCGCCAACAGCGAGACGAGGAAGCCCCATGGATTTTAATCCCAGCGCCAAAACTTTGGATTATCGGCAACGGCTGATTGCCTTTATGCGTGAGCATATTGAGCCGATTGAAGCGCACTATCACAAAGAAAACCGCCGTTTGAATGCCGATGGTGATTGGCGCACTTGGCAGGTGCCACCGATTGTCACCGAGTTGAAGGCCAAGGCCCGTGCGGCTGGCTTGTGGAATTTATTTTTACCCGATAATGAGTTAGGCGCTGGTTTAAGCACATTGGAATATGCGCCCTTGGCCGAAGTGATGGGTCATAGCTTATTAGCCCCCGAGATATTTAATTGCAATGCACCGGATACTGGCAATATGGAAGTGCTGTATCACTTTGGCAGTGCCGGCCAGCAACAGCAGTGGTTGACACCGTTACTGCGTGGTGAAATTCGCTCGGTCTTTTGTATGACAGAGCCTGATGTCGCCTCCTCCGATGCTACCAATATGCAAGCGCGTATCGTTGCCGATGGCGATGATGTGGTCATTTCTGGGCGTAAATGGTGGTCGACCGGCTTAGGCCATCCGCAGGCAAAATTTGCCATTGTGATGGGGCTGACCGATCCCGAAGCCGAAAAACACCGCCGTCATAGCATGGTGTTGGTGCCGCTAGATACCCCTGGCGTGACCATAGAACGTATGTTACCGGCTTTTGGCGAGTACGATGCCCCGTACGGTCATGGTGAGGTGTTATTTGATAACGTCCGCGTGCCAGCAAGCAATGTGATTGGTCAACTTGGCGATGGCTTTAAGATTGCCCAAGGGCGGTTAGGGCCGGGCCGTATCCATCACTGTATGCGTGCGTTAGGCGCGGCAGAACGGGCGTTACAACTGTTTGTACAACGCGGCCAAGACCGGATTGCCTTTGGTCGGCCGTTGCTACAACTGGGCGGCAATATGGAACGCCTGGCGGATATGCGTATTGCTATTGACCAAGCGCGCTTACTGACTTTCTATGCGGCGTGGAAGATTGACCAAGTGGGTGCTATGAAAGCGCTGGCTGAAATTTCAGCGATCAAAGTGGCAGCGCCGAATGCCTTGCAAATGGTGGTGGATGAAGCCATTCAGATTTTTGGTGGTGCTGGCATGAGTCATGATGTGCCGCTTACTGCATTGTTCGCTATGGCGCGGGCACTTCGCATTGCTGATGGCCCTGACCAAGTGCATCGCGCCACCATCGCCAAAGTTGAACTGGCCAAGTATCGGGAGCGTTAGGCTATGACCGCTAGTAACCGTAGCGAAGACCAAGCGGGGCAAGTGCGCAGTGGTGAAGAGCTACCCGTGGCGCAACTACAACAGTGGTTACAGCAGCAACTCCCGGAACTCAGTGGTGAGATGCAGGTCAGCCAGTACAGCGGTGGCGCCTCCAATTGGACCTATCGGCTGCAATTTGCCAACGCCGATTTAATTTTACGCCGACCACCAGCCGGTACCAAGGCCAAATCAGCCCATGATATGGGCCGCGAGTATCGCATTCAAAAAGCGCTCAAGCCGGTGTTTGCAGCGGTGCCAGAGATGCTCCTGTACTGCCAAGATGAGAGCATTATTGGTGCTGAATTTTATGTGATGGAACGCATTGCTGGCATTATTCCGCGCAAAAATATGCCGCGCGATGTCACGCTCAGCGAGCAGCAAACTCGCCAGCTGTGCCAAAATGCGCTGGATACTTTAATTCAATTGCATCAGGTTGATATTGAGCAGGCTGGTTTAAGTGACCTAGCCAAAGGAGCGGGGTATACCCAGCGCCAAGTCAGTGGTTGGAGTGAGCGCTACGGTAAGGCGAAAACTTGGAATGTGCCCAGTGGTAAGGGCATTATGGCGTGGCTGCAAGCCAATATGCCAAACCGCGAACGGATTTGCATGACCCATAACGATTTTCGCTTTGATAATTTAGTGCTCGACCCGAGCGATCCAACCCATATTATTGGCGTGCTAGATTGGGAATTAGCCACCCTGGGCGACCCGCTGATGGACGTCGGTAACATGTTGGCTTATTGGATCCAAGCCGATGACGATGCGGTAGCACGCTCAACGCGGCGTCAACCCACCCATCTATCTGGCATGTTCACACGCAAGCAAGTTATTGATTATTATTGCAAAGCTATGAACGTATCAGCGCGAGACTTTAGTTTTTACGAAGTATTTGGGCTATTTCGCTTAAGTGTGATTGCCCAGCAAATTTATTACCGCTATCACCACGGCCAAACCAATAATCCCGCGTTCAAGAATTTTTGGTTTTTGGTCAATTATTTACACTGGCGTTGTCGCCGTTTAATCAAGCAAAGTAAAAGGATCTAGTCATGCGCAAAACCATTCTAATTACCGGCGCCAGCTCAGGGCTGGGCGAAGGCATGGCTAAGCAATTTGCGGCAATGGGGCGTAACTTAGCCTTATGTGCGCGGCGTACCGACCGGCTTGAGCAGCTTCGCACCGAGCTATTAGCACAGAATCCCGATTTAACCATCAGTGTGAAGGCCTTAGATGTGAATGATCACGAGGCGGTGTTTCGGGTCTTTAAAGAATTCCAACAGGAGTTTGGTGAGATAGACCGGGTGATCGTCAATGCAGGTATGGGCAAGGGTGCATCATTAGGCACCGGCTACTTCTATGCTAACGTGCAAACCGCGCAAACTAACTTTGTTGCCGCCATTGCCCAATGTGAAGCGGCGTTGGAGATTTTCCGTGCCCAGCAACATGGCCATTTGGTGACCGTCAGCTCCATTAGCGCGTTGCGCGGTATGCCTCGAGCAATGACGGTTTATGCCGCCACCAAAGCAGGCTTATCGGCACTGACCGAGGGTATTCGCGCCGATTTAATTCGCAGTAAATCAGCAATTAAAACCAGCACCATTTGCCCCGGATTTATCCGTTCAGAAATCAACGAAAAGGTCAAAAACACCCCGTTTATGGTGGACAATGAGACCGGTTGTAAGGCCTTGGTGAAAGCTATCGAAAAAGAGCCCGTTACCGCTTATGTACCGGGCTGGCCATGGGCCGTGATTGCCTTTTTGATGAAACGCTTACCGCTCAAGTTAGTCATGAAGCTCGGTTAATTGACATAGATCCATGCGCTCGGTAGCAATACTGAGCGTATGTGGACGGTCATTAACGTCATCATACACCACCGAATTCTTCGCCAGAGCAATATCACCGCGGCTTTGACTATGAGCCACCAGCACCGTAGTTTGATTGCGCCAGCCGATGGTTAAACACTGTTGCATGCTGTCGTTGTGCAGCTTTTCAGCAGTCATGATGCGTTGCCAGTCACCATTTAATGGTTCAAATAGCCATAGTTCGTAGCCACTCCAACTCGGCTTGCCGCCGCGCTGGCAATGCTGCAGATGTAATTCAGCGGCGCCATCGCTGGTGGTCAGCAGTTCCAAGCTGGTGCAATCCGCCAATGGCGGCGGATCCGGTTCATAAACTGTCCACTTGTACACCAGTACCGCGCTAAACAGCACCGCTAAAGTAATAGCCGCTGCTAAAATCCAGATCCCTAAGCGCCGAATGGCTGCTCTCAATTTTCCTAGCCAGTTCATTGATTGTCCTCTTGACTCGGCAGTTCCGGAGCCATCATTCGCTCCCCTTGATAACTACTGACACTGCCAAAGCGGCTATGACCAACATTCCATTGCTGTTGTGCTTGCTGTAATTGTTGCATATCAGCAGCGACAAAATTCCACCACATTCGCACTGGTTGCTCGAAGGCTTCACCGCCGATCACCAGCAGTTTGGTATCCGCTGAAAGCTCAATCGCCAACCGTTGCCGATTACTCCCCAGATTGAGCAATTGGTGTGCCACGACGGTTTGCTCGAGGCTATCAATACGACCCGTAACCACGTATAAAGCATGCTCAAATTCGCGCTCTAGGACCAGTTCAATGGCAGTGGCTTTTGGGGTGCTGAGCAGCAACGCTATTGATGGATGAAAACTCAATGCTGGTGAGGTGAAACGTTGCACATTGTCACCATCATCACGACGATAGCTGCCGACCAACAGACTGGCGGTGCAGTCACCGATAGAAAATTTCGGCACCTGCGGATAATGGTCAAAGCGCGGTTGGGTATCTGCGCTTGCCGGTGGCAGGGCACTCCATAGCTGCAAACCATGCAGTGGCTCACTGAGCTGTTGATCAGCCACTTCGGCATGGCTTATACCGTGGCCACTGGTCATTAAATTGAGTTGGTCACGGCGCAAGGGCTGTTGGTAGCCGAGGCTATCGTGATGCAGCAGTTGTCCGGAAAATAACCAAGTGATGGTTTGTAAGCCGCAATGCGGGTGCGGTGCCACGTCAAAATCAGCATAGTCAGCTATCGGTAGTGGACCAAAATGATCAACAAAGCACCATGGCCCAACCATGCGCAGACCACGCTGCGGGATCAGTCGTTGAACCGTCAATTTCGGGCTGATTTTTCGCGCTAAAGGCAAATAAACCGTGGCATCACGTTGCAATAATTCAGATTCACACAGTTCGGCTTGGTTATCATCGATGCTGCGACTCATGTAGGTTAGGTCTCCATAGGTTAGAAAATGAGTATGGCATTGACCGCGATAATAGTCGAATAGTGCGGTGTGACGCTTTTCACACTGGCTAGAATTGGGTATTGTGGTGTGGTAATAAACCAGCCTATCTCACGGGGGCATCATGCTGATTGCACTAGTGGTGGTTATTATCGGTTTAGTCACGTTGCTCAGCGGCGTGTGGGAGCAAAATTATGTCACCATTGCCATTGGTGTGGTGCTGATGACCGGTGCTTGGCTCAGTTTCTATTTAACCTGGCGTAAACACGCTAAAGCAGGACAGATAAACCATGATAAAAACTAATATCGTCACGCGTATTGCGGCCTTGGCCGTTATTGTTGCAGGGTTATTATTGGGCGTGTTATCGCCCGCCGGTGATAATACCGGCAACTGGCGATTGCTTGGCCTCGGTCTGCTGATTGTTGGGGTGGTGTGGCTAATCAGTCAAAGGCAGGCTCCTATTGAAGAGCGTCAGCCTGAACCCTATCAGGCCCCAGTCATGCAATGGTATCAGTCGCCGATTTTGTGGGTACCAATTATCATTGCGGTGGTGGCGATTTTGTCGCTAGTACTGTAGTTGGGGAGTGGCCACCATGTCATTGACACAACGTTTAGTGATTCTTGCTGGTTTAGTTGGCTTGCTGTTTTATACCGCGACTCCAGAGCAGCTCTGGACTGTTATGGTTAATTATCAATTAAGCTGGTACAGCTTAGGTGTGCCGGTGGCTTGGGGGCTGATTCTCGGGGCCTTTGCCAGCCTGTTGGGGGTCACTGCTATACAGCGCTGGCTGGAGCCGCTGACGCTGATTGCTATGGCACTACTGACCATGGGGTTGACTGGTGCTGCTGCCGTTTTCGGTGCCCATCAAATTACCGCCATAATCATTCCACCGTTACAAATTGCTGCGATTGGTTTGGGCCTGTATCTGTTTGGTTATAGTTATGCGCGTTTTACTGCTGCGCGCAATCGCCATGAGGACTGATCGTGCTGCTTAATTGCGATATGGGGGAAAGTTTCGGCGCCTGGACCATGGGTAATGACGCTGCGGTCATGCCGCATATCGATATGGCCAGTATTGCTTGTGGTTTTCATGCCGGTGACCCACAGGTGATGCAAACCACCGTGCGCCTAGCAGTAAAGCATCAGGTGCGTATTGGCGCGCACCCTAGTTATCCTGATTTAGCTGGGTTTGGGCGTCGTTCTATGCATTTTAGTGACGAGCAGTTGGCGGCAATTCTGCACTATCAGATTGGCGCATTACAGGCTATTTGTGCGCTTCATGGCAGCCAAATTGATTACGTGAAGCCCCATGGCGCCCTGTACAACGATATGCAACGTAATCCAGAGTTATTTGCCACGGTACTGCGGGTCATTGACCAATGTAATCAGCAGCGTCAGCAGCCCTTGCAGTTGTTGACTCTCGCTAGCATTGGTGGTGACTGGCAGCAGCAACAAGCAGCGCGTTATGGTATCCCGTTGTTGTTTGAAGCTTTTGCGGACCGTCGCTATGACCCCAACGGACAATTACGAGCTCGAACACACGCCGATGCGGTGTTGCATGATGCCGCCGAGATCATTGCCCAAGTCAGTCAGCTAGCTACCGGGCAAGCGATTCGTGCCAGCGACGGCAGCGCCTTAATGGTGCAGGCTGACACGCTGTGTGTGCATGGCGATAATGCTGAGGCGGTGGCATTAGTTAAGACCATTCGCCAGCATCTGCTTGGCATGGCCCATGCATGAATTCAGTCAACTTGGTGACCGCAGCCATCGATGCGGTGATGGTAGAATTTCAGCGCCGTATTGATCGCCAGGTAAACGCGCAGGTGCATGCCTTAGCGGCACTGTTGGCAGAAGCTGATCAAGTCGTTGAGTTAGTCCCGAGTTATCGCTGCCTGTTGGTCTACTACAACCCGTTAAAACATAGTGAACAGCAGATCCGTGAGTTGATCTTACAGGCCGTGCAACAACCGCTCACAGTAACCCCGGAAAGCACCCTTAATCACCTCATTGAGGTGTGCTATCACCCCTCGTTGGCTCTGGATAGCGAATTGATAAGCACTCAAACTGGGCTGAGTAGCGCGGCCCAAGCTAGCTTGCATAGTGGTGAAGATTATTGTGTATACACCCTCGGTTTTGCGCCGGGGTTTGCCTATCTCGGTGACCTACCACCAGCACTACAATTACCGCGTTTAGCGACGCCAAGAGCCGCCGTACCGGCATTGAGTGTGGCCATTGCTAATCAACAAACCGCGATTTATCCGCACAGTTCCCCCGGTGGCTGGTTGATTATTGGGCGCGCGCTAGCATTGCCGCAACTGAGCGCTGGCGATCGCGTGCGTTTTGTTGCCATAAGCCTAGCCGATTATCAGGCGCGAGCGGTCACTCAATGAGCAATGACACGATGAGCAATAATATCATCAGCCACAGCGTTCTGAGGGTAGTCAGCGCTGGGTTTTACACCAGCCTGCAAGATTTTGGCCGGTTTGGTTTGCTCGCCGCTGGTATCACTCGTGGTGGCCCGGTTGATGAGCGCGCATTCTTGTGGGCCAATCGGCTCCTCGATAACCATTACAATGCAGCACAATTGGAAATCACCGCCAGTGCTTGTCGGTTGGCGTGTTTAGCTGAGACCCAAGTTTGTGTCACGGGGGCAGCAAGTCAGGTCGTGATTAACGGCGAACCGCAGCGCAGCTGGCAAGTTCTCACTCTACGCGCTGGTGATCAGTTAGAGATACCACCGCCGCAGCGTGGATTGCGAAGTTACCTTGCTATTCGTGGTGGTTTCAGTGCCACTCCCTGCCAAGGCAGTGTGGCAACGGTGCGCCGTGACCGTCGCGGTGGTATCCATGGTGATGGCCGTTTGCTTGCTGACGGTGAGGTCTTAAAGGCACCATTGTTTAGCGTTGAACTGCCGCAACGGCGGCCGCAGCAGGAACTCCTCGCCGCCTTAATCAGTCAACCCAGCACACCACTGCAGCTGGGTATTATTGCCAGCGGCCAATATCAGCAGTTCAGCGATAGTGCGCGGCAACTGCTCACTAATCAAACCATGCGAGTGAGTCCCGCACATGACCGTATGGGCGTGCGACTGCAGGTTGAGCAACCGATAGAGTGGGCGGGCGAGCAACTGATTTCTGAGCCACTTGCGGTTGGCGCCATACAAATCCCCCCTGATGGCCAGCCGATTGTCATGCTCAATGACCGCCAAACCCTCGGCGGTTACCCTAAAATAGCTACTTTAAGCTGGCAAGCGCGCTGTTTATTGGCGCAAGCCGGCAGTGGCACGCAGCTGCAATTTTATTGGCAAGAGCTCAGCGAAGCACAAGCACATTGGCGTGAAGTAGCGCAGTTTTTTCATCTACCGCGCAGCGGTTAACAAGGCTTGCACGGCACCGCGGAAACTGCGATCATAAGCACCATTTTGCAGGTGTACTCACTGGAGATTTTTGATTCATGGCAGCAGACGCGCCCCGTAGTAACTTTATTCGGCAAATCATCGACAAAGATTTAGCCAGCGGCAAACACGCCTCGGTACATACGCGGTTTCCGCCGGAGCCGAACGGTTTCTTGCACATTGGTCACGCTAAATCGATCGTGCTGAACTTTGGCATTGCTGAAGACTACCAGGGTAGCTGTAATCTGCGCTTTGATGACACCAACCCGCTGAAAGAAAAAGTCGATTATGTCACATCGATTCAAGAAGATGTGAGCTGGCTTGGTTATCAGTGGCAGGGCACACCACGTTACGCCTCAAACTACTTCGATCAACTTCATGGTTATGCCATTGAGTTAATCAATAAAGGCTTAGCTTATGCTGACTTTTCCTCGCAAGAGCAAATGCGCGAAATGCGCGGCACCTTGAAAGAGCCCGGTGTGAATAGTCCCTATCGTGATACCAGCCCGGCTGAAAACTTGGCTATTTTCCAAGCCATGACGGCTGGTCAGTATCAAGAGGGTGAAGTGTGTTTGCGGGCTAAAATAGATATGGCATCGCCGTTCATGTGTATGCGTGATCCGGTGATTTATCGTGTGCGCTTCGCCCATCACCACCAAACCGGTGATCGTTGGTGTGTGTACCCAATGTACGACTTTACCCACTGTATTTCCGATGCCATTGAAGGTATCACCCATTCATTGTGTACCTTGGAATTCCAAGATAACCGTCGTTTGTATGACTGGGTGCTAGACAACATCAGCATTGACTGCCATCCGCAACAAATCGAATTTTCGCGCCTCAATCTGCAATACACTGTGATGAGTAAGCGTAAACTCAATCAACTGGTTGAAGAGGGCTTAGTCAGTGGTTGGGACGACCCCCGTATGCCGACTATTGCGGGCTTACGCCGCCGCGGTTACACGCCCGCCTCGGTGCGCGAATTCTGTCACCGTATTGGCGTGACCAAAATGGATAACCAGGTGGAAATGAGCATGCTCGAATCCTGTATCCGCGATGAACTCAACCAGCACGCGCCGCGCGCTATGGCGGTCATTGAACCGTTGCGGTTGGTGATTGAGAACTATCCCGCTGATCAGCACGAATTGTTGCAGGCACCGAATCATCCTAACGATGACAGTATGGGCCAGCGGCAGTTACCGTTTGCACGTGAAATCTGGATTGAAGCCGATGATTTCCGTGAAGAAGCCAACAAAAAGTACAAGCGCCTCGTGCTTGGTAAAGCAGTGCGCCTGCGTAATGCTTATGTGATCACCGCTGAGCGCGCCGACAAAAACGCTGATGGCACTATTACCACGGTCTATTGCCGCTATGATGCCGACACCTTGGGTAAAGACCCAGTGGATGGCAACAAGCCTAAAGGGGTGATTCACTGGGTTGCCGCTAGCCATGCCGTGGCGGCTGAATTCCGCTTGTATGACCGCTTGTTCAAAGTGGCTAACCCAGCCGCTGAAGATGACTTTGTTGACAGCTTGAATCCCCAGTCATTGGTGGTGAAGCAGGGTTTTGTCGAGCCAAGTTTGCAACAAGCATCTGCTGCCCAGGCGTATCAATTTGAGCGTATTGGTTATTTTGTTGCCGATAGCAAGGATAGTTCAGCCGCCCAGTTGGTCTTTAATCAGACCGTTGGCTTGCGCGATACTTGGACTGGAAGCAGCGACGCAGAATAGCGTCGCTGTTGGTTGAGTTTAACGTGGGCGTCGCGCTGGTTTACCACTGCCGCCAGTGCGATTGCCGCCACCGTTGGCATTGCCACCACCATTGTTGCTACTACCATGGCTACGCTGACCACCTTGATTGGAGCGACCACGTGGCTGACGCTGTTCACGTTTGGGCGCTGGCCGACCTTTGACCAGGTCAACGGCATCAAAGCCGTCCACCTGGCATTGGGTGATACGTTGGCCAATCAATTTCTCGATACCACGTAAATCACGCACTTCTTCTGGGCTTACCAACGATATAGCCTGGCCGCTCGCACCCGCGCGCGCGGTTCTGCCAATACGGTGGACATAATCTTCACTGACGTTGGGCAAATCGTAATTCACCACCAACGGTAATAAATCAATATCAATACCACGGGCAGCGATATCAGTTGCTACCAGCACTTGAACCCGACCTTGTTTAAAGTCATCAAGGGCTTTGGTACGCGCCCCTTGGCTCTTGTTGCCGTGGATAGCCGCAGCTAAAAAGCCATTGGCTTCAAGTTGCTTGACCAAGCGGTTAGCACCATGCTTAGTACGGCTAAATACCAGTGTCTGCGGGGTTTTATGAGCCCGTAATAAATGACAGAGCAGGGCGGTTTTCTGCGTCTGCTCAACACCATATAAGGACTGTTCAACACGCTCGGCAGTGCTGTTTGGCGGGGTGACCGAAATTTCTTGTGGATTATTCACTAAGCCTTTGGCTAGGGCGCGAATCTCGTCAGAAAAAGTCGCCGAGAATAGCAAGTTCTGCCGTTGTGTGGGTAGTAAGCGCAAAATCTTCTTAATGTCGTGAATAAAGCCCATGTCGAGCATGCGATCGGCTTCGTCCAATACCAGCACTTGCAGCTGCTGAAATTTCACCGCATTTTGCTGGTACAGGTCGAGCAATCGGCCAGGCGTGGCGATTAAGATATCGATACCTTTGCGCAAGCGCATCATTTGCGGATTAATACCTACCCCGCCAAACACCACCGCAGACGATAGTTTCATATCGCGACCATAGGTTTGCACGCTGTCAGCAACTTGCGCAGCTAATTCACGGGTCGGGGTGATAATCAACGCTCGCACATGATTAGCGCGCGGCGCCTGACCGTTATTTAAGATCTCGAGTAACGGCAGGGTAAAACCGGCGGTTTTACCGGTACCGGTTTGTGCTGCCGCCATCACATCGCGGCCTTGCAAAATGGCTGGAATGGCTTGTTGCTGAATGGGGGTTGGCTCGGTATAGCCCTGTTCGGCAAGTACGTTTAATACCTGCGCAGATAAACCTAACTGCTCAAAACTCATGAAATAATGGATTCTCAGTGCGGCGCTATGAAGCAAAGCGCCGTTGCTTTAGTCCTGTGTGGACAAATTGTGTTCGCAGCTGGCGGCATTCTTACATTCGCCGTATAGATACAAACTGTGATTGATGAGATTGAGATTATTCGCGTTGGCAATTTGCTCTTGGCGATCTTCAATCATGTCATCTTCAAATTCAAACACGTGGCCGCAGGTCAGACACACTAAATGGTCGTGATGCGCTTTGTTACTCAGCTCAAACACTGAGCGACCACCTTCAAAGTGATGACGACTGACTAAGCCAGCATCATCAAACTGGTTGAGCACGCGATACACTGTGGCCAAACCAATTTCTTCGTTTTTCTCGAGCAGGATTTTATAAACATCCTCAGCACTGATGTGCTGGTTGGCAGGGTTCTTTAAAATCTCAAGGATCTTGACCCGTGGAGAGGTGACCTTAAGGCCAGCTTTCTTCAACTGGAGTTCGTCTTTGCTGCTCATTAGTCTCGCTTCGCTATCAACTTCGCCTGCGCCATTATAGCCACAAGCCAAGTGCCTTGTGAATGCCTTGATTAGCCCTGCTATTCAAGACCCATTTCTTCACGAATTAGCGCGCACCATTGTTGCACACGCTGCTTGGTCAGTTCAGGTTGACGATCTTCATCAATACCTAAACCAACAAAATGCTGATCATCAACCAGTGCCCGTGACGCATCAAAGTGATAACCGTCAGTTGGCCAATGGCCCACAATAATTGCGCCACGTGGCTCGATAATGTCACGTACGGTACCCATGGCATCAAGAAAGTATTCGGAATAGTCCTCTTGATCACCACAGCCAAAGATCGCGACTAGCTTGTTATTAAAGTCAATTTGCTCAAGCTCTGGGAAAAAGTCATCCCAATCACATTGTGCTTCGCCATAATACCAGGTTGGAATACCAATCATGATTAGGTCAAAGCTAGCGATATCTTCTTTGCTGGATTTTGCAATATCAAAGACATCAATTAGCTGCTTGCCCAATTCTTTTTGGATCATTTGCGCAACTGCTTCGGTGTTACCGGTATCACTGCCAAAGAAAATGCCAACACGTGCCATAAGGTGTTACATACCTGTGCTAAAAATGAAAATGTTACCGATTGTGCTATGTTACAGGCCGCTTTCCCAGAAGGCTTGAATAATGCCCTTGGCGATAAACCCCGCACAACCTAAAAATAGAACCAGCCAGACAAACCAGCGCCCGAACTTCGGCACGTTGCCCTTTTTTAAAACGTCTTGAATGGCAAGACCGATCAATAAAAACAACACTGCTAAGGCAAAGTTTGTTCCTAAGGTTTCGATCAGTTCAAAATGTTCTGACAACATCGATGGTCTCCAGCAAATTGGCCGAGATTATACCACGCCAAGCCGCTCGGTGCGACTATGTTGCGCCAGAAATGCCATCACTAAGCGGTTAAAAATCTGTGGCTTTTCGGCATGCAACCAATGCCCAGTGCCTTCAATAACTTTCAATTCTACGCGGCTAAATCGTTGCCGAATGGCCGCTTCGTGTTGCGCTAAGAGATAGTCGGAAGCGCCACCCTTGATAAATAAAATAGGCCCAGAGTAGTGACCATCGGTAACCGCGCCGGCGAGGGTTGGGTAATTGTGTTGCAACGCTGCTAAGTTCAACCGCCAGCTAAACTGGCCTTCATCGAGGCGCAGATTCTTCAACAAGAACTGCCGTACACCGATGCTATCAATCGTTTTTGCGAGGGCTTGGTCAGCCTCTTTGCGACTGCTAATAGTGCTTAAATCAAGGCTGCTCAGGGCATCAAGGATATGATGATGCTTGGCTTCATACGCTACCGGGGCAATATCGGCGGCCACCACACTGAGGCTTTGTTGCGGGTAGCGCAGGGCAAATTCCATCGCCACTTTGCCACCTAATGAATGGCCGACTAAATGTACCGCTGGCAGTTCAAGCTTGGTCAGAAGCTGCCGCAGATCTGCGGCCATTAAGGCAAAATCCATGTGTTCGGCATGTGCTGAATCGCCATGATTACGTAAATCAACATAAATCACCTGATAATCCTGTTGGAGCTCACGGCCTAAGCCTTTTAGATTATCTAAATCGCCGAATAGCCCGTGCAGCAGCACTACCGCTGGCCCGTTACCTTGTATTTCATAATTCAAATCTAGCGAGCTCGATTGACTCATCACCACCTCATACTCTGTGAATATCTGTACCCGCGGCTTGGCTTCGGTATAATAGCCCATCATACGCATTGATAACCAATTAGGGTAACGACCCGATGACTAAGCAGATCGACATTGACGACGAATTATATCGCTATATTGCCAGCCACACGCAACATATTGGCGAGAGTGCCTCAGCGATTCTGCGGCGCTTACTTGGGTTTCAACAAGCTATTGTGCCCGCAACACCAGCGCCTACTAACCCAACGCGTACAATTTTTGATGTGATGAGCAAAGCCGACTTAGCCGGTCAGCGCAGCATCGTCGCACGCTTTCTATATATCTTGAGTATGTTGCACCGTTGTCATGCACAGCAATTTGAGCGGGTACTGCAGATCACAGGGCGCGACCGTAAGTATTTTGCCACTGTAGAACGCGAGCTCGAAGAAGCTGGCACCAGCACCAATCCAAAGCAAATACCCGATAGCGACTATTACGTGGTGACTAATAACAACACCACGCGCAAAAAAATGATGCTGACTCAGGTAGCGTTAGAGCTCGGCTATAACCAAACACAAGCTGAACGAATCAGGGACTTACTCTAATGGCATTGCATGAACGCGCTGGACAGCCAGCCCAAGCGAGTGATTTGACCAATATTGCACAACTGGTGAGTGCTTATTTTGTGCATGATGTTGACCCCCGCAAAAAAGCCGAACAAGTACAGTTTGGCACCTCTGGCCATCGCGGTTGTTCACTGAACAATAGCTTCAATGAAGCACATATTTTAGCGATAAGCCAAGCGCTGGTGTTATATCGTGAGGAGCAGGGTATTACTGGGCCAATATTTGTTGGTCGCGATACCCATGCCTTATCTGAAGCGGCCTTTATGACCACCTTAGAGGTACTCATTGCCAATGGTCTTGAAGTGCATGTGCAAAGCGACGATGGCTACACCCCAACGCCAGTGATTAGCCATGCTATTTTGCGCTATAACCGTGGTCGCAAAAAAGGTTTAGCCGATGGTATCGTGATCACCCCATCGCATAACCCACCCAGCGATGGCGGCTTTAAATACAATCCGCCGCACGGTGGACCGGCCGATACCGATGCGACCCGAATCATTGAAAAATATGCTAATGCTATTTTGAGTTCGGAGTTAATTGGAGTGAACGCAGTGCCTTATGCTGAAGCTCGCGCCAGTAAGCGCCTCAAGCAGGTTGATTGGCGTAAAGCCTATGTCGAAAGCCTCGATCAAGTGGTGGATATGGCGGCAATTGCGAAGGCCGGTGTGCGTATTGGCGTCGATGCTATGGGCGGTGCCGGGGCCAGTTACTGGGCTTTGATGCGCGATCATTATGGTCTCGATATCAGCGTGAAAAACGCTGTGGTAGATGCCACCTTCAGCTTTATGAGCTTGGATAAAGACGGCAAGATCCGTATGGATTGCTCGTCGCCGTATGCCATGCAATCACTATTGGCGTTAAAAGATCAGTTTGACATCGCTGTGGCCAATGACCCTGATTATGACCGTCACGGTATTGTCACGCCATCACACGGGCTCATGAACCCTAACCATTTTCTTGCCGTTGCAATTGATTATTTGTGCCAAAGTCGTGGCTGGCCGGCGCAGCTAGCGATAGGTAAAACCTTGGTATCCAGTGCCACTATTGACCGTGTGGTAGCCGCGCATGGCCGTCCATTGCGTGAAATGCCGGTCGGCTTTAAATGGTTTGCGCAAGAATTGCATGATGGCGTGACCGCGTTTGCTGGTGAAGAAAGTGCTGGTGCAACATTTCTTGATCGCCAAGGTTTGCCATGGTCGACCGATAAAGACGGTATCGTCATGGCATTACTGGCGGCCGAAATAGTCGCCACGCAAAAATGCGATCCAAGCCAGTATTACCAAGCCCTCTGTAGCAAACACGGTACTGCCTATTATCAGCGTATTGATGTGGCATCAAGCGCAGAAGCCAATGCGGCGTTTGCGGATCTTCGCGGCTACAAATTGGGAATTACCGAGTTAGCGGGTGATGCAGTGACCGCGGTGATGACCAAAGCACCAGCCAACCAAGCCTTGATTGGTGGGGTTAAAGTGACAACCGTCAATGGTTGGTTTGCAGCGCGCCCTTCAGGCACTGAACCAGTATATAAAATCTATAGCGAAAGCTTTGTCAGTGCTGAGCATTTGCAGCAGTTAGCTAGCGAAGCTCAGCAATGGGTTAATCGTTGGTTGGGCGTGGCATAGGGCCGGGACCATCGGCTTCGCCTTCTTGCATCTCTTCAGCTAATGCCGTTAACACGCCGTCAGAAGTTGCTGACGGCGGTACCATGGCAAATGCTGAATGAGTTTGTAAGCGTGCTTTGGGACGTTTGCCGATACGGAATAACGAGTACACACTGACACTTGCGGTAAGCGCCATTAGCAGTAAGAAGAAGTAATCAACCCCACCAAATTCCATCAATACGGCCACCAGTGGTGCACCGATAATAGCGCCCATGGCACCCACTTTAATGATGGCACCAGTAGCGCCAACCATCTGATCTTTTTCTAAAAAGTCATTGGTGTGGGCCATACCTAACGAATACATCGGCAGGGCACAGGCCCCGAGTAACCCCATACAAAGGTAGATTAACGCGACCGAATCGGCATTTAGTTGCGATAAAATCAGCGACATCACCGCCGCGATACCGGCACTGGCGGCCATAATCCAGCGCCGATCAATGCGATCTGATAAGAAGCCGATCGGTGCTTGCGCGAGTAAGCCACCGAGGATAAAAGCGGCCATAAATAATGACACTTGCTCGACCGTCAGACCAATATATAACGCGTACATGGGCCCGATACCATAAAACATGGCGAAACAGGCCTGCATGATAAAGGCGTTCACCAGCCCGAGGGGAACAATTTTAAACAGTTCCCCGAGCGGTACTTTGCGCGGTTCATTGCCGCTCGGCTCCACCGTAACACTGATCAGAATTGGAATAATCGACAGGTTCATCAGCAATGCCACCAAGGCAAAAGCGACGAAGCCGCTTGGATCGGCAATACCCAGTAGCAGCTGGCCAATGACCAGACCGCCGTATATTAGTACCAGATAGACCGATAGCACTTTGCCTCGATTGCGGTTATCTGCCATGGTGTTCAGCCAGCTCTCAACAATGACAAAGATAGCGGACATGGCAAAACCAGTCATGAAGCGCATGACAAACCATACCAGTGGGTCTATCCACACCGCTTGAATTAATACTGATGCTGCACCTAATGCGGCTAATCCTCCAAAGGCACGAATGTAACCAACGCGGCGAATATCTTTCGGAGCGCGGGTAGTGCCAAACAGAAAGCCAATAAAATAGGCCGACATGATCATACCGGTGGTGAGGGTACCGAAATCTTCCATGGTGGCGCGCAATGACAACAGGGTGCTGGTCATGCCAACACAAATACCAATAAAGGTGACGCTGGTGAGAAGCGAGCTAATTGCTCGCAGTTGTTGCTTCAGCATGCGGGTATGATCCTTGCTTGCGCGCGTGTGGCGGCGGCCGATACAGTGTTAAAAGTGTAGCACAGCAAATGCAAAGGTTGAATGAACAATGAGTTATCCACAGCTTGTTACTTGCCCGCAGGGCTTGGGCTGATTATGATGGGGTCATTACTGTTTATTTGAGGCCACTATGCCGTATCAGCTGCTCTCTCTGCTTCGCTTTGTCACGCTTGCGACACTGCTGTTGTTTAGCTCTCAACCAGCACGAGCTGCGGTGGAATTGACTGCGCTATATCAAGCCCACGTTGAGGTGTCGACGCAAAGCACGGCAGAACGTACCAAAGCTCTGCAGCAAGCACTGTCGCAGGCATTGTTACGCATTTCTGGAGATGATCAATTATTACA
This sequence comes from Pseudidiomarina mangrovi, assembly GCF_003999375.1. Taxonomy (GTDB): domain Bacteria; phylum Pseudomonadota; class Gammaproteobacteria; order Enterobacterales; family Alteromonadaceae; genus Pseudidiomarina; species Pseudidiomarina mangrovi. The sequence continues at coordinate 120,087 of NZ_RJLC01000017.1, forward strand.
GCACCCACAAGTACTGCAGGCATTGCGCAGCGTGTCGGACTACATCATGCAATATGCGTATCAGCAACACGCTGAACAATTACAACTTTGGGTGCAATTTGATCAGGATAAAATTAATCAACTGATTCAAAACGCAGAGTCAGGTATTTGGAGTAATTTACGCCCGGAGCTACTGGTTTGGGTGGTGCGTGAAAATGAGCAATTACAGCGGCAATTGGTCGGTCGCGATGAGTCATCGGAATTATTAACACAACTGCGCGATACCGCTCAGCAACGCGGTTTACCGCTGAAGTTTCCGTTACTCGATTTGAACGACACCATGGCTATCAGCGCACTGGATGTATGGGGACGCTTTGACGACGCCCTCAGTTTTGCCTCGGCACGTTATCCACACGATGGTGTGATTGTTGCCCGTATTTATCAGGCTGATCCAAGTTTGAACACAGACCTGTGGATGGCGGATTGGACCTTACAATTAGGTGATATTCGTTGGCGCGGTGAGGTGACTAGCCCCGATCAGCAACAGCTAGGAGCTCTGCTGATTGCCCAAGTCAGCCGAGAATTGGCGCAACGCTACCGTATTAGTAGTACCGCTGCACAACTCAATCAATGGCAGATGACGGTGCATGAGTTGGCTGACATTACACAAGTAATTGCCGCCGAGCAGCTACTGGCCAGTCTGCCGGCGGTTACTAGTGTGCAATTGACTGGCTTTGGCGAGCGTACCGCAGTATTTTCGATTAGCCTGCAAGCCGATCCAAATAGTATTGTCCAAGCCCTAGATCTGAGTAAGCAATTACGGCCACTGCCTGATGCGGCCCATTACCGCTGGGTTACTGATTAATGAATGCCCAGCAATTACCCTTGGCGGTTTCCCTTCCTGTTGCTGAAACTTTCGCAACCTGGGTCGGTGGAGGCAATACCGATGCAGTTGCGATGTTAACCAGTAGCCAGCAGCCTCTGGTATACCTGTGGGGGCCTTCAGGGGTCGGTAAAAGCCATTTATTGCACGCCCTTTGCGCTGAATATTCGCAGTTGATTTATTTACCATTAGCAGAACTCAAAGGCGTGGTTGATGCTAAGTGTCTTCGCGGTTTGGAAAACTATGCATGGGTCTGTTTAGATGATATCGATGCGGTGTTGGCAGACCCCGATTGGTGTCATGAATTATTCACCTTATACAATCGCATTGATGATCAGGGCAGTACTAAGTTGGTGGTTACCGCCAAACAAGCCCCAGCTCAATTGACGGTTCACTTAGCAGATTTAAAATCGCGCTTACAATGGGGTCTCACCTTACATATTCAGGCGCTTGACGACAGCCACAAAGTACGCGCTATCCAGCTACGCGCCCAAGCTATGGGCTTAAGTTTGAGTACCGATACCGCGCAGTTTATGGTACAGCGCTTACATCGTGATTTACCCAGTTTGATCAACGCGTTAGAGCGGCTTGACCAAGCTTCCATTGTGGCTAAACGAGCCCTGACCACGCCCTTCGTGAAAGCGGTATTAGAGCTTTAGCGCTGTTCTTTTAGTGGTTTGAGACCGAGCCCTTGCGCACGACCTTGCATGCGGGCATAGCCGGTACAGCCAACAAACGCCATGCTGGTTAGAATCAACTCAGCAATCGCCCAATCACGTTGCAGCGGTGCCACGTATAGCATGGTCAGGCTGTGTAAAAAATACCACATCAAAATGAAGTTGGCCCAGGCATGGGTATAAGCATGACCACGGATAATCCCGTAAAGCGGAAATAGTAATGGTATCACCCAAAACCCTAAGCGGAATTCCAAGCTTAGCGAACTGGCACAGTTACAGGTGATCTGCCAAATCAGCATTAACGCCAATAAACCCAGGTAACTGGCCAATGCCAGTAGACGAAATTGACGAATGGTTTGTACTGCGGCCATGACTTTAACTCCGTGCTGTTAGTTGTGTTGCGAGCTGGGCGACGCGTGCGCCAAGCGCCTGGGCCGCTTGACGCTCATGCTGACTCAGCTGATTCCCAGCCGCATGCTCAACATGGCTTGCGCCATAAGGAGTACCTCCGGCGGCGGTGGTTTGGATAGCTGGCACGGTATAGGGAATACCGGTAATCAGCATACCGTGATGCAGTAAGGGCACCATCATGGACAGTAAGGTACTCTCTTGACCCCCATGCATGGAACTGGAGGAGGTGAATACTGCGCCTGGTTTATCCACCAAAACACCCCGTAACCAAGCACTCGATGAGCTTTCCCAAAACTGCTGCAGCGCACTCGCCATATGACCAAATCGCGTGGGACTCCCCATGATTAAAGCGTCGCACTGCTCTAAATCAGCTAAGGTAACGGTCAAATCACGCTGACTAGCAGGTTCACCAGCACTGGTTACTGTGCGCATAAGCGCTTCGCCGCCGACACTAGCGATACCATCAGCGATAGCATCAGCAAGTTGTTGGGTGGCGCCATGACGGCTGTAGTAAAGCACCAGCACCCGAGCCGTCATGATAGTAATTCCACTATTGCCTCGGGAGGACGGCCAAGTTTGGCGCGCTCGCCAACCACTACAATAGGACGCTCGATTAGCTGCGGATGTGCCGCCATAGCTGCGATAAATTGTTGCTCGCTGCTTGCCGCGTTAAGTCCTGACTCGGCAAAGGCCGTTTCTTTAGAGCGCACTAACTCACGCGCTGAAGAAAAACCGAGTTGCTTCAGTAGCTCTCTGATCCTTGCCTCTGAAAGCACATCCTGCAGATATAAATGCACCTTGGGCTGAATACCGTGTTGCTCTAATAGTTGCAGGGTTTGTCGACTTTTCGAACAGCGGGGGTTGTGATAAATAGTCACTTCAGACATTCTAGAACCTCTTAATTTTGTCTTCGATAGCTTAAGGTATCGCGCATGCAATGTCGATTTTTACCCGCAGTAGCAGGTGTTACAGCCATTCTTAGTAGCCTGCTAATCAGCTGCACGCCCGCTCCAGATTTTCACACCGATAGCGACGGAGCCATGCATTGGCAGCAGCTAAAAGGTCGTTATGTAGTGGTGAACTATTTCGCTGAATGGTGCGCACCCTGTTTAAAAGAACTGCCTGAACTCAACACCTTTCATCGGCAGCATAGCGATCAAGTGACGCTGTTAGGCGTTAGTTTTGACCCGCTGGATAATCAGCAGTTGGCGCAGTTAAAGCAGCGTTACGCCATTGAATTTCCGTTGATCCAATTGCAACCTGCACCAAAGTTACCATTTGCTATGCCACGCATGTTACCCGCCACCTATATTATCGATCCCGAAGGGAAGGTCAGTGGCCCGCTGCTAGGCGAACAGGATCTGCATAGTTTGCGACGTGCCAGTGGTTTAGCCGAATAAATCGTGCAATTGCCGCTTTTGTGCCATGAGTTGTTCGATACGAGCTTGCAGACGGCGCCTATCTAACTCACTTTGATTACCCTTGTGGGCCAAGTGTAAATTATTGATGGCTTGGTCAAAGGCGCCATGCATGGCGTACAATTCAGCCCGTGTTTCGTGCATAGCAGCGCTATTACCTTGCTGTCGATAGGCTTCAACGAGCAACTGCAGGGCGATAACATTGCCATCATCGCGCAACAAATAATCCCGCAGTAGCTCGATGGCTAAAGCCGGTTGTTTGGCTTGAATAGCAGCATTGGCAAAATTGACCGTGATGACTTGCTCGCGTGGTTCTCGCATATAGGCTTTTTCGAGTAATTTCAGCGCCTCATTCGCACGGCCTTGCGCCAGTAAAATATCGGTTTGTACGTCAAGATAAAAACCATTCATGGGTTCATGATCGAGTAACGGCGCTAACACCTGTTCCGCCTGATCGGCTTTACCTTGGTCGAGCAACACTATCGCCAGTGCATAGCGATTGGCGTTATCAACAGCAGTGAATTGCTCACGCAATAATGGCCGAAGTGCCTCTTCGTTGAGGAGCTGTAAATGCCGCGCTTTAACCCGTGCTTTAGCTAATAGATAGCGCGACTCATCACGGTTCACTGGGCGCGGTAGCGCTTCGGCGCGAACCCGCGTGTCAGCAATTCGAGCTTCTGAAATAGGGTGAGTTAATAACATTTGCGGAACTTTGGTGGCGTAACGATGTTTTTCGGCTAAGCGACCAAAAAATCCTGGCGCACCCATGGGATCATAACCAGCTCGCACCAACATGGTTAAACCAACGCGGTCCGCTTCTTGCTCAAATTGTCTGGTGTAGTTAATTTGTAGTTGTTGCGCTCCGGCTATGGTGGTGCTGAGTGCAGCCATGCCTAAATCAGGGCTGATCATCCCCAATAATACGGCGCCTAGCATGGCTACTATGGTATTTGGAGAGGCATTCTGCAGGCGTTCCATATTGCGGACGATATGCCGTTGCGATACGTGGGCAACTTCATGCGCCATCACCGATGCTAATTCTGATTCGGTCTCGGTCTCGGCAATTAAGCCAGTATAAAAGCCGATATAACCACCGAAAAAGGCAAAGGCGTTGATATCATTCTGGTTGATCCAGAAGAATGTAAATGGAAAACGCACATCATCAGCTTCACGCACCAAACGGGTGCCCATATCTTTTAAGTATTCGTTTAGGACAGGGTCGCCAACAACCGGTGCTTGCGCACGAATTTGCCGCATGTAGAGATCGCCAAAGGTGCGCTCGCGCTCAACCGACATAACGCTAATACCCGCGGTTCCTATCTCAGGCAGACGATTTTGCTGCGCAACGCTGGTTGCGCTGCTCATGAGCAACAAGGTGATAATAACCGATGGTAAAAGTTTGGATAACTGCATGATTCCAACTCGTTGTGACGCTAAGCTTAGGATACCTGTTTCAGCTAAAGGTTCCACCGTGACTGGGCAGTGTTGATGCAATTGATTCTTTTGTTTCGATTGTAACCCAGACCACAAGCCAGCTATGATGAGTATACGCAACCACCAAGGAGTGACAAGGTCATGTGGGACTATCTAAAAACCTGGTATCAACGCAAATTCTCTGATCCAGATGCCATTACCTTGTTCTTACTGCTGATATTCAGCTTTGGTTTAATTATTTTAGTGGGCGAAATTCTCGCGCCTATTCTTGTTGCGATTAGTTTGGCGTATTTGCTCGACTGGCCAATTCAACGCATGGAGAGCTTAAAAGTAGGGCGAGGTGCCGCGGTACTGACGGTATTTTTGCTGTTTATTGCGCTCAATGTGGCCCTGATTATTTTCTTGATGCCAGTTATCTGGCAGCAGTCGCTGGCGCTGTTCGCGGAATTACCGCAAATGGTGGTGAAAACCCGTGTGTTACTGGATAAATTGCCGGAATTATTTCCAGATTACATTGAACCGAGCCACATCACTCACTTTGTAGATACCAGTACCCAACGTATTATTCTTTTTGGCGAGACAGTGCTTGCGCAGTCGTTTAGTCGCATCATCGGTATTATGGCCTTACTGATTTATTTCATCATTGTGCCATTACTGGTGTTTTTTATGCTCAAAGACAAGCATGTGCTGATGTCTCATGTGTCACGTATAATGCCGCATAATCGCCGCTTGATTACCCAAGTCAGTAACGAAATGAATGTACAGATCATGAATTACATTCGCGGCAAAGCGCTCGAAGTGGTGATCGTTGGTGTCACTAGCTTTGTAGTGTTTGCTTTATTTGATTTACGCTATGCAGCGTTACTGGCGGTATTGGTTGGTTTGTCGGTGTTAATTCCCTACATCGGCGCAGCGGTAGTGACCTTGCCGGTATTCTTGGTGGCACTGTTTCAATTCGGCTGGAGTGCTATGTTTGCTTATGTCATGGCGGCTTATTTGCTGATCCAAGCTCTCGATGGTAACGTTTTGGTGCCGCTATTATTCTCTGAAGCGGTGAGTTTAAATCCGGTTTATATCATTGCTGCAGTATTGGTCTTCGGCGGTATTTGGGGCTTTTGGGGGGTGTTCTTCGCCATCCCGCTAGCAAGCTTGGTGAAAGCCGTACTGACGGCATTGTCGAGCAAAGCCGACAGTGTACCGCCAGTGGCCCAAACCTAAACGCTTAGAGGGCAGCTAACACCACTTGGTGGTGATTGCTGGTTTTGAAGTTATCGAACACCTGAGCAATGCGGCCATCTTGATTAATAAGAAAGCTGATGCGGTGCAAACCATCGTAGGTTTTACCCATAAACTTTTTACTGCCCCAAACACCGAACTGTTCAGCAACGGCGCGGTCTTCATCACTGAGTAAGGTGAAGTTGAGTTGGTCACGCTCGGTGAATTTAGCTAAGCGCGCAGGGGCGTCGGTGCTAATACCCACGGTAATGACACCCTGTTGTTGTAACTGTGCTTGGTGATCGCGCAGTTGTTGCGCTTGCACGGTGCAGCCGGGCGTCATAGCTTTTGGATAAAAGTACACCAATACCCGACCTTGTGACAGCAACTCGGTAAGCGCTACTGGATCACCATATGCATTGCGAAGCGTGAATGCTGGTGCTTGATCACCGGCTTGTAATGTCTGCATAAAACCTCCTCATTGAAGTGTGGCTAGTGTAGATGAACATAAAGCGGTCTGCAAAGCCGCTTGCCCCTTGTGTTTGGGGGGTACTGAAAGTACCATTGACAACTTATTCGCAAACAGGAGTGCACATGTTAACAGGTAGTATCGTGGCCTTGGTCACCCCATTTACCAGTCAAGGTAATGTTGATTTTGCCTTCTTAGAGGCACTGGTTAATTGGCATGTTGAACAAGGTACCGATGCCATTGTTGCTATGGGCACAACCGGTGAATCAGCCACCATGAGTCATGATGAGCACGTAATGGTGGTCAGTGCTATTACTGAACTGGCAGCTGGTCGCATCGCTGTGATTGCCGGTAATGGGTCAAACTCTACCAGTGAAGCTGTACACCTTACGGAGCGTATGAGTCATCTACCACTGGCTGGTTTTCTTAACGTCAATCCCTATTACAATAAACCATCGCAATGCGGCTTAATGGCCCATTATCGGGCTTGTTGTGAAGCCAGTGACCTACCGCAATTGCTGTACAACGTGCCCAGTCGCACCGGTGCTGACTTGCTCCCGGAGCAGATTGCAGAATTAGCTACGTTACCAAATATTGTTGGGATCAAAGAAGCCACTGGAGACATCTCCCGCGTGGCTCAACTTCGTGAACTCTGTGGTGACGATTTTATTTTACTGAGTGGTGATGACCCAACCGGGTGTGACTTTATGCTTCAAGGTGGGCGTGGCGTTATCAGCGTTACTGCCAACGTGATGCCGGCACTCATGAAACGGATGGTCACAGCAGCATTGGCCGGTGAGGCTGATACGGCGCATAACTATGACCAGCAGATGGCCACTATTCATGCCGCGATGTTCGTGCAAGCCAATCCAATACCGGTAAAATGGGCATTGAGCCTGATGGGCAAATTACAGCCACATTACCGCTTGCCTATGACCGAGCCGGAGTTGGCCCAACAACATCACATTGAACAAACATTAAAACAAGCCGGTTTAATTTAGGCGCGGAGTATTCATGAAAGTTTCTGCAGTAACTATAACGAGTCTGGCCGTGGTATTCATGAGCGCTTGCTCGTTTACGCCGAAAGAGCAAGCCAGCGGCTCATTTGACTATGTTGCCGTGCAGGCACAACAAGCAATAATCCCCGCTGCTGATTTAAGTCTGCCACCAGCGCGCGATACTTATGCGGTTCCGCCGGTTGAGGGTCAGCGTGACATTGGTGCTGCAGTCAATATTTTGGCTCCGGTACTAGTGTGGCCAACAGCCGCCGGTAGCCGGGTTGAAGAGGCTGATACTCAAGTGCGAGTGCACTTTGATGAAGTGGAAGGCACGGATGATTTGCCCAGTTTGATTTGGGCAGCCAGCCTTGCTCGGCTGCAAGCCGACAGTATTGCTGTGCAAACAGAGCGAGTACAACAGCTGATCGAAACGGGTTGGGTTACCGAGCAAAAAACGATTGGTGATGACGAGCTTGAACTGATCATCGAACGTCGCTTTGCGATTGAATTTGAAGCGCCAGCGCATGGTCGCACGGTAGCCGTGCAAGTCAATTTGCTGGAGAAAAAGGAAAGTGGTGCAGGGGCAGGTTTACGTCCAGGTTTAGTTGACGACCGTAACCAAGCGGCGTTACTACTCAATAGTCTAATCAACGAAGTGGCCGTGCGCCTGATTTCTACGCAGAAACAGATTAGCCCAGATACCTACACGGTGAGCGCTGGTTTTGACGGCAAAGGTTATGCCGCGCTGTTAGTTGATACGAGTTTCATCAATACGTGGACCATTGTTGGTTTAGCGCTGCCCGAGCTGGGCTTTACTGTGGACGATTTAAATCAATCAAGCGGGCGCTATTATGTCACCTATAACAGCGAATCATCAGTGCTTGGTTCGCTGGCATTTTGGCGAGACAATCCGAGCTTAGCGTTAACCGATGGCGCTTACGAGATTTTGGTGACAGGTGACCAAACGGCTACCTCAATCACCTTTTATCGCGACGGCCAGCCATTGCCTGCAGCTGAGGTTAATGCATTATACGCACCATTTGCTGCTGAATTCCGCCGCCAACTTGAGTTATAATGGCGGCCTTTAATTTATCTTGCTGGAGTTGAGCTGAGTATGGAAAAACGCACTGAATTGTACCGCGGTAAAGCGAAAACGGTGTTTACCACCGATAACCCTGAACGCTTGATTCTGCAATTCCGTAACGATACCTCAGCCTTTGATGGTGAGCGTATCGAACAGCTAGACCGTAAGGGCATGGTGAACAACAAGTTTAATAATTTCATCATGCAGAAACTCGAAGCGGCAGGTATCCCAACCCAACTCGACCGTGTCTTAAGCGATACCGAAACCTTGGTAAAACGTTTAACCATGATCCCGGTTGAATGTGTGATGCGCAATTTCGCCGCGGGCTCGCTGGTACGCCGTCTCGGTGTTACCGAAGGGCAGCCACTGAATCCACCTACCTTTGAGCAATTTCTGAAAAATGATGCCTTGCATGACCCAATGGTCAATGAATCCCTTGCGATTAGCTTTGGTTGGGCAACCGCTGAGCAGTTAGCACGTATGAAGGCACTGACTGTGCAAGTCAATCAGGTATTATCAGCGCTGTTTGACCAAGCTGGGCTAATGTTGGTTGATTTCAAATTAGAGTTTGGTGTTGATGCCGAGGGCAACATTGTGTTGGGTGATGAGTTCAGTCCTGACGGCTGTCGTTTGTGGGATAAAGAGACCAAGAAAAAACTCGACAAAGACCGTTTTCGCCAAGGTTTAGGTGGTGTGGTTGAAGCATATGAAGAGGTGGCGGCGCGTTTAGGGTTGGTTATCTGATTCACGCTTTTGCTTTTCAATTTCATCCAAATGCCGTTGCTTAAGCGACGGCATTTTCATATGTGCGGTATGCTTTACCAGCATGATATTGCCAATAATAATGCCGAATACAATCAATAGTGCTAGCCAAACCATACGGCATCTCCATCTTCGTTAGGTCCACAGACCTGATCGATATAGCGTTGTTTTAATTCAGCTAATTGAGCTAGTACAAAGTCCTTTCCGGCCAATTCGCTGGCTACTAAAACTTGCTGCAATAGTTCAGTTGTTAGCTGACCTGCCGCTGGCGCGGCTAGCTGGCTGTAGCTCAGATGCCATGGCTCGGCAGCAACGCCGCCTTGATAGCGAGCATAAGGCAAATGAAAGCCGAAATCGCTGGCATGCTGTTGCAGCCACAGTGCGGCATCATAACACGGCCCGCCATGTTGATACTCAGCAGCAATCAATTGCAACGGTTGTTGCTGTTGCTCAAACCAACGCGGGTCATACACGTCGCAGTCGGTACCCCAATGATGACGACTAGCGCCGGGCAGGGCTGACCAAGTCATGATAGCTGCGACGCGCTCGCCGCAACTGAGTTGTTCAGTGTTTAATAGCTGCCCTTGTTCATCGTAAAGCGGGGCGTGGCCCAAATATTTACGGTTCCATATAGCCAATTGCCGGTCAAAGTCACGAAAAGCAGAGGCGATGGCCAATTCAATACCGTCGGCGCGGGCAGCGGCTTGCATGGCAATAAAGGCGTCCCACACTGGTGCTTGCAAGCGTAACGCGCTAGCAAAGTCAGGATGACGTTGCACATGACTGGCTTGTTGCCCAGTCAGCTCGGCAACCGTAAGCTCAGTAATGGTTCGGTCACCCGCCGATACGGGCTGCTTCAGCATAGCAAGCGTTCCAGTAAGTGTTCATAAATATCAGCCAATTGTTCGATATCAGCGCTACTGACGCATTCATTGACTTTATGGATGGTAGCGTTCAATGGACCTAATTCAATCACTTGTGCGCCGGTAGGGGCAATGAAGCGGCCATCAGAAGTGCCACCCGAGGTCGAGAGCTGGGCGCTAAGTCCAGTACACGATTGCACTGCTGCCAAGGTCGCCGTGAGTAATTCACCAGCAGCGGTCAAGAAGGGTTCTCCGTTTAACTTCCAGTTCAGTTGGTAATCGAGTTCATGCTTAGCTAGGATGCTGGTGACCCGTTGCTTTAAGGTCGTAGCGTCAGTTTCAGTGCTGTAGCGAAAATTAAACTGCACCAATAGCTCGCCCGGAATGACATTACCAGCGCCGGTACCAGCATGGATATTGGAAATTTGTAGGCTAGTCGGTGGAAAAAATTCGTTGCCGTTATCCCAATGTTGTTGGGTCAATTCGGTGAGTGCAGCCATAGCTTTGTGTATGGGGTTATCAGCTAAATGTGGGTAAGCCACATGGCCTTGTATACCATATACGGTTAAATCGCCGCTTAAGCTGCCGCGGCGGCCATTCTTAATCACGTCACCTAACTGCGCTGAGCTAGATGGCTCACCAACTACGCACCAGGTGATTTTTTCATCGCGTGCTTCAAGGGTTTCCACCACTTTTGGGGTGCCGTTAATAAACGGCCCTTCTTCGTCACTGGTGATTAAAAAGGCAATACTGCCGCGGTGATTGGGGTGCTTGCTGACAAAGCGTTCAGTGGCCACCACCATTGCTGCCAAGCTACCTTTCATATCGGCGGCACCACGGCCATAAATCATGCCATCAACTTCGGTAGCTGAAAATGGTGCGTAGCGCCAGGCCTGCTCAGGACCACTGGGGACTACATCGGTGTGACCCGCGAAGCAGAACAACGGCTCAGTGCGACCACGACGTGCCCATAAATTAGTGGTATCGGCAAACACCATCGGTTCTAAGTCAAAACCAACTGCCGCTAAGCGTTCACCCATCAGGGTTTGACAACCCTCATCACTGGGGGTGACCGACGGTCGCTGAATGAGCTCTCTTGCTAGCGCGATAACCGCACCCTTAGCCATGCTGTTGGTCCAATACGAGTTGCCATTGGTGGGCATTAAAACCCACACAATAGTGGCCATTGATGGCCAGTAGCGGGCGTTTCATCAGGGTCGGGTAGCGTTGCAGTAATTCTACCGCCTGTTGGTCGCTGTTGATGTGCTGCTCTGCGGCGGATAATTGCCGCCAACTGGTTGATCGCTTATTTAGAAGATTATCGCGACCAATGTGTGCCAGCCACTGCTGTAAGGTGGCCGCCGACAAGGGCTCACTGCGCACATCATGAAAGACTATTTGCAACTGTGGATACTGCTGCACAGCTTGTTCAAGCCAGTTACGTGCTTTACGCACGGTGTCACAATTAGGGATTCCGTAAATGGTTGCTTGCATGGTGTTGTTTTCAGTCACATCATAAGTTAGAAATCACAGACCTGCATTGTGGCAAACCTCACTAGAATTCTCCACAAAATATGTGGATAAGTCTGTGAGTTAGCTGGGCTGAAACCACTAAGATATTGATTTTAATGATAATTACGCGTTGCTCGAAGAGTGAGCAGTACACTGAAAAGGTGAGCCAATGAGTTTTTTTAAAACCTTTGCCCAAGGTCAGCACTATGCCAACTTATGGCCGCGCCATGCCATTGTGGCGGCGCTACCCGAAGCAATGGTGGTGCCAGCGGTGGCATTCGCTGCGCGCTGGATGCCGGCCGTGGCGGTGGTTAATTTTTTAGTGCAATTTCAATGGCAGGGTGAAGCGATGATCCCGCAAGCCATAGTGACCTCATTATTTTTACTATCGATGCCGCTACAAGGTTGGTACTGGTTGGGAAAACGAGCGCACAGTCAATTACCTCCGCGACTGCAGCAATGGTATTTAGAGTTGATGGCGAAACTGCGTCTGCAGCCCCATGACAAGGCTACGTACTTAGCGTTGATTGTGGCCTTGAACAAGGCCTTGCGAGAACTGCCTCCAGACCAACATTAATTGCGATCAGGTTAGCGGAGGCAGGTGCCATTAGAATTCGAATTCAGACCAAACCGGGGCGTGATCAGAGGGTTTTTCGATGCCACGCAACTGGTAGTCAATACCACTATTACGACAACGCTGAACTAAATCTTGGGTGGCCATAATCAAGTCTATGCGCAGCCCACGGTTATCATCAAAGCCACGTGAACGGTAATCAAACCAGCTGTATTGTTCGGTCAAGGCCGGGTGACAGACGCGGAAAGTATCTTGTAAGCCCCAATTTAACAAATCATTGAGCCAAACCCGCTCTTCTGGCAAAAAGCTACACTTACCAGTCGCTAACCAGCGCTTAGCGTTATCAGCACCAATACCAATATCGCAATCTTGATGAGAGATATTCACATCCCCCATAACAATCACTGATTGCTGCGGATGGTGATGATCGTTTAAATAAGTCATCAAGTCGGCATAGAACTTTTCTTTAGCCGGAAATTTTAACGGGTGGTCGCGACTTTCGCCCTGCGGAAAATAGCCGTTAAGAATACGCACGCTGCTACCATCGGGAGCTATCCAGTCCCCCATAATCATGCGCCGTTGTGCGTCCTCGGCGTCTCCAGGAAAACCAAACTGCGGGTTTTGCAACGGTTGCTTGCTCAGCAATGCGACACCATAGTGGCCTTTTTGACCATGAAAGATGACGTGATAGCCAAGCGCTTCAACATCGGCTTGGGGAAACTGTTCGTCGTGTACTTTGGTTTCTTGTAAGCCAATGATATCCGGCTGATGTTTGGTGATCAGCGCTTCAAGTTGATGCAGCCGCGCGCGCAGCCCGTTAATATTAAAGGAGATAACTTTCATGATAGGTGATGATCTTATCTAGGCCATTAAAAGATGCCCAAAAGCATACCAGAAGGGTTGCCAGCATGCGACTGTCAGCAGCATTGTTCGGCTTGCTTTAGTGGTTGGCGTTATTTAGGTATACTCATTTCATAACATCAACAACAGGGTTGCTTTGGCATCCCATCGGCTAACAAGGACACGGCATGAGCACTGATTTACTGCAGATTCGTGCGGGGCGCGAGGCGTGGTTGCAGATTCAGGAACATGGTTTGCGCGCTGACGATATTAGCCTGCTAATGGGCGCTTCAGGTGGTCCGAAATGGTTCATTCTGCAAGGTTTAGACCGCTTTTTATTTGGTGATTTTTTTGCTAACCGCGAGCGGCCACTTGATCTGCTCGGCAGTTCTGCCGGTGGTTGGCGTTTTGCTGCGTTAGGTCAGCCCGATCCAGTGGCTGCGAGCGAATTATTTTGTCAGCTGTATACTGGGCAAACCTATAGCGAAAAACCGGATATTGCTGAAATCACCGATGAAGCCCGCAAGTTACTCCATCAATACGTTCCCGATTCGGTGGTGCCCGGCATGTTAGCGCAAAATAAATTTCACCATCATATGGTGGTGGTACGCTGCAAAGGGTTAACTGCCAATGAGGGCAAACGGCAATTAGCGGGCATGTTACTGGCTGCTGGTGCGAGTAGCCTAAAGCGTGCATGGCTGGGTAAATTCTATGAGCGCGTGGTGTTCCATCATCCACAGTCGGCGTGTCGGTTTAGTCGTGATTGGCATGATTTGCCGACCACGCATGTAGCCTTAACCGCAGACAACTTTAAGTCAGCGTTGTTGGCCACCGGCTCTATTCCCATGGTATTGGACGGTGTACGTGACATTGCTGATGCACCGGCAGGGGTGTACCGTGATGGTGGCATCACTGACTATCATTTTGATGTCGACTTAAGTGCCGTAGACGGCTTGGTTTTGTACCCGCACTTTTATAGCCATGTGATCCCTGGTTGGTTCGACAAAGCCTTAAGTTGGCGGCGCACCACCGGAAAACAATGGCCCAAAGTGATCCTTATGGCGCCATCGGCCGAATTTGTGGCAAGCCTACCGTACGGCAAAATTCCAGATCGTAACGATTTTGCCCGACTGGATGTACCGACGCGCTTTGCTTATTGGCGTGAAGCGGTCGCACAAGGGCAACGCTTAGCGGAACAGTTGCAAGAATGGATCGCTACTGACCAAATTCGCAACAAAGTTAAACTTTGGACCCCATAGGATCACCCATGAAATTTCAAGGCAGCCCGACATTTACCCACAGCCAGACCGATAAAATCGGCGTATTAGTCACCAACTTAGGTACTCCTGACGCGCCAAAAACGAAAGAATTACGGGTGTATTTGCGTCAATTCTTGTCGGATCCTCGGGTGGTTGAAGTGCCACGCCTGCTCTGGAAATTAATCCTTGAGGGCATTATTTTACGGACGCGGCCAAAGCGTTCGGCGGAAGCCTATAGCACGGTATGGACCGAACGTGGTTCGCCACTGCTGTATATCACTAAGGATCAAACTGACGCACTGCGCAGCAATTTGCAGCAACGTTACGGGGACGATGTGGTGGTTGAGTTCGCGATGCGGTACGGTAATCCGTCCATGGCGTCAGGCTTACAGTCATTGTTTGATCAAGGCGCCCGCAAGCTCCTAGTGTTACCACTTTATCCGCAATACTCAGCAGCGACTACTGGCTCGACCTTTGATGCTATTGCCAGCGATTTCATGCAGCGCCGCTGGCTGCCTGATTTTCGGTTTATCAATCATTACCATGATTTTCCTCCCTATATTACGGCTGTTGCCAACAGTATAAAGGCTTACTGGCAACAACATGGGCAGCCACAAAAGTTGGTACTCTCATACCATGGTGTGCCGTTGAGCTATCTGAAGAAGGGTGATCCCTATCATTGTGCATGCCACAAAACCTCACGGTTAATTGCTGAACAATTGGGTCTTAGCAAAGACCAATACCTAACTACTTTTCAATCACGTTTCGGTCGTGAAGAGTGGCTGAAACCCTATACCGATGAAACGCTGAAACAATTACCCAGTATGGGAGTCAAATCAATTCATGTGGTTTGCCCTGGGTTTTCAGCCGACTGTTTAGAGACCATTGAGGAAATTGGCGAAGAAAACCGAGAGTATTTTATTGAGGCTGGTGGTGAGCATTATGCCTATATCCCAGCTTTAAATGCCGAAGCAGAGCACATTGCTGTGTTGAGCGCTTTGGTCGAACAAAATTTGCAAGGCTGGCAGTTAGTTCACGATGAACAACAGCGCGGTGAATTGGCGCAACAGATGGAGCAAGACTATGGCAAAATCAACGGATCGTGAGAGAGATCGGGTATTTCAAGTATCCAGCAACCGCGGTAGTGCGCAGCATAAGCTGCGTTATGTTGAATCGTCAGTAGGTAGCGAGGACTTACAGGATTGCCGGATGTGCCGCACCGCCATCCCAGCGCAATCACCAACTAACGCGCGTGATGACGCGAAGTTGCTTACTCGCGAGGATGATCAAGCGAACTCATGACGCACCCGATGGCTCCGAGTTGGTCTGAGGCTGTTCAACAGCAATGCGCAGCACACCCGGGCTTGACGGGTATTTTGCCGCTTCCCGATGCACAGGAAGCCTTTGCTGCGCGGGTGTTGTTGATGCAACAGGCGCGTCAGCAAATCGATTTACAATATTATATTTGGCGTAACGATCGCACCGGGACACTGTTGTTTGAAGCGCTACTCGCCGCTGCTGATCGTGGTGTCAAAGTGCGTCTATTACTCGATGACCACAATACAGCGGGTCTTGATGCCATCTTAATTGGGTTACAGCAGCACCCAATGATTGAGGTGCGACTGTTTAATCCATTGCGCGTTCGGCGCCCTCGCTTTATTAATTACCTGTTTGATTTTCGTCGGGTTAACCGGCGTATGCATAACAAAGCCTTCATTATTGACCAGCAGGTCGTCATCAGCGGTGGTCGCAACATTGGTGACGAATATTTTGGCGCCAAAGACGATTTCCTTTTTGCTGATCTAGACGCCTTACTGATTGGTTCAGTGGTGGCGAATGTGGTGACCGAATTTGACACTTATTGGCACAGTGAACACGCACAGCCATTAGGGAAATTATTTCAGTTACAGATCAAGCCTCAGCAATTCGATCAGTTACGCCAGCAAGCACAGCGAATCACTAGCGACCCCAATGCGCAGCACTACGTTGCCGCCGTACGCGAATTACCGTTCATACAGCGTTTGCAGCAGCGGCAGTTAGAATTTGTCTGGGCCAAAACCGAACTAGTTGCCGATCATCCCGATAAGATTCGGGGTCGGGCAAAACGTCATCAGTTAATCACCCACCAGTTACAGCAAGCTATTGGTGAGCCGCACCATAGTTTATCGATTGTATCGCCGTATTTTGTGCCAACTCGCGCCGGCGTTGAGGCCTTGGAGCGTTTTGCTGCTGACGGCGTACGTATTCGCATTTTGACCAACGCCTTAGAGTCAACTGATGTGGCGATAGTACATGCCGGTTATGCGCGTTGGCGCAAACGTTTATTGGCAGCTGGCATCGAATTGTTTGAGTTGCAGAAAATTTCCGCCATGGCACGGCGCCTTGAGCGCAAAGCCAAGCGTCAACGATTGAAGGGTAAAGATCGCTTCGGTAGCTCGGCTTCTAGCCTACACGCCAAAACCTTCGCCACCGATCAGCAACGGGTGTTTGTTGGTTCATTTAACTTCGACCCGCGCTCGGCACAATTGAATACGGAATTGGGCTTTGTGATCCACAGTGAACAGCTCGGACAACGCATCAGCAACGCTTTTCAAGAGTATTTACCTGATTATGCCTACCAAGTTCTGCTGCGTGATGAGCGACTCGTGTGGCAGGAACGTTTGGGGCAACGGCAGATTATCTACAGTAGCGAGCCGGGTGTATCCATTTGGCGGCGTTTCGCCACCCGGATGTTAGCGCTACTGCCGATTGATTGGATGCTGTAGAGTGGTATCAACAGAATAAGCAGGGGATACAGTGATGCGATTGACCTTCTTGGGTGGCACCGAAACCGTCACCGGCTCAAAATATCTACTCGAAACTGAGAGCACCCGCGTACTCGTCGATTGTGGTCTGTATCAGGGCTATAAATGGCTCCGGCGGCGCAACTGGCAGCCGTTACCACTGGCAATTAATGAGGTCGATGCGATTGTCTTGACGCATGCCCATCTCGATCACTCTGGCTTTATTCCGGTCCTCTATAAACATGGCTTTCGCGGTAAAGTATTTACCCATGCGGCGACCGCAAGTCTGTGCGGACTACTGTGGCCAGACAGCGGTAAAATTCAAGAAGAAGATGCTAAGTTTTATCGTAAGCATAAATTGAGTCGTCATGCAGAACCAGAGCCTCTCTATGATGAAGCGACTGCACAGGCTGCACTCAAGTTATTGCAACCAGTTGAGTTTCATCAGCCATTTCAAGTGGGTGATTTACAGTTTAGTTTACAGCCAGTAGGGCATGTCTTAGGTGCTGCCAGTGTCATTGCCTCGCACCATGACTACCGCATTGGTTTTAGTGGTGATGTTGGCCGCCCTCATGATTTGTTAATGCATGCTCCCGAAGCGCTACCGCCAGTTGATTTGTTGCTACTTGAAGCTACTTATGGCGATCGCCGCCATGCCGCTGAGGATGCTTGGCAGCAACTGGCTGAGGTGGTGACTGAAACTGCGCGTGCTGGTGGGGTATTATTGATTCCCAGTTTTGCCGTAGGCCGCGCACAACTATTACAACACATGTTGGTGACCTTGATGGCACAGCGAAAAATACCGCGGTTACCGATATATCTTGATTCACCCATGGCGATCAGTGCCTCAGCTATTTATCAACGCTACCACCAGTATCATCGCTTAACCCACGAGCAATGTGAGAGCGCTTTTAACCAGGTGATATACACCCGTAGTATTGAGCAATCAAAAGCGCTCGCCAGTGAGCGTGGCCCGCATATAATTATTGCTGGTAGCGGTATGGCTACCGGTGGTCGTATTTTGCATCATTTCAAACATTGGTTGGCTGATCATCGCACCACGGTGTTATTTTCCGGGCATCAGGCCGGTGGTACCCGCGGGGCGAAAATGGAGCAGGGGGTAGAAACCATCAAAGTGCATGGGCAGTGGTTGCCGGTGAAAGCTAAAATTCGTCGCCTTGATGGGTTATCGGGGCATGCCGATTATACCGAGCTCGGTGCTTGGTTGCAGCAATCAAAACTACCGAGTCGTAGCCAAATATATCTGGTGCATGGTGAACCAGACGCGCTTGAGGCGATGGCTGATTACCTCAAGCAAACGACCGATTTTGACGTTAATATTGCCGATTATCGCGGTGTACTGCACTTGCCCAGTTAGCTGTTGGGCGCTTTATATTGACTAAGAAACTGCTGTAATTCACCCATTGGCATCGGTTTTGCGAAATAAAACCCTTGCGCGAGAGGGCACCCCATAGCGGTAATTTCAGCCGCTTGTTCAGCGGTCTCGATACCTTCAGCGACTGCTGCAATATTAAGCTGCTGCGCCATGGCAATGATCCCTTGCACGATAGATTTCGAGCTTGCGTGTTGGTTTAAATCATCAATAAAGGCGCGATCGATTTTTAGCTTCTGTACCGGCAAGCGTTGTAAATAACTTAAGCTTGAAAAGCCGGTACCGAAATCATCGATGCAGACATGAATGTTAGCATCGTAAAAGCGCTGTAAAACCGAGATGGCATGATTCATGTCGTCCATCAGGATACTCTCGGTTAACTCCAGTTCAAGGCTATTTGGTGGGATCTGATGGGCCGCAACCGTGGCAATCACATTGTCGTAAAAATCAGCACGATTAAACTGTAAGGCCGACAGATTTACCGCCATCTTTAATGGCCCAAAGCGTTCTAGCTGCTTCAGATCCATACAGGCTTGGTCAAGAGCCCAAGCACTAGCTGGAATAATCTGCCCAGTAGACTCGGCTAAAGGAATAAACTCAGCAGGCGAAACAAAACTACCATCGGCTAGCTGCCAGCGCATCAGCGCTTCGACACCAACCACGGAGTGTGTGGCGAGATCAATGATGGGTTGATAGTAAAGCTGCAGTTGTTGGTTATCGATAGCTTGTTGTAACTGACTGCGCAACATCACACTCGCTTGATAACTCTCGTCTTGTCTACCGGTGTAGAATTGAAAGTGATTGCGGCCCTGGCGCTTGGCTTGGGTCATGGCAATGTCGGCCTGCTGAATCAAGCTCATAGGCTCATTGATACCCGCTTGCCATATCGTAATGCCCATACTGGCCGTCAAATAAATCTTATGAGGATCAATATCATAAGGCTGAGCAATGCTTTGCAGAATATGATGCACTTGGGTTAGAAGCTCATCCATGCTGGCGCAATCAGCAATCACACCAACAAATTCATCGCCGCCAAAGCGTGTTGCCATTTGCGAACCACGAAAACATTTACGCAGCCGTTTTGCTACTTCAATGAGAATACTATCGCCAACCTCTAAACCGAGACTGTCATTAATTGGTTTAAAGCCATCCAAGTCGATAAAAAGCACCGCTAACAAGCCATCAGGATTGGTTTGGCGCATGGCTTGCTGAACATAGTCAGCGAGCGCTTGTTCCATAGATTCGCGATTAGGTAACCCTGTGAGTAGGTCATGGCTTGCTTGATAGCTGAGTTGTCGCTGATTATTGACGAGGTCTGTTACGTCATTTTGAATGCCGATAAAGTGGGTTACCACACCCTGTTGATCTCGTACTGGAGAGATTTTCAGTTCATTCCAGAATGGCTCGCCATTTTTGCGATAATTCAATATCTCAATTCGCAGTTCTTGCTGCTGAGCCAGAGCATCGCGGATACGTTGTACTGACGCCTGATTGGTATCGCGACCTTGCAAGAAACGACAGTTTTGTCCCAATGCGTCAGCGCGGGTAAAGCCTGTGACTTGCTCGAAACGATCATTGATATACACCAGCGGAAATCCGGGTTGTTGCGCATCGGCAATGACCACCCCATTGACACTAACGTCGACACTGCGCTGTAACAGCAGGAGCTGCGCCTCTTGCCGTTTGCGCTCGGTGACATCTTTGGCAATACCAAAGGCACCAATTACCTTGCCATCAATAATAGTGGGCAGATTATTCACATCGATGTGCTGGATAGCACCTAAGCTATCGCGAATACGCAGCTCGTAGCGCACTGTCTCGCCGTTTAACACGCGTTGGAAAAATGTCTGCGCGGTATCAAGATCGTCACTGATGACAAATTCAGCAAAGTGATGTTGTAGTACTTCCTCGCGTGGGCGTTTGAGAATGTCTAACACTGCTTGATTGACGCGTACTAACAACCCTTGCGGGTCGAGGGCGAATACTGCGTCTGGATTGCGTTCGTAAAGTGCATTAAAGCGTTGCTCATTATTATCCAGCTCACGCTGTTGTTGACGTAGTTCTTGTTGAGCGAAATCAAGCCGTTGTCGGTGTTGTAATACCGCCACAGTTTGCTGGGCCATGATCAAATACGAAACCCCGAACAATAGCGCAAAAATCACAAGTAACATGCGTAAGTTGGAGGCGTCTTCTAATTCAACAAAATCACTCATGGATGCCGATAAGGTCATATTACGACCAAATGGCATGGTAAAAGTGGTGTCGGCAAGGAAGAACTGTTGTTTCAGGTCAAGCGGTTGATTATCAAAGCTAATCAGCGGTTGCCCATTCAGTTGACCATAAATACGCAGTGACCCGGGAAGTAATCGGGTATCGGGTTGTAACATCTTTAATAGGTCTAGCACCGCCAATAAATAATGTGAGTCAGCTCGTTGTGGCTGAGTAGGGATCATCATCAATGCCAGTGGACGCATTTCTGCGCTAAGCCGACTACGCGGTATCAGCAAGGAAATTTCGGCTTTCGGTTGATTCAGCCAATTCTGTACTTCGGCACTATCTAGGTAGCGAGGATAGTCATCGATACGCGCACCGTATTGCTGCCAAACCTGTTCGCCACGGTCGGTAAACATATGCATGGCAATCATGTGCGGAATATCGCGCAAGTAGAGACTGGCATCATACTTGACATAATCATCATCGGCAGCGATATCCAATGCTTGCCAGCGTTCGACTAGGCGGCTCATTAATTGAATATTAACTTGTACGGTTTGTTCGCGGGTTTCACTGATACGCGCGACAATCGCATTGGCCTCACTCTCAATATTGCGCAAATGTGACAAACTGAGCGAGAACCAGGTTGAAAAAATGAACAACACGTAAAGAAACAGCACCGCGCCCATGCGTGGGGTGGGTAGTATGTAGCGTTCAATACTCTTGCTGCTGAGTAACAACAAGGTAATACCGAACATAAAAATAATCAGTGCAGCAATTGAGGTCACTGGGGGGTGCGGGCCAATATAAGCGAACCCGTTAGGAATCAGATGTAGCGCCATCATTGCTAGCGCACAGAGTTGCAAAATGATAGCGAAGCCGCGGGTCCACCAGCGTTGTATGCGGTGTTGTGGATTCAACGTGACCGTCACCGCGAGCACCAGAAATACAGCGGCCACGGGTGGATAAAAGTAGTTGTCGAGTTGTTGCAGCCAAGGCCAGTTGAAGGCTTTGTCGATTTGCAGGCCGGCTAAGAGACTATGCAGTGCGCAGACAAAAATGACTATTCCGCCAAGCAATTGCAGAATACGGCGCTGGGTTAATAAACCAATCAGCGCGGCAAATACGGCTAAACTAACGATTGCAGAGGTATTTGAAATGACCCGGTTAAATGGGCTTTCAGGGGCCGTTATCAGGTTAAACAACAAACCCAAAACGCCCACAGCAAGCGTGGCACTTAAGGTAATGAATAATCCGGCGCTAGCGATAATAGTGCTGTTGAGTCTATTCTGCATATGTCGCTTATTATTGTTATATGCGATCGGTACAGCCACTATAGAACGCGGTGAAGCCTAGGGTCAACGTTGCCATTCATAGAGCCAGCGATGTTCACCTGGACCAAAAAAGTCGGCTATGTCATCAATTTTTTCAAAGCCACACTGCTGATAGAGGCGCTGGGCGGCATGATTGTCAGCAGCAACTGTTAAACGAAGCTGATTGACGTTCAATTCTGTGGCTAAAAAATGCTGTAACAATTTGTGTCCAACCCCACGACCACGGGCCGCATGTGCCACTAACATGGACATCAGCCAATGCGGTTGTTGTGGTTCACTAGGAGCCACCAAGAGATAGCCTATTAGTTGCTGCTCAGAGGCAACCCAGAGCCCCTGCGGCCATTGCTGTAATGCTTGGTAAAACAACGCACTTGGGTAACCATGGTCACCGTAATAAGCGCGCTCAAGTGCAGCAATACCAGCAATGTCGCTGTGGATGGCCGGTCTTATGCTGATGGCTGTCATAACTAGCCTGGCTGAGTAAACGCAACACTAAAGGTGACGGGTACCACCAAGTCTATGCTCTGTAAGCCAGCAATAGTTCGTAGAGTTTCGATGCCTACGTCGAGCCCAGCCGCTTTGGTATCAATCATAATAGGCTGCACTGTTGTTGCCAGTAGGCGCTTATCGCCGGCTTTAGTGATCTGCACGGTTGCTGGTAGTTGCAGACGCTGTCCGGCAATTTCCAAGGTCAGTGGCAATTCAACAATAATCGTATCGCCTAATTTCAATTTACTGAGCTGGCTGGGCGGCACCGTCGCCGATACTGCTATATGTGGGAATTGCTCGGCGTTAAACAGATGCTTTGCCATGCGCTCGTTACGAATGGGTATCAGGGTATCAAGCCCACTAACCGGAATACGGATACTGACATTGTCACCTGCCCAAGCGCCAGAAAGCTGAGTGAATCGGTGCAGTTCGGCAATATGGTCATTTTTTACGGAAGCAAAGGTTAGGCGAGCAGTGCTGCTGTCAAGCTGCCAAGCACAGGCAAGAGTGTTAGAGGTAAATACAGTAAGAGCAATCATGCTGATGCTTAACGCAAAACGCTGAAACATGGTTCGAGTTCCTCAAATCAAATGAATAATATCGCGCAGAGTAAGCAGTTTACACTTCTTAACAAAAAGATCTAAACCAGTTACGACAAAACTGCGTAAAAGGATGAACTTTAGGCAAAACGCTTAGAGCGTATTTCACCCAACGAGGAGTTCAGTATGTTACGAGCAATCAAGTTAATTTCAGGTTTAGTATTAGCGGCCGCCGTATCAACATCAGCTATGGCACATAATCATGGTATGAAAGATGCCAAAGATATTGTAGCTATCGCGTCTGCTGACAGCCAGTTCTCAACCCTAGTGGCTGCCGTTCAAGCCGCTGGTTTGGTCGAAACGTTGCAAGGTAACGGTCCGTTCACCGTATTTGCACCAACTAATGATGCCTTCGCAGCATTGCCAGAAGGCACTGTTGAGAACTTATTGAAGCCAGAAAATAAAGCAGCATTGCAAGCGGTATTAACCTACCACGTGTTAGCTGATCGTGTACCTAGCAGCGCCATCGCAGGTAAAACTCTGAGCGTTGCTACGGTGCAAGGCGAAGAAGTATCCATTGATGCAACCAATGGTGTAGTCGTTGGCGGTGCCAATGTGATTGCTGCTGATATCAAAGCCAAAAACGGTGTCATTCATGTAATTGACAAGGTGATTCTACCACCATCAATGCAGTAATTTTTTAACGTCGTATCAGAGCAATAAAACACCGCTTTCGAGCGGTGTTTTTTTTTGACGATTATGTGACAATGGCGACATCTGCACTAAGGAGTCGCCATGACTGAATTTATCCAACAATTGCTCGCCAACTTTACTATTCCCGAGGATATCTGGCGGCCATTACTGAGTTCAGTGATTTTGATTGGCGTGGTGCTAAGTGCTCGGGCTGTGTTATCGAAGTTTATTCGCCGCTCGGTACAGTCGAATGAACTTCGCGGGCGTTGGCTGGCGCAAATGCGCAATGTTTTATTGTTACTGATGCTGCTTGGCTTAACGCTAATCTGGGCACAAGAGTTGCGGACTTTAGCATTATCCATTGTTGCGATAGCGGTCGCGCTAGTGGTGGCAACGAAAGAACTGATCCTGTGTGTTACCGGTTCTATTATTAAGTCTGGTGCGCGCTCGTTTGCTATTGGTGATCGCATTCAAATTAAAGATTTTCGTGGTGATGTGATTGATCAAAACTTATTGACCACCACACTGCTTGAAGTAGGGCCCGGTAAATTAACCCACCAGCGAACCGGTCGGATGATTGTGGTACCTAACGCCATGTTTGTATCCGAACCGCTGATTAACGAGAGTTATACGCACGATTATGTGCTGCATGTGTTTACCGTCCCATTTAAGCGCGAGGACAACTGGCGCCTAGCCAAGCAGGCATTTTTGGAAACGGCGCAAAGCTATTGTGCTGATTATCTGGAAGAAGCGCGCAGTTATATTCAGCGCATGAGCAATGTGCGGAGTATTGATGTGCCCTCGGTTGATCCGCGCGTGACCTTGCAAGTTCCTACCGCAGGTGATATTCATTTGATTATTCGTTTACCTGCACCAGCAGAAAAACGCAATTTCATGGAGCAAGCAATCTTGGCCGAAGTGTTTATGCGTTATGATTTTAGTCAAAAACCCTGTATTGAAAGGGGAGATGCTAATTCGACTGAAAAAGTGCCAGCATCACAGCCCTCCGATAAGCCCAATAAGGTGTTCTAATTATGCCTAGCGCGCAGCTCGATATTTTAACTATCATCGCGCTGCTCGCTTTAGGCTATTTTGTCATTGCCGGGTTGTTGTATCTCAACAAACATCAATATAGTGATCGTCAAGCAGTTACCCTATGGACCTGCGCTCAATTAGCCAAAGGCATCGGTGCCGCAGGGGTAATGCTCGCTGTAGCCCTCGATAGCACCGTAGTGCGAATCGCTTTGAATTTGTTCTTATTCCTTGGCTTCGCCCTCGAGTTTGCCGCCTACCGACTATATGCTGGGCGTATGCCTATTTATCGTTGGCCGGTGTTACTCATGTTGATCGGCTCAGTGGTATTTGTTGCCGGTTTTGTTATACCTGAACCACTACGGGGAAATTGGTGGGCCGCAACCGCTGCTATCAATTTTGCCGTGTTTACGTTTTGCAGCGCTACTACGTTATGGCGTTGGCGGCAACAGCATCGAATCAGCTCCAATTTCGTCAACGTCATTATCGTTACCTATTATTTGCACTTCGTGATTTGTATTCTGCGCGCTTGGTATGCGGTGCTGATTGATGGTCACAACTTTGTCACTCCAGTTCTTACCAATCAGCTCATGCTGGTGTGGAATTTCATCATCATGCTGCTCAACGGTCTGGGCTTTGTGTTGTTGCTAAAAGAGCGTGCTGATGAGCAGCTGCTGCAATTGACCATTCGCGATGCTCTGACCGGTATTTATAATCGCCGTCATTTTGATGAACAGATCCACATTGAATTTGCTCGTGCACAGCGTAATCAAGAGCCCTTAGCCTTAGCGTTCATGGATCTTGATAACTTTAAAGAGCTGAACGACCAATTTGGCCACCAATGCGGTGACCAAGCGTTAATTAAATTCAGTGAGTTTGTGCAACGACGTATACGCACCAGTGACATTTGGGTACGTTTAGGCGGTGATGAGTTTGCCCTATTAATGCCGGCGTCGACAGCAAAACAGGCAGGCCAAAAACTAGAGCGTTTGCGGGTAGAATTCAGCCATAGTCTGCATCAATTGGGTGAGCATCGCTTACAGTTTAGTTTTAGCGCTGGTATCGCTGATAGCGAGTCAGCCAATAACGTTGACGATTTGATCGGTCAAGCGGACCAGGTGTTGTATCAGGTTAAACAGGCGGGTCGCGACCAGGTTGCAAGTACTGAATTACTGAATGTCGCCCCGTAAATAAAGCCAACGCCCATTGACCTTGCGAAATTCAGAACGCTCCTCAAAACATTGTAATTGTTTGCCGTCACGATAAAAGGCACGAAAATGCACCCGCCCTTGGTCATTGTCTTGATCACTGGAAATGACCTGTAATTGCACCCAGTCTGGGTTATCCGATAGGTCCAAATACTCTGGACTGGTTGACGGATGCCATGTATCCAATAGGTAATCATCATCAGCAAGAACAAATGCGCTGTAGCGCGAGCGCATTAATGCTTCGACTGTTTGCGGTAATTGCTCACCACTGTGAAAAACTTCACAGCATTCGTCATAAGTCAGTTCAGAACCGCATGGGCAGAGCTTTTCGTTCATGTTGAAGTCCTTTTATCGCCGCATCGCTAAATCATTATCAGTACTCGTTATTTGTACTGGTTATCAGTAATAGTTAGCAGGTCGTTTTCCATGCTGCAACAACTAAACGATTGTGATCGCAAGCAATTCTCACATTGTCGACAATTTGCTGTTGTTTTGTTGATGTGACTTGTTTTTTGGTCTAAAATGTCGACACTTTGTAAGAGGCTAAACGCATGTCCCAGTTGCCAACCAAACCACCTTTTACCATGACCGCTGCCGACCGCGTTTTGTTGGAAATTCAGCGTGCTATCGTAGCCGGTGAGATTGCCCCAGGCACTAAGATTTCTGAGCCCGAACTGGCGCGGCGCTTTGATTTGAGCCGCGCACCACTGCGAGAGGCGTTAGCTCGACTGGAGCGTTGTCATCTGATTGAACGGCTACCGAATATTGGCGCTCGGGTGGTGAAGCTGTCGGTGGCGGGTTTGTCGTCGTTATATCAAATTCGTGAAGAGCTAGAAGGCTTGGCGTGTCGTTTAGCCGCTGAGCATATGTCTGACAGCGACATCAACGAGTTGCAGCAGTTGTTGGATCTGCACTTATCGACACAACGGGTTCGTGAGGGTGAGAGTTATTATCAAGAAGCCGGCGACGTTGATTTTCATTACCGCATTATTCAGGGCAGTAATAACCCCTACCTGATTAACATTCTTTGCGACGAACTCTACTACTTGGTGCGTATGTATCGGGTGCAATTAGGCATGAACGGGCCACGGGTATCACGCGCTTTTGACGAACACAAAGCTATTTTAACCGCGATCGCTAATCGTGACGGTGAGTTAGCGGATTTATTGATGCGGCGGCACATTGCTGCCTCGCGTCGCAACATTGAAAACCATTTGCAACAGCTAGGGAAATAATCGCATGCATAATCACACTTCAGGTATCAGTGCCGGTGCCAAATTACGCCAGGCCATTGCCAGCGAACAACCATTACAACTGGTGGGTACCATCAATGCCTATACGGCTATGATGGCTGAACGTATTGGTCACAAAGCACTGTATTTATCGGGAGCGGGTGTGGCCAATGCCTCGTTTGGTTTACCCGATTTAGGCATGACCTCGCTCAATGATGTCTGTGAAGACATTCGTCGTATTACCGGCGCCAGTTCATTACCACTCCTAGTCGATGCAGATACTGGCTGGGGTGGGGCGTTCAATATTGCCCGCACGGTCAAAGAAATGACTCGTGCTGGCGCGGCGGGCTTCCATATTGAAGATCAAGTGGCGCAGAAACGTTGTGGTCATCGCCCAAATAAAGAAATTGTCAGCCAAGCCGAAATGGTTGACCGCGTGAAAGCGGCGGTTGATGCGCGTCCAGACGCACAATTTGTTATCATGGCGCGCACCGATGCGCTGCAGCAAGAAGGGTTAAGCGCCGCGATTGAGCGCGCACAAGCCTGTGTTGAGGCAGGAGCAGACGCTATTTTTGCCGAAGCCGTGCATACCTTAGAGCAATATCAGGCCTTTACCAGCGCACTCAGCGTGCCGGTTCTCGCCAATATCACTGAGTTTGGTGCCACACCACTGTTCAACAAAGCTGAATTAGCCGAGGTTGGGGTGAAAATGGTGCTGTATCCATTGAGTGCTTTTCGCGCCATGAACAAAGCGGCGGAAAACGTCTATCAGCATTTGCTCGCCGACGGTGACCAAAAAGCGGTCATTGATAGCATGCAAACGCGCATGGAATTATACGATTATCTGAACTATCACAGCTTCGAAGCCAAGCTCGACGCGCTATTTAAAAAATAATTGAAGTTAATGGAGAGATAACATGGCAGATGCAAAAGTATTATCAGGCGCTGGTTTACGTGGCCAAGTAGCAGGTCAAACCGCGTTATGTACCGTTGGCAAAAGTGGCACCGGTTTAACCTATTGTGGTTACGACATTTCTGAATTAGCCGATAAAGTACAGTTTGAAGAAGTCGCTTATTTACTTGCTCATGGCGAATTGCCAAACCAAGCGCAACTGCAGGCTTATAAAGCCCGGTTAAAAGGCTTACGGGGCTTACCACAAGCACTCAAAGATGTGCTTGAGCGTATTCCTGCTGATGCTCACCCAATGGATGTGTTACGGACCGGTTGCTCAATGCTCGGTAACTTAGAGCCAGAGCGCAGTTTTGCTGATGCCGATCATGCCATTGAGCGTATGCTTGCGGTGTTCCCAAGTGTGCTGTTGTATTGGTATCGGTTCAGCCATGATGGCGTGCGCATCAACACCGAAACCAACGATGACTCAATTGGTGCACACTTCTTGCACATGCTGCACGACCAAGCGCCGTCGCAGTTGCATTCTGAGGTTATGAATACCTCGTTGATTTTGTATGCTGAGCATGAATTTAACGCCTCAACCTTTACTGCGCGGGTTTGTGCCTCAACCTTGTCAGACATTCATTCCTGTGTCACCGGTGCTATTGGGTCACTGCGTGGACCATTGCACGGCGGCGCCAACGAAGCAGCGATGGAACTGATTGAAGCGATGCAATCGGCCGATCATGCCGAGCAAACCTTGATGGGAATGCTGGCGCGCAAAGATAAGATCATGGGCTTTGGACATGCCATTTATAAAGAATTTGATCCACGCAATGACGTGATTAAAAAATGGTCGAAAAAATTAGCCGAAGAGTATGGTGATAGCCGCTTGTATGACGTATCAGTGCGTTGTGAAGAAGTCATGTGGCGTGAGAAAAAACTGTTTCCGAACGCCGATTTTTTCCATGCCTCGGCATATCATTTTATGGGTATTCCAACCAAGCTATTCACCCCAATTTTCGTGATGTCTCGAGTAACCGGTTGGACCGCACACGTGAAAGAGCAACGTGCAAATAACCGTATCATTCGCCCCAGCGCCGACTATACCGGCCCAGAGCCGCGTCCGGTGCCAGCACT
Source organism: Pseudidiomarina mangrovi (assembly GCF_003999375.1). GTDB lineage: Bacteria > Pseudomonadota > Gammaproteobacteria > Enterobacterales > Alteromonadaceae > Pseudidiomarina > Pseudidiomarina mangrovi. The sequence goes on from NZ_RJLC01000017.1 coordinate 149,411, forward strand.
AAGCGAGCGTTAAGATGAATCAGAACTATCGCAAGCCCTTACCGGGCACCAGCTTGATGTACTATGACACTCGCGAGGCGGTGAACAGCATTGCCGCCGGTGCCTACGAGCAATTGCCATACACCTCAAAGGTGTTGGCCGAGAACCTCGTGCGCCGCTGTGAACCAGAAAAGCTCGAGGCGTCACTACGCCAATTAATTGAGCGCAAGCGTGACCTCGATTTTCCGTGGTTTCCGGCGCGGGTGGTCTGTCACGACATTTTAGGGCAAACGGCACTGGTCGATTTGGCCGGTTTACGCGACGCCATCGCTGAAAAAGGCGGTGATCCTGCCAAGGTGAACCCGGTGGTGCCGACCCAGCTGATCGTTGACCACTCATTGGCGGTGGAGCATGCGGGCTTTGATAAAGAAGCGTTTGACAAGAACCGGGCGATTGAAGATCGCCGTAACGACGATCGCTTTCACTTTATCAACTGGACGAAAAAGGCCTTCAAAAACGTTGATGTGATCCCGCCGGGTAACGGCATTATGCATCAGATCAACTTAGAGAAGATGTCACCCGTGATTCAAGTGCGTGACAACGTGGCCTTTCCTGATACCTGTGTGGGCACCGATAGCCATACCCCTATGGTCGATGCACTCGGGGTGATTTCGGTAGGTGTAGGTGGTTTAGAAGCCGAGAGTGTAATGCTTGGTCGCGCCTCTTACATGCGTTTGCCCGATATTATTGGGGTAGAGCTCACCGGTTCGTTACAGCCAGGTATCATGGGTACTGACTTAGTGTTGGCCTTGACCGAGTTTTTGCGTAAGCAGAAAGTGGTGGGTGCCTACCTCGAATTCTTTGGTAGTGGCGCCGATCAGCTTAGCTTGGGCGATCGCTCGACTATTTCGAATATGACACCAGAATACGGTGCGACCGCGGCGATGTTTTATATCGACCAGCAAACCATCGACTATTTAACTTTAACCGGTCGTGATGATGCCCAAGTGGCGTTAATTGAACAGTATGCCAAGCATACCGGACTATGGGCTGATGGCATGGTCGATGCTCAGTATGAGCGGGTGTTAAAGTTTGATTTGTCGAGTGTGCAGCGCAATTTGGCTGGTCCATCAAATCCACATGCATTGTTACCAGCAGCCGAGTTAAAAGCTCGTGGCATCGCCGGTGTGGTGGAACAACGTGATGATGGCTTAATGCCTGATGGCGCCTGTATCATTGCCGCGATTACTAGCTGTACCAATACATCAAACCCACGCAATATGATTGCTGCCGGCTTAGTGGCGCGCAATGCTAATAAGCTCGGTTTAGTACGCAAACCGTGGGTTAAAACCTCATTAGCACCGGGGTCAAAAACCGTCAAAATGTACCTTGAAGAAGCCAATTTGCTGAGCGAGTTAGAGCAGCTCGGCTTCGGTGTGGTCGGCTTTGCCTGTACCACCTGTAACGGCATGAGCGGGGCACTTGACCCGGTCATTCAGCAAGAAATTATTGATCGTGACCTGTATGCCACGGCGGTGTTGTCGGGTAATCGTAACTTCGATGGCCGTATTCACCCGTATGCCAAGCAAGCCTTTTTGGCTTCGCCACCGTTGGTGGTAGCCTACGCCATAGCCGGTACCATTCGCTTTGATATCGAAAAAGACCCGTTAGGCTATAGTGCTGATGGTGCTCCAATCACCTTAAAAGACCTGTGGCCGAGTGACGCTGAGATCGACGCAATTGTGAAGGCCAGTGTGAAGCCAGAGCAATTCCGTAAAGTTTACGACCCGATGTTTGCCTTGAGTGTCGACTATGGTGAAAGCATTAGCCCACTGTACGATTGGCGCCCGACCAGTACCTATATTCGCCGTCCACCCTATTGGGAAGGCGCACTGGCCAATGAACCAACGCTCAAAGGCATGCGCCCACTAGCGGTGCTCGGCGATAACATTACCACCGACCATCTGTCGCCATCGAATGCCATTATGGCGGATAGCGCTGCCGGCGAGTACTTGGCCAAAATGGGGGTACCCGAAGAAGACTTTAACTCTTATGCAACCCACCGTGGTGACCACTTAACGGCGCAACGGGCAACCTTTGCTAACCCCAAGCTGCTGAATGAAATGGTACAGGAAAATGGCCAGGTCAAGCAGGGCTCATTGGCCCGGGTTGAACCTGAAGGTCAGGTGATGCGCATGTGGGAGGCCATTGAAACCTACATGAACCGCAAGCAACCGCTGATTATTGTTGCAGGTGCTGATTATGGGCAGGGGTCATCGCGCGATTGGGCCGCCAAGGGTGTGCGGTTAGCGGGCGTTGAAGCCATCGTCGCTGAAGGGTTTGAACGTATTCACCGCACTAACTTGATTGGTATGGGCGTTTTACCGCTAGAGTTTAAAGCCGGTACCACGCGCAATACCTTGGCCATCGACGGTACCGAACTGTTCGATGTGATGGGCCAACCAACGCCGGGCGCGGAACTGACGCTAGTCATTAACCGCCGCAACGGTGAGCAACTCAAAGTGCCGGTGAAATGCCGCTTGGATACCGAAGAAGAGTTGTCGATTTATACCGCCGGTGGAGTGTTGCAGCGTTTTGCCCAGGACTTCCTTGAAGGAGCGGTGTAATGACTGCTGTCGCCCAAATTAAGATCGCCGCCACCTATATGCGTGGCGGTACCTCTAAAGGCGTGTTCTTCCGCTTACAAGACTTGCCAGCAGCAGCACAACAGCCTGGCGCCGCCCGTGATGCCCTATTATTGCGGGTGATTGGTAGCCCTGATCCATACGCTAAACACACCGATGGTATGGGTGGGGCAACCTCTAGCACCAGTAAAACGGTGATCTTGTCGGCTAGTCAGCGTAGCGATCACGATGTTGATTATCTGTTTGGTCAGGTGGCTATTGATAAGCCATTTATTGATTGGAGCGGGAACTGCGGTAATTTAACCGCGGCGGTTGGCTCGTTTGCCATTAGCAACGGTTTGGTTGCCGCTGACAAGATCCCGCACAATGGCATTTGTACGGTGCGGATTTGGCAGGTCAATATTGCCAAGACTATCATTGCTCATGTGCCGATTAGCAACGGTGAGGTGCAAGAAACCGGTGACTTTGAACTGGATGGTGTGACCTTTCCGGCCGCTGAAGTGCAGATTGAGTTTCTTGACCCAGCCGCCGAAGACGGTGAGGGCGGTGGTGCTATGTTCCCAACCGGGCAACTGATTGATGAACTGGATCTTTCCGAGCTCGGTTTTGGTCTCATTCCGGCAACTTTAATCAATGCCGGCATCCCGACTATTTTCGTGAATGCTGGCGATATTGGCTATCAGGGCACAGAACTGCAAGGGGCTATTAATGAGAGCCCGCAAGCACTGGCTTTTTTTGAGCAACTACGTGCTATTGGTGCTCTCAAAATGGGCTTGATTAGTAATCTTGAGCAAGCCGCTAACCGCCAGCATACGCCGAAAATAGCCTTTGTTGCACCAGCGGCAAGCTACCAAGCTTCCAGCGGTAAGAGCGTTGATGCAACCGCGATTGACTTGAACGTGCGGGCCATGTCGATGGGTAAATTGCATCATGCCATGATGGGCACTGCAGCGGTGGCAATTGGCACTGCGGCGGCCATTCCGGGCACCTTGGTCAATTTAGCCGCCGGTGGTGGTGATCGCACCTCGGTCACGTTCGGGCATCCGTCAGGAACCTTGCGGGTAGGGGCAGAGGCGACTCTTATTGATGGTCAATGGACGGTCAAAAAAGCCATTATGAGCCGCAGCGCGCGGGTATTGATGGAAGGCTTTGTGCGCGTACCGGGCGACTGTTTCTAGTCGCCCGATAGCGCACAGCGGATTAAAACCGTACGCTACCGCTTTCGATTTGCTGTAATAAGTCAGCATCAAGGGGTTGATAGCCAAGCGTACGGTCAATCAGTACATAAATTTTTTCTTGCTCATGACGTAACCGGAAGCCTTGCTTTTTAAGTTCACTTTTCATGATCTTAAAAGTACCGGTAACCTCGTGTTGTTGGCCTAAACGGACAAACAAGGGGACCGCATAATCGGGCAACTGGCGCTTTAAGTGCTGATAAAAAGCGCTTGGGTTAAAACGCCGCCCGTGCGCTAAAATCAGCGATGCCATGCCGGCTCGACCATCAGTATTCGGTACTTCAACACCGTAAACCACTGCCTCAACGACATCAGCAAAAGTCTGAATTTGTGCCTCCACCTCAGTCGTAGCAACGTTCTCAGCTTTCCAACGAAAGGTATCACCAACGCGGTCAATAAAACCAATATGGCGATAGCCTTGGTCACGCACTAAGTCACCGGTATTGAACCAACAGTCACCCTGTGCAAACACGTTATGCATGAGTTTTGCCGAGTTGGCGTTGGGGTTGTTGGTGTAGCCATCAAATGGAGCTTTGTCAGTCACCGCGGTAATCAACAGGCCAATGTCACCCTTATTGACCCGCTGCATATGACCTTGCGGGTTGACCAGCGGTTGTTCGCGCTCAATATCAAATTGCACGATGGCATACTTCATCGGCGAAAAACCAACGGTGCGTTTCAAATTGAAGGCATTAACAAAACCGACATTGCCCTCGCTGGCGCCATACAGTTCACAAATGCGTTTAATGCCAAAACGCTGCTGAAAGGCATCCCAAATTTCTGCACGGAGTCCATTGCCTAGGATCACCCGCACTTTATGGTCTCGGTCGGTGGCTTGTTCGGGTTGATTGAGCAAAAAACGACAAATTTCCCCCACATAAATAAAGCACGTACACTGATAACGGCGAATGTCATCCCAAAAGCTACTGGCACTAAATTTATCGGCGAGGACCACGCTTGAACCCGAGCGTATCGCGGTGCTAAGCGACACCGATAGGGCGGTATTGTGATAGAGCGGCATGGCACAATATTGCACATCGCTGGGTTTCAGTGCCATCGACATACTACCAAAAGCAATGCCTGCCTTGACCCAGCGCAGATGGGTTAAGGCCGCTGACTTGGGCATGCCAGTGGTACCCGAGGTAAATACGTAGTAACAAATATCACCCAGTTGAATGCTATCGGTAACCGCTAAGTTGCTATCATCCAAATCAGTGCTTTGCACATGAAGCTGCGGATATTCGAACGCCGTAATAGCCGCGTTCAGCGTGCAGCTATCGAGCGCCTCTTGGCAGTCAGCAGTATAAATGAGCAGTTTGGGCTGAATAATACCGAAGCTATGTTCCAGCACTGCACCACGTTGCTTGGGGTTCATCATGCCGGCGACAGCGCCGAGTTTATTGATAGCAAAGACACAGGCTAATAGCTGTGGGCAATTGCCCATCATCACCGCAACACAATCACCTTTTTTAATGCCTTCGGCCTGCAGTCGCCGCGCCAAGCGATTACACCACGTATTAAACTCACCATAGCTGTAACGCTGCTGATGGTAATGCAGAAATAGCGCGTGTGGATTTCGCATCGCTTGCTGCTGCAGCAAACCAGCGGTAGAGCCGAAATCAGTTTTTTTCGGCCGCGACAATTGCCATACCCCGCGCAGAAAGTTAGGCATACGCGGCAGCATCTGTATGGCAGCTTTGGTGATATCAAGCAACGAATGGGTATTGTTATTATTAGTTACCATGCGAAGACTATCCTGGCTGATTGATGGTTTGGTGGTCGGTGACTACGGCTGTTTAACCACGATAGTAATCAAACCCGACCACCTTGACTAGCCCTCAGGTTACCGTACCACGTCGCTGCTGGAATTCAGCTGCCAAATAGCGTTTGTGATGGATGATTTCTGCCAGTTTTTGCGCTGCTTGCTCAACTTCTACGGCACTCAAATACAGTGGCGTAAAACCGAAGCGTAAATAGTTCGGTGCGCGAAAATCAGCGATCACACCGGCAGCTATGAGTGCCTGACAAATGGCGTAGGCCTGGGGGTGGGCGTAACTTAATTGACAGCCACGCTGCTGCCGTGTCAATGGCGTTAGCCGTTGAAACTGGCCAGCAATATCATGCTGTTGCAGGGCATTATCAAACTGATCGGCTAAATCGAGAGCCTGTTGATGTAATTGCGCTAAATCATGCCCATCGAAGGCCGTCAGCGCGGCATCCACCGCAGCCAAGGCAATGATACTTGGCGTTCCGGTTAGCAGTGCACGAATACCCGCAGCTGGGCGATACTCAGCAGCGAATTCAAAGGCATTGGCATGACCCATCCAGCCATATAGCGGCTGGCGAAATTGATCATGGTGGCGCTTGGCTACATAAACAAAGCCGGGTGCACCTGGGCCAGCATTCAAATATTTATAGGTACAGCCCACCGCAAAATCGACCTGCCAGTGGTCGAGTTCAATCGCCATAGCGCCGGCACTGTGAGCGAGATCAGCGATGATCAGGGCACCGTGCTGATGGGCCAGCTGACTCAGCGTTGCAAGGTCAAGCCGCTGACCACTGCGAAAGTTCACCTCAGTGACTAAAACTACCGCAGTGGTTTCATCAATGGCATCTACAAGTTGCTGTTCAGCCACTAATTTGAGCTGGCACTGCTGCTCGCCAACTAACTGTTGCAAGCCTTGCACCATATACAAATCGGTCGGGAAATTATCCGCCGTGGATAGCACCGTATTGCGACCTTCACGCAGCTGTAACGCCGCTGATAAGACCTTGAACAAATTCAGTGAAATAGAGTCACAGCATACCACTTGACCAGGCGCTGCGCCGAGCAGACGGGCAATTTTATCACCCACGGTGAGGGGCAAATTGATCCAGTCATGTTGATTCCAACTGTTGATCAGATCATTACCCCATTGCTGTTGAACAACGTTATTGACGCGCTCAGCGACTGCATTCGGTAACATACCGAGGGAGTTACCATCTAAATAAATCATCCCATTGGGTTTAAAAAACTGGCTAGTCATACGGGCTCGCTGTTAACGGTTAGCTGCTACGCTGGTGGCTTCAGCTGCGTTGGCAATAGCCTTTAACGTAGCACGAAGTTGCTGCCATGCGGCACTCTCTGGGTAGATAAAATCAAAGTGCCCAGCATCAGCAACGGTCACCACCTCGGCATCGGCTAAATAACCTGCTTGGGCCAAGGGTACAATGGTATCCGCGGCACTGGCTAACAACACAATAGGGGCCGTGAGTGGTTGTAAGCGCGGGTTTGCCTGTTGGTAAAGTGTGGCCGCTTGCGGTTCATCAACAGCAGCGCCAATCAACCATCGTGCTGCTTGCTGACAGCCACTATCGCCCTCAGCGTAGCGGCTGAAATCGGTGATAGCAGCCAAACCAACAACACCTTTGACCGCGGTTTTATTGCTGGCGAGAAGGGCTAAATGACCGCCAGCCGAATGTCCCACCAGTAACGGTGCTTGCCGAGCAATAGCCGGATGTTTAGACGTTTTGATGAAGTCGATAGCCTGCACCACATCATTTAAGGCCTGCGGCCATGCAGCTTGCTCAGCACTAGCGCGGCGATATTCGGGCACCCATACTGCATAACCATCATCGCGTAGCGCCGCCGCGGCGGCAGCTACGTGGTTCACATCGTAGTTCTGCAACCAACAGCCACCATGTACCAACACCACTAGCGGTGCTGGGGTGGTCTGCTGCGGTAACCATAACAAACCATAGTGGTCGGCGAGCTCGCCATAGCGCAAGGTTTCAGTGGCAACAGGCGCTTGTTCACTACTGTTCAACACAGTTTGAAAAGACACTGGGTCAGCTTGGCTGGTGGCAATGGCAAAGAGCCCTGCAAAGACCAGTAATAGTCGTTTTTTGGTTAAAGTTGTATAGACCATTTAAGTTGATTAAATCAGGTAATGAGTGGTGGTTGTATTACTCCATGAATTACCGATTTGATCAACCTGTTAGTGACTTTGATCGCTGGCTAATTCAATGTCACTGCAGGCAACTAAGGTGGTTTTGCTAATAACGCGTTGACGTTTCGCCCAGTTTGGCAGCAGTTCGGGACAGTGTTGGTAGATCAGTGCGCCAATTTGACACATCAGCCATTGTTCGATGCAACTCCCCTCATCGGCATAGTGCCATTGCTGATGGGAAGATTCGCAGAACATAAAAAAGTGATGAAAGTCTTCAATAAACCACTGGTAAAAAGTGAACACACGCTCATAACTAAAACATAAGTCGTCACGAACGCCGGCGACCTTAGCACTGTTATCTTCAAGCCAATATAATGCGGCGACACAGGCTGCTGCATCGTTGATAACCATAGCCGGGTGTTCGCCACTGCCACCGCCCAATATCAATTGACCGGACAGGGCTTGAAAGTCACCGTTGATATCTTCTAGGGCTTGGTAGATAGGGAAGCGCCCCAGCAGATTGCCGACATGGCGATGCTGAAATGAATCAATATGCGACATAGTTAGTCCTTAAAATCGCCGCTCGTAAGAACGCTGCTTAGGTGCCACAAAAGGTTTTGCTCACACGCTGTTCGGCTGTGGCCGGTTGGGTGTATTGCGGTGCCGTTGTAGGCATAGCGTAGGGCGTGCGTAACACCGTCATGAGGTCATTAAACACAGTCAGCTCGCCACTTTCAAGGGTTTGGCTGATGGCCGCCTGCACCCAATGATTGCGTGGGATCACTGCTGGATTGCGCTGATTCATCGCGGCATAAACTGCTGTCAATGGCAGTGGTTGGTGGCTAAGACGTTGCAGCCAACGTTGTTGCCATGCTCGCAGGGTAGTCTCAGTCGCCAGCTCGCCGTTAGCCAACCAGCGTAAGGTATTGGTGTAATCAAGTTGCTGCTCAGCCATGATCTGTAGCAGCTGGTCGATCAGATCGCGATCATCAGGCTGAATGTCAGTAATACCGATTTTTGCGCCCATAAGCGCGTAATAATGCTGCTCATAACAACGCGGGAATTGCTGCACTAATTCAGTAGCACACCGCACCGCCTGTTGACTATCCGATGCCATTAATGGCAACCACGCTTCACCTAACCGAGCGAGATTCCACAACGCTATGGCCGGCTGATTTTTGTAGGCATAGCGGCCAGCGCGGTCAATGGCACTAAATACCGCATTGGGGTCATAGTGTTCCATAAAGGCGCACGGACCATAATCAATGGTTTCACCGCTGAGTGTCATGTTATCGGTGTTCATCACACCATGAATAAAACCGACACTCATCCACTGTGCAATCAGTGCGGCTTGGCGCTCAATCACTGCGCTGTAAAGCGCTTGGTAGGGGTGTGCGCTGTTGGCACACTCCGGGTAATGCCGGGCAAGCACATAATCAGCAAATTGCTGGGTTAATGCGTCATCGTTAAAGCTGGCAATGTATTGCGCCGTGCCAACGCGTAAATGGCTACTCGCCACCCGAGTCAGTACCGCTCCAGGTAGCGCTTGCTCACGATATACCCAATCACCGGTGCTGACTGCCGCGAGTGCACGGGTAGTGGCAATGCCCATGGAATGCATCGCCTCACTCACAAGAAACTCGCGCAGTACTGGCCCCAGCGGTGCACGACCATCACCTGAGCGCGAAAACGGTGTTGGCCCGGAGCCCTTCAGTTGCACATCGATAATAGTGCCAGCGGGGGTTGCTAACTCAGCGAGCAAGAGAGCACGGCCATCGCCTAAACGTGGGACAAAGTGACCGAATTGATGCCCCGCATAACCCAATGCGGTGGGTTTTAGGCAGTCGGGCAGCTGATTACCCGCATACAGTTGTAAGCCTTGCGTGGTCATTTGCCAGCATGCAGGAATACCCAATTCAGTAGCCAGTTGTTGATTAAATGCCAGCCATTGTGGATCGCTCGCAGGACTTGGCTGAGCGCTGGCGACAATAGGCTGAATGGCCTCGGCAAATTGCTCGGCATAACTGTATTGGATCTGAAAAGACATTGAGCTACCATCAGTGCTGATTGTTACCAAGCAGTTTAACATAGCGCTGTAGGGACTCATCCCAAATTTGAGGATTATTCATGTTTTATCGCTGGTGTCGCATACTGCATAATTGGCTTGGTTTATTGCTCGTTATCCAGATCGCGCTATGGTTTATCAGTGGTTTAGTGATGGCTATTTTGCCGATAGAAGAGGTTCGCGGCGAACATTTGCGTAGTGTTACCAGTGTTGATTGGCGGCAGGCCATAGTCACGCCAGCCGAGATACTTAGCAAGCACAGTGCTAATGCGCAACTGATGTTAAGTGAGCGGGTGGTCGGTGCCAGCCAAACGCCGGTTTATCAGGTGCATGATCAGCACCATGATAGTCGCTATAGTGCGCTAAGCGGAGAATTGTTGGCGCCGCTATCGATGGCTGAGATTTCCGCCACAGCGGAGGCGCGCTATTTGGGTCACGGCGAATTAGCTGAGGTACAGCTGTTACAGCAAGCGCCAGCGGAAGTTCGGCATTTGCCGACACCGGTGTGGCAAGCGCGCTTTGCCGATGCCAACAACACAGTATTCTATTTAGACCCAGCCACCGGCGCAGTGCAGCGTGTGCGTACCGACCAGTGGCGGCTGTTTGATTTTCTGTGGATGCTTCACATCATGGATTACGATGAGCGGAGTAATTTCAATAATCCGCTGTTAATTACTACCTCAGCGTTGGCTTTGTTATTCACTTTAACGGGCATCATGTTGTTGTGGCGACGATATAAACCGCGCGCAAAGCTCAAATAACCAGCAGTTAACTCGTCTAAGCGATAATAGGGGTGGCTCAATACGCTCTTTTTGTTATGCTTAGACGGCACGTTAGAATCATGTTAATTAAAATCATAGAACAAGAAGGAAGTTACTATGCACAGTATCGTACGTACTGTTATCGCATCCTGCATGGTGGTTGCTGTTAGTGCTTGCGCGCAAGCAACGCCAACCCCCCAAGCAGCCGCCGTTGAACGCAATCAAAGTAATCAGTCAGCTGTGATTACTACAACGTCAACTGAGCAAATGGAACAATTACTGAAGAGCCAAGGCTATGCCTACACCATCGATGAAGATGGTGACTTGGTGTGGATGCACGACGGTTATAAGTCGATTGTTCTAATCTCCAGAGAAAAAAACAATCTGATGTTCAAAGCTGTATTTACCGATGGTGGCGGTAATTTAGAGACGGTCAACCAGTGGAATCAGAATGTCCGCTATTCGCGCAGCTATATGAGCGATGACGGCGATACCGTGCTGGAACTTGATTTAGACTTAGATGGTGGCGTGACAGAGCAGCATGTGATTGAGTGGCTAAAAGTTTGTCGCGATTCATTTCGCATGTGGATAGCCGACGTAGTGCTGGCTGAACAAGTTTAATAATGCGCTTAAAGTAATAAAAAAAGCCGCTACAAACTGTAGCGGCTTTTTATTCGATACGTTAAACAAGCGATTGTTATCGATTAGATAGCAACGATGTTCTCAGCTTGTGGGCCTTTAGGGCCTTTAGTGATAGTAAACGAAACTTTTTGACCTTCGGTCAAAGTTTTGAAGCCGGTGCTGGCAATGGCGCTGAAGTGAGCAAATACGTCTGCGCCACCTTGTTGCTCAATAAAACCAAAACCTTTCGCTTCGTTAAACCATTTTACAACGCCAGTTACTGTAGTAGACATAATCATATTCCTGAATATTAAGATAAATTTACTATCATAGCGGAGGCTATCGATAGCATGGTGCGGGGTAAAAAATGAAACTTAAAGCTCAGGACGAAGATGTAATACTAAGAACACGACGTAGAGACGATTTAATTGACTGTTTCTATCCAACGCCGCTCACTCTACGCTGATTCAGCGCAGAGTCAAGTGATATTCTGGAAAGTATTATTTCAGCCGTGCGGCGATACTCTCACTCAACGCACAAATACGTTGACCACCTAACAGCACCAGCACCCCAGCAATTGGCCAGGCAATCAAGAACGCCTGTAGCCAGCGCCAGCCAAACGCAGCATCAAAACCAGTATTGATATAGGTAATCAGGCCGGTCATCAAAAAGGCCATGTAGCAACTCATGAGTGCAGGGAATATTAGCTTTTTGATCATCGTGGTGTGTTCGCTTGAGAAAAGATGGTGCGTCCGAGTAGACTCGAACTACCGACCCCCACCATGTCAAGGTGGTGCTCTAACCAACTGAGCTACGGACGCACTGTATTGCAGATTGTTCAGCGTGCTGAACGGGCGCTATATTAGTAATTCAACAGCATTGCTGCAAGCACTTTTTGGTGCTTGCAGCGCGATTGCTCATTAATTGACTGCTTGAGCAACGATTTAGAACCCCAGCGGTATACCGAAACTGAAGAAACCAACCAATAGCGCTGTCCACACTAACAAGAAGGCGATGGAATAAGGCACCATCATGGCAATCATTTCACCAAAAGTGAGCTCACTATTGTACTTGCGCATAAAGGCTAAAATGATCCCGGCATAGCTCATCATCGGGGTGATGATGTTGGTGGCGGAATCGGCCACACGGAATGCAGCAGACACCAAGTCTGGGGTCATCTGTGGGTTGACGATGTACAGCATGGGAATAAAAATGGGCCCAAGTAGCATCCATTTGGAGGTTAACCCGCCAACAAATAGATTGATAACCGCAGTGACCAAAATAAAGCCGATTAGGAGCAGGATTGGAAAGCTCTGCAGGCCCAAGTTAATCAATAAATTGGCGCCCAAATAAGTGATGTAGGCGCCAAGCCCGCTATAACTTAAAACGCCTAAAAAGTTATAACAGAAGAAGGTAAGCACCAAGATATAGCCCATGGTATCCATTTGCTTGACCATGGCTTTGACCACACTTTGCAGTGAGGTAAAGCGACCACTGGCAACGCCGAAGAATACCCCCACCGTGGCAAATACTAGGGTGATGAGTAAAATCACGTTATTCAAGTAGGGGACTACGGTGCGCCCCTCACTTTCATACGGCGCCAACGGCCCCACCGCGAGGCCGTAAATGGCAGCTAAGGCTAACAACAAACCGATTCCGGCCCAGCGTAAGCCTTTGCGTTCAGCGTCGGTGACAGTAAAGTCGTTGAGTTGTAATTGCTCGGGCAGGGTAAAGGGTTTGTTTTCTAAGCGTGGTTGTACGAACTTTAGTGTGACCCACGCACCCACGCCACCCAACACAAAGGTCGAGACTAAAATAAAATAGTAATGCATGGTAGCAGGGGTGAGTGCTTCGCCAGCTTGGTTGGTGAACGGTATACCTTGGCTTTCGGCAAATACTTGCGCGTTCACGCCAATAATCACGTCGATCGGTGTAGCTGGTATCAAATTGGCACTAAAGCCCGCTGAGACCCCAGCGAAGGCGGCTGCCATACCGATTAATGGGTTTTTGCCGAGGCCGGCATATAATAAGCCCGCTAGTGGAATCAATATAAGATAACCGGCATCGGTGGCAATGGAGCTCATGATCCCGACAAACACCAGCAACAAGGGTAACCAATTAAGCGGCAGGCTGCGGCCGATTTTTTTCAGCAATGCGGTAAATAAGCCCGAGTGCTCGGCGATACCAACGCCTAACATCACAATCAGAATGACGCCTAGTACACCGCCACCAAAACCGAGCCAATTAGCCAGTAGGGCATTGTCAAATAGCCACACCACGTTCTCGGTCGCCAGCATATTGCGGATCACGTATTCGGTTTCGCCTTGCGCGCCCTGGGTGGTGAAGCTCAGGCCGCCAATCAGGGCGGTTAATAGCAGCGCGCCAATCAGAAAATAAATAAAGATGATCACCGGATCAGGAATGCGTTTACCCACCCGTTCAATAAAATCAATCACAACATACTCCTTATGGCGCGGTTTAAGCCGTCAATACTCAGCGGATACATGCGCCCGCCCATAATTTCTTGTACTAAGCCGATAGAATGGTGCCAATGCCAGCGCTCGAATGGTTGCGGATTTAACCACACTGACTTAGAAAAATGATTCAACACACGCTGCATAGTAGCTATTCCTGGCTCTTCATTCCAATGTTCGACACTGCCGCCCGGATGAGTTATTTCATAGGGTCCCATGGTGGCATCGCCGACAAAAATCAATTTATAGTCTTTACTGTAGCGGTTAATCACTTCAGTCAGCGGAATTTTTTCACTGAAGCGGCGACTATTGTGCCGCCATACCTGTTCATATAAACAATTATGAAAGTAATAAAATTCGAGATGTTTGAACTCGTTACGAGCGGCAGCAAAGAGCTGCTGGCATTCGTAGATGTAATCATCCATAGAGCCGCCGACATCAAACAGTATAAGCACTTTAATGGCATTATGCCGTTCGCGCTGCCATTGCAAGTCGAGCAACCCGGCTTTGGCCGAGGTGGCTGTTATGGTCTGTGCTAAGTCGAGTTCCAGTTCAGCACCACTGCGGGCAAAACGGCGCAAGCTCCGCAGTGCCATTTGGATGGTACGGTGGTTAATCAACTGCTCGCTATCTAAGTCACGGTACTCGCGTTGGTCCCATACTTTTACTGCTCGGCGCTGATTGCTACCTGTCTGGCCGATGCGAATACCTTCAGGATGAAAGCCATAGGCACCAAACGCTGAGCTGCCGCCGGTACCAATCCATTTGTTGCCTCCGGCGTGGCGTTTCTGTTGCTCAGCCAGACGCTCAGTGAAGGCCTCGAGTAGCTCTTTCAAGCCACCATGACCTTGCAGTTGCGCTTTTTCTTCATCGCTCAAATGGCGCTGGATGCTGCGCTGTAGCCAATCCGCAGGAATTTTTTGCGCTAAATCAACCTGCTCAACGCCGCTAAAGTATTCGGCAAAAGCCCGATCAAAGCGGTCGTACTGGCTTTCATCTTTAACTAAGGTCAGCTTAGCTAGGTGATAGAACTGCTCAACATCGCAGGCTGCCATGTCGTGTTCAAGAGCGGTCAGTAGGTCTAGCAGTTCGGTAATCGAGGTTTTTAACCCATGCTTTCGCAGGCAAAAGAAAAACTCAACCAACATGGTCTAGTCACGCCGCCGCGATAGAAAGGCTAACTTTTCGACCAGTTGCGTATCTTGCTCATTTTTCAACAGCGCCCCCAACAAGGGCAGGCTAGCGGCAGAGCCTTCGAGCTGATGCGGGGCAATATTCTCGACCAGCAGCAATTTCAGCCAATCGAGTAGCTCCGAAGTTGATGGCTTCTTCTTTAAATTGGCCACATCACGCAGGTTGAAAAAAGCCGTCAGCGCTTTATCGAGTAGCCGCTGCTTAATGTTCGGAAAGTGTACCTGCACAATTTGCGCTAGCGTATCGGCATCTGGAAATTGAATGTAATGAAAAAAGCAGCGCCGCAAAAACGCGTCGGGCAACTCTTTTTCATTATTCGAAGTGATGATCACGATAGGGCGCTGCTGCGCCTTTATTTGCTCACCCGTTTCGTAGACATGAAATTCCATCTGATCGAGCTCATGCAATAGGTCATTGGGGAACTCAATGTCGGCTTTATCAATTTCGTCAATCAGCAATACCGGGCGTTGGTCTTGGGTGAAGGCTTGCCATAGTTTGCCGGGCTTAATGTAGTTGCTGATATCGTGCACCTTGTCGCTGCCGAGCTGGCTGTCGCGCAGGCGCGATACCGCATCGTATTCATACAAGCCCTGCTGTGCTTTGCTGGTGGATTTAATCTGCCAGCGAAGCAATGGTGCTTGCAAGCTGGCTGCTAACTCTTCGGCTAAGCGAGTTTTACCGGTGCCGGGTTCACCTTTAAGGAGAAGGGGTTTTTGCAACACCACGGCGGCATTGACCGCTAATTGCAGTTGCGGCGAGACAATATATTGATCGGTGCTAGAAAAATTCATGGTTTAAGGAATTTTTGGCTGGTGGTTAAATAGCGCTGACCGTTGTCACGCACGCGCTCAAACTGCATCATCTCAGAACCTTTATGCACTTCTTCCAAGACATCTTTAAGGGTATCCACTTCGTCATCCAATTTCTGTAGGGCAACTTCTAGGGTGTAGGTCAATTGATGGATTTCTGCCATGTCAGCTGGTGTCAGTTCTGCTTTCGCTAAAATAGCGGCTAATTTGGCATTGTAATCGGTTAAATTAACCAACGCTTGCTCAAGCGTTTCGGACGCTTGGCCTTTGAAGTGATCAGGGCGTTTGTCGTCGCTGGCAACCGCAGCAAAAGAGACTGAGCCAAGCATGACACTGGCTAACAGCAGGGTACTGAACGCTTTCATATTAACTCCTAAATGAGAATAATTCGCAACAAGTGTAATCAGCTTTACTGCATATTTCAACGTCAATCACTAGCTTGTTGCTGCGGCGAAAAACCACAAGCATCAAACAGCACTTGCCATTGTTTGGCATGCGCACGCACGGCCTCGCGCAGTTGCTCGGGTTGCGCGATAAGGTGACTGAGATAGTCATTCATCAGCGGATGAGCATCGATAGCTTTGAGTCGCTCTAAATAGGGCTTAATTGCCTGCCCCTGTTGTAAGTAGGTGGCTAAGCGCGGCTGCAATTGGCCGCCGAAGATGCTGATGGCAACATTGCGCAGTATCTGCGCGCGTTCGGGAACCCCTGCGCTGCGGCAGCCAGCACGCTGGTCAATACCTTGGAGCAACGGGCTCAATTGCGCAAGTAGTTGTTGCTGTTCATAAAAACCACGCCATAACTGGCCGCTATAGCTGCTGTTATCGAGGGTTTCGAGGGCTGCTTGTAGCTCGGCTAAAGCGGGCAGCTCGCTGGCGTGGCTGCTATTGAGTGTTTGTATCAGCGTTTCGAGTGCTTGCAGCAACGGCGCGAATTGTGCTGGATCGGGTTGGTTCAGGGCTATTTTACCGCTGCTTAGGGTGTTTCGCAGTGCACTATCCTGCAGCATGGCTTGTGCGCGTAACAATGGCAAACTGGCTTGCTTTTGTGCCGCAACGTTGGTTAACCGTTGGCGCAGTTCGCTCGCGTCGAGGTCGGCCACACACTCATTCAGGGCGCTACTGATCTGAACATCATGGTAATAACGCAGCACGCCCTGTTGCAAGCGCCCTAAGCTGCTATTGCGCTCGGCAATCAACGCCGCTACACGGCACGAATCAAGGCGAAAGCTGTCTAGTAGCGACAGGTTCAGTTCAGTCACATCGAGCCGCAAATCACGCAGTGCCGGCAGCGATGGTGCAGGCTCCAGTACAAAGTCGCGCGGCTGGAGTTGCTGAGGCGTGGCAAGCCGTTGCTGGTAATCCTGCCAATCAGCCATAAGGCTTGTATCGCGGCTACAGGCGCTCAGCACCAGCACACTGATAACCAGCACCAGTGTGCTGTGAACGGCATAGCCTTTGCGGTCTAAACTCAGTACAATCACTGCTACTTATCACCTTGAGTTGAGTCTATCATCGATGTTTACCGGAATTGTGCAAACCCAGGCGCTGATTGCCCACATAAGTGAACGCCACAACTTTCGCCAGTTGACCGTGCAGGTCGAGCCTGAGTTTCTTACCGCGCTGACTATTGGTGCCAGCATTGCTATAAACGGCTGTTGTTTAACAGCGGTTCAATTTAGCACAAATCAGGTACAGTTCGATGTCATCGATGAAACCTTACGCTTAACCAACTTGGGTGCTTTAAAAGTGGGCGACCATGTGAACTTTGAGCGCTCGCTAAAAGTTGGTGATGAGATTGGTGGCCATCATGTGTCGGGCCATGTGCATTGCACCGGCACGATTGTTGAACGCAGCAACACCGTGGATAACTGGACCTTGTGGGTGGAGTTTCCGCTAGCTTTTTCGCGCTACATTCTAAGCAAGGGCTTTATTAGCGTGAATGGCGCTAGTTTGACGGTCGGGCAGGTGGTGGGCAACCGCTTCTCGTTACATCTGATTCCGGAAACTTTGCGACTGACCAATTTGGCCGAGGCCGAACAGGTCAATTTAGAATGCGATCAGCAAACCATCACCATAGTAGACACCGTGGAGCGGGTGCTGGCCGCGCGTCAATAGAAGTTCTCGTCGTCGCTGCGCACGCGCACCACAATCCGATCAAACACCTCATCTACCGTCATCACTAGGTGAATGTCGGCGCCACAGGCGCGGCATTCATCGAGGTAATCTTGCGCCCCAGCAGACGAATCAATGGCCAGATGAATACGATGACCGCAATGCGGACAACGCACACTGGCATCGTGTAATTTGGCATGGTCCATAACGTGTACTCCGTCATCAACAGGTACCTTGAGTATGGCGTATTTTGCAAAATTTTCCTGTCGGTCGGTCAATTCACCAACAGCACAATGCCAGCTAAGGCCACCAGCGCACCGCTAATCGATTGCCACGATAGCGCCTGTTTTCGCAGCCATTGCACCGGAATCAGCCATAATGGCGCAGTCGATAACAAGGTTTGTGCGATGCCTGGGCTGACACTTGAAATCGCAATTTGCTGTAACCAAATACCGAGAAAAGCACCCATCACCACCGCTGCCAGCAACCACGGAATACTGGTGTGACGCAGGGCACTACGGGTACTACGAATAATGGTTGGTTTGAGCAGTAGTAGGGCGATAAACAGCGCCACAGTACCGGCAAAAATGCGTAATAATGCAGCATTGAGCGGGTTAATCTCAAACTGATTGAGGGCATGGAACGACATCACCAAACCAACGGCTTGGCACAATGCAGCGCCAATTGCAGCACCAATACCACTGAGGTTTAAGGTGGTGTGGGCATCGGCGGCGCGGCGTTTTTCGCTGAGCACCAGCAAAATACCGCTGATAGTCACCACCACGCCAATGATTTGCCACACCGACATTGTTTCATGTAGCGCCCACCAAGCAATAAACGCTGCCAGCGGTGGTGCCAAATATTCCAATAGCATGGTGTGCCAAGGCCCCAACCGCCGCAGCGCGGCAAAGTACAAGGTGTCACCCAAGGCGATACCAATAACTCCCGAGGCCAATAGGATCCATGCCGCTTGGCTACCATCAAAGGCGCTCAAACTGCCCGCCAACCAGCCACTGACAAACAGCAACGGGCAAGCCACCACGCCTTTAACGAGGTTAAGTTGGGCGGCGCTAAGGAAACTTCCGGCTTGGTTATATAACAAGGTGGAAAGTGCCCAGAACAACGCCGCGGAGAGGGCGGCCAGTGGGCCGATCAGGGTGTCCATGGGCGCTAGTGTAATCGGCATTTTGCGTTGCAGCAATCGCCTTGCTGGGCTATAGTGGCGGCTTCATAAAAAACAAGTGACACTTGGTAGGTGCCACCACTGTAAAAAGGAATACGTCATGCCTGTAGTAACACTCCCCGATGGTAGTCAACGCCAGTACCCAAACCCATTATCGCTGCTCGATGTCGCTCAAGATATCGGCCCTGGTTTAGCGAAAGCCACCGTTGCTGGTCGTATTAACGGTCAGCTAGTCGATGCCTGCGAATTGATTACCGACGATGCCAACGTGCAAATTATCACGCCGAAAGACGATGACGGTGTGCATATCATCCGCCACTCCTGCGCGCATTTATTGGGGCACGCTATCAAGCAATTGTTCCCGCAGGCGAAAATGGCTATTGGTCCGGTCATCGATAACGGTTTTTACTACGACATCGACCTGGAGCATGTGTTAACTGCCGAAGACTTGCAAAAGCTCGAGCAACGCATGCTGGAATTAGCGAAAACTGAGTATTCTGTGGTGCGCCATAAGGTGAGCTGGAGCGAGGCACGCGAAACCTTCGTCAAACGCGGTGAATCGTACAAAGTCACCATTCTAGATGAAGACATTGCTCAGGACGACAAACCAGGCTTGTATCACCACGAAGAATACATTGATATGTGTCGTGGCCCGCATGTACCGAATATGCGCTTCTGCCAGCACTTTAAGATTATGAAAGTATCGGGTGCCTATTGGCGTGGCGATAGCAAAAACAAAATGCTACAGCGTATTTACGGCACCGCATGGGCTGATAAAAAGCAGCTGAATGCCTATTTGCAGCGCCTCGAAGAAGCTGAAAAACGCGACCATCGTAAAATTGGTAAGACCCAAGATTTATTCCATTGGCAAGAAGAAGCGCCTGGCATGGTGTTCTGGCACCACAATGGCTGGACGGTATTTCTTGAGCTGGAACGCTACATTCGCGAAAAACTGCGCGAGTATAAGTATCAGGAAGTGAAAGGCCCATTGATGATGGACCGCGTATTGTGGGAACGCTCAGGGCACTGGGAAAAATTCTCCGACTTGATGTTCACCACCGAATCAGAAAAGCGCGAATACGCCATTAAACCAATGAACTGCCCGGGTCACGTGCAGATCTTTAACCAAGGCTTGAAGTCGTACCGTGATCTGCCATTACGCATGGCGGAATTTGGTTGTTGTCACCGTAACGAGCCATCTGGTGCACTGCACGGATTAATGCGAGTGCGTGGTTTTACCCAAGACGACGCGCACATTTTCTGTACCGAGGCGCAAGTACAAGATGAAGTGGCCGGTTGTATCAAGATGGTCTATGAAACCTACCGTACCTTTGGTTTCGAACAGATTGTGGTGAAGCTGTCGACTCGCCCTGAAAAGCGCCTTGGTGATGACGCCACCTGGGATCGCGCTGAAGCGGCGCTGGCCGAAGCACTGAAGAGCAACGGCATTGAATTTGAGTATTTGCCAGGCGAAGGTGCCTTCTACGGACCGAAAATCGAGTTTACTTTACATGATTGTCTCGGTCGGGCCTGGCAGTGTGGTACAATACAACTCGATTTTGCCTTACCAGGGCGTTTGGGTGCCACTTATGTGGGTGAAGATAACGAGCGCCATGTGCCGGTTATGATTCACCGCGCTATTTTAGGCTCGCTGGAACGTTTCATGGGTATTCTGATTGAAGAATACGCTGGTTATTTCCCGCTTTGGTTAGCGCCAACGCAGGTGATGGTGATGAATATTACCGATAATCAGGCCGATTATGTGCGAAATACGGTAAAAGAGTTGAATAAATTAGGTTTTAGAGCCTCTGCTGACTTGAGAAATGAGAAGATAGGCTTTAAAATCCGCGAGCACACACTTAAGCGTGTTCCATATTTGCTTGTTGTTGGCGATAAAGAAGTCGACAACGGCGCGGTTGCGGTCCGTACACGGCGTGGTGAAGACCTCGGCGTTATGTCAGTAGAGCAAGTGATTGCGCTACTTAAAGATGAAGTACAGACTCGCAAGATTTGATCATTGTTTGGAGGAATAAACCATTAAAGGCGGAAAACCAACTCGTAAAGCTGGCGATAAAAGTAATCGAATCAACGAAGAGATTCGTCTCAAAGAAGTTCGATTGATCGGTGTAGAAGCAGAGCAGATTGGCGTAGTTCCTATTGCGCAAGCTTTGCAATTAGCCGAAGAGGCCGGGGTTGACCTGGTCGAAATTAGTCCCAATGCTGAGCCTCCGGTTTGTCGTTTGATGGATTATGGTAAGTTCCTCTACGAGAAATCGAAGAACTTAAAAGAGCAAAAGAAAAACCAGAAACAGATCCAGGTCAAGGAAGTTAAATTCCGTCCTGGCACTGACGAAGGCGATTATCAGGTAAAACTGCGCAACCTGACTCGTTTTCTGGAGGGAGGTGACAAAGCTAAAGTCACCGTTCGTTTCCGTGGCCGTGAAATGGCGCATCAGGAATTGGGTTTGGAACTATTGAATCGCATCAAAACCGATTTAGAGCCAATCTCGATTTGTGAATCGTTCCCAAGACGGGCTGAGGGTCGCCAGATGATGATGGTGCTGGCCCCTGCAAAGAAGTAACTGTGGTCCACAAGTAGGGCGCGAACCGCAAGGTAAGCAAACTCACCCTGTTACACTGTTAAATACCAATGCGGAGTAATTTTCATGCCGAAAATTAAATCGAATAAAGGCGCTGCAAAGCGTTTTAAGAAAACTGCTTCAGGCGGCTTCAAGTGTAAGCAATCACATTTGCGTCACATCCTGACTAAAAAGAGCTCAAAGCGTAAGCGTCATTTAGGCCCTAAAGCCATGGTGCACGTGTCTGACGTTCCATTAGTCGCCCGTATGTTACCGTACGCATAAGGAAGGAGAGAGCAAATGGCACGAGTAAAACGTGGTGTGACAGCGCGCGCGCGTCACAAGAAAGTCCTGAAGTTAGCGAAAGGTTATTATGGTGCTCGGAGCCGCGTTTATCGCGTTGCCAAGCAAGCCGTAATCAAAGCGGGTCAATATGCATACCGTGACCGTCGTGCGAAGAAACGTCAATTCCGTCAATTATGGATTGTGCGTATCAACGCTGCAGCGCGTCAAAACGGTCTGTCATACAGCCGCTTCATTGATGGTTTGAAAAAAGCATCAGTGGAAATCGATCGTAAAATCCTAGCCGACATCGCTGTGCATGACCAAAAAGGTTTTGCCGCGTTGGTAGAGAAAGCCAAAGGCACTCTGTAAGCAGGTCAAATTGGAAAAAGGGAGCAGATATGCTCCCTTTTTTTATGGCTTTTCGCTATCATATCGCATTCAACGCAATCGGCTATCATTGAGGAAGGTCATGCAGTTAACTGACATTGTTGCAGCGGCGCAAGCAGCTGTTGCCAGCGCGAGCAACCCAAGCGAGCTAGACCAAGTTCGCGTGGACTATTTGGGTAAAAAGGGTTTGCTTACTGAGCAATTGAAAAGCTTAGGAAAACTGAGCGCCGAAGAGCGCCCAGCAGCCGGTCAGCTGATCAACGAAGCTAAGCAACAGGTGCAGGACAGCATCAATGCCCGCAATGATGAGCTCAAAGCTGCTGAATTGGCCAGTAAATTAGCCGCCGAACAAATTGATGTGAGCTTGCCTGGTCGCCGCGCCCAAGTTGGCGGTTTACATCCAGTCAGTAAAACCATTCAGCGTATTGAGGCGTTTTTTGGTGATCTCGGTTTTCGCGTGGTAGAAGGTCCAGAAGTGGAAGATGATTTTCACAACTTTGACGCGCTGAATATACCCAGCAATCACCCAGCGCGCGCCGATCACGACACCTTTTATTTTACCCCTACCACCATGCTGCGTACGCAGACCTCGGGGGTACAAATTCGTACCATGGAAACTGAGCAACCGCCGCTGCGAATTATCTCCCCAGGGCGGGTGTACCGTAACGATTACGACCAAACCCATACACCGATGTTCCACCAAGTCGAGGGTTTGATGGTGGATACCGATGTGAGCTTCACTCAATTGAAGGGCATTTTGGTTGATTTTCTGCGTAACTATTTTGAAGAAGAGCTTGAAGTTCGCTTCCGGCCCTCGTATTTCCCCTTTACTGAGCCATCTGCTGAAGTAGACGTACGGCGTAAGGGCGGGCAATGGCTTGAAGTACTCGGCTGCGGCATGGTGCATCCTAAGGTGCTGGCCGCAGTAGGTATTGATAGCGAAAAATACACCGGATTTGCCTTTGGAATGGGCGTTGAGCGGCTCACCATGCTGCGTTATGGCGTCAATGATTTACGTGCGTTTTTTGAAAACGACGTTCGCTTCTTGAAACAATTTAACTAAGCGCCGGATAGCAAAATGAAATTTAGTGAACAGTGGTTAAGAACATGGGTTAATCCGGCGTTGTCATCGCTTGAGTTGTCGGAACAGTTAAGCATGGCAGGGCTTGAAGTGGATAGCATGGAGCCGGTTGCTGAGGCCTTTAACAACGTGGTGGTGGGTGAAGTACTCGAGTGTTGGCGCCATCCTGAAGCCGATAAACTGCAAGTCACCAAAGTTGCTATTGGTACTGATGAACCGGCCATTATTGTTTGCGGCGCACCGAATTGTCGCGCCGGCTTAAAAGTCGCGGTAGCGACCCTTGGTGCGGTGTTGCCGGGTGACTTCAAAATCAAAAAAGCCAAGCTGCGTGGTCAAGAGTCCAACGGTATGCTGTGTTCAAACGCTGAGCTGGGGCTCAACGATGACCATGACGGTATCATTGAATTACCCTCCGATGCGCCAGTAGGTATGGATTATCGCGCCTATTTGCAATTAGACGATTGCACCATGGATGTTGACCTTACGCCAAATCGTGCCGACTGTTTAGGGGTTCGTGGTATTGCCCGTGAAGTCGGGGTGTTGAACGGTTTAGCGGTCACCGAGCCAAGCATCGAGCCGGTGGCGGTTACCAGCAGTAGCGAGCGCGCCATTCAGTTACTGGCGCCGGCGGCTTGTCCGCGCTATTTAGGTCGGGTGATTGAAAACGTGGATTGCCAAGCACGCAGCCCAATGTGGCTGACCGAACGCCTGCGTCGTAGCGGTATTCGTAGCATTGACCCGGTGGTTGATGTCACCAACTACGTGTTACTGGAGCTGGGTCACCCCATGCATGCCTTTGACCATGATCAGTTGCATGGCGCAATACAGGTGCGCATGGCGACACCAAGCGAAAAACTGACCCTGCTTGACGGTGAACAAGTGACTTTGCAAGGCGATGTGTTAGTCATTGCTGATGAGCACCAAGCACTGGCTATGGCCGGTATTTTTGGCGGTGAGGGCAGTGGTGTGACTGCTGCTACCCGCACTATCTTTTTAGAGAGCGCATTCTTTGCGCCAGCGGCAATTACTGGCCGCGCGCGGCGTTTTGGCCTGCATACCGATGCTTCGCATCGATATGAGCGCGGTGTCGATCCTGAATTGCAACGCTTAGCCATGGAACGTGCCAGTGCGTTGATTCTTGAAATTTGTGGTGGCCAAGCTGGGCCTATCGTTGAAGCAGTAGCGCCTGAGTACTTACCGCAACCTAAGGTGGTCACTTTACGAGCCGCGCGCTTGGCTAAAGTGTTAGGTATTCAAGTGAGCGCTCAAGTGGTGGAGGATATCTTCCAACGCTTGGGCTTCAACGTAGAAAACACGGGCAGTGGTTGGCAGGTCACGGTACCGACCTTCCGCTTTGACATTGCCATTGAAGAAGATCTCATTGAAGAAGTGGCACGCATTTATGGCTACCACCGCATAGAGGCCGCAGCGCCGGCTGCGCAATTACGGATGATCCCGCGCCATGAAGCACAGTTATCAGCAAGCTTTTTCAAACGTGTACTGATTGACCGTGGCTATCAAGAAGCTATCACGTATAGCTTTGTCGACCCAAAACATCAGGCCTTGCTATTTGATGACACCGCGGCATTAACCTTGCCATTCCCAATCTCGCTAGAAATGTCGTCAATGCGGGTTAGTTTGTGGCCGGGCTTATTGAGTGCGGTGGCCTATAACCAAAAGCGCCAACAGCAAAGCCTGTCATTTTGTGAGACTGGTTTGCGCTTCATACCTGATCACAACGCTGAAAATGGCGTACGTCAGCAGCCCATGTTAGCCGGTGTGCGCGCGGGTAAAGCTTTTGCTGAACATTGGCAAGAAGGCGAGCGGGCAGTTGATTTCTACGATATCAAAGGTGACGTCGAGGCCTTGTTGGCGGCCACCGGTGAGGGCCACTTGTATCGCTTTGTGGCGGATCAACATCCAGCCTTACATCCGGGCCAGTCGGCAGCAATATTCCGCGCCGATAAACGGGTTGGCTATGTGGGTGCTATTCATCCGCAGTTTGAAAAGAGACTCGGTTTAAATGGCCGCACCTTCGTGTTTGAATTAGAATTTAATGCCATCGCGAAGCGTTCAGTACCCCGTGCACAGGCTATTTCTAAGTATCCAATGATTCGCCGCGACCTTGCTATTGTGGTGAAACAGCAGATTGCTGCTGGTGAAATTATCGCCGCTATCGAAAATGTTGGCGTAAATCATCTAGTTGACCTAAACTTGTTTGATGTTTATCAGGGCCCTGGCGTGGCTGAGGGGCAACGCAGTTTAGCGTTGTCACTGACGTTACAGCGCAGCGACCGGACTCTTGAAGAACAGGAAATCAACGCAGCCATTGCAGCTGTTGTTGAGATGCTGGCTACAGAATTTGGGGCGACCCTACGGGAGTAAGAAATGGCACTGACCAAAGCAGAAATGGCAGAACATTTGTTTGAGAAGTTTGGCATGAATAAAACCGTGGCCAAAAGTATTGTCGAGCACTTTTTTGAGCAGATTCGCATGGCTTTAGAAGCCGGTGAAGAGGTCAAACTGTCTGGTTTTGGTAACTTCGAACTGCGTACCAAAAACGAACGTCCTGGTCGTAATCCAAAAACCGGTGAAGATATTCCAATCTCGGCGCGCCGGGTCGTGACATTCCGCCCCGGCCAGAAGTTAAAGCAGCGAGTATGTAACGCGAAGCCTCAATAGAGGCTTCGTTGTTATTTCAAGAACAAACTGCTAAACGGGTTGAGCAGTCGGCTTAAGCCTGAGGTAAAATGCATAGGTGCATCAATGGTTGCCAAAGTTAGGCAGTCTTCATGCTGGGTTTGCGGCGTATGCTTATGATGACCATCTAGCAAGACAAAGTCACCGTCCCGATACTCATCACTTTCATCATTAAACACACCGTTGACCACCAGCGTTGCTTCAAAGCCACGATGGGTGTGCTCTGGTACTTGTGCGCCCTGGTCCATATAGATAAAGTTCAAAGTTTCACCGCTACCAATCTCAATCGGTGCACGCCACATTTTACCCAGCATTTTTGACCATGGACCAATACGGTCGCCATTGCGTGCCAAGGTAGCCGGTAGCTTGAAGCGTTTGCCTTCAAGGCTCAACGTTTCGAGCGGGGCGCTGCTGGCAGCACTTGGCTTGACGCTACTTTGAAAAATAGCGTTCAACATGGCTTCTTCATCAAGCTGGGCAAGCGGAACTTGGCGCTGGCCGAAGGCTTTTTGACACAGTTGCTCTTCAACGTCGCGAAGATGCATCTGGCAGGTTGGACACATGTCCACATGACTGCCAACCATCATCAACATCGCTGGGCTAAGTTCGCCCATTGCATACTGCACGAGGTGCTGTTCTGAAGGATGAAATTTAATCATGGTGTTGAATCAACTCTTTTAATTTCTGCAGCGCAAGTCGAGTACGCGACTTCACGGTGCCTAGTGGGATTTCTAAGGCGTCTGCGACTTCCTGCTGCGACTTTCCTTCAACATAAATTAGTTCAATAACAATACGTTGCGCCTTTGGTAACGATTCAGTGTAGACCGCTAATTGCTGCATCAATAGATCGTTATCGAGGGCGTAATCATCGTCAAGACTCTCATTTTCTTCGGCCAATACTGGCCACAAGTCATCAGCGCTTAAATCATGCTGACGGTGCTTGTTCTTGCGCAAGAAATCAAAGCGAATATTTCGTGCGATGGTAAAAATCCAGGTCGCAGCTGAGCCGCGATCTGGCTTAAATAAATGCGCCTTGTGCCACACGTTGGCCATGGTTTCTTGAACCAAATCCATAGCAGTTTGTTCGTTACCGAACTGGCGTGTGGCATACGCTTGAAGGCGCGGAGCAAAATGCCGAAATAGTTCAGCAAAAGCCGCGCGTGATTGTTCAGAGGCTATACGAGCCAGTAGTTCAGCTGCGTGCTCCGGATTATCGGCCTGCACAGGGGGCATACTTGTCCGTTTTATTATCGAGTCAGAGACTGACCGCATAGTCGTTACCTGCTGAAATGTTCCTCAAGTAATAGTACGTACGCGTCACCCATTCACTTGGATCAACAATAGTTTTATTCATCACAATTTGCACGAACAAGTTCATGCAAATAGTGTAAAGCTGGCTCGCAACTGCTCTCGTTTAATAAGGTCTGCTTTACCGCAGCGCTCACCGGCAAAATTTCGAGCCAACGTTGCGCTACCCAATTGGCACAGCCTAACTGTTGCGCTGTAGGTTGCCCACCTAGTTCTGGATAGCGGCTATATACCGCGGCAAGCTGCTCAGCAAGTTCATGGTAATCAGCGCTAAGATGATGTTCGGGCCATGCATTGAACGGGATAACCGACCCAACGCGCAAACCATCACTCGCAGTTTCTATAGCTTCCACTGCGAATAGTTGCTCGCCGGCCACAGTGATCCCTAACAAACCATCGGGCATAGTTTCGAAATCGACTACAGTCGCTAAAGTACCAATGCGGTGAATGTGAGTATTTTCGGCAACATCACCGGCATCATTAAACATACACATGCCGATATAGCCCGCAGGGGATTGCGCACAGGCTTCTTTCACCATGCGTAAATAGCGTGGTTCAAAGATCCGCAAGCGCATCTGTCCACCGGGCAACACATGCCCAGATAATGGAAATAGTGGAACCTTGAGCGGTTCTGTGGTCATTCGTACAACCTCTTGCATGGCGCGTTAAATTACTTGCTGGACAATCGCAGATTCACTAGCTTTATGGGTAAATCTGCATCACTCTGCTGTTAACGCAGTACGGTAACTTTCAGATCACTGGGTCGTAGCGCATTTTTTCGCCACTTTATAGACTGAACTAGATGATTGTAAAAAGCGTACTGACCATAACTTAATGTAAAGGATTCTTTGGCTATGACCAGCGGAATATGGTTTCGTAATGATTTACGTCTACAAGACAACCCAGCGGTAGCTGCCGCCTATGCCAACAATGCTGTGGGCAAAGTTATTCCGGCGCTTTATATAGCAGCGCCAAAGCAGTGGCAACAGCATGATTGGGCGGCTATCAAGGTCGATTTCTTATGGCGCCACTTAGAGCAGTTTCAAGCCGATGCCGCTGCTCATCAAATCGCTCTTGAAGTGGTGGTGATTGATGATTGGCAACAGGCCGGCAAAGCCTGTTTGGAATTTTGCCAACGTCATGGCCTCACTGAGCTTTATTTCAATCATGAGTACCCTGTTCATGAACAGCGTCGCGATAGGGCGGTAGCGGTATGGCTAGCCGACCATCACATACAATGCCACGGTTTTCATGGTGAATTACTGGTACCGCCGGTGATTAAAACCCAAACCGGCAATTATTACCAAAAATTCACCCCCTTTAATCGCGCTTGGCGAGCTCATTTGGCGACTGCAGGCGTAGCTGCTGCCATGCAACTGCCCCAGCATGACGTTAGTGATCAGTTGCAGCCACTACCTGAGTGTCCCGCTGCGCGGCGCGACAGCAGTGCTTGGCCGGTTGGTGAGCAGGCAGCACAACAACGGTTGCAACGTTATGTTGACGAACAGGTGATGAATTATGCTGATGAACGCGATTTCCCAGCGTTAGATACCACCTCACGGTTGTCGCCGTATTGGGAGCTTGGTTTGCTCGGCCCACAAGCTGCTGCGCGCCACCTACAATCACTTAGCCCAGAGTTTCCGCATGGTCTTGAGCGTGGTGCCGATGTATGGTTGACCGAATTAGCTTGGCGTGAATTCTATCAGCACCTGATGCGGCACATTCCGCGCTTGAGCTATGGCAAAGCGTTTTTGCAACACACCGATGCTTTCCCGTGGAATACCGATACCCAGCAATTTGCCCGCTGGTGTGAGGGCCGTACCGGTTATCCAATTGTTGATGCTGGCATGCGGCAGTTGGCGGCAGAAGGTTGGATGCATAATCGGGTGCGCATGATCGTAGCGAACTTTTTAGTCAAAGACTTACAGATTGATTGGCGTTGGGGTGAGCGATTTTTTATGCAACAGCTCATTGATGGGAGTTTTCCAGCTAATAATGGTGGTTGGCAATGGAGTGCTTCAACCGGTACCGATGCGGTGCCTTATTTTCGGGTCTTTAATCCAACCACACAAAGCGCCAAAGTTGATCCTGACGGCAGCTATATCCGTACTTGGATTAAGGAATTAAAGGATTGTCCGACCAAGCATATTCATGCGCCCGCAGCATGGCTCAAGGCAAGCGGTCGTGATGACTATCCTCAACCTATGGTCGACCACAGTAGCGCGCGCGAGCGCTTCTTGGCTGCCTTCAAACAATTATAACCAGTGCGCTACCTGAAGGAGGCCTTATGCAGTTGCTCAGCGACACCCTAATGCAGCACATCAAGAGCTTTTATTTGAGTTTTGATCACGCCAGTATTGATGCCCTCGGTGATATTTACCATGCTGATGTGCAATTTGTAGACCCTATTCATCAGGTATCCGGATTAGCGGCCTTGCAAGATTACTTCCGCAACATTCTACATGGCGTGGACTACTGCCATTTTGAATTCAGTCACAGCAGTACCAGCCAGGAGCAATTGTTCCTGACCTGGCAAATGCGTTTTCGCCACCCGAACTTGGCTAAAGGCCAGGAAATTGTGGTACCAGGTGTGAGCCATTGCCAAATAGCCGATGAGCGAGTGATTTACCAACGCGACTTTTACGATGCCGGTGCCATGGTGTATGAACACGTGCCGGTATTACGTTATGTCATTAGTAAGGTCAAACAACGGTTGAACAGCGCATGAACATATTAATAACTGGAGCTACATCAGGAATTGGCGAGCAATTAGCCCGTGATTATGCCGCCGCTGGCCACAAGGTGATTGCCTGCGGGCGCAACCAAAGTGCCTTACAGCAGCTGGTTGATGCCTATCCGCAACAGATCACCGCACAACAACTGGATGTCACCGATGCCGCCACCACCATTGCTCGCTTGCGTGGCTATCAGCAGCTCGATTTAGTGATTCTTTCGGCGGGTGTGTGCGAGTACGTTGATATCGACAGCTTTAGTAGTGCCATGTTTGAGCGGGTTTATGAGGTGAATATCTTTGGTATGTTGCGCTGTATTGAAGCCGTGTTGCCGAATTTAAAAGCCGGTAACCAGCTGGTATTAGTGGGAAGTACCGCGCGCTTGCTACCATTTACCCGAGCCGAAGCTTACGGTTCATCGAAAGCGGCGCTGCAATACATTGCCCGCAGCTTGCAAGTAGACCTGAGTAAGCGTGGTGTGGTGGTGCAGACGGTATCACCGGGGTTTGTTAAAACGCCGATGACGGCGGTGAATGATTTCGCCATGCCAATGGCGGTGACGGTAGAATTTGCCTCGCAGGCCATTCGTACAGGCATTGCCAAGAAACGCACTGATATTACCTTTCCACGGCTGTTTGGCTGGTTACTTAAATTTTTATCGCGGTTGCCGCAAAGCTGGCAAGTTGCCATTTCTAAACGTTTTTAATTTGAGGTTTTCATGAGAATTGCGGTTATCGGAACAGGGATAGCAGGTTTAACCAGCGCGTGGCTATTACAACGTGAACACCAAGTAACGGTGTTCGAAAAAAATGACTATATTGGTGGGCATACCGCCACCAAAAATATACCGCTACAGGGTAAGAACTACGCCATTGATACTGGTTTTATTGTATTTAATGACCGCACCTATCCGTATTTTCGCGCCATGATGCGCGAGTTGGGAGTATCGTGGCGCGACACCGAAATGAGCTTCAGTGTGCGTGATCCAGATACCGGAATTGAATACAACGGTAACAACCTTAATACCTTATTTGCCCAGCGTAAAAATTTATTTAGCCGAAAATTTTGGCGGCTGATTCGCGGTATTTTGAAGTTTAACAAAGCCGCCAAAGCTGCCTATGCAGAGCATGGCGATAGCCTTGATAACAAAACTCTCGGTGAATTTATTGCCGAGCAAAAGCTTCCGGCCGAAGTATCAGAACTGTATTTATTGCCGATGGTAGCGGCCATTTGGTCAGCGAGTTTGTCTGAGGCAGAGGCGTTTCCGTTAGGCTTCTTTTTACGCTTCTTTAATAATCACGGCTTGCTGAATGTGGCGGACCGGCCACAATGGCATACCATTGTAGGGGGCTCGGCGGCTTATATTGAGCCGCTGACGCGCTCATTTGCCGAATGCATTCATCTCAATGCACAGATTAAAGCCGTGCATCGTGGCTTACCGGATCGCGACGCTGCCATAACCTTAGAATTTAACGATGGCCGCTTCGTTGATTTTGATGAAGTGGTGTTGGCCTGTCATAGCGATGAGGCGCTGCAGCTATTGGCGCAGCCGACTGCTGAAGAATACGCGGTATTGACCGCTATTCCGTATCAACTCAATGATGTGGTGTTGCATACCGACACCCGTTTGTTACCGCGTAATGAACGTGCATGGGCCAGCTGGAACTATTTACTGCATACTGATGCCGAAGCTAAGGTACGGCCAAGTTCAGTGAGCTATAACATGAATATTTTGCAAGGTATTGAAGCGCCGGCAACCTTCTGTGTCACGCTCAATAATACCGACGCCATTGCGCCTCAGCAAATTCTCGGGCGCTACAGCTATGCGCACCCGGTTTATAGTGTTGAATCCATGGCGGCGCGGCAGCAACGTGGGCAAATTTGTGGACATCAGCACACGCACTTTGCCGGCGCGTATTGGTATAACGGCTTTCATGAGGATGGCGTGCGTAGTGCCGTAGATGTGGCGAAGCGGCTTGGAGTAAGTTGGCATGTTGAGTAGCGCCATTATGCGGGGTGAGGTGAGCCATAAGCGTTTCACCCCAACCCAGCATAGTTTTCGCTACGCTACCGCGCAGTGGTGGCTAGCACTCGACGAGTTACCGCAGGTTGCAGCAATGAGCCGTTGGTGGTCAGTTAAGCGCTGGGCACCGTTGCAATTTCGCCGCAGTGATTACCTGCGTGGTAGTGATGGTGATTTGACCACTGCAGTGTGCTCGAAAATGTCGGAATTAGCGGGTCAGTCGCTCCACGGGCGGGTGTTTTTTTTGGGCAATGTGCGTACCTTTGGCCTCTACTTTAGCCCAATCAATTGCTATTTTCTGCAACCTAGCGGGTCCAACACGTATTCGCACATGTTAGCTGAAGTAAGTAACACCCCATGGAATGAACGGCATTATTATTTGCTCGACCTTAGCCAACCACTGGCCCACGATAAAGCCTTTCATGTGTCGCCTTTTAATCCGCTTGATATGCAGTACCAATGGCGCATTCGTCCGCCAGCCGCAAGTAGCGGTGGTCAGCCCGCTAGCATTCATTTAGAGGCACATAAAGGCACTAAGCATTTTGCTGCGACGGTGACACTTGCGCGAGTTGAATTGAACTCAAAGAGTATAAATCGCGTATTGTTGAGATTCCCAGTCAACACCGTCACCACTGTGTTGGCTATTTACTGGCAAGCATTAAAACTTTGGCTCAAGCGGACGCCAATATACGACCACCAAAACCAGAACAATAGTGGAACCAAGGACAGTTTATGAGTAACAGTAACACGGCGGTAATGAATGTGAGTGAGATGAGTGCTATCGACAAACTAGCGCGAAAATTAGCGCTTAATTTGCTCAGTCGTATTCAGTACGGCAGTTTCTTGATTAAAGAGCAGGGCAGCACGGTGGGTAAATTTGGCCAGGCTGAAGGCCCATTGCAGGCCGAAATTGATGTGCTCAAGCCAGAGTTCTATCGGCGTTTGTTACTCGGCGGTAGTATTGCTTCCGGCGAGTTATTTATTGATCAAGCGTGGACCACACCTGATTTAACCAAGGTGATTCAGTTGTTTGCTCGTAATTTACCTGCACTTGATGCTTTTGAAGCGCGCTTCAGCTGGCTGACTTCACCCTTTCAACGGCTGCAACACTGGCGCCGCAGCAATAGCAAACGTCAAGCCAAGGAAAATATTTCTGCCCACTACGACCTCGGCAACGATTTGTATGAAGGCTTTCTTGATCCGCTGTTGCAATATTCCAGTGCCGTGTATCCGCATGCCGAAGCTAGCTTGGCCGAAGCGCAGCAACATAAGCTCAAACGTTTGTGTGATAGCCTTGATTTGCAGCCAAGCGACCATTTATTGGAGATCGGTACGGGCTGGGGTGGCTTAGCACTGTTTGCTGCCAAAAACTATGGCTGTAAAGTTACTACCACCACGATTTCTGAAGAACAGTATTGCCATGTTGAGCGGCTTATTACCGAGCAAAATTTGGGTGATCAAATCACCTTGTTGAAACAAGATTATCGTGATTTGACCGGCCAGTTCGATAAGTTGATCTCGGTGGAAATGATTGAGGCGGTAGGTAAAGTGTATATGCCAACCTTCTTTAAAACCTGCAGCGACCGCCTCAAGCCTAACGGGAAAATGGCATTACAAGCTATTACGATTGCCGACCAACGTATGGCTAGTTATGCCCATTCTGTTGATTTTATTCAAAAACATATTTTCCCAGGTGGGTTTTTACCGTCAATGACCATGATGGCGGACATGTTTACGCGCTACACCGATATGGTGATCCGTAAAGTCGATGATATTGGTTTAGACTACGCACGCACCTTGCACGATTGGCGGGTTAACTTTAACCGCGTTCATCCGCAGTTAATGAGCCATGGTTATGACGAGCGCTTTGGCCGCTTATGGAACTTTTATCTGGCCTACTGTGAGGGTGGTTTCCGTGAGCGTTCGGTGTCGGCGGTGCAGTTAGTTGCAAGTAAACCGCTATGTCGCTAATCCAGCGCTTATTCAGTGGTAACTGGCGCCGCATTATCGGCCTATTTTGGTTTGATTTAGTGTGGTTTGCCGCGGTAGCCGGGCGCGATGGTTGGTTACCGTTAACGGTGCTACTGGTGGTGGTACAAATTTATATAAGCAGTGCTGGGCGGCCGTTTAACCTCCGTCTTTATGCGCAATTGCTGCTGCTCGGTTTAGCCCTTGAGGCAACGGTGATCAGTAGTGGTGTGATTAGCTTTAATGGTGGCTGGCTGCCATTGTGGTTGTTGCTGTTATGGGCCGGTTTTGTCGCCATGTTGATGAATACCCTTGATTGGGTGGCCGGGCGTTATTGGGTTGCTGCACTGATAGGCATAGCCAGCGGGCCATTAACCTATGCCATTGGTATTCGTCTTGATGCTGCTGAATTATTACGACCAGAATGGCAGTTATGGCTGATTTACGCGCTGTTGTGGTCCCTTTACATGGTGATTTTTGCCAAGTTAATGCAGGTTAACGGAGGTCAGCAAAATGCCGAAAACACGTCCACTTCTTAGTCTTCTGGCTGGCATTTTAGCGGCTACCGGGGCGGTCGATGTAGAGGCTGCCGAACAATGCGCAATTCCCAATCAAACAGCCTTTGAGCAGGTCGGGGAAACACGCCTAAAAGTATTATTTTGGTCTATTTATGATGCCGAACTATGGACCGATAGTGGCGATTACAGCAGCTTTACCCAACGCGTACTGCGGCTCAATTACCTACGTAACATCAGCGCTGATGATTTGGTTGATACCACCGCTGACGAGTGGCAGCGCTTGGGCATTGAATTAACCGCTGAGCATCAACAATGGCTGAGTGAACTGCGCACCATGTGGCCTGATGTCAACGAAGGTGACTGTTTGATGCTGGTAGAAGATAGCCAAGGTCATGCCGAGTTTTATAACGCCAAAGGTTCACTCGGGCGCATTGAGTCAGCTATTTTCACCGACCATTTTTTAGCTATTTGGTTAGCTGAGAACAGCCGCTTTGACGATGAACGGAAACAGTTATTAGGAGTATCACCATGAAAAAGTTAATCGCACTGTTGGCAACCGTGCTACTACTAACTGGCTGTTCGGCCAAATTGGAAGATTACAACGGCGTCACCCCAGAGCTGAAGTTAGAACAATTCTTTAACGGTGAATTGATAGCCTACGGTATGGTGCAAGATTACACCAATAAAGTGAACCAACGCTTCAAGGTCGACATGATCGGTACCTGGAATGGCAATGAAGGCGTGCTTGACGAGACCTTCTATTATGACGACGGCAGTACGTCAAAGCGTATTTGGTACATCACTAAAACCGCAGAAGGGCGTTATGTTGGCCGTGCCGATGATGTGATTGGCAGCGCGGAAGGGCAAGTAGCCGGAAACACGCTAAATTGGGTGTACGACTTAGAAATTGATTTGGACGGCGAGCCATTTGTGATCACCTTAGATGATTGGCTCTATCTGATTGATGAAAATAACATGATGAACCGCACCGAAATGCGCAAATTCAGCATTCCGGTCGGTGAGATCACTATCTATATTGGCAAGAAGTAATTAGAAACCGCGCGGCAGGCGGCCATTGCTGGCGCCTTGCTGCAGTTTCTGCCGCCATAGCTCTTTGGCGGTCAGCCCTGAGCCACCGCCACTTACTTTTGCGGCAGACTTTTTCGCGGCCGGTTTAGCGGCTTTCTTCGCAGGCGCTTTGGCCTTAACAGCGGCTTTGCTGGACGGTTTTTCCGCTGCCGTAGCAGGCTTTTTGGCGCTACCCGATAACTCAGCGGCAGCTTCTGCTAGTTGCGCTAAGCGCATATTCTTGCCACCATCCACACTAAACCAGCCGTTAGCTGCTTCAATGCTTGGCTTTTTACCGTGAGCTTGTTGGTAAGCTGCGGTAAAATCGGCAATAACTTGGTCTTTATCGAGTTTGCTCATGGGTTGTTATCCTATGTGGCGACGAGATAGATGACTTTTTATACTGGTTTTTTCCGACAATGTCTAATTTGCGGCGCCCCAATTGCGCCCAACAACTAGGATTAGGGTATGCAGCGCCAGCAACTTGAACACTACCTGCGCGATTATTTAGCCGTTGATAGCATCAGTGACTATTGTCCCAATGGCTTGCAGATAGAAGGCCGCCAGCAGCTGCAACGAATCGTCACCGGGGTCACCGCCAGCCAAGCACTGATTGATGCGGCAGTGGCCTGCAAGGCAGATGCTATTTTGGTGCACCACGGCTATTTCTGGAAAAATGAACCCGCGGTGATTACTGGCATGAAGCACCGTCGTATTAAAACCTTGCTGAGCCATGATATCAATCTGTTCGCTTACCATCTGCCGCTCGATATTCACCCTGAGGTGGGTAATAACCATCAGTTGGCTAAGTTGTTTGGCTTCAACTCCAGTGACGCATTGCTCGGCATTGAGCCGCGCGGTCTAGTGCGTTTTACCGAGTTGGCCGATGTCATCACCAGCGACCAGTTAGCCGATCGAATTGCTAGCGCCCTGCAGCGACCGCTTACTTGCATGGTGCCGTGCGCGCAACCTATTCGCAAAATTGCTTGGTGTAGTGGTGGCGGGCAAGGTTATATCGATGCGGCGGCAGCACAAGGCTGCGATGCCTTTATCAGCGGCGAAGTCTCTGAACAAACCGTACACAGCGCGCGGGAGCAGGGCATTGCCTTCTACGCGGCCGGTCATCATGCTACTGAACGTTGTGGGATCAAAGCGTTGGGTGAACATATCGCCGCGCAGTTTGAGCTCCAGGTTGAATTTATTGATATTGATAACCCGGCCTAAGCGATGATGAGCAAGCAAACCCATGATCGCAGCTTTAGTGGCATGACCGATAAGTTTGCCCGTAATATTTACGCCACCAGCAAAGGCAAATTGCGCTTAGCGGTGCTACAGCGTGATTTACAGCCGCTGATTGAGCATTCCAAGCCACTGCGGGTGCTGGATATCGGCGCCGGGCTTGGGCAGTTATCGCAAGCGTTCGCCGCTCAGGGCCATCATGTCACCCATTCCGATATTGCCGCTGAGATGATTAGCGCTGCCGCGCAGGCACATCAACAAGCCGGTTTGCAGCAGCACTATCGGTATCTGGTGGCCTCGTTACAACAGTTACCAGAACACTTGGATGGCGAACAGTTTGACCTGGTGCTGTGTCATGCGGTTCTGGAGTGGCTGGTCGACCCCGCTGCGGCATTGGCTCTGTGTAAACAATTTATGGCCCCACAAGGGCAGTTATCGCTGATGTTTTACAACCGCGATGCCAAGCTGATGGCGAATATTATTTACGGTAACTTTGACTACGTGAATGATGATTTACAGGTCAAGAAAAAGGTTAAGCTAAGTCCGCAACAGCCACTAGACCCGCGCCAAGTAGCCAGTTGGCTTCAGCAGCTTGAGTTGCAGCCAAGGCTACAAACTGGGGTGCGTTGTTTTCATGATTACTTGCGTAACCGCAGCGACCAACAGCGTTTTGACGAGCTGTTAGCATTAGAGCTGCGCTACAATCAACAACCGCCATTCAATCAGTTAGGGCGCTATTTGCACTGGCTGGTTAGCTATGCGTGAGCCGCGCCGGGTATTAATTTACTACCATAGCTTGCATCGACGGGCGCAATATCGCGCGCATGCATACAGTCAGTACTTTCTAAAACAGCTACCACATCATCAGGTGGTGCTGATGGCCAGCAGCGCCAGTCGTGAGCAGGACTTAAGTCAGTTGCGAAGCGCGGTTGATGGTATCGATGAAATGTTGGTGGTAGGTGGTGATGGTAGCGTTAACTTAGTCACGCAAGTGATTGCTCTACGGCCGTTCCGGCTGAGTGTAATTCCCTGTGGTACCGGCAATGATTTTGCCCGTGACTTGGGCATCACTGACTGGCGTTGGCGGATGCAAGACGGTTTATTGGTTGAGCAGGTGAGTATTGGTAAAGCTGGGCACGAGTATTTTGTTAATCACGCTGGTAGCGGTTTAAGTGCCGACCTTATTGCCTTACAACCGCGCTGGCTGAAACGAAGTTTTGGTCGGCTGAGTTATAGTTTAGCGTTGTGCCGTTATTTATTCGGGCCGTTGTCACGTCGTCAGCCTCTTTATTTAAGGGGGCGCTGGTATGACTGTCACATTGCTGCGGTGAGCCGCTTTATTGGCGGCGGTATTGCGGTGAATCCACAGGGTTCACGGCGGCAGCAGCAGTTGCAGTGGTTGGCGGTACCACGCGCCAGCCGATGGCGGCAATTACGCGCGTTGTGGCAGCTACTTTTGCCAAGCCAAAACCACTGCGCCGAATTAGAATTACAACGCAGCGCAGACGGTCAGCTTGGCAGTGCCGACGCGCACTACGAGCTCGATGGCGATCTCCGTGGCGTTGGTCCAGTACAGATTGAATGCATTCCTGAGGGTCTTACTGTGGTACGACCCAAAGCGCCCAATAATTAATTGACCAAGGAGTTTCATCATGACAATGTCGTGCGCATTTATCGGCCTCGGTGTTATGGGCGGGCCAATGGCTCGCCATCTGAGCCAAAAGGGCTTTACCACCACTGTTTACAACCGCACCGCCGCAAAGGCGCAGCAGTGGGCTACTGAGCATCAGGGGCGGGCGGCATTAACCCCACGTGAGGCAGTACTGAATGCCGACGTGGTATTACTGTGTGTGGGTAACGATGATGATGTGCGCTCGGTAGTCTATGGCGCCGATGGTGTGCTGGCCGGAATGCATTCAGGAGCGGTGTTGGTCGATCACACTACTGCTTCGGCAGAACTGGCTCGTGAGCTTGCTGCGGCCGCTCGTGAGCGCGGCATTGCCTTCCTTGATGCCCCGGTATCCGGCGGTCAAGCAGGTGCTGAAAACGGCGTGCTGACCGCAATGATTGGAGGAGAACGAGCCACTTTAGACCAAGTTGATGCAGTGTTGGCCTGCTACTGCAAAACTCGCGAACACATGGGGCCTGCCGGCCACGGGCAGTTAGCCAAAATGGTCAATCAGGTGTGTATTGCTGGGGTGGTGCAAGGCCTTGCCGAAGGCCTGCAATTAGCTCGCAAGGTGGGCTTAGATGCCGACACGTTGGTGCGCTGCATCAGTCAGGGCGCCGCTGGTTCATGGCAGATGCAAAACCGCTATCGCAGCATGTGGGACCAACACTATAACCACGGTTTTGCAGTGGACTGGATGCGCAAAGATTTAAAAATCGTGTTAGCCGAAGCCGAGCGCCAGGGTGTGAGCATGCCATTGACCGCGCTAGTCGACCAGTTCTATGCCGAAGTGCAAAATATGGGCGGCTCGCGCTGGGATACCTCAAGCCTATTGGCCCGCCTTGAGCGCAAATGATTACGTTGATAAAAATTTAGTCGGGAAATAGCCATAAAAAAAGCCAGCGTAAGCTGGCTTTTTGCGTAATCGGTATAGCGCTATTAACGAATACCCATACGACGCAGGGCGCCGGTACTGAAGTCTGAGCGGCGTGGGCTAATGTCGAAGTCCATGAATTCACTTTCTTCGTTGGCCAAGCCAAGCAACACATAACGGCCAGACGTTAGGTCGTATAGTGCTTCTGCAGACATCCATGGGGTGTCGTGATAGTAGAATTGTACGTTGTACGCTTCACCGACGCGCCATAAGGTGCCACGCTCATCGTAGTGGTCAACAACTGACGCTGTCCAGGTATCTTCATCAATGAACATGTGACGCACAGCATACTGGTGACGCTCACCTTCTTTCAGGGTTGCTTTCACTTCCCAAACGCGGTGTTTTTCGTAACGCACGTAGTCTTGGTTCATGTGGCCAGCGTTGATGATGTCATCGTAGCTTAGGCTAGTGTCCATCAGCTTGAAGTTGTTGTAGCCAATGTACATTTCACGTTTGCCAATCAGTTCCCAGTTGTACTTGTCTGGTGCACCGTTGAACATATCTAGACCATCTGAGGTACGTAAGCCGTCCGCAGCAGTACCTGGGCCGTCATAGGCTACGTTTGGCGCTAACCGAACGCGGCGCTGACCAGCGTTGTACAGCCATGCCTTACGGGCTTCTTTGACTTGGTCAATAGTCTCGTGAACTAACAGCACGGTACCGGTTAACTGGGTTGGTGCTAATACTTCTTGTAGGAAGTAAAACAGGATATTGTCGTCAGCACTTTCACGGCCACTTTGCATGTATTCTGGGAATACTAATGACTCGCGCAGTAAAACTGGGTTGGGTGAACCGTTTTCAAGTACCCGGAATTGGTTCACAACGCGAGTTACTGCACCACCGCGGTAGCGCGTTATATGGTTCCAAATAACTTCTAAACCGTTTTGTGGAATTGGGAAAGGCACGTGCTTATCAAAGTTTGCCAACCCGTTGCCGCCGGCTACCAATTCAGCATTCAAAGCGTTCTTTTTCACCGCGTCGTAGACATCTTGCGGGTAGGCCGCAGAACGACGGGTCGGATAAATATTCATTTTGTAGGTTGGATACTTATCAAACATGGCAATTTGACCCGCCGACAACATGTCTTTGTGCTGGTCTAAATTATCATGAGTGATGGTAAACAGAATTTCGTCATCAGCGAATGGATCAGCCGGACGTGAAGGAATGTCACCATCAGCTTTTACACTGTAGCCACCAGTCCACGCAGGGATAGAACCATCGGCATTAGCTGCCATTTCGGCACCCATTGGGGTTAAATCACGACCCAAACGGTCCGCCTGTTCAGTCGTAACTTTGGCCATTACACTGGCAGAAACGACAGATAGCGCAAACAGTCCGGCTTTCAGCATCATTTTATTCATCGTTGCTTTTCCTTGTTGTTCTTCATACTTGTACTAGCGTTAGAATCTGGTTTACGGTAGGGTATCGGCTGGTTCGACCTCCTACGGAATACCCATAGCATGTATCGCCCGTAGAAATTTTGCAACTGTTACGAATACAATTCTAAGACCACCTAAACATAAGAGGGTTCCATGATCAAAGCAACCGCCTGTCATAGCGTATTGCTCGGCCTAACATTAACACTGGCCCCCGTTGTTGTTGCAGCGAACGACTTTGATATCATCACCGCCCCCGCGATGGTCGCGCCGTTAGCGACCAAAGCCACTCTAACAGAGATTACCCAAGCCGGGGAACAGGCAATTGCGGTCGGTGATTTTGGCGTCATTGTGCGCCGCGAAGCGGCTGGTGCGTGGCAGCAAGCCGCAGTGCCTAGCAGCGTGTATTTCACCGCTGTCGACTTTGCCAATGCCAAGCACGGCTGGGCTGTTGGCCACCATGGGGTGATTGTGCACAGCACCGATGGCGGCGCAACGTGGCAAACACAGCTGGACGGTTTTGCCTTAATTGATTTGCAAATCACCGCATTTGAACAGCGTCTCATCGATTTACAACAGCAACTTGATAGTGGCGAGTTAGACGATGACACCCTGATGGTGGTGGAAGAACAGCTTATGAGTGTCGAGTTTTTACTCGACAATGCACGGTTTGCCAAAGAAGAAGGGCCAACACGCCCCTTTTTAGACGTTATTGCCTTGTCTGAAGATATTGTGATTGCGGTTGGTGCTTATGGTACTGCGGTGCGTTCAACCGATGGCGGCGCAAGCTGGCAGGTACTTGATGCACAAATTAATAACCCAAGTGAGTTTCATTTTAATGCCTTAGCGACCGATGGCACTGCGCTTTATTTGGCCGGTGAGCAAGGGCTGTTGTTCAAAAGTGATGATCAGGGCGCAAGTTTTTATGAGATTGAGCCGCCTTATAGCGGCTCCTATTTTGGCTTATTTGTTGATACTCAACGGCGCTTATGGGCATTTGGGTTACGTGGTAACGTGTTTTATAGCGATGACCAAGGCGCTAGCTTCGCACAAGTACGCTTAAGTAATCGCGTCAATATTAATGCGGCAGCTGATGCCTATGATGGTGGCGTTTATTTAGTCGGTAATGCCGGCATGGTCGCCCACATTGACGCAACTGGTGTGGTGCAGGAGATAAATCACCCAAGCGGCGCTACGTTAACCGATGTGCTGGTGATGCCAGACCAATCGCTGACCTTGGTAGGGCAGCAAGGTGTTCTCACGATGCCGGCTATGGCGCAAAAATAAGTATAGGACGCAATGACTATGTCAGAATTAAAAACAAGCGCCGCGATTGAGCAAAAGAGTGTGTGGTTAGAACGCCTAC
This sequence comes from Pseudidiomarina mangrovi, assembly GCF_003999375.1. Classification (GTDB taxonomy): domain Bacteria; phylum Pseudomonadota; class Gammaproteobacteria; order Enterobacterales; family Alteromonadaceae; genus Pseudidiomarina; species Pseudidiomarina mangrovi. The sequence continues at coordinate 191,653 of NZ_RJLC01000017.1, forward strand.
TGTTCGGTTTTAGGCCGCTGTGGTTTGTTGCTTTTGCGGTGCTTACAGCATTTCTGGCGTGGCACGCCAGCATGGTGCGCCCAGAAGCCAGCTTTACCAAAATGATCCCGACCAACCACGAGTTCATCCAAAATTATTTCAAGCATCAGCGCGACTTGGCCGGTATGGGTAACGTGGTGCGGATCGCTGTGGAAACCACCGAGGGCGATATTTTTAGCGCCGAGTATCAGCGCGTCTTGCGTGATGTGACCGACGAAGTGTTCTTTATCTCTGGAGTTAACCGCTCTGGTTTGCGCAGTGTGTGGACGCCGAACGTACGCTGGAGCGAAGTCACCGAAGAAGGCTTTGTGGGCGGTCCGGTGATTCCAGATACTTGGGATGAGTCTGAGCAATCACTGGAACAGCTGCGCAGCAATATTTTGCGCTCGGGCGAATTGGGTAACTTGGTGGCGTCTAACTTCAAATCAGCACTGATTTTTGTGCCGCTCAACGAGATTGACCCAGACACCGGCGAGGCACTCAACTATGCTGATTTTTCAGAAAAGTTAGAAACCTTAATTCGCGACAAATACGAGTCAGACACCATCAAAATTCATATCACTGGCTTTGCCAAAGTGATTGGTGATTTGATTGAGGGCGCCGAACAGGTGGCCATGTTCTTCCTGATTGCTATCGTGATCACCTTGCTGATGCTGTATTGGTATAGCCGTTGCTGGCGTAGCTCGTTTACGGTGTTGGTGTGTTCCATCATTGCCGTGGTATGGCAGCTGGGTATCATTGAACTGATTGGTAGCGGCATTAACCCGTACTCCATGTTGGTACCGTTTTTGGTGTTTGCCATCGGTGTAAGCCATGGTGTGCAGATCATCAATGCGATTGGCAATAACCGCTTTGCCGGCTTCGATAATCTCGCCTCAGCACGGTTAGCCTTCCGTGGTCTCTATATTGCTGGCTTAACGGCATTGGTATCCGATGCCATTGGTTTTACCACCTTAATGGTCATTGATATCAAGGTGATTCAGGAGCTTGCAATTGCGGCTAGTATCGGTGTGGCGGTGGTGGTACTGACCAATTTAGGCTTGCTGCCGATTATTATGTCGTATGTGGGTATCTCACCGAGTGGCCGTCGTTATGCCGAGAAAAGCCATAACGAAACCCACTCTATCTTGGCGTTTTTCAGCAACTTCTCGAAGCCAAAGTGGGCCTATCCGGCGCTGGCAGTCGCTTTTGTCGGTTTAGCTTGGGGTTTAGTCTACAGCGCTGATATGAAGATCGGTGACCTCGACGCTGGGGCGCCGGAATTGCGCCCCGACAGCCGTTATAACCTAGATAATCAGTTTATTGTCGACAACTACAGCTCCAGTACCGATATTTTTGTCGTCATGGCAGAAACTGAGCCAGGCTCCTGTGTGGCGTATCAAAATCTTGAATTGATGGATCAATTCAGCTGGCACATGCAGAACACCCCGGGCGTACAAGACGTTAAGTCTATCGTGTACGTGGCTAAAATGGGTGGTTTCGGGCTGAATGAGGGTAACCTCAAGTGGTTTAGCTTGAATCGCAACCAGTACGTGTTGAATGCCAATACCAGCCGTGCCCCATCAGGTTTGGTGAACCCTGCCTGCTCGATGGCGCCGATCATTATTTACCTCAATGATCACAAGGCTGAAACCCTGAAAACCGTGGTTGCCTCAGTGCAAGAATTCAATGCCAACTATCAGCAACAAGGCTTAAGTTTGCTGATGGCTGCCGGTAATTCAGGCATTGAAGCAGCGACCAACTCGGTGATTGAACAAGCACAAACGAAAATGCTGTTGTGGGTGTATGGCGTGGTTATTTTCCTCTGCCTGTTAACCTTCCGCAGTATTCGTACCGTGGCGTGCATTATTCTGCCGTTGATGTTGACCACAGTAATGAGTCAAGGCCTGATGGCAGTGCTCGGCATTGGTGTGAAAGTTGCGACCTTGCCGGTGATTGCACTGGGTGTTGGTATTGGCGTGGATTACGGTATTTATATCTACACCCGCATGAAAGAGGCGCTAGAGCAGGGTAAACATCTTGATGATGCCTATATGTACGCGCTAGAAACTACTGGTAAAGCGGTTGGCTTCACTGGCTTAACACTCGCGATTGGCGTGGCGACCTGGATGTGGTCACCGATTAAGTTTCAAGCGGATATGGGCATCTTGCTGACCTTCATGTTCATCTGGAACATGTTGGGTGCGATGATTCTGATTCCAGCCTTGGCGCGTTTTTTCGCTAACTTCACCCCGGCCCGCAAAGGTTAGGGTGAGTCGGCGTCGGCAAGGATAAAGTCGGCGCCAATATCGGCTATGACCATGGTGGGAGCGTTGGTATTACCGCTAACCACCGTGGGCATAATCGATGCATCAATGACCCGCAGATTACGCACACCACGAACCCTTAATTCGGCATCAACCACGGCATCGGCATCATTGCCCATGCGGCAGGTGCTGGTGGGGTGATAGATAAGCCCGATATGACGTTGTAACTCACTCAGTAATTGTTCATCGCTCACCGTTTGGGTGGGCATAATCACACCACCATTGTGCTCAGCGAGCGCCGGTGCTTGCATGATTTTCAACGCTTGGCGTACACCACTCAATAACACCTGCTGGTCGTCTCGATTTTGCAAAAAATTGTAGTAAAAACCCGGAGCCTGCGCGGCATCGGGGCTTTGCAAGAATACCCGCCCGCGGGCCTTGGGCCGCAACACACAGACATGACAGGCGTAGCCATTGCGTAAAGCCGGTAGTAAATCGTAACCACTGTCATTAAATAATGTAGGAACCAGGTGTAATTGAATATCCGGAGTGCTGACAGCCTCGCTACTGCGCAAAAAACCGCCCACTTCGCAGGGTGGTGAGGCCAATGGCCCTTGTTTTTTGCGTAAGAAACGCCATAAGCCGGCGCTGAGTTTGGCGAGCCCAACTGGGTTAATGGTAATGCCATCTTTACGCGCATTTTTGTATTGCAGCATGACATCCACATGTTCTTGCAAGTTCTCACCGACTTCAGGGCGATCCGCGACTAGCGCAATGCCAAATTGCGCAAGTTCAGCAGCAGGGCCTACGCCTGATAGTTTGAGCAAATGCGGTGAATTAAGCGCACCACCGCACAAAATGACTTCTTTGTTGGCGCGCACAAAATGCAGCTTGCCGCGGCGGCGATAATAAATTCCGATAGCACGGTCGCCGTCAAAAACCACGCGCTCGACCAAGCAGCCGGTATGCACCGCCAGATTACTACGTGATTGTGCTGGCTCTAAGAACGCTTTACGTACGCTCCAGCGTTTGCCTTGATGAATAGTAAATTGATAGCGTCCCACGCCAAACAACTCGGCACCGTTGAAATCTCGATTACGCGCTATGCCAACTTGTTCAGCTGCCTTCATGAACTGCTCGGCAACGGTAAAGTGCACCGGCACGTCGCTGACATGCAACGGCCCTTGGTCGCCATGAAAATCATCGGCACCACGTTGGTTACGTTCAAGTTTCTTGAAGCGTGCCAGCACATTATCCCAGCCCCATGCCGGGCTACTTTGCTCGGCCCACTGTTGATAGTCGCTGGCGGCCCCACGGGTGTAGATCATGGCGTTAATAGCGCTGCTGCCACCAAGGCCTTTGCCACGTGGGGTATACAAGCCTTTGCCATCGCGCAGCGGCAAGCCATCACTGCTGCGATACAGCCAGTTATACTTGGCCCAGTGCATAAAGCTTGCTACCGCTCCAGGCATATCCACTAACAGCGACTTATTGTCACCACCGGCTTCAAATACCGCCACCTGATAGCGACCATTCTCACTGAGCCGATTGGCCAGCACACAGCCAGCTGAGCCCGCGCCAACAATTACATAGTCATAGTGCTTATCATGCTCAGGCGATGGTTTTGACATAGTTATAAGCTCTCAACATAGCGGTATAAATCGTGCAACAAGCGCAGTTTGTGCGGCTCGTCGCGGTGTTCTTCTGCAGCATGCTCAATTTGCTCGGCAAAACTGCTGAGCGACAGGCCACCACGTGGCGGTTGCAGCAATCGTTGTCGACAAAATTGCCGCCAGCGCTCAAGCTCATCAGCACTCAAGGTTGCTGGAAAATTACGCGCGCGATACCGGAACAGCATTTCAGGGATACGTGCATCGGCGACATTAAGTGCTATACCGGCCAATTGTTCTGGGCTGGTTGCACGAATGATATCCATATTAGCGCGGTCTTGTGGGCTAAAAAATGGTCCGGAATAGAGCATTAAATCAGGGTCATCAACAGCATCAAAGTCACGTTGTTCGGCTAATGCATCAATAATGCGTTGGCGCAGCTCAGGCTGCTCAATCAGCGTTTGCCGATGCTGCTCAAAGCGCTTTAAATCGAGCTGCCAGCGTTCGCAGACCGGTGCGGTTAGTACGTTACTTGGCGCTAAAAACGGGCAGCGGTTAATGCCTAAGGTTTGCCCGCCGAAGGCTTCTTGGCCCTGCAAGTCACGACGTTTAGTAAAGCGTCGTTGTTGCATTTGCTCAACACTCGCATCGGCAAAGACGCTGGGGTCACAGCGCAAATCCCAATAGATTAGGTTGTTAGGCTGCTTTGGGTGATACGCCAACGGTAAAATTAGACTTAAATAGCCCTGTTCGGCGCCGTACCAGCTGCTGATGTGGGCCAGCGCGGTAAAGTTATGCAGCCCGATCAGTTGTTGAATATCGCGTTTGTGGCGGATTCTAAAGGCATAATCGAATAACTTAGGTTGTGCGCGCTTGAGTAGTTGCGCCAGGCTAATAGTCGCCCGCACATCGCTTAAGGCATCGTGGGCGTTGCCGTGAGCAATGCCGTTAGCGCGGGTCAAATCTTCCAAGCGCATACTCACCCGGCCATCATCTTTTTGCGGCCATTCAATACCCTCAGGGCGCAGGGCGTAACAGGCGCGCACTAAATCAATCAGATCCCAGCGCGAGCTTTGCTCTTGCCAACTGTAGGCATATGGATCGTAAAAATTGCGATAGAGCAAATGACGGCTGACTTCATCATCAAAGTTTACGGAGTTGTAACCGACAATAGTGGTGTTTGGTTGACTGAATTCAGCATGAATTTTGGCCGCAAAGGCCGCTTCATGCATACCCTGATTAAACGCTTGCTGAGGCGTAATACCGGTTACTAAGACAGCGCGCGGGTGCGGCAAAAAATCTGGCGTGGGCTGGGCATAAATCGATAACGGTCGGCCAATGGGCTGCAGATCAGCGTCGGTCCGAATTCCAGCAAATTGTGCTGGGCGGTCAAGCTGTGGGTTGGCGCCCCAAGTTTCGTAGTCGTGCCAATAAAAGGTTGGATTGTGCATGCGGCTCCACGCTTCATTGATCGTTATAGTTGCTCGCTTGGTCGCTTTCGCCCTTGCCAGCAACACCGGCTTGGTCAATAGTAAAGCCAATTACAGCAAATTACGAACGGGTATTCACCTGTTATTCAACGAGGATCAGCCATGTTACGCCATTTCATCGTCATCAGTGTGTTGTTAGCGAGTTATTCAGCCCAAGCTGAGGAGCCACCATTTGGTATCGCCATTCATGGCGGTGCCGGAACCATTACCCGCGCTCAGTTTAGCGCTGAGCAAGAACAGGCTTATAAAGATAAGCTAGCGGAGGCGGTCGAAGCCGGACACGCAATTTTAGCCGCTGGCGGTGAATCGATGGATGCAGTTATCGCCGCCATTCAGGTGATGGAAGCATCACCTTTCTTTAATGCCGGTAAAGGTGCGGTGTATACCTTTGACGGTGGCCATGAGCTTGATGCCTCGATTATGAACGGGGCGACATTAGCGGCCGGTGCCGTGGCTGGGGTGACTACGGTCAAAAGCCCCATTGCGCTGGCTCGGGCGGTGATGGAACAGTCGGTGCACGTGATGCTCAGTGGCAAAGGTGCGGAACAATTTGCCGAACAACAGGGTTTGGAACTGGTAGCCAATAGTTATTTCAATACTGACGCGCGCTATCAACAGCTGTTGGAAGCCAAAAAGCGCCTTGGTGTGGCTGATTATCAGGCCTATTTAGCCCTTGATGAGCGCTTTAAATATGGCACCGTTGGTGCGGTGGCGCTGGATAAAAACGGCAATTTAGCGGCCGGCACGTCAACCGGCGGCATGACTGCGAAGCGTTGGGGGCGGGTCGGTGATGCGCCGATTATTGGTGCTGGCACCTGGGCCGATAACGCTAGCTGTGCAGTCTCTGCGACTGGTCATGGTGAGTATTTCATTCGCTACCATGTCGCTGCCGATATCTGCTCACGGGTAAAATACCAGGGCGTTGATATTGTCAGCGCTGGTGATACGGTGATCCATGATGTTTTATTGCCCGCTGGCGGTACCGGTGGCGTGATCATTATTGATGCGGCGGGCAATGTGCACATGCCGTTTAATACCGAAGGTATGTACCGCGCTAAACGGGTCGGCAATCAACCGACTGAAGTGAGCATCTACAAAAACTGAGGATGCATTAACATCAGGCCGTGCTGCTGGTAAACTGCACCTCGTTATTCACTGCGTTGTCGGGAACATCGTGCAGCAATCGACTCAATCAGCAGCCCAGGCTATTATTTTTCCCGCCGAATTACCGGTGGTGCAAGCGAAAGCCGAGATCCAAGCGGCTATCGCTGCCCATCAGGTGATTATTGTAGCTGGCGAAACTGGCTCGGGCAAAACCACCCAGTTACCGAAAATGTTGCTGGAGATGGGCTTTGGTCGTGCTGCAGAAGGCACTCGCATTGCCCATACCCAGCCGCGCCGGCTGGCCGCTCGTAGCGTTGCCCAGCGCATTGCCAGCGAGTTGCAGAGTGAGCTCGGCCAGCGGGTTGGCTTTAAAGTGCGCTTTAGCGACCAAACCACTGCCAGCACAGAAATTAAGCTACTGACCGACGGTATGCTGCTCGCTGAAGTGCAGCAAGATAGCCTGCTGCGCGGCTACGACGCGATTATTATTGACGAAGCCCACGAACGCAGCCTCAATATCGACTTTTTACTGGGTGTGTTGGCAACAATTTTACCCAAGCGCCCCGATTTAAAGCTCATCATCACCTCAGCCACCATAGAAACCGAGCGCTTTGCCAAGCATTTTAATCACGCACCGATTATCACCGTTGAGGGGCGTACCTTTCCGGTTGAAGTACGCTATCGGCCGGTAACTGAAGATAGTTCCGATAGCGACGATGGCGATGTAGTGCAGGCAGTGGTGAGTGCCGTGCGCGAGTTACAAGCTGAGGGCCCCGGCGATATTTTGGTGTTTGCCAGTGGCGAACGTGAAATTCGTGATTTTGCTGAGGCCTTAACCGAGGCCGAGCTTGGTGATACGGAATTACTGCCGCTATTTGCGCGTTTGTCCACCGCTGAGCAGAATCGGATCTTTCAAGGCCACGGTAATCGCCGCGTCGTGATTGCTACCAACGTGGCTGAAACCTCGCTGACCGTGCCGGGCATCCGCTATGTGGTGGACCCAGGCACGGCCCGTATTAGCCGCTATAGTTATCGCACCAAAGTACAGCGCCTACCTATCGAGAAAATCTCCCAGGCCAGCGCCAATCAGCGCAAAGGACGCTGTGGGCGGGTTGCTGCCGGGGTATGTATTCGGTTATACAGCGAAGAGGATTTTTTAGCGCGTCCGCAATACACCGATCCCGAAATCTTACGTACCAACTTGGCCGCTGTCATTTTGCAAATGACCGCGGCACGGTTAGGCGATATTCGTAAGTTTCCATTTATTGATCGGCCTGACGAGCGTTATATCAACGATGGTTTGAACCTGCTACAAGAGCTGCATGCCATCAAATCAGCGCCGCGACGTGGTAAAGGCCCGCAACTAACTGCCTTGGGCCAGCAATTGGCGCAGTTGCCGGTAGATCCGCGCTTAGCCCGGATGATCATTGCTGCGCGTGATACGGGTGCGGTGCAAGAAGCATTAGTGGTTACTGCCGCTCTCAGTATTCAGGACCCGCGTGAACGACCGCAACAATTCCAACAAAAAGCCTCCGAACTGCATGCGCGTTTTCACGATAAAGAGTCTGATTTTGTCAGTTATTTGAAGTTGTGGCAGTACGTTCATGAGCTGGAGAAAAGCCTGTCGAAAAACCAGTTTCGTAAGCGCCTGAAAGAAGAATTTATTCATTTTCTGCGCATTCGCGAATGGCAAGATGTCTATACCCAGTTGCGGCAAACGGTTCGTACCCTTGGCTTTCGCTTGAACACCGAAGCGGCCAACTATCAAGCATTACATCAAGCGCTGCTGAGCGGCATGCTATCGCAACTGGGGCAAAAACAAGACAGTCATGAATTTCTAGGGGCACGAAATAGAAAGTTCTATGTGTTTCCGGGTTCTGGATTATTTAAAAAGCCACCGAAGTGGTTGATGTCGGCGGAACTGGTAGAAACCTCGCGCTTGTTTGCGCGCGTGAATGCGCGCATTGAACCGGAGTGGGTTGAGCCACTGGCCATGCACTTGGTGAAGCGCAGTTATTTTGAGCCACATTTCTCGGCCAACAGTGGTTCGGTAGTGGCCGATGAGCAAGTCACCCTGTATGGCTTGATTATTGTGCCGAAACGGCGTGTTCAATATGGCCCGGTTGACCCCGTCGCAGCTCGCGCGCTGTTTATTCGTGAAGCCCTGGTGAATGGACAACTGAAACGCAAGCTACCCTTTATTGCCCACAATTTAGCGTTACTCGACGAAGTCCGTGAGCTCGAAGAGAAATCGAGACGGCGCGATATCGTGGTAGACGACGAGGTATTGTTTGCTGCCTATGATCAACATATTCCAGCCCATGTGTATAACGAGCAGTTGCTAGCAGGGTGGTGGCATCAGGCGGTCAAGCAACAACCTCGGCTACTGTTTTTTGAGCGTGACACCGTGATGGCGCAGAGCGCTGACCATATTACTGCGGCGGATTATCCGGAGTTCTGGCAACAGGGTAACTTGCGGCTACCGCTAAGTTATATCTTTGCCCCCGAGGATACCGCCGATGGCGTGACGGTGACGGTACCGTTAGCTTTGCTAAATCAATTACAGCCAGACGGTTTTGATTGGTTAGTACCAGCGTTTCGCCCGGCATTGGTAACGGCGTTGATTAAGAGTTTACCGAAGAGTTGGCGGCGAAACTTTGTGCCGGCGCCAAATTTTGCTGAGGCATTTTGTGCCGATGACCAGGCTAATGACCCAACTAAGCAGCCGCTGATTGCAGCGTTAAGCGAAAAATTACGCCGTATGACCGGGGTAACTGTTCCTACCGAGGCGTGGGATGTGAGTCAGGTGGACAACTATTTGCGGATGAATTTTTCAGTCCTCAATGATAGTGGGCAGGTGGTGGCTAGTTCGCGCGATTTATCGGCTCTGCAGCAGCAACTACAAGGGCGAGTTAAGCAGGCGCTGCGGCAAGCGGTGAGCACGCTTGCTGAAACTCCGCAAGCGGCCACCGATTGGCAATTTGGTACACTGCCCGAGGTGCTTGAACAACAGCAACGTGGCTTTGCTATCAAGGCTTATTCAGCACTGGTGCCGGCTGCTGAGGGGGTGCGCCAAGAGTTATTCGATAGTGCCGAACGGGCGGCATTTGAGCATCGCACCGGCTTACGCAAATTACTCTTATTGCAGCTACCATCACCGATACGGCATTTGCAGCAATCACTGTCGAATCGCGCCAAGCTGGCGATGTATTACAACCCCTGGGGTAAAGTTGACGAGCTGATTGATGATTGTATTGTCGCGGCCTTGGATGAATGCATTGAACAAATTGGTGACGTCCGTGACGCGCAGAGATTTACACGGTTGTACGATTTAGCGCGGGCTGAGCTCAATGATCGGGTCACCGCTATGGCCCAGCTAGTTGAGCCGGTATTGGTGCTGAGTCAGCAATTGCGTAAGCGCTTGAAAGGCAGTATGAACTTACAGTTGGTACAAGCTTATGGCGATATTGCCCAGCAATTGGATCGGTTGGTGAAGCCAGGCTTTGTCAGTGCCGCAGGTAGCGCGCGATTACGGGATATTGAGCGCTATATGAAGGCGGTTGAGCGGCGCCTCGATAAAGTTGCAGTCGACCCTAATAAAGATCGGCTGCATACCCTAACCATTGATGCACTTTGGCAGAGCTATCAGCAACTGCTGGCTAGTTGGCCGAAGCACAAGCCACAGCCAGAAAAGTTGCGTGAGTTACCCTGGATGATCGAAGAATTGCGAGTAAGCTTTTTTGCCCAACAGCTCGGCACCCGCTATCCAATCTCGCAGCAGCGTATCAACCAAGTGCTCAAGGAGCTGCAGCAAAAGAGCTAGTTTATAGCCCTAAATGCTGGCGTGAGTAGGCTTCGAATTCGGTACAGCCGCCGATATGTTGATCATCAATAAATACCTGCGGCACGGTGTGCACAGGGTTGCCAGTGAGCTTCTCCAAGTCGGTTTTACTAATGCCTTGGGCGTACATATCAATGTATTCGAAACTAAAATCGTCGCGTTGCTGGCTTAACCGCTCGGCAATCTGCACAGCGCGGGTGCAATAGCCACAGCCGGGGCGACCAAAGATAACTGTTCTCATGATGATAGTCCTTGGGTTAACGATGTTCGATGGTTAGATCAGAAGCGGGCACACAACAGCAGGGCAGGCAATCACCGGGCCGAATAAACGCCAGTGGCTCATTGATATAGCTCACTTGGCCTTCAAGCAGCTGGGTTCGACAGGCACCGCAAAAACCGTTACGACAATGATAGTGGCTTTCAATGCCAGCAGCCTCAATCGCTTCGAGTAGCGTGCCTTGTGATGGATCAACGGCCAGCTGATGCTGACCGTTGACGATGACCTTGAAGGTGGTTGCCATTGCCTGATTAGAGCTCAAAGCCCCCAAGATCAGCCGCGCTTACTTCGTTGTCGATTTGACCAACCAAATAAGACGAAATCTCAGCCTCTTGCGGAGCTACTTGCACGTTATCTGATACGAGATACTTATTCATCCAGGGTAATGGGTTGCTACGCTGTTTGAACGGCGCGTCAAAGCCAATGGCTTGCATCCGCATGTTGGCGATGTACTCCACGTATTGGCACAGAATTTCTTCATTCAAACCAATCATTGAGCCATGTTTAAACAGGTAATGCGCCCATTGTTTTTCCTGCTCAACTGCGCTCATAAAGATGTTCAATGCTTCGTCGCGCAATTCCTCTGCTATTTCACGCATTTCTGGGTCGTCGTGGCCATACTGCCAGAGGTTGATGATTTGCTGAGTTGATGACAAATGCAGGTTTTCATCGCGCGCAATCAAACGAATGATTTTTGAGTTACCTTCCATCAGGTCGCGTTCAGCAAAGGCGAAGGTACAGGCAAAACTTACATAGAAGCGGACGGCTTCAAGTGCATTGACCGAGTTAATACACAAAAATAGCTTCTTTTTCAGTTCCCGTAAGCTGACGGTGTGTTTTTCACCGAGCACTTCAACGTCACCTTCACCGTGGGTTTGCCACAGCTGGGTATAGAAAATTAGGTCGTCATAATAGCGGGAGATATCGGTGGCGCGTTTCTGAATTTCGGTATTAATGACGATATCTTCGAACACTTCACTCGGGTCAGTAAATAAATTACGCAAAATATGCGTGTATGAGCGCGAGTGAATGGTCTCTGAAAACGACCAGGTTTCGATCCAGGTTTCTAATTCTGGAATAGATACGATAGGCAGCAGCGCGATGTTTGGGCTGCGGCCTTGCACCGAGTCAAGCAAGGTCTGATATTTCAGGTTGGAAATAAAAATGTGCTTTTCGCTGTCGGTCAGTGAGTGGAAGTCGACCCGATCACGACTGACGTCAATTTCTTCCGGACGCCAGAAAAAGCTTAGTTGTTTTTCGATCAACTTCTCAAAAATGGCATGCTTTTGCTGGTCGTAACGGGCCACGTTCACTGAGTTGCCGAAAAACATCGGCTCCAACAATGGGTTGCTTGCGGTCTGATTAAACGTTGAATAACTCATCTTCGCTACTTCCTCTATCAGATTTTGCAGGCGCCGCCGGCACAATCATCATCTTCAGCTTCCACAGCTACGGTTGCAGCTTGGTTCGATTGTTCGGTTTGCTTGGCGTCAATTTTATCGCGCAGGTCGACTTGGTTATCTGAGGCGCCGTCACGGGTATTGTGGTAGTACAAGGTCTTTACACCAAGTTTGTAGGCGTACAAAAGATCTTGTAGCAATTGCTTCATCGGCACCCGACCACCGTCGAATTTGCTAGGGTCGTAGTTGGTGTTGGCAGAAATGGTTTGGTCGACAAACTTCTGCATAATACCGACCAGCTCTAGATAGCCTTTATTACTTGGAATAGTCCACAATAGTTCATAAGCATCTTTCAAACGCTCGTATTCTGGGACGACTTGCTTGGTGATACCATCTTTCGATGCCTTCACGCTGATATGGCCGCGCGGTGGTTCAATACCGTTGGTCGCATTAGAAATTTGTGATGACGTTTCCGATGGCATTAAGGCCGACAAGGTTGAGTTGCGCATACCATACTGAACTACTTCTTGGCGCAGTTGATCCCAATCCAGTTGCAGCGGCTCATGGCATACTGCATCGAGATCTTTTTTGTAGGTATCAATTGGCATGATGCCTTTGGCATAGGTGGTTTCATTGAATTTCGGACAGGCGCCTAATTCTTTCGCCAGATTCACCGAGGCTTTCATCAAATAGTATTGAATGGCTTCAAAGGTGCGGTGTACCAAGCCATTGGCTGAACCATCAGAGTAACGCACGCCATTTTTGGCCAGATAGTAAGCGAAGTTAATCACTCCAATACCCAGCGTACGGCGGCCCATGGTGGCATTGAAAGCGGCCGGAACAGGGTAGTCTTGGTAGTCGAGCAAGCTATCTAACGCACGCACCGCGAGGTCAGCCATTTCTTCAATTTCACTCAATGACTCGATAGCACCGAGGTTAAACGCAGATAGCGTACACAGGGCGATTTCGCCTTCTGGATCATTCACATGAGCCAGTGGCTTGGTCGGTAGGGCGATTTCAAGGCACAGGTTGCTTTGACGAATAGGCGCCACGGCCGGATCAAATGGGCTGTGAGTGTTGCAATGGTCAACGTTTTGCAAGTAGATACGGCCGGTTGAGGCACGCTCTTGCATAAATAAACCGAATAACTCAATGGCCTTAATACGTTTCTTGCGAATTGAGTCGTCTTTTTCGTACAGAGTATAGAGCCGCTCAAATTCATTTTGGTCAGCAAAGAAAGAGTCGTACAGGCCTGGTACATCGGATGGGCTGAACAGTGTGATGTAATCGTCTTTGATCAAGCGGTTGTACATCAAGCGGTTGAATTGCACACCATAATCGAGGTGGCGAACACGGTTCTCTTCAACCCCGCGGTTGTTCTTCAGTACCAACAGGCTCTCAACTTCAAGATGCCACAATGGGTAGAATAGGGTGGCTGCACCACCGCGCACACCACCTTGTGAACAGCTTTTGACTGCAGTTTGGAAATACTTATAGAACGGGATACAGCCGGTATGGAACGCTTCACCGCCGCGAATTGGGCTACCTAGGGCACGAATGCGACCGGCGTTGATGCCGATACCTGCACGTTGCGATACATATTTCACAATCGCTGAAGCGGTAGCGTTGATCGAATCAAGGCTATCGCCAGCTTCAATCAATACGCACGAGCTGAACTGCCGTGTCGGTGTGCGTACACCCGACATGATCGGAGTTGGCAGTGAGATCTTGAACAATGAGGTGGCGTCATAGAAGCGTTTCACGTAGCTCATACGCGTCTCGCGTGGGTAGTTTGCGAACAAACAGGCGGCCACTAGTACGTACAAGAACTGAGCACTTTCAAAGATGTCACCGGTGACCCGGTTTTGTACCAAATATTTGCCCTCAAGTTGCTTGATGGCAGCGTACGAGAAGTTCATGTCACGACTGTGATCAATGAAGTCGTTCATGGCCTCAAATTCGGCTTGGCTATAGTCGTCAAGCAAGTGTTTGTCATAGCGGCCATTGGCGACCATTTTGGTGACTTGGTCATATAAATGCGGTGGTTCAAACTGGCCAAATGCCAGCTTACGCAAGTGGAATACCGCTAATCGTGCCGCTAGATACTGATAATCCGGGGCATCTTCGGAGATTAAATCGGCCGCCGCTTTGATAATGGTTTCGTGGATGTCTTCAGTTTTAATGCCATCGTAAAATTGAATGCGCGATTTAATCTCAACTTCCGAGACTGAAACGTTGTTTAGCCCTTCCGCGGCCCAGTCGATAACACGATGGATTTTGTCGAGGTCCAGTGGTTCACGTTCGCCACTGCGCTTAGTCACAAACAGTTGTTGATTCATGCGGCACACCCATAAATTGTCGTTTTTGATTATTGTACGTCGCCACAAGATATAGTGCGGCTAGTGATGGTTTGACCCAATTGCACACTATATCTAGGGTTGCGATAGATAGTGCTAGATTAGCACTTCTGCTTCACTGATCAAGCGGGAGATGATGCGAATGCTGGCATTTTGACCGGGTGAAAATCAGTCATCAGGCGGAAAGTCTTGTGCTTATAGCGTCTTAGCGAATGCAAGCGTTTTAAATTATTTTTTTATGAAATTTTGGTCTTTCATAGAAACTGTTAAGACAGAGTCGATATAAGCCAATAACCACGCGGCTTACACAATATATGGCGGTATTTTTGTCGATCACCACTATATCTAGTAGGAACCGATCCTTTAGTCGATTAAAGAGAGCAGTTCCAATAACTGCTGCGGCTGCTCAATAGCGGCATGTGCGCCCCAAGCTTCAGGCTGGTCATTGGCATGGATGTAACCATAGCGCGCTAATACGGTATGCATCCCAGCCGCTCGGCCTGCTTGGATATCGCGTTCGGCATCGCCGACATACCAACACCGCGATGCCACCACTTGCAACTGGTCGGCTGCATGTAATAATGGCTGCGGATGCGGTTTAGCCACGTTTAAGGTGTCACCACTCACCACCACCGGCAGCGCTTGTAAGCTCGGAAAGTAGGGTAGCACCAGCTGCGTCAGTGCATGCGGCTTGTTGGTGACAATACCGGCTAAAATACCGCGCGCAGCCAATTGCTGTAGCAATAGCTCCACGCCATCGTAAAGACGTGTATGCACCGCCACATGGTCGGCGTAATAGGCTAAAAACTTTTGCCGTAACTCGTCTTTGCGCTGTTCAAATTGCTCACCAAAAGCGAATCGCAGTAAGCCCGCAGAGCCGTGCGATGCCAGTGGTGTGTAGTGTTCAGCAGCCACTAGCGGGCGTTGCTCTGCAGCTAGCACGGCATTCAGCGCGGCGCCTAAATCATCAGCGGTATCTAATAAGGTGCCGTCGAGGTCAAACAGCACCGCTTGCGGCATTACAATGGTTTGCATAGGCACACCAAATAATTGACATCGACATTGGCGTCATCCATATAAAAGCCGCGCCAGGGTAAATAATGCAAGCCAGTCATCGCCACCGGCTCAAGCCCTGCGGCATCGGTCATGCGCAGTAGTTCGGCGGGCTGAATAAACTTGTCGTGTTGATGGGTGCCTTTTGGTACCCATTGCAGCACATACTCCGCGGCCACTATGCCTAGCAGCCAAGATTTGATGTTGCGATTGAGGGTAGAAAAGATAATTTTACCGCCAGGTTTCAACGCCTGCGCCGCGGCTTGCACAATAGCGGCTGGGTCGGGCACATGCTCAAGCATTTCTAAGCAGGTGACCAGGTCAAATTGGCCACTATGCTGGGCCGCAAACTGTTCGGCACTAACTAGCTGATAATCAACGTTGACGCCGCTCTCTAGAGCATGCAGGCGCGCTACTTGCAATGAAGCGTCGGCCAAATCAATAGCAGTAACCTGCGCACCCGCTGTGGCTAGAGCTTCGGCCAAAATACCGCCACCACAACCAATATCAAGTGCTTTTAAGCCAAATACCCCAGCACAATGCTGCTGAATAAAATCAAGTCGCAGTGGGTTAATTTGATGCAGTGGCTTAAATTCACCTTCTGGATCCCACCAGCGCGAGGCGATGGCGCTAAATTTTTCGATCTCTTTGGGGTCAACGTTATTGGAGTTGGTTTGCATCAGGTACTTCTGCTTCGGCTGAAAAGTCGGTACAGTGTACCCAACCTCTCGGTGTAAAAAAAGCGCCAGAAAAAAGGATGCGATGCGGCAGTGCTACGGGTACAATGCAAGCATTCATACAATTATAAAAAGATAGTCGTTTAGGGATAAAGCTATGAGTGATCTCGGCAGAGAAGTCGTTCCGGTCAATATTGAAGATGAGCTAAAGAGCTCGTATCTCGACTACGCTATGAGCGTTATTGTCGGTCGTGCGTTACCGGACGTTCGTGATGGCCTCAAACCTGTGCATCGTCGGGTGTTATTCGCCATGAACGAATTGCGCAATGACTACAACAAACCCTACAAGAAATCCGCTCGTATTGTCGGTGACGTGATTGGTAAATATCACCCCCATGGTGACAGTGCGGTGTACGACACCATTGTTCGTATGGCCCAACCGTTCTCATTACGTTACATGCTGGTAGATGGCCAAGGTAACTTTGGTTCGGTTGATGGCGACTCTGCTGCGGCTATGCGTTATACCGAAATTCGAATGGCCAAAATTGCCAGCGAATTACTCTCTGACTTAGACAAAGAAACCGTCGATTTTGTGCCCAACTACGATGGTACCGAGCAAATTCCTGATGTCTTACCAACCCGCGTACCGAACCTGCTGGTCAATGGTTCGTCGGGTATTGCGGTGGGCATGGCGACCAACATTCCGCCACACAACTTAACCGAAGTCATCAATGGCTGCTTGGCCATGATTGATAACCCAGAAATCACCATCGAGGAATTGATGGAGCATATTCCGGGGCCAGATTTCCCAACCGCCGCCAGCATTTCTGGCCGAGCCGGTATCATTGAAGCCTACAAAACTGGGCGTGGCCGCATCCATTTGCGCGCCAAAGCGATTATCGAAACCGACAGCAATGGTCGTGAAGCGATTATCGTTAATGAGATCCCGTACCAAGTTAACAAAGCCAAACTAATTGAAAAAATTGCCGAATTGGTGAAAGAGAAGCGTATCGAAGGCATCACTGGGCTGCGCGATGAATCAGACAAAGACGGCATGCGCATTGTGATTGAAATTAAGCGCGGCGAAGTCACTGAAGTCATTCTCAACCATTTGTACGCCAACACTCAAATGCAAGTGGTGTTTGGTATCAACATGGTCGCGCTGGATAAAAACCAGCCACGCTTGTTTAACCTGCCGGATATGCTCAAGTGCTTTATTCTGCACCGTCGCGAAGTGGTGACACGGCGCTCAGTGTACGAATTGCGTAAGGCCCGTGAGCGTGCACACATTTTGGAAGGCTTAGCCATTGCGCTGGCCAATATTGACGAAATCATTGAACTGATTCGCGCCTCAAAAACCGCAGCTGATGCCAAATTAGGCTTAGTGGCCCGCGCTTGGCAATTGGGTGATGTAGCCGCCATGCTAGAACGCGCCGGGGTAGATGCTGCGCGTCCTGACCATTTAGAAGAGCAATACGGAATTCGTGACGGCCAGTACTTCTTAACCGAAGAGCAGGCGCAAGCGATTCTTGATTTGCGCTTACAGAAGCTGACTGGGCTTGAGCACGAGAAGATCCTTGATGAATACAAAGAGATCTTGGTGCAAATTGAAGCCTTGCTGCACATTTTGAATAGCTCAGCACGGTTGATGGAAGTGATTCGCGAAGAGCTAGAAAAAATTCGGGCAGATTATGGCGATGCGCGCCGTACGGAAATTACCGCAGCAGCGCATGACATCAGTATGGAAGATTTAATCAACGAAGAAGATGTAGTGGTAACTCTGTCGAACGCCGGATACGTGAAGTATCAGCCGTTGACCGAGTACGAAGCACAGCGCCGCGGCGGTAAAGGCAAAGCGGCAACGCGCATGAAAGAAGAAGACTTCGTTGAGCGCTTATGGGTCGCTAACACCCATGATACGATTTTGTGTTTCTCGACCCGGGGGCGTATTTACTGGATGAAAGTATACCAGTTGCCACTGGCAAGCCGCACCGCGCGTGGTCGCCCTATTGTTAACTTACTGCCGCTAGAAGCCGACGAGCGCATTACCGCTATCTTGCCAACCCGTGATTATCCGGAAGACAAGTTTGTGGTGATGGCAACGCGCAACGGCACCATCAAGAAGACACCCATGGTGGACTATTCACGGCAACGTTCGAGCGGCATTATTGCGTTGAATTTGAATGATGGCGATGAACTGATTGGCGTGGCTATTACCTCGGCCGGTGACGAGCTGATGTTGTTCTCAGATGCCGGTAAAGTGGTGCGCTTTAGCCAAGAGCAGGTGCGTTCCATGGGCCGTACCGCCACCGGTGTACGCGGTATCCGTTTAGCCGATGGGCAAAAAGTGGTGTCATTGATTGTGCCAAGCCGCAGCACTGACGAGGATGAGCAGCCGTGTATCCTCACGGTCACGGAAAATGGCTATGGTAAACGCACGCCATTAGCTGATTACCCAGCAAAGAGCCGTGCTACCAAAGGCGTGTTATCGATCAAAGTCAGTGAGCGTAACGGTTTAGTGGTTGGCGCTATGGAATGTGTGAGCGATAACCAAATAATGCTGATTAGCGACAAAGGCACCTTAGTACGTACCCGAGTCAGTGAAGTATCAGTCGTCGGGCGTAACACCCAAGGTGTGCGGCTAATTCGGACCGGTGACGATGAATTTGTCGTTGGTTTGCAACGGATTGACGAAAGCGAAGAGTTGGATGAAACCGATGCCTTGTTGAATGAACCGGTAGAGGGCGATGACGACCTTACGGCTGACGATCTTGACGATGATTTAGATGATGATGGCGATGACGCAGACGATAGCGACGTGGCCGAAGATACTGACGATAACCAGAAGGACTAAGCTGCATGAATGCCCCGTTTAACTTTTCTGCGGGGCCGGCAATGCTGCCGGCAGAGGTCATGCAGCAAGCCCAGGCTGAGTTTCTCAGCTGGCGTAATTGCGGCATATCGGTGCTTGAAATCAGTCATCGTGATCCAGCTTTTATGCGGATGGCGGCTGAGGCTGAGCAGGATTTGCGTGACTTAATGGCAATTCCTGATAACTATCACGTGTTGTTTATGCATGGCGGCGGCCGCGGTCAATTCAGCGCCGTTGCGCAGAATATTGCCAGCCCAGATGCCACCGTGGATTATCTGAACTGTGGTATTTGGTCTGAGTTTGCCATTCGCGAAGCGCAAAAGTATGTCGCTCAGGTCAATGTAGTGGGCGGGCCGGTGCAAACCGAGCAGGGTAAGGCCATTTGTGCACCGCAACAGTGGCAATTATCCGAGCAGGCGGCGTATTTTCACTATTGTCCTAATGAAACCGTCGATGGCATAGCGGTACACGATATCCCTGAAGTGGCCGCTCCGTTAGTGGCAGACATGTCATCTAATATTCTATCCACCCGCCTTGATGTCTCGCGCTTTGGTGTTATCTATGCCGGCGCGCAGAAGAACATTGGGCCGTCTGGCTTTGCCATTGCTATTGTGCGCAACGACTTGCTCGGCAAGGCCCAGGGTAATACTTCAACCATCATGGATTACACCGTACAAGCCAAAGAGGGCTCCATGTACAACACCCCAAATACCTTTGCTTGGTATTTGTCAGGGCTGGTGTTCCAGTGGTTAAAACGTCAAGGCGGGGTTGCCGCTATGGAGCAATTGAACCGCGCCAAAGCCGCTAAACTGTATGATTTTATCGACCGTTCCAGCTTTTATTCAAATCCAGTTCACCCGCATTACCGTTCATTAATGAATGTGCCGTTTTTATTAGCGGATGACGCGCTGAACGAGCGCTTTTTGCGCGAGGCTGAGCAGCACGGCCTAGTGGGCTTAAAAGGGCACCGTTTTGTCGGCGGTATGCGGGCGAGTATTTATAACGCCATGCCGATGGCCGGCGTAGACGCCTTATTGGCGTTTATGGCTGATTTTGAGAAAAAAGCGTAATTAATTAAAGGATGTATCATGTCGGAATTTAACGCCCAACAGCTTGCTAACGCGGGTATTCGTAATCTCAGCCCGTATCAGGCTGGCAAGCCGATTGAAGAGTTAGAGCGTGAGCTGGGCATCAAAAATATTGTCAAATTGGCATCCAACGAAAACCCACTGGGCCTAAGTGCCAAGGTGAAGCAGGCGCTAATCGAGCAGATTAGTGGCTTAGCGCGTTACCCCGATGCTAACGGCTTTTATTTAAAGAGCAAAATCGCCAGCAAATTTGGTTTACAGGTGAACCAAATTACCCTCGGTAACGGCTCCAACGATATCCTTGAATTGGTTGCCCGCACGTATGTTAACGATCAGCATGAGGTGATTTATTCACAACATGCCTTCGTGGTGTATCCGTTGGTTACCCAAGCCATTGGGGCCAAAGGTATAGCCGTGCCAGCCAAGAACTACGGTCATGATTTAGAGGCGATGCTGGCGGCTATCAGCGACCGCACCAAAATGATTTTTATTGCCAACCCGAATAACCCCACCGGTACCTTTCTGTCTACTCAGCAACTGTATGCTTTCATTAAGCAGGTGCCGCAACATATTTTAGTGGTGTTAGATGAAGCCTACTCCGAGTATGTCAGTGCCGCCGAATGTGCGCCGTCTATGGCGTGGGTGGCAGAGTTCCCGCACCTGATTGTCAGCCGCACCTTTTCAAAAGCCTATGGTTTAGCCGGTTTGCGCGCTGGTTTTGCGGTGTCCCATGCAAGTGTTGCCGACTATCTCAATCGATTGCGCCAACCGTTCAACATGAACAGCTTAAGTTTACGTGCCGCTGAAGTAGCCCTCGATGACGACGATTACTTAGCGCAATCAGTTCAGATTAACCAGCAGGGTATGGCGCAGTTGATCGCTTTTTGCGATGCCACCGGGCTATCGTATATTCCGTCGTGGGGCAACTTTTTGACCATTGAAGTGGGTCCAGAAGCTGCCACCCTGTACCAAAAATTACTCCATGCGGGCGTGATTGTTCGCCCGATTGCTGGTTATGAATTACCCAACCACTTGCGCGTGAGTATAGGCTTACAACATGAAAATCAAGCCTTTATTGATGCCATGAAAACTATTCTAGGGGCCTCTCGCTAAGCCCATGAACGGCCCCAATAGCCTGTATTTGCAAGGGTTGACGCAATGTTCCGGTGAAGTCACTTTACCGGGCTCAAAAAGTATTGCCAATCGGGCGTTACTAATGGCTGCGTTGGTTAGTCAAGGTACTACTGAACTGACTAATATGCTGCGCAGCGATGACACCGAGCGCATGCTTGAGGCATTACGGGCGTTAGGGGTGGTGATTGAGATTGACGCGGCACAGCCAACCACCATGCGCGTGCAGGGTTGTGGTGGGGTTTGGCCGCATTGCCCAAGCCAGCTTGACCTGGGCAATGCCGGCACCGCACTACGCCCACTCACCGCAGTGCTAAGCGCTACCCTGACCCAACCACTCACCGTCACCGGCGACCAACGCATGCAGCAGCGGCCTGTTGCGGCACTCGTCGATAGCTTAGTCACTGCTGGTGCCCAGGTGAGTTATGTGGGGCAACCTGGTTATCCGCCATTGCGCCTGCAGGGTGGCCTGCAGCCCGGCCAAGTCAGTATCGACGGTAGTGCATCCAGCCAATATGTCAGCGCCTTACTGATGGCGCTGCCACTGCTTGCTAGCGATAGTTTGTTGAAATTAACCGGTACGGTGGTGTCGTGGCCTTATATTGAGTTAACTTTAGCAATGCTGCGCCGCTTTGGCATTCAGGTACACCGAGTATGCGAGCAAGAATTTTTGATTCCCGGTGGCCAGCGTTATCAGTCACCCGGGCAGTACTGGGTTGAAGGTGACGCCAGTGCTGCCAGTTATTGGTTAGCCGCCGGTGCCATTGGCGGTGGCCCATTGCGGGTGCACGGAGTAGGGCGCGATAGTATCCAAGGCGATGTCGCCTTTGCCGATTATTTGGCCACTATGGGTGCTCAGATCACTGTGGCCGACCAGTGGATTGAGGTGCAAGGCGCGCCATTAAAAGCCCTTGATGCCGATCTCAACGCGATTCCTGATGCTGCCATGACCTTTGCCACTTTGGCATTGTTTGCCAGCGGCACAACGCATATCCGTAATGTTGCAAATTGGCGTATTAAAGAATCAGACCGCTTACTCGCGATGGCCACTGAGCTGCGCAAATTAGGTGCCGAGGTGGTCGAGCAAGCCGATAGCCTGCATATAACACCAGCGCAAACGCTACAACATGCCGCTATTCATACCTACGATGATCACCGTATCGCTATGAGTTTTGCGCTACTCGGCTTCACCACCAGCGGCGTTACCATTCTTGACCCCCAGTGTTGTGCGAAAACCTACCCGCAATTCTTTCGTGAGTTTCAGCAACGCTGCCGCTAGCAACAATGAGCGATAATGGGTGCTTTTTGTTGCAAAATCCGTATAATAAGCGCGCTTTTGTCTGCTTGAGGAATTCATGGGAAAATCTATTCCAGTTATAACTATCGACGGCCCAAGTGGTGCTGGTAAGGGTACGGTTAGCCGTATCTTGGCCGAGAAGCTTGGTTGGCATTTGCTCGATAGCGGCGCAATTTATCGGGTGTTAGCCTTAGCGGCTTTGCATCATGATATTTCCGCCGACGATGAGGTAGGTTTGGTAGCGCTAGCGACTGATCTCGATGTCAAATTTGAAGTGGAAGAAGAAAAGAACCTGACCCACATCATTCTTGAAGGCGAAGACGTGACTATGTCCATTCGCGCCGAAGCGGTAGGCACCATGGCTTCCAAAATTGCCGCTTTACCACGGGTACGTGAAGCCCTTCTGCGCCGTCAACGCGCATTTAAAGATCTACCGGGTTTAGTTGCGGACGGACGTGACATGGGCACGGTAGTTTTTCCACAAGCCGAAGCCAAAATATTTTTAACCGCAAGCCCCGAAGAACGCGGGCGGCGGCGCTATGAACAATTGCTAGAAAAGGGTTTTGCTGCTAATATTGAGCAATTAATCGCCGATATCGTTGAACGCGATTATCGCGATACCAATCGCTCGGTGGCACCCTTAGTGCCAGCCGACGATGCGCTATTTGTAGACTCTACAGCCTTATCAATCACTGAAGTGGTTGATCAGATTCTAGTTTTTGCCCATAGCAAATTATCAAATTCTGAGAAAGTTGGTTAAAACAACCAGCTAACTTGGCGGTCTGTGGCACGGATGTACACAGATAAATGTTAACAACCCCGCCTCACTGGAGTGTTTGGTGGACGTACTCAACCTGAAGATACATAACCTTATGTTAGATAATTTTGCACAGCTGTTTGAAGAAAGTCTGAAAACGACCGAAACCCGTCCTGGCTCCATTGTTAAAGGTACTATCGTTGCGATTAACCGCGATGTGGTATTGGTTGACGCGGGCCTGAAATCTGAGAGTGCTATTCCAGTAGAGCAATTCCGTAACGCTGAAGGCGTGGTGGAAGTTAAAGTTGGTGACATCATCGACGTAGCTTTGGATGCAGTTGAAGATGGCTTCGGTGAAACCATTCTTTCTCGCGAGAAAGCGAAGCGCTTTGAAGCTTGGCTGCAGCTGGAAAAAGCTTACGAAGAGCAAGCTACCGTTGTTGGTTTAATCAGTGGCAAAGTGAAAGGCGGTTTCACTGTTGATTTAGGCGGCGTTCGCGCATTCTTGCCTGGTTCACTGGTTGACGTGCGTCCGGTTCGTGAAACCACGCATTTAGAAAACAAAGAATTAGAATTCAAAGTCATCAAGCTCGACCAGAAACGTAACAACGTCGTTGTTTCACGCCGTGCGGTTATCGAAACTGAGAACAGCGTAGAGCGCGATCAGTTGTTAGAAAACCTGCAAGAAGGTCAAGAAGTTAAAGGTATCGTTAAGAACCTGACTGACTACGGCGCGTTCGTTGATTTAGGCGGCGTAGACGGCTTGTTGCACATCACTGACATGGCTTGGAAGCGCGTTAAGCATCCAAGTGAAGTGGTTAACGTTGGTGACGAAATCAACGTGAAAGTATTGAAGTTCGATCGTGACCGTACACGTGTATCTTTAGGCCTGAAACAATTAGGCGAAGATCCATGGGCCGCTATCGCTAACCGTTACCCAGAAGGTCACCGTTTGACTGGTCGCGTCACTAACCTGACTGATTACGGCTGCTTCGTAGAAATCGAAGAAGGCGTAGAAGGCTTAGTACACGTATCTGAAATGGATTGGACCAACAAGAACGTTCACCCATCTAAAGTGGTTAACTTAGGTGACGTTGTTGAAGTAATGGTATTAGAAATTGACGAAGAGCGTCGTCGTATTTCTTTAGGCCTGAAACAGTGTAAAGCTAACCCGTGGGAAGAGTTCGCGAAGAACTTCAACAAGGGCGACAAAGTATCTGGCAAGATCAAGTCAATCACTGACTTTGGTATCTTCATCGGTCTTGATGGCGGTATTGATGGTCTGGTTCACTTATCAGATATCAGCTGGAACGCTACTGGCGAAGAAGCGGTACGTGAATTCAAGAAAGGCGAAGAAGTTACTGCTATCGTCTTACAAGTTGACGCAGAGCGCGAGCGTATCTCTTTAGGCATCAAACAGCTTGAAGAAGATCCGTTCAACAATTATCTGGCGAGCATCAAAAAAGGTGCTATCGTTACAGGTAAGGTTATCGAAGTTGATGCCAAAGGCGCCAAAATCGAACTGGCTGACTCAGTAGAAGGCTACGTCCGCGTTGCTGACATTTCACGTGACCGCATCGAAGATGCCAGCACGGTATTGAAAGTTGGTGATAGCATCGAAGCACGCTACATGGGCGTTGACCGTAAAGGCCGCGCACTGAGCTTGTCAATTCGTGCAAAAGACGAAGTTGAAGAGAAAGAAGCTATGGAAACTGTAAACAAGCAGCAAGACGACGCTGACGGTTTCTCAAATGCCATGGCAGAAGCTTTCAAAGCAGCTAAAAACGACTAATAGTGTTTGGCCCGATTAGGCATTGACGCATCACAGAGGAGCTTACGATGACAAAGTCAGAGCTGATTCAGCAGTTGGCAAGGTTGTATCCTGAGTTTTCTCCGCGTCAGGTTGAAGATGCGGTGAAGGAACTTATCGAACAGATGGCGCAAGAATTGTCATCAGGTGGGCGCATTGAAGTCCGCGGGTTTGGTAGTTTTTCGTTGCATTATCGGGCCGCACGCGTGGGCCGTAATCCAAAAACCGGTGAAGCGGTGGAACTGGAAGGAAAATATGTTCCACATTTCAAAGCGGGTAAGGAATTACGCGAACGTGTCGACACGATTTAACGTCGAGTAAACAGAAACGGCATGCTATAGTTACGCATGCCGTTTTTTTTTGAGCGTCGTATAGGGAACCTTATGATTCGCTTTATCTTTGTGGTGCTACCGTTGCTGCTACTGTTTCTTTTTGCGGTGGCTTTTGGGGCGCTTAATCAACAACAATTACAGGTTGATTTGTTGATTGGTCGCTACGATGTACCGCTGACTTGGGTAGTTGCAGGGTTTTTACTGATTGGCTTTTTGCTTGGCTTGTTGAGCATGTTGGCACGCCAACTTGGCTTGCGTCATCAGTTACGCCAACAGCGTAAAGCTGTGCAGAAAGTGAGTTAGTCGCTATGTTAGAACTGCTGTTCCTATTACTCCCAGTAGCCGCAGCTTATGGCTGGTTTATGGGGCGTAATAGTGTTCGCAATGAAGATCGTCGTGAACAAGAACAGTTTTCTCGCCAATATGTTACTGGATTGAATTTACTGCTCTCCGATCAGCCCGATAAAGCGGTTGATTTGTTTATTGAATTACTCGATGTCGATTCAGATACTCTGGAAACACACTGGGCGCTAGGTAAATTATTCCGCCGCCGTGGTGAAGTCGACCGAGCCATTAAGATTCACCAAAATTTAACCTCACGGCCGTCTATTACTGAGCAAGAGCGTCGCGCCGCGATGTTTGAGCTGGGCCTCGATTATTTGGCCGCAGGCATTTACGACCGCGCCGAAGAAATGCTCATTGCGTTGCAGTCCGACAAACAATTTCAGCAAGCTTGTCAACGGCATTTGTTAGAGCTGTATGAGGCTACCCACGAGTGGGATAAAGCGATTAAAATTGCGCTCAAGTTAACCCGTAGCGACCCCAGTGCGGAGCGCGTGGTGGCGCAACTATATTGCGAATTAGCTGAACTACAAGATAACGTTGAATTCTCAGAAAAATACTACAGCAAAGCGCGTCAGCATGACCCACGATGTGCCCGTGCAGCTTTGGCGCTTGGGCGCTTATGGTACAACCAAGGGCAGTACAGCAAAGCCTTAACCATGCTTAGCGGTATTCTTACCGAAGACCCAGATTTTGTCGCTGAGGCGCTCGCGTTAATTAAAGCCTGTTACGTGGCGCTCGATGACGAAGCAGGGCTGATTCATTTCTTGCATCAATGTGTCAAATTAGCCCATTCAACCAGTGCTGCGGTGATGTTATCTGAACTGGTTGCACGCGAAAATGGCGTTGAGGCAGCAGAACAGTTTGTGCAAAGTACGCTGATAAAAAACCCCACCATGCGTGGTTTTCATCAATTGATGGATTTTCATATCCGTGCCGCCGATGTCGGCAAGGCGCGTGATAGCTTGCGCATGTTGCAACGCCTCGTTCAGCAACAAATGCAGCAGCGGCCTAAATATCGCTGTCGTCATTGTGGCTTTTCCGGCAGCACCTTGTACTGGCACTGTCCATCGTGTCGTAGTTGGGGGCAAATTAAGCCCATCATTGGTTTAGACGGAGAATAGTCAGGCATGAAGTCGCAGGTTTTTGTTGCTCTCGATTACCCTACACCAGCCGCTGCGTGGCCGCTAATCGATCAATTAGATCCGCACCAGTGCGGTTTAAAAGTTGGTAAAGAGCTATTTACTGCAGCAGGGCCAGAATTTGTCCGCGCCCTGGTACATCGCGGCTTTAAAGTGTTTCTTGATCTTAAATTCCATGATATCCCCAATACCGTTGCCAAAGCTGTGCGCGCTGCGGCGGAACTGGGTGTGTGGATGGTTAATGTGCATGCCAGTGGTGGTACGCGGATGATGCGCGCTGCCCGAGAAGCACTGGCCGATTTACCGCAGCCACCGTTATTGATTGCGGTCACCGTATTAACCAGTATGTCAGCCGAGGATTTAGCCGAGCTTGGTGTGACCATTCCACTGGCTGATCAGGTGCAACATCTGGCTACTTTGGCGGCGCAAAGCGGGCTTGACGGGGTGGTATGTTCAGCCCATGAAGCGGCGCAGCTGAAAGCCCAGTTTGGTGCTAACTTCGTGTTGGTGACCCCAGGAATACGCCCGAGTGGTTCCGACGCCGGTGACCAGCGCCGCATCATGACGCCCGAACAAGCTGCAGCACTTGGTATTGAAGTGCTAGTAATTGGTCGTCCGATAACACAAGCTGCGGATCCCGCCACAGTCTTACAGGCAATTAACAACGCGCTGACAGCATAGTATGCCGTAGCAATTCGCGCTTGCTAGGCGGGCGCGCTACACTTCTTGAACTGCATTACGCAGCTAAACCAAGGAGTCTATTATGTTACGGAAAACCTTCATTATTGCTTCATTACTGTCGCCGTTGTTGGTGGCCGCACCGGTGTCGGCTCAACCACTGCCGCAACCCAGCCCTCAAGCCCAGCAGGTGCAAGCCGTCAATTTAAATACGGCTAGTGCGGAACAGTTGGCGATGGGGCTAACTGGTGTTGGGCTGAAGCGCGCCGAGGCCATTGTTGAACTGCGCACCAAGCTAGGTGGTTTCACTGATGTTAATCAGCTGCTGCAAGTCAAAGGCATTGGCCCGCGTATGTTGGAGCTCAATCGCGAACGCATGCAACTGTAACGCTTTGGTGGATTAGTCAGTTTGCTGCTCCAGGAGCGCAGCCTTGATAGGCTTGCGGTGCAATAGATAGGCAAGGATGCCACTGACTAATCCGCCCACATGCATGACCCAAGTCAACTCACCATGGCTCATTAAGTCACCTGTTAATGGCCCAGACCAGAATTCAATACTCACCTTAGTAAGTAATAGCAACATAATAGCTATCATCAATGGCTCACGGCGAAATTTGCGTTCAGACCACTCTAACAACACACCTTGCATTAATAAGCCATGCAACACGCCGGATAAGCCAACGAATTGTTGTGGCTGACCTACCAGCCAAGTAAATAGGCTACACCCAACCATGATCAGCAGAATCCCGTTTAGCCAGCTACGTACATCATAGTGGCGCACGAACAACAGGGTTAACATCACCAATGCTACCAAGTTAAGCCACAGATGGCTGCGGCTGAGATGGAAGACATGCGCGCTGATGAGTCGCCATGGTTCACTAAAAGCCAAGCTGCGCGTGAAGTCATAGGCGGCTAGTAGCTGCGGCTGTTGTTCGGCAAATAAACTAGCCCAAATTGAAATGACGATGAGTAAAAGAGCGCTCAAGAGTACTTGGTGATAGTTAGACATGAGTCTGATCTCGCGTTTTTACGGTTGCTGTTATGGGTCTCCCTGCCTATGATAGAGTTTTTGCCGAACAAGGGGAATGCACGTGCGCTTGATTAGCTTAAGCTTAGTTGTGGTGGCTGTGGCCAGTATCATTGGTTGCAGTGAACAATCGGCCAGCAATGATGTGGTAGCACCTGAGGCCGCAACTGGTTTTGTTGAAAGGCAAGGGCAGACCAGTAACCAATACATGGTAGCGGCAGCAACTAGAGATGCAGCTGATGCCGGCGCTAAAATATTAGCCCAAGGTGGTACCGCAATTGATGCGGCAGTTGCCGTACAAGCTATGTTAACGCTGACTGAACCGCAATCCAGTGGTATCGGCGGCGGCGCCTTTATTTTGTATTGGGATAACACGGCAAAACGCTTAACCACGATTGATGCGCGTGAGCGGGCGCCGTTAGCAGCCACGCCAGAATTATTCCTTGATGGCCAAGGGCAACCACCAAAAACTTATTGGGATGCTATTGTCGGTGGCCGTTCTGTGGGTACTCCAGGGGTCTTGAAGGGGTTAGAAATGGCCCATCAACGCTGGGGTAAGGTAGCCTGGTCTGAGTTATTTACCGATACTATCGCATTGGCAGAAACTGGCTTTACGGTATCACCGCGGCTACATCAATTATTAGCCATGAATTTTCATCCAGGGTTACGCAGCATGCAACCTGCCGCTGATTACTTTTACCCCAATGGCGAACCGTTGCAGGCTGGGCAATTACGTCCAAATCCAGAGTATGCGGCGGTGTTAAAGCGGGTTGCGGCGGAAGGGAGTAGTGCCTTTTATAGCGGTGGTATTGCCGAGGCAATGGTGCAAGCGGTGCAAACCAGTGCTATCAGTCCGGGGCTATTGAGTATGGCTGACTTAGCTGAGTATGAAGCCTTAGAACGTGAACCGATTTGTGCGGCCTATCGCACTGTATACGAGATCTGCAGTATGGGGCCGCCCAGTTCGGGTGGCATTACCGTGGTGCAAATGTTGGGCATTTTGGAGCACACGCCGATTGCCGATGCTGAGCCAATGAGCGTTGATGCCGTACATTATTTTACCCAAGCAGCACGGTTAGCCTACGCTGATCGCAATCGCTATATCGGTGACGCCGACTTTGTTGAAGTGCCAGTCGCACAGATGCTCAACAAAGAGTATCTGCGTGAGCGTGCGCAGTTAATTGGCGATAGCGATATGGGCAAAGCGCAGCCGGGTGAGTTTGGCTTAATCGCGCGTGCCGATGATCAGGCCTTAGAAATTCCAAGTACTAGTCATTTTGCCATTATTGATAGTTATGGCAATGCGGTATCTATGACCACCACCATTGAAATGGGCTTTGGTTCGGGCGTGATGGTGAATGGTTATTTGTTGAATAATCAATTGACCGATTTTAGCTTGGTCCCTGAGGTGGATGGTCGTTTGGTGGCTAATCGGGTTGAGGCCGGTAAGCGCCCGCGGAGTTCTATGTCACCAACCATTGTGTTCAATAATGAAACGCAACAGGTGATGCATGTGGTTGGCTCACCGGGTGGCCCCAATATTATCAACTACGTTGCACAAACGTTGGTTGCAGTATTGGATTGGGAGCTGGATATGCAAGCGGCAATGGCCTTACCGCATGTCACCAACTTGAATAACTTCACCTCGCTGGAGCAGAGTACCACTATTACTGAGCTGCAACAGGCATTGGAACAAAAAGGTCACGAAGTTCGTGTTCGTGACCTGAATAGTGGTTTACATGGTATTAGTGTGTTGGCCGATGGGCGCTTATTTGGCGGCGCTGATCCGCGCCGTGAAGGCGCGGCAGTCGGTAATTAATCGAGCACCGTTAAGTAATCTTGATAGCCGCGTGCAGCCATTTGCTCACGCGGAATAAATTCCATTGCTGCCGAGTTCATGCAGTAGCGCAGCCCAGTAGGGGCAGGGCCGTCATTAAATACATGGCCTAAATGGGAATCAGCATAACGGCTGCGCACTTCGACACGGGTCATAAACCACGAACGGTCGGTACGCTCAACGATGAATTCCGCCGCAATCGGCTGGGTAAAACTTGGCCAGCCAGACCCTGATTCGTATTTATCGCGCGAGCTAAATAGCGGCTCACCACTGACGATATCGACATAGATGCCGTCGCGTTTCTCGTCATTGTAGGCGTTTTGAAAAGCCCGCTCAGTTTTGTCTTTCTGGGTCACTTGGTACTGCAAATCGGTGAGCTGACTTTTAAGCGTTGCGCTATCGGGTTTGACAAAGTTGTGCCAACGATGGCTAGTAGCCGTATTCTTTGCAGTGTTGTCAGCGGTGTTTTCGTCAGTCATGTCAGCATACTCCCCGATAGAATCTTTAAATTGCCGATAATCGACCTGATACTGCTCGCCCCAGATAGCTTCGGCGAACTGAAAGCGTCCCGAATTGAAGGTGTAGAGCTGATAACGCACCGGGTTCTTCAAATAATAGTCCTGATGGTAGTCTTCGGCAGGGTAGAAGCTGTCAAACGCCGTCACCTCCAGCACAATAGGCTTTTTGTAACGTCCAGACGCCTCTAATGCGGTGATCTCCGCCAGGGCAATTTGTCGTTCTCGCTGGTTGTGATAAAAGATACCTGGCCGATACTGTTTGCCACGGTCGTAGAATTGACCGTCAGCATCGGTTGGATCCATCATCCGCCATAACGCTTGAATCAGCCCGGTGTAGGTCACCACCTGCGGGTCGTAATATACTTGTACGGCTTCGGTGTGCCCGGTCAAGCCACCGGCGACTTGTTGGTAGCTAGGATTTTGCTCGCTACCGCCGGTATATCCGGAAATAACTTGGGTAACGCCCGGTACCTGTTCAAAGGCTTTCTCGACACACCAAAAGCAGCCACCAGCAAAGGTAGCAATGCGAACTTCATTAGCTACGACCGGTGTTGCTCTGGTGGTGGATGCTTGCGACCACAGTATGAAAGCTGCCACCAGAACACTCAGAATCACTAACCAACGATATCGCATTGCTAATTCTCCTCGAGCTAAAGCGCCTGTTCTAACGCTGCCAAATAGGCGCGAATACGCTTGGCGTTGACCCCGACATCGCTGCGGCCAACCCGCGATTTACTGCGCATATCCACTGCACTGCCGGTGTCGGTCGCGACAATGCGAATCACCACATCATCTTTAAAACCAAACCATGTGGTGGTATCAGTGGCTTCAATACGACCCTCAGTAGCATCGCTGGCAACCAATTCCCAACCCATATCGGCAACTATCGTTAGAGCTTGCTGATAAACTTGCTCAACACTAGCGCTGGTAGTCCAAGTGGCTAGGTCTGGGTAGGCTTTACGCTGTTGTTCGGCACTTTCTTCACCGGCGAATTCAACCGGATTTGGCGCATCGGCGCGCAGTGGGGCAATGGCCACAAATGCGGGTGGATTGCTCAAATCGGTACTAATGTCATGAATGGGTGGTACGCTACGAGCTGTTTGCAACTGCAGGTAGGGCAGAATAAAGCTTACCCCGGCAGCAATCACCGCTAGCCCAAGAAGCATACTTGACGGCGCATTGTTGGCCGGCTTCAGCGCTTGCCAGATTAACAGTACCAGGCCAACCACAGCGGCGCCAGCACCAATATAGGCGGCCCAGCGTAACAGCAGAAATGCCGTGCCAAGTTCAGCCACACCGGCCTGGTATAGTGGCCCTGAAATAGCCAGCGTCAGCAAGGCAAGAAAACCAACGGCGATGGCCAAGTAGCTTATTAATTTGCGCATAAATGAGAACCTTAGTTGTTATGTATGTAGCGTTACGTGATGGTTGCTGCGATAGATCAGCATCATCGTGTCTAGCAATGAACAAAATAGTCTAAATAGCAGTGGTATAGTTGGTGTAAAACCGACATATCATAGTAGTACATACTGTCCCAAATAGCGCCCTAGGATCTCACATGCCCAAACTATTTAATCGTTCACCACTGGCAGCAAGTTTATTGGCTGTGTTAGTCAGCCCCATCAGTGCCGCTCAACAGGCGCCCGTTGATGGCAACCAGCAGCAAGTTCAAACCGCGGTCGAAGTGATTGAAGTGCGCGGTGAGCGCCTGCAAGGATTACAACTATCGCCAAAAGATCAGCCTACCAGCTCGTTGTTCGGTGGCCAGCAGGCTTTAGCTGACCTCGCTCGCTCGGTGACGCCTATTAGTGCTGATTTAATTGCGGCATCAGCCATCACCGACTTACATGATGTTGCCAAAGTGGCGCCGAATAGTTTCGCAGCTGCTGGTTTTGGTGCGCCGAGCTTACCCACAATTCGTGGCCAATTAGGCGAAGTATTACAAAACGGTATGCGCCGCCAAGGCGGCAATAATGGACTCGGTTTACCGCTAAGTTTTAATAGTGTCGGGCAACTTGATGTGGTGCGTGGTGTACCACCGGTGATGTTGGGATCAACCCAGCGCACCGGAGGTTTTGTCAATCTGCAAGCCAAACGTGCTGATCTCAGCGCCGATCAGACCCGTGCCACGCTGCAATTGGGGCGGTGGGATGCCTACCGAGCCCAGCTTGACCATAGTAGCGTGCTCAAGCCCGACGAGCAGGGCGTGCGAATCAGTGTTGAAGCGATTCGCGAGAGCAGTTTCTATGACTACTCTGAGTTCAGCAGTGATAGCCTGTTTGTCACTCACCGTTGGCTGCCTGACGAGCAGTCTGAATTGAATCTGTATGCTGAATTTTATCAGGTAGATTGGACCGATAACGCCGGTTTCAATCGGCCCACACAAGCACTGATTGATGATGGCTTATATGTACAAGGGCAGGGTCAACAACCCAATGGATCGATGGTTCCGGGCGCTTTTGCATTAGTAGCGCCGACCGGCTTAATTGAGCTGCCGCGGAATCAGGTTTACACCGACCCAGACGATATTAACCATGCACAAACCTGGCTAGTCTATGGCGATTATCAGCGCCAACTTAACAACGATTGGAGCTACCGCCATGATTTCATGCTGCAACACCTACAACGCGAAGAGATAGCCCAGAATAGTTTTGTCGAAATTGTCGATGGTGCAACCACCTTTGAAACCCGTTCAACCTGGCAACGCGATTGGCAGAATGACAGTAGCAGCTGGTTTGGCGGTAGTTTTCGTTACCATGATGTGCTGGGTTTCAGCCAATTTACCACTGAAGCTGACCTGCCGGTTGACCTGAGTGGACCATTGAGTAACCGGCGTATTCCATTGACTGCGGCACAACAAGCGCGGTTAGTGGAGTTGCGCCCTGGGGTCTATGTATCGCCCGGCAGTCAATATGATACCAACGGTGATGGCGTGGGTGATTTTAACGTATCGGATACCACCGATTCACGTAGTTATCAGCTCGGCTTATTTGCTCAGCATCGCCAGCAACTCACAACAGCATGGATACTAGAAGCTGGAATCCGTGCCGATTGGTATGAAGTTGAGGCGCGCGACCCTATTGCTCCAGCGGGGGTAATTGCTGCTGCTGATACGCATCAAGATGTGTTGTACGGTATCCAAGCTAGCCTGAGTTACAAACTAACTGATGATCAACGTCTCTATGCCAGTAGTAACTACACCGAATCGACCTCAAACAGCATGGCAGGCGGCACGGTGCTTGGTGCTGACCAGCGTATTAACCCGCTGAACTTCGCCACCGAAAATGAGGCATTTGAAGTTGGTTATAAATATGCGCCAGTCGGTAGCGCTTGGTATGCCGATGTGAATTGGTTTTATCAAACCCGCAGCCTACGCAACCGTGATGGTTCTAACTCAGGTATCAAGACCCAAGGCGTAGAAAGCCAATTGTTTTATCAAGCCGAGCAATTGTGGTTTAGTGCCGGCTACAGCTATTTGTCTGCCCGCTTTGATAATTCAGCAGCGTTTCAAGATGCGCGTACCGTGTATGACGCATTTGATACCTCGCGCCCTGATTTAGTCGAGGGAACCGGCGTTGGCGCGCCAAATTTTGCGGCATTTCCAGCATCATCGATGCGGCTGCAGGGCTTGCCCGACCATCAACTTAGCATTGCTGGTGGTATTGATGTAGGCGCTGGTATCGAGGTCGGTGGTCAAGTGAGCTATCATGGCGACTACAAGCTCGACTTTTTGAATACCGTCAGAATTCGCCAACAGCACACGATCAATGTATTCGCGCAATGGCAGCCGACTTCAGCATGGAGCGCACGCCTAGATGTGTTTAACCTAACTAACCAAGACAATTGGTCGCCAGTATTCGAAGGCGGCTATTTCGGCGCTACCTTAGTTTTCCCTGAATTGCCGCGGCATGCTAAATTGACGCTCAGTTACAGTTTTTAGAGCCAAGGCGTTGTGACGCATAGCCTAACGCAAGGAGAATGACGTGAAGTGGGGCAAATTATTGGTTATTGCAGTACTACTGGCGCTGCTGGTCGTTGTTTACCAGCAACAATGGCATCTGTATTTA
Source organism: Pseudidiomarina mangrovi (assembly GCF_003999375.1). GTDB lineage: Bacteria > Pseudomonadota > Gammaproteobacteria > Enterobacterales > Alteromonadaceae > Pseudidiomarina > Pseudidiomarina mangrovi. Next base: position 226,645 of record NZ_RJLC01000017.1, read on the forward strand.
TCACTCGACCAGCTGAAAGCGCAGCAGCAACAATTGGCGCAATGGCATAATCAGCATTTTGTCGCATTATTTGTCGGCTACTTGCTGGTGTATATTGCGGTGACGGCTTTATCCATTCCCGGTGCGGTGATTCTAACCCTAGGGAGTGGAGCGTTATTCGGTTTGGGCTGGGGTCTTTTGCTGGCTTCGTTTGCCTCTACTCTGGGTGCATTTTTGGCCTTCTTAAGCGCTCGTTATGTGTTGCGCGATAGCCTTGAAAAGCGCTTTGGCGAGCGCCTACAACAGGTGAATGCGGGCATTGACCGTGATGGTGCCTGGTACTTACTGACTTTACGTTTGGTGCCGCTGTTTCCATTTTGGATGATTAACTTAGTCATGGGGTTAACGCGCATGCCGGCCTGGCGCTTTTATTGGGTCAGTCAGCTGGGTATGTTAGCCGGCACCGCGGTGTTTGTTAACGCCGGTACCCAGCTCGCGCAAGTGGAGCAGGTGAGTGACATTCTATCCGGGCAGCTGTTGTTGAGTTTTGTGCTACTAGGGCTATTCCCGCTACTGGCCAAGCAGATCGTTGCCTGGCTCAAGGCGCGCCGAGTTTATAAAGGTTGGCAACGGCCGCGGCAGTTTGATGACAATCTGTTAGTGATAGGAGCTGGCTCAGGCGGCTTGGTCAGTGCTTATATTGCTGCTGCCGTGAAAGCCAAGGTGACTTTGGTGGAACAGCATGCCATGGGCGGTGATTGTTTGAATACCGGTTGTGTGCCGTCCAAAGCCCTGTTGCATATCGCTCATGGCCGTAAACAAGCCAATGCTCTCAATCAGCATGGTGTTGCGGTGACTGTTGGTGCGGTGGATTTCAAAGCTGTGATGGCAACAGTACAGCAGGTCATCACCGCCATTGAACCGCATGATTCGGTCGAGCGCTATAGTAGCTTAGGAGTGAACGTAATTCTCGGTAAAGCGCGCTTGCTGAGCCCGTGGCAGGTAGAGATTATCAATGCCGACGGGCAGGTGACCCAGCGCAGCGCGCGAACCATTATTCTAGCCACCGGTGCACGACCCTTGCTGCCAGCTATTCCCGGTCTTGCCGAAAGCAACTGGGTCAGCTCAGATACTATTTGGCAACTCGCCGAGTTACCGCAGCGTTTAACGGTATTGGGTGGCGGGCCTATTGGCGTAGAGCTGGCGCAAGCCTTTGCGCGGTTAGGAAGCCAAGTGACCGTGGTGGAAGCTTTACCTCAACTACTGCCGCGCGAAGATGATGATGCCGCTGAACTAGTGCAACAGCAGCTGCAGCATGATGGGGTTACCGTGTACACCGGCCACAAAGCGGTGAAAGTCACCCAGCATAATGGCACGCAGCAGGTGCATATTGTTGCCGCTGACCAAGCGCCGTTAACCGTTGCTGCCGACATTATTTTAGTGGCATTAGGGCGTCAGCCTCGCTTAGATGGCTATGGCTTGCAAGAACTCGGCGTAGAAACCAATAAAACCATTACGACCAACGAATTTTTGCAGACCAACTTCCCCAATATTTATGCTGTAGGTGATGTTGCTGGGCCATTTCAGTTAACCCACGCCGCCAGTCATCAGGCGTGGTATGCCGCGGTTAATGCGTTATTCAGCCCGTTGAAAAAGTTTAAAGCTGATTATCGGGTGATGCCTGCTGCGACCTTCTGTGAACCTGAAGTGGCGCGGGTAGGTCTCAACGAAAAGGAAGCCGCGCAACAGGGTATTGCAGTTGAGGTTACCCGTTATGATATTGATGATCTGGACCGTGCTATTGCGGATCAAAAGCGTTACGGCTGGGTAAAGGTATTGACCAAGCCTGCTAGCGATAAAATTTTGGGGGTAACCATTGTCGGTGCCCAAGCAGGTGATCTGTTGGCGGAGTTTGTACTGGCTATGAAACATGGTATTGGTTTGAATAAGTTACTGGGTACCATTCATATTTACCCGACTATGGCCGAAGCCAACAAGTATGCGGCTGGGGTATGGAAGCGCGCACATGCGCCACAACGCGTGCTGGCTTGGTTGGAACGCTTTCATGGCTGGCGGCGCTGATGAGAGTATGGCTGCTTGGCATGATGTTGAGTGTGCAACAGGTGTACTTTCATGCCTGGGGCGGCTCGGATGAAGTGAACCAATATGTGCGTTGGGCGCAGCAACAACTGGCCCAGCAAGATATTGAGCTGGTGCATGTAAAAGTTGCTGATATCAGCGAAACAGTGACCTTACTGTTACGTGAAAACCAACAGCAGCAACCATCCAGTGCGGTCGATTTATTGTGGCTCAACGGTGAGAACTTTCACGCGTTAAAAGCAGCCGGAGCATTGCGCGGTGAGCTCTCGCAGGCGGTTGCAAATAGTGCCTTGCTGGACCCAACACTGGGCTGGCAAAACGATTTTGGCATTGCTACCGATGACTATGAGCTACCGTGGGGCGTCGGGCAATTTCATCTATTTATCCGTAATTCGCCAACCTCAACGAGCATGACGCCGGCGCAGTTTTTGACACTGGCACAGAGTAAACCGGGGCGGCTGAGCTATCCCAAACCACCAGAATTTCATGGCACCACCTTTCTAAAACTATTGCTACTAGAACTCAATCAGCATAATGCGGCGCTTTATCAACCACCGCAGGCGCAACAGCAAGAACTGTTATTGGCGCCGCTATGGGCTTATTTAGACCAATTACACCCGCTATTATGGCGAGGTGGAAAGGAGTTTCCAGTCAGTGCGGCACAGCAACAGCAGCTATTAGCCAATGGCGTGTTAGATAATGCTGTTAGTTTTAACCCCTCGGAGCTATTCAATGCCCAACGTGCTCAGCGGTTACCGGCAGGTATTGCACCGTTATTGATTGGTGAGCGGGCGATCACTAATAGCCATTATCTCGCTGTTCCTAAAGCTGCAGCCAACAGTGAAGGGGCCGTCAAGGTGATAAATTTCATGCTCAGCGAGGCCGCACAGCAACGTAAGCAAGCCGCTGACGGTTGGGGTGATACTGCTGTTATCCGCTTTCAACAAAGCGCTAATCAGCGCGATTTATTTCCGTCGCAACCCGAGCCACATGTAGGTTGGGTGCAATTACTCGAACAACAATGGTTAGAGCGTTATCAACAATGACTAGCAAACTGCCATGGCGTGGTGCTGTTGCACTGGTGCTGCTGACCGCGCCATGGTTGTTGTTGCTCAGTTATGGTATCGAACAACTCACGCAACAAACGCAGTTTCTTAGTCCTTGGCTGAATTACCCGGGGCTAGCTGAGATGATCGAGCAGACTGTCGTGGTCGGTATTACCGTGATGTTGGTGGCAACCATAGTGGTGCTTAGTAGCCAACCACTGCGTTCCTCTAGCGGCTGGTTGGTGCAAGTTATTGCACTACCACATTTGGCCTTTGCGATAGGCTTATTGTGGCTCTTTGCCCCCTATGGCTGGTTATGGCGCCTAGTGCCTGAAGCTTGGCATAGCAGTGTGTTTGACCGTCAACAGTTGCTCAGTTTTATCATTATACTGTTAGCAAAAGAAATTCCATTTTTGTGGCTGATGGGCCAGCGCACGCTGGCGCAAATGCCTTGGCGGCGCTGGCTATTGGTAGGGCAGAGCCTCGGTTATAGTCGCCAACGCAGTTGGTGGTTGTTGGTGATGCCAGAGCTACTGAGGCGTATGCGCTTACCACTGATGATTGTGTTGGTTTACAGCCTGAGTGTGGTTGATGTAGCGCTCATAGCAGCGGCGCAGACGCCACCACCGCTGGCTGTGCAAGTACTGCAATGGCAGCTTGATGCGCAGCCAGCTAGTCAGCAATTTGCCGCGTATGGTGCGCTGACGCTATTACTGTTAGCCGTTGTTGCTGCACTTGCGGTGTTCTTGCAAGAACGGCTGATCCGCGCTGTGGTATTGCCGCACCTTGGTAACTTCGCGCTGCGCGTACCGTGGCAAGCGCTGGTTAGCGTTATCGGCCTGGCGGCAGCCTTCGCTATTGCCGCACAAAGTATCGCCGTTGGCTGGTTTTATCCAGAATTATGGCCAACTAGCTGGAGTGTGGAGCGCTGGCAGCAGGAACTATCGCAACTGCTACCGTTGTTTGTGCAAAGTGCCGGTATTGCTGCAGTGGTGGCCAGTGCCAGCCTTATTTGGGTGGTACTGTTGTTAGAATGGCGCCGCCGTCATGGGGTATTCGGCTTGAGCGGCTGGTTATTGCTGCCACTGTTAGTACCGCAACTAACTCTGCTACTGGCATGGCAGGAGCTGTTTGCAGCGTTTACCAGTGGTGGCCTACCATGGCGTTATGCGCTAGCACTCATTATGGTGCAGATACCCTTTAGTGCGGCCTATGTGTATTTAATTTTAGCGCCGCTGGAACAGCGCTTTGAGCAACGTTATCTGACCACTATGCAAAGCTTCGGTTATGGCTTTTGGCGCAGCTGGTGGCTGACTAAACGCTCATTATTACAACAGCCCCTGCTATTGGCTTGGGTATTTGCAGCGCTGGTTAGCATGGCACAGTATCTACCTATAGTTTTGTTTGGTGGCGGCCGTTGGCTGACCTTGACTAGTGAATTAGTCGCTGTGAGTAGCGGTGCAAATAGTCAATTAATAGCGATTTATGCGGTCAGTCAATGGTTGCTGGCACTATTATTCTTGCTGGTATTGGCATGGCCGCAACAGGCTGTTGAAGGAGAACAACAATGAGCACCACGCAACTTCGCCTTAGTGCAGCACAATTGCAACTCGCAGGGCAACAGGTGAATCTACCTGAGCTTAGCTTGGGTTGCGGCGAAATATTGGCGGTGATAGGGCCTAGTGGTTGCGGTAAATCAAGTTGGTTGCGCTGGCTACTAGGTGATCAGCAGTCGCATATGCAGGTCAATGGCAGGATAGAACTCAGCGGTACCGACATCAGCACATGGCCGATTGAACAACGTGGTATCGGTATTGTGTGGCAGGATTTTTTACTGGTTCCGCATTTAAGCGTTCAGGAAAATTTGCGCTTAGCGCTACCAAAAGCACTGCGTAGCCAGTCACGTCAGGCGCAACAGCAGGTGATTTTTGAGCGTTTGCAGCAAGTTGAGTTAGGCGACTTGGCGCAGCAACCGGTGACTGCGCTCAGTGGCGGTCAGCGCGCACGAATCGCCTTATTGCGGGCACTTATTAATGAACCGCGTTTAGTGTTATTGGATGAACCCTTCGCCGCGCTCGATAGCCAGTTACGTCAGCGTATTCGACAATGGACCTTTGCCACCTTAGCGCAAACTGCAACGAGTGCCATTATTGTCAGTCATGATAGCGCCGACTTTCCAGCGGGATGTAGCCAGTTACATTGGCCACAAGGAGCAAACTATGATTGACCCATGGTGGATCAAGCAACTGCGACAACCACTTAAGCACGCGGCACAGCTTGCGGTGAAGCTCGGTGTTAGCGCGAACCAAGTGACCGTAGCCAGTTTTCTGATTGGTATGCTGGCAGTGCCCGCGCTGGCGTTGGAACAGTACTATCTAGCGCTTGTAGCGATTCTGTTGAACCGTATCGGTGACGGCCTTGACGGCGCGATAGCCCGCATCAACGGCACCACTGACGCGGGTGGCTACTTGGACATCAGCTTAGATTTTATCTTCTATTCGGCGGTGCCATTTGGCTTTTTGTTGGCTGACCCAGTGCAAAATGGAGTGGCTGCAGGCTTACTCATGCTTACGTTTATGGGTACTGGGGCAACGTTTTTAGCTTTTGCAGCCATCGCGGCAAAGCGTGGCATAGATAACCCCAACTATCCAAATAAATCCTTGCATTACTTAGGTGGTTTAACTGAAGGCTTTGAAACTATTGCGGTATTTGTGGTGATCTGTGTACTACCGCAGTTTTTTGTCGAGCTCGCTTATGGCTTCGCATTGTTATGTTGGGTCACTGCGTTGAGCCGCTTGTACGCCGGTTATCGTACCTTAGAATTACCCGGATCGTCAGCAGATTGAGTCTGCGCTTTGGCAGCTTGAAACGGGATCATCAGCATGCCACTGAGTCGAGTGGTTTGGTGGCTGTTGGGATAATCGCTGAGACCTATTTGCAGCGCATCCGGTCCGGCCGCAGCTTGTTCGGTATAACTGTGGAATAGCCGATCCCATAGCGATAGATTAAAGCTGTAATTACTGTTGGTTTCCGCCACCACTTGACTGTGGTGAATGCGGTGCATGTCTTGGGTAACTATCAGATAGCGCAGCGGCCGTTCTAGCCAGGTGGGTAACGCCACATTGCCATGGTTGAACAGCGAAGTGGCATTGAGCACTACTTCAAATACAATCACTGCCCATAGCGGCGCACCTAACACCACCACCACCGCTATTTTAATTAGCATACTGAGGATGATTTCAAGCGGATGAAAACGTAGGCCGGTACTGCTATCGAAGTCGGGGTCGGCATGGTGCACGCGATGCAGACGCCACAGCCAAGGTACTGCGTGAAATAACCGATGCTGCCAATAAATGCTCAGATCAAGCAGAAGAATACTGGCGGCAAAGGCTAGCCAGCTAGGGGCGTTGAGCCAATACCACAGGCCCAGTTGCTGGCTTTGTGCCCATAATGCCGCACCCACCGCACCGGCTGGAATGAGCAAGCGTAATATCACCGTTGACACGGCTAACAGACCAAAATTATGCAGCCAACGCTGACTTTTCTTCACCGACGGCGTGCGTTTGGGGCGCCAATGCTCCCACGCAACCATAGCCAGCAGTACGCCAGCAAAGCAGCTGAGTCGGATCAGCAGCTCCAGCGTCATAGCCTATTGAACTTTCGGCTGATGGTTGGCAAATGGCGGCCAACCCATGGTGATACCACCGAGCAGATGCAAGTGAATGTGATAAACCGATTGCCCGCCATCGGCGTTACAGTTCATTACCACCCGATAGCCACTCTCAGCGATACCAAATTGTTGCGCCAATTTAGCCGCGACCAAGTACAGATGACCGACGACTTCGCGGTCGGTAACCTGAATATCATTGATGGTGGCAATACGCTTTTTCGGAATGATCAACACATGCACAGGTGCTTGCGGATTAATATCGCGAAATGCCAAGCTAACTTCGTCTTCGTGGACAATATCCGCCGGAATTTCACGGGCAATAATTTTGTCAAAGATACTCGCAGTCATCTTACCCCCTCAATACATAGCCTTTTAAATACAGCGATTCTGGGAAATTAGTTCGCACTGGGTGATCGGCACTTTGAAAGAGGTGCTCAATAATGTGCATGGGACGCTTAGCATCCAAGCAGGCATCGGCCACGACTTTTTGGAATAATTCACCCGATAGTAAGCCCGAGCACGAGAAGGTTAACAGCGTGCCACCTGGCTTCAACAACATTACTGCGAGGCGGTTAATGTCTTTGTAGCCCCTGCAGGCATTCATCAGGTTAGCTTTACTATCAACAAATTTGGGCGGGTCGAGCACAATCACGTCAAAGCGCTCACCTTGGTGATGGAACTTACGCAGTGCTTCGAACACATCTAATTGCATATTGGTAAGTTGCTCGGTGGCGAAGCCATTACGCTCATGGTTATCAGCTGCTTGCGCAAGCGCAGGCGCTGAAACGTCCAAGTTAACTACTTCGCTGGCACCCGCTGCGGCGGCATATAAACCAAAGCCGCCGGTGTAACTGAAAGCGTTCAGCACCCGTTTACCGGCGCTATAGCGGCGCATGGCTTGGCGACTGTCGCGTTGGTCGAGGTAATAGCCAGTCTTGTGACCTTGCTGTAAATCAACGCCTAATTGCAAGCCGTTTTCTTCAATCCACAAGGTGGCAGGTGGCAAGCCGCTACCGTTATCATGCAGTAATTGCACCACCGGCGGTAAGCCTTCTTTTTTGCGCACGTCTACGTCAGAGCGCTCAAAAATGGCACAGTCGGGGTACAACTCACGTAACGCCGCAACAATGGCATCACGCCAGCGCTCAGCACCGGCACTTAACAGTTGGCACACTAACCATTGGTCATATTTATCAATGGTCACACCCGGTAATTGGTCGCTTTCTGCGGCCACCAAGCGATAGGCGTCACTGGCGATAGATAAACTATCGCGCAGCGCTTTAGCGGCGCTAATACGGGCCAAGAAGAACGCGGCATCGATGCTATCGTTCTGTTGAAAGCTCCAAATCCGCGCGCGAATTTGTGATTGCGGTGACCACGCCGCGTAGCCGAGCCAATCGCCATCGGCGCTATGAACTGCAACGGTATCGCCGCTTTGCGGATTACCTTTGACTTTGCCGATAGCACCGCTGAATACCCACGGATGCAGACGTTTTAATGATTTTTCTTTGCCAGCAAGCAGATGAATGGTGGCGTTCATTATTTCACGCGCATGCCAGGTTTGGCACCGTCTTGCGGGTTTAAAATATACAGCTCTGAGCCACCTGGGCCGGCCGCTAACACCATACCCTCGGATACCCCAAAACGCATTTTACGTGGCGCTAAGTTAGCCACCATTACGGTCAATTGCCCAATAAGCTGCTCCGGCTGATAGGCGGATTTAATACCGGCAAACACTTGGCGTGTCTCGCCGCCTAAATCTAAGGTTAACTTCAGCAGTTTTTCGGCACCTTCAACATGTTCAGCATTGGCAATACGGACCACCCGCAAATCAATTTTAGCGAAATCATCATAGACGATCTCAGCACTGATTGGGTCGGCGATTAATTCACTGTTGTCGCTGCCAAGCGCCGCTGCGGTCGCATCAGTGCTGGCTGTAGTGCTGGCTTTAGAATCTTCAATCATGGCATCTACCTGAGTCATTTCAACACGTTGTAACAGCGCCTTAAAGGGGCTGACGGGGTGGTCGCGTAACAGAGTTTTATAGCTGTCCCAGACAAACTGGTCTTGCAAGAACTCTTGCACACGGGCCGATAGTTGTGGCACTACAGGGGTTAAATAGACCATTAAGATACGGAACAAATTAATCCCAATAGAGCATACCTCATGCACTTCAGCAGCGCGCGCTGGGTCTTTAATAGCTTGCCACGGCTCTTTATCAGCAATGTAGGCGTTGGCTTTATCAGCGAGTGCCATAATGTCGCGCATCGCCCTGCCAAATTCGCGTTGCTCAAAGGCTTGGGTAATGCCATCGCCAGCAGCCTGAAATTCGTGTAACAGGCTGGTGTCGTTCAGTTCTGCAGCGAGCTTGCCGTCGAATTTTTTGCTGATAAAACTGGCACAGCGGCTGGCAATGTTGACGACTTTACCCACTAAATCGGCGTTCACTCGTTGAGCAAAGTCGGTCAAGTTAAGGTCTAAATCATCGATACGGCTCGATAACTTGGCGGCAAAGTAATAACGCAGATAATCCGGGTCAAGATGATTCAGATAAGTGCGCGCCATAATAAAGGTACCTTTTGATTTTGACATCTTGGTACCGTTGACGGTGATAAAACCATGCGCCCACACGTTGGTCGGCTGGCGGAAATTAGCACCATTGAGCATCGCTGGCCAAAATAGACTGTGGAAGTAAATAATGTCTTTGCCAATGAAGTGGTACAGCTCGGCCTGGCTATCAGGCTGCCAGAAGCTATCAAAATCAGCGGCACCAGTGCGCTCACAGTAGTTTTTAAAGCTGCCCATGTAACCAATTGGGGCATCTAGCCACACGTAAAAATATTTACCCGGTGCATCAGGGATCTCAAAACCAAAATAGGGCGCATCGCGGCTGATATCCCACTGCTGCAAACCGGCCTCAAACCATTCGTTGAGTTTGTTCGCCATTTCATCTTGCAGCGAGCCAGACCGGGTCCAGGCTTTGAGCATTTGCTCGAACGCGGGCAGATCAAAAAAGTAATGCTCTGATTCCCGTAATTCTGGCGTTGCTCCAGATACCGCTGAACGCGGATTGTTCAATTCAATCGGCGAGTAGGTAGCGCCACAAACATCACAGTTATCGCCATATTGATCGGTGGCGCCGCATTTCGGGCAATCACCTTTAACAAAACGATCGGGCAAGAACATGTTGCGCTCAGGATCGTACAGCTGCTCAATGGTTGTGGTCTTAATGTGACCAGCGCTGCGCAGGCGTTTATAGATGAGTTCGGCACAGGCGCGGTTCTCATCGCTATGGGTGGAATGATAGTTGTCAAAGGCGACCTGGAAATCAGCAAAATCAGCCTGGTGGGCCTGTTGCATATCAGCAATCATCTGCTCTGGGGCTATGCCTAATTGCTGGGCTTTGAGCATGATAGGCGTACCATGGGCATCATCAGCGCAAACATAATGACATTCGTGGCCGCGTAACTTTTGAAAACGTACCCAAATATCGGCTTGGATATAACCGAGCATGTGGCCAATGTGAATGGGGCCATTGGCATAGGGAAGGGCATTAGTGACCAAAATTTTACGTGAATTTGCTGACATCGAGCGGTCCATATAACGACAAAAAGATATCCACGCAGTGTACCTGAATCACCGCTAGCAATCCAGCTACAGTCACCGTATCATGCGGCTTAGCCGTAGCATTTACGAGGAGTTTTAGATGTTCGAAAAATGGTTTTCAGGCGACCCCATAGCCGCAGCCTATGAACAGCTGCGGATCCCAGGTTGGCAGGGCAAATTGCCGACTGAATGGCTCCAGGTTGCTGGCCATCAAGCCACCTTAACCCTACCATTTGCTGCCGGAGATTCATTTTTAACGCCATTTCGCGCTGACCCAGTGCTCGGTAAATTGACCTGGCAGCTGCAATTAAAGATCCGCAAGCTAGCCAATTCACAGCCGGAGCTACCGCTGATTTACGGCAATGTCATTGTCGTATCCTCGGGTAAAGGTGGTGTGGGCAAGTCCTCGGTAAGCGTGCAGTTAGCGCTGGCCTTAGCCAACTTTGGCGCCAAAGTAGGGCTGCTCGATGCTGATGTTTACGGACCGTCGTTGCCGACCATGATGGGCGGTGCCGAAGAAAAATTGCACTACACCCCGCAGAATAAAATGCTGCCGCATCAGCGTCATGGCGTGTGGGTGACTTCGTTGGGGTACCTGACCGATGCTAAAGCTCCAGCTATTTGGCGTGGGCCGATGGCTAGTGCTGCGTTGCAGCAGCTATTTCGTGATTGCCAGTGGCCACAACTCGATTACTTGATTATTGATATGCCACCGGGCACCGGCGATATTCAACTAACCATGGCGCAAAAGTTACCCATAACTGGCGCGGTGGTGGTGACCACCCCACAAACCGTGGCGTTAGCCGATGCCGAAAAGGGCATCGAAATGTTTCGTAAGGTAGGTATTCCACTGACCGGTATTATTGAGAATATGAGCTATTTTGAATGCTCTGCGTGTGGCCATCACGAAGCCATTTTCGGCAGTGGCGGTGGGGCTGATGTGGCACAGCGCGAGGGCGTGCCACTTCTAGGTCAATGGCCGCTGGCAGCGCGCATGCGGGCGGCGCTTGATAACGGCGTACCGCTGGCAGTGCAGGCTGCGGCTGATCCGTTAGTGGCGCTAATGGCCGACAGTGCACAACAATTAGCCATGCAGCTTTACCAACAAGCAACCAGCAAGCCATAATAGCGCCTCACAGGAGAGTCATATGCGTTTAACTGATGGACAAATAGAAGCTTATTTGGCAGCCGGACGGATCGTTATTGATCCACCGCCACAAAGCGAAGATATCACCGGTGTGACCGTTGATATCCGCTTGGGTAATGAATTTCGGGTGCTACAAGACCACGCCGCACCGTTTATTGATATCAGCGGTACCCGTGAAGATATTGACCGGGCTATTTCGCAAGTCATGAGCGAGGCTATTGTGCTGACCTCTGAGCAGGCATTCTTTATTCATCCCGGCGAATTTGCTTTGGCGGTCACGCATGAAGCGGTGACGCTGCCCGATGACATGGTGGGCTGGTTAGATGGCCGTTCATCGCTAGCACGCTTGGGTTTGATGGTGCATGTTACCGCGCACCGTATTGATCCGGGTTGGTCAGGGCAGGTGGTGTTGGAGTTCTATAACAGTGGCAAGTTGCCTTTGGCGCTGCGGCCGTTAATGAAAATAGGGGCGCTCAGCTTTGAACAGCTCGATGAGCCGTGCTTGCGCCCCTACAGCAAGCGTAAAGATGCCAAATACCGAGACCAGCGTGGTGCAGTCGCGTCGCGCATTGCGGCTGACCACAACCAGTCGGAGTAATTAGCGCAGCGGTGTGGCGTGGGCAGCACCGCCGAATATGGCATTCATCAAGACAATATTAAGCCCATCCATGTAAGCGCGGTAGGTGGGCTCTTGGGCAAAACTAATCACCATGCCGCGACCACGGGGTTGCCACATCAAAAACGGCTTGTAGGCCAACTGTTCAACATTCTCCGCCCACAAGTAGCCACTGGCGACTAACTGGTCGGCAGCGGCGTAGCGCATGACATTGCGGCCGTTATCGATAGTCAATGGCCGATAAATACGATTGCCAACGGTTAAACTAATGGCTTGTGGTTTCATACCGGCTGTCAGCCAATGCTCCAAATCCACGTCCAAGCGCGTCAATACGCCTGAGGTTGGGTAGGGCGCGGCAATGTCGGGCTTGATGTAATCGGCAAACTCTTCATGACTATGGAATAACATACCTTCTACCCGAGTGCTATCACCATGGCCATTCGCTTTGTAGTGGGTAGAGCTTTCAATTGCACTGGCGAGTAAGCCTTGTTCAATCGCCCAGTCAGTGGCGTTGGCAAGGGTAATGAGCACGCCGCCGCGGGCTACCCATTGCTCAATGTTGGCCACGCCACGGTCGCCAAAGCTGTGTTGCAGATCGCCATAAATGCTTGGCAAAATCAGCACCTGATAGTGACTTAAATCGGCACGCGCTAATTGATTGGCGCGAATTGCCGTTACGGGATAATCAAATTGCTGTTCGATCACGAAGCGCGTGTGGCCGGCATTTAAGCTTGAAAATGGTTCATCCCAGGCGAGCGCAATGTTCGGAGCGTGCAGTTGTTTGACATTATTAGAACCAAAGTTTGGCCCATCAGTTACCCAGCTGCGATCAACGCCATCAATGATTGCGCCGGTTGTTTGCGCGAGAGCGGTTAATTGCTTGCTCAGTTCAGCGCTGTTGTCGGCGCGGGTGAAAATCAAGCTACCGGCCGGGTAGCGCGTACCGTTGGCGTGGGTAAACGCCATATCACTACGTTTGACGGTAAGCCCTTGGCGCAGCGCAGCAGTCAACAAGCGACCGCTATTCATATCGCCCCAGCTAGCAATAAAGCCGACTTTAGCATCGGGATTGGTGACGCGACCCGGTTCCAGCAGTTCTTCACCGACCTCACGTTGCGCGACTTTAGGCAGTTTGGCGCAGGTGTCGTACGACAAATTAAACATCAGTGGTAATGACCAGGCCGTTACATCATAGATTTCATCGGGTAAATTGTTCGCGCGGCGACGCTCTTGGTCCTCTAAAAAAGCTTTATCCATGGCAATTTCTGGATCGAGCAGAGTGCGAACCATGTAATGGGCCGGTTGCGCGCCATCGACAATAAAGCTACCGGCTGGGTATTCAGTGCCGCAGGCGCTAAAACCTTGCTCGGCTTGACTAACTTCTACCCCATGTTGGCGCAATAAGCCGGCAAGACGGCGGGCGCCCGCGCGATCGTCATCGGCACGGAAAATATGGAAGCGCCGCTTACTGCTATTGCCATCGGCGATTGCCTGTTGGCGATACTGCCAGAAATTATTGAGTAGGGTGCGGCGATTATCAGCGGTTGATTCGACCGTGGCAATAGAGGCGACATAATGACGTTTGACGCCATCGCCGTAGGTGAGGATATCGCCATCTTTGGTGCGAAAATGTAGACCGCGCGCTGACGCCATTTCATAGGTCATCGACAGGGTGCCGTGATAGAGCGGCCAACTGGCGCCATAGCCTGGGTAAAAGGCATCGAAAATTTCGCGGGTAAAGTAGTCGTAGCCGAGTTCATCAAACCATTTGGCATTATTTTCACCAATCACCCACAGCTGTTCGCGCTGGGTTTTGCTGATCAGTGGATTATACGGGCGTGCCTCAGGGGTAAAGTAGTAGCTGGTATCGCCGCCCATTTCGTGGAGGTCGACAAACACCAACGGCAAGTGCTCGAGTAGGGCATCGACCTGACCGGCAATTTCCGGTTGGGTTAGTGCAATCCAGTCACGGTTCATATCGAACAAGTAATGATTACTACGGCCACTTGGCCATGGCTCATTGTGCTCGGCAGAGATGCGATCGGCACTGGGTTCGCTGCCTACGGTCATGTAGTACCGGCTGACAAAACGACCACGGCCATCAGGGTTTTGTAATGGGTCAAGGTAGACCACGGTTTGGTCTAAATAGCGTTTAGTCTGCTCGTCGTCGGCGGCGAGTAAATGCCAGGCCGTTAGCATAGCAGCCTCTGGCGACGAAATTTCGTTACCGTGAACGCCATACGATAGCCAAATACTCGCTGGTAAGGTATCGATCAGTGTTGCTGCTTGTTCTTTAGTGGTTTTGCGTGGGTCGGCAAGTTGTTGCATACCCGCGGTGATTTGTTCCAGCTTAGCAATATTATCCGCACTCGAGATCACCGCGTAATAGAGCTCGCGACCTTCCCACGTTTTGCCATAGGATTTCAATACCACCTGTTGCGGAAACTGTTCGGCCAAGGTTTTGAAATACTGTTGAATAGCCTCTGGGCTGCTAATTCGGCTGCCAGTCGGATAGCCCAATACCTTTTCAATACTTGGTACGTCGCTGCGATAGCTGTTTTCAAGCGCTAAGGTATCCGCTTTAACTGGCTGGGTAACAGCCAAACAGGCGAGTACTGCACTGAGTGCCGTTAGACGAAAATGATTCATGCATTAACCTCGTTTATGGAAATAACACGGTAACGGCGCGTTCTAGAGCCTGCAGCAAACTGCTTGGGTCGTGCCGATGAGCTGCATCACGGGCTGGTACAATACTGTTTATAGTGGGTAATTGCAGCGCTGGGTCGGCATGATTGGTGATAACTAAGTCAATCGCTAATGGCCCGAGTTGCTGCTCCATCCAAGCTAGCCGTTCTGACAACGATAACCGCCCCGCAGGACTATGTTCTGGCAGTAGATTATCAATAAACACAACAGCTGCAGGGCTATCTGCGATGGCTTGTCGAATTTCAGCTACCAATAGCGGCGGCATGATGGAAGTTAAGAAGCTACCCGGACCGAGAATGATTAATTCGGACTGTAAAATATGCTGCACCGCCTCAGGGGTAGCGTGAACCTCGGGAGCTAATTTAAGTTGTCGTGGCATGTGACAGAGTTGATCAACATGCACTTCACCAAAACACTCCAGCTGCTCATGGGTTTCGGCGACTAAATCGACGGGTATCTCGGACATTGGCAAGATACGCGTGGTGATGTTGAGCAAGCGACTGAGCAGGGCAATGCCATCTAAGGGTCGCGCACTGACTTGATCAAGGGTGTAGAGTAACAAATTACCGAGATTATGACCGTCTAGCTCATGGCTATCGTCGAAGCGATAGTTCAACACCTCAGCGGCTAACGGTTGTTGCGTTAGTTGACTTAAGCAATTACGAATATCACCCCAAGCAATGGTCTGTTGTTGCTGCCGCAAACGACCGCTGGCACCGCCGTTATCGGTTGTCGCAACAATACCTATCAAGCGTTTGCGCATAAACATCAGACAATGCAGCACGCGACCCAATCCATGCCCACCACCAATGGCGGTGATAAGTTTGAGATCGCGAAGCTGAGTTCGAGTGTTAGCGCGCTTTATCATGTTGTGTGATTGTTACAATAAAAAGAATAGCGGTACTTTATGCCCATCTGATCACGGATTCAAGCAACCTTCCAAAGTAAAAGCTAAGTAAACGATGGGCAAGGGACTTAGCCGAAGCAAGACGACATGATATAACTATGATCCTTGGCATATCTCATGAGGATTATTTATGTTGACTAAAATGAAGCTTGTACCTTACCTAACTGCAGTCACCGCAGCACTAACACTCGCCGGGTGTGGTTCTAGCGACGACCCAGATACAGCAGTATTTTCGCTGGCTGTCAGTGACGCGCCGGTGGATAGCGCGGACGCTGTGTGGGCTTGTTTTAGTGCGATTGAGTTAATCGGCAATGAACAAGGCACGCAAGTGTTCACCATCGGTGAGGATAGCAATACCATCGCCAGTAACGATGTCTGTAAAGATAGTAACGGCGCAACAATTCCAAACACTCATGGTCTCGATTTATTGACGTTCACCGGTAGCGATTCAGAAACGATTCTCAATGGAGTAGAGGTTGCTGCAGGGGTTTATTCACAAATACGCTTGGTCATGGCGGCCGGTTCGTTCGTGCAAGTTGGTGATCAACAAATCCCCTTGTCGGTACCGTCGAACGAACTTAAATTTGATGGCGTGACCTTAAGTGCAGGCGGGCAAGCAAACTACACGGTCGAATTCGATCTACGCCAAGCGTTAGTCGACCCCGTAGGGCAAGCTGGCTACTTTTTAAAACCGCGTGGCGTTCGTTTAGTGGATAACGCAATGATTGGGCACATCGAAGGTAGTATCGCTGAAGCCTTGTTGATCAGTAACCAATGCACGGTTGCACCAACCGATGTGGGCGTTCCGGTAGCGAGCGTTTACGTGTATCCCGGTCATGGTTTGGATGCGACCACGTTAGCTGATATCGGTGGTTCGGAGACGCTTGAACCATATGCAGTAACAGGCGTCTATTATGATAACGTGAGTGCTTATGATTTTGCGATTGGTTTCGTTGACCAAGGCGATTACACCGCGGCGTGGACTTGCCAAATTGACGATGATCCTGAAGCCGACGATGTGATTGAGTTTATTGGTAGCAGTGAAATTCAAGTTGGTGCTGACGGTTCAGTGGTTCGCGTTGATTTCAGCGCAGGCTAGAGTTTTGTTGGTTGTCTCTCCCATTGGGCCTCATTTGAGGCCCTTTTTTCATCCTGTTAAGGCTTTTTTTTCAGGGCTATTCGCGCCATACTAACCGTCACTTCATGGGCTATGAGAATCACTATGATTGCGCCACTAAGTTCTAAGTCAGTGCTAGCACTGCTGCTCGCCCCTTGGTTGCTGATGACCAGCGCCGCAACAGCCACATCCTTGCCGACCACCGCATTATGTATTGCTGATCACCCGCACCAAATAACCGCAGAGGTAGCTGATACCGATCGCACCCGCGCGCGCGGGTTGATGATGCGTGCGCAACTTGCTGAGCATTCCGGTATGTGGTTTCGCTATCAAAGTGAACGGCCAGGAAGTAACGGTTTTTGGATGTATAACACGTGGATTGCACTGGATATCGCCTATTTAGACGCGCAACAGCGTATCGTTGCCATTATCCAAATGCAGCCCTGTGAGAGCATCGATCCAAGTCGTTGTCCGGTGTATCAACCCAATGTGCCGTACCATAGTGCGTTAGAAATGAATCTGGGCTATTTCGCTAAACATAATATAACACTTGGGGCGCAGGTAACCGAGTGTACCGACTCTTCACAACAAACAACAATAAAGGAGAAGCCATAATGAAACGCCTCACGGTGTTGGCTACGTCAGTCTTGTTACTGGCATGCAGCCCGGCCCCCGAACCTACCGCAAGTGAACAACCGAGTGCGGTATCGGTGGACTCGTACAGTTTTAATGAAAATTACCGCAGTTATTTAGAAACGCTTAGCGGTGATGACTTTGCTGGTCGCGCACCGGCGGGTGAGGGCGAAGCAAAAACTGTCGCCTTGGTCGAGCAAAAATTCTCACAGTGGGGTATTAAACCCTACAATGCAGATACCGGTAGTTATCAGCAACCGGTGCCATTAGTGCGTATGTTGCCGTATCAAGTCAGTGATATGCAGTTTAATCACGATGATTTAGCGGCATTCAGCTATCGCAATGACATGATGGCATGGTCACCGCGTGTGCAAGATGGTGTTGAGCTGATTGATAGCCCATTAGTATTCGCTGGCTATGGCATTGTTGCACCAGAGTATGGCTGGAATGATTATGAAGGCCTCGATGTTGCCGGCAAGACGGTTGTGGTGTTAGTCAACGATCCAGGCTACGACAGCGGTGATAGCGAAGTCTTCAATGGTAAAGCCATGACTTATTATGGTCGTTGGACGTATAAATTTGAAGAAGCCGCACGCCAAGGCGCTGCTGGGGTGCTGGTGATTCACGAAACCGGTGCTGCAGGTTATGGTTGGGGAGTGATTGCAGGTGGATCACCGCAACGCTTCGATTTAGCCCGCGATAATAACAACATGGATCGTAGCGAGATTGAAGGCTGGATCACGGAAGCCAGTGCCGATCGCTTGTTTGCGCGTTTAGGCGAAGATTACAAGAGTATGCGTCAGCGCGCTCAACAAGCAGATTTCAAAGCTATTGATTTAGGCACATCAATGTCGTTATCGGTAGCAACCAAATTTGATTATCTCGATTCGCCGAATTTAATTGGTTATATCGAGGGCGCTAAATACCCTGATCAACATGTTATTTATATGGCTCATTGGGATCATATGGGCGTTGACCCAATTAATCCTGATGATGGCATTTTTAATGGTGCACAGGATAACGCCAGCGGCACCGCTGGGGTTATGGCATTGGCAGAGTTCTACGCTAGTCAGCCGGCACCAGACCGTTCAGTGGTATTTGTGTTAGTCACAGCTGAAGAGCGCGGCTTATTAGGCTCTGATTGGTATGCTGATAATCCGATGTTACCGCTGGCTAAAGCAGTCGCAGGTATCAACATGGACGTGATGAATGTCTACGGTCCGATGCGCGACATGGTGGTAGTGGGTCGCGGTAATTCCGAGCTCGAAGACTACTTGCAAAAGTATGTTGAGCAACAAGGGCGTTATTTAGCTGCCGAGCCAAACCCTGAAGTCGGTTCGTACTACCGCTCAGATCACTTCAATCTGGCAAAACGTGGTGTACCGATGTTGTATGCCAAAGGTGGCAATGATCACATTGAGTTTGGCGTCAGTTACGGTCAAGAAAAGCGCGCTGAATATATTCGTGATGCGTACCATAAACCAGCTGACGAATATGACCCGAATTGGGATCTGCGCGGTGTGCAACAAGACCTGTGGCTGTATTATCAAGTTGGTCATGAGTTAGCTCATGGTGATGCTTGGCCGAACTGGTATGAGGGCAATGAATTCCGTGCTATCCGTGATGCCTCACAAAGTCAGCGGCAGTAACCGATAGTGAATTTATTGGCAGAAAGTTTCGGTGTTTTAGCACTGGTATTAAACTTCATTGCCTATCGTCAACCCAGTGCTAATGGTTATCGATTGATATCGGCCATTGCGCTGGGTTGTTTATCGGTGCATTTTTTCATGATTGAGGCAATGGCCGGAAGTATCGTTACCGGCATTGCTTTTGTTCGTAATTTAGTTGCCTTACGTTGGCAAGGGCCCTGGGTCTTATGGTCCTTTGTTGCTATTAATATCGGCTTTCTGCTGTATGAAATCATCGCCCCACAAGGCGGGCAGGCGGTTTATTGGGCGCTCGCATTAGCCTACAGCTCATCGATTATTTTCACGGTGGGTTCTATAAAGCTTAATGATCCAGCGTTAATCCGGCGCTGGTTTTTGTTAGCCGAGTCGCTGGGTCTGATGTACTCAGTGCTGGTTGGCAGCGTGTCAGGAACGGTCTTCAATATCGTTAATATCACCAGTATTTTACTCAAATTGTTACAAGATAGACGCGCCGCTAACTTGTAATCATCGGTACAGCCCACATAATAGTCAAAGATGTATTAACGATGAGAGCCTTATGCTGATTTATATTCGCAATATGCGAGCAAAATTAACCCCTCCGGCGGGTGCTAACCCGTTGCTTTTGATTCTAAGTTGGCTGGTTATGGGCTTGGTTTTTGTCATGGCAATTGGGCTTGGGCTATTGTTTTTGCTGGTCGGTTGGATTTTACTGCTACCGGTAATGTGGCGTCGGCGCCGCGAAATCAAGCAGTTTTGGCAGTTTAATCGTGCCGCCAAGCAAGCCGCCCAAGCGGCACAACAGCAACGCAGCCAATCTGCTAGCAATGCTGGTACTCATGAGCAACAAGCCGGGCGAGTATTTGAAGGTGAGTATCGCGATACTAGCGAGCGCTAACCCGTGGTAGACGGCGCAGCATGCGGCCGAGACCAGACAGCAGCAGATCACACGCCACTACGACTACCAACGCTAACAGCAAACCAGTCAGCAACGCCTGCTGGGTAAAGGGCACGTTGTAACTGTACATGCGCCAAGTACTTTCACGTAATTCGCCATCGCTTTGGCTCGCTAAAAACCACAGTTGCCCCAGATAACTGGTTTGCAGGCCGCGCTGCTGGCTGCGAAAAAGTTCGACACGGTTCACTAAGGTTTGAATGGGTTCAGCACTTTCTCGAATGGCATTATCACTAGAGCTACGATGATGATCGATGAGACGTTGTAGATCGCCAGCAAAATGTTTGCTGGCGATTTCTTGATACTGGCGGTAATACACCATAGCTTCGCTGTACTGGGCATCTAAGCGTTGCTGATATTGGGTCAAAAAGTTGGGGATTTGCACCCCAACAAAGGCCGTCATAATGGCAATAAGCAGCAACAGATAGCGGTATAGCATAATCACCTCGGTGACGTTATACCGATTGGTTTAATCGTGCTGTGGCGGTTTTGGTGGAAACCGTTTACGAACGATATAGAACAACAACGGTACAAAGAATATGGCTAAAATAGTACCACCTAGCATACCACCAATGACACCTGTGCCAATAGCCTGGCGACTCACTGCACCGGCGCCAGTAGAGAGTGCTAGGGGCAATACGCCAAAGGTAAAGGCTAACGAGGTCATCAATATTGGCCGCAAGCGCAGTTTAATCGACTGTAGCGTGGCATCGAGCAGGGCGACTCCTTGCGCTTGTAAATCTTTTGCAAATTCGACAATCAGGATAGCGTTGCGCGCTGATACACCGACCGTCGTTAATAAGCCAACTTGAAAATAGACATCATTTTCTAAGCCGCGCATGGTCGCTGCAAGCACTGCGCCCAATATCCCCAATGGCACTGTTAACATGACCGCAAACGGAATTGACCAACTCTCGTAAAGGGCGGCTAAGCAGAGGAATACAATCAGCAATGACAAAGCGTACAACATCGGTGCTTGGTCGCCTGATATTTTTTCTTCCAACGAAATCCCCGTCCACTCAAAGCCGATACCCGTGGGGAGTTGGCTAATCAGCTGTTCCATTTTCGCCATCGCATCACCTGACGAGAAGCCGGGGCTTGCCTCGCCTTGAATGTTCATAGCCGGAACACCGTTATAACGTTCTAGGCGTTGCGGGCCAAAGGTCCAGCGGCTACTTGAGAAGGCCGAGAACGGCACCATGTCGCCTTGATTATTGCGCACATACCATTGGTTTAAATCTTCCGGCACCATGCGGCTTTCAGCTCGACCGGCAAGATAAACTTTTTTCACCCGTCCGCGATCGGTAAAGTCATTGATATAACGACTACCAAAAGCGCTGCTCAGGGTGCTGTTGATATCACTAATGGCCAAGCCGAGTGCTTTAGCTTTGTTGTAGTCAATATCGATTTGGAACTGTGAGGTGTCCTCCAAACCATTCGGTCGCACCCCAGTCAGCGCTGGCTCTTGCGCTGCCATCCCTAACAGTTGGTTACGTGCTGCCAATAGCCCTTCATGACCAACCCCACCGCGATCCTGCAAGTACAGGTTGAAACCACTGGCGGTGCCCAGCTCAGGAATTGAGGGGAGGTTGAAGGCAAAGATCATGGCTTCACGGATTTGGCTAAAATAACCAAAGGCTTGACCGATAATCGCCTCAACTTGTAGTTCCGGGGTGGTACGCTCGTCCCAGTCGGTTAAGCGCACAAAGGCTAAGCCAGCATTTTGACCTTGGCCACTAAAGCTAAAACCAACTACCGAAAACACCGAGCGAACGCCCTGTGCCTGATCGAGGTAATAATCTTCAACCTTGGCCATAGTTTGTAGCGACTGTTCTTTGGTAGCCCCTGCAGGTAACTGCATTTGGGTTAAAAATACACCGCGGTCTTCGTTGGGAATAAATGAGCTGGGCATACGCGCAAACAGCATGCCCAAAACCACCACCAAACCAACGTACAGCAGAACAAAGCGACCACTGCGCGCGATGATAGATTGCACCGAGCTGCTGTAGCCTTGGGTAAAGCGGGCGAGGCCGCGATTAAATACCGCGAACAAGCCTTTCGGTTTGGTATGCACTGGTTTGAGTAAGGTTGCGCACAGCGCTGGTGAGAAAATGATTGCCACCAATACTGACAAGCCCATGGCTGAGATGATGGTAATTGAGAACTGGCGGTATACCGCGCCGGTTGAGCCACCAAAGAAGGCCATCGGCACAAACACCGCCGCCATCACCAAGCCAATGGCAACCAAGGCCCCAGTTATTTGCTGCATGGATTTAATGGTTGCTGCGCGCGGTGATAGGCCTTCGTCGGTCATCAACCGTTCGACGTTTTCCACTACCACAATGGCATCATCAACCAGCAGGCCGATGGCGAGCACAATACCAAACAAGGTTAGGGTGTTAATGGTAAAACCGAACGCTGACATGATGCCAAAGGTGCCGAGCAATACCACCGGAATAGCAAACGCTGGAATCAGCGTGGCGCGGAGGTTCTGCAAAAACAAGAACATCAATAAGAACACCAACAACACCGCTTCAAACAGAATTTTCACCACTTCTTGAATGGAGATTTCAACGAATGGCGTGGTGTCGTACGGGATCACCGCTTCAATCCCGGCTGGGAAAAATTGTTCCAGCTCGGCCAGTGTGGCTTTGACATTGGCGGCGGTTTCTAGCGCGTTGGCGCCAGTGGCCAAGTTTATCGCTAAACCTGATGCTGCTTGACGATTGAAGCGGCCTGTCACGCCGTAGCTTTCACCACCTAACTCTACTTCAGCCACATCAGCGACGGTTACGGTTGAGCCATCGGCATTCACTTTCAGGAGAATTTGCTCAAATTCGGCAACCGTCTGTAACCGCGTTTGGGCAATAATGGACGAGGTTAAGCGCTGGTTTTCAACAGCTGGAGAACCGCCCAATTGCCCAGCGGCGATCTGATTATTTTGCTCGCGCAGTGCAATAATGACGTCTTGTGGCGTTAAGCTGTAACGATTTAAGCGCGCAGGGTCAAGCCAAATGCGCATGGAGTAGGGCGTACCAAATAACTGAATACTACCCACACCTGGGGTTCGACTGATCGGGTCTTGTAGACTGCTGGCGACGTAGTCGCCGAGATCGATCTGATCGATATCTGGGTTACTTGAGACCAACGCAATAACCATCAAAAATGAGTTATTGGCTTTGGCCACAACTAACCCTTGGTCTTGCACCTCTTGGGGTAACAACGGCAACGCTAACTGTAATTTATTTTGCACTTGTACTTGCGCTATATCGGCGTCGGTACCGGCGGCAAAGGTCAGGGAAATACTGGCATTGCCCTGCGAATCACTGGTCGATGAAAAATACATCAAGTTATCAATGCCATTGAGATTTTGCTCAATGACCTGAGTAACGCTCTGTTCTAGGGTAGCCGCGGTGGCACCCGGGTAGCTGGCGTTAATTTGCACCGACGGTGGGGCAATTTGCGGGTATTGTTCCACCGGCAACTGGGTCACTGCAAGGCCGCCACCGAGCATAATCAGAATGGCGATAACCCATGCAAAAATGGGGCGATCGATAAAGAATTTAGCCATAAGTTACTTCACTTCCTCTGCCGTGACTTTGGCGCCAGGCTGGATTTTTTGCAGCCCTTCAACGATCACTTGATCACCGGCACTTAGCCCGTCTAACACAATCCAGTTGGCGTTATACGTGTTGCCAAGGGTGAGATAACGCATTTCGACCTCGCCTTGTGCATTGACCACCATGGCCGTGGGCCGGCCACGAGCATCACGGGTTACCCCTTGCTGTGGCACCAACAAGGTCTGTTGCAACTCGCCAGCTGCCAGCTCAGCACGCACATACATGCCCGGTAACAACCATTGGTCGGCATTATCGAATTGCGCGCGCAGGGTGATTGAACTGGTATCGCTATCGACGGTGACTTCATTAAACAACAAGGTACCGGTGAGCTGCTGTTCGCCCGCGCTGTCTAGTGTGATGGTGACGCGTGGACCCTGTTCGGAGTCGGTACTCAAGCGACCGCTGCGAGCAGCCTGTTGCAGACGCATAAATTCGTCACTGCTTTGGACAATATCCACATAAATTGGGTCGAGTTGGTGAATACTGGTCAGTGCTTGTGCTTGCCCAACTTGTATTAAGGCACCTACAGTCACACTAGAGCGCCCAATACGGCCGGAAATTGGGGCGGCTACGCGGCTGTAATCTAAATTCAGCTGGGCTTTCTGCAGTGCTGCTTGAGCGACCTGTTGATTGGCTTGGGCACTCAGAAAATTCGCCTCAGCCTCATCATAGTCTTGCTGACTGATAGCTTTTTCCTCAAGCAGACCTTTGGAGCGTTCATAGCGCGCAGCATTTGCTTGCAAAACTGCCTCGGCACTGGCTAGTGATGCTTGTGCAGCGGCTAATTCAGCTTCAAATAACGCTGGATCAAGTTGATACAATGGTTCGCCTTGCTGCACTAAGCTGCCCTCAACAAAACGTTGTTGGCGCAAAATACCGCTGACCTGTGGCCGCACTTCTGCTACTTTAAAGGCGGTGACGCGGCCGGGGAGTGTGGTTGATACGGGCACAGATTGTGGTGTTAGCGTGACGACTCCAACACTTTGTGGTGCGCCGGTATTCATACCGTCGCTTGTATGTTCCGCTTGACCGCAAGCGGCTAACCAAAATGTTGTCGCAAATGCTAGGCTAAGCGCTGCGAAAGGGCGTTGACGCATGTGTAATCCTCTTAATTTGTATGGCTTTTAGATAAGCATGATTGCCGCCAATTATACATACATACATGAATGTTTGTAAGTGGGATCAGAATCTTTTTACCCGAATAAAACGTAACAAAGAATGTGTGGCTAAGATGCGAACCAATCGTTTTAGTAAACAACTGATCTGGGCAGGCGCGGTGCTTGTACTAGGCATTACCCTGATGCTGGGTTGGAATTACTGGCAGACCAGCCAACCGGGTCGTGATCGCAATCAATTATACGTGGAATTGCTGGAGCGCTCAGGGCAATTTAACCGTGACTTGCCAAAGTTACTTGATCAGCAGACGCGCTTTGAGCGCGCTGAAGTGGTTAATTATGGCATGCGGTTTGTTTATGCGTTGATTGCGGTGGATCGATTTCAACATGATATCAATAGCGTACAAAAACAGGTTGAACCCTTTATGTTGAACAGTTTTTGTACGGCGAAAAGCATGCAGTTCTATCGCCAGCAGGCTGAATTTGTTGAGTACCTTTATCAAGACCGTAACAACATGAATTTATTTACTTTACGTTTTACCAGTGCCGATTGTGATAGCGCTGAACCTACTAGGAAATCCTCATGAAATTAACTCAGTTCGTTACTGCCGCAAGCGCCATGTTGATTGTCTCTATGGCGCATGCCGGGCAAGTTGAATACCACGATCAAGCGCGTTTACACGCTATCGCTGCAGCCGTTCAAGCTGATCGCATCGAGGCCGATATCACCACCTTGGTAGGCTTTGGTACGCGTCATACATTATCAGATACGGTATCTGATACGCGCGGTATTGGTGCCGCTCGGCGTTGGATCAAAGCTGAATTTGACAAAATCTCAGCAGCCTGTGGTGGCTGTCTTGAAGTTTATTATCAAAGCCGCGTTATTTCTGGCACTCCGCGCATTCCTGACGCGGTTGAGGTGGTCAGCGTGATTGCCGTGCAACGCGGCACCATTGATCCGAATCGTTACGTGATCATGAGTGGTGATATCGACTCACGCGTCAGTGACATTATGAACTTCACCGATGATGCCCCAGGCGCCAACGACAATGCCTCAGGTGTTGCCGGCACGCTGGAAGCAGCGCGCGTGTTAAGCCAGTACAAATTTGCTGGCAGCATTGTTTATGCCGCTCTAGCTGGCGAAGAGCAAGGCTTGTTTGGTGGCCGAATTATGGCGGAAACGGCACAACAAGATGGCTGGCGCATCAAAGCGGTACTGAATAATGACATGATCGGTAATATTACCGGTATCAATGGTGTCACCGATAACACCACGGCACGCATTTTTGCCGAGGGTACGCGCATGAACGAAACTGAGCAACAGGCTCGGCAACGCCGCTTCATGGGCGGTGAGGTGGATAGCCCGAGTCGCAACCTAGCGCGCTTTATCGATTGGATGGCAGACCGTTATATTCCCAACTTGGATACCAAAGTGATTTATCGCCTCGACCGTTTTGCCCGTGGCGGTCACCATCGGCCGTTTAACGACCTCGGTTTTCCCGGCGTGCGGATCATGGAAACCAATGAGCATTATGACCGTCAACACCAAGATCTGCGTGTTGAAGATGGCCGTCATTATGGTGACACCATCGATGGCGTAGACTTTGTTTATGCGGCCAAACTGACGGCCCTGAATGCGGTATCGTTAGCCGCAATGGCTTGGGCACCGAGCCCACCGGCGGCGGTCAGCATAAGCGGTGCGGTTAGCGCCAACACCACCTTAAAATGGGCCGCTGCTAGTGCCGAGGAGCAAGCATTGATCAGTGGCTATCGGGTGTACTGGCGGGATACTGATGCGCCGAATTGGCAACACAGCCGTTGGGTTGGTAATGTCACTGAATACACCTTAGAAAATGTCGTCATTGATAACTACTTCTTTGGCGTGGCCAGCGTTAGTAAAGACGGTTTTGAAAGCCCTGTGGTATTTCCAGGCCCAGCTGGTGCCTTTGGTGAATAACCACTGCAGTAATAAGGATAGACATGTTTTCATGGTTTGAACGACGCTTAAACCCATTCCCGGACGGTGGCGATCAACAGCCACCCAAGGGCTTGCTGAAATTCTGCATGTACTACAGTCGCGGGGCTTGGCGCTATATTTTGCTGGCCGGCAGTTTAATGATGCTGATTGCTATTACCGAAGTGTGGTTATTTAGTTTTATTGGCAGCATTGTTGATTGGTTGGCGCAACAAGACCGCGACACCTTGTTTAACGAGCATTTTTGGTCGCTTACAGGCATGGCTGCGGTTGTCTTAATTGGCTTACCGATATTAGTCATTTTGCACTCATTGGTGACTTACCAGGGCTTGCTGGGCAATTATCCAATGCGCATTCGCTGGCTACTACATAGCTATCTACTCAATCAATCGCTAAGTTTTTACCAAGAAGAATTTGCCGGGCGCATCGCCACAAAAGTGATGCAAACTGCGCTCGCGGTGCGGGAGACAGTGATCAAGCTGTTCGACGTGCTCAATTACGTATCGGTATACTTCATTGGTACTGTAGCGATTGTTGCCAGCGCTGATTGGCGCTTAGCGTTACCGTTAGTTGCTTGGCTGGCTTTATACATAGTCTTGTTACGCTATTTTGTGCCGCGCCTAGGCCAGGTTGCCGCATTACAGGCCGATGCCCGTTCAGTGATGACTGGTCGCATCGTTGATAGTTATACTAATATTCAAACGGTTAAATTGTTCTCCCATGCCCAGCGCGAGCAAGCATTTGCCAAAGAGGGCATGAGCGAATTCCTGCATACCGTACATCGCCAAATGCGGCTGGTGACTAAGCTTTACACCTGCCTGTATTTACTCAACTCCCTGCTGCTATTTAGCGTGGGTTGGTTAGCCTTACAACTTTGGGCAGATGCCTTGATAAGTGTCGGCGCTATTGCGGTCGCGTTAAGCTTGGTATTGCGCTTATGGGGCATGAGCCAGTGGATCATGTGGGAAGTGTCGGCGTTGTTTGAAAATATTGGTACCGTGCAAGACGGTATGCAAACCGTGAGTGTGCCGCAGGTTATTCGCGATGTGGCTAATGCAGCGCCACTACAGGTGCCACACGGCGAGGTGGTTTTTGACGATGTCTGTTTTCAATACAGCAGCGACAAGCCGATATTGCAACAACTGCAGTTGCATATCAAAGCTGGGGAGAAAATTGGTGTCGTAGGGCGTTCAGGCGCTGGTAAATCAACCTTGGTGAATTTATTGCTACGCTTCTACGACCTCAGCAGTGGTCGCATCTTAATTGATGGCCAAGATATCTCGCAAGTTAGCCAAGACAGTTTGCGTCAGCATATTGGCATGGTCACTCAAGATACTTCGCTGCTGCATCGCTCAGTGCGCGGCAACATTGCGTATGGTCGACCACAAGCCAGCGATGACGAGGTTTTACAAGCAGCTCACCGCGCCGAAGCGGATTTGTTCATTGACGACTTAGTGGATGCCAAACACCGTCGTGGTCTCGATGCCCATGTTGGTGAGCGTGGCGTGAAGTTGTCAGGTGGGCAACGGCAACGTATTGCTATCGCCCGTGTGATGTTGAAAGATGCTCCCATTTTAATTCTCGATGAAGCGACCTCGGCGCTCGATTCTGAAGTTGAGGCTGCTATTCAAGAGAATCTTTATAAATTGATGGAGGGTAAAACGGTCATCGCCATTGCCCATCGGTTATCGACCATTGCTGCGATGGATCGCCTGATCGTGATGGATCAAGGGCGCATTGTTGAGCAAGGTAGCCACACCGAGCTGTTGGCTGCTAATGGCCTTTATGCGCAGTTATGGGCCCGGCAATCGGGTGGTTTTCTCAATGATTAACCAAGTACTACTAAAATCCATGGAATAAATCAGGCAGTTGCTACGTCTTAACCCTAACGACTATGCTCATACATGAATTCATGCCGATAGCATGGTCATTGGAATCGCAGAAAAGGTGGCAACTGTGCAACAACGACTTCAACAACTTCAAGTCTATACCCCCGCCGCGCAGCGCTTTGCCACGCAATTGCTAGGCTGCGCTGCGAGTGCTGCGGATGTTTGCCAAAGTAGCCTAGAAAAAGCGCTGACCACCAGCCATTTTCCGAGCGATGCTGCGGTGCTGAAAAGCTGGTTTTTTCAGGTGGTTCGACATCAGTGCTTGGATCACTTGCGGCGCAACGCGCAGGCTAAGTTCAATGATGCAGAGCCAACTGACCTGGACGGTGAGGCGGGTTACGCTAATCAAACTATCCATCCAGACCAGCAGTTGCAGCAACAGCAGATGGCCATCGTCATGCGCCGCGCCTTGGCGCAGTTACCGCTGGCTCATGCTGAGATTCTGTGGTTACGAGAAGTACACGAGTTCAGCTACCAGCAGATAGCAACCATTATTGCGGTGGAGGCGGGTACAGTGATGTCGCGAATTCATCGTGCGCGACTAGCGCTGCGGGTGCAATTGCTAAAAATTATTGCCTTGGAGGATCTATGAACGGTCACTATCGTTGTGATGAAATAAGTGTCTTGATATCAGGCTATTTGGATGATGAATTAACCCAGCAGCAACAGCAACGGCTGTTCCTTCACTTACAGCAGTGCAGTGATTGCCAGCAGCAGTTTGACCAGTTACAGCTATTACAGCAAAGTATGCAGCAAGGCCTAACGCAAGAGGGACTGTCTATGCGTGAAGACGATCGAATTCAACAGCAGCTCAATGAGCCTAAGACACGGCTGTTACGCCGTGCCGGCTGGCTACTAGCAGGGTTTGGCGCGGCGCCATTACTCGCCTATGGTTTATACCAGTTCTGGCATGATCCGCAGGTTCCAGTATGGATGAAATTTAGTTTGTCGGCCTTTTGGTTGGGCGGCTTAGTGGTATTTATTAGTGTGTTAAGACAACGCATACGCGAGCGTAAAACCGATCGCTACAATAAGGTGAAATTATGAGACACATCAGTATTTATACCAGCGAACATATTGCTGATAAAACCATCATTGAACATGTAGGGTTAGTGCGCGGCAATACCATTCGGGCGCGCCATTTGGGCCGCGATATTTTAGCTGCATTTCGTAATATAGTGGGTGGTGAAATTCATGACGACACCAAACTATTGGCTGAGAGTCGCGAGCAGGCGCTTGACCGCATGGTTGATGAAGCCCGTGCCCTGGGGGCTGATGCAGTGATTGGGGTGCGCTTTTCAACCTCTATGTTAGCCCATGGTGCGGCTGAATTACTTGCTTATGGTACCGCAGTAAAACTAAAGTAGGCAGCATTAGCAGCCTAACTTGAGGATGACATGGGCTATTCGCGGTTTAGACGGTATTGGCAAGCAGCATTTGTTCGTGATCATGAAGCGCACCACGGTTTACTGGAACCTTATGCGGAGGCCACTGAGGCCCTGCATCAAGGCTCGTTTAACAGCCGTTGCTTGCAACGAGCTGAGCGCTTGTCAGCGCAACTCGGCTGGCAGCAATTAGAGCAACAATGGCACTGGCAACGGCGACTCTTGCTGCTCGGCTTTATCATACTAGTGATCGTGGCCGGCAGCGGCCTCACCAATGGCTTACTCGCGTTAACGAGCCCGATCTCGCTGCTCCATGCTTGGTTTAGTTTGGTCGGCATCAACTTACTTATGCTATTGCTGTGGCTTGTTGCTATGTTACGCGCTGCACCATTACCAGGTGTCGGTGGGTTTGCTATTGGCCTGAGTCAACGTTGGCGGCTATTTCGCCGCACCCGGGCCATGACCACTGCGTGGCTGCAGGTTATGCAGCAACAACGCCTGTTGAGCCCCGCGTTGAGTGCTATGAGTCATGGTTTTTGGTTGGCACTGCTTGGCACCGCATGGTTATTGTTGTTATTGCGCTTGAGCGCGCAATCCTACAGTTTCACCTGGGAAACCACTATTTTGTCTGCCCAGCAACTGCAGCAGACCGCACTATGGCTGGGCTATCTGCCGCAGCTGATGGGCTTTGATCCGCCGCCGTTGCAAGCGTTATTGGAGCAACATTCAGCTGTGGCGCAACAACAAGCGGGGCGGTGGTTACTGGCGGTATTGTGGTGCTACGGTATGGCCCCAAGGGCATTGTTATTGGTAATCGCCTTGCTAACTCTAGCGTCACGTTATCGCCAACTTAGCCTGAATGATAATGATCCCGCGTATGCCGCCATGCAGCGTTGCTGGCAGCAACTGGCCAGCGCCAACGCTCGCATTGTTGATGCCGATGCTGGGCAGTCAGTGGCGATACCTGCGGCAGCTGCTGTGCACGGGCAAGGGCGGCTGGTACTGAGTTTGGATCATGAACCAGCAACAGCATTACCGGCCTGGGCTGCTGATTTGACCTACCTTGGCGTCATTGCAACGGGCAGCGATAAACGCCGTGTACTGGAGCAATTAGGCCAACAAGCCGCGGCTGTTGTGGTGGTGCGTATTGATGTCATGCTCAGCCCAGATCGCGGTAGCATCGAGTTTTTGCGCGCCGTACAGCCACTCACCCAGCGACTGTTATTGGTTAATAGTCAGCCCGAACAGCAGCACGATTTCAATGCACGAATAGTGCTATGGCAGCAAGCATTGCAACGCTTAGGCGTAGAATTTATCGCGCCCACCGATATGATTCATCAGTTAGCCGCAGGAGCCAGCTCATGAGCACCGCAAACTGGTTGCATATTGCCGTTGTCGGCCATACCAATGCTGGTAAAACATCGTTATTACGAACCTTGTTACAACGGCGTGATTTTGGTTCGGTGGCGGCCAGCCCAAGTACTACGCGCGATGTTGTTTGTACTGAAATGACACTTACTGCGCAGTTTGGTTTAGCACTATACGACACTCCAGGGCTGGAGCAAGGGAGTGAATTATTTGACCTACTAAATAGCGAGTTTGCTGATGATAGCTATCGTCATGATGGCCCCAAACAGCTTACGGCCTTGCTCAGTAGTCCTGCGGCGCAATTCCAGTTTGATCAAGAAGCGAAGGTAATTCGCCAACTGATGAAATGTGATGCAGCGTTCTATGTTATTGATGTACGTGATCCTGTATTGCCAAAACTACAAGATGAATTGAGTTTACTGTCACGCTGCGGGCGCCCATTAATTGCTGTTTTGAACTTTACCGAGGGCGCCAACCAGCAATTAGCACTGTGGCGCGAGGCCTTGGCCAAGGTGCATATTCATCAGCAGGTTAGTTTTGATGCTGTGGCGCCACCGCAGGATGGTCTCGAACAGTTATTTGATAGCTTAGCGGTAGTCTTACCGCAAGCCAGAGAGGGCCTTAAGCAAGCCCTTGTGACATTACAACAACAGCAGGATCTGCGCCGCCGCCAAGCGTATTTAATGGTTGCTGATTTATTACTAGATGTTGCTGCTTATCAACGCTTGGTGGTTAGCGATGACGCCCAACAAGTACAAGCCGCTATTGCCACCATGCAGCAACAAGTGAGAGAACGCGAACAAGCCACCTTGAGTAGTATTCTCACCTTATATGGTTTTAGCAGCGATGATGCACACTTTGACTTGCTGGCGCTAGCCGAAGGGCAATGGCAAGACGACTTGTTTGCCCCAGAAACATTAAAGGCTTTTGGTATTAAGACTGGCTTGGGAGTAGGCAGCGGTGCCGCCGCTGGAGCCGGTATTGACTTGTTGCTCGGCGGCGCAAGCCTAGGGGCTGCGGCGGCTCTCGGCGCGACCATTGGTGGTGTTTATCAGGGCTGGCAGAGTTTTGGTAAGCGCTTGGTCAGCCAGTGGCGAGGGTATCAGAGCCTTCAGGTTCAGGATGCCATTGTGGCCTTGTTGATGCGCCGTCAACAACTGTTAGTCGCGGCGCTAGAGCGGCGGGGTCATGCGGCACAGCAACCGCTTCACCTTGAACCGATGTCGCCATTGCGACAGTTGTTACCGCAGCACCATCTTCCGTCGCTGGTTGATCAGGCGCGGCGACAGCCTCACTGGTCGCGGCTCAATGCTGAGCAATGGCAACCAAGCCGTGCGCGTGAACAGGCCTGTGCGGACTTACAGGTGCAGTTACGGCAATCCATATAGCGCAGCGCTGCGTATCCATGGCAGGATTGACTAATAAGAGAAAGTTGTATGCTTGGTGATGGCTTTGCTGCGGCAGATATTTCGCGCATTATTGAAATGGCTTGGGAAGACCGCACCCCGTTTGAGGCGATTGAAAACACCTATGGCTTGTCAGAAAGCCAAGTCATTCAACTGATGCGACAGCAGCTAAAAACCACGGCATTTAAGCGCTGGCGGGCGCGCGTATCAGGACGGGTGACGAAACATCAGGCTAAACGCCCGAAAGAGGTGCTGCGCGCTTACTGTTCGACGCAGTATAAGCAGCGTTAAGCAAACTGGGAGATGTTGAAGAATTGGTCGGCATGACTGGATTTGAACCAGCGACCCCTGACACCCCATGACAGTGCGCTACCAAGCTGCGCCACATGCCGACCGAGCCCGCTATGATAATGAAAAAGCGGGCAATGGCAAGGCTAAATCAGCAAAACTTTAAGGATTACTTTCGTTTTGCTGATTAAAGCGTTTTAACTTCCGCAAACTATCAATCATTACCGGAGTAGCTGGGCTAACGCCAGGCAGTAACTGCAATGATTGATTGTCAAAACTACGAATATGACCGTCACGATCAATCACTGAAGTCATTTCTTCTTGATAGATGACTAAGTCTTCGCCATAGGTAGTCACCAGCGGCCAGCGCCGAGCTTCACTTTGCAAATTATGACCTAACGAATAATGTTTGGTGTCTTCAACGCACTGTAAATAGTTGCTCAGTACTGTTGGCATAATGTCAGTGAGGCTCGCCAAAGGCTGCGCTTGCCAATTCACTTTATCATTGGTCCATAGTGGCACCTGCATAGCGCTCACCGCATAGGCTGGGTCACTTGTGGCCGCATTGCTGGCTGCCAGTGCGGTAACAATCACCGCCATACCGCTATCAAGCGCCTGTTGAATGCGGCGCAAACTATCGCTGTGCTCAGGTGCACTGATAGCTAAGCCTATCACCGCTGATGGCTGGGATAGGCCGAACTGGCGGAACTGTTGCAGTGGCTGCGGCAGTTGCATGTTGCTTGCTATGGCGTCATCGGCTGTGGCCGGATTGTTGAATAACGCGGTGGTGAACTCAATACGATAATCACGCAACGGGCCAAAGTAGGCCGGTTCCGCTTGGCTATCAGCAATTGCCGTCATGTAAAGGTCAGGCAGCCCGTAGAGCAATTCAAATAAGCCGCTGGCAGCATCTAATTGGCCCAACACTGGGGTACCATAGTGTTGTAACTGCGGAAAGCGCTCACTGAATTGCTGTTGCTGCTGTTGGTTAAGTTGAGTAAAGGCCACAATCAAGGTGGTCGGTGGCTCAGCGATGCGCGCACACATTATGTCGGCGGCAGGATATTTGAGATCAATGCTAGTGGTTTGGCGCAGCAGCCGGTCGGTGGCTTGATGGCGCTCTTCAACCAGTAAGCCATGTTTGCTCATGAGGGTTTTTGCTGTGGTTGGGTAGGACAGCGGAAAAGTATCGTCTTGCTTGGTGATATTGGTATATAACACCGCATCAGCCCAGACGTGAATACTGTGGCTGGCCAGAAAACACAGCACAAAAACGGCACTAAAGGCTGGGCCCCAGTGTTTTTGCTGAAGCCTATCAAGGCGTTTCCACGCCAGATTTGCTAGCGCTAGTTCAAACACTAATAGCACCACAAAGGTCAGCAACATGCCCAACAAGATAAGAAAACTAGCTCCAGCAAATACCGACTCGGCATCAGCGGCTAGTTGCGACAGTGAATAGGTATTGAGGTGGTAACCATACTGTCGGTAAAACAGCAAATCGGCAACTAACGCAATAATACCTAAGGCGGCTACCAGGGTGGCAATACCGCGCAACACCCGAGAATAGGGCACCAGTAAACAGAAAGGGAAAATCAGTACAATAAAAACAACGAATGGCAAAAAGGAAAAATGCCCCAGCCAATTAAGCAACATGTAGATCAGGCCTAAGCCACTACCTGGAGGTTCGGCCGCCTCAATATATAAACTTCCGATCGCTAACACCAAAATGATGTTAAAGAAGGTGAACCAGTGGCCCCAGCTAATCAGCCGCGCAATTTTATCGCGTCGTTGCTTACGTTGTTTCATGACGATTCCGCTCAGGCATGCTTAGTCAATGATTGTAGCAGTACTTTGCCAAATTGTTCAGCCACTTTGTAGCCTTGCTCTGGGCTGTACTGTTGATAAATCACATTGCTGACGGCATTACCTAAGGTCATCAAAGCAAGGTCGCGGCTGACCTGTTCACGCTCCAGCAGCTCCATCACTTGCTCGAGTAATTGCTGTTGGCGCTTAGCATCGTATTGGGACACAATCGGCATTTTTTAACTCTCATCGTGTTAGAATGCGCTCATCTTAACACAGCGATAGCAACAGGAAATCAAAACCGCCATGCACGCCGACATAAAACACAGCATTATCCACCAGTTTTATACTAGCAATGGTCAAATTGGCTTGCGATTAGCTCCGGCGATACTCGCCATAGATGATCAAGTGGGACTATTAATCAATGAGTTGCGTGAAATTTATGATGCCAAGCCAAGTAAAGGGTATGCCCGTTTTTTAACCCCAGAGGATGCCGTTGAAAGCAGCCAATTAAGTGATTTTCCGCAGCATTTATCGCAGTGGCAAGCAGGTAGTTTAGATTTTGTCGGCTTCTCACAAACCGCTGCCAAATTGCTCCACAATCAGCTCCAACACTATGGCATTCTTGAAGCTGGTTTCTTGCTGGTGGCTAGTTATTATGAGCGCGGCCAAGATTATCTGCTGGTGGCCTTCTTACCCAGTAAAGATGGTGTGACCATTGCCGCTGATCTTTCGGTAGACCGCTCATCGCAACTCGATCTCAGTCGAGTGCAACTGGCGGCAACTATTAACGTCAGCGAGTGGCGTGATAATCCGAGCTCAAGTAGTTATATTTCCTTTATTAAAGGGCGAGTAGGCCGCAAGGTTTCAGATTTTTTCCTCGATTTCCTGGGTTGTGCCGAAGGCGTCAATGCCAAGAAACAGTCGCAACAGCTGGTGGAGTCGGTACAGCAATTCGTGCAGCAACAGGAATTAGCCGAACCACAAGCGAAACTATTGCGTAAATCGGTGTACGATATTTGCGACAATCAATGGCAACAAGGCGAGCCGCTGCGGGTCAAGGATTTATCTGAGCAGCTGCAACAACAGGTGCCTGAGGCCAGTAGTTTTGCCGATTTTGCCGCCAGCGCTGCAACACCGCTGGCCGATGAGTTTCCAATGGATCGCAGTACCTTGCGTAAATTAGTCAAGTTTCAGGGCCAAGGGGGCGGTTTGAGTGTTGGCTTTGATCAACAGCTATTGGGTGAGCGGGTGGAGTATGATGTGCATACCGACCGTTTGACCATTCATGGCACGCCACCAAATTTACGTGATCAATTACGCCGTTTTTTCGGTATTGATAGTTAGTAGATACAAAGACGCCGTGCTGAGGATGAAAAACGCCGGCGGTGTGCCGGCGTTTTCAATCATGGTGCGGGAGTTAGTTAGACTACTTTTGCACCGGAGTAATATGGACTGCATGTAACCCTTTTGGCCCTTCTTCGAGTTGAAACTCAACGTCTTGGCCTGCTTTCAGGGTACGATAGCCTTCCATTTCAATGGTCGAATAATGCGCGAAGATATCACCTTCGCGGTCTTCCGCCTCGATAAAGCCAAAACCTTTCGAGTTGTTGAACCATTTCACTTTGCCGGTTGCCATACTTCTACTTCCTTTGTTCTGCTCTGAAATTTAGTTATTGTTAGAATGACATCAACGCAGCTTTAGCGTTTGGCTTACTTGAAAACTGCATATGTTAACGCCATGTTTTACTCTAGGTGAGTTACGCCGATAGTCAAGGCAAATTTTGCTTAAAATATGTACTAATGTGCGCGATGTCAGAAAAATAACCGCGCTGAAACGTAAAAGAACGTCTATATATAGTTAGTAAAGGGACATCATGGGTGCAGCAGATCATAAACATCAGGTGAGTCAGCAACAGCAACAAGGGTTGCAGCCACCGCCGATGTATAAAGTCATTCTAAACAATGATGATTACACCCCTATGGACTTTGTGGTTGAAGTATTAATGCGGTTTTTTCGGATGGACCCAGAGCGAGCCACCGATACCATGCTAACCATTCACTACAAAGGCCGGGCCGTGTGTGGCACGTATTCGGCAGAAATTGCCGAAACCAAGGTGGTGCAGGTTAATCGCTATGCGCAAGACCACCAGCATCCATTGTTGTGCACAATGGAGAAAGCTTGAACGAATTTTCACTGACGACGCAGCAGGAGTACCGCTATGTTAAATAAAGCGCTAGAAGTTACCTTAAACGATGCGTTTCGGATTGCACGTGATCGTCGCCATGAACTGATGACCGTTGAGCACTTGTTGCTCGCACTGTTAGAAAATCCCGAAGCTGCGGCTGCACTCAAAGCCTGTGGCCTCGATTTTGCCGTGTTGAAACAGGAACTGCTCGGTTACATAGAACGCAGTACCCCATCGTTTGAGCACGATAGCGGTGATACTGAAACGCAGCCGACACTGGGTTTTCAACGGGTATTGCAACGTGCCGTGTTTCATGTGCAATCATCGGGCAGCAGTGAAGTCACCGGGGCAAATGTGCTGGTGGCCATTTTCAGTGAACAAGAATCGCATGGGGTGTATTTACTAAATAAGCACGATATTACGCGTCTGGATGTGGTGCACTACTTATCCCATGGCTTGACCAAGCCCGATGCCGGTAAAAACGACAAAGACCAGCACGAACAAGAAGCGACTGAGGCGCAGGGCGAAGAGCAGCAAAGCTATTTGCAGCGCTTCTGTACTAATCTAAATGCTCGTGCCCGTGAAGGACGTATTGATCCATTGATTGGTCGTGAGGCG
The DNA here is from genome assembly GCF_003999375.1 of Pseudidiomarina mangrovi. Lineage (GTDB taxonomy): Bacteria > Pseudomonadota > Gammaproteobacteria > Enterobacterales > Alteromonadaceae > Pseudidiomarina > Pseudidiomarina mangrovi. The sequence continues at coordinate 264,450 of NZ_RJLC01000017.1, forward strand.
GAGCTAGAACGCTGTATTCAAACATTGTGTCGGCGGCGCAAGAACAACCCACTGTTGGTGGGTGAAGCAGGGGTGGGTAAAACCGCTATTGCCGAGGGTTTAGCCTATCGCATCGTGCATGAAGAGGTGCCTGAAGTAATCGCCAAATCGGTGATTTTCTCGCTCGATATGGGCGGATTACTGGCTGGTACCAAATATCGCGGTGATTTTGAGAAACGCTTCAAGCAATTATTGAAGGAAATCACCGAACACGATGATGCCATTCTTTTCATTGACGAAATTCATACCATTATTGGCGCCGGTGCTGCCAGTGGCGGGGTTTTAGACGCCTCAAATTTACTCAAGCCGATGCTTAGTAGTGGCGAACTAAAATGTATTGGCTCAACCACCTACAGTGAATATAAAAATATTTTCGAGAAAGACCGCGCGTTGGTGCGGCGCTTCCAAAAAATTGATGTCAGCGAACCGTCGGTGGATGACACCACCCGCATTTTGATGGGCTTAAAAGAGCGCTATGAAGAGCATCATGGTATTCGTTATACCCAACCAGCGGTGCGTGCTGCCGCTGAACTAGCTGCGCGTTACATCAATGAACGGCATTTGCCGGATAAAGCCATTGATGTGCTCGATGAGGCCGGGGCTAGTCAACGTTTATTACCGCCATCAAAACGTAAAAAAACCATCGGTGTCAGTGATATTGAGCAGATCATTGCGAAAATCGCGCGGATTCCGGAGCAGTCGGTGTCACGCACCGATCAGCAAACGCTGAAGAACCTTGATCGTAATTTAAAGTTGGTGGTATTTGGTCAGGATCAAGCCATTGATCAGCTCACCTCATCCATTCGGTTATCACGTTCAGGGCTTGGCAACGAGAATAAGCCCATAGGTTCGTTTTTATTTGCTGGCCCCACCGGGGTGGGTAAAACCGAGGTGACGCAGCAACTGGCCAAAGTGATGGGCATTCAGTTCGTACGCTTTGACATGTCAGAGTACATGGAACGCCATGCCGTCAGCCGTCTGATTGGTGCGCCACCGGGCTATGTTGGCTTTGAACAAGGTGGCTTGTTGACCGATGCGGTGATCAAGCATCCGCATTGTGTGTTGTTATTGGACGAGATTGAGAAAGCTCACAGCGATATCTACAACATTTTATTGCAAGTGATGGATCACGGTACATTGACTGATAACAACGGTCGTAAAGCCGATTTCCGCAACGTGATTGTGGTGATGACCACTAACGCTGGGGTGCAAGAAACCGTGCGTCGGTCGATTGGTTTCAATCAACAAGATCACGCCCCCGATGCTCTCAACGAAATCAATAAAGTGTTTTCGCCAGAGTTCCGTAACCGTTTAGATGCCATTGTCTGGTTCAATCATTTGTCAGAGCAGGTGATTACTCAAGTGGTCGACAAGTTCATCGTCGAATTGCAGGCTCAGCTGGATCGCAAGCATGTGGCACTAGAGCTCGACCAAGCTGCGTACGAGTGGTTGGCTGAAAAAGGCTATGACAAAGCAATGGGCGCACGGCCGATGGCACGGGTAATTCAAGAACATCTGAAGAAGCCACTGGCCAACGAAATTCTATTCGGTGAGTTGACCCAAGGCGGAACTGTCACGGTGAATGTGGTAGATGGTCAGTTGAAGCTTACCATCGAAGAACGCGAAGCCCGCAGTCAATCAACCACGGGCTAAGTGGCGGCGGCTGTGTTAGCGCGCGCGGAAGACGATACGACCTTTGGTTAAATCGTAAGGTGTGAGCTGCACAGTCACCGTGTCACCGGTTAAAATGCGGATATAGTGCTTACGCATTTTGCCCGAAATGTGCGCGGTTACCACGTGGCCGTTTTCTAATTGCACACGGAACATGGTATTCGGCAGGGTATCTAATACCGTGCCCTGCATTTCAATACTGTCTTCTTTTGCCATTCAAATCCTCGAGAAATTACGTGGGGTAGTCGTTAAAGTGCGCAAATTCTAGCTGTTTTACGCGCGTAATGCCACTTCAAATGATAATCAGCTGCCGTGGCGTCCAAAAATCCGCACTGACATCGTGTTGAAGCTGTTGATTTTGGCGCAATTGCTGCAGGTAGTGTTGACGCGGAATACTGCGTACTCCCAAGCTAGCCAAATGTGGATTATCCATTTGCGCATCAAGCCAGGTTCCGCCGGCGGCAAAGTAATGTCGGGCGAACTGAATCAGCGCCAGTTTAGAGGCATTGCTGTGGCGTTGAAACATGCTCTCGGCGCAAAAGATGCCGTTAACGTTGACCCCGTATAAACCAGCCACCAAATGGTGTTGCTGCCACACCTCAACAGAATGGGCCGCGCCACTATGGTGCAGAGCGATATAAGCCTGCTGCATGTCGCTATGGATCCAACAACCTGCAGCAGCATGGGTGTCGGCACAGCCACGGATCACCGCTGCGAAATCATGATTAATGGTAATACGCAGCGGCGTAGTGGCCATAAAACGGCGCATCGAGCGGCTGACATGCAAGGCGTCTGCAGTGAAAATGGCGCGCGGATCAGGGCTCCACCACAGAATCGGGTCGTGCTGACCATACCAGGGGAAAATACCGTTGTGATAGGCCATGCGCAAACGTGATACCGATAAACTGCCGCCAAATGCCAGCAGTCCGTTCGGTTCACGTAGGGCTAGGGAAGCGGCAGGAAAGGCCTGTTGCTCGTCGCTCAGATGCACCAGCATCAACAGCTCCTGCCGACTTGCTTACTTGAGCGCGTCGAGATAACGCTCGGCATCTAGAGCCGCCATACAGCCGGTACCCGCCGAGGTAATGGCTTGACGGTAAATATGGTCCATGACGTCACCGGCAGCAAATACGCCTGCAACCGAGGTGGCGGTAGCGTTACCATGCAAACCAGATTGCACCTTGATGTAACCATCGTGCATGTCTAATTGACCGGCAAAAATACTGGTATTGGGTTGATGACCAATGGCAATAAAGCAACCCATCACTTCAAGTTCGCTGGTGTCGCCACTGTGCATATCTTTGATGCGAACAGCCGACACGCCCATGTTATCGCCCAGCACTTCATCTAAGGTTTTGTTGAGGTGCAAGGTGACATTACCGTTGGCGGCTTTATCCATTAACCGGTCAACTAAGATCTTTTCCGCTCGGAAGCTATCGCGGCGGTGAATCACGTGCACTTCGCTGGCAATGTTAGCGAGATACAGCGCTTCTTCTACTGCGGTATTACCACCGCCGACCACACAGACTTTTTGCTGGCGGTAAAAAAAGCCATCACAGGTAGCACAGGCCGAAACGCCTTTGCCCATGAAGGCGGTCTCTGAGGGCAGGCCCAAGTATTTGGCTGACGCGCCGGTGGCGATGATCACTGCATCAGCAGTGTATTCACCGCTATCACCAAACAAACGCAACGGCTTACTGCTGAAATCAACACGGTTGATGTGATCAAACACCATTTCGGTATTAAATTTCTCGGCATGCTGTTGCATACGCACCATCAAATCAGGGCCGGTTAAACCCTCTGGGTCGCCGGGCCAGTTTTCTACTTCAGTGGTAGTGGTCAGCTGACCACCTTGTTGCATACCAGTGACCAGCACTGGCTTCAGGTTGGCGCGTGCAGCATAGACCGCTGCGGTATAGCCGGCCGGGCCTGAACCGAGAATAAGTAAACGACAATGTTTGGCTTCAGCCATGGGTCAACAACTCCGTTATCTGCAAAAGTGCTGCAAGTATGCCTTAAATTAGCTCTGGATCGCCACCCGTGGGTCGACATAATCAAGGCCTAATTGCTTGCCCAAATCATCGTGGACCGCTTTAAAGGTGATCTTACCTTTATGCATATTTAAACCATTGAGCAAATGCGGATCGTCAGCCAATGCCAGTAAGCCTTTATTCGCCAGCGCTAGACCGAATGGCAGGGTAGCATTATTCAAGGCGATGGTTGAGGTGCGGGCTACGCCGCCTGGCATGTTGGCCACACAGTAATGCACCACATCTTCGACCACATAGGTTGGGTCTTGGTGAGTGGTTGCCCGTGAGGTTTCAAAACAGCCACCCTGGTCAATCGCTACGTCGACCACCACTGAACCTGGCTTCATATTTTTCAAGTGTTCGCGGGTCAATAATTTCGGCGCTGCTGCTCCGGGAATTAACACCGCACCAATAACCAGGTCGGCTGTGCGCGAATACTGGTCAACGGCATCAACGGTGGAGTAAATGGTTTTAGCGCGGCCACCGAACAAGTCATCTAATTGCCGTAAACGCGGCAGTGAACGGTCTAAAATGGTCACATCTGCACCCATACCAACTGCCATTTTAGCGGCTTGCGTACCCACCACACCGCCACCAAGAATCAATACTTTGGCTGGCGCAACGCCCGGAACCCCACCGAGCAGAGTACCGCTACCACCGTTGATTTTTTCTAAATGATGGGCGCCGGCTTGAATGGACATACGACCAGCTACTTCACTCATTGGCGCTAACAACGGTAAGCCGCCGTTACGGTCAGTCACGGTTTCGTAAGCAATAGCGGTTACGCCTGCTTTGGCTAACAGCTCGGTTTGCTTTGGATCAGGTGCTAAGTGCAGATATGTATAGAGAATTTGACCTTCACGCAATTGCTCACACTCATGCGGTTGCGGCTCTTTTACTTTCACAATCATTTCAGCTTTGGCGAAGATTTCCTTGGCGTCGTTGCTAATGGTGGCACCGGCAGCGATATAGTCTTCATTGGTAAAGCCAATAGCCAGACCGCCATCATGTTCCACCATGACCTGGTGACCATGGGCAACGTACTCGCGCACTGCTGCAGGAGTCAGGCCAATTCGATATTCGTGGTTTTTAATTTCTTTCGGTACACCGATCAACATGGGCTATATCTCGCTCATTTGTGAGTAGTTAATGAAACAACTGAATTGGGCGGCATTATAACGAATCAGAGGGTTTTATTTCGCACTTTTTTTGGCGGTTAAATTAGCGTAAAGTGGCGTAATAATAGCTTCAAATAGAGAAAAACAATGTTCACACCAGAAGAGCCCGTGAAAATCACGGTTGATAGAATTGACCGTAAGATTCTACGCTTATTGCAAGATGATGGCCGCCTATCGAATGTAGCCTTGGCGAAAAAAGTCGGCCTTAGCGCCACTGCTTGCAATGAACGGGTGCGCAAATTGGAACGCGAGCAAGTGATTGAAAGCTATCATGCCCGTGTTAATCCCGCCAAACTGGGTGCCAATCTGATGGTATTTGTCGAAATTACCCTAACGCGAACCTCATCCGACGCCTTTGCTGAGTTCAGTTCTGCAGTGCAACGAACGCCAGAAATACTTGAATGCCACTTGGTTGCTGGAGATTTTGATTTTCTGATCAAGGCGCGAGTGCCGGATATGCCGTCTTATCGTAAGCTGTTGGGCGAAACTATACTAAACATGCCAGGGGTTAACGAATCACGGACTTACGTGGTGATGGAAGAGGTTAAAAACGCCAACAAAGTTCTGATTAAGGGCTAAGAAAAAGTCGTGTTAAAGTACTCGTGTTAAAGTGCTGATATCCACTACGATGCAGGCTACAATAAGACAAATAATAATAGGGAGCGCACAATGAGCGGTGTGCAACGAATGCTGGAAGTCGGGCTGATCTTATGTGGTGCCTTTGCGGTGTTTCTATTTTTGGCACTAGCAAGTTTCCACCCCGCCGATCCAAGCTGGTCACAAACCGGCTATGAAGGCACGATTGAAAATGCAGCGGGCGCTATTGGCGCTTGGTTTGCCGATGGCTTGTTGTTCTCATTTGGTTTTGTTGCCTATTTGATTCCATTTGGCTTGGTCGGTTTGGGCTACTTGATGTTCCAGCGCCCGCATCAGTTGCTTGAATTAGATTGGCTAGCGGTTGGTTTAAGGCTGATTGGTTTGTTGCTTACGCTCGTCGGTAGCTCGGCCTTGGCGTCGCTAAATTTTGCCGATATTTATAGCTTTTCTGCCGGTGGCGTCGTTGGCGATGTGATTAGCTCGTCGCTGTTACCGTATTTTAACCTCATTGGTACTACCTTATTGCTGCTGACGTTCTTGGCGACAGGCTTAACCTTGGTCACTGGCTTGTCATGGGTGTGGGTTGCCGAACAGGTTGGGGCAGGGGCTATTTGGCTAAGCCAGTGGCTGGTGGAAAAAAGTACCGCGCTGTGGCAGCAACTGCGCAGCCAAGCCAAAGAGGATTTACCGACCGCGGACGTGGTCAGTCGCGCTAAGCCAGCAGTGCGCGCTGAGCGCACCCGCAGCGAACCGGAATTAGCATTTGCCGCCGACGCCGACGACGACTTTGATTTACCGGCCATCAGTAGTCACGATGAGCCAGCCCCTAGCGTTGATGATCTGACCCGCTTTAGCCGCAGTGCCAAAGTAAAACCGCAGCCGATGCAACCAATTCACACCGATGACAACGATGATGATGATGACGCCAATGCGATGAGCTTATCGATTGATCCGTTGCCATCTATTGCTTTGCTCGATCGCCCGAACAAAACTGGAAACCCGCTGACACCGGCTGAGTTAGAGCAAATTAGCCAAACCGTTGAAGCGGTATTATTGGATTTTGGCGTTGAAGTAAAAGTGGCAAACGTACAACCAGGCCCGGTGATTACCCGCTTTGAGCTTGATTTAGCGCCCGGTGTGAAAGTCTCCAAGATCTCTAACCTCGATAAAGACATTGCCCGCTCACTGTCGGCGATATCCGTGCGCGTGGTCGAAGTGATCCCGGGTAAGTCTTATGTGGGCCTTGAGTTACCGAATAAGAGCCGTGAAACGGTATTCTTTAGCGAAGTGATTAGTTGCGATGCCTTCCAGCAAAGTCAATCGCCGCTCACCATGGTGCTGGGTAAGGGCATAGCTGGTCAGCCGGTGGTGGTTGATTTGGCGAAAATGCCGCACTTATTAGTGGCCGGCACCACCGGTTCAGGTAAGTCAGTGGGCGTTAACGTCATGATCCTTAGCCTACTGTATAAGAGCACGCCAGAAGATGTGCGCTTGATCATGATTGACCCGAAAATGTTGGAATTGTCGGTGTATGAAGGCATTCCGCATTTATTGACCGAGGTGGTCACCGACATGAAAGACGCCGCCAACGCGTTGCGTTGGTGCGTGGCTGAAATGGAACGGCGTTATAAGCTGATGTCGGCCTTGGGGGTACGTAACCTGAAAGGCTATAACCAGAAAGTCGCCGACGCTATTGAAGCCGGCGAACCGCTGCGCGACCCATTGTGGAAGCCAGGTGATTCAATGGACGAATTACCACCGTTGCTGCAAAAGCTACCGAATATTGTGGTGGTGGTTGATGAATTTGCCGACATGATGATGATTGTCGGTAAAAAAGTTGAAGAATTGATAGCCCGTATTGCGCAAAAAGCCCGTGCTGCTGGCATTCATTTGATTTTAGCGACCCAACGTCCATCGGTGGATGTGATTACTGGCCTCATCAAAGCCAATATTCCAACTCGTATTGCCTTCCAAGTGCAGTCTAAAATTGACTCGCGCACCATCCTTGACCAGTCCGGCGCGGACCAATTGCTCGGCCAAGGCGACATGCTTTACCTACCGCCTGGTAGCGGCGTGCCGACCCGTGTACACGGTGCCTTTGTTGATGATCATGAAGTGCATGCGGTGGTAAAAGATTGGAAAAAACGTGGCAAGCCCAATTACCTCGATGAAATTCTCAAAGGCGATATGAATGAGGATAGCCTGCTACCGGGCGAGCAACTGGATCTCGGCGATGAAGAGAGTGACCCGTTGTATGACGAGGCAGTCGCTTTTGTCACTGAAACACGGCGGGTGTCGGTATCAAGTGTACAGCGTAAATTCAGAATTGGTTACAATCGCGCCGCGCGTATTGTGGAACAAATGGAACTGAGTGGGGTCGTTACTAGTGCAGGGCATAACGGTCAACGCGAAGTCATTGCACCGAAGCCGCCGCGCGATTAATGCGCTCATTTTTACAGTGGATCAAGCAATCATGTTAAAACAGTTTGTACGTAGTGCCGCGCTTAGTGTGATGCTATTTAGCAGTTTCAGCGCGGTAGCAAACAGCAATTCAAGTGATGAGGCACGGGCCAGCTTGCAGGCACGGTTAGCGACTATGCAGTCGTTACAGGCAGACTTTGCCCAAACCGTCACTGACCAACAAGGCGAGCTGATGCAGCAATTGCATGGGCGCTTCGCACTGGCGCGCCCCAACTTACTGTATTGGCAAACCGATGCCCCTGATGAAACTGTGATGATCGCTGACGGTAGCGCGTTGTGGTACTACAACCCGTTTGTGGAGCAAGTCTCGGTGTACGACCAAACCGATAGCATGGCGCAAAGCCCACTGCTGTTACTCGTGGATGCTGAATCCAAGGCATGGGCGGATTATCAAGTTAGTTATGAAAATAATAGCTACGCGTTGCAACCACTGCCAAATAGCGATGCTCGGCAAAGCTTACAGTTGGTATTTGGCGACGCCGATAGCAGCCAGCTACAACGGATTATTTTAGACGATGGGCAAGGGCAGTTGAGTACCATTGAATTAGAAGCAGTACAACTGAATGGCACCATTGCCGATGATTTATTCCGTTTTAAGCTACCGGCTGGGGTAGAACTTGATGACCAACGCGGCGGGTAATAGCGAGCAACCATCACTGTTTGCCAACACGGTTGATTTTCGCCCGTTAGCGGCACGTATGCGGCCGCGTCATCTGTCTGAATATATTGGTCAAAGTCATTTACTGGGTGCTGACAAACCGCTGCGGCAAGCGCTGGAACGTGGTTTGTTACATTCGATGATTTTTTGGGGCCCGCCGGGCAGCGGCAAAACCACCTTGGCTGAATTGTTGGCGGTCAGTGGTAACGCTTATGTTGCCCGCATTTCTGCGGTAAGTGCTGGGGTCAAAGAGATCCGTAGCGCCATCGATGAAGCGAAGCAACGGGCGGCGGCACAGCAGCAACGTACGTTATTGTTCGTTGATGAAGTGCACCGCTTCAATAAAAGCCAGCAAGACGCCTTTTTACCGCATATCGAAGATGGCACCGTATGGTTTGTTGGTGCCACCACTGAAAATCCTGCCTTTGAACTGAATCCGGCCTTGCTGTCGCGCACTCGGCTGTATCGCTTGCAAGAATTGACCGATACCGATATGACTCAAGTGATTTCCCAAGCACTCGCTGATGAGCAGCGCGGATTAGGCAAAAAAGCCCTGCAATTAACTGCAGAAGCCCACGAATATCTCATCCATTGCGCTGCTGGTGATGCTCGCCGCGCATTGAATCTCTTAGAGATTTGTGCCGATGCCGCGACCACTAACCAGCTAGATCTAGCCTTTGTACAACAGGCTGTTGGGCAACGCCAAGCAGGCTTCGATAAGCACGGTGATCGCTATTTTGAGCTGTTATCAGCGTTGCACAAGTCGGTTCGTGGCTCATCGGTAGACGGCGCTTTGTATTGGTTCGCGCGTATTTTACTGGGCGGGGGTGATCCACTGGTGGTGGCGCGGCGGCTGTTGGCTATTGCTTCCGAAGATATCGGTAATGCCGACCCGCGGGCGCTACAACTGGCATTGCAGGCTTGGGATACCTTTACTCGCGTAGGCCCTGCTGAAGGCGAGCGCGCCATAGCACAAGCATTGATTTATTGTGCCTTGGCGCCCAAAAGTAACGCGGTTTATCAGGCCTTTAATGCTGCTAAAGCGCTGGCGGAACAGTATCCAGACGCACCAGTACCCAAACATTTGCGTAATGCGCCAACCCAATTGCATCAGCAACAGGGTGATGGCGTCGATTATCGCTACGCGCACAATTATCCGCAGGCGATCGTGGCGGGTGAGCGGTACTTACCGGCAGACGTGGGGCAAGTCAATTTGTATCACCCTAGTGACCGCGGCTTAGAAAAGCAATTAGCTGAAAAACTGGCGTGGTTACGCCAAGCCGACCAACAGAGTGACTGGCAACGAGGTGAGCATGACTAATTGGTTGTTAGTGGCATTGGGCGGAGCCCTAGGTGCCAGTGCCCGCTATGGCGTGAATCAATGGATCATACATGCAGCCAGTGCAAATCACTGGCTCAAAGCATTCCCTTTCGGCACGCTAATCGTTAACATAAGCGGCTCATTATTATTAGCCTGCCTGTTTGTAGTCACCCAACATCATGCCCAGCAGCAAACGCTGTGGTTATTTCTTGGTGTTGGCGTGCTTGGCGCCTTTACCACGTTTTCGGCGTTTTCGTTAGAATTCGTGCATTTGGCGCAACAAGGGGCATACCTGAAGGCGGCATTCTTTGCTAGTGCCAACTTTATTGGCTGTATCGCCGCAGTTTTGATGGTGCTGTGGCTTAAGTCATTTATTCTCGCAATGTGGAACTAACATGTTAGACGCTAAGTTATTTCGTAGTGAACTCGAGCAAACAGCGGCGCGGCTTAAACAAACGCGTAACTACTCTCTTGACGTGGCCGAGTTAGACCAACTTGAACAGCAACGCAAAGCTCTGCAAGTGCGCACTGAAACCTTGCAGGCGGAGCGCAACGCCAGCGCCAAAAGGGTTGGCCAAGCCAAAGCCCGTGGTGAAGACATCAGTGCCTTACTGGCCTCGGTCAATGATTTAGGTGAGCAGCTTGAAGCCGCCAAGGCTGAATTGAACAGCGTACAAGAACGTCTGCATAACATCATTGCTGGGGTACCCAATATCCCAGACCATAGCGTGCCGTTGGGTGCCGATGAAAATGACAATCAGGAAATCAGCCGCTGGGGCGAGCCACGCCAGTTTAATTTCAAGGTAAAAGACCACGTTGACGTTGCCCTCGGTTTGCAAAACGGCATGAATTTTGAGCAAGGGGTTAAACTTGCTGGGGCTCGTTTTGTGGTGCTGCAAGGCCAGATAGCTCGTTTACACCGCGCTTTAAGTCAATTCATGCTTGATTTACATACCGAGCAACATGGCTATAGCGAAGCCTATGTGCCGTACCTGGTCAATCAAGATACCTTGTTTGGTACTGGGCAGTTGCCAAAGTTTGGTGAAGACTTGTTCCATGTACAAGGCGCCACTGAGAACACCGCAGCCTTAAGCTTGATCCCAACCGCTGAAGTGCCACTGACCAACTTGTGGCGCGACGAGATTGCCGATGAAGCACAATTGCCGCTGCGCTATGCCGCGCATACGCCATGTTTTCGTAGTGAGGCTGGTTCGCATGGTCGTGATACCCGCGGGCTGATCCGTCAGCACCAGTTCGATAAGGTGGAACTCGTTTGTTTAACCCGCCCAGAAGACAGCATGGCAGCGCTAGAAACGCTCACCGGCCACGCTGAAAAAGTTCTGCAGTTGCTGGAACTGCCGTATCGCAAAGTGTTGTTATGTACCGGTGACATGAGCTTTGGTAGCTGCAAAACCTACGATTTAGAAGTGTGGATACCAAGCCAAGAGAAATATCGCGAAATCAGCTCATGTTCCAATATGGGTGATTTTCAGGCCCGCCGTATGCAAGCGCGTTTTCGCCGCAAAGGTGCCAATAAGCCTGAATTAATGCACACCTTAAATGGTTCGGGTTTAGCGGTAGGGCGCACGTTGGTGGCGCTACTTGAGAATTTCCAGCAAGCCGATGGTAGCGTCAGCATTCCTGCCGCGCTGCAACCGTATTTAGCCGGCAAAACTCAGTTAAACGCCGATTAAATACATTTAGCGGGCTTCGGCAACCCGGCAATACGGGTTGCCTGCTTGGCTGGCCCTTTCGGAAATAGCCGATACAAATACATGCTATTGGCTTTATCGGCGCCTAAACTTTGACCAATGGCTTTCACCAGCACCCGCATAGCTGGGCTGGTATCGTAGGTTTGGTAAAATTCACGGACAAAATTGACCACTTCCCAATGCGCGGAGGTGAGGGTGATGCCTTCTAAGCTGGCAATATGTTCCGCCAATTGCGGCGACCATTGGCTAAAATCGGCCAAGTATTCGTGCTTATCGGTGGCATATTCGCGGCCCTGGCAGACAAACATCGGTTAATCTCCCCAGCTGATCACAGGCGCGCATTGCAAGCTTAACTCCAACCAAGCGTTATCCGCCAGTTGTAGCAGGTGCGCGGGTAGTTGCTCGCGTTGCGCTGCAGTCAGCAGTAGCACTTCAGTGCGCAGGCAATGACAGCAAGCTACCGGTAATTGCTCCAGCAGCTCAGGCTGCGCCATGACCGCGCGCAAGGCTTGCTCAGAGATAATCACCACGCTATCAGGGCTCAGCCATTGCGCTATCCACTCGGATTGTGGCCACTGCCGCAGTAAGTGCAGAGTTCTTGGCATCATTAAAACCTCAACAGCTGATGACAATGGCTGATACGCTCGGCCAGCTCATGGCTTGGCACAATCTCGATGGCAACGACAAAATCATCGGCGCTTAGCGCATGCTGCTGGAGATCGTTATCAAGGACCCAGGGCTTCGGGCAGTCATAAAGCTCCAGCAAGCGGTAGCGCTTTTGCAGCGAGCGTTGCTGGCGTTGCACATCAAAACCGTGACGTAACTGATGTACGGCAGCACCCACTAAAATCAGTTGTGGATTGAGATCGAGGCTAGCCAGGCTGAGTAGGGCATCTTGGCCATGCCAGCTGCGCAGATGATTGGCTGCATGGCTTTGAATCACGGCAATCGTCATTAGAATTGTACCAGCTGGTCAGCTTCAGCGACGGCTTGAGCAAACTCGGTCAAGCCACCTGCCGCATAGCCTGGGCGCAATTGCTCAGCGCTCAAACCATAGTCGTTTTCTGCTACTGTGCTGCACACTAGCAAGGGAATAGCTTGAGCTGCAGCCCATTGCGGCCAGCGTTCAGCATGCGCATGAAGTTGCCTCGGGTCAGCCAGTTTTACCGCTTGTTGATAACAGAACACCATACTGATGCTATGCCCACATGCAACTGCAGCCTGGGCGAAGTGAAACGCCAACAGGCTGCGAGTATCATGGTCAGGGCTGTCACTCGGGTGTGAGTGCAGGGCAATGACTAGTTTTGCCAAGGTTTACTCATCACCGCCAGTGAAGGCCATAAGCAAGTTAATCAAGCTCAGGAAGATGTTGTAGATTGACACATACAAGGTCACTGTTGCCAACACATAGTTGCGCTCACCGCCATTAATAATGGCGCTGGTTTGCATCAAGATGGCACCCGCTGAGAACAAGATGAAGAGGGCCGAAATGGCTAAACCAAGAGCCGGCATTTGCATGAACAGGTTAGCGATAACGCCAACAATCAAAACTACAAACAAGGCCATCATCATGCCACCTAAGAATGACATGTCTTTCTTGGTGGTTAACACATAGGCTGACAGGCTGAAGAATATCAGCGCAGTGCCGCCCAGCGCCATCATGATAATTTGGTCGCCTTGCGGGCCGATGGCACTGATCATGCCAAGGATTGGGCCAAGGGTGTATCCCATAAAGCCAGTTAATGCGAACACTGACAATAAGCCAGCAGAGCTATTGGCAGTTTTGTGCACTAAGAATAACAACCCGTAAAAACCAATAATAGTTACTAGAAAGCCCGGGTGTGGCAGCCCCATACTGGCACTGATGTAAGCAACGAAGGCGCTGAATCCTAACGTCATACCCAGCAGCATATAGGTATTACGAAGCACTTTGTTAGTGGCTAACGCCGACTCACTGCGAGCGGTTGAAATGTGAGCTTGATGACTCATGGTTATCTCCGTGTGGTTGAACTGCACCCTCGTACTGCAATAGGCTCGCACTACAAGGTTATTATGATAGCTAGAGTGTACCGCATAAATGGGTATGATCGACAAGCATTTCAATGATCGATCAAACCCAATTGCTTAAAATGACAGCAAACGATTCAGAAGGTTTCATTTTTTGCTTTACAAGCTCCAAACACCTCTTTATCATTCGCAACGTCTTCGGGTGAACACCTGTAGATACGGAGAGATGGCAGAGTCCGGTTTAATGCACCTGACTTGAAATCAGGCGTGGTTTTGCGACCACCGGGGGTTCGAATCCCTCTCTCTCCGCCAAATTCCGAAAAGCCCGCTCCCTGAGCGGGCTTTTTTCGTTTCTGCCCAAGCAGTGTCGACTAGGCATCTGGTCGTACCTGTGTATAATTGGCTTATATTAGTTGTTATGAGGGCGCCATGCTGTTTAGTGAAATCTTGGCACAAATTACTGTTGCCGCCGAACAAACCATCCACCTGCCTGAAGGCTGGGGCCAAGGTCGCGCCTTATTTGGTGGTTTAACCGCCGCTGTAGCCTGGCAACACGCTCATCACGGCGTCGCTACTGAGCAACATTTGCGCTCCTTTACGGTGTCTTTTGTTGCGCCTGTGCAACCCGGTGAGGCGCAGTTGGTGCGCCGTATTCTGCGCCAAGGCAATAACGTCACCCAGGTTGCTGTGGAAATTTTGCAACAGCAGCAGGTGGTATTATCCGCACTTGCTAGCTATGGTCGCTCGCGGCCTTCTGCGGTAAGGGTGACCGATACCGTGACGGCACAGGTGCCAGCTCGCGAGCATGGACCAAGTTTTCCGAAAAGCCGCTTAATGCCGGAGTTTACCCATTATTTTGATTATCATTTAAGCGTTGGGGCGATGCCATTCAGTGGTCAGACATTGCGTGAATTTGGCGGTTGGATGCGTTTTTGTAACGAGCCAAAGCCGATCACCATTGGTCTGCTATTAGGCTTAGTCGATGCATGGCCACCGGCGTTGTTGCCTCACTTGTCAGAGCCAGCACCAGCGAGCTCATTAACCTGGACGATTGAGTTTCCAGAACCGCTGAATACGCAACAATCAGGGAGTGATTGGTGGCAGTACTCGGCCTATATCGATTACGCCGCAGATGGCTACGGTCACACTCATGCGCACATTTGGGATGAGCAGGGTCAGTTAGTTGCCATTAGTCGTCAGACAGTTACAGTTTTCGGTTAGGTTATCGCCCTGACAAAAGCGCGTCAGATGACTCAAAAATATGTCAAATGACGCGTAACTGGTTAAGAAATAACATATTTTTTTATAAATTCGTAATAAAAGCTTGCCTTTCGTGTCATTATTTCGCATACCTTAGACACTCTGGAATGGTTCCAGAGCACGATAATTCACAAGGGATAAGTGACACTATGAATGAGTATATTATCGCAGTATCGAGTGATTTGGTGCGAGCCGGGATGTACGCCACACTCACCAACCATAAATTAACCGTCGCTGATAGCGTCGAAAACTTTCAACAACTTCGCGAGGCGGTCAAAATCAAGCCTTTTGCGACAGTGATTCTGTGCAGTCACTTAGCGGGTGATGGCACCATTGAAACCTGGCGCAGATTGCAAAAACGACATCCCGATTTGCAGTTGTTGTTATGGGCAAAGCGCTTTCAAGATGTGCTCGATTTTCAATGTAACCTACGCCAAGTAGATGGTTACTTATTGGAGTCAGCATCGCATCAAGAATTTATTCAAGCCGTTGAGAGCGTTGGTCGCGGCCAGATGTATGTGGCAACAGCCGTAGCCGAATATTTAGCCAGAAACCCACGGCGGGCAGAACAAGTCAAACTATTGCGTAATCTGAGTGACCGCGAAGTTCAGGTCACACAAATGATTGGCCGTGGAATACGGGTTGCAGAAATCGCTAAACACCTTAATATCAGCAGCAAGACGGTAAACACCTTTCGTTATCGTATTTTTGCGAAGATTGGTGTCTCCGGAGATGTCGAATTAGCCCATGTGGCGATTCAGACCGGTTTAATCGATTTAGAGCAACTCTCAGACCATGAGCGAAACCCCGTTTGATGCGAAGCAATTCGTAAAATACCTGACTCATCAGCCAGGCGTCTATCGCATGTATGATGAGTCAGGCGACGTGATATATGTCGGTAAAGCCAAGGATCTGAAGAAACGCGTCAGTAGTTATTTCCGCAGCAGTGTTGATGTGCCGAAAACCCAAACCCTAGTGCGGCAGATCGCCAACATGGACGTCACGGTCACCAATACCGAAGCAGAAGCACTGATCCTCGAGAATAATTTTATTAAGAAGTATCGGCCGCGTTATAACGTGTTACTGCGCGACGATAAATCTTATCCGTACATCTTATTGACGCATCATGAGCACCCACGCTTAGCCTTTCATCGTGGTACGCGGCGCGAAAAGGGGGATTATTTTGGCCCATTCCCTAATGGCGTGGCCGTACGCGAATCGTTACGCTTAATGCAAAAGTTGTTTCCAGTACGGCAGTGCGAAGATTCGTACTATCGTGCTCGTAGTCGGCCGTGTTTGCAGTATCAATTAAAGCGTTGCTTAGCGCCTTGTGTGGCAGGATACACCAGCACCAACGAGTACCAAGAACAGGTGGATTTAGCGAAGACCTTTTTGCAGGGTAAGAATCAGCAGGTCATCGACCAATTAGTCGCGCGTATGAGTGCGGCTAGCGAACAACTCGAGTTCGAAAAAGCGGGGCGCTATCGCGATCAAATTGCCGCCTTGCGAGCCGTACAAGAGCGCAATGCGGTGACCGGTAATCAACAAGAGCTCGATGTTATTGGTTTTGCGCGCCATGGCGGTATTGCCAGTGTTCACCTGCTATTTATCCGCGAGGGAGCGGTGCAGGGCAGTCGTAGTTATTTTCCCAAAGTGCCGGCTAATACCGATGATCATGAGATTTTATTAGCATTTTTAATGCAATTTTATTTAAACGACGAGTTTCAGCGTCGCTTACCGCGCGAGATTATTTTACCCGAAGCGAACAGTACCCAGGTGCTCGACCCCGAGCACGAATTGCAAGTACTCGAACAAGTGCTTGCGCAGTCGGTGCGGATGACCAACAACGTACGTGGCGAACGGCGCCAATACCAAGTCTTGGCGCAGAAGAATGCCTTAAATGGTTTAGAGAGCCGATTGAATCAAGCGTCAACCATGAGTTTGCGTATTAACGCCCTGATGGAGGTGCTGGATCTTGAACAACCGATTCAGCGCATGGAATGCTTTGATATTAGTCACACCATGGGGCAGGAAACGGTAGCATCTTGTGTGGTATTTGATCAGCAGGGGCCGAAAAAGAGTGATTACCGGCGGTTCAATATCAAAGGAATTACCCCAGGTGATGATTACGCAGCAATGGCACAAGCTTTACGACGGCGTTTTGATCCATTAAAGCCGCCACAAGCCAATGCGCTTGGCCAACTGCCTGACATTTTGTTTATTGATGGTGGTAAAGGTCAACTGGCGCAAGCAGAAGATTATTTCGCTGACTGGCCTTATGGTGCGCCCATGTTGATTGGCGTCGCCAAAGGTGAGAGTCGAAAACCTGGGTTAGAAACTCTGATCATGGCCGGTAGCCATCAGATCCTCGACCTGAATGCGGATGCGCCGGCGTTGCATTTGATTCAGCATATTCGCGATGAGTCGCATCGGTTTGCCATCACCGGTCATCGGCAACGTCGTGCTAAGGTACAGCGCAGCTCAAGTTTAGAGCAAATCCCAGGCATTGGTGCCAAACGCCGACAGAAGATTTTGCAAAATCTGGGTGGATTACAACAGGTGAAACAAGCTAGTATTGAGCAGCTTATGGCCATACCAGGTATCAGCCGCGACCTCGCTGAAACCATTTATCATGCCTTTAGGGACGAATAAAGGAACGCAAACTGTGAAGTGGAATATCCCCAATCTGTTGACTGGCTTTCGCATTCTGCTGATCCCAGTGTTTTTAGTGATTTATTATCAACCCATTGAGCACGCTGGGTTTTGGGCGGCCTTGGTGTTTGCCATTGCTGGCTTTACCGATGCATTAGATGGCTATGTAGCACGTAAATATAACCAATTCACCGCGTTCGGTGCGTTTTTAGACCCAGTTGCCGATAAAGTCATGGTGGCGGCCTCGTTAGTGGTCGTCGTTGAGCATTATGCGGTGTGGTGGATTAGCATTCCGGCCTTAACCATTATCAGCCGCGAACTGGTGGTATCGGCACTGCGTGAATGGATGGCGCAAATAGGTCGCCAAGAGCAAGTTAAAGTCTCGAACTTAGGCAAGCTTAAAACCATTGCGCAGATGGTCGCTATTGGCGGCTTGATTTGGGGTATTGAAGGCTTTGTCATTACCACTGCGGTGATTTTGTTGTACGTTGCCTTCGTGCTGACGCTGTGGTCTATGTATGAGTATTTACGTGCGGCCTGGGCTGATCTGTCAGCGCATAGTTAGGCGTTTTTGGGCAATTTGCTGATTTGTGCAGCGAATCAGTCAAAAAACAGCCAAACGAACAGAAATTACAAATTTATTATTGACTGAATTTAACTGCCATGTAGAATGGCGAGCCACTGGAGTAGCGCTCTGGTGGCAGTTGAATGCAAAGCGGGAATAGCTCAGTGGTAGAGCACAACCTTGCCAAGGTTGGGGTCGCGAGTTCGAATCTCGTTTCCCGCTCCAAACGCGATGGCGGGTTGGCAGAGTGGCTATGCAGCGGATTGCAAATCCGTGTACCTCGGTTCGACTCCGGGACTCGCCTCCATCAAACGCTGCACTCTAAACGAATAACTCAGGTTATGCCCGGGTGGTGAAATAGGTAGACACAAGGGATTTAAAATCCCTCGACTTAACGGTCGTGCCGGTTCGAGTCCGGCCCCGGGCACCATTTAAATAAGTCCTCAGTAATTCTCTTCCAATCGTTAAAAACCGTCATTATGTATATTGGTCGTCGCATCGATTATCATAACGGCTCCGAGTTTGCGCTGCTGCGAGTCACTTATTGATGCTTTACCATAACCTGTCGATGGCATTATGACTAGCATGCTAACGTCAGCTCAATTACAACAAAGTTTCACTGACTATGATCAGTTTTTGGCCACACACAGCGGCCTGTGGCAGTGCAATCCGTTTACCTATACGCACTGGCCGTGGTCACAATCTGCTGAGGCCATTCGCACGCGTCTGCGTCAGCAACTGCAACTGCTCACTGATCCAGTAGCGCCCCTCGACGCTTTAACGACTGAACAAACGGCCTGGCCCTTTTGGCTGACTAACGGTATTCAAGGCCGAAAACTTGCCCAAATCAGTGGTTTCATCGGCCAGTTTGATAGTCAGCAAGCAGTGTTGGAATGGTGCTCAGGCAAGGGCCATTTAGGCCGCCTGTTGAGTTATCAACGGCTGCTACCGGTGACTAGCTTGGAATGGCAGAAAACTCTGTGTGAGCAGGGCCAAGCGCTGGCGCAACAGCATGGTATTGCACAACAGTTTCAGCACTGTGATGTCCTCGCGCTGACGCCCGGTAGTTTGCCCAATAACTGCGCCATGGTGGCATTGCATGCCTGTGGCGATCTGCATCGGCGTTTGTTGGAGCAGTTTACGCACAGCAGCGGCGCTGAATTGTTCCTAGCACCATGCTGTTACCATTTGCAAGCCGCCAGTTACTACCAGCCACTTTCAAAATATGCTCAGCAATCGCCATTGCAGCTCAGCAAAAGTGACCTGAAGCTGGCCGTGCAAGATTTTGTCACTGCAGGGCAACGCACTGCGCGTCTTCGTGATACTGAACAGCTGTGGCGTTTGGTGTTTCAAGAATATCGGGCACTGCTGTGCGGTGATCCCAGTTACCAACCGTTACCAGCTATTAATAAACAGATTTTTACTGGTGATATCAGTGCTTTCATGGCGTGGGCGTGTCAGCAGCATGGGCTGAAGTTACCGAGCGCGGCAGAGTTGGCCGAATTACTACCTATAGCCCATCAGCGCTTGCGGTTGGTAAGGGATATCGATGATGTACGACAATTATTCCGCCGCCCGTTGGAATTATGGTTATTGCTCGACCGCGCGCTGTATTTGAGTGAGCATGGCTATCAGGTAGCGCTGAAACAGTTTTGCCCGTATCAGCATAGCCCACGTAATACCCTAATCATTAGCAGACGTTAATCGATAAAATGGTGGTCTGCGGCTTTAAAATTTCGCGTCCAGCGCTTGAAGGTCAGGCTGAAACCCGGAAACATGGCAATGACTTTTCCGCTTTTACTTTTATACCAGCTATTACAGCCACCCCAGTGCCACACGGTCTTTTCCATTTGCTGATGAATATGGTCGGTATAACGTTGTTCGGCGTCCGCTTTAACGGCAATAGCCTGTTTACCGAGCCGTTGGACCGCCGCCATGGCGCGCACAATGTATTGCAATTGCGCTTCAATAACCACCAGTGCTGAGGTGTGGCCGATACCGGTATTAGGCCCGGTCACAATAAACAAATTGGGAAATTTAGGTACCGAGGTACCTAAGTAGGCGCGCGGATAATCATGCCAAAAATCAGCCAGTTGGTGGCCATCTTCGCCGGTGACTGGGTAGCAGATCATGCCGTCAGTGGCATCATAGCCGGTGGAGTAGACAATCACATCTACATCAAGCTGCTGTCCGGTTTGTGTCACCAGCCCAGTGGCGTTGATGCTGGCAATGCCATCGTCACGACCATGCAGCTGCACATGCTCGCGGCAATAGGCCGGATACAGCGTATTCGAGATAATCACGCGTTTACAACCGATGGTGAAATCAGGAGTTACCTTAGCCTGTAGCTCAGGGTCTTCGATTTGCTCACGAATCAGTTGTCGCGCCTCGTTACCCGCTAGGACCTGTAGCAACGTTTTCGAGTACTTAAAGCCGAGCACCCGCAGTTCAAGGGCCAGATAAATAACCCCGCGAAGCAGCTTATAGCCCCATTTAGTGCGCAGGATCCGGCGTTGCCAGGGTTTAAAAACATAGTCATGGCGTTTAACCACCCAATGGGGTGAACGTTGAAACACGTGTAATTCGGCCACTTCATCAACAATCGCCGGGATCACTTGCGCGGCACTGGCGCCACTACCGATGATAGCCACCCGTTTGCCTGCCAGAGAGACACTGTGGTCCCAGTTATTGGTATGAAAACTCACACCTTGAAAGCTATCGCGACCGGCAAAATTAGGTATTACTGGGGTACTGAGTGGACCAGAGGCATTAATCACATAGCGCGCGGTGAGATACTCGGTGCCGTTGATCTGCACCTGCCAATGGCGTTGCTGCGCATCCCAACGCATTGCCGTTACCGTGCTATTGAGACGGGTTTTCCGCGCCAAGCCAAAGCGCTCAATAACATGGTCGGTATAGCCTTTTAATTCATCGCGGCTGGCGTACATCTGTGTCCAGTCGTAAGGTACTGCTGAAAGTGAATAGAGCGGCGATTGCACATCTACCGCGGCACCTGGGTAACTATTCTGTACCCAAGTTCCCCCCATAAACGAGCGGCGTTCGAGTAACAGAAAATCCTGTTGTTGTTGGTTGAGCAATTCAATCGCAGCGGCTTGGCCGCCAAAGCCGGTGCCGACAATAATGACCTGATAGTCTGTCATGATGATGCTGTAGTTCTCGATGCGATAAACAATGGCAGCATTATTGTCTGATTTTTAGTGGTTTTTCTAGTCATTCTTGCCTAAAGTGGCAACATCGTTGATGAATGATTGCGCTCGCAACCGTGCCGCTGGGGGAGGTCTTCACTGTGTATCAAAACCTGTCAAATTTTACCCAAACCATGTTGATGGTGGCGCAATTTATGTTGGCGCTGGTGGTACTGGCGCTATTCATTGGAATGCTTTGGTTGCTGGTATTGTATGTCATTGATAAACGGCAAACCCAGCATACTATTCGCCGAAACTTTCCAGTCATAGGGCGATTTCGCTATAGCTTTGAGCACTTGGGTGAATTTTTCCGACAATATTTTTATGCGATGGATCGCGAAGAAATGCCGTTTAACCGCGCTCAGCGTAGTTGGGTGTATCGTGCCGCCAAAGATGTCGACCGTACCATAGCCTTTGGTTCTACCCGCGATTTGACCAAACCAGGCACCATCATTTTTGCCAATGCAACGTTTCCACCCCAGGATGACGAGCAACAAGCGCTGACGCCAGTAGTCATTGGTGCTGGCTGTCGCCAACCGTATCAAACTGCGCGGCTGTTTCATATTTCTGCCATGAGTTACGGTGCTTTATCGCCGGTAGCTATTACTGCACTGTCGCGTGGCGCACAGTTAGCTGGTTGCTGGCTTAACACGGGTGAGGGCGGATTAAGTTCGTATCATTTATCCGGCGGTTGCGATTTAGTCTTTCAAATTGGTACCGCCAAATATGGCGTTCGTGACCGCGATGGCAAACTAAATCATTTGCGCCTGCAAGAACTAGCGGCCATGCCAGCGGTGAAAATGTTTGAAGTAAAATTGAGCCAAGGAGCTAAACCGGGCAAGGGCGGTATCTTACCGGCCGCTAAAGTCAATCACGAGGTGGCAACCATTCGCGGTATTCCGCAAGGGCAAGATTCTATCAGTCCGAATCGCCACACCGATATTAATAATACCGAGGAGTTGCTTGATTTTATCGAATTAGTGCGTGAGCTCACCGGTAAACCCACGGGGATTAAGTTAGTGCTTGGCGAACCCTCATGGCTCGATGAACTGATCGCAGCGATTCAGGCCCGCGGGGTTGCAAGTGCTCCTGATTTTATTACCTTAGATAGCGCTGACGGCGGCACTGGTGCTGCGCCGCAACCGTTAATGGATTATGTTGGATTAAAATTATCCGAGAGCCTGCCGATTCTAGTGGATAAATTGGTGGCCGCTGATTTAAAGCAGCGAATTAAGGTGATTGCCTCAGGCAAAATGATCAATCCAGCTGATGTTGCGTGGGCCCTTGCGGTGGGTGCAGATTTCGCCGTGTCGGCGCGCGGCTTCATGTTTGCACTAGGCTGTATTCAGGCTATGCAATGTAATAAGAATACTTGCCCAACCGGAATTACCACCAGCAATACTGATTTGCAACGCGGCTTAGACCCCACTGACAAGGGTGTGCGGGTGGCAAATTATCAAAAGTATTTAGAGTACGGCGTTGGTTTGATAGCACATTCATGTGGCGCTCACGATGCGCGTCAGTTGCAACGCCAGCATGCCCGCATGGTCACCGCACAAGGGCATAGCGTGCCACTCTCTGAGCTCTACGCTAAGCCACACTCTGAACATTAATGCGGCTTTCTAACCACTTACTGAAGGCGACCAGCGCCACCGGTTGGCGACTACGCTCTTTGTAGCTGATAAACACCGCCTCAGGGAGTTGTAGTGACCACTCTTGGTGCCGCGTGAGACCACTTAACTGTGGGTGCGACAATAACAAGCTGTCGGTTAATGCGGCGGCACCATGATCGGTTAACAGGTCGAGAGCGCTATGGTCCGGTGCTTGCTGTACCTGAGCCTGACGAGTAACAGTGGCAAAGCGCTTGCTAAAGTGTTGCCACGGTAATTGTTGGGTATCGACCACCCAACGCTGCCAGTCGCCGTTACTCGGGGCTTGCTTAGCCACCGCGCAAATAGTTGGCTGATATAACCGTTGCTGGCGAATGTTTTTGTCTTTCAAACTGCCATAATGCACCACAATATCACTGACTTCATGCTGTAACTGGCTACAAACATTAGCTTTTTCATGACTATTCGGGTACATAGCAACAGTGCTAAACTGCAGCCGAATATGCGGGTATAAGGCGCTGAAGTCAGGCAGTTTGCGCGCTAACCACCAGCGTAACAAACTATCGGGTAGCGCTAAGCGTAGCGTGGTTAACTCGCTATCACCAATATCGCGAACGCGATCAATAGTGTGTTCAAGGTCACGAAACAGCCGCAGTAATTCAGGTGCCAAGGCTTGCCCTGCTGGAGTAAGTGCGTGAACGCGGTTATCGCGCTGAAAGAGTCGGGTGCCCAGCTGTTGTTCAAGGGCCTGCACTTGCCGCGTAATCGCCGATTGTGATACGCCGAGTTGTTGAGCCGCATGCTTAAACGATTGGGCATGGGCAGCAATCGCAAATACCCTAAGAGCGTTGAGTGACGGTTGTTTTGCAGCCATAGCGAGCCTCAGCAAAGAGTTGTGTAAGTAAATTTGAGTTAACTAAAAGTAAATCACTGAAGGCGCTGACGCAATGTATTTACAAGAATTTTTAGCCATAGCTATTCTGCACTTTTTGGCGGTAGCCAGCCCAGGTCCTGATTTTGCCGTAACCACGCGGTACAGCTTAAGTTACGGCGGCCGCATTGGGCGCTGGGTGGCGGTGGGTATTGGTACAGGTATATTAATCCACGTAGCCTATTCATTGCTGGGTATCGCCATTTTGATTCATCGATATCAATGGGTGTATGCGAGCTTTTTACTTGTTGGCGCAGGGTACTTGGCCTGGCTGGGCTGGCAAGCGTTGCAAAGCCAGCCGCGCAGTGCATTACCCACAGCACAGTCGGCGCCGCCAGCATTAAGTTCGTGGCAGGCCTTTCGCGTTGGCTTTTTAACCAATGGGCTAAACGTCAAAGCCACGTTGTTTTTTCTCACCTTGTTTTCAACGGTGATTAATCCAGCCACGCCAAACCTAATAAAGCTCGGTTATGGCGTGTATATGGCCATTGCCACGGCGTTGTGGTTTAGTCTGTTGGCAAGCTTGATTACCTGGCCGCCGTTTTATCAGTATCTATGGCGTATCAGTCATTGGCTCGACCGCTTGATGGGCTTGGCTCTGTTGTTGCTGAGTGCGTGGTTGATTTATGACTGGTTTACGCTGATTGGCGTTATAGCTTCTGCGTAAGCGGTGATATAATGCCAAGCTAAATTATCGTTATCCGTCATTAAACGTTGAGTATTTTATGCAGTTATTTGTAAACGATCTAACCGTTATCGATTTTTCTTACCTATGCCCGCAACGTGGCATGGTCGGAGAGAGTTGGATTGTTGATATTATTCTCGATGGACGACTCAACGAGCAGTCTATGGTGCTTGATTTTGGTCGGGTCAAAAAACAGATCAAACGCATCATTGATGGTGCTGTCGATCACAAACTAGCAGTGCCGACAGAACATGCCTATACCGGCGTTGTGCATAATGATCTGCACGACACCCTATGGGTCGATTTTATGCGTCCTAATGGCGGCTCTATTCATCTATATTGCCCAGCCGATGCCTTTGCTTTTATCGATGCCGAGGCCGTCACCATGAGCTCTATCACTGAGTATTTGCGTGCGGTGATCAAGCGCGAATTACCCGAAAATGTAGACGCCATTCAGTTACAGCTGCGGGCCGAAGAAATCCCCGGAGCGTTTTACCACTATACGCATGGCTTGAAAAAACATGATGGTAATTGTCAGCGCATTGCACATGGCCATCGCTCACGCTTATATGTTGCGATTAATGGACAGCGTGACCAAGCGCTTGAACAGCAGTGGGCTGATACCTGGCGCGATATTTATTTGGGCTCGCAAGATGACGTGGTGCCGTTATCACAGTTACAACGCTCGCAGCAGGCACAACAACTCAGCGAAGAGAGCCATATTGGTTACAGCTACCGTGCGGATCAAGGGCTATTTGAGCTGATTATGCCGCGCAGTGAAAACTATTTGATTCCAACCGATTCAACGGTGGAATGTATTGCGGCCTATTTGGCTCAGCAAATCAAACGTGAGCATCCTCATGAGCAGGTACAAGTGACTGGCTTTGAAGGGGTAGGTAAAGGAGCCATTGGTTATGCTTAAAGCACGATGGATGGCGCTTTTGGGGGTGATGTTCATAGCCGCCACTGCGATGGCCCCAGCGCGCGCGACTGATCTAAGCATTGAACTTCGTGGAGCGCGTACCGCCGG
Source organism: Pseudidiomarina mangrovi (assembly GCF_003999375.1). Taxonomy (GTDB): domain Bacteria; phylum Pseudomonadota; class Gammaproteobacteria; order Enterobacterales; family Alteromonadaceae; genus Pseudidiomarina; species Pseudidiomarina mangrovi. The sequence goes on from NZ_RJLC01000017.1 coordinate 290,083, forward strand.
CACGCTGATGATTGGTAAAACCGCGGTCGGTAACCGGGTATTCTTAGCCGAGCAAGAATTAAGCGTGACTGAAACCGGCCATGTGGTGTTTGGTTTTGGTCGCGAAGCAAGCGGTGCGCAGCAGCTTCACATCGAGGCACCTAATGGCGAACGGGCTACAATAAGCATTGAATTACAGCCGCGGGAATACGACATCGATCGCGTCGACGGTGTGCCGCAACAAACCGTTACCCCTGATCCTGAGCAAGTCGCTCGAGCCCGTCGTGAGGCACAAAAGGTTGCTGCCGCGCGCAATGATATGAGCCAGCGGCTTGATTTCTTGCAGCCACTGATAATGCCTGCTGAAGGGCGTATTAGTGGGGTGTATGGCAGCCAGCGTATTTTTAATGGTGAGCCACGTAATCCACATTATGGTTTAGATATCGCAGCGCCAACCGGGACACCGGTACAGGCGCCGTGGGCGGGGCGGGTAGTGCTGGCTGAGCCTGACTTATTCTATTCCGGCGGGACCTTAATTCTCGACCATGGTTATGGCGTCACGAGTACCTATATTCATTTACACAAATTACATGTGCAGGTCGGCGATATTGTCCAGCAAGGTCAGTTAATGGCTGAAATTGGTGCGACCGGCCGGGTTACTGGGCCGCATCTAGATTGGCGCATCAATTGGGGCCAAGAACGTCTTGACCCTGCCTTAGCACTCGAGCACTTCAGTATTACAGAGTAAGCCATCCTGCGAGTTTTTCCGCTGCCACAACGGTCAATTGTAAACTTTGTGGCGCTGGTACCTGCCACGTTAACTGATGCTCACGCAATTCATCGCGATGAAAAGCATGAATCGTCACTGTTTGACCCGGTTTAAAGCGCTCGGCAATTTCACGTAGTGTTGCGTCGGTCACTTGCAAATAGTCGATAGCGATAATCCGATCATAAGCACTTAAGCCTGCCATGCTGGCGGCTTCACCCTCGTAGACATGAGTCAACTCTAAGCCTTGGTTGCTGACTTTATATTTCGCCCCGAGCGATACTGGTAAGCTGCTGTTGACGGCTTTGCCACTAAAGGTATTATCGTCCGCTGCGGCAGCACGCGTCAGCGTAATACCAAATTGCTCGAGTAACTCTTCCAGTGGCAGAATTGCGGTGGACTGCGTTGCCTGTTCGACAAAAGTAGCGATAGCCTGATAGTCGTAGCGTTGGCGTAAAAAATCGGCAAAGCTGTTATCGTCGGTACCCGCATCAGCTGAGTCCTGCTGGGCACCATAACGCTGCCAGAAGTCCGCCATCACTGCTGCTAGGTCATGTTGGTGCTGTGAGGCTAAGCGAATTTTTAAATCGACGCACAAAGCAATCAATCCGCCTTTGGCGTAATAACTAACGATCGCATTGGGTGAATTTTCATCTTGTTTATAGTATTTAGTCCACGCATAAAAACTTGATTCTGCTACAGATTGGCGGAGATGGCCCTTACCGCGCTGCACTTTAGCAATGGTTTCACCGAGAATGGCCAAATAAGCATTAGCACTGAGCAAACCTGCACGATGAAGCAAATAATCGTCGTAATATGAGGTAAACCCTTCATAAAACCATAACTGAGGCGTGTATTGCTCGGTGTCTAGTTGATACGGCAAAAACAGTTTTGGCTTGAGCGTTTTGACATTCCAACTATGAAAATACTCATGGCTGCACAGGCTTAAAAATACCCGGTAGTCATTGTCTATGTTGCTTTTGTTGGTATGAATCAAGTCTTTACGGTTACATATCAGCGCGGTGGAATTACTGTGCTCGAGACCACCAAAACCACGGCCAACCACCATGGTCAAAAATAGATATTGAGCAAACGGTGGTTGTTCACCAAACATCGTTATTTGAGTGCTACAAATGCGTTGCAAGTCAGCACAAATTCTTGCCAAGTCAGCATAATGGCGACCAGCGAGCACCAGTGCGTGTGGCACGCCAGCGGCGTTAAATTCGGCGATAGTCAGTTTGCCCATGAGCATAGGGTGGTCAATCAGTTGCTGGTAAGTGTCTGCTTGGAACCGCCCAGCCGCATATTTGTCGCCCGATATCCGCGTCAAACCGGTAGCTAGCTGCCAATCCGCTGGGCATTCGACATCGAGCTGACAAGGGCTGTTGGCAAGCTCATCAACACTAAGACATAAACTGCTATGGTTAAAAAAGGCAAAATCGCGCTCTAAGTAGGCGCTGCGAACAGATAAGTCGTAGGCGTAGACCTTATAACTGACCTGCACCTCAGCCTGGTTTGGTGATAACTGCCAGGTCTGCTTATCCAGGGTTTTAAAGGCGAGCGGCTGCTGTGCCGAATCGGCACGAAAATCAATGATATGACGAGCAAAATCGCGAATCATGTAACTTCCGGGTATCCAGGCCGGCAAGCGCAAGATATGACCTGTTGTGGAACTCGTCGGAATACTGATTTTTACTTGAAAGAGATGAGCGCCGTGGTCGGCAATCGTGATGGCATAATGCAGCATGTCTACCTCAGTGCTGGAGCAGGTGGCAATGCCTCTATGCTAGCACGGCATTGACAAGCTATATAGCCATCTAGCTGCGATAAAGCGCGGTACAGCGCAGAGTGGAATGGTTATAATGGTTACGTTAACAGGTTTCACAAAAAACGGCAGAGGCCATGAACAAACGCTGGAAAAGTTTACTTGATGATCGCAATCGCTTCTTCTGGGTACTGCAAGCCGCCGGGTGGTCAGGTTATGCATTAGTCCACTATATTGGCTCACTGATGCACGAAATGCGTGATATCTATGCGTTGGTCATTCTACTAGGCGCCTATGCCGGATTCCTAATCACCGTGCCCTTGCGGCATTTATATCGCCGTATTTGGGATATCAGCCCATGGCAACTGATTATTGTGGTGTTAGCAGCATCCTATTTGTCGGCAGCTTGCTGGGCTGTGATCGATAACGCCACCTATTGGGAAATCTATAAATTTGGTTTCCGCCCTGACAGTGATTGGTTCTATTTCAAAAACTCTATTGCTAAGTTTTATATCATGCTGAGTTGGAGCGGTTTGTATTTTGGTATCAAATACTACCAAATGCTGCAAGACGAAAAACAAAAAGCGTTGATGGCTACGTCTATGGCGCACCAAGCGCAATTAAAAATGCTTCGCTATCAGCTGAATCCGCATTTCTTGTTTAATACGTTAAATGCTATCTCCACACTGATTTTGGTGGGTGAGAATGAGCTAGCTAATCGGATGATGTCGAAGTTGAGTTTATTTTTGCGCTTTTCACTCGACAACGAGCCCATTAAAAAGATCCCTTTGGCGCGTGAAATCGATGCTATTAATTTATATTTAGATATTGAAAAAGTGCGCTTTGATGAGCGCTTGCAAGTCGTGATAGACGTGACTGATGAGGCGCAAAAAGCTCTGGTTCCGAGTTTGTTTTTACAGCCGCTGATTGAGAATGCAATTAAGTACGGCATCGCTAAACTGGAGCAGGGCGGTTGTATTAACGTGCACGCTCACCGCCATGAAGAGCAATTAGTCATTGTTGTTGCCGACAACGGACCAGGCACTAAAAAACCGATTGATCAGCTACTTAATAGTGGTGGTGTTGGTCTGGCCAACACCCGCGATCGGTTGCAAGCCTTGTTTGGTAAGCGCTACTCCTTTACAGTAGCGAACAATGATCCGCAAGGGTTGCGGATCGATATCCGAATTCCGTTCGAGCAGGTTGATACTATATGACGAAAACCATTCGTGCTTTGGTTGTAGATGATGAGTCACTGGCTCGACGTGGCTTAATTGTGCGGCTTCGTGAATTTGCTCAGGTAGAGGTACTTGACGAATGCCAGAATGCCCGCCAAGCAGTTGAAAAAATTATTACCTTAAAGCCCGACTTAGTCTTTCTCGATATCCAAATGCCTGGTATGAATGGTTTTGATGTGTTGCGTGAGGTACAAAACGCTGGTCAACAAATGCCCTTGGTGGTGTTCGTTACGGCTTATGATCATTATGCGATAAAAGCCTTTGAAGTACGTGCTATCGATTATCTATTGAAGCCAGTTGATCACGAACGGTTACAACAAAGTTTAAGCCGGATTGAAAAAAACTTAGCGGAACGTGAACGAAACGATCAACATCAGCGTATCTTAAATTTGCTCGCTGACGCTACCGGTGAGGATTGCGAAGATATTCTCAAGCGCCTAGCCAGCGGTGAAGATATGACCATGGCGCGTTATCCTGAGCATATTGCGATTAAAGAAAGTGGCGAAATTACCCGTGTTGCAATCAATTCAATTGAGTGGGTTGATGCGGCGGGCGACTATATGTGTATTCATGCTTGTAATGAGACTCATATTTTGCGTCGCACGATGAAAGAGCTCGAAGACGAGCTCAATCCAGCGCGCTTTCAGCGCATACATCGCTCTGCGATCGTTAACCTCGATCAAGTAGAAAAGTTATGTAGTCGGCAAAATGGTGAATACCACCTCGTTCTGCGCAACGGTAAAGAGCTTAAAGTAAGTCGAAGTTATAAAGATCGTATCAAGAAATTAATTTTATCGACGTAATTTAACCAAGGAGTGAACATGCGGCGGCTGACAGTTATTCTTTTATCACTGTTAGTGATAGTCGGGTGTTCCAACCGCTTTGGTTATCGCTTTGCTGACACCTTGGTTGAGTGGCGGTTAGCGGATTATGTCGCGTTATCTGGTCAGCTTGAGGATGACGTCAGCGCCAGCATAGATGCCCTTCATCTATGGCATGCGCAAACTCAATTACCACTCTATCGACAGCACCTCACAGAATTACGTAATCTGATTAGCAACGATGAGCTGACTGAAGCCGATGTGCTGCGTTACAGCGATATCATGTATAGCTGGTGGGGCAATGTTCGTGTTGCCGTAGAGCCTTATGCACTGCGTTATATGCCGCAATTATCCGTCGCACAACGCCAGAAAATTATTGAAACTATTCAGGCGGATATTGATGAGCGTCGCGAAGAAATTGCGGAAACAGAATTTGCTGAGTTATTAAAACGCAGCCAAAAGCGCATGGAAAATAATATTAGTGATTGGATAGGGCGCTTAGAATCTGGGCAGATGCGTTATTTGCGGCGCTGGTTAGATCAACGTGAAGACGTGCGGCTGCTATGGCTTGACTATCAACAGTTATGGCTTGATGAGTTCAGTCTGGTGTTAAATCAAAGCGATCAACAGCAGTTTGAGCAGCGTATGCGTGAACTGATTTTAACCCCGGAGCAGATGCGGCCTGAGGCGCTGCAGCAGTCGTTAGAAATTAGCCGTGAAGCAACGTTAACGATGATTTATTCACTTTATCAGTCATTAACACCGAAACAAAAACATCGCCTTGTAAGCACCATAAATGGCTATCTAGATGACCTAGATAGCCTGATTGCGGATTATGCTAACTGACTTTAATGATTTTGCAGGTATTGGTCGAACCGATAGTCTCCATGGTATCACCATGGGTTAAAATCACTAAATCACCGACAGCAACATGCCCGCGCACCTTAATTTCATTGACCGCTTCATAGACTAAACGCTCAGGTTTACACTTGGTCGAATCGAACGCAATTGGATAAACACCCCGATAAAGTGCACAGCGAGCACGACTTTCTGGGTGGCGAGACAATGAAAAAATCGGCAGGGTGGTATTGATGCGGGACATCAGTTTAGCGGTTGAGCCAGACTCGGTTAAGGCAATGATGGCTTTAACGCCTTGCAAATGAGTGGCAGCGTACATCGCAGTAATCGCTGTCGCCTCAGAAATACTGGTGAAGCTGTAATTCTGGTCATGGCGCTCAAGTGCAGCACTTGGATGAGTTTCTGCGCCTAAACAAATGCCTGACATGGCCTTCACAGTTGCTACCGGATAATTACCCGCGGCAGTCTCTGCGGATAGCATCACCGCGTCAGTTCCATCAAGGACGGCGTTGGCCACGTCCATCACTTCGGCGCGTGTTGGCATGGGGTTTTCAATCATCGATTCCATCATTTGGGTGGCGGTGATCACCACCTTATTGAGTGCTCGAGCCCGAGCAATAATCTTTTTCTGCTTACCGACCAGCTGCGCGTCGCCAATTTCGACACCCAAATCACCGCGAGCAACCATCACTGCGTCTGATGCCCGAATTATGTCATCCAGAGCGCTGTCCGAAGCAACCGCTTCGGCACGTTCAATTTTGGCACATAACAAAGCGCGGCCGTCAGCATCATGGAGGAGGCGGCGCGCTTCTTTCATATCAGCACCCGTGCGCGGAAATGAGACGGCCAGATAATCGACCCCAATTTTCGCTGCTAAGGCGATATCTTTATGATCTTTATCGGTCAATGCTGCGGCAGACAAACCGCCACCGAGGCGATTGATACCCTTATTATTTGACAGCTTACCACCGACCGTCACTGTGGTTGTGATTTGCGGACCGGTAACGTCTTCGACGCGCAATTGGATGCGCCCATCATCGAGTAATAAAATGTCACCAACGTCTACGTCGTTCGGGAGCTCTTTGTAATCAATACCAACGCGCTGGGCGGTACCCGCATTTTTGTCGAGCGCGGCATCTAATACAAAAACATCACCGATATCCAGCATGACCGCGCCAGATTCAAATTTCGAAACACGTATTTTGGGCCCTTGTAAGTCACCTAAAATGGCTACATAGACGCCAAGTTTCTGGGCAATTTCACGCACTGTGGTAGCGCGTTTGATGTGATCATCAGCGCTACCATGAGAAAAGTTTAACCGCACCACATTCGCTCCGGCTTGGATGAGGGCTTCGAGTACCTTGGGATCATCGGTAGCCGGGCCTAGGGTAGTGACAATCTTGGTACGCCGTAACATTGCGGAAGCTCCTGAGTGGTGGTCAAAATTCAACGCGGATTATATCACGACCATCTCAGACTTACAGGTCTAGGTGGATTGATTCTGGCGCTTAATGACGCTTTTCAGTACAATGCAGCCCACTTAATTTTTTAACTTCAGCAACGCAACCGAGATAGGTACCCTCATGAGTGATCAGCAAACCGAACTGACCTTGAAAAGTTGGCAGGAACGCCAAGAATACGCGGAGATGATGCAACCAATCATAGGCCGACTTTATCGTACTTATGGTGTGGAGATTTTGGTTTATGGGCGTTCATTATTGAATGTCGATACCATTCATATCATCAAGGCGCACCGCTTAATCGAGCGGCATGAAGGGGTCAAATTACGGTTGCGTGAGAGCTTCCCGTTTATTGAAGCGTTAAGCAAGATGAAATTAGCGCCGGCGCGCGTTGACTTGGGTAAATTAGCCTTCAATTACTTGTTCAAAAATGCCGCCGAGGGGTTATCTATCGAAGCCTACTTGCAATGTGAATTGATAGATATCGTTGATCAAGTCGACAATATCCCAGCCCAAGATATCGTCCTTTACGGTTTTGGCCGTATCGGCCGTTTATTAGCGCGGCTTTTGATTGAACGCAACGGTAGCAACAATAAAATGCGTTTGCGCGCAGTCGTTGTACGTGGTGGCCGTGATGGTGATTTAGAGAAGCGTGCCAGTTTATTACGTCGTGATTCAGTACATGGCCCGTTTAATGGTTCAATTACCGTTGACCATGAGAATTCTGCCATTAAAGCGAACGGTACCTCAATCAAAGTCATTTATGCCGACGCACCTGACAAAATTGACTACACCCAATACGGTATTAACGACGCTATCATTATCGATAATACCGGCATTTGGAAAGACGAAGCTGGTTTGGGCTTGCACCTAAAATCGAAAGGCGTGAAAAAGGTGTTGTTAACTGCTCCGGCAAAAGGCGCGATTAAAAATATCGTTTACGGCGTTAATCACCAAGATATCGTTGCTGACGATTTGATTGTTTGTGCTGCTAGCTGCACCACCAATGCAATTACTCCGGTGCTTAAAGTTGTGAATGATAAGTTTGGTATTCGCAATGGCCACGTTGAAACCGTTCATTCGTATACCAACGATCAAAACCTAATCGACAACTACCATTCTGCCGAGCGCCGCGGGCGGTCTGCTGCGCTTAACATGGTATTGACCTCGACCGGGGCTGCTAAAGCGGTGGCGAAGGCACTGCCAGAATTGGCTGGTAAATTGACCGGTAATGCCATTCGAGTGCCGACTCCTAACGTATCGATGGCGATCATGAACCTCAATTTAGCGACCACGACCAGCAAAGATGAACTGAATAGTTTCTTGCTTGAGCAGGCACTGCATTCTGAGTTGCAAGCACAAATTGATTACACAGCATCAACTGAAATTGTTTCAACTGACTTAGTTGGTTCTCGCTATGCGGGCGTTGTGGACTCACAGGCAACCATTGTCGATGGTGACCGCGCGGTGCTGTATGTGTGGTATGACAACGAATTTGGTTACAGCTGCCAAGTAGTGCGTGTCGCCGAAAAAATGGCCGGTCAACAGTTATTGAACCTGCCAAAATAAATTAAAGGAAGCAGCATGTTTATTACCTCGAATTTTGATAGTGGCAACATAGAAGTGCTGGCCGCTGAGCAGCCGGATGCTATCAAACTAGCGATTCGCAACGATGCGCAATCTGATTTTTACCAGTGGTTTCACTTCAAATTATACAGTGAAGCTGGGGTTGAGCACGTCATGCAGATTACCAATGCCGGTCAATCAGCGTATCCAGATGGTTGGCGCGATTACCAAGCAGTCGCATCATACGACCGTGAAACTTGGTTCCGTGTGGACACCGATTTTGACGGGCAAAATCTGACTATTCGTCACAGTCCGGACCAAGAAAGCGTGTATTACGCTTATTTCGCCCCGTATTCGTACGAGCGTCATCAAGACTTGGTGCAATGGGCGCAACAAAGTATCGAATGTCAGCATGTACTGCTAGGTCAAAGCCTTGATGGTCGTGATTTGAACTTGTTGGTGGTTGGTCAGCCCGAAGCCGGTAAAAAAGTCATTTGGCTAACCGCGCGCCAGCACCCCGGTGAAACTATGGCCGAATGGTTCATTGAAGGTTTGTTGAGCCGCTTGCTCGATGATGAAGATGGTGCTGCGCGACAGTTGTTGCAGGATCACGTGTTTTATATTGTGCCGAACATGAACCCTGATGGGAGTGTGCGCGGACACTTGCGTACCAACGCGGGGGGGGTAAACCTTAACCGCGAGTGGGCTACACCAAGTTTGGAGCGTAGCCCCGAGGTGTTTCATGTATTGAACATGATGCAGCACACCGGTGTTGATTTATTCTTGGACATCCATGGTGATGAAAATCTACCTTACAACTTTGTCGCTGGTAGCGAAGGCATTCCTAGTTACAACGCGTATATGGAACAGTTAGGTGCTAAGTTTAAGCAAATCTTAGTCGCTATCACCCCTGAGTTTCAAACCACCTATGGTTATGACCTCGAAGCGCCGGGTGAGGGCAATTTAACTGTGGCAAGTAACGCGGTGGCTGAACGTTTTGGCTGCTTAGCCTTTACCCTGGAAATGCCCTTCAAAGACAACGCTGACTTAGCGGATGCTGATTTCGGTTGGTCAGCACCGCGTTCTATGCAGCTGGGAGCTGATGTACTGTCAGCTATTTATGCTATTTCAGCCGATATTGGCAAACCTGCATAATCATCTCAGTGTTCAGTTAACTGCCCGCAAAGCTTGAATTTGCGGGCAGATCCCTTATATTGAAAAGCATTATTTGTTGACCTAGAGGCAGCTATGGCAGTGATTCAATGCCCGGCATGCAATAAACGCATGTCGTCCAAAGCAGATGCTTGTCCACATTGCGAATTTAAGCTAACAGGATTATCCAGTGAACAGCGCGAACGCGAATGGCAGCAGGTAGTGCAACGTCAGCGTGAGCGTCTGACCAGTCAATCAATGCTAGCATTGCTGATGGCTATTGCGGCGTTCACCTATTTTTTCATGCAGCAACCTGAACCGGGTAGTTGGCAGCTCCACTTAGCCAACGGCGGCATGCTGGTTGGCTTGGTTTGGTTTGTGATTAATCGTATCCGTATGTTGCTGCTTAAGCGACGGGGTTGTTAATGCAGTTTGACGAATTACTTGCCAGTATTTCACCTGATGTTTATCAACGCTTGGTAACCGCAGTCGAACTCGGCAAATGGCCTGATGGGGTGGCTTTAACTGATGAGCAAAAAGCCAATAGCATCCAATTAGTGATGGCCTATCAAGCAAAGTTTTGCCCCTCCGAAGAGCCCTTTCGAGTGGGCGCCGACGGTCAACTGATTACCCGCAGTAAAGCCGAGATGAAGGCGAACTTGCAGCGTCCAACAGCTGCCACCATTGCTACCTTTCCATTAACTGATAGTGAGTCGTAAATTAATGAGTACCAACTATGATGTTTTGTTGGAGCAAGCCCAGGCTATCACTGCTGGAGAACCTGATTTAATCGCTAATTTGAGTAACCTGTCGGCGTTGGTTTACCATGAGCTCGCCGATGTTAATTGGGTTGGCTTTTATTTGTTACGTGCTCCAGAATTGCTGGTGCTTGGGCCTTTTCAGGGCAAAGTGGCTTGTCTGCGCATTCCATTTTCACGCGGTGTTTGTGGTGCTGCAGCGCGCAGCCAAAAGACCCAACTAGTTCACGATGTGCACGAATTTGCCGATCATATCGCCTGTGATGCAGCATCAAATTCTGAAGTGGTGGTGCCTATCATTGTAAACGGACAGGTGGTGGCGGTATTCGACCTCGATAGTCCGAGCATTGGTCGCTTTAGCCAAGCAGACGCCGATGGCTTGAGTCGCCTTGGGCGCTTTATCGAAAGCCTCAACTGGCAACAATTATGTTAGCTGAATTCGATATTTACGCGTACTTGGTCAGCCGTAGTGATATGGTTTTTTTTGATGATGAGGCCGAGGTTGCGGCTGATCAAATGAATGAAATGCTGCATTATGTGGCAACCTATATGGAAGAAGATGACAGCCTTGAACAACTTGAAGAGGTGATTCGTCGGACTCTATTCGAATGGATTGAAAATGACGAATTGCTAGAAATAGATAGCGACGACATGCAAACCTATATTTTGGAACAACTAGCTGACGTGCGTCAGCAGGAACTTGATGACGATGAATGATGTAACAAAGCTCAGCACGAGTAAGGATATTCTGGCTTATTTGGCCGAGCAGTTTCCCGCCTGTTTTACCCTTACAGGTAACGCGCAGCCGTTGAAAATTGGTATTTTTGATGATTTGGCAGCGCGTTTGGCCGACGACCCAAAGGTCAGCAAAACCCGACTCCGTTCGGCGGTTCGTCATTATACCAATAGTTGGCGTTACCTCCGTTGCATCAAGGCGGGTAGCGAACGTCTTGACTTAGATGGCAAGGCTGCTGGCGTTGTTGAAGTAAGCCATGCTGAACATGCGCAGCAGCAATTGACTGAAGCGAAAGCGCAGGTCGCGGAAAAAAAATCACTGCAAATGCCAGCAAGCAAAGCCTCTGAATCAGGCGATAAGACTACTGCAGCCGTTTCCGAGCAACGCGCCAAACCAGCTCGCCGCAATGCGCCACGGCGTCAGCCAAAAGCCGCGGGTAATAGCCCTAAAACTCCTCGCGCAGTCGCAAAGCAGACGCTAAAACCTGCTCTAGCAGCAAATTTAAAAGTCGGTCAACAGGTGCAGGTGAAAGTTGCGAATAACACAGTAAGTGGTCAGATTACTGAAATAGATCGTAACGATTTACAGGTGCAACTTCACAATGGCCTCACGGTCAAAGTGCAGTATGATGCTGTATATCTAGCCAAGCAGGAGTCGTAACAATGCTGAAAAAATTGTCCCTTCATAGCGCCATGGTGAGCGCCTTAGGCCTGTTGTTGTGGAGCAACAGCTATGCAATTCCGCCAGTGCATCAACTCGATGAGTTGCCAAAACTTGAGCCAGAAGCGCAGCATGGGACAGTCAGTCAGCGTGTTACCAGTTATTTTACCCGTTACCATTTTACCAATGCTGAACTTAACAATGAGATGTCCGAGCAAATTCTCGCGCGTTATCTAGAAATGCTCGATTACAGCAAGATATTTCTGTTGCAAAGTGACATTGATCAGACCGTTGAATACCGGCATTTATTTGATGACATGATCAATTCCGGCAAACTTAAACCAGCCTATGCTATTCATGACAAAGTGTTACAACGTCGCTTTGAGCGTTATGTGTATGCGTTGTCATTATTAGACGTTGAGAAACCCTTTGATTTTGAGCTTGCTGACGATAAGTATTATTACGATCGTGAAGACGCACCATGGGCCACCAGCGTTGAAGAATTAAATGAAATTTGGCGACAACGGGTCAAGTATGACGCACTTAATTTGACCATGACCGGCAAGAGCTGGGAAGAAGTGGTCGAGACCCTCGGTAAACGCTACAACAACGTCTTAAAGCGACTTACCCAAACGAATAGCGAAGATGTTTTTCAAACCATCATGAATTCATTTGCTCGCAGCGTAGAGGCTCACACCAGCTACTTATCGCCAGCTAATGCTGAACGTTTTGAGCAAAATATGAATTTGTCGCTGGAAGGCATCGGTGCAGTTCTGCAAGCTGAATATGATTACACCGTGATCCAAAGTCTGGTACCCGGTGGCCCTGCTGATAAAAGTGGTGCTCTCGGTCCAGATGATAAAATTGTCGCCGTAGGGCAAGGTGATGATGCCAAGGCCGAATTCGTCGATGTAGTGGGTTGGCGCTTAGATGATGTGGTTGAACTGATCAAAGGGCCAAAAGGCACCACCGTACGATTACAAGTCATTAAGGCTAATCAAGGTGCCGGTTCAGCGCCGCGCGAAGTTGCAATTGTTCGCGACAAAGTGAAGTTAGAAGACCGTGCTGCCAAAGCCGAAGTCAAAACTCCTGAAGAGGGTGATTACGCCGGTCGTAAAATGGGTGTTATTACCATTCCTGGTTTCTACAACAACCTCACCAGTGATGTTGTTGCGCTCATTGACCAGATGACGACTGAACAGGTCGAAGGCTTAATTATTGACTTGCGTGGAAATGGCGGTGGGTCACTCAGTGAAGCGATTACGCTGACCGGCTTGTTTATTGATCAAGGCCCGGTAGTGCAGGTGGCTCAGTCGGGCGGACGCAAAGAAATTAATAGTGACCGTGATGGGCAAACCTATTACAAGGGCCCCGTTGTGGTGATGGTTGACCGCTATAGCGCGTCGGCATCGGAAATCTTTGCTGCAGCGCTACAAGACTATGGTCGCGCCGTTATTGTTGGTGAGAATACCTATGGTAAAGGCACCGTGCAGCAGCATCGTGGCCTAGCACGGCGGTTTGATTTCTTCGAGAAGCCGATTGGTAGTGTGCAATATACTATTGCCAAGTTTTACCGGATTAATGGTGGCAGTACCCAGTTGCGCGGGGTGACACCGGACATTCTTTACCCAGCCTACACCGATGCCGAAGAGTTTGGCGAAAGCAGTCAAGAAAATGCCTTACCATGGGATCAGCTTGAGCGTGCACCATACAAAGAAGTTGGCGTATTCTCTGACGCCAAATTAACGGAGTGGCAACAGAAATTTGATAGCCGAGTGCCGAAAAATCCTGAGTTCGTCTATATTCTTGAGGACATTGAAACCTATCAGGCGAACAAAGATAAAACCTGGTTAAGCCTCGTGTTATCTGAACGTAAAGCGGAAGAAGAAGAAGACAATGAGCGCAAGTTGCAGCGAGCTAACGAGCGTTTACAACGCTTAGGTCTGAAACCGGTGAAGGATCTCGAAGCGCTTACGGATGAGGTAACTGGTCAATTGCCCGAATACGATCCGTATCTCGAGGAGACGGTAAAACTAGGCTTCGACATTATTGAGGCAAACAAAATTGCCATGAATTAACCACGAAAAAACCGCCTTTGGCGGTTTTTTTATGGCTATTCCAAGGCTGCTGTGGCAGATTACTGCGGTAACTTGAAACCAACGATAACAATAATTCAGGGGCATTTTATGCAGGAAATAGTCAGTACCTTAAATAATTGGGTATGGAGCGAAGCGCTGATTTACTTGTGCTTAGGCGCCGGTCTTTTCTACTCCATTTTGACGCGCTTCGGGCAAGTTCGTCATTTCAAAGAAATGTTCAAGCTGCTGGTCAGCAGCAATGATTCCGATAAAGGTATTTCATCCTTCCAAGCACTAGCAGTGTCATTATCCGGCCGTGTGGGTGTGGGTAACATTGCCGGGGTAGCAGCAGCGATCGGTTTTGGTGGCCCGGGTGCCGTATTCTGGATGTGGGTGGTCGCCTTTTTAGGCGCTAGTACCGCATACGTTGAATCAACCCTAGGTCAGCTCTATAAAGTAGAAGAAGACGGTCAATACCGCGGTGGTCCAGCCTATTATTTTGAACGCGCGTTAGGCTGGCGTTGGTTAGGTATCCTCTTTGCAATTGCGGCGATCATCGGTTGCGGTATTTTCTTGCCTGGCGTACAAGCCAATGCGGTGGGTAATGCAGTCACGCAAATCTTTGGTGACGGTAACATGGTGGTGACCAGCTTCGGTGAAGTAGGGACGCATAAATTAGTCGCTTTAGCAGTGATTTTGATCGTTTTAGCCTTCATCATTTTCGGTGGCATTCGCCGTATCGCCAATTTCACCCAAATCGTAGTGCCGTTTATGGCCCTTGGTTATATTGTGATGGCGTTGATTGTGGTGTTCCTCAACCTCGACAAAGTCGGTGATATTTTCTGGCTGATTCTGTCCGATGCCTTCACCGCGCAAGCCGGTTTTGGTGCGGCTATTGGTTGGGGTGTTAAACGCGGCATTTATTCGAATGAAGCGGGTCAAGGTTCTGGTCCGCATGCCGCTGCTGCTGCTGAGGTGGATCACCCATCGCAACAGGGTTTAGTGCAAGCATTCTCGGTATACATTGATACCTTGTTTGTCTGTACTGCAACGGCGTTAATGATCTTGATTACCCAGCAATATAACGTGGTCGGTGAGTTACCAGCAGGGCAGTTCATTGTACAAAACGTTGCCGCCGATACTGAAATTGGCTCAGCAGCATTTACCCAGTTAGCGTTACAAAGCGTATTTGGTAGCCTCGGTCCAATTTTTGTGGGTATCGCACTGTTCTTTTTCGCCTTTACCACTATCTTGGCCTACTACTACATCACTGAAACTAACGTGGCCTACTTAAACCGTATTTTTAAAGGTAAATTACCACTGATGCTGTTTAAGGTATTGTTGATGGCAATGGTGGCCTACGGAACAGTGAATAGTGCCGGTTATATCTGGGGTATTGGTGATATTGGCGTGGGCTTAATGGCTTGGATCAATATTATCGGTATCTTAGTTATTTTCTTCATGTACAAACCGACTATGCGTTGCTTGAAAGATTACGAAGAGCAACAAAAAGCTGGTGGTCCTATCACCTTTGATCCAGTCAAACTGGGTATCAAAAACGCCACCTTCTGGGAACGCCGTTTGCAAGCGCAACAGAAGACTGACAAATAGAGCGAATAGGGTTGGGGTAGAGTTTGCTTTACCCCAACCTTCAGCGTGTTAGAATTCGCCGGTTAATTTTTTTGAGAGAACTAAGATGCATACAGAAACGCCCACGGTGACGCGTTCGCCAAGCCTGTTGCAGGCACTCACCCCACTTGTTGTTTTGATTGCCTTGTTAAGTGCATCGGTATTTTTGTATGGTGAAGATTCATCCTATGGCCCGAATCAAATAGCACTTTGGATCGCTAGTGGCGTGGCCATGGCGATTGGTTTTTATAATCGTTTCACCTGGGCCGACATCGAAGATGGCATTAAATCCGGCATCTCTGTTGCCATGGGTGCCTTGTTGATCATTTTGGCGGTAGGCTCATTAATTGGTACATGGTTGTTATCGGGTACCGTGCCAACCATGATTTATTTCGGCTTGGAACTGTTGAGCCCAAGTTGGTTTTACGCTGCCTCAGCACTTATCTGCGCCATTATTTCGTTAGCCATTGGTAGTTCGTGGACCACCGCAGCAACCATTGGTGTTGCATTGATGGGTATTGCCGTTGGCATGGATATGTCACCGGCTATCACCGCGGGAGCTGTCGTGTCAGGTGCCTATTTTGGCGATAAAATGTCACCGCTATCAGATACCACCAACTTGGCGCCGGCTGTGGCGGGCAGTGAGTTATTCCAACATATTCGCTATATGGCCTATACCGCCGGTCCGGCGTTTTTAATTGCGCTGATTCTATTTGTTTTGCTGGGGCTGAATGCCGACACAAATTTTAATGCGCTAGAACTTGAACGCATGCAACTAGAGCTCAACAATACCTATAACATCGGTTGGGAAATGTTGGTCCCTCTATTAGTTCTGCTGTTTTTGGCCGCACGTGGTAAACCAGCATTACCATCGGTATTCTTCGGCGCCTTGCTCGGTGGTCTATGGGCTGTGCTATTTCAGCCAGAGTTGATTACCGCCATTGCTGAAGGGCAGAGCTCTGCCGTTGCTACCATTATGGTGGTATGGAGTGCACTGACCGACGGTGTCGCCATCAAAACCGGTTCTGCAGAGTTAAATGAATTGCTCAGCGGTGGCGGTATGTCCTCCATGCTCAATACCATGTGGATCATTTTAAGTGCCATGACCTTTGGCGCCATCATGGAAAAATTGGGCTTATTAGAACGCATGATTCAAAGTTTGCTCGGTTTCATTAAAAGCACCGGCGACTTGATTGCGGCCACGTTATTTACCTGTTTTGGTGCTAACGTGCTAACTGCTGACCAATACATGGCGATTGTGATTCCAGGCCGCATGTTCCGCGAGCAATATGAAAATCGTGGCCTCGACCCGCGGGTGTTATCACGTACTCTAGAAGATAGCGGTACCATCACCTCAGCGCTGATCCCGTGGAATACCTGTGGCGCGTTTATGATGGCAACCTTAGCCGTGAGCCCGCTAGAATTCGCGCCCTATGCATTCTTTAACTGGTTAACGCCACTGATCGCCTTGTTCTATGGCTACACCGGTATAACTATTTTGCGACGCCCTGAAGCGGTATAACCATGAGCCAGCATGTAGCTAAGTTACGGAGCGATTATCGCGCTCCGGCGTATGTGATTGACACCGTCGAGCTAGAATTTCATTTGCATGATAGCGCTACTCGCGTGCTGAATACCATGCACATTCGCCGGGTCAGCGAGCAGCCGTTGCAACTGAACGGTGAGCATGTGCAGTTAGTCAACCTGTGGCTCGACGGTCACTTGTTGCAGCCGCATGAATACCAGCTTAGCGCTAACTTATTGCAGCTGCAGAACCTACCAGAGCAGTTTGTACTAAGCGTCGAAACTGTTATCAACCCAAGTGAGAATAGCGCGCTAGAAGGGCTGTATAAATCTGCTGGAGCGTTTTGTACGCAATGTGAAGCCGAGGGTTTCCGGCGTATTAGCTATTATCTGGATCGCCCTGATGTCTTGGCTGTTTTCACCACCACCATTTATGCCGATGCTAAGCAATTTCCCTACTTATTGAGTAATGGAAACCTGATTGAGCAGCGGCATTTGGATGATGGTCGCGCTATGGCGATATGGCATGATCCACATCCCAAACCCGCTTATTTATTTGCTTTAGTGGCGGGTGATTTTGACCGCATTGATGACGTGTTTGTGACCCAGTCAGGGCGTACCGTACAGCTACAAATTTATGTGGACCATGGTAATGCTGAACGGGCGCATTATGCAATGCAATCACTCAAGCGTGCTATGCGGTGGGATGAGCAGCGTTTTGGTTATGAATACGACTTAGATATTTACATGATTGTCGCTGTTGATTTCTTCAACATGGGCGCCATGGAAAATAAAGGGTTAAATATTTTTAACTCTAAGTACGTATTGGCTGATGCAAAAACCGCAACTGATCAGGATTTTATCAACGTCGAATCAGTAATCGGTCATGAATATTTTCATAATTGGACCGGGAACCGCATTACCTGTCGCGACTGGTTTCAGCTGAGCTTGAAAGAAGGCTTAACGGTGTTCCGCGATCAAGAATTTAGTGCCGATATGAGTTCGCCGGCAGTGCACCGTATTCAAGCCATCAAAGTGATTCGAAGCCATCAATTCAATGAAGATGCCAGCCCCATGGCGCATCCTATTCGGCCAGATAAAGTGGTCGAAATGAATAATTTTTATACCGTTACGGTCTATAACAAGGGTGCTGAGGTGATCCGTATGCAGCACTGCTTGTTGGGCGAGCAGGGCTTTATGCGTGGCATGCGTGCGTATACCGAACGCCACGATGGCCAAGCGGTCACCTGTGAAGATTTTATTCGCGCGATGGAGCAGGCTAATGACCGTGATTTAAGCCAATTTAGACGCTGGTATAGCCAAGCGGGAACGCCGCATGTGCAGGTGGAACAGCAGGCTACAGCCACGGGCTTTACGCTGACTTTTACCCAACAGACACCGGCAACTCCGGGACAAACCGATAAGCAGCCGCAGCATATTCCGGTGTTACTGAGCGCGTACGATGCTAACGGTGAGTTGTTGCCGCTTTACAGTGATGCACTGGTCAGGCATGAATCAGCAAGTTATTTATTTGAGTTGCGTGAGCGTCAGCAAACGATCACCATTACTTGTCGCGAGCAACGCCCAGTACTGGCGTTGTTTGAGAATTTTAGTGCGCCAGTAAAGCTTGAGTATCAGCAACACGAAGCTGACTTACTGGTGTTATTGGCCCATGCCAAGCAGCCGGTAACGCGCTGGGAAGCTGCGCAACGACTGTACACCGAGTTACTACTCGAAGCATTGCAGCACAATACCGCACCACAACTTAGTGACGCAGCTGTTAGCGCGCTACAACAGCTGTGTGGTGCTGATATCGATCCAGCGTTACGGGCCTTGGCATTAGTGCCACCAAGCCCAGAAGAACTCGCTGAACATTGTTCTGGGCTGATACCGGTTGAACAAATCGCCGTCGTATCACGGCAGTTACGCGACAGCATTGCATATGCTATTGCCGCGCCCTGTGCGCAGTTATATGTGCGGTATCGGCAAGCTCAGTATCAATTGAGCGCTGAGGCTATTGCGGCGCGCAGCTTGAGCAATTTAGCTTTGTATTATCTAAGTGCGGCCGCACCGAATGATGCCGCCACCTGGCAACGAGTGATGAGGCATTATCAGCAAGCCGATAACCTCACCGATCAATATGCCGCGCTGCAAACTGCGGTGCACTTACAATTGCCGATTGCCGCGCAGCTGTTGACTGAATTTGCCGAACAATGGCAGCAGCAACCGTTGGTGATGGATAAATGGTTTGCGGTGCAAGCACAAGTGCCAGCGGCAGAAACCGTCGAGCGGGTAGAGCAGTTGTTGCAGCATCCATTGTTTACTCTCGCTAACCCGAATCGGGTTTACGCACTGCTAGCCACCTTTGGTCGTAATTTGGTCAGTTTTCACCGTCAAGATGGTGCTGGCTATCGCATTTTTACCGCCGCTATCAAGCAATTAAATAGTAGTAATCCGCAAGTAGCAGCAAGGTTGATCACGCCGCTAACGCAGTGGCAACGGTTTTCCAATGAACGCCAACAATTGCTGCGACAGTTGCTTACTGAGTTACGTCAGCTGCCGAATTTAGCTGCCGATTTGGAAGAAAAGATCAACGCCAGCCTGAATTAGGTTCAGGCCGCGAAATTCGTGGTCTGAACACTATCCTTTACGCTTTTTAAGCATTGAATAGCGTAGCTAAATGTCCGACAATAGAGGCGCTCTCTCTTAATTGGTTACAAGGACACTAGCATGAACGCGTTTGGCGAAGGCCAGATCCCAGTGGTTTTGCAGAAGGTAGCCGATCTCATCACACAACGTGCGACTGATCGAGCCGATATTATCCGTGACTTTGCGATGAGGTTATTTAAGAACATCTCACCGGATGAACTGGCTCTGCGAAACGACAGTGACATGTATGGTGCGGTGATGGGGCTTTGGCACAGCTTCAACGAATACAAGTCCGGTAACAAAGCACTTATCAAAGTCTACAATCCAGACGTGGCCCGCCATGGCTGGGAGTCGGCGCATACCATTATTGAAATTATCCAGTTTGATATGCCGTTTATGGTCGATTCTGTGCGCATGGCGTTATCGCGGTTGGGTATCAACTCCCATCAATTACTGCATCTGCCAATCAGCCACAAGCGCGATAGTCAGGGTCGTATTACTGAATTATTGCGTGCTGGAACCCGGGGCGATAACGAGGTCGACACGGTATTTTTGGTGGAAGTGGATCGCCAGTCGAGCAAAGAAGCCATCGATAGCCTGAAAAAAGAACTGCAATCAGTGATGGAAGAAGTCACCTTAGCGGTTACCGACTGGCAGGCAATGCGTCAAAAGATGCTCGACGTGGCAGCACAATTGAGTGATATCAAATACCCCGGCGATGCGGCAAAACTTGAAGAAAGTCAGCGGTTTTTGCATTGGTTAGCGCAAGACAACTTCATGTTGTTAGGCTATCGCCGCTATGACTTGGCCGCGGTTGAAGGCGACTATGTGATTCGCCAGCAAGCAGACTCAAGCTTAGGCCTGATGCGCCGTTCGGCTAATAATAAAGAGCGCTTAGTGTCATCGTTACCTGAAATCACCCGCGAATTGACCTTTGACGACAACCTGTTAATGGTCACCAAAACCAACAGCAAGGCACGGGTTCATCGCCCAGCCTATGCCGACTACATCGGTGTGAAGCGCTTTGACAAAAAGGGTAGAGTGATCGGCGAAGACCGCTTCATTGGCCTATACGCTAGTAGCTTCTATAACAACAGCACCCGTGATGTGCCGTTAGTAGGCGAAAAAGTTCAGCGGGTCATGGATGCCTCGGGTTTTGCGCCACGCTCGCACGCCTCAAAGGCCCTATTAAACATTTTAGAAACCTACCCACGCGATGAGATTGTGCAAGCTAATGAAGCTGATTTGCTCGAAGTCGGGTTAGGTGTATTGCAGATGCAAGAACGCGACATGACCCGCGTGTTTGTGCGCCGTGATATTTTTGGTCGCTTTGCATCGTGTATGGTTTACGTGCCGAAAGAGCGCTACAACACCTTACTGCGGCAAAAGACCCAACAGGTACTCGCCAACACCTTTGCGAGCGCTGCTGATGTCGACTTTACCACTTATTTTTCCGAATCATCGCTGGCCCGCACCCATTACACCGTGCGTTTAGGTAACCAAGTACAGGATATCGACGTGAAAGAACTCGAGCAAAATTTGATTGAAGCGGCCCGTACCTGGGAAGATAATTTTGAACGTATTTTACGCAGCACCTTTGGTGAAGCACGTGCCAACGAGTTGAGTAAGCAGTATCACAATGCGTTCCCACGGGCCTATAAAGAAGAAGTATTGCCATCGGTAGCAATTGCAGACTTACAGCAACTTGAAGCGCTTGATGGTGAGCACAAGTTAGGGATGTTGTTCTATCGCTCGCGTGAAGAGAACGAAAGCAGCAAAAAAATTCGCTTGAAGCTATTTCACAAAGACGAACCGATTCATTTATCTGATGTGTTGCCGATGTTGGAAAACTTTGGCTTGCGTATTATCGGTGAAAGTCCTTATCAGATTAAAACCACTGACGGTCAATTAAATTGGATCCTTGATTTCCAGATGTTGCATAACAGCAGCAAGTTAAATCTGGAAGATATTCGTGATGTATTCCAAGATGCTTTTGCCAAGGTTTGGCAGGGACACTACGAAGACGACGGTTTTAACAAGCTGGTACTTAGTGCCGGATTAAACGGTCGCCAAGTGGTTATTTTGCGTATGTTTGCCAAATACATGCGGCAAATTGGCTCAACGTTTAGTCAGAGTTACATTGAGAGCGCGTTCGCTAAGTATCCATTGATTGCCAAATTGATCGTGAAGCTGTTCTACACCAAATTTGAACCTGCCACGAAGAACCGCAATAAGAAAATCGAAGCGTTAGAAGTACGTATTGGCGCTGAATTAGAGAACGTCGCGAACCTTGATGACGATCGAATCATTCGTCGTTATGTGGAATTAATTCTGGCCGCGCAACGTACCAACTTTTTCCAACCTGATCAGCATGGCAATGAAAAACCTTATATTTCGGTGAAATATATCCCTGAACTGATTCCAGAAATGCCGTTGCCGTTACCGAAGTTCGAAATCTTCGTGTACTCACCGCGGGTCGAAGGTGTTCACCTGCGCGGCGGTAAAGTAGCGCGCGGCGGATTACGTTGGTCAGATCGTCGTGAAGACTTCCGTACTGAAGTATTGGGCTTAGTGAAAGCACAACAGGTTAAAAATACAGTCATTGTTCCGGTTGGGGCTAAAGGTGGTTTCTTCTGTAAGCACCTGCCTGATGAGCGCGAAGCGTTCTTTGAAGAAGGTAAAGCCTGCTATCGTACCTTTATTCGTGCCTTACTCGATATCACCGATAACATTGTTAACGGCGAGATTGTGCCACCCGAGCACGTGGTGCGTCATGATGAGGATGACCCGTATTTAGTGGTTGCCGCTGATAAAGGTACTGCGACTTTCTCTGATATCGCCAATGGTATCTCTAACGAGTATCAATTCTGGCTTGGAGATGCGTTTGCTTCAGGTGGCTCAGTCGGTTATGACCATAAGAAAATGGCGATTACCGCGCGCGGTGCTTGGGAGTCAGTGAAGCGTCACTTCCGTGAAATCGGCATTGATTGTCAAACCACTGATTTCACTGCAGCAGGCATTGGTGATATGGCCGGTGACGTATTCGGTAACGGTATGTTGTTGTCGAAGCACACGCGCTTAGTCGCTGCCTTTAACCATATGCATATTTTTATCGACCCTGAGCCAGATGCGGCCAGCAGTTTCGCTGAACGCAAGCGCCTATTCGATATGCCGCGCTCAAGCTGGGACGACTATGATCGTAAATTAATCTCTAGTGGTGGTGGTATTTTCCTGCGTTCTGCCAAAGCCATTGAGCTGACCCCAGAAATGAAGAAATTATTCGGCTCACCGAAAAAGTCGATGACCCCCAACGAGCTCATTCGTGCCATTTTGGCAATGCCGGTCGACTTACTGTGGAACGGTGGTATCGGTACCTACGTGAAGAGCAGTAAAGAAAGTGATAGCGACGTGGGAGACCGCGCCAACGACGCCGTTCGGGTCAACGGTAGCGAGCTACGGGCCAAGATCGTAGGCGAAGGCGGTAACTTAGGCTTTACCCAATTAGGTCGTATTGAGTACGCGTTAGGTGGTGGACGCATCAACACCGATGCCATAGATAACGTGGGTGGCGTTGATTGTTCAGATAACGAAGTGAATATCAAGATATTGCTGAACGGTTCGATGGCCAATGGCGATATTACCCGTAAGCAACGCGATGAGTTGCTCTATGAAATGACTGATGAAGTTGCGCAGATTGTCATTCGCGACTGTTTCCGCCAATCACAATCTATTTCAGTAACTTGTTTACGCGGCCCAGACCAAATTAAAGAAATGCAGCGCTTTATTCACCATTTAGAGCGCGAGGGTTTGTTGAACCGTAGCCTCGAATATTTGCCGGATGATGACCAATTAGCCGAACGCCAGGCGCAAGGTAAAGGCTTAACACGCCCTGAAATTGCGGTGATCACCGCCTATGGCAAAATGGTACTGAAAGATCAGCTGTTAGATGATGCCGTATTGTCTGATCCATTCCATGCGCGCTCATTGATCAACGCCTTCCCGAAACCGTTGCAGGCACGTTTTGCCGAGGCCATGGAGTCGCACCCGTTACGCGGCCAGATTATTGCTACTCGGTTGGCGAATAATATCGTCAATGATATGGGCCCGAACTTTGTCTATCGCAAGCAGGACGCCACGGGTGCCAGTGTTGCCGAAGTCGCTAATGCTTATGTTGTTGCCCGCGAATGCTTGAACTTGCGGTCATTGATGGAAGAAATCGAGGCCGGCAATAATGTCATTCCAGCGGCAGTACAAAATCAGATGCTGTTCCTGATCCGTCGCGTTGTGCGTCGCGCAACACGCTGGTTCTTGCGTCATCGCAATCCACAATTGAAATCGATTCAAGACTACTTAGATTTCTATAAAGAAAGCTTTGATGACCTGCGCAAAAATGCCCTGAATTACGTGGTGCCAGAAGAACGCAAAGGTATTGAGCAAGCCATTGATAAACTGATCAAACAGGGCGTTCCAGAAGCCTTAGCGGCAAAAATCGGCATCCTAAGCACCGTATTCTCAGCAATGGATATCGCCGATATCGTGCATACCAGTGAGCGCTCGGTGCGTTTGGTTGCCGAAGCCTACTTCAAGTTAGGTGCGCGTATGCAGTTGCATTGGTTCTTAGAGCAAATCAACAGCTTACCGGTCGATAACCATTGGCAAGCCCTGGCGCGCGCAGCGTTCCGTGAAGAGCTTGATTGGCAGCAACGTTCCATCACCATGGGTATGTTACGTAATCGTGATGAATCCACCGACGCGGTTGAAATTCTCGATGCATGGTTTGCCCGTAACGCGAGTTATATCGACCGTTGGTTACAGATGGTGAACGATTTCCGTACTACGAAAACCCCTGAGTTTGCTAAATTCTCGGTGACGTTGCGTGAATTGACCTTGTTAAACCATAACTGCACGTCGATTTTGAACTAATGTACGCTTTAGTCCGACAGTGGTTATTTCGGCAAGACGCTGAGCAATCTCATGATTTTACTATGGCCTTGCTCAAGCGCTATGCACGTACCCCGTTGTCGCTCGCATGGCGACAGCGGGTGGTCAGCAAACCAGTGCAGGTGATGGGCATTGAGTTTCCCAATCCAGTCGGGTTAGCCGCGGGGTTGGATAAAAATGCCGATTGTATAACTGCATTTGCGCAAATGGGCTTTGGTTTTATCGAGGTCGGCACGGTAACACCGCGCCCGCAGTTAGGTAACGCCAAGCCACGCATGTTTCGCATCCCCACCAAACAGGCGCTGATTAACCGCATGGGGTTTAATAATCATGGCGTCGATTATTTAGTCGAACAAGTCCAACGCGCCAACTTCAAGGGTGTGTTAGGCATTAATATCGGCAAAAATAAAGATACTGCCGATGAGCATGCCATTGATGATTACCTGCATTGCATGCGCAAGGTTTACCGTTTCGCGAGTTATATCACCGTGAATATCTCGTCACCCAACACCCCAGGGTTACGTGCATTTCAGCACGGTGATGCGCTCGATAAATTGTTGGCGGCATTAAAAGCCGAGCAGGCGATATTGCAACGAGAACATAACCGTTATGTACCCTTAGCGGTAAAAATAGCGCCCGATTTAACCAGCGACGGTATCCGCGATATCGCCAACGCACTGTTGAAGCATGGTATCGATGGCGTCATTGCAACCAATACCACATTATCGCGTGATGCGGTGCAGGGGTTGCCTCATGCAGATGAAGCGGGGGGCTTAAGTGGTGCCGTGTTAGCTGAGGCAAGCACCCGTGTGGTAGCAGAACTCTATCAATTATTAGGCGAACAAATTCCTATTGTCGCTGTAGGTGGTATTGATAGTCTGGCTGCGGCACAGCAAAAATTTGCTGCTGGGGCAAAATTAGTTCAGCTCTATACTGGCTTTATTTATCGCGGCCCCGCACTGGTCAAAGAGATTGTTAACGGCTTGTAAGTCGAGCCATTTTTTATTATTGTAAAGACGCTTTTTAACCCACATTCAAACTATAAAAAGGGCTTTTAGTGCAGGCATCTCAGAACTGGCGTTGGGTGGTTAACCCAGATGATATGCAATTACGAATTTTGCTGGACCATCAGCAGCAGCACATCTGTCCCTACAAAACCTCTCGGTTAGTGCCTTTAGGGCCTCTGAATGCCAGTTTTTCAGTCGCCGATGCCGAGGCCTTTGAGCTGTTTTCAGAAGCCCTTGCCAGTTCCGCTGCATTAACCTCTGAAGTGATTGTTGCGGCAACCCTAAACTACCTGATTATGAGCCATTTTGGCCGTCCGCAAATGCCGCAAAGTTGGTATTTTCAGCAACAAGAAGCTGCCATTCAGTATCCCTTACAACTCGGTAGTCTGGTCGAACTGAACTCAGGTTTGGCTAGTGCAACCTTTGTGCTGATCAATCATAGTGATGACGTGAGTGAATGTATGCTGCTCGATGCCAGTATGGCGCTATCCGAGATCAAAACATTACACCAGTTTGATGTCATCAAGGTGCTTAACAACCGCCTTCAACCGTCGGCAGCCATGGGCAGTCTGTCTGCCGATAGCGTATTATTGCGGTTGGCATAATGAATGGTGGCATCCGCAGTTCTGGCTGGGCAATCTGTATTGCGGCGCTGTTAACTATGGCTGCTTGCACTGACGCAGCGGCTCCAGCTGACCCTACCACACTCACAGTGCGTATTCTTCATACCAGTGACATTCACGGTAAACTGACCGGTTATAATTATTTTTCGGCACGTGATGATGGTCAGCCTAGTTTGGTTCATGCTGCCGCTGTGATTGCTAAAGCGCGTGCGCAGCAAGCTAATACCATCCTCATTGATAACGGCGACTTAATCCAGGGCGATCCCCTTGCTGACTGGGCTATAAGCGCTGCAGATGAAAACGGTCATGCGATTATCACGGCCCTCAATAGCTTGCGTTATGATGTTGCCAACTTGGGTAATCACGAGTTTAATTTTGGCTTAGATAATCTGTATTTGGCCTATCAACAGGCGCAGTTTCCATTGCTCAGCAGCAATATAGCGTTTACCGACAGTGCGCCGTTGGCTTTGCGTGAGCGTGTGCAGCCATGGGTGATGCTACAACGCGACTTTGTTGATAGCGCAGGGCAATCACGGCTTCTAAAGATAGCCGTAATTGGTGTGGTACCGCCGCAAATTATGCAGTGGGATGCCAAATTGCTGATTGATCGCGTAATCGCCAGTGATATGGTCAGCGCTACCGCTAAAGGTATCGCTGAGGCACGTGCCGCGAACGCCGATGTGATTATCATAGCCGCCCATAGTGGTCTCCCTCGACCTACCCATGGTGCCAATAATACCGAGCAAGTGGTTGATAAATTGGCGCAACTTGAACATGTTGATGCCATTGTATTTGGCCATCAACATCAAGTTTTTCCGGGTGCCGGCAGCTATACCCATATCAGCGCTGCCGATGACCAGCGTGGCACCATTTATGGTGTGCCAGCAGTATCACCGGGGTATGGTGGCTCTCATGTTGGGCAAATCGACCTCACGCTGGAAGCCGTTAACGATGGCTGGAAAGTCGTGGACTTCTCTGTGCAAGCACTCGCCAGCGACGCAAAGCAGCTTGATACTCAACTGCTGCAACAGCTACAACAAGCTCACAATGCTACCCAACAGTATGTCCAGCAACCGGTTGGCGTTACGCAACAGCCGCTGAGCTATGCCACTGCGCGACTGGCACCGAGTAGTGGGGTACAATTCGTGCAACGGGCACAATTATGGTACGCACAGCAGCGTATGCAGCTGCCAGCGCAGTACGCTGATCTACCGTTATTAAGTGCTGCAGCGCCGTTTGATGCTGCCGCCGATAGCAACGAAGCCTACACCGAAATTAGTGCGGGGCAGGTGAGTTTGGGGCAAATAGCTGATTTGTATCGCTATCCGAATAGTCTCGATGTGGTTAAATTGAGCGGGCAACAGCTCAAGGATTGGCTCGAAGCCAGTGCTAACGCTTTTGTCAGCAGCGAGAATCCGAAGCAGCCGTGGTCGTGGGTTAACGGTAGTGTACCGCACTACAATTTCGATCATGTAATGGGCCTCAGTTATCGCATCGATCCTCGCCAACCCATCGGTCAGCGTATTACTCATTTACACGTTAAAGAGCAAGCTGTGTCAGCTGATCAGCAGTTTTTAGTGTTGGTCAATAGCTATCGGTCTAGCGGTGGCGGTGGTTTTCCTCATCTTGACGGCAGTACCATTGTGCTACAAAGCCCTGATCAGTTGCCCGATATATTGCGCTGGTATTTGAGCAGTTTTGACGCCGCCGGATATCCTCATGAAATCATCGAACATTGGTCCCTTTGTCCCGACGATAACTGCTAAAACGAACGAATAACGCACAAATACGTTAATTATTCGTATTACAATTTGGCATTTATTACACAATCCATTATAAAGTTAAGCATAGTTTACAAATTTAACGGACTAACAAGCGTTCAATCATGCCGGAATTTACCGTTTCAGTGGGGCGTTGCAGTCAAACCAATGATGTGGTCGTGGCCGATGCCAGTGTGTCACGGCAACATTTGCTATTGACCATTGACAGTGTCAACGCCATTCGGGTGCAAGATCGGCAATCGGCCTATGGTTCATTTTTTTGGGATGGCCAACAGTGGCAACCATTTCAACAGATTACGCTTTCAGCCAATGACTATATTGTTATTGGTAAAACCAAATTACGGCTGATGGAACTTATCATCGCTTATCAAATTCGATCTAGGAGCGAGTCGTTATGACCAATCTCGATAAAGAAGAATCCTATTACCGCTTGATTGTGTTACTGGCTTCTGCTTTTCTTGGTATTACCGTGATTGCGATCAGCGGCATGTTCACCTCGGCACAACCTGAGAATAGTACGGAACTGGTGTTAGCGGACGTACTCTTTGATCGTAGTGCAGCGATTTATCCGTTCACCATTCAGAATTTAATGTGGTTATTCTTCTTTATATGTGGCGGCGAGATCTGGGTACGATGGTTTCGCGGCAATCAGGAGTTCTCGCAATTAAGCCGCAACCTTCTTAGCGATGATGATGCCGTATTGTACCGTTCAAAAGATTTAGTTCCGATTTATAAAATGATTCAAGGTGACCGGGTTGGCCAGCAATTTTATCTTCAGCGTTTGATCAAACGCATCATCATGCAATTTCAAATCACGCAAAGTACAGACCAAGCGAACGGCCTCATGAATTCGTCGTTAGAGCTCATGCAACATGAAGTAGACCTCAAATATAATATGGTTCGCTACATGGTATGGCTGATACCAACCCTTGGCTTTATCGGTACCGTCGTTGGTATCGCGTTGGCGCTATCGAGCGCCGGTGAAATGCCAGATATTACCGATTCGGATGCCATTAAAGCATGGGTAGCGGTGATCACTATCAAGCTAGGCATTGCCTTCAATACCACCTTGGTGGCGCTGATTATGTCGGCAGCACTGGTATTTTGTATGAATATTGCCCAAGGCCGTGAAGAGCGTGCCTTGAACTTGATTGGTCAGTACTGCCTCGACCGCTTGGTCAATCGTCTTATCGCAACAGATTCCAGATAGTAAGGAGTAGCACCATGAGTTTTCGTTTAGGGCCAGATGGCAAGCCAATTGAAGTAGCAACAAGTTATGGTGACCGTGATAAAGGTCAAGCCAGCGAGCGTACAGTGCCGCCGAAAGGGGCCGGCGAAGCCGCCGCAACGCAACCCAATGGCGCTGCGACTAAACCACCGGCGGTGGATCTATTTAATCATATTGCTGGCGGTGCCACCGCACCACGGCCAGATATTCGCCCAGGGCAGATGGCGGTTACCCCTGAGCCACCAACGCGGCCAGTCAATGCGCCAGCAAGCTCTCATGATCCGGCTGGTACTCAGCCACCGGCCGGTGGTTGGCCTAATCAAGCGAATAAGGCAGCGGTTGCTGACGAAGCCAAAACGACGATTAATTTTGGTAAATCAGCTGGCAGCGATAGCGAAACCTTTGTTTGCGGCTGGTTTGTGGTCATTGATGGTCCAGGTAAAGGCAAAAGCCTCACTGTGGGGCCGGGACAAAGTGCCATTTCACGGTCACCGAGTGAGCGTATCGCTTTAAATTTTGGCGATTCGACCATTACCTCCAAACAGCAATTATTGGTGTTATTTGACGATGAAACTCGTGATTTTTACGTGGCTCCAGGGAATGGCTCCAGCTTAAACCGGCTGAACGGACAAATTATTGGCAGTCAGATGTTGCTAAAAACCGGCGACGTGGTGAAGGTTGGTGCGACAACGCTTCGTTTCGTTGCGTTTTGTGATAGCCAATTTAGTTGGAGTTAACTGGCATGTTGCAGCTGGATATTGGCTGGGCACAGAGTATTGGCAAACGCGACTATCAACAAGATGGTATTGCCAAAATGGTATGGCCAAATGGCTTTGCCTTGGCAGTGCTATCTGATGGCATGGGTGGCGCAGTACACGGCGAAATTGCTAGCCAAGAAATACTAAAAGGCTTTACCGACAGCTTTTGTGCCAGTGAAGAAGACGACCTCGATGTGCGCTTGCATGATAGTGTGCTAGCCACCAATGAACACATTGCTCGTTATATTGAGGCGGAACCAGCTTGTCATGGCATGGGCGGAACCCTGGTTGCGACGGCCTTTACCGGTGAGCATCTTTACTGGGCTAGCGTCGGAGATAGTCCGCTATGGCTGCTGCGCGGCAATCGTATTACTCGCATTAATCAAGACCATTCAAAGAAGGCTGAATTACAGCAATTGGTAGCAGCCGGAATGATGGCTGAAGAAGACATTGCCGTGCATCCGCAACGTAACCAGCTAACCTCGGCAGTCATGGGGTTTAACATTGAAAGTATCGATGTGAATCACTTAACACTGCAATCAGACGATCTTTTATTGGTGGCCAGTGATGGTGTAGAAACTATCGCTGAAGATGATTTATTAACCTTATGTACAACGTTGGTGGTGGACCATTCGGTGCAGACCATTGCCGAACAAATTATTGCCTTTGTCGAACACTTAGACCGAGCTTACCAAGATAATGCGACGGTTATGGTGCTGAAGTTTAGTCAACCAGCCGCAGCGGAAACGGAACAAGGACCTGTAGCATGAAAATTAGCCCTACCTTTGCCTTAACTATGCTGGCCAGCAGCTTATTCATCGCGCCTCACGCGAAGGCCGATTATGTCTATGCTATGCATATTGAGCGTGGCAATAGCCGTATCATTGAAGCATTGGCGACCAAGGTAAATGATACTCAGTTTGTCACCGATGCCGAACTAGTTTCGGGCGCGGATAAAATTTTCTTATTGGATTCGTCGGTTACTCCGGTAGCGAAAGTGCTGGCTACCGTCAGTTTTGTCGATAAGCAAAATCGCCTTGCCGTGTTAACCGCAAGCAGCGTTAACGGCAAAGCGGTGACTATTGCGTTGAATCCACAAGGTCCGACTCGCCAGATAAGCTTGTTATTGGGTGGTAGTCAATCGGATTCAGTTGTTCAGCGTTACGAGCCCAAAAAAGATTTAGCGGTAGGGCCACTCTACGTGCATACCATGCGCTACACCGATAAACAGTGGGCGGCACCGCTAGTCAACAACTGTGGCGAATTATTGGGTATCAGTGTTTACGAATCGGGTGTATTCAGCCGCATGAATTTACCGGAAATATTCGCTTATGCGACTGGAACCGCGCAGTTAAAGTCGGTATTGGATGCCGGCAAAGTAAGCTACACCGTCGCCACCGATGTCTGCTTGTCTGATATTGAGCTGGCCGAGAAAAATGCTGAAGAGGCACGCAAAAAAGTAGAAGAGGCACAAAAAGAGTTAGAACAGGCCGATAAAGAAGCGCAAGAAAAATTAGAAGCGGCTAAGAAAGAAGCTGAAGCAGAGTTAGAAAAACAACGTTTAGAATTAGAAAAAGCAAAAACTGAAGCGGACGATGTCGCCAAAAAGACCGCTGAGGAACTCGAAAAGGCACGCTTAGAATTAGAGCAATTAGAGAAAGATCGGGAAAAAGTTAACGAAGATATCGAACGTTTAGAACAAGAGAAAAAATCAGCTGAGGAAGCCAAGCAACTGGGTGACCAGCAAAAGATCTATTTAGCGGCAGGCGCTGCAGCGGTCTTCTTGATTGGTTTGATTATTTTCCTGATGGTTCTTCGTAAACGCCGCGCCGCGATCGCCGAGCGCGAGCAACAGCTCCAGCAAAAGCAACGTGAAGCCAGCGGCTTAGAGCATGAAAAGCAGCAGTTATCGGCTGAACTGCAGCAGCTGCACCGCACCTTCAACGACATTCTATTGGATGGTGTTGCCAGCGACGGCCGTACTGCGCGCATCAAAATAAGCGGTAAAGCGTTAGCGCAGCAGGGTGTACAAGTTATTGGGCGAGAGAGCACCCAAGTTGATTATGCCCTCGCTGAGGCAGAAATTTCACGTAAACATGTGCAGATTATTCTGCGTGATAACCGTGTTTATGTGGAGGATCTGAAGAGCCAAAATGGCAGTTGGGTTAATAATCAGGCATTGATCCCGCATCAGCCGGTGGAGCTAACACAAGGCGCGCAGCTGAAGTTAAGTTCATTTACCTTTACTGTGACCTTTTTATAAGCGACCACTGACACAACCGTGAGGACCAGCGCTGATGAAAATTAAAAATAGGGATATCAATATTTTTAGTATGTCGGCGCTGGATCTATTTGCCTCAGGCATGGGGGCATTTATTTTGCTCGCGGTTATCGCCTTGCCGTTCTTTGGAAATGTCTCGAAAATCCCAACTGAAGCGCCGCTGGAATGCCCTAAACCTATTGTTTGTCCGAAGCCCGTACCGTGCGAGGTTTGTCCACCGCCGACACCACCGGGTTTTAAAAAGCTCGAGAAGCTCGACATCGTAGTGGTTCTGGATATATCGGGCAGTATGGGTGACGAAATAGCCAGTTTGAAAGCGGAAATTCGCGACATTGGCGCCTTATTGGATCGACTCTCAGAGCAAGCCGCTTTGCGTATTGTAGTGTTTGGCGACGATGACTTTGATCAGCCGGTAACCCATTATCCGCTGACCTTGGTGAGTAATTTGGCTCAAATTGAGAGTTACATTAATTCAATTTATGTCGATATTGGTATGGGGCGTGGCAGCAATACCCGTGAAGGCGAGTCGGTGTTTCCCGGTATGAACGAAGCCTATCGAAGCGCATTTCGGCCCGAAGCGAGTAAAACGGTGATAGTTCTGCTGACCGATGATAAACCCCATGTGGGTCATGAGCCCCGCTTGAACGATGCCACACGGCAATTTGTGTCCATTGGCAACCGCTCGGTGTCGGTACGCTACTCAGGTTCTGATGCTAATCAACGCAATTATTATGAGCAATTAACACGTATTGGCGGTGGCACCTTTATGGGCGATCAAAATGGCTCGCTAACGGCAGCCCTGTTGCTTGCCTTATTGCCGCCGTAGTCGATGACATAGACGCTTATGAGCGAATTACAGCCAGGTAGCAGCATACATCGTTACGAAATTATTAAAGTGCTGGGGAGCGGGGCGTTCGGTGTTGTTTATTTAGTCCGACACAAAAGCCTAGATTACCAAGTTGTGATTAAAGAGTACTTGCCGCGCACGCTGGCACATCGGGTTCAGGGTAAGGTAGTACCGTTGCAAGCTAATGTTGAAACCATATTTGAACAATCGCTGCTGCGATTCAAGCAGGAATGCGAAACTCTGCTAACCTTGAATCATCCGAATATTGTCTATGTGTATGACTGTTTTTACGATGGTGGCACGGCGTACATGGTGATGCATAAGGAAAGCGGTAATACCTTGTGGGAAAGTTACGCTGAACAGGTTCAACAACAGCAACGTGCGCTGGCATGGCGACAATTACAACCGATCATGCCAGGGGTGCTCAGCGGGTTACAGTACATGCATGAACGTGAACTGATTCATCGTGATATTAAGCCAGGTAACATATTTTTGCGGGCTGGGCAGCGTATTCACCCATTATTGATTGACTTCGGTGCGGTAAAAGTTGGTAAAGGCTTTAGCAGTGCTTATGCACAGAATACGCCAGTTTACGCTGCGTTAGAGCAAGATTACGATATTCACCCAATCGGGCCATGGACGGATGTTCATGCCATTGGCGTTATGCTCACTGAACTGCTGACAGGGCAACGGCCTTTATCGGCCTATGAGCGGCAGCAGCAGGTAGCAGCGGGAGTGACTGACCCAATTGTGACCATTATCGATGAAATCGCTGCTCGGGAGGGCGCCCAGTTAGCGCAAGCATTACTGCACGCTACGCAGCTGCATCCGCAACAGCGGTTGCAGACTATTGAACAGTTACAACGAGCATTAACCCATTAACCTAGTTTGGTGCAGGAGTCGCACATGACCACCACGACCACAGTCGTTTTAGAATTATCCGAGCAAGGCGGGCGAGATTATAATCAAGATCGACTGATCGTGCTGCAAGACACTGACTCAGGCGACTTTATTGCGCTAGTGAGTGATGGCGTTGGTGGGACGGCTAAAGGTGAAGTTGCCGCTGAATGTTTAACTACCGTGGCGGCTCAGGTCTGGCAGCAACGTAGTGAGTTTGCATCGCTGCAACAATTGCTGCAGGCACTATTTGAGCAGGGTAATGCAGCAATTGCCGCAGCCAACGCCGCTGGTACCAACACCGCTGCGACACTGGTTGCCTTGGCAGCTCGTGGCGGCGAGGTGATGTCGGTTCATGCTGGAGATTCGCGAATCTATCAATGTCGCGATAATAAGGTTGTTAAGGTCACCCAAGATCATTCCTTGGCGTATGCTAAGTTTAAGCTTGGTGAAATTACTGAAGAACAAATTGCCACTCATCCGGGGCAAAGCCAGCTCTTGAATTGTATGACCGGTCACAGCGATGTGCATGCTGAATACAGTGAGTGGCAGGTGGCTGTCGGCGATTATTTTGTGCTCTGTAGCGATGGTTTTTGGGAATTATTTCCACAAACTGAAATGGCGCCACTCGCTGGCAATGAAAATCGGCAGTTTGTCATCGCCAATCGGCTTGAACAAATGTTGCAACAGCATCCACGCCATGACAATACCAGCGCGGTATTTATTCATTGTGGTAGCGGCTTTGCCGCGCAGCAAACGGAAACTACGAACGGCACTAGTCATCAATCAAGTGCAGCTGTGGTCAAGCCGTCCAATGACACAAGCAGCGGCAATAAACGTTGGGCTGTGATGATTATTGTGGCTGCTGCCATTGCTATCGCTGCCTTGTTGTTTTGGCCGCAACAGCTCGACCAGAACGGTTCGCCACCAGTCGTTGAACCTCAGCAGCAACAGCCGATTGAGGAGCCAGATAACGATCCGCCTGAACCCAAAGATCAGCCAACGCAACCACAACAACCCGAGCAACCGCAAGAACAACCAAAAAGTGAGCCGCCGCCAGCAGAACCTACTGAGCAGGAGCAGCCTGTAGACGAGAATGCACCGCCCGTTGCAAGCTCAGACTCCAGTAGCGAACAAGAAGGTGGTAGCGGCGATAATCCCACCGAGCAATTAGGTCGCCGCTTGAATGAGGCTCCGCGGGATACTATCCCAAGCGATGGTAGTCGCCCAGATATCGATGTACTCGAAGACCATTTACGTGACGGCGGGGTAATCACCGAACAAAGTGAATTAGAGCAAACCAACGAGAGTAAAGATGAGCTCGCACATATTGTTACAGTACAATTAATGGTGCACAACACGCCAGTATTCGGTGCCGTCGTTCGCTACTTAAAAACCGCAACAGGCATGCAACTGGTCAGTGGTCGGCTGGCTTATCTAGACGATATGCCCAGTCAACCAAGTAACTCATTCGATGCCTGTTTCGAGCGTTATCAGCAACAGCAACAAGCCAGTGGTGAAACCGTCACGATTATGCGTGATAGTCAACCGACACTATATATTGATGCGGGAGACTCAATTTATTTCTGGTCGATTCGAGTAGTGCAATCACAATCACCAAGCCTAGTCGATTTACATTTGCGCGATGACAGCTGTGATGCATTGCGAATATTACCGCTGCAAGTATCAGGTCAGTGAGTATGCATATGCTGCTGCGTAATATAGTGATAGCGCTGAGTATTGCTATCACAACGACCCCAACGCACGCCCAGTCGTCCGATCAGGTGGATAGCGATAGTGCGCTCCCGCTAGTTGAACGCCTGCAGCAATTGCCCGTGGCGCAGCAGCCATTGCAAACCAGCACAAGTATTGAGGAGTGGGCGAGCCAGCACGCTGAACTGCTTGGCTTATCGGCACAAAGTAGCCTTAATGTGCAATTAACAGCGGTGAACTCACGCTATCAAATTGCCCGCTTACAACAACAGATAAATGGTATCGAGATATTCGCGCACCGCAGCACATTGCTGATTCGTGATGGCCAGCCATATTCACTAAGTCGGGTGACTACCGATTTATCAGCGACTGAATTTCCCCAAGTGCGTGAACCGATGCAGGTGGTTAAGCAATTATTGTCAGCGCATGACATTAGTATCAGTGATCGTACGTACATTAAACCTATCTATGCTCGTGATGGGCAACAGCTAAGCCCAGCATGGAATGTATCGTATGGGCTTGAGCGCCACGGCAAAGCCTATAACTATGAACTGTTATTAAGCCATGATGGCCGTATTTTAGAAGCCTTGCCGCGTGAATATTCCATCGACTACAAACTGGTTGATGTAGACCAAATGTGCCAAGTGATGGGTATTAATTTTGATATTACTGCCAATGATCTATTTGTCCTGACTGAAAACTATGAAATGAGCTATGGTTTTCCGAACTCTGCAGCAAGCGCGACGACCACAATGAGTCGTCGGTTAGGGAATTTATTAGATAAAGGTACTGAATTTCTGCAATTAATTCTCAAGCAACCGGGGTTAGATGCTGCTAATAACGTTGAATTATATGCTTTTGTGGGTACTCGTTTTGGCGACAACGCCTTAAACTGCGGCAATAACTACGGAACCAACGCTAACTTTATGGCGGTCAATGATCAGCTGGCAATTACCCAGATCCATGCACCATTTCTAAACAATCCAGAGGTGATCTTGCATGAGCTGGCTCATGGTATAGTTTTTTACGGCTCTGGATTAGAGTATTTAGGCGAGTCTGGCGCTCTCAATGAAGCCTTTAGTGACGCCGTTGGCGTGTCCTATGCAGCATGGGCCAATGGCCGTTCTGCCGCGCCCAGTCAGCGAGATTGGCAACTATGGATTGGCACCACTGATTTGCTGCGCGATTTTGCCTATCCTCGCCGCGTTACGCAGGTACCCGCAGTCATTGGTTTGATGCCAGATCATTACTCTGAGCGCTATGTCGGCCGTGCCGATCATGGTGGCGTGCATTACAACTCGTCAATTATTAATCATGCCTTTTATCTGCTCGCTGAGGGCGGACAGCATCGCCGCTTAGGTGGTGTCGAGGTGCCCAAAATTGGTATGGATAAAGCGTTACAACTTTGGCACTTTGCCGCCACGCGATTGCTTACCCAAGTATCAGATTTCCGTGATGCGCGTTATGCCTTTGCCGATGCCGCAGAAATTTTATTCGGTGAATACGGCATGGAACGCACCGCCGTTCACAAGGCCTTTGATGCAGTGGGTATTAAAGGCGAGTGGGTGGAAAAAATTGAACCGCCCAAGGTTGACCCATTACCGAAACCTGACACTGAAGTAGAAAAACCACAGCAACCGAAACAGCAACCCAAAGTTGAATTGCCTAACACGCCGCCAGCTGATGAAACCCTGCCACCACAGCAACACCAACCATGGCAATTAACCAGTAAACACATTGGTATTTTAGCAGTATTGCTGATCATGACCATGGGATTATGGCTGGTATTACGCCGCGCTAAACCCGGAGCTGTGCAACGTTATGGCGATTACCAACCCTATCAACCAGCTCCCGCCGGTGGCGATGCTCCTATGGCTAAACAGCGCGGACCAGGGCGGGTGATTGCATTTCTGCATCACCAAGGCGAGCGCTATCCGTTAACTGATAACCAATTGCTCGATGGAATTACTGTGGGGCGTTCGAGCAGCGCTGATATAGTCATCAGTAATGCGTCGGTATCGAGCTTTCATTTAAAGCTGACCCAGCGTGAGCGGCAATTGCGAGTGGAAGACCTTGGTTCCAGTTATGGTACATGGCTTAATGGTGAGCGCATTAGCACGCACCAGCGTTACGCGTTTCATTTGCCGGCGCAACTGCGTTTGGCTGACGTTAGCATCAGTTTAAGTAGCGATGACCAGCGGCCCGTTAGCAGCGCAAAAGCAAGCTCTGGTGAGGGGCTACGACTAGTGATTAAGGGCAAAGCTTATACATTGACTGAAAGCCAAGGCGCAGCAGCTGGCTATAGCCTTGGTCGCGGCAGTGATAACGATATTGTCATCGATAATCCAACGGTATCGTCGCGTCATGGGCGAATTTTGTATCGTGACAGGCAGTGGTGGTATGAAGATTTGAACTCAAGCTACGGCTCTGCGGTGAAACAAAACAATCAAAAAGTACCACTCAATAGTGGCGAGCGTATTCGTTTACAGGGTGTTAGTAAGCTATATTTGTCAGATTGCAGTATAGAAATAAACGGCAACAATGATGGCACGATTGTGCTTTAGCCATTACAATTTAAACATCATGTTAATACGCATGTTTAATCATAACTTTGCGATGAAGGTTGGTAATGACAACAAGTAATCAAGGTATTGCGCTGCCAGTGGGCACTGAGATCAACCACTACCGTATTGCCGATGTGCTCGGCCAAGGCGGTTTTGGGGTCGTTTATAAGGCTCACCATACACATCTCGATGAACAGGTCGTTATTAAAGAATTTTTGCCGGTTGAATTAGCGGGGCGTCACGGTAACACCGTTTCGCCGCACTCAAATTCAAAGCAGGATTTATACAGCGACTGTTTGCGCCGGTTTATGGAGGAGGGGCGTACGCTGGTTAAACTACGCCACCCTAATGTGGTGCGCTGCCGTGACTTATTTACTGCGAACGGAACCGCGTATTTGGTGATGGATTTTGAAGATGGTTTGTCACTCGACCAGCTGATCCGTGCCCTTGAGCAACAAAACGATAGCTATACCCAAGTTCAGTTACTGCATTTCTTGATTCCATTGGCGCAAGGTTTGGCCTATATCCATGATCAGGGCGTGCTGCATCGTGACATTAAGCCCGGCAATGTATTTATTCGTCGCCACGATGGCTCACCGGTTATTATCGATTTTGGTGCGGCCAAGCAGAATTTTGCTATTGCCTCGCAATCACAAGCACCTTTTACTGAATTTTATGCGCCGCTGGAACAAATTGAAGGCGGTGGCGAAGCCAAACCAACCATCGATATTCATGCCTTTGGGGCGTTAGTGTATCGGCTGGTGAGTGGCGCGGTTGGGCCTAAGGCCGAAGCTCGGGCAATGGCGCTGTTGTATGGATCAAAAGATCCACTAAGCCCAGTTGCTGAGGTCACTAAAACCAAGCTTACGGATGCTTTTTGTCAATTGATTGATAGTTGTTTGGCGTTTCGTGCTGGCGACCGGCCACAGAGCATGCACGAAATTGTCACTGCATTGGAGCAAATTGCTGGCAAATCGTTGTCTGGTGATAGCGCAAAATATACCAAAATGCCCGCAGCCGAAAAGCCAGCTAAGGCCGAGAAACCGAAAAAACCAGCAAAAGCTGTTGATGACAGTAAACCAGCTCTGATTTTCCCAACCAAATGGGTTGCCATAATCGTGGCTGTAGCGGTACTTGGTGGTGGCGGAGCGT
The DNA here is from genome assembly GCF_003999375.1 of Pseudidiomarina mangrovi. Lineage (GTDB taxonomy): Bacteria > Pseudomonadota > Gammaproteobacteria > Enterobacterales > Alteromonadaceae > Pseudidiomarina > Pseudidiomarina mangrovi. The sequence goes on from NZ_RJLC01000017.1 coordinate 329,514, forward strand.
GGGCGATTAGCGAATTTCAGCAACAGCGCGCAATTGACATTGAGCAGCAGCGCATTGCCGAGCAACAGCGTAAACAAGATGAAGCAGCTTGGGGCGAGGCCAGTAGCGGCAACACCATTGAAGATTTTGAACAGTATATTGCCAATTACCCAGAGGGTATCTACCTAGAAGCGGCGAAATCACGTAAAAAAGCTCTCGAATTAGAAGCCGAACTACAACGCAAACTTGCGGAGCAGGAGCAACGCGACAAAGCTGAACGTGATCGTCTGCTGGCTGAACAACGTGAACGTGAGCGTATTGCTGAACAGCAACGTAAAGCCGAAGAGCAACGTCGTAAGGCGGCTCGCGCGCGTGAGTTAGCCGGTGAGATGGTCAGCATTCGTGGTGGTAGTTTCAGCATCGGTTGTGATGCTGGCTCGAGCTGCGATAGTAAAGAATTACCGACCAAACAAATCTCGATTAGGGCCTTCCAAATCGGTAAATATGAGGTCACTAGAGCGCAATTTGCCGCTTTTGTGCGGGCAACCAATTATGTCACCCGAGCTGAGCGTGAAACTGGCAGTGCTACCTGTTATGCCGGGGTTGCTGGCCGTGATCCATTTTGGGCTTACACCAACGATATAACTTGGCGCAATGCCTCTTTGATGGGTTCTGGCCAGGGTGATAACCATCCGGTAGTGTGTGTTAGCCAACTCGATGCGCTGGAATTTATTGATTGGTTGAATAAAGAAACTGGCATGAAATTCCGCTTACCATCTGAAGCAGAGTGGGAATACGTTGCGCGAGCTGGCTCACGTAATACTTATGGTGTGACAAACAACCAAGAGTCATTGTGCATGTACGGCAACGTGAACGATAGCACAGCCCTGCCAGATGGAACCTTCTGGAATAGTAAACTCAGTTGTACTGACGGTTACGCATTTACAGCCCCAGTTGGCTCATACATTGCCAATGCCTTCGGTGTGCATGACATCATTGGTAATGTCAAAGAATTCACCGCCGATTGCTGGAATGCTAACCTATCCAATATCCCAAGCAACGGTAGCGCCAACAAAAATGGCGATTGCACTAAGGTGGTTGAGCGCGGTGGTAACTTTAACACCTCGCCAAGCTTCTTGCGGGTAACCTATCGCGGCGATCCGGGCAATGCCTTTCGTGGCGTACATGCTGGCTTCCGCTTAGCTCTTGATAACTAATGACTACGGATCACGCCTTCGCACTGACACCAGGCACCGAGCTCAATCACTATGTGATTGAGTCGGTGCTCGGGCAGGGTGGTTTCGGTGTAGTCTACAAAGCACATCATGCCTTATTGCATGAAACTGTAGTCATTAAGGAATTTTTACCGGTTGAATTAGCCGGTCGCCACGGCGTATCGGTGGTGCCGCACGGGCAGTCAAAACAAGCCCTTTACGATGATTGCTTGCAGCGATTTTTAGCTGAAGGTCGCACTCTGGTCCGGCTTAGGCATCCTAACGTAGTGCGCTGCCGTGACCTATTCAATGCTAATGGTACCGCCTATTTAGTGATGGATTTTGAAGACGGCTTACCGCTCGATGAATTAGTCAAAAGCCTAGAGCAACAGGGCTTACGTTATTCTGAACAACAGCTCTTACACTTCTTACTACCGCTCTGTGATGGTCTTGAATACATTCATGAACAGGGTGTTTTACACCGTGATATCAAGCCGGCCAATGTCTTTATTCGACGGCGTGACGGCAGCCCAGTGATTATCGATTTTGGCGCTGCCAAGCAAAATTTTGCTGCGGCCTCGCAATCACAGGCACCGTACACTGAATTCTATGCGCCATTAGAACAAATTGAAGGCAGTGGCGAAGCGCGACCGAGTGTCGATATTCATGCCTTTGGTGGCTTAATGTATCGCATTGTAACGGGTAAAGTAGGTCCGCGTGCAGAAGCTCGTGCCATGGCCCTTATCAATGGCAACGCTGATCCTCTGCAAAGCGCTAAAACCATAGCTGGTGAGCATTACTCCCAAGGCTTACTGAGTCTCATCGATTGCTGTTTGGCATTTCGTCCTGATCAGCGTCCAGCATCTATGGCTGAGGTCCGGCAGGGCTTGCAAATTGAAGCACAGCATGCACCCGCTGTGGTGCAGCTATCTCAGCTCGACGAACTACTTAATCTCGCTGGCGTCGATCAAGTGATCACTGACGGCGAAATGCAGATGCTGTTGAACAAGGCGAAAGCGCTACAGATTGATGCTATTGAAGCGCAGCAATACATCGTACAGCAGTGCATACAAAAAGGCTGGCAACTGCAGTCAGGCCAAGGTAAACAAGCACGCCCTGAGCCGGATATGAATGATTTTTTCAATGATGTGTTTGGTAAGCAGGCGAGTGCAACAGCACCCGCAAGTCAGCATATTATCCTCGATCAAAGCCGAATCACCCTGTGCATCGAGCGCAATAGTCCGGCACTTTCTGGGCAAGAACTATCAGAATTTATTGGTATTGAAACCGCGGGCCCAGTATTTACCCCACTAGTAAACCCAGGCGAGCGCTTAACCCAAGCCTATACCCAAGTGTTTTCCACCGCTGAAGATAATCAACGTGAAGTTGATATTCACTTGATGCGTGCGAGTGACAACAGCTATCAAACAGCTCGCTCGGTGAGTCGGGTTAAAATAGGTATCGCTAAGCCTGCTGCAGCTGGCGTTCCACAAATAGAGCTGTCGTTGTATGCCAAAGGCAACGATTTGTATCTCGATATACAACGTCTCGATAATCAACCGCAGCAGCCACAATCACGGGCCGCTGAGCCAATGCAAGCTGCCGCTGCTGCACACAGCATCGACAACCAACCGACTAGGATAGGTGGCTGGTTATGGATGGTGTTGGCTAGTTTGCTGATAAAACTGTTAGTTTCGTCAGCACGGCTGACAAAACTTTATCAAGAGTTTGAGTTGGTGAATTTTGTCGAGTCAGCGCAGAGTTGGCCGCAGCTCTTTAGTACTTCGCTGGCAATTCTGGCGGCTTATGTGGTTGCTGTGCTGGTTTTATTGGTGCTGCTGTGGCGTTGCAGTCGTTATTTTGTTGCTGCGTACGGAGTTATTGTTGCCACTATCTATGCCATCGACCTGTGGCCGTCTGAATTGCTGTTACAGCAATTTTATCCATTAAGTCAAACCGATAACATGACCAGCGTGATTGCCACTGAATGGGTCATACTCGCTTATTTATTGTTCTCAAAGCGCGTCAAAAATACTTTTGTGCGGTAAATTAGCTTGCTGTTAGTGGTTTAGGGCGTACAGAAGGGGTGCAGAAGGGGTACAACATGTCCTCGGAAAATGGTTGCGGGGGCAGGATTTGAACCTACGACCTTCGGGTTATGAGCCCGACGAGCTACCAGACTGCTCCACCCCGCGTCCGAGTGAGAGCGCATACTAAACACCTTTATCCTGAAACGCAAGCGAGCATTGGCGCGAACGCTCATAAATACAGCAGATTTGATTCAACCGCTCAGATAACCACCAATTGCCGCAATACAGCATGGTCTGAACCCGCTATAATAGAGCCACTTTTAGTGACTGGATAATTTTCTCGCATGGCTGAATCGTTACAACTCTTTGCTACTTGTGCCAAGGGTCTCGAAAACTTACTGTTTGATGAGTTACACCAACTGAAGGCTAGCAATGTTCGACAAACAATTGCTGGCTGTTGGTTTGAAGGCGATTTGGCTGTGGCCTATCGAAGTTGCCTATGGAGCCGCATCGCCAGTCGAGTGCTGATGAAATTAGGTGACTGTGATGCATTGCGTGCAGAAGCCGTACCGGTAGCTGTAGCCAACACCCCATGGGAAACTATCTTTAGCCCAGCACAAACGTTCATTATTGATTTCGCTGGTGACAACAAAGCAATTCGCCACACTCAGTTTGGTGCACAACTGGTCAAAGATGGCATTGTTGATCGTTTTCGTGAACTCGGTTTAGACCGCCCATCGGTGGCCAAAGAACTGCCCGATATTCGCATCAATGCGCATTTACACAAAGATAAACTGACCTGGTACTTAGACCTTTCTGGCGATAGCCTGCATCGGCGTGGCTATCGACAGCAGCAGGGCGCTGCACCGTTGCGTGAGACCTTAGCGGCTGCGGTAGCTTTGCGGGCTGGGGTAAACAGCCAAACAGGCGTGATTTATGACCCATTTTGTGGCTCTGGAACGCTGCTGTTAGAGTCAGCTATGATCTGTTTTGATCGTGCTCCGGGCCTGAGCCGCCGTGGTTGGGGCTTTGAACAGTGGTTGGGTCACGATGAAGCGCAGTGGCAGCAATTATTGACTGAGGCAGAGCAACGTTTTAACGCCGCCTTCCAAGCCAGCAGTGCAGAATTCATTGGTGTTGATAGCGATCCGCGCATGCTTGCCATTGCTCAGCAAAATGCCGAACGTCTTGGCTTTGCCGATTGCATGCGTTGGCAGCAGGGATTTGCAGAACAAGTACTCCCTGAGCTCAGCACAGTGAATCAGCAATCTCAGCGCTTACTAGTGACCAATCCGCCATATGGTGAACGACTCGGAGAAGAGGTCGAGACGCTGTTGCTGTATCGGCGCTTTGGTGCCCATATGCGGCAACACTTTCACGGCTGGCAATTGGCCGTATTAGCTGGCGATGAGAGCCTGTTAAAGCGAATGAAGCTGCGTAGCCATAAAAAATACAAGCTCTACAACGGCGCATTAGACGTATTGCTAGCCCTTTACGACTTAACCGAAGAGCAAATTGAATTTACCCAGGCGCAATCAACTGATTTAGCTAACCGATTGAAAAAGAATTATAAACAACTAGAAAAGTGGGCGGCAAAAGAGGGGCTAAACGGTTGGCGTGTCTATGATGCCGACATACCTGAATACAATGCTGCAATTGATATTTATAACGACTATGTGGTGATTCAAGAATACGCAGCGCCGAAAGATATTCCGGAGGCTGTGGCGAAGGAACGGTTGTGGTTCTTGATCGATACAGTGGCACAAGAGCTGCCGTTTGCCGCTGATCATATCACTCTAAAAATACGTCAGCGCCAGGCTGGTAAGTCACAGTATCAAAAGCAACAGCCACGTGGACTCACCACGTTAGTGCACGAATACGGCGCACAATTTCAGGTTAATCTCAGCGATTATTTAGATACTGGGTTATTTTTGGATCATCGTTGGGCGCGTCGTGAGTTAGGTAAATTAAGCCATGATAAAACAGTCTTGAACCTGTTCGCTTATACCTGCACCGCATCGGTCCATGCAGCGCTTGGCGGTGCTCGCGAAGTGGTGTCCGTTGATTTGTCGAAGACTTATCTAGCTTGGGGTGAAGAAAACTTTCGTTTAAATGGCATAAACCCGCGTAAACACAGCTTTATCCAGGCCGATTGCTTGCAATGGCTGCGGGAACAACGCCCACAACAACGCTTTGATGTGATCTTTCTTGATCCACCGACATTCTCAAATTCAAAACGCATGGACGATGTACTCGATGTGCAACGTGACCACGTGCTATTGCTCAAGCTAGCGGCACGCTTGTTGACCCAAGATGGGGTAATTTTGTTCTCCAATAATAATCGCAAGTTCAAACTGGATGACGAGGGGCTCGCTGAGATTTTCTTACGCGCCGAAAATTGGACACAACGCTCATTATCGCCTGACTTTGCTCGCAATAAGCGTATTCACCACTTGTTTAAGGTGACTCACCTTGACTGAGTATTATCTATTGAGTAAAAGCCAGTGCCCGTTATGCGATGAGGCCTTGGCCCACCTACAACAATTACCGCTGCAACATGCTATTACCCTGCATCAGGTTGATATTGCTAGCGATGAGCAGTTATTCCAAGAATATCGCTGGTTGGTTCCAGTGCTAATCCGCGCCACTGATGATGCCGAATTACGCTGGCCATTTGGTGATAAATTAATGGAGTTTTTACAGCCATGAGTATTGTACGCCTGCAGAATGCCCAACTCGCATTTGGCGACCATGCCGTTTTAGATGGTGTTGATTTAGTAATAGAAGCACAGGAACGACTGTGTTTGGTCGGCCGTAATGGAGCTGGTAAATCAACCTTGATGAAAGTGCTTGATGGCTCCACCTTGCTTGATGCTGGTGAGGTGCAACTGGTCGGCTCTACGCGCATAGCACGCTTACCGCAAGATCCGCCGGCAAACTCAGCACAATCGGTGTATGACTATGTTGCTGAGGCGTTCGCTAGCACCGGTGAGTTATTGAAACGCTACCATCAGGTGATGGAGCAACTCAGTCACGACGCCAACGACAGAGTGCTAGAACAGCTATCGCAACTACAAAACCAACTTGAAGCCGCTGATGCGTGGCAATTACCAACTCGTATCGAGCAGGTGCTTACCCAGCTCGGTATCCCGCATGATGCCACCATGGATGCGTTGTCTGGTGGTTGGTTACGGCGCGTGGCCTTGGCCCGGGCACTGGTGATTGAACCTGATCTTTTGTTACTCGACGAGCCAACCAACCACCTCGATGTTGAGATGGTGCAATGGTTGGAGAAGTTAATTAAGGAGTTTCGTGGTGCTGTGCTGTTTATCAGCCACGACCGCGCCTTTATTCGTAACTTAGCGACTCGCATTATTGATCTCGACCGCGGTCATTTAACCAGCTATCCGGGCAGCTACGACAAATACCTCGAACTTAAGCAACAATTGCTGGAAGTCGAAGACAGTCAAAACGCTGAATTTGACAAGAAACTGGCACAAGAAGAAGTCTGGATTCGTCAGGGCGTTAAAGCCCGCCGCACCCGTAACGAGGGGCGTGTAAGAGCGCTGGAGCAATTACGCCGTGAGCGCGCCCAACGCCGTGAACAACAAGGCTCGGCCAAATTGAGTGTGCAACAGTCACAACGCTCCGGCAAAGTGGTGTTCGAGGGTGAGCATTTATATCTAAAATTTGCCGATAAAGTGATTCTCGATGATTTTTCATTGACCCTGCAGCGTGGGGATAAGCTGGCCTTGGTCGGTGCGAACGGCTGCGGTAAAAGTACCTTGATTCGAATTATCTTGGGCGATCAGAGCGTTGATAGCGGGGTACTAAAAATTGGCACCAATTTAGCCGTAGCCTATTTTGATCAACATCGCGCACAACTCGATCCAGAACTAAGTGTGGCGGAAAATATTGGCGATGGTAAACAGGATATCACCTACAATGGACGTACCCGTCACATTCTGAGCTATCTGCAAGACTTTCTGTTTAGCCCTAAACAAGCGCGCACACCAGTCAAAGCCCTATCTGGTGGTGAACGTAACCGCGCGCTGTTAGCTAAACTATTCCTGCAGCCTAGTAACCTGTTAATTCTCGATGAACCAACCAACGATCTGGATATAGATACCTTAGAATTGCTGGAACAAATTATTGCTGAGTATCAAGGTACAGTCATTTTGGTGAGTCACGATCGAGAATTCGTCAATAATACCGCGACAACGTCGTTGTTATTTGAAGGGCAGGGCCGATTAACGGAGATTGTCGGTGGTTTTGAGGAAATTGAGCACTATCTGAAGCAACGTCAAACAGCGGGAACTAAATCAGCTACGCGACAGTCAGACAAACCAGCGAATAATGTGGATAAGCCTTCTGCCAGTGGACAAAAAAAGTTATCCTACAAACTGCAACGTGAACTTGAATCAATTCCGCAGCAAATTGCGCAATTAGAACAACAACAGCAGAGTTTACAGACACAAGCTAATGATCCGCAATTCTATAACCAAGCGCATGAAATCACTGCTGCGGTGCTATTGCGATTAGGACAAATAGAAGATGAGTTGCTAGCGGTGCTTGAGCGCTGGGAAGAATTAGAAAATTTACAACAAGAGAGTCGTTAATTTCATGATGAAAAAGTTTAATTTGGCTGCTTTGAGTGTCGCCATCCTCGGTAGTTTTTCCGCCGCCGCTGAAGCTGATTTGTATACCGTACAGCAGCTTGAGACGCCCGCAAACTATCGTAATTTAGTCCCACGTGATTTAAACGATCAGGGCATGTTAGCGGTATTGTCACGCTTACCTCAGGATACCGAAATAGACCTGACCAAACTGTCAAGTAGTGCCTTGGCAGCGGTCGGAATTCCGAGTGACGCTGACCTCGAAACCTATGAGTTGAGCTACAGACAATACAACGGCCTTATCAGCTTTTTGCAAGACAATGTCAGTGGTAACCTGCTCAATCCTCGATATGGGACGAATGCAGCAACCAGTTACGATGGTCAAAATTTCCGTTTTATCTCACCGCTGGATGGTCAAACCGACTTGAGCCGAGCTACTTCAAGTACGATCGATACGCAATTTCATGGATTGAATGATAATAATGTGTTTGTCGGTTTAACCTCGAGCGCATATACCGAATTGTCGCATACATATACACCAACTCCGGTGGGCGATGCTGACCCAGTTCCACAAACATTGACCTTTCATCAGCGTGAATTTACCTCTCGAGCTCTTTGGTTCGATGGCAATAATTATCAGACCTACACACCACCAGAAACCGCATACCTTGGTGGTGAATCACTGATGTTTGATATCAATGACAACAACGTTGCTGTCGGTGCTGTCAGTGTGGCTATATCACCGGGCGCACAAGCACGTATCACCGAGTGTGAAGAAGCAGATCCGGCCACCAGCACTAACCCGCTGTATGTATGTGTTTGGAATCAATGGTTCGTTCGTCAAAATGCCTTAGCACCTAATTTATCGGTGTCGTTTTTACAACAGCTGGAAATCCCTACCAATCAATCGATTTACGATATGAATGCGGCTAAATGGCAGTTAGATGCCAACGGTAACGTGATTTCAGTAACCCAGTGGGGCACCTTAATGGAGCGCACTGGCGAGGAGGATTTGGAAGACTTCTCAAGCTACGCTTATGCCATTAATAATAATGATATCGCGGTAGGGCAGAGCTGGACTTACTTTAATAATGGCCAAGATGACTTTATAGGTAACCCCGCCACGCGTATTAAGAAGCCAGTGGTTTTTATCGGTGATGAAGTACGCTCCATCAGTGATGACACTGATTACATTTGGGGTAGCGCTCGCGACATCAATAACGACAATATAGCGATCGGTTTTATGCTAAAAGAGGTACAAGGATTCGTGCGTTATATTGGCTTTAGCTATGATGTTGATAGTGAAAACTTTACCGAAATGCCGGGCTTTTTTACCGGCTCAAGTACTATTCCGAATGCTCTAAATGACTCGGGGTTAGTGGTTGGTACGGCAGACATCGATAGTAGCTTGCAGGTCACCCGACGTCGGGTGGGTTTTGTGTATGACTTAAATAACCCGAGCAACGGCTTTATTAACCTCAACGATGCTATTGGCTGCGATTCTGGCCTATTTATCGTCTCTGCCGACGCTATCAATAGCCAGGGTGAAATTTTAGCCACCGCATTGGAACAGGTTGACGTAGTCGACGAAAACGGTGAGACCCGCAATGAAATTTTCATCCGTACGGTAAAGCTCAATCCTGTCAGTGGCGGTCAGATCAATGATTGTGATGCGGAAGAGCAAATTGTCGAACGCCAAGGTGCGTCAACGAGCCTGTTTGGCGGCATCGCTATGTTATTGATTGGTGGGCTTATTACAATTCGACGCCGTTGGTCTGTTTAACAGGCGAACTTGTTCTAATAATTAAGCCAACAATATTAAGCGCAATTTCATTCACTTACACAGGTGACTGAAGATTGCGCTTTTTTGTGGGTTGAACTCCGAGCCAGAGTTGCTATCTATGTAATAGAGCTGATGAAAAAATTGGCTCTTGCAATGAACGCATTATATGAAAATCTGGACGAGGAAGTGAATGATGAAAAGACAGAAACGCGATCGCCTCGAACGTGCTCACGCACAAGGGTTCAAAGCCGGAGTATCAGGCCGTTCTAAAGAAGTTTGTCCGTATCAAAGTCAGGATATTCGCTCGCAGTGGCTGGGCGGTTGGCGCGATGCTATGGAAGCTCGTGGTGGCGGGTTATTTCGTTGACCCCAATTGAATCAACGAACACTATATCTTCTCGAAAAACTTATCAGCCCGCCTTAATAGCGGGCTTTTTTTAGGGCATACTATATAGCGCTTAGAAGCTACTGGTATCCGTAAATAGACCAACTTTCAGGTCCGTGGCGGTATAAATGGTTTTACCATCAACTTCAACCCGGCCATCACCAATACCCATATACAATGAACGCTTAATGACGCGTTTCATATCAATGAAATAACTGACTTTTTTGGCAGTAGGGAGGATTTGACCGGTAAATTTCACTTCACCAACACCCAATGCACGGCCACGACCTGGGCCACCGGCACAGGCTAAGAAGAAACCGGTAAGCTGCCACATAGCATCAAGGCCTAAACAGCCTGGCATAACGGGATCACCAATAAAATGGCAGTCAAAAAACCACAAATCAGGGCGGATATCGAGCTCAGCGTGGATATAGCCTTTACCGTACGCGCCGCCGTCTTCGTTGATTTCAAGGATACGATCCATCATCAACATGTTAGGGGCAGGTAATTGACTATTGCCAGGGCCAAACATCTCGCCACGGCCACAGGCCAACAGTTCTTCGCGGGTATAACTCGATTGTTTCATAATCACCTTGCTTGAATACAGCGTTTTAAGTGCGGTCCAGCCTGCGCTAAACACAAAGTGGCGCTAGCTTAGCGAACAGTTGTACGCTAAACAAGTCCGACTAGTCTTTTAGCGCCACCAACGCTGCCACCACGATTGCTCACGATCACTGCGGTGCAATTCCTCAAGCCGTGCTTCAATGCGTTCGAATAGGTCTTTTTGTTCCACCTGGGTAAGTAATTCTAGTGCTTCGGTCACGTGACTAACCGCATAAATATGATATTGGCCGGCTGCTACAGCAGCGACAATAGGGTCATCAAGGTTCAATTGACTTAGGTTAGCTGCCGGCATAATAACGCCTTGATTACCGGTAAGCCCGCGTGCGGCACATAAGGCAAAATGGCCTTCGATCTTTTCATTCACCGCGCCTATGGCCTGTACCGCACCAAATTGATCCACCGCACCAGTAATGGCTAAGCCTTGCTGAACGGGCGCTTCTGCTAAAGCTGACAATAAGCAACAGAGCTCGGCAAGCGATGCGCTATCACCATCTACCTCGTGATAGGACTGCTCAAAAACAATAGTGGCAGACAGACTCATCGCTTCATTACGCGCAAACAAGTTAGCAATATAGGCACTTAAGATCATCACACCTTTGGTATGAATGTTGCCACTTAACTCAGATTTGCGATCAATGTCGATAATGTCGCCATCACCATAGTGCACCGTTGCGGTAATTCGTGAGGGTTCGCCAAATTCCGTCCCACCTGCGGTTATGACCGTAAGACCGTTGACTTGGCCAATGACCGCACCATCGGTAGCAATATAAACTTGATGCTCAAGAATCGCGCGCCGTGACAGCTCAGCAATATAACCATCGCGTTGCTTGCGATGCAGCAGCACTTGGTCAATATGCTCGCCTTGGATCTCATGACTATGTTGTTGCACGGCTAACGCCGAAGCCTCACGCAGGAGCTGCATCAGAGCAATGGTATCTAAACTGAGCTCACTTTGATAATCACTCAAACGAGAAGCAAACTTGAACAGAGCAGGGTACGCCAGTTGATGCAATGGCAATACATTGGCTTCACCAATAACATAAGCAAGATAGTCAAAATAATCACTGAGGGGCTGTTGAGTCAGCGAGTAATGCTCAGAAAAATCGGCGAGGTAAGGGAATAAATTATCAAAATCGCGATCAATTTCGCGCAACTGCGCAAAAATATCGCGCTCGCCGAGTAATAACACCTTGATATGAATGGGTACTGGCTCAGGTTGATAATAAGCGGCAACATTAAGGTTATCGCCCGGTGCTGGCCAGTGAAACAGGCTGGTTTTTAAGATGTATTTTAATTTACGCCATAGGCCAGGCTGCAATAGCAGTTCTTCGGCATCGATGGCCAGCACACCGCCATTGGCGCGCAACAAGTCACCCGGTTGAATCAGATGCAAGTCAGACGAAATAGTGCCCTCAACCGACTGCAAACGAATACTGCCAAACAAACTGGCTTCGGTTACGCGGTCACACAATAAAATGGCCGGAACCTGTTCATGTTCAACAATTACGGTAGCGAGTTCATTGCCGGGTAAGTCGGCGAACTGTTTATCGGCAATTTCAGCCAGATAATTTTGTAACCGTGCGCTTGGGCTATCACCGAGTAAAGCCTGCTGTAATTCTGCGCGTTGCTCCGTAGGAGTTTGTAAAAACATCCAGAGCTGTTGCACAAAATTAGCAGCGCTACCAACGGGTAAGTTCACACAACAGGGTTCATTGGCTGAATGAGGGTTGGCTAAATACACCCAGTCATATCGATCAGCGTGCTGCCAAGGAAAGCGGGGCGCTAATTCATGCATGACATCTTGTACCCGCATTCCAGCCGGCGTGACCAGATAGGCATGGGCATAACGCCCAGCAACGGTTAACGCTTGCTGAAGGGCTTGCAAAGCACGTTGTTGGCCCACTAATGCTGATGCACTAGTGACAGTTTGTGGACGTTGCTCAGCCCAAGTGTGAATAGGCGGTTGTAAAGCATTAGCAGAAACGCGCATAACCAAAACTCTCCTTGAATAGTCCGCTATGATAGCTGATTAGGTCGGGTTATGACTACGTTTTAGCTCAGTTGACTGGGGTAACTTGATAGCCAGCTTGGCGCAGTAATCTGACCACACCTTGCTCACCGCCGAGATGACCCGCACCAACAGCAATTAACGAGGAGCGTTCACGCATGAGCGACGGTATTTTCGTTAACCAATCCTGATTGCGGCGATCTAATATCAACTGTTGAAAGTCACCTAATGATGGATCGTTAGCAATCAATTGGTATAACTGGTCAATATCTTCAGCCAGATATAATTCGGTCATCGCCTTAAAATCCGCCACTGATTGACTCTTGTTATCAATCATTTGCCAAATCATATCCACTTGATTTTGAATCGGGATTTGGTCAAATAAACCAAGCTGAAAAGCAGCGGTTTCAAGCCCTTTAATCGGTTTTTCTGCCGCCATAGCCAGAGTTAATAAATGGCCCTCATAGCTGGCGGTATTGGCGCAGGGAAGTTGCTTGATCATAATTTGCGTACTTAACACAAATGGATTAATACGCTGTGCACGAGGTATCGACATATTCAGGTTTTCTTGAATATAGCCAGCGACCTGCGTGAGTTGATCATCGCTCAGGTGTTGCTCAAGATACGGACCATTGCGATTCACCATTAAACTAGCCGACTGGAAGATCACCTCTGGAGAGGTAAGATCAAGTTCCATCACTAATTGATCAACCTCGCTAAAGCGTTGCTCAAGTTGCTCCGGTACACGAAAATCTTCGGCACAAAGTATATGCATAGTTCCGAACAAATAGGATGGTTTGTCCAGCTCGTTGCCACTGACCTTATACAGCAATGCGGCCTGTGAAATTGGGGTAAACAGTGCCAATAACACAGCGACGGTGGTTAATAACAAGCGCATACAAAAAACCTAACAATTAGATGTGTGAAGCAAAGCGTTACTATAACATGACGACAGTAATGCGCCAGATGTGACAGCACATATGACACGCATGACAGTGCAGGCGACAGTCATAAAAATGTCGTCGGCAGGGCAGCCAAAGCTCGCTACAGTGGGCCAAGTGCACTACATTTAACCCTGCTCAATAAGGAAACATAATCATGACAAGTAACACCAATACCAGCAAAAACATCGGTTTTTTCAATCTTTTACGGAACGGCTTTTGGTTCTATTTCTCACACAATAGCCACGAGATCGCGGCTCATGCCAGTGGTATGAGTGGCCGTGAATCGGTATATGTCGATGATAGTAAGGTCTCTGAGAAGATATCTTGGCGGTTTACCAGCGATCATCAATTTGAACTCGATGGCCATCATTATCGCGTTGAATTCATCGTAAAGAGCGCTTGGCGTGGTCAGTTGGTGTGTAATTTCTATGTCGATGGTGTGCTTCTTGAAAGTACCGAGTTTGCCATGGCGGTAGGCAATAAAAAATTGGGCTGGAGTGCCATTCTTATTCTATTTGTGATCGGTATGGTATTTGGCTACTTAGGTGCCTATATCGCAATCAACGTGATTTAGGAGCTTCGCATGGATATCCAAGCAAGCCGTGTGCGTGAATTGCGCGCACAACGCGGATGGACACAACAGCATCTTGCCGATGCTTGTGCCGTCAGTCTGCGCACCGTGCAGCGGATTGAGAAGGACGGCAATGCGGCACAAGAAACCGTAGCAGCATTATGTGCGGTATTTAATGTTGAACGTGAACAGTTGTTGTTGGTGCCGCGCAAACAAATCGAATTGTTGCAGCCCGCACAATTCGGTCGGCAATGGCTGGCGTACGTGGTTGTACTAATGATCGGTATCGCCATTGGCTCAGGAATGATGGTGCTACTGACGCGCTAGCTTCGATTAACTCAAAAGGGCTCGGTAACTACCGGGCCTTTTTGCTTATTTGATGATTGCGCATAATGTATATTATGTTAAATAGGATATATGAATACACAGCATAAGCAGTGTGTGCTCACACTATTTGTTAAAACACCTACCTATCTCGACTGCTAAATTTAAAATCTGTAGCACTAACACCCAGCATTCCATTACAGATTTCACGTAGCGCACGATGATAAAACTATAGGTGTTAACTGCTGGGCATAAAAAAGCCACCCGTAACAACTGCTACGGATGGCTGGCTTATAATAACTAACAACGCTTAAAGCATATCTGCAGCGTCCATTTCACGCTCAAGCTTTTGAGTTTCATCGGCACGCGGCTTACTGAAACGTGCAATGGCGTAATACACAATTGGCGTTAAGTATAAGGTAAACAACACCGCGAACGCTAAACCACCAAAGATAACCCAACCAATGGCATTTCGCGCCTCAGCGCCTGCGCCAACCGATAGAATTAATGGTAACGCACCCAATAAGGTCGATACTAAGGTCATCATGATGGGTCGTAAACGAATCGTAGCCGCCTGCTCTACGGCTTCTCTGACTGACTTGCCTTGGTCACGTAATTGATCTGCAAATTCAACTAACAGAATCGAGTTTTTGGCGATTAAACCAATCAACATGACCAATCCTATCTGTGAGAAAATGTTAATCGAGGTTCCGGTTATGTAAAGCGCGAAAAATGCCGCTGCGATACCAAAAGGAACCGTTGCCATGACCACTAAGGCACTGTTTACACTCTCAAATTGTGCTGCTAACACCAAGAAAACAATGATTAAAGCAAGGATATATGTGAGCATAACCTCGCGCTCTGTTTCTTCGTATGCTTCGGCTTCACCTAATAAAATCATATTAATATTAGCTGGTAGTTCTTGCTCAGCGAGTTGACGTAATGTGCTCACCACATCTTCCATCGGAATGCCTTCTGGCTGCTGCATATCAATGGTGATTGCTCGACGCTGTTTACGTCGTTCAAGTTCTGCCGACACCCCTTCTTCGGAAATTGTCGCTAAGCTCGATAATGGCACTAAGGCACCTTGACTCGAGCCAACATAGAGGTTGGATAAATCTGACGGATCCTTAATCTGACTGCGTTCAGCCATCAAAATTAACGGGACTGCTTGGTCGCCAATGTTGAGGTCAACTAAATCATCACCATTGATAGCAGCTCGTAATGTTGCTGAGATATCCGTTAAAGGCACCCCTAACTCTTCTGCGCGTTTACGATCGATATTTACGCGCAGTTGCGGCTGCGTGGGCTGAAAACCAACACGAGGAAAGCCAACCTCTGGCATACGTTGTTGTAGCACGCGAGAAAACTGCTGAGCCGCGGTAAAAATTTCTTGGTAAGTTTCGCCGGTTAAGGCTATTTCTAAACCGCCGCCCTGCCCGCGTAAATTGAGACTGTTAGAACCAAAGGCCCGCCCTGGAGCGCCGGGTATTTCACTCACTGGGCCGCTAATTTCACTAATAATTTGTTGCTGAGTTTTACTGCGCGAGCCCCAGTCGGTTAAGCGCACTGTAATAAACACCAAATTTGGATCCCATTGGCCTACGGTAGTGCTAATGGTATCAACATCACCACCATTGACGTACGGCAGCAATAACGCCTCCATTTGCTGTGCTTGTCGGTCCATAAAGTTCAACCCAACACCGTCAGGACCACGGGCAAAGATCCGCACAATGCCGCGGTCTTCACTAGGCATCAGCTCATTGTCTATTTTGCTGTAGAAAAAGACTGCTGATGCGGCAATTAAGGTACAAGCAATAAAGACCAGCCAAGCATGATTAATAACCCACACTAAGCTTTTCGTATAACCGTTTAACATCAATGAACCGATTTGTTGCAATCGGCTTGAGCGAGCTTGTTGCTGTGCCTTGAGTGGCAACCGTGCAGTCAGCGCCGGTACCAGTGACAAGGCGACAAAAGATGAAATAATCACCGCAGTTGCTAGCACACCACCAAATTCACGGAAAAGACGGCCGGCGGTAGACGGCAAAAAGGCAATCGGCACAAATACCGCCACCAAGACTGCTGTTGTGGCGATCACCGCGAAGAATACTTCGCGGGTACCAATAACTGCAGCAGCACGAGCGCCCAAGCCAAGGGCCCGGCGCCGTTGAATATTCTCTGATACAACAATGGCATCATCAACAATAAGGCCCGTTGCCAGCACTAAGGCCAGCAAGGTTAAAATGTTGATTGAGAAGCCGAGTAGCCAGATAACCGCTAACGAGCCAACTAATGCTACTGGAATAGCAACTGCCGGGATAATAGTGGCGCGACCCGAACCAATAAACACCCATAACGTTGCGACAACGAGCAGGATCGTCAGCCCTAATGAGGTGATGACCTCATCCACTGAACTACGAATAAATTTTGCGTCGTCGGACGTCACTTCCAGATTCATTTCTGGAAATTGCACCCGTAAACGTTCAACTAGTCGCAGTACTTCGTCAGAAATTTCAATGGTATTTGATCGTGCTTGACGAATAATACCGATACCGATAACCGGTTTTCCATCTAAACGAACTAAGCTATTGGCATCCGCAGGACTAAAATAAACGTTGGCGATATCACCGATTCGAGTGTCATCACGAACCACAATATCGCGCACATCTTGCTCGCTCAGCGAACTAGCATCAGCCCGCACAATAAGCTGTTGATCGGCCGATTTAAGACTACCTGCCGGCACGTCAAATGGTGCCTGCCGCAATACGCGCGCAACATCGGTTACCGCTAGGTTATAGCTGGCTAGGCGCAGTGGATCTATAACAACACGCATGACTTGGCGGCGATCACCATTCAAGGTGACATCAGCAACGCCAGCGATATTCAAGAAATTAGGCGCCAGATCGGTTTCAACGCGTCGTGTCAGGGTTTCCAAATCGAGCGTTTCACTGGATACCGCTAAACTGACGACCGACTCGGCGTTGTTATCCGCTTTAATAATGGCGACGTTTTCAACTTCGGGCGGTAAGCGACGCTGAATGCGGCTGACCGATTCACGGGTCTCGTTGGCGGCGTTATCCAGATCTATTCCGGGGCGAAACTCAATCACGATACGTGAGCTGCCCTCTTCACTTGAGGCTCGAATATTCTTCACCCCACTCACCCGCGCAACGGCCCCTTCAAGCCGGCTGGTGACCTCGGTATCTACGGTCTCTGGTGCGGCCCCTGGGTAACTCGCCGAAACAGTAATGATGGGACGGTCAACATCTGGGAGCTCGCGCACTTCAATACCGTTAAGCGCAGCGATTCCAGCAATAATGATCAGCAAATTCATCACCACAATAAGCACTGGGCGGCGAATAGCCATAGATGGTAAGTCGGCGAGTTGTGGAGACCATTTCATTATTGTGATGCCTCATTGGTGATGTAACGCAGACTTTGTCCAGGGCGCAAGCTCTGCACGCCCTCCACAATCAGCTGGTCACCCAATTGCAATTCGCCGGCTACTAAAACACGGCCTGGAAGACGTTGCTGAATTTCAACATCAACACGTTTGGCTTTGTCATCGACTGCGATCCAAATAAATGCGCCTTCAGCACCCCACATCAAGGCTGCGTCTGGTACGACAGCGTAGCTATCGCCTTGAATATCCAAACTCACCCGAAAACTCATGCCCGGTCGGAATAGGTCATTTTGATTGTCTAAACTAGCGCGCACCCGAATGGTCCGTGTCGCCGCATTCACCCGTGAATCAACCTCTAGAATCTCAGCTACATAGGCATCTGCTTGCTGATTCCACGGCCGTACGCTCAGTCGCGCATCATTGCGTAATAATTCGACCGCACTTTCAGGTGCGTCAAAATCAATATATAGGCTTTCACGTTTATCTAACGTGGTGATCAGAGTTTGCGGGGTAATGCGGTCGCCGACCTCAACGTCACTAATACCAACTACACCGGCAAATGGCGCAACAACTCGACGATCATCAAGGTTGGCCTGAGCTTCTTGGACATTAACTTTCAGCAAATCACGTGTGGTGATAGCGTCGTCCAGTTGGCTTTGGGCAATGGCGCCCTGCTGACGACTTGTTGTTAAGCGATTTACCGTGCGTTCGGCATCGGCCAATTGAATTTTAGCGCGTTCAAGAGCCACCAGTTGGCGACGGTCATCCAAGCGCACTAATAGCTGCCCGGCGGTGACGCGATCTCCCGGTTTGAAGTTAACCTCTTGTACCAAGTCACCGACCGCTGGATAGAGTGCTATTGATTGCATAGCCTCAGCGTAGCCAACGGCATCAACACGTTGTTGCGTTCGCTCAAATCCCAGTGACTGGGTAATGACTAAGGCGGCAGAATCTCTCCCCCAACGTTGTTGAGCTTGAGCCGCCGGTATGACCATTGCTGCTACCAGTAAAATCCAACCGATGCGCTTTATCAGCATACAAAAAACTTCCTTGAATGATTGCTAGGCTACTAATATGAATATTGGAGCAGATTCGATCAAAAAAGACCGTGCATCAGCGATGAACGGTCTTTGAAACACGCCAAGTACCAAAAACTTAATTTTGTGGGCGATTTTTGAGTATTTCTGTCAAGCCGGCAACAGCACCACCGATGTCCGCTAATTGCGCTGGGAGAATTAATGTGTTGGTTTGTTTGGCTAGGTTTCCAAACTCCTTCACATACTGCTCCGCAACCCGCAAACTTACCGCATCTTGCCCACCTGGTTGCTGGATTGCCGCAGCGATTTTGCGCAGCCCCTCAGCAGTAGCAATAGCAATCAGCTCAATTTCTTGTGCGCGACCTTCAGCTTCATTAATTTGCTTTTGTTTTTCTGCCTCAGACAGGTTAATTATTTCCTGCTTTTGGCCCTCAGACACGTTGATCATCGCTTGGCGTTCGCCTTCAGAACGGGCGATTGCAGCGCGGCGCTCACGCTCAGCACGCATCTGTTGTTCCAAAGCATCGCGAATACTTGCCGGTAATTCGATATCTGAGATTTCATAACGCAGTACCTTAATTCCCCATGGAGCGGCGGCCTCATCAAGGGTACGAACGACAATTTCATTAATTGTAGAGCGTTCTTCAAAGGTTTTATCCAAGTCGGTTTGACCGATCACTGAGCGCATGGTGGTTTGCGCTAACTGTGACGCCGCATAACGATAATCATTAATACCGTAACTGGCCTTAAACGCATCAACCACTTGGATATACAGCACACCATTAATGCCAACTTGAATGTTATCGCGGGTGACACAGGGTTGCCGTTCCACATCAATAACTTCCTCTTTTAACGTATGTTGATAAGACACTTTATCAATAAATGGAATCAACAAGTGGAAACCGGAATCAAGTGTGCGGTTGTATTTACCCAATCGCTCGACCACAAAATTAGAGCGCTGCGGCACTATTCGTGCGGTTTTGAGAATAATAATGATGACGGCAATGGCAAAGCCAATACTTAGCACCGTACTTACTTCTAGTCCTTCGATCATCTGCTTATAACTCCTAAAAGGTAATAAAACTTACGCGATGCTTAGGCATTCGCTGTTGGCGGCTGTGCTGTAACGGTGAGCTGAATGCCTTCATTGGCGATTACCCATGCGGTATCACCGGCCTTGAGTTCGTCAGCCGAAAAAGCATCCCATTGCACCCCGTTTAACGTGACGCGGCCAGCACCATGATTAAAATCTTGGCTGACGGTGACTCGGGCACCAATATCGCGTTGAAAGTTTGGTTTGCCCTCGTGGTCGGCATCGCTGTAACCGCTGAACCAACGTTTGATTTGACCCCGCGCGGTAAACAGCAGCACCAAGCTGACCACGCCAAAGACGGCAAATTGTGTTGCACTTTGATCAATGATTTGCCAGTGCACTAGCAGCCCAGTAACAATTGCGCCAACGCCGAGAAACACTGCCACAACACTGGTTAACAGTAGCTCGGATAAAATCAACACAATACCAGCAACGATCCACATCATCGCAATACTCATAGCACTACCCTCATGGTGTTAAACCTATGTTACTAAATGCACTATAGCATGGAACTTGATTCACAAAAGCGCGCTTTTGTCTCAATTTGTTACGGTATTAAAGATGACCTGCAACGGCGTCGGAACAGTCGTCTCCACGCTGCTTGACGCGACACGCCGGAGCGGCACAGTTAGCTGCCACTGCATGGTTGGCTCACTGCAAGCACCCACCAATAGCGTGGCCTGCCAACGCCCTGCGCCGACTGCTTGCCACTGCAGTGGAATACGGCCCATATACATTGAGACACCGCGTACTTGACTGAGTTCTGGGGCAAGGTCACTCGGCAATGTTAATGAAAACACAATAGGTTGTTCGGCGCGCGGCAATTCGGGTTGCCAAGTTATGGTAAACGGAATTTCTGGGCTATCATGAATGGTATTGGGTGGTCTATCGCAGCCCGAAATGAGTATAAATAACAGGCATACCCAGCCAGCTTGTGTACATTTTTTGTACGGCGGGGTCGAATACTTGATTTTTCGCATGTTTTCGCCTGTATTTTTGTGGGTATACCCTTTAAAATGGCGGGGTTCGCTCGGCTTTACTAGGGGCGCCATAGGTGCAATCTTAGCTAGCAAGTATGAGTCGAGTAAACCTTAAACTTTAGTCACGTAACTTTTGTCACGTTACTCTGTTTCTCTCAGAGCATCAGCCGCGGAAACATATGATGAGCCAAACCAGTCCACAACAATTAGAATACAATCTCAAAGTCGTTCGGCAGTTTGCCATAATGACCGTAATTTGGGGCATTATAGGCATGGCTGTGGGGGTATTTATTGCCGCCCAGTTGATCTGGCCAGAATTGAACTTTGACACCCCATGGTTAACCTATTCTCGGTTACGTCCTTTGCACACCAATGCGGTAATTTTTGCCTTCGGTACATCGGCATTGATGGGGACATCATTTTACATTGTTCAGAAAACCTGTCTCACCCCCCTCTTTTCAAACAAGCTCGCTTCGTTTGTGTTCTGGGGTTGGCAAACGGTTATTCTGTTGGCCGTAATCACCCTGCCTTTAGGGATCACCTCAAGCAAAGAATATGCTGAACTTGAGTGGCCGATTGATATCTTGATTGCGATTGTCTGGGTTGCCTACCTGATTGTATTTTTCGGCACTATGGTGCGTCGCCGCACGTCGCACATTTATGTGGCGAACTGGTTTTTAGGCGCCTTTATTGTCACCGTTGCGGTGCTACACATTGTAAACAGTATGGCTATCCCGGTATCTTTCACCAAGTCGTACAGTATCTATGCCGGCGCCGTAGACGCTATGGTGCAGTGGTGGTACGGGCACAATGCCGTAGGCTTCCTGTTAACGGCTGGTTTCCTCGGCATGATGTATTACTTTGTGCCAAAACAAGCCGAGCGTCCGGTGTACTCGTATCGGCTGTCAGTAGTGCACTTTTGGGCATTGATTTCACTCTATATCTGGGCTGGCCCTCACCACTTGCACTACACCGCGCTGCCTGATTGGACGCAGTCACTCGGTATGGTGATGTCAGTGATTCTGTTCGTGCCTTCTTGGGGCGGCATGATCAACGGTATTATGACCTTGTCTGGTGCATGGCATAAGTTGAAGACCGACCCGATTTTACGTTTCCTCATTGTCTCCCTATCGTTCTACGGAATGTCTACTTTCGAAGGGCCAATGATGTCGATCAAGTCAGTTAACGCTCTGTCGCACTATACTGACTGGACTATCGGTCACGTGCATTCAGGAGCGCTAGGCTGGGTTGCAATGATTACCATCGGCGCGTTGTACTATTTGTTCCCGCGTTTATACAGTCAAAACGGCATGTTTAGTACCAAGTGGGTCAACGTGCATTTCTGGCTGCATACTATTGGTGTCGTGCTCTACATCGTGGCGCTGTGGATCTCAGGGGTTATGCAAGGCTTAATGTGGCGCGCCACTAATGCTGATGACGGTACCCTCACCTTTAGCTTTATTGAGAGTGTTGAGGCCTCGTATCCATTCTGGTTTATTCGTTTCGTCGGTGGTTTATTCATTGTTGCAGGCATGTTGTTGATGGCCTACAACTGTTGGTTAACCATCCGCCGTGGTAACCCAGCGCGCGAATTCATTGACGTTAAACCTGCGCCTGCCGCAGCAACAGTTTAAGGAGTCGACAATGAGTAAAAAAATCAAACACGAATTTGTCGAAAAACACGTAGGCTGGCTTGCCGTGCTTGCCACTGTGGCTATTTCGATTGGTGGTTTAGTAGAAATAACCCCGTTGATTTTCCAAAAAGCTACCAACGAGCCAGTCGTTGGTTTGAAACCCTACACGGCGCTGCAATTAGAAGGTCGTGATATTTATATTCGCGAAGGCTGCAATAACTGTCACAGCCAAATGATCCGCCCATTCCGTGCCGAAACCGAGCGCTATGGTCATTACTCGCTGGCTGGCGAGCACGTTTGGGAGCGTCCATTTTTGTGGGGCTCAAAACGCACTGGTCCTGACTTAGCTCGGGTTGGTGGACGTTATAGCGATGAGTGGCATTATGTACACATGATGAACCCACGCGACGTAGTTCCTGAATCCAATATGCCCGGTTTCCCATGGTTAGCGGAAAACACCCTGGATGGCGAGTTAACCGCTAAGAAAATGGAAACCTTCCGCATGTTTGGCGTGCCGTACAGCGATGAAGACATTGCGGGTGCGCAGCAAGCGGTATCAGGGCGTACTGAAATGGAAGCACTAATAGCCTACTTACAGGTATTAGGAACTGGTTTAACGCAGGCGAAGTAACATGGATTACATCACTTGGCGTATCGTATACACCGTTTTAGTTTTTGTGCTCTTTATTGGCATTGTAGTGTGGGCTTACGGTAAGGGTCGAAAATCTCGCTTTGATGAAGCGGCACAATCGATTTTTAACGAAGATAACAACACAAGTCGGACAGAGACAAAGCAGGAGTCAAACAACAATGACTAGCTTCTGGAGTGCATGGATTATCGTTCTTACCTTAGCCTTTTTGGTAGGAATTATTTGGTTGTTGCGCTGGAATATGAGCAACTACACCCACATTGAAGAAGGCGAACCCATGGATCATGAGTTCGACGGCATTGTGGAAATCAACAACCCGTTACCGCGCTGGTGGACTATTTTGTTCTGGATCACCATCGTCTGGGGTTTCATTTACTTGGCCCTCTACCCTGGCCTTGGCAACTTTAAAGGTTTGCTGGGCTGGACCAGTTCCAACCAAGGGGTGCTGTCGGTTGAGGAATCTGAGCTGGCCACTGCGGCAGCCAAAGAAGCTGGCTTAATCGTTCAATATGATCGTGAAGTGGATGATGCTGATGCGGTGTTTGGGCCTATTTTCCAAGCTTTCGCTGCACGTTCAATTGAAGATCTAGCGGCCGATGAGAATGTGCGCAAAATTGGTCAACGCTTATTCTTGCAGAACTGCGCCCAATGTCATGGTTCCAATGCGATGGGTGGCAAAGGTTTCCCCAACTTAACCGACACTGATTGGTTGTATGGCGGTAGCCCTGAAGCCATCAAGCATACCTTAATCAATGGTCGCCAAGGTGCAATGCCAGCTTATGGCGAAACCTATTCAGCGAAACAGATCAGTGAACTGGCGAACTACGTATTGAGTTTGAGTGGTCGTAAAGTTGATCCGGTAATGGCTGAAGCCGGTAAAGCAAACTTTGTCGTATGTTCAGCCTGTCATGGTGTTGATGGTAAAGGTAATCAAATGATTGGCGCGCCAAATTTGACCGACAACATTTGGCTTTATGGTGGCTCACAAGCAGCGATTGAAGAAACTCTGTTGAACGGCCGCAATGGTGTGATGCCAGCATTTATCGATACCCTGGGCGAAGATAAAATCCACGTAATCAGTTCATACGTGTATGGTCTTTCGCAACAGCAGTAATGCAAAGCCCCGCTTCGGCGGGGTTCTTTTCTAGAGGCGTAAACCTGTCATGAATAAACCTTGGTATAAGCAGTTTTGGCCGTGGTTTTTAATGTCTCTGCCGTTTTCTGTAGTAATCGCTATGATCGTCACCCTGAGTATCGCCAGTCAATATGGTGATAACCCCATGGTGGTGGATGATTATTATAAGAAAGGGCGCGGTATCAATGCTCAAGTTGCGAAAGTAGAAGCTGCACAAGCACTTGGCATTAGTTTTGATTTTCAACAACGTGAGCAAACTTTTGAGCTGAATTATCGCAGTGGAAAGCCCGCACAACTCACCGCTTTAACCGTCGCTTTTTATCACAGTACCCAAGCCGAACGTGATTTCACCGTGACCTTAAGCGCCGATGCCAATGGCGTATTTCGTGGCGAATTACCGGACAATGCAGCAGGTAAATGGACGATTACCATTACCCCATTCAACAATAGCTGGCGTTTAAGCCAGCAGATCGTGCTGCCATCGACGTTAAAAAAGCATCTGCAGCCACTCACCTACGGGGTTTAAGCGATGGCGGTCACGCTGCCCGAGCCACCCGCTGGCTTATGCTTTCATTGCTTACAGCCACTGCCTAATCACGGCGGTTACAGTGTGCAATTGCAGCAACGTGATTATGCCGTGTGTTGTTATGGCTGTCAGGCAGTTGCGCAAACCATTGCCGAGCAAGGGCTCCTGCATTTCTATCAATTCCGTGATACCCGTAATCCGCTCAATGTGCCGTTAGTACCTGAAGAACTGCAACGGTTTGATGCCTACGATGATGAGCGCCTGCAACAGCAATTTACCCGTGATGATGCTAACACCGGAGTGCGCGAAACTGCACTATCCGTTGAAGGTATGACCTGCTCCGCCTGTGCTTGGCTGATTGAAAAACATCTGGCCCCGCTACCAGGCATTAGCAAGGTGACTGTGAACGCCAGCAGTGAACGAGTCACCATAGCCTGGCAGCCACAACACACCAAACTTAGTGCTATTCTCAAGCATATTGCCGAACTGGGTTATCGCGCGCTGCCGTTTCAAAGCGCCAGCCAGGAACATGATTTTAAAAAGCGCCGGCGTTATTTCGTTACGCGGCTTGGGGTGGCCGGCTTAGCCACCATGCAAGTCATGATGATCGCAGTCGGTCTATATTTTGGCATGGTCAGCGATCTTGACGATTCGTTGCGGCAATTTTTATGGTGGATGAGCCTGTTGTTAGCTACCCCGGTGCTGCTGTTTAGTGCTCAGCCATTTTACTTGAGCGCCCTGCGCAGTATTCAAGCACAGCGGCCTAATATGGATGTACCGGTTAGTTTAGCCTTGCTCAGCACCTATATCGCCAGCACCTATGCCACCATCACCGATCAAGGCGAAATATACTTTGAATCGGTCTGTATGTTTACCTTTTTTTTATTACTCGGTCGTTATTTAGAGTTACTTGCTCGGCAACGTGCTGTCAGTGCTGCCGCTAATTTAATCAAACTGCTACCAGCGGTAGCGCAGCGCAAGAATGGCGATGACCAACTCGAGTATGTGGCGGTCGCTGATTTGCAGGCCGATGATCTGGTTGTGGTAGCCGCAGGCGCGACCATACCGGTTGATGGTATTCTTGCGCAGCCGAGTGCTGCTGTCAGCGAAGCCTTGATGACTGGAGAAAGTCGCGCTATTGAGAAACGCGTCGGTGATACAGTCTTAGCCGGTAGCGTTAATCAGCAACAAATTCTGCACTTACAGGTTACCGCAACACAGCAAAATACTGTGTTAGCCAGTATCGTCGCCTTGCAAGATCTTGCCTTATCGCGCAAACCTAAGTGGGTTGAAAATGCCGAGAGCTTAGCCCAGACTTTTGTGAAACAAGTACTGGTCATGGCTCTGGTGACCTTTCTCATCTGGACTTGGATAGCGCCCAGCGAAGCCTTCTGGGTAACCATTGCGGTATTAGTGGCAACCTGCCCTTGTGCACTAGCGCTGGCCGCACCTACCGCAGTTACTGGAGCGATTCACAACCTCAATAAGCAAGGAGTGATTGTTCGTAATGCTGATGTGTTAACACGCATGAGTGCCATTAAGACAGTATTTGTCGATAAAACCGGTACGCTAACGGATGGTCAATTCTCGTTATTGCAGCATTATCAGCATAGTTCTAACAGTGCTTCTGAACATACTCTTGATACCTTGCTAGCGCTCACGCAAGCGCTGGAACGCTATTCGCAGCATCCACTCGCCTTGCCATTGCAACACCTCAGCCAAACCCAGCTTGATGTTGAAGCGGTGCAGGTACAGCCGAGTTATGGTGTCGCTGGACAGTGGCAACAACAGTCCTTGCGGTTGGGAAGTCTCGCCTGGGTCCGGCAATGGCATCCTGATTTTAAGCCACAATTGGCATCTGCCAATGTCTTTCTCGCCAGTTCCACTGCTGTGCTATTGGAATTACAAGTAGGCGACCAGCTGCGCGATGGCGCTGCAGATACCGTCGCGGCGCTGCAGCGCTTAGGCTTGAATGTAGTGATGTTAACGGGTGACCGAGCCGAGTTAGCTGCACCGATTGCGGCACAATTAGGCATTACCGAGGTCCATGCTCATTGCCTACCTGCCGATAAATTGGCATTACTAGCGCAACGTCAGCAACAGCACCCGGTTATGATGATTGGTGATGGAATGAACGATGGCCCAGTGTTAGCGCAGGCCGATATCTCGGTCAGTTTTGCTCAAGCGAGTGATTTAGCTCGCAGTGCTGCTGATGCGGTGTTATTGCGCAATCAATTCAGTGCGCTACTGCCGTTCTATCAAACCGCGCTGCGCAGTCAACGGATCATGCGCCAGAACGTGCGCTGGGCGTTAGTGTATAATATTGCCATTCTGCCGATAGCTATGTTGGGTTTGATCACCCCCTACTTTGCTGCATTAGGCATGTCGGCCAGCTCGCTACTGGTATTACTCAACTCACTGAGGTTATATCGCTAATGGACAGCCTCTACGTACTGATTCCAATTGCTATTCTATTCGTGATAGTAGCCGTTGCTATTTTTTTCTGGGCCGTACGCAGTGACCAATTTGAAGACCTAGAGCGGCAGGGTATGAGTATTCTTCTCGACGATGATGCCAAACCTACCGGCTCTGATAAGGATAACAACAATTCATGAACGTTGATGCCTTCGCGGCGTTGCTTATGGGGCTGGCCGGTGCTGGACATTGTTTAATGATGTGCGGTGGCTTAGCCGGCGCATTGGGGCAGCACGCCACATGGCGTCAGTTATTGCTGTACAACTGCGGCAGAATTACCTCCTATGCAGCGGCCGGAGCGCTACTGGGAGCAGCTTTTACCACCCTCGCCAACGCTTCAATCGATGGTTTAATATACCTGCGTTTGCTAGCGGCGCTGTTATTAGTGCTACTGGGGCTATACTACGGTGGCTGGTGGCTTGGTTTAAGGCACCTCGAAGCTATCGGCAAACCATTCTGGCGACTATTGCAGCCACTCGCTCTGCGCAGTCGCAATGGCCGCGGTTATTCCTCTGTTATTCTCGCTGGCATGGTCTGGGGCTGGTTACCTTGCGGACTGGTATACAGTGCCCTCAGTTGGGCTGCGCTCAGTGGCAGCGCCAGCTCAGGGGCCTGGTATATGATGTTATTTGGCCTTGGCACCCTACCCGCCATGATGGCATTTGGTTGGCTGTCTAAAACTCTGCAAAGCTTTCTACGTTCGCAGGGTTTTCGCCAACTCATGGGCTTACTGTTGATTGCCTACGGACTATGGACAGCGGTTATTGCGCTACGACAACTATTGGCGAGCTAAATTAGAAACATTCGCTATTGTTGACTAAACTAAGTGCTGATAACTCGGTTCGTTGAAGAGGTGGCACTATGAGTTGTGTGGCAAAAATATTAGTCGTTCTAGACCCCAACACCGTTGAACAAAAAGCCCTGAATAGAGCACTGCATCTCGCTCATATCAGTGGCGCCTCGGTGACACTGATGCTTTCCATTTATGACTTCTCTTACGAAATGACGACCATGTTGGCCGCCAGCGAACGCGATGCTATGCGCAATAGTCTGCTTAATGATCGTAAAGTCTGGATCAACGACTTGCTCGAGGGCTATAACACCGAGGGTATCGCCATCGATACTCAAGTGGTATGGCATAATAGGCCATTCGAAGCCATCATTGAGACCGCCATTCAGGGGCAGCACGACATCATCGTTAAAGCAACTCACCCGCGTGATGGCCTTGCCAGTCTATTCTTCACCCCGACCGATTGGCATTTGCTGCGTAAAGCGCCCTGTCTGGTATTACTGGTTAAAGAGCACGATTGGCCGCAGCATGGCCAAGTCCTTGCTGCTATTCACACCACCGGCGAGCATGACCATCACCGCTCCTTGAATGATCGTATCACCGCCACCGCGCAACAGTTCGCGACATGCTTGCAGGCTGATGTTCACTTGGTCAATGCGTTTCCCGGCGCACCTATTACCATTGCTGCCGAGATTCCCGAATTTGATAGTTCAAACTACCGTGAGGCTATTGCCGCTAATCACCAGCAAGCACTGCGAGAACACGCCCAACCCTTCGCCATTGCGGAGCAATTTTTGCATGTTGAAGAAGGCTTGCCGGAGCAGGTTATCCCAACCCTAGCCGAGCAACTCGATGCTGAATTAGTAGTGCTCGGTACCATTGGCCGGACCGGCTTTACCGCAGCACTCCTTGGCAATACCGCAGAGCATGTCATTGAACACATTAACTGTGATTTATTAGCGGTAAAACCGGAGGGATTTCAGTCGCCTATTAAGGTATAATCGCGGCCGTTTTTTGCCCTATTCGTGAATGCCAAGGTGAGCGTTATGATGTCAGTCAGCCAATTTAATCCCGTCGACGATAAGAATCGCTATAACTTCAATAAGTTACAAAAGCGTTTACGGCGTGACGTGGGTAAAGCCATTGAAGATTTCAACATGATTGAAGATGGTGACCGCGTGATGGTGTGTTTGTCAGGCGGTAAAGACAGCTACACTCTACTGGATATTTTGCGCTTTTTACAAGCGATTGCTCCCATTCGCTTTGACATCATTGCAGTGAATCTTGACCAGAAACAACCGGGCTTTCCAGAGCACATCTTGCCGGAGTACTTAACGGCTCAGGGCGTAAACTTTAAAATCATCGAAGAAGATACCTATAGTATCGTCAAAGAAAAAGTTCCTGAAGGCAAAACCACCTGTGCCTTGTGTTCACGTTTACGGCGCGGCATCTTATATCGGGTTGCCACGGAGCTCGGTGCCACTAAAATTGCTCTAGGCCACCATCGTGATGACATGCTTGAAACACTCATGCTCAACATGTTTTACGGCGGTAAAATGAAAGCCATGCCACCCAAATTAGTCAGTGATAATGGCCAGCATGTGGTGATCCGCCCGCTGGCTTATGCGCGCGAAAAAGATATTGCGCGCTATGCTGCGGCACAGCAGTTTCCGATTATTCCGTGTAATCTCTGCGGCTCGCAAGAAAACCTACAGCGCAAAGTGATCAAAGATTTATTGCAGCAGTGGGACAAGAAATTTCCCGGTCGGATTGAGAGTATGGCGAGTGCCTTACAGAACGTGGTGCCATCACATTTGGCTGATAACGCGCTATTTGACTTCAAAGGCTTGCACGCGGATGACCATGCCAACGCTGATGGTGATACCGCCTTTGACCATAGCACCCCAAGCGAATTTTTGAATTATCGTGATAGCGACGATGCGGTCGCGGTTATTGAGGTGGTGGATCTAAGCTAGCTGGTTTGTCAGCTTCGATGAGCTCAACAATGATCGGACGATTTACACGAATCATGGCGTTGAGCTCATCGATATACTCCTCGCCTCGCTCGGAATAACTTAATAACCCAGGCGTCAGATCAAGCGCACGAATATCCATGCCTTCGGCGCGGCGTTGCTCGCGCAGAATACGCAGGTCAAGGTATGCCGGATGGGTATTGATATTGCGCAGATAACTTCGAATCGATGCATTCACCGATTTGAATTTGCGCACTTCATGATTCATGCCCTCAACACGGTTCTCCGGCACCATACCGCAGCCGTCCCGAAAGCACCATTGACCAAAAAAGTTTAAGCCATCGCGGGCAAAACGTGAGGTACCCCAGCCTGATTCGTTGGCCGCTTGCACCAACACCAGTGTTTCTGGCACCACATCAATACGACGCAGCAGCACCTCAAACATACTGCTAGTGGCACTGACATCAAAATCAGTACGATACTCAACGGCTAATTGCTCGAGCAGTTCCAAATCATCACTCGACAGACTGCTGGCATCCTGCTGCCAACGACGGTACAACACCTGAAGATTGGCGCGTTGCTCTTCTATCAACAGGTTTTCTGCTTGCACCAGCGGTGCTAAAAACTGAAAAAATGCCTGCTTTTTATCCCGCACATCGGTGAATTCATTAAAGTCTGGTACTTCGGTATAAATTTTTACCTGGCGCTGTTGCTCAATCAACTGCTCATAATCATTGTCATCGAGCTGCTCTGGCTGGTGTTGTAGCCAATAACGCGGTAGATAAATCGCTACTGCTACAGCCACAGCGGCTAACAACCAACCAAGTTTATGCAACATGATCATCCTCCACGACCGCTAAGGCTGGCCCAGTTTTGGGCCCGATTAGTTGATCGTAGACCACTCCAGTCAGATTGAACAGCATTGGCACGGTAAACAGTAAACCCAACATTAATGGTAACGCGCTAATAAATAGAATGGTCAGCATTAAGCCAAATAGCGTCATTAATGGAAAACTAACCTTACTCACTACCAGCCATGAGCCGATGCATGCCCGCACAGCGGTAAGTTGCTGATCAAGCACTAACGGAACCGCTAAAATAAGACTTAATTGCAGGTAGGCCAAGGCCACAAATAATAACGCCATAACCAAACCCAAGGGTAGCCCCAGAGCCAGCTGTAGCACAATGATCACCGACACAATAATCACCATGAGCACAGCTTGAATAGCAGTCACCGCAATCACCCGTTGCGCCGCTCCCAGCACCCACTGCCAATGGCTCCAGAGCGGTTTTTCATCACGTGCATTGAGCAGTCCGGCATAACTTAAGTAGGCCACGAATGGCGACATCACCAACATACCAATCAAACCTTGTAACACCTGATTGCGCAAATTGGGCTGTTCTGGATCTACCGGGATCCACTGATTGAACAGGCCTTGTAACAACAGATTAATAGCAATCACCACTGCCAGCGCGGTAAGCATAAGCGGCAAAGCACGCACCGTAATATCCCAGCTGCGTTGCAGACTAGCACCGACTGCTAGCTTAATATCACCGCGCAGAGCGCGACTGAAGTCACCTACGGGTAACCGTTGTGTAGCTTGTTTTTGCTGATTCACGCAGTTATCTCAATTGTCGATTCTTGGGCTGATTATGGCATAATTAGCGAATCATTCGCTAGTTTGGCAGTTACCGTGCGTAAAGTTAATCCAATTCGACGCCCTGCACAGCAGCAATCGCGCTTACTGCTGTTCAACAAACCCTATGGCGTGTTGACACAGTTTAGTGGCGAAACGGCTGATATCACCTTAAAACACTACATTGATGTGGCTGACGTGTATCCTGCCGGTCGCCTTGATAAAGACAGCGAAGGCTTACTGGTGTTGACCAATAATGGCAACTGGCAGCACCGCATCAGCGACCCCAAACATAAAATGGCAAAAACCTACTGGGTTCAGGTCGAGGGCATACCATCTGCGCAAACTTTAGCGCAATTAACTCAGGGCGTGCGGCTCAATGATGGTATGACACTGCCTGCAAAGGTCGAGCTATTACCGCAGGCACCAGCAGTTTGGCCTCGCAATCCACCAATTCGGGTGCGCCAAAGTATCCCTGATAGCTGGTTGGCCTTGACTATTCATGAAGGTAAAAATCGCCAAGTGCGGCGCATGACTGCTGCAGTAGGCCACCCTACCTTGCGGCTTATTCGAGCGCAAATTGGGCCTTGGGATCTCACCGATCTCGGCCCAGGTGAGTGGCGCGAAGTAGCCCCGCTGTGGTAAAATTCGGCCTTCATAGATATCCATTAATTTAGAGTGCTCATGTCCACGTCAAAGCAAAAAGTCATCGTCGGTATGTCCGGTGGTGTTGACTCTTCAGTATCAGCTTATTTGCTGCTGCAACAAGGCTTCCATGTTGAAGGCTTGTTTATGAAGAATTGGGAAGAAGACGACACCGACGAATACTGTGCAGCGGCTACTGATTTGGCCGATGCCCAGCAGGTTTGCGATACCCTAGGTATTCCTTTACACACCGTGAATTTTGCCGCCGAATACTGGGACAACGTGTTTGAGTATTTTCTCGACGAGTATCGCGCCGGTCGTACTCCTAATCCCGACATCATGTGCAATAAAGAGATCAAGTTTAAGGCCTTTTTACAGTTTGCTGCCGAAGCACTCGGTGCCGACTACATTGCCACTGGGCACTATGTGCGACGCCGTCAACAGCACGGTCAGTTCCAGTTATTGCGCGGTTTAGATGACAATAAAGACCAAAGTTACTTTTTATATACCTTGTCCCATGAACATATTGCTCAAACACTGTTTCCGGTGGGTGAATTAGAAAAACCGGCCGTGCGCGCAATTGCCGAGCAGCAAGGCTTAGTGACTGCCGATAAAAAAGATTCAACCGGTATTTGTTTTATCGGTGAGCGTAAATTCAAAGACTTTTTACAACAGTATTTACCCGCCAAGCGTGGCGCTATTGAAAGTGTTGATGGTGAGCTACTTGGTGAGCACGAGGGCTTGATGTATCACACCCTAGGGCAACGTAAAGGCTTGTTGATTGGCGGCCTCGCTGAGCACAGCGGTGAGCCATGGTACGTGGTCGATAAAGACGTGCAACGCAACGTATTGATTGTCGCACAAGGGAAAGATCATCCGCGCCTGTATGCCAAGGGCCTAATTGCCGGTCAATTGCACTGGGTTAGCCGACAACCCCTCGCCACAACATTACGCTGTATGGTGAAAACACGCTACCGTCAGCAGGATATCCCCTGCACAGTGACGGTCATCGACGCAGAGCGTGTGCAAGTGCTATTTGATGCGCCGGTAGCGGCCGTAACACCGGGTCAGTCAGCGGTATTTTACGACGCTGAGGTGTGTCTTGGTGGGGGCATCATTGAACAACGTATCAGCGACCATGAGGTGCTGTTGTGAGTCAATGGTCTGCACGTGTCACTGCCCTTGCTGCCGCAGCACAATGTTTAGCTGCGGTGAAGCAAATTGCTCGAGAAGGCAGTTTGCGTGACAGCAAGCAAGTGCAACGACTATTACTCAATGTCCTGGATTTGAATCCAACGTCCCTTGAGCAGATGTATCCAGATCCACATGAATTGCACTGGGGCCTAGAAACCCTGCTGCTACAAATTGGTCCTACCCAACATAAAGATATTGAAATTACGCGCTATATCGTCGGTTTGATGGCCCTCGAGCGGCGTTTGTATAAGCGCCCACAAAGCATGGCCAAGCTCGCTGAACGATTACAGCATATTCAGCGCCAACGCGATGACTTTAATTTTGCCCAAGACACTATTATTGCTGGTATGGCAGGGCTCTACAGTGATGTCATCTCACCGCTGAGTAAACCCATCAAGATCACCGGTAAGCCCGATCATCTCAAGCAAATTAATGTTCAAAATCAGATTCGCGCATTACTTTTAGCAGCACTTCGCAATATCGTGCTGTGGCGTCAGCAAGGTGGTCAACGGCGCCAATTTATTTTCTCTCGGCAGCGTATGATTACTACTGCCCAACAGTTATTGCGCACCTCGCGCATCCCATCGGAGCCTCAGTCATGATGAATTTATCCGCGCTTACCGCGCTATCCCCTGTTGATGGCCGCTACGGCAGTAAGGCCGCAGCTCTGCGCCCCATATTTAGTGAATATGGTTTAATTCGCAATCGCGTTATTGTTGAGATCCGCTGGCTGCAGCTATTGGCCAACTGTTCTGAAATTACCGAGGTACCGGCGTTTTCTGAAGCCGCGAACGCTCATTTGGAGTGGCTGGTTAAGCATTTCGGTGAACAGCATGCTAATCGGGTGAAAGATATTGAGCGTACCACCAACCATGATGTTAAGGCAGTGGAGTATTTCTTAAAAGAATACGTAGCTGAGGTGCCGGAGTTACATGCAGTCAGTGAGTTCATTCACTTTGCCTGTACGTCAGAAGATATTAACAACCTATCACACGCACTAATGCTCCGTGACGCCTTGCAACAGGTGATGCTACCCAGCATGACAGAGCTGACTATGGCGATTAAAGCGCTCGCTATCGAACATAAAAATCAGCCCATGATGGCACGTACCCACGGCCAACCTGCTACGCCAACCACCCTCGGCAAAGAAATGGCTAACGTGTATGTGCGGCTGCAACGCCAGCTAGAACAATTACAAGCTATTCCGCTGCTGGGTAAAATCAATGGCGCTGTCGGTAACTACAATGCCCATTTAGCAGCCTACCCAGAAGTGAACTGGCACGCCTTAGCCGAGCAGTTCGTTAGCTCATTGGGCCTCACTTGGAATGCTTACACCACACAAATCGAACCGCATGATTATATTGCAGAAATTTTCGATGCGGTGGCGCGATTTAATACCATCGTGATTGATTTCGACCGTGACGTATGGGGCTATATTGCGCTCAACCACTTTAAACAGCGCACCATAGAGGGCGAAGTCGGTTCATCGACCATGCCGCATAAGGTTAATCCGATTGATTTTGAGAATTCTGAAGGCAACCTGGGCTTGGCCAACGCTATCATGACCCATTTAGCGCAGAAGTTGCCGGTCAGCCGCTGGCAGCGCGACCTCACCGATTCGACCGTATTGCGTAACCTCGGTGTCGGTTTTGCCTACGCCTTAATCGCCTATCAAGCCAGTCTTAAAGGCATTAGTAAATTACAAGTGAACGGCGACAACCTGCTCCGTGAGCTGGATCAAAACTGGGAATTATTGGCCGAGCCGATTCAAACCGTGATGCGCCGCTATGGTATTGAAAAGCCGTACGAAAAACTCAAAGAACTTACCCGTGGTAAGCGTGTCAATCAGGCTGCCATGGCCACTTTCATTGATAGCCTAGCTTTACCAGAAACCGTCAAAGCTGAACTTAAATTACTCACTCCGGCCAGCTATATTGGTCGCGCCAGTGCCTTTGTGGATGAACTCGACGCATGAGCCTAACGTTAACCCTCGACCGGGCCAAATTTCTCAGCCAGTATTGGCAGCAAAAGCCACTGTTGATCAAAGCTGGCTTGGCCAATTTTAGCGACCTGATCGAGCCAGAGATCCTCGCTGGTTTGGCGCAAGAAGCCGAGGTTGATTCACGCGTAATCGAGCATCGCGGTGACCAATGGCTAGTGAGTCATGGCCCCTTTGCCAGCTACGATGATTTCGGTGATAGCGATTGGACCTTATTGGTACAATCAGTCAATGAATGGATGCCAGAAATCCATGCGCTGCTTGAGCCATTTCGGTTTCTACCCGATTGGCGCCTGGACGATGTGATGATTAGCTTTGCCGTGCCAGGTGGTAGCGTGGGTCCACACCTCGACCAATACGATGTGTTTATTATTCAAGGTGAAGGGCAACGTCATTGGCAAGTTGGCGAGCGCGTTACCGAGGCCAACGAGTTTCGCCCCCATGCTGATCTGAAACAACTGCAAGATAGCTTTGAACCAGTGATTGATGCGGTGCTCGAAGCCGGCGATATTCTGTATATCCCAGCTGGTTGCCCCCATCACGGCGTCGCACTTGAGCCGAGCTTGAATTATTCAGTCGGTTTTCGTGCCGCTAATACCGCAGAATTAACCTCACAGGTGGCCGATATGCTGCTGGCCGCTGAGGGCGCAAACTATCCGCGCTATCGCGACCCGCAACAAGCTGATTATGGTCAACCCTATCAGGTCAGTACTGAGCAGCTTGCGCAACTGCGGGAGTTTTTACTCCATAGCATCGCCAACGCCGATTTAGATAATGTGTTGATGCAGGTGATGTCACAGAGCAAACGCCCGCTACCACAGCCTGATTTTGCGCTGCAATGGCAAGATATCGCTGATTGTTTAGATGCTGATATGCTGTTATGTCGAACCGCTGGTGCACGCCTGTTGATTGATCCGCAACAACAGAATTTGTATGCCAGTGGTGACCCCTACCCATTAACGACTGCAAATCGTCAGCTCGCAATAAGTCTGGCTAGCCAATGGCAAGAGCTACCATTGCAGCATTATGCTGACCAGTTAAGCCATGCCGACAGTCAACAACTGTTGTGTCATTTACTTAATGATGGCGTGATGCACCTAGTCAGTGAAGCGGCTGCCAACGCAGCCGCTGATGATGATTACTGAGTAGCCCACAACTCGTCATGCTGAGTCGTCTGATAAACCGTTTCTGCGCGGCTTATCAGGTAGTCAGCATGGCGCTTTTCGTCAGCGTTGGTTTTCGGGTTGTTATAAATCGCCTCAGCTTTTAATTGCCACTGTAGCGCAAAGTGACGCATTACACTGCGAGCATCGTCGGCGACTTGCGCGGCTACCATAGCAGTGGGTACATCACCGTTAATAATCCACACATTGGTTTTATCCATGGTGGTAAAACGCCACACCGCAACGTGCGGGGCAAGATAACGACTGGCTTGTAAGTTCACCACATCCAAGATGTAGCCTTCTTCAGCAAGATATTTCGCGGCAGCTTGATACTGTGCGCGAATCCATTCGGCAATTTCAGCTTCACTGATAGCGGGCTGTTGGTCGGCCATATACTGCTTGTCCTATGTCATAAAGAGGTCATTGTGGCTGGTCATACTACCGCGAAAGTCGCTGACAGCAAAGCGCCATTTGGTGTAAACTTAGCTTGCAATAGTTTACGTTTACGTAAACGAAAAATGTCACCCTAGCAGCTAGCGCCTTGCGTCGCAAAATGCTAATGTGCGCGCACTTTTCGGATGAACGAGGAAACAGCAAAGATGTCTCTATTCGAGCACAAAGAATTCGACCAACACGAGCAAGTCGTGTTCTGTCATGATAAAGCAACTGGCCTCAAAGCTATCATCGCTATCCACGATACCACTATGGGCCCATCACTGGGCGGTACACGGTTGTGGAATTACGCCTCATCGGCTGAAGCGCTGACTGATGTGTTGCGTTTATCGCGCGGCATGACCTACAAAAGCGCCTTAGCAGGTCTGCCATTAGGTGGTGGTAAAGCGGTTATTATCGGTGATGCCAAGACTATTAAGTCAGCAGAACTGTTCCGTGCTTATGGTCGTTTTGTGAACTCCTTAAGTGGTCGCTATATCACCGCTGAAGACGTCAATATCCGTACCAGTGATATTGCCATCGTTGCTGAAGAAACTGCCTTTGTTGCGGGTACTGCCGAGAAAGCTGGCGACCCATCACCACATACTGCGCTTGGTACCTATCTTGGCTTAAAAGCTGCAGTCAAACATAAGTTTGGCAAAGATAACCTTGCTGGTGTGCGTATTGCCGTACAAGGTCTCGGCGCAGTCGGTTACGATTTTGCTGAGTACTGTCATAAAGATGGTGCCATTTTATTTGTGACTGACATCAATCAAGCTGCATGCCAGCGCGCGGCCACAGAATTACAGGCAACTGTGGTAGGTTTAGATGAAATCTATGCTTTAGATGTCGACGTGTATGCCCCCTGTGCACTGGGTGCGACCATTAACGACGACACCTTGAAAGTTATCAAGGCTAAAATTATTGCCGGTAGCGCAAATAACCAGTTAGCTACACCTGCGCATGATCAAATGGTGATGGATATGGGTATTCTGTATGCCCCAGATTACGTTATTAATGCTGGTGGTGTGATTCACGTCTGTAGCGAAGCGGCTAACATGAGCCGTACTGAAACCGACCAAAAAGTGCGTGATATCTACAATACCTTAGATACCATTTTCACCCGCTCAAAAGCTGAAAACCGCCCAACTGGGCAGATTGCTGATGAATTAGCCCGCGAAGTGATTGCCAAGAAAAAGGCCGAACGCGCAGCGTCATAGCCTGATGATTGCTCGCCGTGCAACTACGACAGTTGTGCGGCGAGTATTTGTAACGGATGAAGCGCCCGCTTCTGACTAAAACGCTGTACCTGACAGCGACACGAAAAACCAGTCGCTACCACCTGCTCCGCTGCCGCTACCGGCTGTTCCCACGATAATTGATAGAGTTTCTTGCTGGCTTCAAGATGCTGACGTTCATGACCAAAGGTACCTGCCATACCGCAGCAGCCTGTTGTTACCGGTGTTAACTCCAAATTGGCCGCGGCAAAAATCTGCTGCCATTGTTTGCCACTGGCTGGTAGAGCACTTTGCTCGGTGCAGTGGCTCAGTAAGTGACCAACCGACTGCACTTCAGCGTGTTTCAGTCGCTCCAGTTTCGGCAACTGCTCCATCAGCCATTCATGCGCTAACTGCACGGTAAAATCGTGCGCGTCAGTGCTAATCTGCCGATATTCATCGCGTAGCAATAATACCGACGCTGCGTCAACACCCACCAGCGGTATATCGAGCGCGGCAAGACGTTTGAGCAAGCCGCTGTTATGATGAGCCATCTGCTCAAATTGCTGCAGAAAACCCTTCACATGGAGGGCTTTGCCATTTCCAATGCCCTCAGCAAGTACCGCTTGGTAGCCGAGCTTGGTGATCACCTGTGCCGCCGCTTCAATCAGTTCAGCGTGGTAATAGCGCGTAAATGGATCAGCGACTAACACCACCATAGTCTGGCGCTGCTGCGCATCAAATTGTTCAATTTGCGGCACCGACAAGCGCAGCCAACCGTGCCTATCCCAGAGCTGATTCACATTCGGTACGGAAAGTTTTGGGGCATCGACATAGCCGATAGTTTGTTTCAGCAGCCAGCGGCTGAAGCGATTGTGAGTCAAGGCATTACTGAGCCGCGGAAAAACCGCTAAGCGCGGTGCTAAGCGCTCAATACCAGCGACCAGATAATCGGCCAACGGGCGTCGATACAACTGATGATACCAAGCCAAAAAGCGGGCACGAAAGGCCGGTACATCCACTTTTACCGGACATTGCGTGGCGCAAGCCTTACAAGCTAAGCAAGCGTCCATTGAGGCTTTCACCTGATGATTAAAATCGCCGCTATTGGCGTTGGCGGATTGTTTCGACCATAGCGGCGTTGCCGCGGGCATAGCGCTGACATCAACACCATCGGCGTGGGTTAACCGCAACCATTCACGAATCAGCCCGGCGCGGCCTTTTGGAGAATGAAGGCGTTCGCCGGAAACCCGATACGACGGACACATAGTGGCTTCAGCCACATAGTTAAAGCACAGTCCATTGCCATTACAGTTCATTGCCGCAGCAAAACTATCGCGTACCGCCAGCGGGATCTGCTGATCATAATGGCCACGCTTGATGGCATCAACCGATACTAACCTGGCTGTACTGTCGATCGGGGTACAAATTTTACCTGGATTAAGCCGATTGTGCGGGTCAAAAGCTGCTTTAATACGTTGCAGTTCAGGATATAACGCCCCAAAAAATCGTGGCGCATACTCAGAGCGATAGCCCTTACCGTGCTCGCCCCACATTAAACCGCCATATTTAGCTGTCAAGGCCGCTACTTGGTCGCTAATTTGCCGTAATAGTTGCTGATCGTTATCATCAGTCATATCAAGGGCTGGACGCACGTGCAGCACGCCAGCATCGACATGACCAAACATGCCATAACTGAGTTGATGATGATCGAGTAATTGCCGAAATTCAGCAATAAAAGCGGCTAAATGCTCAGGCGGCACTGCGGTATCTTCAGCAAAAGCAATAGGTTTCCGTGGCCCTTTGCTATTGCCTAATAGCCCTACCGCTTTTTTGCGCATAGCGTATATCAGATTAATACTGGCAGTCTCACGACACACCGAGTAGCCCAAAACTCCTTGTGCTGGCGCGATTGCGATAGTTTGCTCGAGGTCAGCAAGTAGCATGGCTAATTTGTTTTCGATATCAGCCGCTTCAGTGGCCGTAAATTCAACTAAATTAATACCTTGCATCTGTGGCTGTCCGGCAACTTCTTGCAGTTGCTGCTGAACTTGCTGCCAAATAATATCCTGCCGCGCTAAATTCAATACCGTGCTATCTATAGTTTCCACTGAGGTAGCTTGTGCTGCCACTAGGCGTGGTGCATGCTCCAGTGCCGCTTGAAAATCACGATACTTGATGGTCACCAACAGCCGCTGCTTGGGAATGCGATCAAGACTGAGTTTAGCCTCGGTAATAAACGCTAAGGTACCTTCAGAACCAGCTAACAACCGCGATAGATCAATAGTTTGCTGATCAGGATCGTAACAATGCTTGAGATCGTAGCCGGTCAAAAACCGGTTTAATGCTGGAAAGGTGGCATCGACCAAGGCCCGTTGATCCACACAACTGGCTATGGCCTGCCGATACAGCGCCGCTTCAACGCCCTGCCCGGCCGCGATATCACGCGCCTGCTGCAGACTACGTGGATAGGTATCAATCACCTCACCAGAGACCAATACCGCGCGCAAACCAAGCACATGATCACTGGTTTTACCGTACACCAACGAACCTTGCCCGGATGCATCGGTATTGATCATACCACCTATGGTTGCGCGGTTACTGGTGGACAAGTCTGGTGAGAAAAACCAACCACTACTGCGCAGTTGGTCATTTAATTGATCTTTGATCACACCGGCTTGACAACGAACCCAGCCCTGCTCCGTGTGTAACTCTGTGATCGCCGAAAAATGACGGCTTAAATCAATTACGATACCAGCGGTCAAGGCTTGGCCATTGGTCCCAGTACCGCCGCCGCGCGGGCTAAATTGCAGCGCCGAAAAGTCGGCACTGTTGGCTAAGCGCAACAGTGCCACCAGCGCTTGCTCAGTTTGCGGGTACAGCACTGCTTGCGGCAGCTGCTGATAAACACTGTTGTCGGTTGCAGCAATCAGCCGAGCGGCATAACTGGCATCTATATCAACGGCAATCTGACTGTGTTGTAAACGCTCAATAAAGTCACGATAAGTGTGCTGCAGCCGTTGGTACTGATCTAAAACCGCTAAGCGTTGTTTCACTACTTATGTTGCTCCGCCAAATAAAGCCATGTTTCGACCACGGTGTCCGGGTTCAATGACACCGAATCAATGCCCTGTTCAACCAGCCATGCGGCAAAATCAGCGTGATCCGATGGCCCTTGGCCACAAATACCGACATATTTACCTTTTTTCTTAGCCGCTTTTATGGCCATGGATAACATCGCTTTGACCGCTTCATTACGCTCATCAAACAGGTGTGCAATCACCCCAGAGTCGCGGTCAAGGCCGAGAGTGAGCTGAGTGAGGTCATTTGATCCAATCGAGAAACCATCAAAAATGTCGAGGAATTGCTCCGCCAGTAAAGCGTTTGACGGTAATTCACACATCATAATCACCCGCAGCCCACGTTCGCCCTGGCGCAAACCTTGTTCTGCAAGCAGGTCAATCACTTTGCGGCCCTCTTCGAGGGTACGCACGAATGGGATCATGATTTCCACGTTGGTCAGACCCATATCATTCCGAACACGCTTTAGGGCCTCACATTCCATAGCAAAACATTCACGGAAATCGTCTGAAATATAACGTGACGCACCGCGGAACCCTAACATCGGGTTTTCTTCGTGGGGCTCGTATTGACGGCCACCAACTAAGTTGGCGTATTCATTCGATTTAAAATCAGACATGCGCACAATCACGCGTTCAGGCGCGAAGGCAGCCGCTAGCGTAGCAATACCTTCTGTCAATTTACCGACATAGTATTCCCGTGGTGACGAATAGCCGGCCATCAGCGTACTAATTTGCTGCTGTAAGGCTTTGCTTTGTTGATCAAAATTAAGTAATGCTTTGGGGTGTACCCCGATCATGCGGTTAATGATGAACTCCAACCGCGCTAAACCAACCCCAGCATGGGGCAATTGCGCAAAGTCAAAAGCGCGGTCAGGGTTACCCACGTTCATCATAATTTTCAGTGGTAACGCGGGCATATCACCAACATCAGAATGATTAATATCAAAACTTAGCTGACCACTGTAGATATAGCCGGTATCGCCTTCGGCACACGACACCGTGACCGCCTCACCTGCGTTAATTTTGCTGGTGGCATCACCACAACCAACTACCGCTGGGATACCAAGCTCGCGGGCAATAATAGCGGCGTGACAGGTGCGTCCACCGCGATTAGTAACAATGGCGGCGGCGCGTTTCATGATCGGTTCCCAGTCTGGGTCGGTCATATCAGTCACTAGCACATCACCAGACTGTACCCGATCCATTTCACTGATATCGTTCAATACCCGCGCTACACCGCTACCGATCCGCTGCCCGATGGCGCGGCCTT
This sequence comes from Pseudidiomarina mangrovi, assembly GCF_003999375.1. Classification (GTDB taxonomy): domain Bacteria; phylum Pseudomonadota; class Gammaproteobacteria; order Enterobacterales; family Alteromonadaceae; genus Pseudidiomarina; species Pseudidiomarina mangrovi. The sequence continues at coordinate 372,331 of NZ_RJLC01000017.1, forward strand.
CAGCTAAAATACTGCCTTTTTCCGCCAGGATATAGCGTTCTAAGGCTTGACCGCCTTTATTCGATTGCACCGTTTCGGGGCGCGCTTGCACAATATATAATTTGCCATCAATACCATCTTTGGCCCATTCAATATCCATTGGGCGCCCATAATGCTGCTCAATAATGACCGCTTGTCGGGCCAGCGCTTGCACCTCAGCATCAGTAATCGAGAAAGTTTGGCTCTGCTGCGCTGGTACATCAACGATAACCGTTTGCTTACCATGCTCTTCGGCATTGGAATAGATCATCTGGATCTTTTTACTACCCATATTGCGGCGCAATACCGCAGGACGACGGGCTTTTAAGGTCGGTTTATGCACATAGAATTCGTCAGGGTTAACGGCGCCCTGTACCACCATCTCACCCAAGCCGAAGCTTGAGGTGATAAACACCACCTGATCAAAACCTGATTCGGTATCGATGGTGAACATCACGCCTGATGCAGCAATATCGCTACGCACCATGCGTTGAATACCGGCCGATAACGCCACGCCACGATGGTCGTAGCCTTGGTGAACGCGATATGAAATAGCACGGTCATTAAATAATGATGCGAACACGTGCTTAATGGCTTCCATGATGTGCTCAATACCACGCACGTTCAGGAAAGTTTCTTGTTGCCCAGCAAACGAAGCATCGGGCATATCTTCTGCGGTGGCCGAACTGCGCACGGCAAAGCTCACCTGTGCATTACCGCCACTGAGCTGCTGATACGCCGTGTGAATTGCTTGCTCAAGTGCTGGTTGGAACGGCGTTTCAATCACCCACTGGCGTATTTGTTTACCGGCTTCGCCAAGTGCTTTGATATCGTTGGTGTCGAGCTGGTCGAGAATGCCATGAATACGCTCATTCAAACCACTTTGCTCAAGAAACTCATTAAAGGCGTCAGCGGTGGTGGCAAAACCATTCGGAACAACAACGCCAGCACCAGCAAGATTACTAATCATTTCGCCCAAAGAAGCGTTCTTACCGCCCACTCGCGCGACATCGTTCATCCCTAACTGATCATACCAAAGTACGTAATCTTGCACGTGATTCTGCACACTAAGTTCCTCGTTGTTATGGTCGGCAAGTGCCGCTAGACAGACTTTATTTTACACTGCTAGGCAGCACAAGTTAACATCATCTGGTAATTCATAACGGGATGATTTTTATGCGCACGGTTTTTTATATCTCTGATGGTACTGCCCTAACCGCCGAAGCCTTCGGTCGCGCCATGTTGTCGATGTTTCCATTGAAAGTGGAACACAAAACTGTCGCCTTTGTCGATTGTCCGGAAAAGGCCGCCAAAGCTGTGCATGAAATTAACCAACGCTTCGCTCAAAGTGGCGAGCGACCGATTATTTTCCACACCTTTGTTAGCGTTGATATTAAGCGCATTATTACTGCCTCGGCTGGCAGCTGCTACGACTTTTTAGATTATTTCGTAGCACCAATAAGCAAAGAACTTGGTATTGCCGCACAACCGAAAACCCATCGCACCCATGGTATCGAGGAAAATGGCGTTAAAGAAAGCTACGATGTGCGTATTGATGCGGTCAACTATTCATTGGCTAACGATGATGGCAGTAATGTAGCAGATTACGACCAAGCGGATATTATCTTGCTAGGTGTCTCGCGTACCGGTAAAACCCCGACCAGTCTCTACTTAGCTCTTCATTACGGCATTAAAGCGGCTAATTATCCGTTTACCGATGATGACAATTTCGAAAACTTGCAGCTGCCGAAAGTGCTTAAACCGCATCGCTATAAGTTGTTTGGCCTCACCTTAGAGCCACAACGGCTGCATGAAATCCGCTCGAAACGTCGCGAAGGCAGTAGCTATGCATCCTACGCGCAATGCTTGTTTGAGCTTGGTGAAGTGGAAAAAATGTACCGCCGTGAAGCGATTCCATTTTTAGATTCGACGCGGTTTTCAGTGGAAGAAATTGCCGCTAAGATATTGGCCGAAACCAATATCGAGCGGCATAGATTCTAGCCACAGCAACAGAACTGTTAGCCGCGGACGTTGGTACTCTCGAAGATTTTATCGGCTGAAGCGGCCACAAACCCAGTGTAAAGTTGATTCGGCGCAATTTCGTAGCGCTTAGCGAATTCATAAAAGCAACTCGGGATCACTTTTTCCATATCACTGAAACGCACTGGCATATGATCCGCCATGGTCGACGACTGCTCTAAAAACACCTCGGCCGAGCCCTTAATTTCGCCACCTACAGCATTTAGTCGAAAGCCCGATTGCTTGAGCGTTTCATTCACTTGTTGCAGTGAGTCAAAATCGGTTAACTCGTTGACGTTCACAGTAAAGTGATTGGCACGGAAGCCAAACGCGGCAACCCAAGCTGCGTATTCACTCTCAGCCAACAACTGCTCATAGTCCTGGCTACTGATTTGCCAATGGGTACCCGAGTATAAGAATTTGGCTTGTTGCACCGCTGCTGGGTCAATCTGCGCCACTAGCTGCTGCACCATACGCTGCAGTTGCGGTGAAAACTGCTCCACCAGAAGCTCACTGATAAAAATCTTTGGCAAGCGCGGATCGCTGTGCTCATAGTGTTTGGCAACCAATTTCTTCGCCTCGAAGTGATAGTCTTGCTTGGCTTCATAGCCCATCGCTTCGAAATGTGCTGCTAAATGTTGTAGCCGCACTGGCGCCAGATTAAAGGTACGAAATGCCACATGATCATTAATAATGACATGACCTTTACCGAGAACCTCATGGACCTTAGCGGCTGATGGCGTCAACTGAATATAGTCGTTCCATAACTGACTAAAAAATTCTTCCACATGCTGTGACATAGACTACTACAACCTCACAATGTCGATTATCCGCGCCCCTGACGGGCGTCGCGAAGTGATTCTGCAACCAAGAAAGCCAGTTCTAACACTTGATCAGCATTTAACCGTGGATCGCACTGAGTGCGATAACGCTGGGTTAGGTCCTGTTCGGCGATTTGGTATGCACCACCCGTACATTCGGTGACGTCATCACCCGTCATTTCTAAATGCACACCACCTGCATAAGTACCCTCAGCTTGATGGACCGCAAAGAACTGACGTAATTCATGATGAATAGCATCGAAGTCACGGGTTTTTAAGCCATTTTCTGCCTTTACTGTGTTGCCATGCATGGGGTCGCTCGACCACACCACATGTCGACCTTCAGCTTTAACTCGCCGCACCAGTGACGGCAGTGCCTCGGCCACAGTATTCACCCCCATCCGTGCAATTAACGTCACGCGCCCTGCTTCGTTGGCCGGGTTCAGCACATCAAGCAAGCGAATGACATCATCAGGCTGGGTGGTGGGGCCTATTTTAACACCGATCGGGTTGTTGATGCCACGCATAAACTCAACGTGAGCATGGTCTAGCTGCCTAGTGCGTTCACCAATCCAGACCATGTGCGCGGAACAATCGTACGGCAATCCAGTCAGCGTATCGGTGCGTGTTAATGCTTCTTCGTAGGGCAGCAGCAAGGCTTCATGCGAAGTGAATAATTGTGTTTCATGAATGGTGGCATTAGTGTCAGCAGTGATCCCCAACACTTCCATAAACCGCAACGCCGACTGAATCTGTTCAGCGACTTGAAGATATTTATCTTTCAATGGGTTAGCTGCAACAAAGCTCATATTCCATTTATTAACTTTGTGCAAATCAGCCAGACCGCCTTGGGCAAATGCACGCAACAAGTTCAGCGTTGCCGCGGAATGATGATAGGCCTGAATCATGCGCTGTGGATCGGGAGTTCGCGCCTGTTCGTTAAAATCGATGCCATTGATAATATCACCGCGATAAATAGGTAATGACACCCCATCGACCGTTTCTAGCGCGGTTGAACGCGGCTTGGCATATTGCCCCGCCATACGCGCTACCTTGGTCACCGGGCAAGAACCTGCAAAAGTAAGGACAATCGCCATTTGCAGAATGACCTTGAAGGTATCGCGGATTTTCGGCGCATTAAAATCGCGGAACGATTCAGCACAATCACCACCTTGTAGCAAAAATCCTTTGCCTTGGCTGACCCGCGCCAAATTAGCTCGCAGCGCACGAATTTCCTCAGCAAACACCAACGGTGGAAACTGTTTCAGTTGTGCCTCAACGGCTTGCAATTGCTCAGCCGATGGATAATCCGGTTGTTGCTGAATTGGCTTCTCCCGCCAGCTTCGTGCGCTCCACGCAGTCATGAATACCTCTTAACGTTGTTGTAATGCAGCGATTCGCTCAGCCAACGGCGGATGGCTCATAAAAAGCCGGCTGAATGAGCGTTTGCTCTGAATACCAAAGGCCATCATTGAGCCTTCTAACTGTGAATCTTGAGCGCCTTGCAGACGTTTCAATGCCGCGATCATCTTATGCGAACCAGCTAATTTTGCCGCTCCAGCATCAGCACGGAACTCACGCTGGCGCGAGAACCAAAACACAATCATGCTGGCAACAATACCAAACACCAACTCTAGCACCATAACGATACCAAAGTAGGCAAAGGTTCCTAACCCTTGGCCACTATTCGAATTGCTGCGGGTAGCGTTATCAATCAGCGATGCAATCACGCGGGCAAAGAATATCACGAAGGTGTTCACTACTCCTTGAATTAAGGTCAAGGTCACCATGTCACCGTTGGCAATGTGACTGACTTCGTGGGCTAACACGGCTTCCACTTCGTCTTCATTCATACTGCGCATCAGGCCTGTTGATACCGCCACCAACGAGCTTGATTTGCTCGCCCCAGTGGCAAAGGCATTCGGCTCTGGCGAGTCGTAAATAGCGACTTCAGGCATTGGAATACCGGCTTGCCGAGCTTGGCGTTCAACGGTATTCAGCAGCCACGCCTCGGTGCTGTTACGCGGTCGCGTGATCACCTGCGCGCCAGTAGAGCGTTTCGCCATCCAACGTGATAACAATAGCGAGATAAATGAACCACCGAAGCCAAAAACTGCGGCGAAAATTAATAAACCCATGTAACCGGAGGTATCAACGCCAAGCGCTGGCATCACCACCGACATGACAATACTTAACACCAAAATGATAGCTAAGTTTGTGGCTAAAAATAATGCAACCCGCAACATACAACATCTACCTCTCAATGATAACCACGGATACCCTACATAAGATGCGGACTATAGCCGCACAAATCAAGTCTTTAGCACTGCAAAAAGCGTTAAAATCTGTTAGTTTAGCAGCTTCAGCAACTCCCAATTTATTCAACACAGGATAGTTATCAGTGACCACCCGTAAATTACTCTTGATTAGCAGTTCTCGAGCCGCTAATAGTGGCTATTTGCAGCCTGCTTTAACGCTTCTTCAAGCGCATTTTGGAGCCGGCGAGGTACTGTTTATTCCCTACGCTGGCGTGAGTATTGATTACGACACCTATTGTGACATGGTGGCAACGGCTCTGGCCCCAGTCGGCATCAGCATTCGCGGAATTCATACCTATGCCGACCCAGTGCAGGCAGTGCAACAAGCACGCGCTATTGCGGTGGGAGGTGGCAACACCTTTCGACTGTTACAGCAACTCTATCAACACCAATTGCTCGAACCGATTCGCGCCGCTGTAGCGCGCGGAATTCCGTATGCGGGTTGGAGCGCTGGGGCTAATATTGCTGGCTTGAGTATTCGCACCACGAACGATATGCCAATTATTGAGCCACCAAGTTTCACCGCCCTTGAATTAGTGCCCTTTCAATTAAACCCACACTATAGCGACTATCAGCCACCAGGTTTTCATGGCGAAAGCCGTGATCAACGCCTCGGTGAATTTATGCAATTACACCCAGACACTCCTATTTTAGCTATACGTGAAGGCACTGCCTTAGCGATCAATAATGAGCAGATGCAGCTGGTCGGTGATAGCGATGGCTATGTGTTTATCGGCGGACAAAAGCAGCCACTCTTGGTGAATCAATCCTGTAGTAATTGGCTAATATCTAAGTAAGTGACCATGCCCTGCTGCCAGTCAACGCGGTGGGGCAATATACCCAAACATGGTGCTGCTATGCGAGCCTTCAATAAGGCGATATTTTCAGCTTGATACGGCATCGGCTCTGCGGCTAATTGATTGCCAACCCAGCCTTTTAAGCGCAAACCGCGACGCTCAATATCAGCGACCGTCAACAGCGCATGGTTCAAACACCCCAACTTCAGCCCCACCACCAGCACTACCGGAAGCTGTAATTGTTCAATCACATCAGCCAGGGTTTGCTCAGTATTGAGCGGTAACAACCAGCCGCCAGCGCCTTCGATGACTAACCAGTCGGCTGATAGCTGCTGGAGTTGTTGCAGTGCATCAGCAATTGGCGCAGCTTGCAGCGGTTTTCCAACCTGCTCGGCGGCAATATGCGGCGCAATGGGTGGCGCAAAACAGAATGGATTGACCTGGTCATAAGGCTGCTGTGCGCCTGCGGCTTGTTGTAATAACAGAGCGTCGCTATTGCGCAAACCCTGCGCGGTTGCCTCAGCACCAGCGGCTATAGGTTTACTAGCTAACACGCGAAATCCGCGCTGATAAAGCCCCTGTAGCAATGCTACAGCGCTCACCGTTTTACCAGCATCGGTATCTGTACCTGTAACAAAAAGGCAATTCATATTAACTTTTCCGCTGAGTTTGAATTGATTTTTTGCCCATAAATCAGTGCGATATTCCAATTTAATTGCAGCAGGCCACGGTCATCTCGATAGTTTTCCATGCGCCGCGTTAAGGCCTGCCAACGTGCTTTGCCGAAATATCCGGAGCTACGATCAGCGGTGTAATTCGCCCCAATGCCTTTGATGTCTGCCAGCATGTCAGACAATGATGGATAACTGATTCGATACTGCTGTACTTCAACGCGCCAGGTTATCCCCTCAACTTCAGCTAATTGTTGCTGGAGCTGCTGCTGGGTCAGTAAACGATTGTGATGAGATTGCCCATCGAGCTGTTGCATAGCGCTCATCAGCGGCTCCATAGAGCCCGCCAGTACTGTGCTAAATAGCAGCTGCCCACGCGGTTGTAGCGCGCTGACGCATTGTTGCAAACTTGCACTGAGGCGATTACACCATTGCAATGCTAAATTGGCGAAGATCACTGCCACACTCTGATGTTGTAATGGCAATTGCTCGGCGTCAGCCAATAGCCATTGCAACTGCGGCTGACAATGTTGCGCTTGGGCTAACATACCGGCCGCCAAATCAATACCGAGGTAGGTTTGCGTATACTGTGCTAATTCAGCGCTATGACTGGCTGGACCGCAACCAATATCGACCAAGCTATCGCAATGCTGCGGTAAGCTAGCCATCAGAGCTTTGCCAGTTAAACGCTGTAACTGATCATGCTGGGCATAGCTGCCCGCAGCCCGACTAAATTGCTGCGCCACGCGCTGCTTGTCATAGGCTAACTGGGTCATCACTCACCTGCTCTAGCGCTGCGGCAATAGCCAACACCAGCTGCTGAATCTGGGCGGGCTGATGCCGTGCGGAAATCACTATGCGCAGGCGCGACTGCCCAGCGGCAACGGTTGGTGGCCGCATAGCACGACAATCAATACCCTGCTCGCGCAGCTGCTCACTCAGCCGCAAGGCCCGTGACTCCGCACCTAAAATCAACGTCTGAATGGCCGCCGGTTGCCGGGTAATGGGTAATCCATAGCGCAGACATAAGTCATGGAATTGCTGAATATTATGTTGCAAGGTATCGCGTAATCGTTGCCCTTCTGCGCTCTGAATAATACTCAATGCGGCGTTAATCGCCTGTGCTTGCGCGGCCGCAAAGGCGGTTGAATACACCAGCTCACGGCTAAAATTATGCAGATACTCGGCAACTTCCTGCCGACAGGCAATGGCAGCGCCACCCACCCCAAAGGCTTTACCGAAAGTAATCGTCAGATAATCCACCTCGGTGGCGCTATATTGGGCCGCACAACTGCGGCCATCTGCACCGAGTAGACCAATGCCATGGGCATCATCGACTAAAATATCAGCAGCCGGGCAGGCCTCGCGCAATTGCGCTACCGGGGCCTGATCGCCATCCATGCTGAACACACTTTCGGTGACTAACAAGGTCTGTGCTTGCTGTGCGGCGAACTGGCCTGCAGCATGCACATCGTTATGGCTAAAACGCCGCCAACGACTGCCACTGGCTTGCGCGCCATCGAGCAATGAGGCGTGCGCCAAGCGGTCTAACAACACCTGTTGATAATGTCGCCCAATAGTACTCAGCAGGCTATGATTGGCAGCAAAGCCGCTATTAAACAGCACCACCGCTTCGCGCCCCAGCCATTCTGCCAAGCGCTCACTCAAATAGCGATGTGGCCGCTGATATCCATTCACCAGTGGCGATGCACCGCTGCCTGCGCCGTAGTCACGCACGCCGTCGCAATACGCCTTGAGCACTTGCGCATGGCGACGTAAACCAAGATAGTCATTGCTGCTAAAGTCCAGCAGCTGATCATCGTGGCAACTCACGTGGCGCCATTGCTGCAGCTGCTGACGTTGCTGCCGCGCTTGCTGCAACGCCTGTTGGAGCTGTACGTGCATGGTCTCAGCTCACTTCATAGTAGCGCGGCTGTTGCTGCTCACTGAGGTCATCGGCAATCACCGCTTGATGCACTTCATCGCTGTAATCTTCATGTGGCATCGGTTCGATACCCAGCTTGGTGAACAGCTGCTGGTCTTTACTGGCGGCAGGATTTGCCGTAGTTAATAAGCGCTCGCCGTAAAAGATCGAGTTCGCACCGGCTAAAAAGCACAATGCTTGCATTTGCTCATTCATCATTTCGCGCCCAGCCGACAGCCGCACCATTGATTTCGGCATTAAAATGCGGGCGATGGCGATGGTACGAATAAATTCAAAGGCATCGAGGTCATCAAGCTGTTCGAACGGGGTGCCGGCCACTTTAACCAGCATATTCACCGGCACACTTTCCGGATGCTGTGGCAAGTTAGCAAGCTGCTGCAGTAATCCAGCGCGGTCACGCCGGCTCTCTCCCATACCAACAATACCGCCAGCACAGACTTTCAAGCCGGCATCACGGACATTTTGTAGCGTCGTTAGGCGATCTTGATAAGTACGTGTGGTAATGATTTCACCGTAAAATTCTGGTGACGTATCGAGGTTATGGTTGTAGTAGTCCAAGCCAGCTTCACGCAGCGCCATAGCTTGCAATGGCGTTAGCATACCTAAGGTCATACAGGTTTCTAAGCCAAGCTGTTTCACCCCTTTGATCATGTCGATCAGATAGGGCATATCGCGATCTTTGGGGTTACGCCACGCTGCCCCCATGCAGAAGCGACTGGCACCTTGCTGTTTCGCCGCTGCTGCTTCAGCCAGCACTTTTTCCACCGCCAGCAGCCGTTCGCGCTCCAAGCCGGTATCATAATGCGCACTTTGCGGGCAATATTTACAATCTTCTGGACAAGCACCGGTTTTAATCGAAAGCAGCGTGCTCACCTGAACCTGATTGGCCGAAAAATGCTGCCGATGCACCTGCTGAGCGGTAAATAATAAATCGTTAAACGGTTGCGCAAAGAGTGCTTCAATAGCGTCAATTGTCCAATCGTGACGAATTTGTGCTTGAGTCATTATAAGGTCCTAACAGTGACACGGATTATGCTCGACTAGACTAAAGCGATTCCGTACACTGTCAACTTTATTAACGTCAAAATAATAACGATTGGTTATTATTTAATCAATTTAGGCCGGTTAACTGACTTTATGACACCGTTAGACCTCGAATTTGATCGTCAGCATATTTGGCACCCGTACACCTCCTTGCGCCAACCACTCCCGGTTTACCCGGTTGCGGCCGCAGAGGGGTGTGAGTTGATTCTCGCCGATGGACAGCGACTGATTGACGGCATGTCATCCTGGTGGGCTGCGATTCATGGCTACAACCACCCTACTCTTAACGCCGCTTTACAACAGCAAGCGCAACGCATGAGCCATGTGATGTTCGGCGGTATTACCCATCAACCCGCTATTGATCTCGCCAAACGCTTGGTCGAATTGAGTCCCGCGGGGCTCAATAAGGTGTTTTTCGCCGATTCTGGTTCGGTCGCTATTGAAGTCGCCATCAAGATGGCGGTGCAGTATTGGTTGAGCCGCAATTTACCGGCTAAAAATAGGCTCGCCACCATTCGCGGTGGCTATCACGGCGATACCTTTGCCGCCATGTCGGTGTGTGACCCAGTTAATGGTATGCATAGCCTGTTCGAGGGCAGCCTGCGCCAACAGTTATTTGCGCCACGACCACAATGCCCGCCGCATGAAGCCTTTGACGCCAGTGCATTGGCGCCATTAGAACAGCTTTTAGCCGCGCATGAGCATGAGTTAGCAGCACTGATCCTTGAGCCTATTGTGCAAGGCGCTGGCGGCATGCGCTTCTATCACCCCGAGTATTTACGTGGTGCGCGGCAACTTTGTGATCGCTACAATGTGCTATTGATTGCCGATGAAATTGCCACTGGATTCGGCCGCACCGGTGAACTGTTTGCCTGTGATCATTCTGGTATCAGCCCAGACATTATGTGTTTAGGTAAAGCCCTGACTGGTGGGTATTTAACTCTAGCTGCGGTATTAGTCGCCGATCATGTCGCCGACACCATTAGTCAAGGCCCAGCTGGCGGCACCTTAATGCATGGCCCGACCTTTATGGGCAATCCGTTGGCTTGTGCGGTCGCCTGCGCTTCAATTGATCTGTTACTGGCTAGCCCTTGGCGGCAACGTGTGGCCGCTATCCAGGCACAGTTGCAGGAACAATTGCAGCCAGCCAAACAGGCGACTGGGGTACATGAGGTGCGCTGTTATGGCGCCATTGGCGTCATTGAACTCAACCAACCACTCGATGTTGCCGCATTTCAACGCGACTGTGTTGCCGCCGGTGTTTGGTTGCGACCATTTGGTCGACTACTCTACTGCATGCCACCGCTGACCATCAGCAGCGAACAACTGCAAAAACTCACCCAACAGATGGTTAAAACCGCTTTTTCCTGCTGATTTTACCACTTAGCTACTTGTGTCTTCGGTAAAGCGCGGTAACATAGCGCTTTGCCCTTTTTGCTACCACTTAAATGGAGTTTGTAGGCCCATGTCGTTCGCTACAGTTGTCGATGTATTATCGGGAAAACGTGCGGTTGGTGAACAAGTCACCGTGCGCGGTTGGGTGCGTACCCGCCGTGATTCAAAAGCCGGTATCTCGTTTATCAATGTGCATGATGGTTCATGTTTTGATGCTATTCAGGCTGTTATTCCCAATACCATCAGCAATTATGACGCCGATGTACTGCGCCTCACCACTGGCTGTAGTGTTGCCGTAACCGGCACTGTTGCGGAATCAGCAGGCCAGGGTCAAGCCTTTGAACTGCAAGCTACGGCTATCGAGGTGTTTGGTTTTGTTGAAGACCCAGATACCTATCCGATGTCGCCAAAACCGCACTCCATGGAATATTTGCGTGAGTTTGCCCATTTGCGCGCGCGTACTAATATTACCGGCGCCGTCATGCGTGTGCGTAACTGTCTGTCGCAAGCCCTTCACCGCTTTTTTCATGAGCGCGGCTATTTGTGGGTGGCAACGCCAATTATTACCGCCTCAGATGCTGAGGGTGCAGGTGAATTATTCCGCGTATCGACCCTCGATATGCTCAACTTACCTCGTACCGAACAGGGCGCTGTAGATTACAGCAAAGACTTCTTTGGCAAAGAGGCGTTTCTGACTGTTTCAGGTCAGTTAAACGTTGAGACCTACGCCTGTGCGTTGTCTAAAGTGTATACCTTTGGCCCTACCTTCCGCGCCGAAAATTCCAATACCAGCCGTCACTTAGCTGAGTTTTGGATGGTCGAGCCAGAAGTTGCCTTTGCTGGCTTAGATGATATTGCCTATTTGGCCGAAGACATGCTCAAGTACGCCATCAATGCGGTGTTAACTGAGCGTGCTGATGATATGGCATTCTTCCAGCAGCGCGTTGATAAAGACGTGCTTAATCGCCTCAATCATGTGGTAAGTAACAAGTTTGTACACATGGATTACACCGATGCAGTGACTATTTTGCAAAACTGCGGCAAAAAGTTCGATTACCCAGTGCAATGGGGTACCGATTTACAATCCGAGCATGAGCGCTATTTAGCCGAAGTGCACGTGGGTGCGCCGGTAGTGTTGAAAAACTATCCGAAGGACATCAAAGCCTTCTATATGCGCCAAAACGATGATGGTAAAACGGTTGCGGCGATGGATATTTTAGCGCCAGGTATTGGCGAAATTATTGGTGGCAGTGCCCGTGAAGAACGTCTTGAGCGTCTTGATCAGCGCATGAGCGAGATGAACCTGCCGCTGGAACAGTACAGCTGGTATCGTGACTTGCGCCGCTACGGCACCGTTCCACACGCTGGCTTTGGCCTTGGTTTTGAGCGTTTGGTCACCTATGTGACTGGAATGGGCAACATTCGCGATGTGATCCCATTCCCTCGCGCGCCAAAAACCGCAGATTTCTAACCCACAGTAGTCTTAGCTACCCCAGAATTGCACCTTGCCAGACCAATCTTTGTCTGGCTTGGTGGGGGTATCTACCGCAGGTGTTCCAACATACATAAAGCCAATAATCGCCTCGTTGTCGTGCAGCTTTAACTGTTGCTTTAACAGTGTACTTTCAGTCAGCCAACCAGTCCGCCAAATCGCTCCTAAACCCTGAGCAAATGCGGCTTGCTGGAGCAAACTGGTGGCGCAAGCAGCACTCGCTAATTGCTCCCATTGTGGCACTTTGTCATGCTGCTGATAGTGTGCAAGCGCAACAATCACTAGGGGCGCGCGTAGCGGCAGTTGCTGGGCCCGTTCAACCTCAAGCGGGTTGAGTTGCTGCTGCTGTGCCGCTTGACCGAAGAACTGTGCTAACACCGGCAACTGGTGCTGGTTAAATACTATAAAACGGTAAGGCATAAGCTGACCATGGTCTGGTGCCCGTGCCGCTGCACTGAACATCACCTGCAGTTGCTCAGCACTTGGCGCCGGCGCCTGCAAACGTGGCATAGATGAGCGTTTTGTTAATAACTCCAGTGCTAACATACACAATCGACCTTATCGTTTCTGCAAGGCCTCTAGCTTAGCAAAAGATCACGCTCTGTTACATTCTCTGACTAGTGATTCGGCTAATTCTTAAGTATGCTTGCTGCACGTTAATTTTTAATCATAGGAAGCTTCGATAATGAGCGCTATTGCTAACGTCTTTGGTAAGCTGTTTGGCCTCTTGAACAGCATTCGGAAGATCATTCTTAATGTGATTTTCTTTGTTGTGTTGGCGGCATTGGTAGTGCTGATCTTCGCTGAGGATGAGCCTATTGTGGTTCCAGAGAACGGTATGCTTGTGCTTAACTTGCGTGGCAGCTTGGTAGAACAAAAAACCTACGTCGACCCTATCGATGAATTCTTTGACGGAGCATTTGGCGGTAGCGGTACCCCACCTGAAACACTACTCAGTGAGGTACTGGAAAGTATTGAGTTAGCCACTAATGATGCGCGTATCAGTGGTATCTACCTTGATTTACGTGGCTTTTCGGGCGCCGGTTTAAACAAATTGCAATTGGTTGCCGAGGCCCTGACTAAATTTCGGCAGAGTGGTAAACCAGTGCGCACCTATGCCGATTTCTATTCACAGCCACAATACTACCTCGCCGCTCATGCTGATTTCATTGGTATGAACCCGCTCGGTGGCATGATGTTTGAAGGCTTTGGCGGCTACCGCTTGTATTACAAAGATTTGCTCGAAAAACTCAAAATCAGCACACACGTATTTAAGGCGGGAGATTTTAAATCAGCGGTTGAACCATATATTCGTAACGATATGTCAGAGCAAGCTAGGCTTGCCAATAAAGAGCTCTATGACGCTCTGTGGGTAGCTTACCTGAACGGCTTAACCAACCAACGTGATCTCGATGCCCGAGTTCTGAGTGGTAGTATGGATGACTTCCGCGCCGCTATGAGCGAATACAATAACGATATGGCACAATTTGCTCTGCAATCGGGTTTGGTCGATGAATTGCTAACCCGTGAAGCATTTCGGCAGCAGCAAATCGCCCTAACCGGCCTTGATGAAGAGTCGGATACGTGGAAGCAAATCAACCACAATAGTTACTTACAAGCGCAACAACAAGACAATGTCGAGATCGAGCAAGGCGATAGCGCTGAAATCGCTTTAGTAGTTGCCCGTGGCGTGATTATGGATGGCCGTCAGCGCGCCGGCAGTATTGGTGGCGATAGTACCGCTGCCCTACTGCGCAAAGCGCGTTTGAACGAAAATACTAAAGCCGTGGTATTGCGCATCGATAGTCCTGGTGGCAGTGGCTTTGCTTCTGAGGTGATTCGTCAAGAAGTATTAGAGCTGCAAAAAGCCGGTATCCCGGTTATCGCTTCGATGAGTTCAGTCGCAGCTTCAGGCGGCTATTGGATTGCCGCCAGCGCCGATGAAATTTGGGCCTCACCCAATACCATTACTGGTTCTATCGGCGTGTTCAGTATGTTCTTTACCGGTGAGCGTGCATTGGCCGAGATTGGTGTATACAACGATGGCTATCACACCACCGAGCTACCCATTATTGATGTGACACGTGGGCTGACCGATGAAGCACGCGATGTGATCCAGCTAAGCATCAATAAATTTTATCGTGACTTTGTCAGTATGGTTGCTGACAGCCGCGGCATGACCTATGACGCAGTTCATGCGGTGGCGCAGGGTCGTGTATGGACTGGCGCGAAAGCGCAAGAACTCGGCTTAGTGGATCAACTCGGTGAACTTGATGATGCTATCTCGGCTGCTGCGCAGCGCGCTGAAATCAGCGACTACCAAGTAGTTGTAGTCGAGGAAGAATTGAGTGCTCGCGAGCAATTCTTGCATAGTATGTTTGGCGACGCACAGGTATTATTACCCGATAGCATGTTGACTCCGAGCATCAGCCCAATTGAACAAGAGTTACGCCATGTATGGCAACAATTGAGCGTGCTGCAACAGTTTAATGATCCGCGTGGCAGCTACGCTTTGTGTGAGCTTTGTCCAACGGATTAAGTAGCCGAAGGACAATTATGACCGCACCACGTAAACGCATTTACGTCGCCTATACCGGCGGTACTATTGGTATGCAAAAATCGGCACAGGGGTATATTCCTGTGCCAGGTTTTTTATCTGAATGCGTGGGCAATATGCCCGAGTTCTTTCGGCCAGAAATGCCCGAATTTACCATCTCTGAATACGCCCCATTAATGGATTCATCCGACATGACGCCAGCCGATTGGCTGCATATTGCCGAGGATATCCAACGTAATTACCATGAGTATGATGGCTTCGTTATCTTACATGGTACTGACACCATGGCTTATACTGCCTCAGCACTGTCGTTTATGTTTGAGAATTTGGCTAAACCGGTAATCATTACTGGCTCACAAATTCCGCTGGCAGCGTTGCGTTCTGATGGCCAAACTAATCTATTGAATGCCTTATATATAGCTGCTAACTACCCTATTCATGAAGTCGCGTTATTCTTCAATAACCTGCTCTATCGCGGTAATCGTGCCACTAAAGCCGATGCCAATGGCTTCCAAGCATTTGACTCGCCTAACTTTCCAGCCTTACTCGAGGCCGGTATTCAAATCAACGTCGTGGAAGGTCAGATTCAACCCTTAGGTCAACAGCCGCTGCAGCTGACAGCGGTAACGCCACAAGCAATTGGCGTAGTGACCTTGTACCCCGGTATTTCTGCCAAGATCGTGGATAACTTATTGCAGCAGCCGGTAAAGGCCCTGATCTTACAAAGTTACGGGGTTGGTAACGCGCCACAGAACCCGCAATTACTCGCCAGCATAGAACGTGGTATCCAAGCCGGTGCTATCGTACTGAACCTCACCCAATGTTTTAAAGGCAAAGTAAATATGGGCGGCTATGCTACGGGTAATGCCTTAGCGCAAATTGGTGTCGTCAGCGGTCATGACATGACCATAGAAGCGGCTTTAACCAAACTCCACTATCTGCTTTCACAATCCTTGCCAAGCGCAGAAATTCGAACCTTGCTCGAAACCAATCTACGTGGCGAATTATCTGCATAAATTCACTAATTGAAAATTAGGCAAAAAAAGGCTCGGGATCAATTGGAAGGATCCCGAGCTCAGGGGAATGGCTCAATCAGGTTGAGCCGTGCGCTAACTCGAAATTATTCGAGGGGTAAAAACTAGTCTAGACCGCTATGGCTAAAATGCTAATTTTTTCTGCATATTTTTTATGCAATTTTTAAGCAAAGACTAACTCGGTAGCGAACCACGCTGCGCACGACCAAATAATTGATAGAAATTTTGGCTAGTGTGTTCGGCGACTTGTTCAATCGTCAATCCTTTCACCTCAGCAATACAACGGGCTACATCGGCCACATAAGCCGGCTGATTTTGTTTACCACGGTGTGGTACCGGTGCTAACCACGGGCTGTCTGTTTCAATCAACAAACGCTCTATCGGTAACGCCTTGACCACATCACGCAGCGCTTTGGCGTTGGCAAAACTGACAATCCCTGAAATTGATATATAAAAGCCCAGTTGTTCAATGGCTTGCTCTGCCATAGCCAGTGACTCCGTAAAACAATGCAACACGCCACCGCAGTGCTCGGCGCCACCATTACGAAGGATATCTAGGGTATCTTGCTGGGCGTCACGGGTGTGAATAATCAACGGCTTCTCAAGCTGCCGTGCCACCTCAACATGGTAACTAAAGCTTTGTTGCTGTTGTGCTTTAGTATCGGCGGCATAAAAATAATCAAGCCCGGTTTCACCTATGGCTACCACGTTATCTTGTTGCGCATAGGCCAATAATTGCTCGCGTGCCAGATCATGCTCAGCGATATAAAGCGGATGCGCCCCACAAGAAATGACTACTTCGGGATAATCTGCTACTAAGGCTTGCATGGCCGGAAATTCTTCCAGAGTCACGCCAATACAGAGCATGCGCTCTACTTTAGCGGCTTTCGCTTGGGCAATGACGTTGGCAAATTGACCATCAAACAAGCTTAAATCGAGCTTGTCGAGGTGACAGTGAGAATCAATAAACACGACTACTCCTACTACATGGTCGCGGTGGGTGTACCAGAATTACCCAAGTTAGCTAATTTAGTCTCAATACGATTGCGTAAATGCGACTTATCGTCTTTGAATTGAATACCAATACCACGTTGTTCTGAGCGCCCTGCCGTAGCCGGCGACAACCACACCACCGTACCTTTCACCAAGGTATCCTCAGTATCACCGGGCAAGCGCACCACGACGGTTAATTCATCAGCCAATTTAAAGCGTTCTTCGGTGGCCAGAAACAGCGCACCGTGCTTGATAAATGGCATATAAGCCCGCCGCAGTTGCTCTTCGGTTTCAATAGTAAGCCGTTTGACTGCCATATTATCGCCACCTCGCCCATAACGATTGCACCAGCAAGGCGCCGTTTAAGCCGCTCTGCTCAGTTGCCATTTTGCGCGTAGCATAACACGATTTCAACCATTCGCTGAACTGGCTCGCAGATATCTGCTGCTGCTTCAGCCATGGCTTGGCCATCGCTAATAAACTCGGTTGACGCAACTGTTCAACAGGTAAACCTTGTTGAATGCGCAGTAAGTCTCCGAGCAACTGTTCACTGGCATCGAGCCAACTCGACCAGTCACCGCGATCCAGATCGGGCCAGCGTTGCTGACCAAACCATGCAGTTGCCAACACAGTGACGCGATCAGCAGGAAAGTCATTGTTTTCAATCCAACGCAGCACCTGCACTGGCGCTTGTGGATGTTGCTGCAATAACTGCAATTCTACCGCGCTCGGGTGACGTTGTAAGTGCTGCGCTAACCACTGCTGCAAAATACTCAGCTCAGGTGGGCTAATCACATGAATCTGCATGCGACTGCGCAACGTCGGTAGCAAACTCGAGACGCGCCGAGGGCTGAGGATAAAATAGGTATCGGCGGTTGGCTCTTCCAAGGTTTTTAGCAGAGCATTAGCGGCGGTCACCGTCATCCGATCGGCTTGATTGATCCACACCACTTTGCCACCAAATTGATTGGCAGTATGCTGTAATTGTGAGGTCAGCTCGCGAATTACATCCACCCCAATAGCCTTATCATCGACGCTATCCAAAGCATAGTAATCGGGATGACTACCAGCCGCGGCCAATAAACAGCTTTTACAGCGTCCACAGGCTTGTTGCTGAGGTTGCTGACATAACAACAAGCGCACAAACTGTTGGATCAACCGATCACTACCCAATTCGGGTTGCCAAGCAATGCAGTGCGCATGGCTCAAACGTTGTTGCGCTAAATCATTGCGTAAAGTCAGCCATAACGGTCGTAGCCAGGGCAACTGCACGGTTAGTACCCCCAATGCCGCAGCTGTTCGGTAAGCGCCGCCGTGAGTTGCTGTTGCACCGCACTAATATCACGTCCGGCATCAATCACCACGATGCTAGGGTCGGCTGCCGCTAGCTCTAGATAACGCGCCCGGGTGCGCTCAAAAAAACTCAGATGCTCTTGTTCAATGCGGTCTAGATCGCCACGTTGCCGTGCCCGCTGTAGGCCAACTGCTGGGTCTATATCTAACAGCAAGGTCAAATCCGGTTTAAAATCGCCCAGCACCAACTGTTTTAATTGCTGTAATAGCGTATCGCCTAATTGCCGGCCACCGCCTTGATAGGCACGTGATGATAAATCATGACGGTCACCCACCACCCAATGACCCTCAGCCAATGCGGGTTTGATGACATTAGTGACTAATTGTACGCGGCTGGCATACATCAGTAATAATTCTGTTTGTTCGGCAATATGCTCCTGCCAATGCTGCTTGACCAGCCCGCGCAGGGCCTCAGCTAATGGCGTACCGCCCGGCTCTCGGACTGTTTTCAACGGCAGTTTATAATGCTCCAATAGCGCACAAACGTGCGCCATAGCGGTACTTTTACCCGCCCCTTCTAGACCTTCAATGACAATAAATTTTCCAGCTGTCATGCTTAGCGTTGCTTCCGTTGATAGCGATTGACCGCTTGCTGATGTTGCTCATAGGTTTGCGAGAATACATGCCCACCACTGCCATCTGCAACAAAGTAAAAATAATCACTCTGCGCTGGCTGTGCCGCAGCTGCTAAACTGGCGCGGCTAACCATGGCAATGGGTGTTGGCGGCAGGCCAGCAATACGGTAGGTATTATAAGGCGTTTCTTGACGCAAATGAACGCGGGTCAAGTTGCCGTCAAAATCGTCAATACCATAAATAGTGGTTGGGTCAGATTGTAAGCGCATGTTGGCGTTGAGACGATTCACAAACACCGAACTAACCAGAGCGCGCTCGCCGTCCATACCGGTCTCTTTTTCTATGATCGAGGCCATAATCAGCAGTTCATAGGGGTTTTTATAGGGTAAGTTGTCGGCGCGCTGTTGCCATTGTAGTTGCAGCTCAGCCAACAATTTTTGATGCGCTTGGCGCAATAGCGTGAGGTCGTCACTGTAGGCTTGATAACTAAAGGTATCGGGCATCAACAAGCCTTCCAGGCTCAAATAGGTCGCGGCTGGGCCGGCAATCGCCTTCAGCAGTTCATTCTCATTCAACTGCTGACTGCGCCCTTGCAGGTATGGATGTTGCTGCAATTGTTGCTGCCACTGCCGCCACGTTTGACCTTCAATCAGGGTGATCTGGAATTGGTGCTGCTGGCCCTGCTCAAGGCGTTGCCAGAAACTGCGCAAGGTTAGCCCGGGCTCAAGCTGATACACCCCCGCTTTAAGGTGTGCAGGATTAACCCAGATACGGCTACTGTAATAGGCCAAACGTGGAAATTTGAGTAAATTCTCGCGCGCTAATAAGCGCACTGTCGTGCCAGCATTGGCACCGCGGCTAATTTCGAGTAATTGACCGTGCTGTAAGTTGCTCAGTGGCTGTTGCAGTAACCACCAACTGGCCGCCAAGCCGATGCTGATCACCAGCATCGCCATTGTCAACAGGCTTATGAGGATACGTTTGACTGCCACCAACATGAAAGAGTCTCTGGTATTTCGACGTCTGCCAAGGCTTGCCCATCAAGCGTGGCTACTGCGCGAAAACCTTGTACAGAATTACATAAAAACGCCTGCTCTGCAGCAAGCAGATGCGCTAATTTAAAGTGACCTAATGCCACTTCACTGAGCAAACCTAACTGCAGAACCTGCTGTCTTAGCACACCAGCTACACCTGCAGCGCTTAATTGTGGCGTATACCAACGCTTACCGACGCGCCAAAATATGTTGCTACTCACCGCTTCAGTGACATGCTGATGCTGATCAAGCACCACCAGCTCGTCATAACCGCGTTGCTCACGTTCATCGGCCAGTAACACTTGCTCCAGACGATTAAGGCTTTTTAACCCTGCCAAAAGTGGCTGACAACCTAACTGCAATTCAGCAACACCGAGCTTGGCGGGCGCCAATACTGTCGGTTGATGCGCCGTTGCACTGACGTACCATTGGCTTTGATACTCACCGTGGGGGCTGTAACCACGCCCGCCTGAACCGCGAGTGATGATGACTTTAACCACTGCACAGGAAAAATCTGCCGCCGCTGCCAGCACACAATCATGCACACGTTGTTGATCGGGTAAACTGATACGCAAGCGTTCACAAGCCAGTTGCAAGCGTTGCCAATGCGCGGGCCACAGCAGCGCCTGCTGGTGCTGAACCAGTAACGTGGTGAAATGCCCGTCGGCAAATTGCAGACCGCGGTCTAGCTGCTGCGCAGCGAGGTGAATACCGTTATGCCACATAGAAAAAAGGCGGAATTTTCATTCCGCCTCCTTAGCAAGTGATCACACCGAAGTGTAATTAGCTCGCGTGATTCTTGATGTAATCGATAGCGGTTTGAACCGTTTTGATTTTTTCCGCTTCTTCATCTGGAATTTCAGTTTCAAACTCTTCTTCTAACGCCATCACCAGCTCAACTGTGTCCAGTGAGTCAGCGCCTAGGTCGTTTTCAAAAGAAGCTTCTGGTTTAACTTCTTCTTCTTTAACACCCAGTTGTTCGATGATGATTTTTTTAACGCGTTCTTCGATAGTGCTCATTGTGTTTCCCTTGATTTTCGGTCACATGTTCAAAATTCGGCTTAGTGTAGTGAATGCAGCGCCATTAATAAAGCAAAAAATAGTCGTAGCCTAACAGGTCATACCCCTTTGCCCAGCGCTTGCACTTTTAAATCATTGCCATACCGCCATTCACATGAATGGTCTCACCGGTGATATAAGCGGCACCGGGCGATGCTAAAAACACCACCGCAGCGGCAATTTCTTCTGGCTGACCTAAGCGCGCTGCCGGAATATTGCTAAATATAGCCTGCTTTTGGTCGTCTGTTAACGATTTGGTCATATCGGTATCAATAAAGCCTGGCGCCACACAATTGACGGTAATACCGCGTGCCGCAATTTCTTTGGCTAGAGCTTTGGTAAAGCCAACCAAGCCCGCTTTAGCGGCACAATAGTTAGTTTGGCCAGGATTACCGGTGGTGCCGACGACTGAGGAAATATTGATAATGCGGCCACTGCGGCGCTTCATCATACCGCGCATCACGCCCTTACAAAGGCGAAATACTGATTTCAAATTGGTATCAAGCACACTATCCCACTCATCGTCTTTCATGCGCATGAGCAGATTATCGCGAGTAATACCGGCGTTATTAACCAAAATATCGAGCTGACCATAGTGGCTATCGATGTGCGCAAGAACCGCCTGAATATTGGCTTCGTCGGCGACATTCAAGCTTAGCCCTTCGCCATGGTCGCCCAAATAATCTGAAATACTTGCCGCACCGCTATCGGTGGTCGCGGTACCAATCACTTTAACCCCTTGCGCGACCAGTTGCAGTGCAATGGCTTTACCAATGCCGCGAGTAGCGCCGGTGACTAAGGCCACTTGGCCCTGCATAGATGTTGTCATGCTTGAATCCTTGCTTGAAGTGTTTCAACGGTATTACAAGCATCGGCTTGTATTCCGTCAACAATACGTTTATTAAGCCCAGTTAATACTTTACCTGGACCAATTTCAACCAATTCTGTGACCCCTTGGGCAGCTAAAAATGCCACTGTCTCGGTCCAGCGTACCGGTGAATACAGCTGCCGCACCAAGGCATCACGAATAGCTTCAGGTGTTTGCTCGGCGCTGACATCGACATTATTGATCACCGGAATTGTCGGGGCTTGCAAGTGCAGCTGTGCTAACCGCGCAGCGAGTTGCTCAGCAGCTGGGCGCATCAACGCACAATGCGATGGAACACTGACTGGCAATGGTAACGCACGTTTCGCTCCGCGTGCCTTACAGGCCTCACCAGCGCGCGCTACAGCAGCGCTGTGGCCAGCAATCACCACTTGCCCAGGCGAATTGAAATTGACCGCCGCCACCACTTCATCAGCGGCAGCTTCAGCACAGGCAGCGACCACTTCATCATCGGCCAAGCCAATGATCGCAGCCATTGCGCCTATACCAGCTGGCACCGCTTGTTGCATAAACTCACCACGGGCGGCTACCAGCGCCACTGCATCACGCAACGATAATACGCCTGCGCAAACCAACGCTGAGTACTCACCTAAGCTGTGCCCGGCAAAATACTGCGGCGCAGGCACGCCGGCTTGCTGCAATACCCGATACAGGGCCACACTCGCAGTTAGCAACGCCGGCTGGGTACGCTGCGTGTCATTAAGTTGTTCCGCCGGGCCGTGTTGCACCAACTGCCACAAATCATAGCCTAACACCGCGCTCGCTTCGGCAAAGGTTTCAGTAACCAGCGGATAAGCGGCTGCTACATCGGCCAACATTCCGACCGTCTGTGAGCCTTGGCCAGGAAATACATAAGCTTGCATGAATGAATCCTTGCTTAATATTCAATAAACGCCGAACCCCAGGCAAAACCGCCGCCAAAGGCTTCAAGCAATAATTTATGACCGCGTTGAATTTTACCCTCGCGAATTGCAACATCAAGGGCAATCGGTACCGATGCGGCTGAGGTGTTGCCAGTATAATCTAGCGTCGTCACCACCTGTTGCATCGGTAACTTTAATTTCTTAGCGGTGGCACTAATAATACGCATATTGGCTTGATGGGGCACCAGCCAATCTAAATCACTGGCGTCCAGTTGATTAGCAGCCAGTGTTTCTTGTACCAGTTCGCTCAACTTGCTTACCGCTACTTTAAATACTTCACTGCCTTTCATATACATCCACGCTTCGCTGAGCGCTTCTGGCTCATGCCGCTTCGGATGTTGTACGCCAAGTAAGTCAGCAAATTCACCGGCACTGTGTAAATGCGTCGACAAAATACCACCCTGCTGGCCGGCCTCAAGCACCACGGCTCCGGCACCATCACCAAATAGTATCAGGGTATTGCGGTCATCTGGATGACACAGCCGTGACAATGCGTCGGTGCCAATCACCAACACCCGTTGGTAGGTACCACTACGAATATATTGATCAGCGACACTGAGTGCAAAGATAAAGCCAGAGCAGGCTGCCGCCACATCGAAAGCAGGAATATTGTTACTGGTTAAAGCCGCTTGAATATCACAGGCTACACTGGGAAATGCCCGTTCACCCGAGGTGGTTGCGACCACAATCAGATCCAGTTGATCAGCACTCAAAGAAGCCGCTTGTAAGGCTTGTCGGGCGGCAGCTACGCCCATGCTGGCAGGGGTTTCTGTGGCTCCAGCAATGCGTCGTTCACGAATGCCCGTACGTTCGACGATCCATTGGTCGCTGGTATCGACACGTTGTTCTAACATGGCATTGGTTAAGCGCTGAGCGGGCAAATAATGGCCGCTGCCGGTAATCACTGATCGCATGATGATGTCTTATTCCTGCTCGAGGAGAACCTGTTCCACCCGCTCACGAATACGTTGCGGGAGGTGCTGCTGAGCCTCATGCACGGCTTGCTCGATAGCACTATAAAAGGCTCTCGCATTAGCATCACCGTGGCTTTTAATAACGACTCCACGCAATCCTATCAGACTCGCTCCGTTGTAGTGGTCGGGCTTCAGCCAATCCCACGAACGTTGCAGACGTTTATAAAAGAGTTTCACAAACCAACGGGTCAACCAATGGTCGTGAATATTACTGCGGATATTGTTTAACAATAAATCAGCTAAGCCTTCGCAGCTTTTTAGTGCGATATTACCGACGAAACCATCACAGACAATCACGTCAGCTTTGCCAGAAAATACATCATCGCCTTCAATAAAGCCAATATAGTTCACCAGCTGCGACTGCTGAAACAATTGCGCTGTGGCTTTCACCACATCATTACCCTTAATTTCTTCTTCACCCATATTCAGCAAGGCAACACGCGGCAGTTCTACGCCTAACACTTGTTGTGCTGCGACCGAACCCATTAAGCCAAACTGAAACAAGGTATCAGAATCACACACTGGGTTAGCGCCGAGATCAAGCATGATCGCACTACCACCGCGCGCCTGAGGGATAACTGACATCAGTGCTGGGCGCAATATACCGGGTAAAGTTTTCAAACTAAAATACGCTTTGGTCATCAGCGCACCGGTGTTACCGGCACTCACCATGGCATCAGCGCTTTCATCAGCGACCAGTTCTAGCGCAACGCGCATAGATGAATCAGGTTTGGCTCGCAACGAATAACCGGGCTTATCGGTCATAGTTACGGTTTGGCTTGCATGCTTGAGGGTTAAACGCGGGTGTGCAATGAGTTTTTCACGCTGCAGCAGCGGCAGCAATTCGGTTTCGTCACCGACGACTACGAAGTGTGTATCAGAAAATTGCTTGAGCGCTTGTTGCAGCGCGGCAATAACAATTGAGGGGCCGTTATCGCCCCCCATTGCATCGATTGCTATTGTCAGTGTGGCCATTGCCGCACATCCACCAGCGTCGATTAGTTACCGACTACTTTACGGCCTTTGTAGAAACCATCAGCAGTCACATGGTGACGACGATGAGTTTCGCCAGAAGTAGAATCGATTGATAAAGTTGGACCGCTCAGCGCGTCATGTGAACGACGCATGCCACGGGCAGAACGACTTTTCTTACTCTTTTGTACAGCCATTTCAGCTATCTCCTAGGTTTATTTACGCTTTAAGGACTGCAATACGGCAAAAGGGTTTTCCTTTGCCTCGGCGCTCGGGTCTAACTCGCCCCACTGCATTGCATCCGCTTTAATTCGACAGGCCTGTTCATCGTGCTTAGGCACCACAGGCATCGTCAACATCAATTCATCTTCAACTATTTGATGCAGATTAACTTCACCAAGCTCATCAAGATCTATGGGCTCGTATTCCTCTGGCATATCGGTGGCCTTTTGGCGCTTTGTGATTGGTGCGTACACAAAATCACATTGCACAGGTAAGATCATTGGGTCACCACAGCGCTCACAAGCCACTACCACAGTCACTTCAGCGTGTCCGCGAATGACCTTAATGCCTTGCTCATCCACGTCAAAATGGATTTGCGCATCGATGTCAGGACAAGCCTCAACCAATAGCTCTTGCAAACGCACAAGGTTTTTCCCCGGAATTAAACCGAGGTAACTCAATTGCTTACCGGCACTTTTAACCGGATCGACCGAAATCGGTACACGAACCTTCTGCATAGGGCGCGAATGTTAATGGATTAGCCGTTTGAAAACAAGTGATTTTCGCATTTTTACTGCGCTTCAGCGCGGTTTATTTACAGCGCTAGTCAGTGGATTAACGCCCCACGCGCGCAACATTGCCAACAAGCGAATCAATGGCAAGCCAATCAAGCTATTTGGGTCATCACCGTGCAACCGCTCAAATAAACTGATGCCTAGCCCCTCACTCTTGAAACTGCCGGCACAATTCAACGGCTGCTCCAAAGCAATGTAAGCATGAATTTCGGCATCAGTTAGGCTGCGGAACACTACGGTAAAGGGCTCAACGCAATGCTGCAGGCGCTGACTGGCGCTATCATAGAGCGCCAAACCGGTCAAAAAGGTAACGCTTTTGCCACTTGCCGCGCGCAGCTGCTTCACCGCATTGTCGACCGTATGCGGTTTACCGACAATAGCACCATCGATGACTGCTACTTGGTCCGAGCCAATTAACAAGTGCTCTGGATACTGTGCCGCTAAGGCCTTAGCTTTTGCAATCGCTAAACGTTCAACCAGCTGTTGCGCCGATTCACCCAACAGCGGTGTCTCATCGATATGCGGCGCCGCGCAGCTAAAATCGGCCACTACTTTGGCCAGTAATTCACGCCGATACGGTGAGGTAGATGCTAATACCAGCTTGTTCATAGCAATTCCTTGAGCGCTACAGCGCTGCTGTCATCAGCAACATAACTGCTCAGCTCTGATAATTGAGAAATAATAGCGTGCGCACCAGCGGCCTTAAGTTGTGCACTATCATGGGCGCCAAAGCTCACGCCAATAGCAGCCATCTGAGCCCGCTGTGCCATCTGCATGTCGTGAATGGAGTCGCCTATCATCAGTGCTTGCTGCACACCTACCCCGGCTTGCTCGGTTAACTCAAGGAGCATTTTCGGGCTTGGTTTTGACTCAGATTCATCAGCACAACGCGAATAATCGAAGTAATGACGACTGTTGGTCTCGTCCCAAACGCGCTCTAGGCCATGACGCGCTTTACCAGTCGCCACGGCCAACCGAAAGCCACGACTGCGTAAATCACTGAGCAGTTCATGTGCGCCGTCAAATAAACCCGTTGGCGTAGCATCATCATAGACATATTGTTGCCGATAAACCTGCATGAACTGCGCCATTTGCACCTCATTCAAGCGCCCAAATAAGCGGTCGATGGCCGGTAGCAAACTGATGCCTATAATGTCACGCACCGCACTTTCTGATGGCACATTAAGGCCGACCACCCGCGCGGTATATTGCATGGATGACACAATGCGACCAACCGAGTCCATTAAGGTGCCATCCCAATCGAAAATGATCAGCGAATAGTTCATGCGAAACGCTTACTACCTAAACGCCGTAAAGCATCGCGAAGTGCATCATCAAGTGGCGCTTCAACGGTCATGGTTTGGCCGCTTTGTGGATGGGTAAATTGCAATAAATGAGCATGCAAAAACAGCCGTTGTAACCCTAGCCCTTGCATGAATCGGCTGAAATCCTCATCACCGTACTTATCATCAAGCGCAATGGGATGCCCTGCTTGCAGCGCGTGCACACGAATTTGGTGGGTACGACCAGTAATCGGTGAGGCTTCTACTAGAGTGGCTTGATTGTATTGTTCAATGATACGAAAGCGGGTTTCTGCGTCTTTGCCGTCACTATCAACACGAACCACGCGCTCGCCCGATTTGAGGGTGTTTTTTTGCAGTGGTGCTGAAACCATTTTTACGTGCGCCTGCCAGTGGCCACGCACCAAGGCGTAGTATTGCTTATTCATGGTTTTGAGACGCAACTGTTCGTGCAAATTACGCAGTGCTGAGCGGCGTTTTGAAATCAGCAAACAACCGCTGGTTTCACGGTCGAGCCGATGCACTAACTCCAGGTGTTGCGCTTGCGGGCGCAGTGCACGCAAACTCTCAATCAAGCCAAACTGCAAACCCGAACCACCATGCACGGCGAGGCCAGCTGGCTTATTGATCACCATGAGCACATCATCTTCGTACAGAATTTGGTGTTGTAGCGCTTGTACGCGGTCTAATTTAGCCGATGGTAAGGCATTCGCCTCGGCCACACGGACCGGTGGAATACGCACCACGTCGCCGGCTTGCAGCTTATATTCAGGTTTTACCCGCTTTTTGTTGACCCGCACTTCGCCTTTACGCACGATACGATATACCAACGATTTCGGTACACCCTTCAATTGCGCAAGCAAATAGTTGTCAATACGTTGTTCAGCAAAGTCAGGCTCGACAGTCTGAAAACGAACTTGTTGTGTTACAGAGGTATCAGTCATAGGGCGTAAGTTTATCACTAAACTTACGCCCGTAACTGAAAATTTTATGGTTTAGCAACCGCCATGTTGTAATTCATCACAAAGCCGTGCTTGTTGAAGTCCAGGACAAAGTGAAGCTGCATATCGGTGTTCATTAAGGCTTCAATTTCTGGCCCCATTTCCTCGCCTTCTAGCGCCATCATTGGGCCTACGGCGGCAAATAATTTTGCGTAATTAAAGCCCATAACCACGAACCCATTTTTGCTCATGGCTTCAGCAGCAGCACTTTTTGCCGTGGCCTCACTGGCTGCAGAAACACCTAGTGCTAGGGTGTTGGCTCCGCGATGCAGCGTGGCATCGGATGGCAAACCCAGATCAGCACCCGCCAGTACGGTGGTCTCACCGACTGCTGGTAACTCCAACGCCGCCAAGTTTGGATCAAATGACTGCAGCGTGGTGTACAAAGTTTCAATGTCATCTCCAGACATGCTGAAAGTCATGTTTAACGCGTCAGGACTGCCAGTCTCCAAGCCAGCCAAGTCAAAATCAACCACTTGGGCAGCAAAGCCTTTCAAACCACCCAGCATTTGCGTTACCGCTAAAGCTGCCATTGGGTTATTCGCCTTCATGCTCTCCTGTGCAGCCACGAGTGGCGCGCACGAAAATTTAGCCGAGGTCAAACTAACCCACATTTGGCT
Source organism: Pseudidiomarina mangrovi (assembly GCF_003999375.1). Classification (GTDB taxonomy): domain Bacteria; phylum Pseudomonadota; class Gammaproteobacteria; order Enterobacterales; family Alteromonadaceae; genus Pseudidiomarina; species Pseudidiomarina mangrovi. The sequence continues at coordinate 400,930 of NZ_RJLC01000017.1, forward strand.
CAGATTAGGTGCTAAACGACCAAAATCAGTACCTAATCCTACGTAACCCATGACATCGCTAAGATTGCTCGTCATCGCCGTTGGAATAAATCCGCGTAAATCCTGCATGCGCTCTAACGTTGGCTGATGATGGGTCGGGATCAAAGTCGTGCTAGCAATCGTGGTGCCGCTATCGGCTTGAGTAATTGCGGCGTCAAAGAATACCCCAGGCCATAGCGTAGCAATTTGACTCACATCAGTGCGGCATTCAGCAGTTTGCCATTCCGCCATCGAGGTATCTAACTCACCGGCGGAAATTGAGCGCAAATCAAGACCTAACTGGTTACTGTCGGGATTAACCAGCGCATTGGCCAAAATATCTGAGCGAATATAGCCAACGCCATCAGCACGTAAATCATACTTTTTAAGGATATCGGTTAAGTAGCCGCTATCTTGCAAGTTATTAGCCGGTTGAGTTAATGCCAAACGCTGACCTAAGTTTGCTTTATCGAGGCTCGCAGCATCGACAGTTAGTGTCGCCCAACCATCACCAACCCGCATCAGCAGGTCAATAGCAATTTCTTCCACCTCGTCACGGACTAATTGATAACGATAAACCGTAGCACCTTCGATAGTTTCTTCGGTTGCGCTGTAACCACTGGCCTGCTCGGCACGCTCAAACATCGCTAAAAACTTAGCTTGGTCACCCACTGCAATGCGCAGTACCGGCGCTGCACCAACCATGTACAACATCGAACGTGCGTCACTGCTCACGCCGGTTAGCTCGGTGAACTGTTCAGGTTGTACTAAGGCGTCAAGCAATTGACTATATAACGTCAGTCCAAAAGCAATTCCCTCGCTATCACCGAGTTCCGACTCGAGCAGCAGATTATCCATTTCGGCTTTGGTGCTGGCTGCCATTTCAGGGGTCATGAAAGCAGTTGCGGCAAGGTAAGTCGGCAAGTCAATCGGTTTAATCTGTGCCGAGAACAACGCCGTGTCAGCAGGCACGTATGCCAACTCCGCCATATTGATACCGGCATCGGCTTGCTTGTTGTAGGCATAATAACCGCCGGCTCCCGCAGCAATAATAGCTGCTGCTATAAGTGTAGTTCGCATAAGTGCTCCATGTTGTTTTTTCGTGCGAAGGGTTGTATTGGCATTATAAAACGCTATGCCTGTAAGAATGTAAAATTAGTGTAGCCAATTGTAACAAGTTCAACAACTAGAAAGCTTATGTTGTCATAAACAACGAAAACGTGGGATAATCAGCAGCCGGAAAAATTCCGCACCGGTTAACAGAGAGCGGTACGTGGTAACACGTTGATAAAGTTACGTAAATAAAAATTCAGAGGGTCTGAGTGAGTCGCATTGAGCAGGTCTCAGCCAATCACTGGCAAGCGCACTCAGGCCTTAATAAGCAAAAAAGCTAATGCTACGGCATAGCACGACGAGAATATACCAGCAGATTTCGGCTTGGTAACCAATTGCAAGCCGCACGTTCTTTATAACGGGCGGTGTCAGTACCCGCTGAGATAGCGTCATGACAACTCAACAATTTGAACACGAAATCGCGACGGCGTTCCGCCCCTCGTGCTGTGTTGTGGCTATATCATAAGAGTCACAACCATGAAAAGAATGTTAATTAACGCAACGCAGCAAGAAGAATTGCGCGTAGCACTGGTAGACGGCCAACGTCTTTATGATCTCGACATCGAAAGTCGTGGTCATGAACAGAAAAAATCGAATATCTACAAGGGTAAAATTACCCGTGTTGAACCAAGCCTTGAGGCAGCCTTCGTTGATTATGGTGCCGAGCGTCATGGCTTCCTGCCATTAAAAGAAATTGCCAAACAATACTTCCCTACTGGTTACTCATTTTCTGGTCGCCCGAACATTCGTGATGCCATTAAAGAAGGCCAAGAAGTTATTGTACAAATTGATAAAGAAGAGCGCGGCCAAAAAGGCGCTGCACTGACAACCTTTATCTCATTGGCTGGTTCGTATTTAGTATTAATGCCAAACAACCCGAAAGCCGGCGGTATCTCGCGCCGTATTGAAGGTGATGAGCGTACTGAATTAAAAGAAGCGTTAGGCTCAATCAACGTGCCCGATGATATGGGTGTGATTGTTCGTACTGCCGGCGTTGGTAAATCACCGGAAGAACTCGAGTGGGATCTCAACGTTTTAGTACACCATTGGCGCACTATTGAGACAGCCGCTGGCGAACGCCCTGCTCCATTCTTAATCCATCAAGAAAGCAATGTGGTATTCCGTGCCATCCGCGATTATTTACGTCGTGATATTGGCGAAGTCATGATCGATAACAACGATATTTTTGAACAAGTCAAACAGCACGTCAGTTTGATTCGTCCAGATTTCGTCAATCGCGTAAAGCTCTATCAAGGCTCCATACCACTTTTCAATCATTATCAAATTGAAAGTCAGATTGAATCGGCCTTCCAGCGTGAAGTGCGGCTGCCGTCTGGTGGCTCTATTGTGATTGACCCAACCGAAGCGCTGACGTCGATTGATATCAACTCATCGCGCGCAACCAAAGGTGGCGACATCGAGGAAACCGCGTTTCAGACCAACCTTGAGGCGGCTGAAGAAATTGCCCGTCAATTGCGTCTGCGCGACGTGGGTGGTCTGGTGGTCATTGACTTCATTGATATGACGCCAGTACGTCATCAACGCGAAGTTGAAAACCGCCTACGCGATAGCCTGAAGCAAGATCGTGCGCGCATTCAAGTAGCTCGCATTTCGCGCTTTGGTCTGTTGGAAATGTCACGTCAGCGCTTGCGTCCAAGCTTGGGTGAGTCATCCAACCATGTGTGTCCGCGCTGTAGCGGCCAAGGCACCATTCGTTCAGTTGAATCACTGGCTCTATCTATCTTGCGCTTAATCGAAGAAGAAGCGCTGAAAGACAAAACCTTACAAGTACAAGCACAGGTTCCGGTCAGCGTTGGTACTTATTTGCTCAACGAAAAACGCAGCTCAATCACTGATATTGAAAAGCGCCATAAGGTATCGGTACTGGTTATTCCAAATCAGAATCTCGAGACACCACATTTTGATGTGCGCCGTTTGCGTTCTGATGAGGTAGAAGCCGCCAATAGCTTCACCCTGCTTGATAAAGCCGACGATAGCTCCATGACCTTTACCTTAAATAAGGAAAAAGTCGCTTTTGAAGAGCCTGCAATCAAACACCTGCAAGCCCCAGCAGCTCCAGCACCAGTTGCCGCAGCTGCCTCCACTGAAAAAGCTGCAGTACCAGCCGGCCCGGGCTTAATCAGTCGCTTGATGAGTTGGTTCGGCAGCCTATTCAGTGGCTCAGACAACAAAGAACAAAAAACTGAGCAAGAGCCGCAACGTCGTCCACAACAACGTCGTAACCAGCGCGGCAACAACCGCCGTCGTGGTGGTGCTAACCGTGGCCCGCGTGAGCGCGATGAACGTAACAATAAAGCTGAGGTAGCAGCTGTTGCCGAGCCAGTGGCAGCCAGCGCTGCGGCTAGTGATGATAAGCCAGTACGTAATGAACGTGGTGGTCGTCGCGGTCGTAACCGGAATAACCGCCAGCGTAATGAAAATGCAGCAGCTAGTGACGCCGCAAACGTTGAAGCAACAGCAGTCACTAGCGTTGCTGACGACGTTTCCAGCAGCAATGAGCAGCATGATGATGCACCTACGGTCAGCAAACCGCGCCGTCAACGCCGTAAGCTTGAGCGCTCGGTGCGTGTTGTTGCTGGTGACAGCACTGAAACGGCAAGCACTGAAACCACAAGCGCTGAAAAAGCCGAGGCAGTAACAGCAGCCGATCAAGCCGAAGTGAAGGCGGAAGTGAAGGCCGATATCGATACCACAGAGAGTGCGACGACCGCAGCGGTAGATATGACCGCAGCTGATACAACGTCGACCGAAACAGCCCCGACAGCCAGTGACGATACCAGTGCTACCGCGGCCAGTGACAGTGACGAGCAACAGCCAACGCGCAATCGTAGCCGCCGTTCGCCGCGTCACCAGCGTGCTGCTGGTCAACGCCGTAAAGCGGAACAACAGGAACTAACTGACGAAACAGCTGACTCTTCAGTGACTGACGCAACAGCAGCGGCTGACGCTAACGACGTCGCGCAGCCAGAAGCGGAAGCGGCTTCCAGTGCTGTAACAGAGCAGGCTGTAACTGAAAGTACTGTAACTGAAAGTGCAGTAACAGAAAGTGCAGCGGCGGCAGCAATAACCGCAGAGCCGGCGGTAGCACCTGCTCCAGAACAAGCTCAAGTTACGGAAGCAGCAGCAGAAGCGCAAGCCGAAGCCACACCGGAGCCAAAAGTCGCAGCGAAAGAAGAGCCGAAAGCAGAGCCGAAAGCTGAAGCGAAGCCAGAGCGCAAAACTGCAGCCAAAGCGGCTCAGCCAGTAGCCCAGCCACAGGCGAAGAAAGTGGTGTCGGCGGCTATGGCTAAAGCCACTGCTACGCCGCGTGATGGTCAATTTAGCCCGCTCACAGTCGCCAGTGATGAGCAACGCCCAGCCTTTGCTAAAGCACCGGTAACGGCGAGCCTGAGTGAAGCGAAATCTGTCGCCAGCGCAGCCATGACAAAAACTCAGTAACTATGCGTGAGTAGTTGATTGATAGGCATTAAAAACCGGGGCATGCCCCGGTTTTTTATTACCTGTGTTATGCCGGTAGGCGAATCACTCGCCTACTTCAGGTTCTCTTCGAACAGCATAAAGATACGACGATACTCATCTAGCCAGCTTGATGGCTGCCGAAAACCATGCGGTTCAACCGGGTAAATCGCCGTCTCAAAATTGATATTCTCATGCTCAATCAAGCGTTGTACCACGCGCACGCTATCTTGGAAGAACACGTTGTCATCCACCATCGGTGACATGATCAATAGCTGATCACGAAGCCCTTCGGTGAAATAAATCGGCGAGCTACGGCGATAGGCAATCGGGTCGTCATCAGGCAAGTTCAAGATATTTGAGGTGTAACCAGTATTGTAATGCGCCCAATCACTGACCGGACGCAGTGCCGCACCAGCTTGGAACAAGCCAGGCTCTTTGAACAACGCCATAAAGGTTAAAAAGCCACCGTACGAACCACCATAGGTACCCACACGATTGGTATCAACATTAGCGTTCGCACCCGCCCACTTCACCACATCAATTAAATCTTCAACTTCTGGTGTGCCCATTTGCCGGTACACCGCGGTGCGCCAATCACGGCCGTAGCCTTTAGAGCCACGGTAGTCAAGATCAAGCACCACATAGCCATGTTCGGTGAGCATGCTATGGAACATAAACTCGCGCTGATAGTTCGACCATCCACCATGAGCGTTCTGCAAGTAGCCAGCACCGTGAATAAATACCACCGCTGGATATTTTTCCGCCCGATTAGGGTCATAATCAGCTGGGTAATACACCCGTGTATAGATTGGGTCAGCCACATGACTAGACGCAATAGGCACAATGTTTGGCGCGGCCCAATCAACGGCTAAATAAGCATCGCTAACGGTATGGGTCAAACGTTGTGCCGTGGCATCTGCGCCGATTGTTTGATGGTACAGTTCTGGTGGCGTAAGTGCACTGGAGTGCGTGATCAACAACTGATCTTCGTTGGGGCTCAATTCATAATTATTGATACCACCGAGCTTAGTCAGTTGCTCAAGCTCACCGCTGGCAGTGGCTACGCGGAAAATTTCATAGTTACCTGGGTGGGGCTTATTGCCACTGAAATAAATGTACGAACCATCAGCATTCACTTGCGGATCTTCAGTGACATACTTACCTGAGGTTAACTGACGCTCTTTGCCATTCAACGGTTTCACATAAAGATGCGCATAGCCATCTTGTTCCGATTGATACCACAGCGTAGTGCTATTCGGTAAAAAGCCAAATTCATTATGGGTGTAATTGATCCAGGCCTCATCGCTCAAGCGGTGTTGGCTTTGCAATTGTTTGCCAGCGAAATCGAAACTGGCTATCCAGCGATCTTTGTTATCCCAGGCTTCCAACATCACCAATGCTTGTTTGCCGTCGTCGCTCCAGCGGAATGCCCCGCTCGACCAGCCCCAATCCTGCAACAAGGTGATAGGCCGTGGCTTTTTCTCACTGCTGTAGGTTTTGCCTTGGGCTTGGTAGTTTTCTGCCTTCACCGCCGCCAACGCATCATCGTCATAACCCGGCAACGTGTTGTAGGTGAACGTTGTTTTCGTACCGTCGGTTAAATTAAGCGCCATCACAGTATGCTCAACTGGCTTGGCATCAGCCACCCGACGACGCACATCGCGGGCTTTAACTCGGCCATCTTCAGCCACATAATCAGGCATGATGTCGCCGTCAGCACGCCACCCTTGTGGGCTGGTGATAGCAACTAATAATTTGTCACCCGCTGGCGACAAACTCGCCGCGACGATCTGTTTGTTATTGCCTAAATAGAATGGCTGCGGCGCCAAGCTACTATTACTGTCTGCCAATAGTTGCTGCTGGGCAAAACGCTCAGCACGGTCGTTACGCTCTTTCTGTACAAATTCAATCAGCTCGATTTGCTCGCGGGCAATAAAATCCTTGGCTGGGGCATTGGCTTCTGGTGCTTCACGGGTTTCCAGGCTGGCCAGCTGGGTGGTCAACCCAGAGCGTGGATCAACAGCAAAGAAATCGTTACCTTGACGGAACGACAAGCGGCCATCGGTTAAGAACATCAATTGATTTTGCCGAGCTTCATCGCGAGTCAACTGCTGTACCTTGCCAGCGGCTAAGTCCCGCACAAACACATTGCCCTCAAAGGTATAAGCTAACAAGCTACGGTCACTGTTATACACACCGTCGCTGTAGGCATAGTTGTGTAAACGGTCGAGCGGGACTTGATGCGCCGCTTCGCCATTTAACGGCAAATGATACCAATCCCGTAACAAACTGCCTTCGCGCTTCTGTTGATACAGTACGCCATCACCAGAGACCATCCAGTAGGCATTCTCGGGCGAACGCCCCAACCAATCTTGGTCGGCCATAATTTTTTCAAGGGTTAATTCACTACCGGCAACAGCATTTGGATTACTGGCCAACTGCACAGTTTCAATCGGTTGTTGGGTGACATTTGGCGCGGTAGCAGCTTCATTGGTGCTAACACAGGCACTGGCTAGCAAGGCGGCTGCAATAGCTAACGCGAGTTTGCTTTTCATTATGGTTATCCTCTTAGTAAGCGTTACCGCATTAAAGCAAAAAGCCCGACACAATTCGAGTCGGGCTTTTGCTGATTGCGATGAAGTTGGCACAAATTGCGGTTAGCTCTCCGCATCGGGCTGTTTACTCGGATGCGCCGCTGCTACCCAGGGCAATTCCAGCAACTTCTGATACATAGCTTGTAGCCGCGGGTATGCGGTCAAATCAATACCGAAGCGCTCGGCGCTGTATACTTGGGGCACCAAGCAGGCATCTGCCATAGAGAACAAATCGCCGTAACAGTAATTACCGCCATGATCAATAAGCGAAATTTCGAAACTGGCAAAGGCTTTGGCAAACCAATGTGCCAGCCAAGCTTTTTTCGCTTGGTCGTCAAGCTTCAAGGTGCCGCTAAGATACTGCTGCACCCGTAAGTTAATCAGCGGCTGTAATTCACTGGCTAAATCCAGCGACATGGCTCGTATCTGTGCCCGATCAGCAGCCTTGCCCGGTAATAACGCTGGGCCAGGATACTTTTCGTCGAGATATTCCATAATCGCCAGCGACTGGTGAATGACGGTTTTACCATCCACCAAAGTTGGCACTAAGCCGTTCGGATTAAGCTGTCGATAGGCCTGCTGGTGTTGCTGACCACCATCACGCAGCAAATGAACTGGCAGATACTGGTAATCGAGGCGTTTAAAATTTAGTGCAATACGCGCCCGATAGCTGGCACTTGAGCGCCAATACCCATAGAGTTCCATCAGCGTGCTCACTCCTTAACAATTAACGCGTTAGTCGGCTTGGGGCGCTGCTGTTGGTTCAGTGTAGGCCACCACCTGTTGTTCAATACTGCCAAAGATACTCATACCCTGTTGGTCGAGCATCTCAATTTTGATGCTGTCGCCAAACTGCATAAAGCCAGTACTGGGTTTGCCGTCACGAATAGTTTCAATCATCCGCACTTCAGCAATACAACTATAGCCTAGACCACCTTCGCTAATTGCGCTGCCATGATCAGTGCCTTGCTTGTTCGATACCGTACCTGAACCGATAATTGCACCAGCACTCAAATGCCGTGTTTTTGCAGCATGAGCAACAAGTTGCGCAAAATTAAAGGTCATATCCACACCGGCGTTGGGCTTGCCAAATAATTGTCCATTAAGCTCGCTCAACAGCGGTAAATGCACTTTATGGTCTTGCCATGCCGCACCAAGTTCATCAGGCGTTACTGCCACGGGAGAGAATGCTGACGATGGTTTGGACTGAAAAAAGCCGAAACCTTTGGCTAATTCATTGGGAATTAAACCGCGCAACGACACGTCGTTCACCAACATCACCAAGCGAATATAATCGCCGGCATGATTGGCTGGGGTGCCCATCGGCACGTCATCGGTGATCACCGCTACTTCGCCTTCAAAATCTATTCCCCAGGCGGTATCGGCCATTTCAATCGGGTCTTTGGGGCCAAGAAAATCATCCGAACCGCCCTGATACATCAACGGATCGGTCCAGAAACTTTCTGGCATCTCGGCATTGCGCGCTTTACGCACTAATTCCACATGATTGACATAGGCGCTGCCGTCAGCCCACTGGTAGGCGCGTGGTAACGGCGATTCACAGAGGCTTTGGTCAAACGCCACCGCTTCACTGATCTCACCAGCATTTAATGCCGCGTAAATAGGCTCCAATGCCGGCGCAATACCATCCCAATCGTCGAGGACTTCTTGCAGGGTTGCGGCCAAGGCTGGCACAGCCACGGCCTGAGTTAAATCACGACTGACCAACATCAGCTGGCCGTCACGGGTTCCATTTCGATAACTTGCAAACTTCATAGTAAGTTTGGTTCCTATTCGGTTTTTGGCTTCCAGCTATACACATAGTCTGGATTTTCCACACTGGCACAAACATCGCCCATCTGCAGGGCGTCACGAGTATCAAGCATCACCGCCACTTCGTCGGTGAACTTTTTCTTGTACTCTAAGCCAGCTTTGAAGGCCTTCGGGTGTGGGCCATGAGTGAATCCAGCTGGGTGAAAGGTCACCATGCCTTTATCAATATTGTCACGGCTGAAGAAGTCGCCTTCATGGTAGAACAGCACTTCATCGTAATCGTCGTTGTTATGATAGAACGGCACTCGCAATGCACCTGGGTCGGATTCAATCGGCCGCGGCACAAAGGTACACACTACAAAGCGATCGGCCACAAAGGTGGTATGCGCTGACGGTGGCAAGTGGTAGCGATGGCTCATCAATGGCCGAATATCGCGCCAATTGATCCGCACCGGCGCCAGATCACCGTGCCAGCCAATCGCATCAAGCGGGTTGTATGGGTAGGTAATGACACTGACTTGGCCGTGTCGCTTGACCTGAATCTGCCACTGCTCTTCGCTGTACTGAGCTTTGAAGGCGTCGTCAATTTCGGGCACGTCTAAGCAACCCGGGTCAAAAATGGCATGATTGCCTACCAAACCTTTTTCCGGCAGCTGATAGGAGCCATTGGTGGCCTCAATCATCACAATCTGCATCGCTTCAATCGGCTCAATGCGCCAGCTGGTTGAACGCGGAATGCTGAAATAGTCACCTTTTTCGAGGGTGATATGGCCGTAATCGCAATACAGTTCGCCGCGACCTTCGTGAATAAACAGCAACTCGTCGCCATCAGCATTGCGCACCAAACATGGCATCGCCTCGCGACAATGCCAAATACGGAACTTACAGTGGGCATTATGCAACAGCATAGGTACCGCCCACGGCGATCCCACCGCAACGTTGGTCAGCTTGTTAAAGTCGAAATTACGCGGCCGCAAGTCGCCTTCCCAGTTGCTCCAACCGGTGGGTGCATGGCGATGATGAAAGTGCGTGGCCGGGCCAAAAAAGCCGCTACGCCCTACTTCACGCTCATAAATGGCCTGCTCCGGCAAATCCGCATGTGCTTGCTTGGAAAATACCCCGACTTTTTTCGGGAAACTCACCCATTTACGCATCAGTTAACACTCCGCGACGAATTTGATCCTCCTCGATCGACTCGAACAGGGCCTTAAAGTTGCCTTCACCAAAGCCTTCGTTGCCTTTGCGCTGAATAATTTCAAAGAACACCGGACCAATCACCGTCTTGGTGAAAATTTGCAGCAAAATGCCATCTTTCATTGGCGCGCCGTCAATTAAAATCCGTAAGTCACGCAGGTCATCGAGGCTTTCATCGTGGCCTTCAACGCGCTCATTGACTTTATCGTAATAGGTTTCTGGCGTTGGCATAAATTCCATGCCGATGCTGCGCAAATCACGAACGGTTTTGTAAATGTTGTCGCTGGTTAGGGCGATATGCTGAATGCCTTCACCGTTGTATTCGCGCAGATACTCTTCAATTTGCGATTTATCGTCGTGCGACTCGTTAATTGGAATACGGATCTTGCCGCATGGCGCGGTCATAGCACGGCTTAACAAACCCGTCAGCTTGCCTTCAATGTCGAAGTAGCGAATTTCACGGAAGTTACCAATACGCTCGTAGAAACCTGCCCAGGTATCCATGTTGCCGCGGAATACGTTGTGGGTTAAATGGTCGACTTCGTACAAACCGGCGGCATGCGCTTTCATGTCGGCTTCCCAGTTCGGGTAGAAATCAAAATCGCTGCTATAAATGGTGTCTGTGCCTTGGTACTTATCGACAAAGGCTAAGGTTGACGCACCAATGCCATACACCGCTGGGAACTCGGCTTCGCCAGCTGCTACATCGCGACTAAAGGCTTTAGCGCCATTGGCCACAGCATGCGCTAACGCGTGCTTAGCATCGGCTACGCGCCAGCCCATACCACACACACTTGGGCCGTGCTCTTTAGCAAATTCAGCTGCTTGGCCACCAGCTTCGGCGTTAATGATAAAGTTGATGTCGTTTTGCTTATACAGCCACGCTTGCTTACGCTTGTGTTTTGCCACTTCAGTAAACCCGAGTTTTACAAACAGGTCTTTGAGCGCTTGAATACCTTGGGCATCCGGTGCGGTGTATTCAACGAATTCAAAACCATTGGTTTGTAACGGGTTGTACGAATGATCAGCCATGATTTACTCCTTGTTGTACGCGCTAGTTCGCGCGTTATCAGTATGAGGTTGTCGTTACCTTACTGTGCGCCAGAAACGCCAACTGCGCCAGCGCCTAGCCAGAAAAGCTGACAGAACGGCTATTGGCCCATTTGTAAACTATTCGATACAGTTTAGCGGGTATAGTGCGGTTTACCCATCAACTGTCAGCTTTTCGATACAAAGCCGCGGTTTGACTGTAAACTTTTATGAACGCGACGGCTTCTTACCGGGCTTGCTGATGCCGTACTCGCGCAGCTTATTCGCCACCGCGGTATGCGATAGGCCGAGTTTTTTTGCCAGTTGGCGCGTGCTCGGATAGCTCGGATACAAGCGCCGCAAGATAGTGCTTTCAAATTTTTTCACCGCACTGTCTAAGTCTTCGTCATCAAACTCAATCGCCACACTCTCACTGACACCCTTGCCACCAGGTAACTGCAGATCACGGGCATCGAGCCGGTCACCTTCGAGCATTGAAATGGCCCGAAACAACACATTTTCCAACTGGCGGACATTGCCTGGCCACTGATAGCGCTGTAACAGTTCACGACAATCGCGGCTCAACAGCACCAAATTACGGCCTAAATGCTGACACGCCTGTAAGGTAAAATGCTCAGCCAAGATGGCGATATCGGAACGCCGTTCACGTAGTGGCGGAATACTCAAACTCAGTACATTCAGCCGATAGTACAAATCTTCGCGGAATCGCCCTTGTTCAACCCGCGTTAGCAGATCGTCTTGCACCGAACAGATGATCCGAACATCCACTGTCACTTCGGCTTCTTCACCAATGCGTCGGAACCGTCCTTCTTGAATAAAGCGCAGCAGCTTTGCCTGCAGACTATTAGACATTTCACTCACTGCATCAAGCAGCACGGTGCCGCCATGGGCTTGTTCAAAGATGCCCTTCTTGGCTTCGGTGTAGGGCCCTAAACTGCCTTTGCCATGACCGAATAACTCACTCTCGGCCACGTTATCGGGCAACGCCGCACAGTTAATCGCCAAAAACGGAGCGCTTGAACGCGGACCGGCTTGATGGCAGGCCCGCGCTAGCAATTCTTTGCCAACACCAGTTTCACCTTGAATCAGCAACGGCACATGCAATTCCGCCATGCGCGCAGCATCTTTCAACAGCCGTTTCATTAGCGGATGGTCGCCCAAGATCTTGGCAAACACTTCTGGTTGGCCGCTGCGCTGCCATTGCCCGGTCAGTGGTTGTGGCTTACCAGTGACTACCGCGCCGGCAAAGTTTGCGCGCTGGTTTTCATCGGTTACCCACAATGGAATCAAATCAAGAAAATACATGGCGCTGCCAATATTCACCTGCACTACAGTCTGCTCTTTGGGTTGTCGCTCAAGCCAGCGCACTACGTTAAAACCGCTCACCCAGTCGTTGATTGATGAGTTGTGAATAGTTTGGCTTCCATCACCAAAAATGTGTTCGGCGGCATCATTACACACGGTGATAATACCCTTGCCATCGACAGACAGCACCGGATCAGGCAAGCGGCTGAGCAGTAAGCTAAATTCATAGTGCTCGCGCTCACTGGGCATGTAGGCAACGGTCTTCACGTCTTTGACGTTGGCAATACGGCGGATCTCCGGCATCAAATGCTGAAAGTCAGCAAATTCTAATTCCGGAAAGTTAAGAAAGATTTTTCCTTTCGGGTCGACCTCAATGCCGCGTAAATCAATTTCATGATCACGCAAGATCTCAAGCACGTCTTGGGCAATACCGAGGCGATCGTCACAGCTGATTTCTAGCCGCATTGGGTATAATCTCCGCTCTAAGTGTAAAGCAAAGTATACACAAAAACGCCGCCGGAGCGAGTGCTGCGGCGGCGCTTTTATCGCATGAGCGCTTCGTTCTATCGCGCTAGCGAGGGCGCGTTAGGCTGATAACAAGGCGTCCGTGCGAGCCGCCATGATGAAATCATTTTTGTGCAAGCCATTGATAGCGTGCGTCCACCACACCACCGTCACTTTGCCCCACTCGGTAACTAAGGTTGGGTGATGAAATTCGGCTTCAGCAATTTCTGCAACTTGGTTGGTAAAGGCCAACGCTAACTTAAAGTTTTTGAACTTGAATTGGCGCTCTAACTGCATCACACCATCACGGACCACTGGCGACCAGTCCGGAATTTGCGCCATTAACTCGGCCAATTCAGCATCTGTTACTTTCGGTGCGTTGACATTACAGGCTTCACAGGTTTGTTGTTTTAACTCAGACATCATTACTCCAGTCGTCTTTCTAAAATGCGTTCAATGGATTCGTTAAGCCGCTGGCTTAGGTGGAAACTTAGGTTCAAACAAACCCAGTTCCATAGCCTGATGCACCAGCGCCATAATATCTTGGTCGGCAATCTCAAACAGCTGCTTAAAGGAGCTGATGGTGTAGTAAATGGGTTGCATGATATCAATGCGATACGGCGTACGCAGTGCATCTAATGCAACCAGCTGCTTGCGCTCCGGCACATCACTGAGCGCATAGTTGGTTTCACCCGGCGAGGACAAAATACCACCGCCATAAATGCGTAAGCCCTCAGCAGTCTGCATCAAACCAAACTCAATGGTGAACCAATACAAACGCGCCAAGTACACCCGCTCTTTCGGTGTGGCGGCTAAGCCTAAACGGCCATACTGATGGGTGAAATGGGCGTAGTCAGGGTTGGTTAGCAGTGGGCAATGACCAAAAATTTCATGAAAGATATCCGGCTCTTGCAGGTAGTCAAACTCTTCGCGGGTACGAATAAAGGTCGCCACCGGGAATTGCTTGTTCGCCAATAAACGGAAAAATTCATCAAATGGGATCAGACAAGGTACCTGCGCCACTTGCCAACCGGTGGTTGCCGCTAGCACTTTATTGATCTCGTGCAACTGCGGCACGCGGTCTTTTGGCAAATTAAGTAGTTCTAGCCCCCGCATATATTCATCACAGGCTTTACCGGGAATATGCTTCAGCTGACGCTCTACCAAATCATGCCAAACCGCATTATCTTCGGCGGTCCAGGCAATGTTGCCATCGGCTTCTGGTAGGCGCGACACGTATTTGCTTTGCTTACCCATGGGATACTGGTTCCTTTGTTTGTTCTGTGTTCATTGTTAATGCAGCCTTGCACTGATTCAGTGCTTGGGCTAAATCGGCAATAATATCGTCAACGGCTTCAAGGCCAACTGAGATACGGATCAAGGTATCACTGATGCCTGCTTTGGCCCGTGCCTCTGGGGTATAGGGCGAATGGGTCATTGACGCTGGATGCTGAATTAAAGTTTCCGCATCGCCTAGGCTTACCGCAATAGTAATCAGCTGCAAACTGTCGAGCATGCGCCGCGCGGTATTAATATCACCGGCAAGTTCAAAGGCCACTACCGCGCCGGCACCATACATTTGGCTGCCCATCAGCGCTTGCGCTGGGTGATCGGCAAAGCCCGGATAATAAATTGTTTTCACCAACCCATGATCACGCAAAAATTCAGCGACCACGCGGGTATTCTTGCAATGGCGCTCCATGCGCACATCTAAGGTTTTTAAGCCACGTAATATCAACCAAGCATCATGGGGGCTCATGGTCGCCCCCATATCTTTCAAGGTGGTCAGCTTGATCAGTTCAATATCTTCAGTACTGCCGCAAATAATACCGGCCACCACATCACCATGACCATTTAGGTATTTGGTGGCGCTATGGATCACAATATCAGCGCCCTGCTTAATCGGCTGTTGCAATAGCGGCGTCATAAAGGTGTTATCAACCACCACCCGCGCACCGACCTTGTGGGCCAGCTGACTCACCATGGCGATATCGACCACCTTCAAGTGCGGATTCGCAGGCGTTTCTAAGAACACCAATTTGGTATTCGGACGCATCGCTGCCTTGGTCAACTGCGCATCAGCCATATCGACAAAATCGACGTTGATACCAAAACGGCTAAACAGGTGCGAAAACAAAGCAAAACTGCAGCCGTATATGGCGTCAGACACCAGCACATGGTCGCCTTGCTGTAAGAACGCTAACATCGCCGCCGATACCGCCCCCATGCCAGTCGCCGAAGCGGCTGCAGCTGGATAACCTTCGAGCGCAGCAACACGTTGCTCTAACTCGGTAATCGTGGGATTGCCCAAACGCGAATAAATATACCCGGCTTCTTCGCCGGCAAAGCGGCGTGAACCTTGTTCGGTGCTGGTGAACGCAAAAGTGGCTGTTTGATACAGCGGTGCAACCAAAGCACCGTGTTCATCGCGGCGTTTGCCGCCATGAATGGTCACGGTTGCTGGCTGCCATTGCGATTTATGATTATTGTTGTCGCGCATTGGCAGTGAATCCTCCTGATAAGTGCTCATCAGAGTGCATTCAGGCTGCCAACAACGCAACTAGTGGGCGACTTGCGGGGCCATCACGAAGTGTAACGAAAATTTGCCACTTCGGTTAAAGACGATTGAGTTCGCGGTCAATTTTGAACGCATTGGAGGTAACATGACGCTCCAACTTTTGCAGCCGTTGCTCTAGGTCACCAAACTCACCGCTAATTTCACGATAAGCAGCACGTGGTGGCTCGCCGGCTTGCCATACTTTGGTCTTGACCTCGATGGTATCGTGGCTGCGACCGCTGCTATGAGCTGGCTTTTCATCTAAAATCATCCACATGGCGATATACAGTACCGCAATAAAACCATGTCCGAAAATGATGGCAGTGACTGCAATAATCCGCACTAACCACACTTCAATATTAAAGTAGTTGGCAATGCCGGCACAAACCCCGGCCACTTTGCCGTTACGCTTGTCACGTAACAATTGCTTTTTCGGTTCGGTACTCATGAGCGACTTCTCCACTGTGGAGACTCTGCATCCAGAATCGCCTCCAGCGTTTGAATGCGTTCACGCATCTGCTCGGCCTGGCGCGCCAACTGCTGCAGTTGCGTCAACTCGTCTTCGCTCAAGCCCTGACTAATCTTACGCTGACTACGATAATGCATGATCACCCAGATAGGCGCGACGAACAGCATAAATAGAATGACAGGAGCGGCAATTAAGGGGGCAATCGTTTCCATCGTTATCTCTCTTTATTAGGCTCTAGGCAGCAAACACCCGCAATGCGGGTGTATCACTTATTCCGCTGCTTTCTTGTCTTTGTTAACACGGGCTTTCAACGCGGCTAACTCATCATTGATTTTATCCGCACCTTCTAGCTCGGCGAATTCATCACGTAAGGTGCGTTTGCCCATATCGTATGATTCCACTTGCGCTTCTAGGTCATCAATTTTCGCTTCAAAGCGTTCAAAGCGATACATGGCGTCATCAATTTTGCCACTATCAATGGTTTTCTTCACATCAAGACGGCTGGCAACTGCACGTTGACGCATGATAATAGTTTTTTGCCGTGCTTTGGCATCAGCTAGTTTAGCTTGTAATTGCCCAACTTCCTCATTTAAACGATTCAAATGTTCGTCTAAACGCTGAATATCAGACTCTAATGCCGCCGCCTGTTCAACTGATTTCTTTTTCTCAACCAGTGCCAGACGCGCCAAATCTTCGCGTTCTTTGCTGATCGCCAGTTCTGCTTTCGCTTCCCAGTCGGCAGCTTCTTGGCTGATACGGCTCAGTTGACGCTCAGAATCTTTCTTCTCAGCAATTAAGCGTGCTGAGGTAGAACGCACTTCAACTAAGGTGTCTTCCATTTCCTGAATAATCAGGCGGACCATTTTTTCCGGATCTTCCGCTTTATCCAATAAAGCATTGATGTTGGAATTTACGATATCTGTAAAACGTGAAAAGATACCCATTGTTAGTTCCTCATTTCGGTTTAAATTGCTGTCACATTGACGGTCATTGGGTAACTTGCATCAACCGTGCCAACTTTTCATAAAATTTTTAATTCACTGTTTTACATAGATTTATTGAATTAGCTTAAAATTTACATTGACCCCTAGCGGTTAGCAATTACACTAATATTTAGTGATTTTCGCCACCCATAACAATAATACGGTCGAGTCCATCATGATAAGTCACGCGGTGTTGCCATGAGTCGGTTTCACGAAAGCGACAATTTAATCGGTCAAGCCAACAGTTTCCTGACTGTGCTTGAACAAGTTTCGCAAATAGCGCCGCTGTCTAAGCCTGTGCTGATCATCGGTGAACGCGGTACCGGTAAAGAGCTGATTGCCGTGCGCTTACACTATCTATCACAACGCTGGCAGCAAAACTACGTCAAGCTCAATTGTGCAGCTCTGAGCGAAAGCCTACTCGAAAGCGAATTATTCGGCCATGAAGCGGGCGCCTTTACCGGTGCACAAAAACGCCATGAAGGCCGTTTTGAACGCGCTGATCGCGGTACCCTGTTCTTAGATGAATTGGCGAACACCTCGGCGTTAGTGCAAGAAAAAATCTTGCGGGTCATTGAATACGGTGAATTTGAACGGGTTGGCGGTACCAAAACCGTGCAGACCGATGTGCGCCTAATTGCCGCCACCAATGAAGACCTGCCGCAATTGGCCGAACAAGGTAAATTTCGTGCCGACTTACTAGACCGCCTCGCCTTCGACGTGATCACCTTGCCACCGCTACGCGAACGCCGCGAGGATATCCTTGTGTTAGCCGAGCACTTTGCCATTCAAATGGCGCGAGAACTGAATTACGAGCTATTTGGTGGCTTTACCCAACAAGCGCGCAATGCCTTGCTCGAGTATCACTGGCCAGGCAACGTGCGGGAATTGAAAAACGTGGTCGAGCGCTCTGTTTACCGGCTGGGTAGTGGTCAATTGCCGCTGCATGAAATTATTATCGACCCCTTTGCCAGCCCCTGGCGGCCTGAGCCAGCGGCTCATCGGCAAGGTAGTGCTAGCAGCTCAGCACCGAGTAAACCCACCGCCAATGCGGGAGCCGCGGAAACAACTGCGCCTCCAGCCGATGCCACACCACTGCCAGACTTCAGCAACGGCGTCATTGATTTCAAAGAAGTGACCGCCAAATTTGAGCAAGACGTGCTGCAGTGTGCATTGCAATGTGCACAGTTCAATCAAAAGAAAACCGCCGAACTATTGGGCCTCACCTATCATCAGTTGCGCGGCTATTTGAAGAAGTACCAGTTATTAGAAGGCTCATCCTAATGCTGGCACACCGCTGTTCTCGTAACGGCCGCACCGCCTGGCAACTGGTTTTCGGTTCGTTTCTAGGGCTCGGTTTAGCGGCCTGCCAGCCGGCTACCACCACAGTGGCTCCCTTGCAGCAAGGCTTGGTGTATTGTTCCGAGGGCAACCCTGAGGGCTTTAACCCGCAATTGGGCACCTCAGGTACCACCATTGATGCCACCTCAGCGCAGCTTTATGACCGCCTGTTAGATTATGACGCCGAGCAACAACAATTTGTGCCAGCCTTAGCCGAGCGCTGGCAAGCCCTTGATGACGGACAACGCTATCGCTTTCATCTGCGCCGCAACGTGCAATTTCATAGCACCCCGTGGTTTACTCCCAGCCGCGCCTTAAATGCTGACGATGTGTTGTTTAGTTTTCAGCGCTGGTTACAACCTAATCACCCCTACCACGCAGTCAATGGCGGAAATTATCCATTTTTCACCTCAAGTGGGTTGATGAATTTGATTGTGGCAGTGGAGCGCATTGACGACTACACCGTTGATTTTCAATTGAGCCGTCGCGACAGCTCATTTTTAGCTAATTTAGCCACAGATTTCGCGGTGATCCTGTCGGCCGACTATGGGCAGCAATTGCTGCACGCTAAGCAGCCTCAGCAACTGGACCGCCAGCCTATCGGTACAGGGCCGTTTCAATTTGTCGAGTTTCGCAAAGATCTATTGATCCGCTATCAGCGCCACGCTGACTATTGGCGTGAAGCACCGTTCTTTGAGCAATTGGTGTACGTGATCACCACCAGCGCCAATAAGCGCATGTTAAAGCTATTAACGGGTGAATGTGATGTCATTCCCTACCCGCTGGTAGATGAACTGCAACAGCTAGATATTGATGACGATATTCAAGTGTCCAGCGCCGTTAATCCGAATATTGCCTATTGGGGCTTCAATACCGCGCGCCCACCCTTTGATCAGCCGTTGGTGCGTCAAGCGCTTTCTCATGCAGTAAATCGTCAGGCCATTATTCAAGCGATATACAACGGCAATGCCCGCCAAGCCAGTGGCATTCTGCCAGAGACCTCTTGGGCATTTACTGAGCTTGATCAAACCCATGCCTACAATCCGCAACTGGCCAAGCAACTATTGCAACAAGCGGGTTATGAACAAGGCTTCAACATGCGCATTTGGGCCATGCCGGTGCAACGCGCCTACAATCCCAATGCGCAGCGCATGGCCGAACTGATTCAGGCTGATCTGGCACAGATTGGCGTTCGTGCGGAAATTGTCAGTTATGAATGGAACGAGTTTCGCCGACGCCTTGACCGCGGCGAACACGACAGCGTATTGATCGGTTGGGTGGCTGACAACGCTGACCCAGACAACTTTTTCCGCCCTATTTTGAGCTGCGCGGCGGCCGCTGGCGGCAACAACCGCACCAATTGGTGTGACCCCAACTTTGACCAACTGTTGGAACAGGCGTTGGCAGAAACCGTGGCTGACAACCGCGCGCAATTGTACCAAGCCATTGAAACCTACGCTCTGCAACAAGCACCGCTGATGCCGATCGCCAATTCGCTGCGGTTTCAAGCACACCGCACCGATATCAGCGGGGTTGAACTGCCCCCTTATGGCGCTATTAGTTTCCGCCATGCGCGGCGCATTTTGCCGGTTGACGAACGCGGAGAACAACCATGATCCGCTACAGCATCCGGCGTTTACTGTTATTACTGATCACCTTGTGGCTGCTCACGGTGCTGATGTTCGTGCTGCACCATCTGTTCCCTGGCGATACCCTTACCAACATGAGCGGTATTCGGCAAAGCGATGGCGTGGCTTACCAACAAGCTCAGCAACATTACGCTATGCCACAGTCTTGGCTGAGCCAATACTGGCAATTTTTTCTCCACCTGTTGCATGGTGATTGGGGCCAATCGCTGGTCACCCAACGTGGAGTGTTCGCCGACATTATGCCGCAGTTAGGCGCCACTCTAGAACTCACCATCATGGCGATGACGCTGTCGCTGGTCATTGGTGTGCCGATGGGAATGTATGCAGCGGTGCAGCAACGCGGTCCGCTTGACCGCGTGATCATGGGCGTATCGCTGAGTGCCTACTCCATTCCGGCCTTTTGGTTAGCGCAATTGGCACTATTACTGTTTGCGGTCAAATTAGGCTGGGCACCGATCTCAGGGCAGTTAAATCCATTATTTAACATCACGCCGGTGACTGGTTCAGTGATCATTGACATTCTCCTCAGCGATTCACCCTATCGCGGCGCCGCCCTCAAAGATGCTCTGCAGCATTTATGGCTACCGGTATTGGTGCTTTCAAGTATTCCGCTAACTATGCTGATCCGCATTACCCGTAACGCCACCTTAGATGTGTTGCAGCAAAACTATCTGCGCGCGGCGCGTTCACGTGGCTTAAGCGAGAGCCGTATCATGGTCAAACACGTTATGCCAAATGCCATGCAAGTGATCGTGCGGCAGCTGGGCTTACAATTTAGCTTGCTGATGAGCAATATCATTATTATTGAAACTATCTTCAATTGGCCGGGTATTGGTAGTTCATTGATCAAGAGTATTTATGAGCGCGACTATCCGGTGATGCTTGGTGGCTTGTTTACCCTTGCCGCGCTGATTCTGTTGGTCAATGTAGCGGTTGAGTTGTATCACGCTTGGCGCTATCCGCAAGTACGCAAGGAATTGTATGCCGAACGCTAGTATCTATTACCAACAGCGCGAACCCTCACCGTTGCAACAGATTTGGCTGCACATGAGTGCCAATCCGTTTGCCCTTGCAGCCCTTTACACCCTCGCCTTGCTGCTGTTGATGATGGTGTGCTCAGCATGGCTGACGCCCTTTAGCCCTGACCAGCAATTTGCCGACTCTATATCGCAGCCGCCATCGTGGCACGAGCAAGGTCAGATCCGCTTTTTGTTTGGCACCGATGACTTAGGCCGTGACCTGCTCTCGCGGATCATGGCGGGCTCAGTCTACAGCTTAGGCTACCCGCTGCTAGCGGTGGTAATCGCCGCCTTAATTGGTATTCCAATTGGGGCTTGGGCAGGAATGAGTCGCGGGGTGCAGTCCTCAGCACTGAATCATTTCCTCGATGTTATCAACTCCATTCCATCGCTGCTTCTCGCGTTGTTGGTGATCGCTATTCTTGGCCCCGCCCTGCAAAACGTCATGCTAGCTATTGTCGTGGTGCTGATACCGCAGTTTATTCATAGTGTGCACAGCGCCATTTATGACGAGCGCTATCAAGATTATGTCATGGCATCGCGGCTTAATGGCTGTTCACGCTGGTATATTCTGACCCGGGTGATATTCCCTAACATCACCGCGCCATTGGTGATGCAGGTCACCCTAGCCCTTTCTACCGCTATCTTTGATATTGCCGCTCTGGGCTTTCTGGGCCTTGGCGTGCAAGCTCCGGCCCCCGAATGGGGCACCATGTTGGCACGCAGCTTAGAGCACGTGTATTTATCACCTTGGACCATGATTTTGCCTGGGTTTGCGCTGTTCCTAACCTTGCTCTCCATCAACGTGCTGGGCGATAGTATTCGCGCCGCTATTCAAGAACGGGTGCGCTCAGCATGAATATTCTTGATATTCGTAACCTCACCATCGAAATTGACGGCGATAACGGCCCCATCCGTTTAGTCGATAAACTCAGTTTGCAAATTGCCGAGGGTGAAATCCATACCCTCGTGGGTGAATCTGGCTCCGGTAAAAGTCTGCTGGCCAAGGCTATTTTGGGCTTTATTAACCCGCGCTGGCGCGTCACTGCTGATCGCCTATGGTGGCGCCACTATGACCTACTGGCACTGAATCCGGAACAACGTCGGGTGGTGACTGGGCGCGATATGGCGATGATTTTTCAGAACCCAGGCAGTTACTTAGACCCCAATGCTAGCATCGGTGCGCAGCTGCAAGAATGCATCCCCAGCGGTGATTTAAAAGGCCTGTATTTGCGCCGCCGCGCCGACCGCAAAACCCGAGCCGAACGCCTGTTGCACCGCGTGGGGATCAAAGATCATGACGCGGTGATGCAAGCTTATCCGTTTGAGCTCTCTGACGGGGTGGCGCAAAAAGTCAGTATTGCCATGGCCATTGCGCACAATCCAAAGCTGCTGATTGCCGATGAGCCCACTACCGCTATGGAACCACAAACCCGCAGCCAAATTTATCGCTTATTGAGTAAACTCAATGCCAGCCAAGGCATGTCGGTATTAATGATCACCCAAGATCTCACTGCCATTATGCCGGAAACCAAGCGTATTAGTATGGTGTACTGCGGTCAGTTGATGGAAGTTGGCACCCCACAACAACTGCTTGAACAGCCGCTGCATCCCTATACCGAAGCAATGCTAAGCATGAGTTTGGCGAATCACAATACTCCGGTGAAAACACGCTTGCCGACCTTAGGCGGTTCTATTCCAACCATGGCTAATTTACCAATTGGCTGTCGTTTAGGCCCCCGCTGTCAACACGCGCGGCGAGCCTGTATTGATACACCGCGGTTACGTAAGTTGAAACAGCACCAGTTTGCTTGTCATTACCCGCTGATTGAGGTGAAGAATTATGACTGAGCCATTGTTGCAAATTCAGCAAGTCAGTAAGTCGTATTATCACAAGACTGGCTGGTTTCGTGGCCGTCGCACGCTAGCTTTAGAGCCTATTAGCTTTGCCTTACAAGCCGGCGAAACGCTCGCCATCATGGGCGAAACCGGCTCAGGAAAGTCAACCTTAGCAAAGATTATTGCCGGCGTTGAAGTTCCATCTAGCGGCCAAGTGCTGCTGCGAGGCGAGGTGCTCGAACCGCATAATTACCGCCAACGCTGTAAGCATATTCGCATGATTTTTCAAGACAGTTTGCGTTCGCTCAACCTGCAAACCAGTATTGGCCAACAACTTCTTGAACCGTTGCGCTTTAATACCGCGCTAGACCCGCAGGAGCAGCAGCAAAAAGTTATAGCGACCTTGCGCCAAGTCGGCTTACTGCCGGAACATTTTAATTTTTATCCGCATATGCTCTCCAGTGGCCAACAACAACGCGTGTGTATTGCACGAGCTATTATTCTTGAGCCGCAAATCATCGTTGCCGATGAAGCGTTCGTCGCATTAGACCCATCCATTCGTGCACAAATCATCAATTTGATTTTGGATTTGCAAGAAGATATGGGCATTTCGTTCATTTTCATCTCTCATTCGGCGGAGATCGTGAAACATGTCGCTGACAAGATCTTGATTATGCATCATGGTAAACTAGTCGAGTTTGGTACAACCGAAGCGCTGCTCTCTAACCCGCAACAACAACTGACCAAGTTATTGTTAGGGGTCGAATAAAACGCATAACAACGAGCCGCGTATCACTTGTTAACAACCAAGGAGTTTTGCTTTGCAAACTGAATCGCTTATCTCATTAGGCATTTATTTTCTCGTCATGTTAGGCATTGGTTTATATGCCTACCGTACTTCTACCAGCGATGTATCTGAATATATGCTCGGCGGCCGCCGCTTAGGCCCAGGTGTGACCGCACTATCTGCGGGTGCCTCAGATATGAGTGGCTGGATGCTGATGGGTTTACCCGGCGCTATCTATGTCTCGGGCGTGTCGCAGCTGTGGATTGCCGTGGGTCTGGTTATTGGTGCTTGGCTAAACTACGTGATCGTAGCGCCGCGCTTGCGCAGCTACACCCATGTAGCCAACGACTCCATCACTATTCCTGACTTTTTTGCCAACCGCTTTGACGATAAAACGCGGGTACTGCGGGTGTTTTCATCGCTGGTGATTATTGTGTTCTTCACCCTGTACACCTCAGCCAGCTTAGTGGCCGGCGGTAAATTATTTGATACCTCGTTCGGTTTTGATTACACCACTGGCTTATGGGTGACCGCCGGCGTAGTTTGCGCCTATACCCTATTTGGTGGCTTCTTAGCGGTGAGTCTGACTGACTTTGTGCAAGGTATCATCATGCTTCTTGCGCTGGTGATTGTACCAGTGGTAGCGCTAGATCATCTTGGCGGCTTCAGCGCAGTTTCTGAAACGGTTAGTGGCATGAATCCGGATTACTTGCGCTTCTTTCAAGATGCCAATATTACCGATGGCAGCGCCAATCAATTGAGCTGGATAGCTATCATCTCGCTACTAGCATGGGGACTTGGTTATTTTGGCCAGCCACACATTATTGTGCGCTTCATGGCCATTCGCTCCGTTGACGATGTACCCACAGCACGCCGCATTGGTATCAGCTGGATGATCATTACCATCATTGGAGCCATGCTGACCGGCTTTGTTGGTATTGCCTATGTAGCCGATACCAAAATGACCTTGGCGGACCCAGAGACTATTTTCATTGTGTTCTCGCAGTTCTTATTCCATCCGTACATTGGTGGCTTTTTGCTCGCCGCAATTCTGGCAGCAATTATGAGTACCATCTCCTCGCAGCTATTAGTGACCTCAAGTTCACTCACCGAAGACTTTTACAAAGCCTTCTTACGCCGCGACGCCAGCGATCGTGAACTGGTTACCGTAGGCCGGATATCAGTGTTGTTGGTGACTTTGGCTGCCATTGCCCTAGCCTGGGACCCAAATAACACCATTTTAGGCTTGGTAGCGAACGCCTGGGCTGGTTTTGGTGCCGCATTCGGCCCAGTCATCATCTTTAGCTTGTTCTGGCGCCGTATGAATCGTCACGGCGCATTAGCTGGCATGTTGGTGGGTGCGGCTACGGTACTGGTCTGTACCTACGTACCGATCAATGGCGTCATCATCAACGATGTGGTGTACTCCATCATTCCAGGCTTCATTCTGTGTAGCCTCGCCATTATGGTCGTTAGCAAGCTAACCGCCCTACCGGCGACGCACCTGACCGATACCTTTAGCGAAATGGAACAAACCTTTGAACGCAGCGACGCCTAACGCCGCTGTGAATCTGAAAAGCCCAGCAATGCTGGGCTTTTTTGTTACCGCGATTTGCTCTAGGTATCAAACCGATGGTGAAAACCAGGTAAACAGAATGTGGATGGCTCAAAATTGCAAACTCTGCTTATCTTTACCAAGGTAAAAAGTTATAGAACCATCCTCGCTATTGTTATTGAAGATGAAGCTTGCCTCTTTATCGCGCCAGTCTTGACCTGCCAATGCCTTGGCTAACTCCGCACCGACAATATATGACTGTTGATCAGCATCCACTGTGACCTCACAGAGTGTGCTTTTACATGACACGTCGCGTAAATTAAATTGACTGAGAGCTTTGTCAGTAAGAAACAAATCCGTCAAATTCATCTCATATTCAAAAGCCCAGTTAGCTTCAACAAGTTGGCTATCAAAATCCTGCTTAACCGATTCAATAGGGTCGTAACTATCGCCGGACATCATTTTTTCCGCAAATTTATCCAGCGCAGTAGAGTCATCACCAATTGCCACATCAACCTTTTCAGCATGGATAACGTCCGTCTGAGGCTCTGTTCCAGATTTTTTTTGCTGAGTATAGCCGGTGGTTCTCTCTAGACTAGCAGTTTGATCGGGGCGCACCAGCATCTCGTTTGTATGAGCGGCCTGGGCCCTAACAGACTGCAGATCTGCTACTAGTACTTTCAATTGATTCAAGTCATTACGCAGCTGGACAAGTTCCGCTCTGTTAGCCTCTTCAAATTTTTTATCAGACTCGACTATATCACCTATAACCAATACTGCGATGATGCCAGTTAGCAAACCAATTAATAGCAATGGAGCAGAACTACGCATGATAAAACTCTTTACTCATTTTAATATCTCCGCTCGACACTTGAAACTGAAGCGCTAATCTCAAACGACATTGTGAAATACTCCTCTGTCAACGATGTCAATTCGATCTTTCTATATTGGCATGGAACACATCCGTCGGCGAAATAATCAATAAGGACTAAAGTATTTCTGTTTTTGGCTATGCTTTTTACTTCATCTATTTGCTTTTCACGCAAGCCGAGTGTTTTCAATACCGACTTCAGTGCGCCTGCGCTACCGTTCAATTTAAGCAACTGCTGCGACCATAACCAACAAACTCATTTCACTCAAGTACTTTTCTATTACAATTTAGTCGCAACTTAGTAGCAATTGCTGGCAGGTAATAAAAAACCCGGCGCAAAGGCCGGGTGGGTAGAGTTTGGAATCAGTTAGTCCATTCAATATTTCGAAGAATTACAACGATTCGAGCTCGTGTTCGATTTGTTCTTTCATACGCATGGTGGCCTTATAGCCAATATCAATGGCTTCGTTGCCGCGTTCAAACTCGAGTAAGCCAATACCGCCCAACTTGGGTTGAATGAGGATGTCGGGTGGGTCACCGGCCAAGCGTGCACGGGTGATACGCTCTTGCATGATATCGATAGAGCTGGCAACCACGCTTAGTAGGCCTGGTTGTTCATTGACATTCACTTCGGTGCTTTGTTGATCATTGAGATTTACTGCGATCACCAACTCGCCACCGAGTGCACGACACAAGGATACCGGTACCGGGTTGACTAAACCGCCATCGACTAACCAGCGTTCATTGTGCAATGTAGCAGCTAATAAGCCCGGAACCGCACAAGAGGCACGCGCTGCGTCATACACATCGCCCTCTCGCAACCACACCTCGCGGCCGCTATGAAGGTCTGTTGCCACGGCGGCAAAGCACATGGGTAGGTCTTCAATACTTACTTTGCCCAGCAGATCACGGGCGTGGCCAAAGACTTTATCGCCGTGAATTAATGCACCACGGTTAAAGCCAATGTCTAATAAGCGGATCACTTGCCAGCGATCCATACCGCGCACCCAGCTTTCTAATTCATCGAGTTTGCCAGAAGCAAAACCGGCCCCCACGAGGGAGCCGATTGAGGTGCCAGCAACAATACTGACCGAGATATCCATTTCTTGTAACGCGCGGATAACGCCAATGTGGGCCCACCCCCGCGCCGCACCACCACCAAGAGCAAGTGCGACCTTTACTGTTGCCATAGCTGCCTTCCTAGTATGCTTAAATCAAATCATCATCCATGAGCGCAGCATCGTCATCGTCATGACTGACGCTTAATTCACTTACTGGCTTATCACCTGTTGGCTTAGCCAATAATTGCTCACGCAATAGTTTTTCAACTTCCGCGGCGACCTCTTTATGTTCATTGAGATATTTCATGGCGTTAGCTTTACCTTGGCCGATCTTGTCGCCTTTGTAGCTATACCAAGCACCGGCTTTATCGATGATTTTTTGCTTCACGCCCAAATCAATTAGCTCGCCTTCTTTAGAAATACCACTGCCGTACATGATCTGGAACTCGGCTTGCTTGAATGGCGGCGCCACCTTGTTCTTGACCACTTTCACGCGGGTTTCGTTGCCCACCACTTCATCACCCTCTTTCACCGCACCGGTACGACGAATATCTAAGCGCACTGACGAGTAGAATTTCAGCGCGTTACCACCGGTGGTAGTTTCTGGGTTACCGAACATCACCCCGATTTTCATGCGGATTTGGTTGATGAAAATACACAGGCTGTTTGAACGTTTGATATTCGCAGTTAATTTCCGTAATGCCTGAGACATTAAGCGTGCTTGCAAACCAACGTGGGTGTCGCCCATTTCGCCTTCAATTTCGGCTTTCGGGGTTAATGCCGCTACCGAGTCAACCACCACCACGTCAACTGCACCTGAGCGCACTAACATATCGCAAATTTCGAGGGCCTGTTCGCCGGTATCGGGTTGCGACACCAACAGTTGGTCAACGTTGACGCCTAACTTTGCCGCATAGATTGGGTCGAGCGCGTGTTCAGCATCTACGAAGGCACAGGTTTTACCTTGTTTCTGTGCTTCAGCGACAACCTGCAAGGTCAGTGTGGTTTTACCGCTTGATTCAGGACCATAGATTTCAACAATACGGCCATAAGGCAAACCACCGATACCTAAGGCGATATCAAGACTTAATGAACCGGTTGAGACCGAATCGATATCCAGCGCGCGGTTATCACCTAAACGCATAATGGAGCCTTTGCCGAATTGACGTTCAATTTGACTTAACGCGGCATCAAGGGCTTTTTGTTTGTTATCGTTGCTCATATGGGGTTCCGTAGCAGTTGACTCAATTGAAATTAGTATACTGTGTATTTATACAGTATCAAGTATTTTTTTAAAACTCTGTAGTGCTTCAACAATGGTCGCTTGGCGAACTGCGGCACGGTCGCCGCTAAACTGCTGCTGCCAAGTCATCACACCACCCGGCCACGCCAATCCAAACCATACCAAGCCGACTGGCTTACTCGCACTGCCACCGCTGGGACCCGCCACTCCGGTTACCGCTACTGCAACCTCAGCACCACTGACGCGACAGGCGCCCTGTGCCATGGCGGCAGCGGTTTCGGCAGACACCGCGCCAAACTCGACCAAGGTAGCTTGTGGCACACCGAGCACCTGTTCCTTCAAGCGGTTTGAGTAGGTAATAAAACCGCCGGCAAACCAGTCTGAACTACCTGCTAAAGCACTCATAGCATAACCTATCCCACCGCCCGTGCAGGATTCTGCGGTCACTATTTGCCAGTTTTTGGCGCGCAGCCAAGTGGCTAAATCAGCTGCTGAATCAAGCCAAGTTTGTGATACCATTTGGACATTCCTCGACGCTATAACACGGCTACTATACGGATAATAACAGGCATGTCGACCACACAAAAGAACAGTGCTGAACTCGCTTCACATACGCCCATGATGCAACAATATCTGCGCATCAAAGCGGAACACGCCGACACCTTATTATTCTATCGTATGGGCGATTTTTACGAATTGTTCTATACCGACGCACAACGTGCGGCGGCGCTGTTAGATATTTCCTTAACCAAGCGCGGGGCCAGCAATGGCGAACCCATTCCCATGGCTGGGGTGCCGTACCATGCGGTAGAGGGCTACTTAGCTCGGCTGTTGCAACTGGGCGAATCGGTGGCAATCTGCGAGCAAATTGGTGATCCTGCCACCAGTAAAGGCCCGGTAGAACGTCAGGTAGTGCGTATTTTGACGCCCGGTACCTTAACCGATGAAGCATTATTACCTGCTGAGAAAGAAAATCTGTTAGTCGCGGTTAATCCGCATGGTCAGCAGTTCGCTATTGCCTACTTAGACATGGCCAGCGGCCGTTTTCAGGTATTGGAGTGTGCTGATGAGACGCAACTAACGGTTGAGCTGAATCGGCTTCAACCGGCAGAGTTATTGCATCCAGATACCTTTCAATGGCCCGCAGCTAAGCAACTCTGTGATTGTGTGCGCCGCCGTCCAGACTGGGAATTTGAGTACAGTAGCGCCGAACAACTGCTGCTTCGGCAGTTCAACGTGCGCCATTTAGACGGCTTTGGTATTGCCGCCAATAGCCCAATGGTGGGCGCCGCCGGTGCCATTATTAGCTATGTGCGTAGCACCCAACGCGCTGCTCTACCGCATATTAATCAACTCCACGTTGAGCAACGCGATCAACTGCTCCAACTTGATGCCGTCAGTCGCCGTAATTTAGAAGTTATACGCGCATTAAGTGGTGCCAAAACCTCATTGTTCGATGTCCTTGATGACACCGCAACCGCCATGGGAAGCCGCCTGTTACAACGCTGGCTGCAACAACCCTTGCGTGATCATCAGCAGGTTAGCCAGCGCCATGATGCCGTAGCAGCGCTACAGCAACTCGACTTAGCCGAATTGAAGCAGCAATTGCGTCAAATTGGTGATCTGGAACGAATTCTCACCCGTGTTGCACTGCGTAGCGCGCGCCCACGTGATCTGGCCCGTATTCGTAGTGCTCTAGAACAACTACCGGCATTACAACAGCACCTGCAGCACCCTGCTCTGCAACTGTGGCAGCAGCGCATTCATAGCTTCCCTGAATTACTGACCGAACTCCAACAGGCTTTGGTTGAACAACCGCCGCAGCTGATCCGCGATGGTGGGGTCATTGCCAGCGGCTATGATGCCGAGCTGGATAAACAACGTGCCCTCGCCGATGGCGCCACCGATTTATTAACACAAATTGAGCAACGCGAGCGCCAACGTACCGGTATCAGTAGCCTGAAGGTGGGGTATAACAAGGTTCATGGCTTCTACATTGAAACCAGCCGCAGTGCCGCCGCGCAAGTGCCGGCCGATTACCAACGTCGGCAAACGCTAAAAAATGCCGAACGCTTTATCATTGCTGAATTAAAAACCCATGAAGACCAAGTGTTGCAGAGCCAAAGTCGCGCGCTAATGCGAGAAAAATGGCTCTATGACGAGTTACTAGAAACCATTGCCGCTGAACTCACCACGCTGCAACTAACTGCGCGTTCGTTGGCTGAACTAGATGTATTACGTAGCTTTGCAGAACAGGCTCTGAGCCATCAATATGTGCGCCCTAACTTGGTCAGCGATGCCGTTATTGATATCCGCGCGGGCCGCCACCCAGTGTTGGAACGCCTACAACAACAGCCGTTTATCGCCAACGATACGCAGTTAACGCAAGCGCGCCGTATGCTGCTGATCACTGGCCCTAATATGGGCGGTAAATCTACTTATATGCGGCAAACCGCATTGCTAGTGATCATGGCCTATTGCGGCAGTTTTGTGCCCGCCGATAGCGCTACAATAGGCAGCATTGACCGTATTTTCACCCGCATAGGTGCCTCCGATGACTTAGCCTCGGGCCGTTCAACCTTTATGGTGGAAATGACCGAGGCAGCCAATATCTTGCACCATGCTGGGCCGCACAGTTTGGTGATTATGGATGAAATTGGGCGGGGTACGTCCACCTATGATGGCATGGCCTTGGCGTATGCCTGTGCTGAGCACCTGCGCCTACACAATCAAGCGCTGACGTTGTTTGCCACTCACTATTTTGAGCTGACTGAACGCATTGGCGCTCAGCCTGGCTGCGAGAATGTCCACGTGAGTGCCGTAGAGCACGGCGATGGCATTGTTTTTCAACATCATGTTGAAGCGGGCGCAGCGAGCCGCAGTTTTGGTATTCAGGTGGCTCAACTGGCCGGGCTACCGCTGGCTACCCTGCAAACTGCACGAGACTTTTTGCAGCAGTACGAACATAACGCGCCAGCTGCGGCGCCCGCGGCGCGCTCTGAGACGCCCCAGCAGCCAGCACCGCACCCGGTACTGAACCAATTAGCTACGCTCGATGTGAATCAACTGACACCGTTACAGGCGTTGCAGCAGTTAGCTGCGCTACAACAGCAATTGAACAAGTGATGGTTGGGAATTAATCGCGGTGAAACAAGGCATCAAGGCTGAGGCCTTGTTGGCGCATTAAATCGCGCAGGCGGCGCAGCGCTTCTACTTGAATTTGCCGCACCCGCTCGCGGGTCAGACCGATTTCTCGGCCGACGTCTTCTAAGGTGGCAGGTTCGTGCCCTAACAGGCCAAACCGTCGCGCCAACACTTCACGCTGTTTGCTGTTGAGGCTATTGAGCCAGGCTAAGATATGCTCGCGCAGATCATCGTCTTGCAGAATACCTTCGGGGCCTTGCTCATGGTCGGCAGACAACACATCCACCAAGGACTTGTCATTGCCCTCGCCACCCATAGGGGTATCCACTGAGGTGATACGTTCATTTAAGCGCAGCATTTTAGTCACGTCGGCGACATTAACGTCCATACGTTCGGCAATATCTTCAGCGGTTGGCTCATGATCAAGGGTTTGCGATAACTCACGAGCGGTGCGTAAATAGCTGTTTAGTTCTTTAACCACATGAATCGGCAACCGAATAGTACGAGTTTGGTTCATGATAGCGCGTTCAATGGTTTGCCGAATCCACCAGGTGGCATAGGTTGAAAAACGAAAGCCACGTTCCGGATCAAATTTTTCCACGGCACGAATCAAGCCCAAATTGCCTTCTTCGACCAAATCTAGTAACGCCATACCGCGGTTGGTGTAGCGCCGGGCAATTTTAACCACCAAGCGCAGATTGCTCTCTATCATGCGGCTGCGTGCTTGCTTATCGCCTTTTCGTGCTAGGCGGGCAAAAGTGACTTCTTCGGCGGCAGTCAGTAACGGCGAGAAACCAATTTCGGTCAGATACAGCTGAGTGGCGTCAAATTTCTTTTGTGCGGTGCTGGTATTGGCGAGAATCTCTTCAAACTCGTGGTCGACATCTGAGGTAGCCTGAGCATCGCCATTCTGCATTGCAGACAGCAGCTCTTGCTCATCTATATCTTCAACTTCATCGTTACGACGACTCATTGCTTCCCCCGAGGCAAATAGTGTCTGGGATTCACTGACTTGCCACGGAATCGCACTTGAAAATGCAATTTGACCCGTTCGGCATCAGAATCTCCCATTTTAGCAATTTCGTCACCCGCGTTGACCCATTGTTGTTCTGTGACCAGCAGTTGCTGATTGTGGGCATACGCTGTTATGTAATCATCGTTATGTTTCAAAATGATTAAATTGCCGAAACCTTTTAACGCATTACCTACATAAACCACTTTACCTGACGCCGCGGCATACACCGGATCACCGCGATTACCGCTTAGATCAATACCTTTGCTGCCTGCTTCGGCGGCGGAAAACTCGGTACTGACACGCGCTGACGCTGGCCATTGCCATTGAATGTCGTTGTTACTGACAAACACCTCACCGGTATTAATATCCAGCTTAGGAGGGCTTGGCTTGGGACGCGTGGGTAGCGTTACTTTTTTATCACTATTTTGTTGTTGTTTGGTATCACGATACTCTTTATTGACTGCTGGATCAATGCCTTGCTGACTAGTTGAGGCAGTCACTAAACGCAAGTTTTGACCGGGCACAATCACATAGGGGTCGCGCAACTTGTTTAATTCGGCCAATGTGCGCACATCGACATTGGCACGAAAGGCAATTGAATAGAGGGTGTCGCCAGCAACCACTTGGTAGCTCTCTTCGCGCAAGCTGCCAGCTTCAAAATCGAGATAGGATTTACCCTGATAGAGCCGATCTACCGGTGCCGGCGCATCACGGCCGGCACAACTGATTTGGCTCAGTAATAAGCCAACAATAACAATAACTCTAACGTGTCCATACATAAGCAATCACGGCGATAATCACCATGCCCCAGCCAATTCGGTCTACATAAGCACGTAACTTATCGGCCATTGCCGGTCCTCCTGTGCGCATCAATCCAGCCACGATAAAATACCGTAAACCACGACTAATTAATGAGCCCAGAATAAAGGGTACTAACGCCACCTGCAACATACCGCCGGTTACAGTAAACAGCTTATAGGGCAATGGCGAGAATCCAGCAATGAAAATAATCCAGAAACCATAGGCCTGAAACCAGTCGGTCACCGTGGCCAACTTGTCTTGCCAACCCAGCCATTCAATAGCCGGCAACACCAACGGTTCAAAGGCAATGTACCCCAAAAGATAACCGGCTATGCCACCTAATACCGATGTCACCGTGGTAATAGTAGCGAAATACCAGGCTTTTTTCGGCTGGGTCATCGCCATAGGCGCCAGCATCACATCGGTAGGAATAGGGAAAATAACTGCTTCGGCAAAGCTCAACCAGCCCAAAATAGCTGGGGCGCGACGATGCTGTGACCAAGTTAAAACCTTGTCGTACAACCAGCCAAAAATTTTCACAACAACGCTCCTGGTACTAAGGGTACAAACTTGACATCAGCTAACTGTTTTTGTTCAAAATCATCGCCAAAACGGCGAATCACATAAAGCCGCTGTTGGGTTGTACCCACCGGTATGATGAGTACCCCACCATCGGCTAATTGTTGCATCAGTGCGGTGGGAATATCGCTGGCAGCAGCGGTAACAATAATACCGTCGAACGGTGCTTTACTTGCCCAGCCCTGCCAACCATCGCCATGGCGCATGCTAATGTTGTGCAAATCGAGCTTTTTTAGCCGCCGTTTGGCGTGGTACTGCAGTTCAGCAATGCGTTCCACCGAAAACACCTGCTCCACCAATTGCGCCAACACCGCGGTTTGATAACCGCTACCGGTGCCAATTTCAAGCACCCGCTTACAGTGATGTTGGGTGAGCAACTGGGTCATACTAGCAACCATAAGCGGCTGCGAAATAGTTTGCCCACTGCCAATCGGTAAGGCGGTATTTTCATAGGCTTTGTGAGCTAGCGATTCAGGCATAAATAGATGCCGCGGAGTGGTTTCTATCACCTGCAGTACGCGTTTATCTGAAATGCCCTCAGCGGCTAATTTATCGACTAGCCGTCGTGCCATGCCCTGAAAGTTTTGCATCATCATGAATCGCTAGTCGTCAACCACGTTGAGAGAGTCTGTTGATGCGATTGTGCAGTCATATCCAGACTGATGGGGGTAATCGATACATAGCCATGTTGCACCGCATGAAAGTCGGTGCCTTCGGCATCGTCTTGATGGCCGCCAATCGGCCCATACCAGTAAATTTCGCGGCCAAACGGGTCCTTCGATTGCACCATCGTATCGGCACGATGACGCCGCCCTAAGCGGGTCACTTTAATACCCTTGAGTTGCTCATAGGGTATGGATGGCACGTTAATATTCAGGATCGTATCGAGCCGTAATGGCTGCTGCGCCATTTTATTAACCACATCAGCCACCACACGGGCGGCGGTTTCATAGTAATCGTGACCACGTGAGCCCATCGACACCGCAATCGCCGGCAAGCCCATATAGCGCCCTTCCATTGCGGCTGCCACGGTACCTGAATAGAGCACGTCATCGCCCATATTCGGGCCATCGTTAATACCCGACACCACTAAATCCACATCATCGGCCAGCGGCGAGTTGGTGCCCAAATGCACGCAATCGGTTGGCGTGCCATTGAGCGAATAAAAGCCGTTCGGTAAGCGCTGCACCCGCAACGGATTATGCAAGGTCAATGAATTACTGGCACCGCTGCAATTGCGATCAGGGGCAATGACGCGCACTTGCGCAATGTGTTTAAGCTGCTCATACAGTGCTTCAATACCCGGTGCATGCACACCGTCGTCGTTACTCACTAATAACTTCATCATACGCTTGGTGACCTGTTGTAGTTTCGGTTAATTCGGTTACGGGAGCGCTCATCAGCTCACGCAGCACACTGGTAGCAAAACTGCCACTGGGCAAGGCAAACTCAAGCCGTACCCGCTGTGCATCAAGTTGGGTTAATTGGGCCTCGGCTAAATGCACCAGTAATGGCCGCCGAGCCGCGTCGACCCGATGTTTCTGCAAGCCGTCGTAGAGCTCAGCATGCTTAGCAATAATATCCTGCTCAAACTCAGCTATGGCACCGGATACTGGGTTACGGCCAGAGCCTGGTAGCGCGGCGGTAAGTTGGATATCGCCCTGCTGCAAGCGCGCGGCGAGAGTGTCATCACTCTGTTCGGCAACAAAAAATGAGTGGCTGCCCGCTAGCATTAACGCATCGCCGGGCTCAATAGCTAAGCGTTGAGCACTGATGCGCGCACTAGCAATTTGATTAAACAAAAACGCTCTCGCACTCGATAGCAGCAGTCCCGATTGGGTGCGCGACAGCTTTTGTCGCAGCTGACCGCTAAACCATGCCCGCGCTTTGTCGATGTTCTGCCCTTGGCGCCCAAAACGTTGTGGACCAAAATAATTTGGCACCCCCTGCTCTAACACCTGTTGCCAGCGTGCTATGAAGGTATCCATAGCGCTGATTTGCTGTAACTCTAAGGAAAAATGATTGCCCTTGTGTGCACCAGACTTAAGCTTTTTGGGCTGCAAACGGGCATCCAGCACCTTAAACTCTGGGTGTTGCAGTTGCTGCCACGCCAATAGCGGCTGACCGGGTAGCTGAATGGAATACCACTGGCGCGTTACCGCATGCCGGTCTTTTAATCCGGCATAACTGACTTGGCGCTCATTCACTCCAGCAAAAGCCGCCAGTTGACTGGCCACCCATGCAGTATTGGCACCGCGTTTTTCCACCCACAGCCACTGATGCTCGCCTTGTGGCTCACCGTTCGGGGTGAGTAATTCAGTCACCGCAAAGTGCTCAGGCTGTTGCCGAAACACTCCAGTAACTTGCGGCTTACCATGCAAATAGGCTAGCTCATCCACCGTTGATATCCTTCAATAGCACCACGGCATAACAGGCGATGCCTTCTTTACGACCAACGAAACCCAAGCGCTCTGTGGTGGTTGCTTTAACGTTAACTGCATTACGCGGCAGCTGACAGATGCTGGCGATACGTTCACACATGCTCGGAATAAAATTGGCTAATTTTGGCGCTTGTGCGGCCACCGTCACATCAAGATTACTAATTTGCCAGCCCGCCTCAGCCACGCGCTGCAACACCGTTTTCAGCAGCTCAGCGCTATCTGCACCGGCATAGGCAGCATCCGTATCAGGGAAATGTTGCCCTATATCGCCCAATGCCGCAGCACCTAAACAGGCGTCCGCCAAGGCATGTAAAATCACATCACCATCGGAATGGGCTAACAACCCCTGTTCATAAGGAACTTGAATGCCGCCAAGCGTCAATGGCCCGCTGCCGCCAAACTTATGAACATCATAGCCATGACCAATGCGCATGCTGTCTCCTTTTTGCTTGTTGTTACACCCGTGCCGCCAGCAATGCAGCGGCAATGATGTCATCCCCAGGTTGGGTAATTTTTAAGTTGCTGCGCTGCCCCGGGACCATTTGCGGATGCAAGCCCAAGGCCTGCACAGCCGCCGCTTCATCGGTCAGCGTTGGATCATCAACGCCTTGCTGCAATAAGGCACGCAGAAGTAATTCGGTGCTAAATACTTGCGGCGTCAATGCATGCCACAATTGCTGACGATCAACGTTACGCAGCGCACACAGCTGCTGATCCACTCGTTTCATGGTGTCACTGCATGGCAAACCCAACAGCGCACCAGCTGGATGCGTTATGCCGGCATCTAGCACCGCGTTAAGTTCGCACTCAGATAAACAAGGTCGTGCCGCATCATGTACCGCAACCCATTGAAAACCACGCTCGGCGGCTCGTTGCACCCCGGCTAATACCGATGCCGCTCGGCTAGCACCGCCCTGCACCACTGTAATTGGCACACCCTGGATGGCGCTCAATTGCAATTCAGTAAACCATGAGTCGTGCGCGGCCAGCGCCACAAACATCTCGCCAATACGGGGGTCGCGACTCAGCGCCCGCAGACTATGTTCGAGTACGGTCACACCATGCAGCGGCAAATATTGTTTGGGTACAGCGGCTGATTGCATTCGACTGCCGACACCAGCAGCCGGCACAACTGCGGCGATAGATGCTCGATGACTCATACTATTGTGGCTTGACCGGAACGATACGGAAAAACGTTTCGTGTTGCTTGATTAAACCAAGTTCATTGCGGGCGCGCTCTTCTAGCGCGACCTGGCCGGCGCGTAAATCAGCAATATCGGCGGCTAGCACTTGGTTACGTTGTTGCAAGCGTTGATTGGCGTCTACTTGTCGGGCGACGTCTTGCTGAACCCGCCAGTAATCGGGCAAGCTATTTTTGCCAAACCATAAGCGATACTGCATGGCTAGCAGTACTATCAACAATGCGAGTTTTAATAATCGCATAGCCACCCTCACCAAATGGGTGCCAGTTGGCACCAGATATCTGTTAGTATACCGACCTATCCAGCCAGACCAAGTCAAATTTTACATGGACTATCTTTATATTTTTCTGATCATGTTTAGTGGCGCCTTATTGCAAGGCATCACTGGCTTTGGCTCGGGTTTGTTTGCCGTACCATTACTGAGTTTACTGCTACCACTGACGCTCATAACACCGTTATTGTCGGTGGTCAATTTAGTCATGGCGTTGCACCTGTGTTGGCTGCTAAAAAGCTACCTCAGAATCCGTCCTTGGCTGCCTTTGGTCACCTTTGGTGTCATCGGTTCATTACTAGGAAATTACCTGTTACTGCACTACAACGTTGGTGGCCTACAAATGGCTATGGCGATATTTGTCTTGATTGTCGCACTGCTGTTTTGGTTCGGGGTGCAAGTGAAAACCCAAGCCACCGCGCCACAACAGGCGTTTACCGGCTTGTTGGCGGGCATCAGTAATGGTGCCTTAACGCTTGGCGGGCCGCCGGTAGTATTGTTTCTAACCAGTCAACGCCTCGATAGATTGGCTTTTCGCGCTACCTTAACCTGGTTTTTTCTGATCATTGCAACGGCTAACGTGACCTCGTTCACACTGCAGCAGCGCTACGATAGTGGCATGATTGATGAGTTAGCGGTGTTATTGGCGGCGGTGATCAGTGGTGCCTGGCTTGGTCATCACATTAGCCCGAAATTGTCCGACCAATTATTTCGTAAAGTGAGTTTACTGTTGGTCATGCTGGCGGCACTGATGGCGCTACTGAAAGCGTTGCTTTAAGCCCAATTGAAACTGGTCGCCAATAACACTTCACGTAACGATAAGGTGCGCGGATCTATGCGGCCTTTGTGGTTCCACTGATGGCCGCACAGCGCTGGAGTCAATGATTGCGCGTCGGGCCGCACTAAACGCAGATGGCTGCTCGCCGGCTCTAAACACTGCCCCTGCCAATCAAACCAACCATGCATATTTAAATGCACTCGCTGTTGGGCGATATCCAGCCGATCAATCGAATCGAGTAACACCCGTTGTAAACGTGGTTGCAAGTCTAATACTGGTACTACCGCACCTAATTTCGCCTGTCGTTGTAACCACTGCTGTAATTTTTGCGGTTGGCTTGGGGAGTGAGTCAGTTGCCGTTTTTGCGCTGCTTGCCAGCTGGCATTTTGCACGTCTAGCTCAAGCGGAATGGGCTGTTGTAACATTGCACGCGCCGCTTGTTTCACGTAATAACTGGTGCTGGCAAGGCGCCGTTGCAACAGTGGTAGCGAAGCCACCTCAGCCCGCGCCAAGGTGGTTAATTCACGCTCATACAAGGCGGTACACAACTCAGGGAATGCCCCCGCTGGTACATCGCGTTGACCAAACGACTGAAAAATGTCGCCTTGCATGATGGTCATGGTGTTTACCGGTTACTGCTGTGCCGCACGAACTTCAGCGCGACCACGATAGGGTGCAGCAGTTTTCAGTGCCGCTTCAATACGCAGCAACTGATTGTACTTAGCAACCCGATCAGACCGGCACAATGAACCCGTCTTGATTTGGCCGGCTGCAGTACCTACCGCTAAGTCAGCAATGGTGGCATCTTCGGTTTCACCTGAGCGGTGCGAAATCACCGCGGTAAAACCAGCCTCTTGCGCCATACGAATAGCCGCTAAGGTTTCGCTTAAGCTACCAATCTGATTGAACTTGATCAGAATGGAGTTACCAATACCCTGCTCGATACCACGCTTGAGGATTTTAGTGTTAGTAACAAATAAGTCGTCACCGACTAACTGCACCTGAGCACCTAAACGATCGGTCAAGACTTTCCAACCGGCCCAGTCGCTTTCATCCAAACCATCTTCAATTGAGATAATTGGATAGCGCTCACATAAGCCCGCTAAGTACTCAGCGAATTCCGCCGCGGTAAACGATTTACCTTCACCACTTAAATGGTACAAACCATCGCGATAAAACTCAGAAGCGGCACAATCTAGTGCCAAGGTAACATCGCCACCTAGGCTGTAGCCTGCGTTAGCAACTGCTTCGGCAATAACCGCTAGGGCTTCTTCATTCGAGGCTAGGTTCGGCGCAAAACCACCTTCATCACCCACCGCGGTGCTTAAGCCGCGTTGTTGCAGAACTTTTTTCAAGGCGTGGAAGATTTCGGCGCCCATACGCAGGCCTTCGCTAAAGTTCTTTGCACCAACTGGCTGAATCATAAACTCTTGAATATCAACGTTATTATCAGCATGTTCGCCGCCGTTTAAGATATTCATCATGGGTAGCGGCATGCTGAATTTGCCAGCTGTACCATTAAGTGTAGCAATGTGTTCATACAGCGCGATACCAGCACTGTTAGCGGCAGCTTTAGCGGTGGCAAGCGATACCGCTAAAATAGCGTTAGCACCGAGCTTTTCTTTGTTCTCAGTGCCATCGAGTTTGATCATGATGTCATCTACCAAACTTTGGTTAGCGGCTTCAACGCCTTGCAGCGCTGGCTGAATCAGCTGTTCGATATTATTCACTGCAGTTAATACGCCCTTGCCTAAATAACGGCCTTTATCACCGTCACGTAGCTCCAGCGCTTCACGAGAACCGGTTGAGGCGCCACTTGGTGCCGCAGCGCGGCCCCAATGACCGTCGCTTAAATACACATCAGCCTCAACTGTGGGGTTACCCCGTGAGTCCATGATTTCACGCGCTACAATACGAGAAATTGTTGCCATGATGCTGTAAATCTCCTTGCTGCAATAAGCGACGCTTAGGCGCGACGCATTTTTTGATAACTACCAGCAGCTTCAATGAAGCCTTTGAATAACGGATGACCATCACGCGGTGTGGAATTGAATTCTGGATGGAATTGCGCTGCCACAAACCAAGGATGATCCGGGATCTCAATCACTTCAACTAAGCGATTATCAAACGACCAGCCCGATACTTTTAGCCCGGCTTGCTGCAATTGCTCAACAAAATGGCCGTTGACTTCGTAACGATGACGGTGGCGCTCGCGGATGACATCCTTCGCGTACAAGCTGTGTGCCTTAGTGCCACTGACCAAGTTACAGGCCTGTGCGCCTAAACGCATGGTGCCGCCTAAGTCAGAGCTATTATCACGCAGCTCTTTCTGACCTTTTTCGTCCATCCATTCGGTGATCAAGCCCACCACCGGATGCTCGCTTTTGGCATTGAATTCGGTACTGTCAGCATCAACCCAGCCCAGCACATTACGGGCATATTCAATAATGGCAATTTGCATGCCTAAGCAGATACCCAAATACGGTATTTTCTGCTCGCGGGCATACTGTGCCGCCATGATCTTGCCTTTGATACCGCGCTCACCAAAGCCACCTGGCACAATGATGGCATCCACATCGGCGAGTTTTGCTACGCCTTTGGTTTCCACGTCTTGCGCATCAATATAACGAATATTTACCGTTAAGCGGTTTTTCAAGCCCGCATGCGCTAATGCTTCGTTGACTGATTTATAGGCATCGGGCAATTCAATGTACTTACCGACAAAACCTACAGTCACTTCGCCGCTTGGGTTTGATTCTTGATACAGCACCTGTTCCCACTCGGAGAGATCTGCCTCTGGGCGGTCGAGACGGAACCGTGCAACAACAATTTCATCGAGCCCTTGGGCTTTCAAAATAGCTGGAATTTTATAAATACTATCGACGTCTTTCAGGCCAATAACAGCGCGCTCTTCAACGTTGGTAAACAAGGCAATTTTAGCCCGCTCGTTCGCCGGCAACGCGCGGTCAGAACGACACACCAAAATATCCGGTTGAATACCAATAGAACGCAGCTCTTTGACCGAGTGTTGGGTCGGCTTGGTTTTCACTTCACCGGCAGCGCCCAAGAATGGCACTAAGGTGAGGTGCATAAACAAGGTGCGGTCACGCCCTACTTCTACCGCTAATTGGCGAATGGCTTCGAGGAATGGTTGCGATTCAATATCACCCACGGTACCGCCAATCTCAATGATGGCAATGTCGTAGCCCGTTGAGCCATCCACAATACGGCGTTTAATTTCATTGGTGATGTGCGGGATCACCTGAATAGTGGCACCAAGGAATTCACCGCGCCGTTCACGCCGAATAATATCTTCGTAAACGCGGCCAGTGGTGAAGTTATTCTTTTTGGTCATACGAGTGCGAATGAAACGCTCATAATGACCTAAGTCGAGGTCGGTTTCGGCACCGTCTTCGGTAACGAACACTTCACCATGTTGAGTGGGGCTCATAGTGCCCGGATCAACGTTGATGTAAGGGTCCAGTTTAAGGATAGTGACCTTTAAGCCACGCGCTTCTAGAATTGCCGCCAATGACGCTGCTGCAATACCTTTACCCAGCGAAGATACAACACCGCCGGTGACGAAAATATAATTAGTTGTCATGCGAAACCTAAGTCGTCAGGTTAAATTGGGAATTGCTTCAAGACGGGAAAATAGTATACGCGAGCATGGCTATTCCGACAATTTTATTTCGCCATTTAATGCCGCTGACTTTTTCACTGCCTGCCATTCGTGCTCTAACTGCTCAAGGGTCAATTGCTGTGCCTGCAAGCCACGTTTGGTAAGATTGGCCTCTATCGCTTCAAAACGTTGTTGAAAGGTGTGGTTAGTGCGTCGTAGCGCTTGTTCTGGGTTGACCTGTGCATGACGGGCCAAATTCACCACCGCAAACAACAGATCACCTAATTCAGCTTCAATGCGGTCGCTGTTATTGGCCAGCGGTAACTCGGCTTCCAGCTCATCCAGCTCTTCACGAATTTTGCCAATCACTGGTG
The DNA here is from genome assembly GCF_003999375.1 of Pseudidiomarina mangrovi. Taxonomy (GTDB): domain Bacteria; phylum Pseudomonadota; class Gammaproteobacteria; order Enterobacterales; family Alteromonadaceae; genus Pseudidiomarina; species Pseudidiomarina mangrovi. The sequence goes on from NZ_RJLC01000017.1 coordinate 443,562, forward strand.
CTAACTCATGCCAGTCAAAACCCACACTAGCGGCGCGCTTTTGAATCTTAAGCGCCTGTAAAATACTGGGTAAATTATCCGCCATACCGGCAAACACGGAGTTATTTGGTTGCTGATGTTGTCGCTCTTGTTGTTTGATCTGTTCCCATTGCGCTTTCACTGCGGCCGGATCAAGTTGCTCGCCGCCATTAGCGAACACATGTGGGTGGCGACGGATCAATTTGTCGGCGCATTGTGCCGCCACCTGATCAAAATCGAATTCACCCTGCTCCTGGGTCAACTGGCTATAAAACACCACTTGAAACAGAAGATCACCCAGTTCGTCTTTGATAGCTGCCATATTACCGCTGGTAAGCGCCGCGGCCACTTCATAGGCTTCTTCAAGGGTATAGGGAATTAAACTGGTCAGGGTTTGTTGCTGATCCCAGCTGCAGCCGCCATCAGGATCACGCAAACGCCGCATTACCTCAAGCAATGCTGCGACACCGGGAAATTGCTGAGACGATGTATTCTGGGTCATGATCGTTGCGCTCGCTCAACGTTATGTACGCCCTTTACCTGCTGTAAACGGTTCATAATACGTTGTAAATTATCACTGTTAGGGATCAGCAAACCAAGCTGAATACGGGCCTGCTGAGCAACCCCGTCGGTGCTGGTTTCGAGTTGTGTCACGCTGACTTTTTCGTTGGCTAAAATACTGGTTAAATCATGCAGTAAACCGGTGCGATCATTGGCTTCCACCACCAAATCAACCCGGTAATTGCTGCGCTCGCGCGCACTCCATTGCACTGCTAAAGCCCGTTCCGGATGCTGCTGCAATAAATGCCGTAACTGCTCACAATCATGGCGATGCACCGACACTCCGCGGCCTTGGGTAACAAAACCCATGATCGCTTCACCAGGGATCGGTTGGCAACATTTGGCATATTGCACCAGCAAATTACCAATACCCTGCACCACCACATCACTTTGCTTACTTGGGTTGCCTGTAGTTTTACGTTGAGTCAGCCGCTCCAGTCTCTCAGCACTGGTATCCACCGGCGGGCGCACCGCATTGACCACCTGCAATAAGCGCACATCACCGGCACCTACAGCAGCGACTAAGTCGTCAAGGCTATGCATGTTGAAGCGCTCAAGAACTTGCTCGAGCTGACTCAAGGGCACATTAATTTTGCTCAGTTCGGCTTCAAGGTTGTCGCGGCCAAGTTTAATATGTTTATCGCGATCAAGTTTCTTAAAATAGGCTTGCACTTTACTGCGCGCGCGGCTGGTATTGAGATAGCCTAAACTAGGATTCAACCAATCCCGGCGCGGCTGGCCATTCTTTTGTGTCAGTATCTCAACCCTCTCGCCATTTTTCAGCACATAGGTGAACGGCACAATATGGCCATCTACTTTGGCACCAATACAGCGGTTACCGATCTGCGAATGCACGTAATAAGCAAAATCAAGTGGTGTGGCGCCGGCTGGTAAATCCATCACCTCGCCTTTAGGCGTGAACACATACACCCGGTCTTCAAACACCTGCGAGCGGATCTCCGCCACCAACTCATCGTTGGAGGCCATATCTTCTTGCCACGCCAATAACTTACGAAGCCAGGCAATTTTTTCTTCAAAACCATGGCTGCGACCAGCCGCCGTACCTTCTTTGTAAACCCAATGTGCCGCCACGCCAAGCTCAGCATCGTCATGCATGGCTTGGGTACGAATTTGAATTTCAACGTGCTTATCATCAGGCCCTACCACTACGGTATGAATAGATTGATAGCCGTTGGCTTTGGGTGTGGCGATATAGTCATCAAACTCAGAGCGAATATAGCGCCACATGCTATGCACCACACCTAAGGCGGCATAACAGTCTTTTAATGACTCGGTGATGATCCGCACGGCGCGAATATCGTATAGCTCACTAAAATCGAGATGCTTCTTCTGCATCTTGCGCCAAATTGAGTAGATATGCTTAGGCCGCCCATACACCGTTGCGGCAACCCCCTGTTGGTGCAAATTTTGCTGCAGTGACTGCACAAAACGACTGATGTAGCCCTCGCGATCAACCCGACGTTCGGTCAGTTGGCTGGCAATGGTCTTGTAGGTGATTGGATGCAAATAGCGAAAGGATAAATCTTCGAGCTCCCACTTCAACTGACCAATACCTAAGCGGTTAGCCAGCGGTGCATAAATCTCCTGGCATTCTTTGGCGGCCAACACGCGGGTTTCTTCATCAGCGGTTTTTACTTGGCGCAAGTAGCACACCCGTTCCGCCAGTTTCACCAGCACCGCCCGCACATCAGCCACCATGGCTAATAACATGCGGCGCACATTGTCTACTTGCTCAGCATTGGGTTTACCATGCTGAAAATGCTGCAGGGTACCTATGGTGTTCATCTGCTGCACGGTGCTCAGTAGCGCCAATACTGGCGCCGGTAGCTGTTGCTGCAGCTGTTGTTCAGTGAGTTGCTTGGCTTCATAAGCGGGGCTATACAGCGCACATAGCAGCGCTTCATCATCGAGATTGAGCGCTAGCAAGATCTCGACCATTTCTTGGCCTTTCACCAAAAGATCGGGCTTTCCTAGCAACCATTGTTGCAAGGTACTGGCATGCTGCTCGAGTTGCTGCCGCCGCTCGCTATCATCCAGTTGCGCCAACCAATTACCGGTCTGTTGTTCCGGCTTATCTACATGGGTACTGCGAATGTGCACCACCGCCTACTGCTCCCGTTCAAACCATGCCATGGTTTCAATGTGATGGGTCTGCGGGAACATGTCAACCACCGCAATTTCACGCAGTTGATAGCCGCCCTGTTTCAGCACCGCAGCGTCACGGGCGAAGGTATCCGGTGCGCAAGACACATACACCACACGTTGTGGTCGTCGCTGTACGATTTCATGTATGGCTGAGGCGGCACCAGCGCGGGCCGGATCCAAGAGTACTTTGTTGAGCGCCTGCGAATGCCAGCGAAATTGCTGCCACGGTTGCTCTAAATTGGCGCATTCGGCCTCAAGCGTCACCCCAGCATTGAAGGCGTTGCGCTGCAGCATCTGTACCATCGATGGCACGCCTTCTACGGCAGTAACCAGCGCTCCGGCTTGAGCCAACGGAATAGAAAAATGACCGCTGCCAGCATACAAATCCATAATCGCTTCACCAGGTTGCGGCTGCAACCACGCCAGCGCTTGGCTTACCATGGCTTCGCTTAGCACTGGGTTGACTTGCAAAAAATCACCCGGGAGAAAATTCAACAGCGCCCCGGCACTGCGATACATTGGCAACGATTGCTCAGCAAGCAGAGGCTGTGGCGCTTGCTCGGCGCATTGCAACCAAATCTGCAGCAGCTGCTGCGCGGCAAATTGCTGTAACAGCGCACGATCGCTATCGCCTACCGCGCAAGTAAAGCGCGCTAACAATAGCGTTTGCTCGGCGGCAATCAATTCAATGTGGCCTAGACCACGAATTGCTTTCAACCGCGGCAGCAATTGCTGCAATGGTTGTAAGACTTGATTCAGTTGCGGTTGCAAGGTCAGACAGTTGCTTACCGCAACAATGGTCTTGCTGGAACGGCTACGGTAGCCCAAGGTTAAGCGCCGCTGCTTGCCATCCCAATGCACCGCTAGGCGGGTACGACGGCGATAATGCCACGGCTCTGCAGTTAGCGCAGGCAACCAGATTTGTGGCTGTAATTGGGCAAATTTTTGCAGTAATTCGCTAACCACCCGCTGTTTGTGCTGAACTTGCTGAGCATAGGCTAAATGCTGCAGATCACAGCCACCGCACTGCTGATAATACGGGCATGGTGGGTTTTCACGCTCAGCGGCAGATTCGCGAATGGCAATCAACTCGGCCTCATAATGGCCATGCGGACGAAACTTGATTAACTCACCCGGTAACGCCCCAGCCACAAAACACACGCCCTGCTCGCCGCGCACCACACCGCGACCTTGATGATCAAGGCCGTGCACGCGTTGCTGCTGCACCGCAGCAAGTTGCTGTGAGCGTTTTTGGGGGCGAAAAATCTGGGCCATAGCGTACTCGTAACCTTAGCGTGACATAAGCGCCTGCTGGCGTGCCTGTACTAGCAATGCTTTCATATCGCGCACGGCAGCATCCAGACCAACCATCACCGCTCGGGCAATAATGGCATGGCCAATATTCAGTTCCAGCAGTTCGGGAATGGCCGCAATGGCTGCGCTATTGTGATAGTGCAAACCGTGGCCAGCATTCACTTGTAACCCTGCTGAACGGGCATAGCTGGCCGCTTGTTGAATGCTTTGCAGAGCCTTCAGTTGAGCACGTTCACAGCGTTGCTCGGCGTAGTGGCCAGTGTGCAGCTCAATAATCGGTGCGCCACTGGCCACCGCCGCATCAATCTGGGCTTTATCGGCGTCAATAAACAACGAGGTTTGTATACCTTGCGCCGCCAAACGGTCCACCGCTGCGGTGATTTTCGGCAACTGCCCCGCCACATCTAAACCACCTTCAGTGGTCAATTCTTCGCGCTTCTCGGGCACCAAGCAACAGTATGTTGGCTTGATACGACAGGCGATAGCGAGCATTTCTTCGGTCACGGCCATTTCTAAGTTCATACGGGTTTGCAAGGTTTGCGCCAAAATATCGACATCACGGTCGGTAATATGGCGGCGATCTTCACGCAAATGCACTGTAATTCCGTCGGCGCCGGCCTGCTCGGCAATAGCGGCCGCAGTCACTGGATCTGGATACCCGACACCACGGGCATTGCGCACCGTCGCGACATGATCAATATTTACCCCAAGCAAAATTGCTGAATACCCATCACGCTGCTGCATTTTAGCTATCCTTGGTTTGGATTAGTGAATGAAAAAGTTGGCGACTGCGCAATGGCTGGTCACCCAAATACGGCTGCAAAGCCATGCGCATAATACGTTTCATAGCTTGTAAAAGTTGCGTTTCAGTTAAATCAAATTGACTTAATTGCAAAATAATTTGACCGCTAAAGGTATTTGTTGCTGGCCCTGGCTGCCTAACAAAACCAATCTGCGGGCTAAATTGATAATAGCTTGTTGCCGTTACCGCATCACCTGCGCTGTCTGCTAACCAATCAAATTGATGGCCGAGGTGTTCCAATAACTGCCATTCAAAGCGCCGTAAAATCGGCTCAACCGCACTATTCTCGCTGAGCAGCTGAAGCGTTTGCTGATAATCCTCAAACAAGCCATCGAGTGGTTGGTACAGCACCGTCAGCCGCTGCAACAATTCATTGATATAAAAGCCACTGTACAAGCTATCGCCCTTGAGCCCGTAGGCATCACCGCAAGCTTCTGCTTCAACTAAGGTTTGTAATTCATGACGACCACGGCTACTGATCAATAGCGGTGTAAAGGGCTGTAAGCAGGCACGCCAGCGGCTTTTCGGCCGCCGTGCGCCCTTGGCGATGAGGCGATAACGCCCGTGCTGAGCGCTAAACATCTCAACCATATAGCTGCTATCTTGAAAGGGCCAGCGATGCAATACAAACGCCGGTTGCACGGTTATTCCTCGCCGTAGCCTAAGCTTCGCAGGGCGCGCTCATCGTCAGCCCAACCCGACTTCACTTTAACCCAGAGTTTCAGCAGCACTTGGCCATCTACCAACGTTTCAATGTCTTTGCGCGCTTCGGCACCAATCGTTTTCAATTTTTGCCCGCCAGCACCAATGACCATGCGTTTCTGACCATCACGCTCGACTAAAATTAAGGCGTGAATATGGGTAACCCCTGATGGCGCCACTTGAAACTGCTCAATAGCTACCGTGGTGCTGTATGGCAATTCATCGCCGGTAAAACGCATCAACTTTTCACGAATGATTTCCGCAGTCATAAAGCGTAACGAACGGTCGGTGACATAGTCTTCAGGGTAATGATGCACGCCGGGTTTGGCATATTTGTGCACAATCTCACGTAAGCCATCAACTTGCTCGCCGGTTTCTGCCGATAATGGAATGATTTCAGCAAAGTCATGTAACTGCGCATATTCTTGTAAGCGCGGCAACAACTTGCCTTTGTCTTTGACCAAATCAATTTTGTTGACTACCAAAATCACTGGACGCTGGGTTTTCTTCAGTTTGTCCAGCACGTGCTGATCATCGGCGGTCCATTTATTCGATTCCACCACAAACAACACCGCCTCAACCCCAGCAATCGAGCTACTGGCAGCACGATTCATCAGCCGGTTCATGGCCTTTTTCTCATCTTGGTGCAAACCCGGCGTATCCACATACACAATTTGCCGCTCGCCAATGGTTTCAATACCGAGGATACGGTGACGGGTAGTCTGCGGTTTGCTTGAGGTAATGCTAATTTTTTGCCCAAGTATTTTATTCAACAAAGTTGATTTGCCAACGTTTGGTCGGCCAACAATGGCGATAAAGGCAGATGCTTGTGGCATCGATTCAACTGACATGCTTAGTTATCCTGTTGCTGCAGTAATTGCAGCGCTTTGCTAGCGGCGTGTTGCTCGGCTTTGCGACGGCTCGTGCCCTGACCTAATACCGGTTCGGCTAAACCAACCACGGTACATTGTACGGTGAACTGTTGATTATGTGCCTGCCCTTGAATGCTGATCACATCATAACTGGGTAAATCCAGTGCCAAGCCCTGCAAGCGCTCTTGTAAGCGAGTTTTTGGGTCTTTGTGGCTCGCACCGGGCTTGATTTGCTGAAGATCGCTAGCGTACCAGCCCAGCACCACCTCACGACAATGCGCCAGGTCACTATCAATGTACATAGCGCCTAAAATGGCCTCTACCGCATCAGCTAGAATGGATTCACGGCGCTGCCCGCCACTTTTAAGTTCACCTTGACCCAACTCTAAGTGCCGGCCTAATTCAAAGCGCTGCGCTATTTTTGCCAACGAACGCCCACACACCAGGGTAGACCGCATACGACTGAGGTCACCCTCATCAATGTTGGGAAAACCTTCGTACAGCGCTTCACTAATAATGATGCTTAATACCGAATCACCCAAAAATTCCAGCCGCTCGTTGTGTAGATTAGCGGCACTACGATGCGTTAACGCCTGTTGCAACAAGGCTTGCTGCTGAAACTGATAGCCAATAGTCTTTTCTAGCTGCGCCAATGGCGGTTTGGGTAAACTCAAAACTTACTCCACTGACCCTAAACGATGCCAACGAACACCCGTTGGAACCCATTGCGGTAGCCAACTGCTGGCGGGACGATCCATTTCAAAACTCATCCAAATAAATACCGCGCGGCCGACCAGATTTTGCTCCGGAACAAAGCCCCAAAAACGACTGTCTTCAGAGTTATCACGGTTGTCACCCATAAAGAAATAATGCCCTTCTGGCACAATCCACTCGTCTACTTGGGTACGGCGATCGGTCTGCTGATAGTAAAAACGCTCACGCGCCGATACATTTGGGTTGATCAAGATGTTGTGGCTGACTTCGCCTAATTGCTCTTGGTACTGCAACAACGGTGCGGCGTCAGTAACCACCTGCAACTGCTGCGGACACTGTGCTTGTTCACCAATACAAGCGGGCTCTAAATATAAGGTCTTATTGCGATAGATAATCCGATCACCGGGTAGCCCAACAATACGCTTAATGAAATCAACTTGGTTTTGTGGCGGATGTTTAAACACCGCAATATCACCACGTTGTGGCTGACCTGTTTTCACTAACTCGTGGCGCCACACTGGGTCGCGCAAACTGTAGCTAAATTTTTCCACCAAAATGAAATCACCGGCCAACATGGTCGGCATCATTGATGCCGATGGAATGCGAAATGGCTCATAGGCAAACGAACGCAGCAACAAGATCACCACTAAGATCGGGAACACCGATTGCGCAAATTCAGCTACGGCTCCTTGCGGCGCAACCCGCTGTCGCGCGGCATCATCAAGCTTTTGATCAAGGCGCTGCTCTTCAGCGGCAACCCGTGCTAGCCGTTTGGGCTTATTCACCCGTGCATCAAACAACCAAATTAAACCGGCGGTCAGCGTCACTACGGTTAACAGCACAGAGTAAAAATTAGCCATGGTTTATCCTTCGGTTTATCCTTCGGTTACTTCCCTACTTTAAGTACTGCCAAGAAGGCTTCTTGCGGTACTTCGACGTTGCCGAGGGTCTTCATACGTTTCTTACCCTCTTTTTGCTTCGCTAATAGCTTCTTCTTACGGCTGACATCGCCGCCATAGCACTTGGCTAAGACGTTTTTACGCAACTGTTTGACCGTTGAGCGCGCAATAATATGCCCGCCAATGGCCGCCTGAATAGCGATATCGAACATTTGCCGTGGGATCAGCTCGCGCATTTTTTCGACCAATTCGCGGCCACGCCCTTGTGAGTTATTACGGTGCGTGATCATCGCTAACGCGTCAACACGATCACCATTGATCATGATATCAACCCGCACCATGTCGGCTTCTTGGAAGTGTTTAAACTGATAATCCAATGACGCGTAACCACGGCTGGTCGATTTCAAGCGGTCAAAGAAATCCATCACCACTTCGGCCATGGGTAATTCATAGGTGACGGCCACTTGCTTACCGTGATAAACCATCTTGGTTTGATAGCCGCGTTTATCCACACACAGGGTAATCACGTTACCCAAATACTCCTGTGGAACCAGAATATTAGCTTCTACGATAGGTTCAAAAATGGTATCGATATCGTTGATTGGTGGCAAATTAGTCGGGTTATCAACCATCACTTCAGTGCCGTCTTTTTTGAGTACCTTGTAAACCACCGTTGGTGCCGTGGTAATTAAGTCGATATCGTATTCGCGCTCTAAACGCTCTTGGATGATTTCCATGTGCAACATGCCCAAGAAACCAACGCGGAACCCAAACCCAAGTGCTCCAGAATTCTCTGGCTCATAAAACAACGAGGCATCATTTAGCGACAGCTTGCCGAGCGCGTCACGGAAGCTTTCGTAGTCATCGGAAGAAATCGGGAACATCCCTGCATACACTTGCGGCTTCGACTTTTTAAAACCGGGTAAGGCTTTATCTGCGGCATTTTTTGTCAGCGTTAAGGTATCGCCTACTGGAGCGCCGTGGATATCCTTGATACCGGCGATCACAAAACCTACTTCGCCGCTGCGCAAAACCCCACTTTCGGTTTGTTTTGGTGAGAAAAAGCCCACTTTATCAATCAAGTGCGATTGCCCAGTCGACATAACTTTCATTTTGTCACCGGCGCGGATCACGCCGTTTTTGACCCGAACTAACGACACCACGCCCTGATAGTTGTCGAACCATGAGTCAATAATTAATGCTTGAACCGGAGCCTCTGGGTCGCCTTCTGGCGGCGGAATTTGCTTCACAATGCGCTCAAGCACATCTTCAATGCCAATTCCGGTTTTTGCCGAACATTGCACCGCGTCAATCGCTTCAATACCAACGATATCTTCAATCTCTTCGGCTACTCGCATGGGTTCAGCCGAGGGTAAATCGATTTTATTAAGAATAGGTACCACCTCGAGATTCATCTCAAGCGCGGTGTAACAATTAGCCAGTGTCTGTGCTTCAACACCTTGGGCAGCATCGACGACCAACAGCGCGCCTTCACAACCAGCCAAACTGCGCGATACTTCATAGGAGAAGTCAACGTGACCAGGGGTATCGATAAAATTTAGCTGGTAAGTTTCGCCATCTTTGGCTTTGTAGTGCAGCGTCACACTTTGTGCTTTGATGGTAATACCGCGCTCACGCTCAATATCCATTGAGTCCAGCACCTGCTCCGCCATTTCGCGATCGGCAAGGCCGCCACAAAATTGGATCAAGCGATCAGAGAGCGTGGATTTGCCGTGATCAATGTGCGCAATAATGGAAAAGTTGCGAATGTTTTTCTGATTAAACGCCTGCTCGGGCATTAAGTACTCCGTCTACAACACATACCAAAACTAGTAACCGCTGATCATACTGATTCTGCGGCCGCGCATAAAGAAATTTCGGGAGATTTCAGCTGATTTGCTGAATTTGTAGGAGTTGGCTAACCTGCACGTCACGCAGTTTCAACCATTGGCGGATCAGTACAAAGCTGCTAATGAAACCCAGCGCCGCAGTTACAATCACATACCCCTCAGACCAACCAAGGCCAAGCTGGGTGATCAGGGCACTAGTTAACAGCACCAGCAGCGGCAAACCGTACACCCACAATGAGAAGCGGGTCAGCATAGTTTGCGGCAAAGCCAGCTCAATGTGATCGCCTAGGGCAAACTGCATACCACTTGGCCGCTGCACAATGAATTCAGCACGACGATCGGCAAATGCCTTGGAAATAATGCCAGCACCACAGGTATTTTGCTGAACACAACCACCACAACCGCTTTTCAGTTTGGTGCTTACAGTCAGGTAATCATCATGTATCGCGACAATTTCGGCGCGTTCACTGATCATCATTGGGAATTACCGCTCGCTTCCACGTTATCGGCAATTTGCTCTAGGGTGGCAACCGGAAGTTTACCCACCACGGTGATCGCAAACTCACCTTTACTAGAATTATAAAATGACTCAGCGCCTTCAAAGGCTAACTCTGGTAAAGCTTGATCGCGCTTGCGACTGATATAGACCGACACTTCGGTTAAGCCATCGCTGTACAAGAAATGGTCGTGCGCAATTTGCGTGGCATACAACAAACGATGGGTTTGTCGCTGTAATTTAAAACCAATAGGTAACCAGCTGGGGGCAAAACCAAACTGCGGGGCGACCGCACTATTGGCATCAAATAATCGTGGTGGTCGTTGCACGCCTTGCAAATCAGCCAGTGATACCGGTAATTCTTCGCTGAGTTGAAACGAAGTGAGTTGTAATTGTTCGAGTACTTGCCCCTGCGGCGTCAGCATTTGTAACTTCAACACCATGCCAGTTTCGCGGTCAATCCATAAGCTGTAATGGTAACGGCTATTGTCACGGCTAACCAAGCGTAAGTACTGGGTATCTCGCCCGGTCACGCGCATACCGCGCCCCGCAATGACTTGATAATAATCATTCAATTGTGCAAACGGCTTATAAAATGCCGCTGGCAGCAAGCCATAGGTACTGTCTGAATTGATCGAGTAGGAATTATCGGCCGGCTGAAAATAGTACGAGGTTTGGTCACCTAAGCGCAGAATACGTACATCGGCGCCGTTCAAATGAATCAGCAGCTCAACTTCCAAATCATCGGCGTGACGCCCGTGCAGCCATAAGATAGGTTGGATGCGGTCGCCTTGTACTTGCACCAAGGTGGCCTCAAAATTGAGTTCGCGCAGGGCTGTCGCCATGCGATCAAACCACAAAACCCCAGCTTGCTCAGCACTGGGTTGTTGTGCGGAGACCTGTGGGGCTAGGAAAAGTGCCAGCAACAACGCGATACTGGCGCGCCAGATGTTATTCATCGGGGTTGATAGTCGCCTCTTTTTGCTGCGGCTCTTGCTGCTGCTCTAATTGTTGCTGTTGCAGAGATAATTGTAACTGCTGCTGATGGTCTAACATGTACGATTGCAACAGCGCGCGTTGTTGCGCTACTTCGGCTTCCGATGGATTGTTGTCCATTACCACCGTATTAAAACTAACCGGGTTACGGTCGCCAAACGGATTGGTGACAAATGCCGGCGAGCTCGATGCTTCGGCGACACCCGCATCAGGTGCCAGCGGCTGCTGCACCGAGAGTACCGCGACCAGTGCCACGCTGGCTGCAATCGCAATACCACCTAGCGGTTTCCACCAACGCTCGCTGGCTTTCGCCAGCGTTTGACCAAATTGACCACGGACCACGTTGCTCTGGGTTGGCGCCGCTTCGTTGGCTAATTGTGCCTGAATGGCTAGGCTGATATCGATACGATGACTCGATTGTGCATCACCACGCATGATATGCCCAATCAGTGCATACCGTTGCCAGCTTTGCTGTGCCTGCGGGTCAGTTAGCAACACATCAAGCTGCTGCTGTAACTGCTGCGCATCGGCAACGTCGTTATCCAGCAACGCGGATGTGTTTTCTAAGCGGTGATCTGACATAGCTTTTCCTCGAATCATGTTAACGCTCTGCTATTAACGCTCTAGCAACGGTCTTAATTGATGATCGATTGCTTCTCGGGCCCTAAATATGCGTGAACGCACGGTACCAATCGGACAATCCATCTCGATGGCTATTTCTTCATAGCCAAGGCCATCTAATTCTCGCAACGTGATTGCGCGGCGCAAATCGTCTGGCAAACTATCGATGGTTCGCATCACCACGTCACGAATCTCATCGGTTAGTAATAAATTTTCTGGTGATGCCGCATCTTTCAACGCGCCACCACCTTCATAATACTCCGCCTCTTCAGCATCAACATCACTGGCTGGCGGCTTGCGCCCTTGGGCAACTAAGTAATTCTTCGCGGTATTAACCGCAATGCGGTACAACCAGGTGTAAAACGCACTTTCACCACGAAAATTTGCTAATGCCCGATAAGCCTTAATAAATGTTTCTTGTGCCACATCAGGCACATCGGCCTGTTGCTTCACATAACGAGCAATGAGGCTCATGACCTTGTGCTGATATTTCTTGACCAACACATCAAACGCTCGCTGGTCACCTTGCTGCACTCGCTGCACTAAGGCGTTATCAGTATCTAGTTCGCTCATTCGAGCCCGTTCTCCCTCATTGCGACTGCTTTTCCGAACCAGGCCCTGTAACAATATGTTGCAATTGCAGAATATGACCGGCGCCTCGGTAAAAAGTTCGCAAAAAAATTATAAAAGAGTAAAATCGCCGTCATTCCTAGGCAAACCTGCGTTTAAGCGCATTATAGCTGCATACATTATGGAACAAGCAACTGATTATCAATGTGATGTGCTAATCATCGGTAGCGGCGCTGCCGGTCTTACCTTAGCACTGCAACTAGCTGACGATGCGAAGGTCTTGGTGCTGTCGAAAGGCCCACTGACTGAAGGCTCGACCTATTATGCCCAAGGTGGCATTGCCGCTGTGTTCGATGAGCATGATAGCATCGACAGCCACATTCAAGATACTCTGATTGCAGGTGCTGGCTTGTGCGATTTGGCAGCGGTTGAATTTACCACCCGTCATGCCCGCGAAAGCCTGCAATGGCTGATTGATATGGGCGTTGGTTTTGACCGTATGCCTGCCTCTGGCGATCAACCGAAATACCATCTTAATCAAGAAGGTGGCCACAGCCATCGGCGTATTTTGCATGCTGCCGACGCCACCGGTAAAGCCGTGCAAACCACCTTGGTAGAGCGCGTTCGTCAACATCCGAACATTACTATTCTTGAGCGCTTTAACGCTGTTGACTTAATTACCCACAAGCATTTGGGTGGCCAGCCACGCTGCTATGGTGCCTATATATGGAACCGTGCCGCGCAACGCGTTGAAACCGTTAGTGCCGGCTTTGTGGCATTGGCCACCGGTGGTGCCAGTAAAGTCTATCAATATACCAGCAACCCCGATGTTGCCAGTGGCGACGGTATCGCTATGGCCTGGCGCGCCGGTTGCCGAGTTGCCAACATGGAATTTAACCAATTCCATCCAACCTGCTTGTATCACCCGCAGGCACATACCTTTTTGCTGACCGAAGCACTGCGTGGCGAAGGTGCGGTGCTAAAACGCCCCGATGGCAGCCGTTTTATGCCCGACTTCCATAATGCTGCGGAGCTTGCCCCGCGCGATGTAGTGGCACGAGCCATAGACTATGAAATGAAGCGGCTTGGTGCCGACTGCATGTATTTAGACATTTCGCACCAACCAGCGGACTTTATTCGCGAGCATTTCCCCACTATTTATGAGAAATGTCTGAGCCTTGGCATTGATATTACCCAACAACCGATGCCAGTGGTGCCCGCTGCTCACTACACCTGTGGTGGCGTGATGACAGATTTAAACGCGCGCACTGATATTGCCAACCTGTACGCCATTGGCGAAGTGGCCTATACCGGTTTGCATGGTGCCAACCGCATGGCCAGTAACTCATTGCTAGAGTGTGTGGTATTCGCCCGTGCAGCCGCCGCCGATATTCGCCAGCAACTGCCCCATCTACAGATCCCTATGCAGCTACCAGCTTGGGATGAGAGCCGTGTTGGTGATTCCGATGAAGAAGTCATTATTCAGCACAACTGGCATGAATTGCGCTTATTTATGTGGGATTACGTGGGTATTGTGCGTACTAACAAGCGCTTAGAGCGGGCTTTGCGGCGCATTGAACTGCTGCAACAAGAGATCCATGAGTACTACACCCATTTCCGCGTCAGTAATAACCTGCTTGAGCTACGTAACTTAGTACAAGTGGCAGAGTTGATTGTACGCTGCGCTATGCAACGCACCGAAAGCCGTGGTTTGCATTACAACCTTGATTATCCAGACCTAGCGCCAACGCCAGTACCTTCAATCGTGACGCCAGCGCCAACAAGCGCGAAGTAAACGGCGATATTCCAGTCGACTTAACCAGCCATGCCAGCAGAACCACCACATCTGCTGGTTTGTGCTGCCCTTGCGACCGAGTGACAGCATGACAAACAGCGGCGTAGCTAACACCGGTTGGCCAACCCGCCACACCACTTGGTCAAGGTCATTGAGCCGCACCAACTGGCGCTGCTCTGCATCAATACCCCAGCATTGTGGCTCTCGCATGAACCAGCGCGGTGGACGCATGGCCAATTGCCAGAGCATTAGGCGTTACACCTTAACCCGCTTTAAAATAATCTCGATCATGCCTTGTAACTCGGCATCAGGACATTGTTGATGGCCCATAAACCAGGCAAATAAATCCGGGTCATCACAGGTCAGTAGCCGCCGGAACACCCCCTGCTGTTGCTCGTTCAGGTCATCATAAGCCTCATCAACAAAGGGCCGAAATAACACATCAAGTTCCAACATACCGCGCCGACAGGCCCAACGCATACGGTTCTTATTCGTTAATAAATCGGCAGATTGTTGCAGCTTTTCCATGAGCAATCCTCGTGACCCTTGTATAATGTATTTTCATCCCCACCTAGTCGTTATAGCAACTACTCATGAGGTTCAGTGTGTCGACACCAGAGTTTACCAAAGCTGTGCCAGAATACGTAACGGTTTCCCTGTCTGATTACGGGGTGATTGAACTGATTGGCCCACAATCGGAGCAATTTTTGCAGGGCCAATTGAGTTGCGACCTACGCGAATTAACCGCCAATAACTGGCTCTATGCCAGTCATTGCGACAATAAAGGCAAAGCCCTGGCGATATTATTTGTTGCCCGCTGGGCCGATCGCTTGCTGTTAATTACGAGCAAAGACGCGCTACAAGCAAGTATTAGCCAATTACAAAAATTTGGCGTGTTCAGCCAAACCACCATTCGTGACGCCAGTGCTGATTTTCCGCTGTACGGTATTTTTGGTACCGCCGCCCCAGCTCGCGTTGCTGAATTACTCGGTCAACCGCTCGCTGTGGGCGTAGAGCAGCCAGTCAGCGCCAGTGACGATCAACTGGTGCTGCAAGTCGGCACTGATCCCGAGCAATACTTATTAGTCCGTAATAGCACTATGGCGACTAATAGTGACCCGCAGCTGTGGCATTTGTTAGAAATCGACCGTGGTCGAGCCACCCTGCAATCTGCTACAATACAGCAGTTCGTGCCGCAAATGCTGAATGTTCAGGCGTTGCACGGCATTAGTTTTAAGAAAGGTTGTTATATCGGCCAAGAGACCATTGCTCGGATGAAATATCTGGGTAAACAAAAACGTGCGTTGTTCCATCTGCGCGGCCAAGGCCAGCCAACTGCTGCGGGAGTAGTCGTTGAGCAACAATTGGGCGCAAATTGGCGAACAGCCGGTACGGTCATCAATGCAGTGAGCCGTGCCGAACATCAACTTGAGTTGTTAGCCGTGCTTCCGTCGGACCTGAGTGCCGATACACCGCTACGCATTCAAGGCGATGACACCAGTCTGTTGGAAATTTACCCACTGCCCTATAACTTGGATGAATCATGAGTCAAACAATTAGCCAGGATAAAGTTGTTGGTATTCACTACACCGTAAAAACCGACAAAGGCGATATCTTGGACCAATCACAAGAAGGCCAACCGCTGCAATTTATTTTCGGTCGTGGCATGTTGATCAAAGGCCTGGAAGACGCCTTAGCTGGCCGTGTTGTTAGTGACAAATTTGTCGCTGAAGTGGCACCCAAAGATGCCTACGGCGAGCGCCACGATGGCTTGATCCAAGCCGTACCGCGCAGCCTGTTTGGCGGCAACGATGTTGCCCCTGGCATGCAATTCCGCGCTAGCACCGATAACGGCGAGCAATCAGTCGTCATCGTTGATGTCACCGACGACGAAGTGACTGTTGATGGCAACCACCCATTAGCCGGCATTGCGTTGACCTTCGACGTAGAAGTCGTTGAAGTGCGCGAAGCGACAGCAAGTGAGCTCGACCATGGCCACGTGCACCCGCACGGTGACCATCACGACCACTAAGCGCTTATGCTTAGCAAAAACCGCAGCAGCCGCTGCGGTTTTTTATAACACCTACTTAGTTTAAGAATAGCGACGTCGCTAACTTAGCCACCAAGTTTATTTAAAATATTATACGGTCTCGCTACACCATTTTCGTTCTACTTCTTAAAATCTTGATGTAAGCATCGAAACTCTTCCGCTTTAGTTAAACTACATTTTTTACTTATAACCGCTCTGAACTTTCAGAGAAATTACAACATTTGATGATCAATATTTTTTACATTAAACTATCAATTCGATTGTTGATTACAGTAAAGGACTTTTGATTATGACTCTTCGTTCGATACTCGCAGTGTGCTGTACACCTCTTTTACTTGTTGTGCTTTTAGCACCTACAAAAACGCATGGCAACCAAGGTCACCAAGGATTGTCAGATGCTTGTCATGTTGCCTCGCTATTCGTCGGAGGAGCACTTCTTCATGGTGGGTTGCGACTTTATAATCTTTCGGGTCAAGTTGCCGCAGGTGTAACAATGGTCGCCGGATATCAAGGCGCAAACGTAATGGATGAAGTATGTGATGCAACTGCATCGGAACTTTTAGAATATGCTCGAAGTCACGCACCGTTAGACTATGATGACTACATCAATCAATACTGCGGAGGTGCAACTAAAGGATGTACCGATCCTCTTCTTTCGGTTGGTAATAATTGCAGTCTATTCCAAGTATGCCCAGATTCTCCTTTAGACTGCAGTGGTTATATTGTTTGCATGCAACCGATGCTAGGTAGCGGTTTTACACCAAATGAGTTAATCGCAGCTAGCAGCTTTTTCGCAATATCGTGGGAAAAAGGTTATTGGTATCTACCAAATTCTGGTGGTGGGTCTCCAAGCTGGGATGTCCAATAGGTTAAAATAGATGGACGGTGTAATTATGGAATTCACTATTATTAACTTTTTAATAATGGGGGCTTTTTCTATATTAGTGAGCTATTTTCTATATACTGATATTCGTCATAAAGCACCTCGTTTTGAGGTCGCTAGTAGCGTGAGTCGACGATTTTATGGGCGTTTATTCGGTGGCATTAGTGTTGGTGTTTTCGCAGCGATATTAGTGATATCGCTATTATTCGGTTACAACACTATATTTTATCGGTTGCCGACTCCATGGGCCGCATTAGTCGATGGGATAATACTCACTACACTACTATTTATCCTAGTCGTTTCGATGCTAGTTATTTCGTTCAAACGAAGCTCGTAATCGTAATCGTAATCGTAATCGTAATCGTAATCGTAATAATGATGAAATCAGTCTTAGTAGTTGTTACCAAAAACCGCAGCAGCCGCTGCGGTTTTTTTTGCGGTGTGCTAATCTGATGCCTCGTTTCAACCGTTCATGAGCACCACTATGTCAACCGCGCCTTATCCGTTCAGTCCTGCTACCGCCCTCGCCCAAGCCATGGGCACTATTGATGAAACTTCACAAGGCGTGGTATTGCCCATTCATGTGGCAACCACCTATATTCGTGGCGCTGATAATAGCTACCCCACGGGCAATGTCTATTCGCGTGCGGATAACCCCAGTTATAAGCCGGTCGAAGCCCTGCTATGCCAGTTAGAACAAGGTTCTGACGCACTGTTATTTGGCTCGGGTATGGCTGCGGCTACTGCGGTGTTTCAGGCCTTGAAACCGGGTGATCATGTGCTCGCGCCAAAAGTCATGTATTGGGCACTGCGCAACTGGTTACTGGGCTTTGCCAAAGATTGGGGCTTGCAGATTGAACTGGTCGATATGACCGACAGCGCGGCGGTAAAACAAGCGCTGCAACCCGGCAAAACCAAGCTGATCTGGATTGAAACGCCGGGCAACCCCACCTGGACTATTACCGATATTGCTGCCATGGCAGATCTCGCTCATAGCGTGGGCGCGCGCTTAGTGGTGGATTCAACCTGTGCCACGCCATTACTCACTAAACCGATCACGCTTGGGGCTGATGTAGTGATGCACTCAGCGACTAAATACCTCAATGGTCATTCCGATGTGATTGCCGGAGCGCTGATTAGTGCGCGCAACGATGAATACTGGCAACGGGTGGTCAACGTGCGCAAAGGCGGTGGTGCGGTACCGAGCCCACATGATGCGCACCAATTACTGCGCGGAATGCGCACCATGCATTTACGGGTGCGTGAAGCCTGTCACAACGCCCAGTATATTGCCGAACAATTACAGCAACACATTGATATTGCTGAGGTGATGTATCCGGGCTTAGCTAGTTTTGCTGGCCATCAGATTGCCGCCAAGCAAATGCGTGGCGGTTTTGGTGGCATGTTATCGATTCGCGTGGCTGGCGGCGAGCAAGCAGCCATTGCAGTGGCTGCGACTACCAAGCTGTGGAAGCGCGCCACCTCATTGGGCGGAGTAGAAAGTTTGATTGAACATCGCGCCAGTGTAGAAGGGCCAGATAGCCCCTGCCCGCCAGATATGCTGCGCTTATCGGCGGGCATTGAGGACGCCAACGAATTGTTGGCGGATTTACAGCAGGCGTTAGCCTTTGCGCGGACGCATGTGCGGAAATAACAGCACGTCACGAATCGACGGCGAGTCGGTCAGCAGCATGACCAAACGGTCAATGCCAATACCCTCGCCGGCGGTTGGTGGTAAGCCGTGCTCTAACGCGGTGATATAATCATCATCATAGAACATGGCTTCGTCGTCACCGGCTTCTTTTTGCTCCACCTGATCACGAAAACGCTGGGCTTGGTCTTCGGCGTCGTTTAACTCCGAAAAGCCATTGGCTAATTCACGGCCACCAACAAAAAACTCAAAGCGGTCGGTAATATGCGGATTGTCATCGTTGCGCCGCGCCAATGGCGAAACCTCAGCTGGATACGCAGTAATAAAGGTTGGTTGCAGCAATTTGTGCTCAGCGACCGCTTCAAAGATCTCAATCTGAACTTTACCTAAGCCCCAGTTGTTTTTGACCTGAATGTCTAGGCTTTGCGCCAGTGCTTTGGCTTGCTCAAAGTCGTCCAACTGTGCTGCCGTAGTACCTGGCAAGTGCGCCATAATGGCTTCATTGACCGTCATCCGCGCAAACGGCTGGCTAAAGTCATAATCCACCCCTTCGCTGGTAAATTGACAGCTGCCCAAAACGTGCTGAGCCAAGCCGCGCAGCATGTCTTCAGTCAGATCCATCAGGTCACGGTAATCAGCGTAAGCCCAGTAGAATTCCAGCATGGTGAATTCTGGGTTGTGGCGGGTGGATAACCCTTCGTTACGGAAGTTACGGTTGATTTCAAATACTTTTTCAAAGCCGCCCACCACCAAACGCTTCAAATAGAGCTCTGGCGCAATACGCAGATACAGCTGCATATCGAGCGCATTATGATGAGTGGTAAAAGGCCGTGCTGTCGCGCCGCCCGGAATAGTTTGCATCATCGGCGTTTCAACCTCTAAAAACGCACGCTCAGCCAAATAGCGGCGGATATAATCCACCACTTTAGAGCGCATAATAAAGGTCTCACGCGACTGCTGATTGGCGATCAAATCGAGATAACGCTGGCGATAGCGGGTTTCTTGATCGGTTAAGCCATGGTACTTATCCGGTAACGGTCGCAGCGCTTTGGTCAGCAGCCGCAGTTCATCTACTTGCACACTGAGTTCACCAGTGTTGGTGATAAATAAGGTACCGCTAGCACCCAAGATATCGCCCAAATCCCATTTCTTAAAGCCGTCGTTGTAAACGCCTTCAGGCAGGTTATCGCGTGCGGCATAAATCTGGATCTGCCCAGACATATCTTGCAGCGTGGCAAAACTAGCCTTGCCCATGATCCGGCGAGTCATCATCCGCCCGGCTATGCTCACGCGAATACCTTGGGCCGCTAATGCCTCTTTATCAGCGTCATCGTACTGCGCATGCAACTCTGCGGCGGTGCTGTCCCGACGAAAATCATTGGGAAACGCCACCCCCTGTTTTCGCAACGCCGCCAACTTCGCTTTGCGCTCAGCAATCTGCGAGTTGAGGTCGAGCTCTGGGGTTTGCGTTGTATCAGTCATGGTAAAATCCTATGTGCCGTTGCTATGCGTCTTACAAACCTGATTTCAGGCTTGCTTCAATAAATGGATCAAGCGCGCCGTCAAGCACGGCTTGGGTGTTACGGTTTTCAATGCCGGTGCGTAAATCTTTAATACGCGCATCGTCGAGGACATACGAGCGAATTTGACTGCCCCAGCCAATATCTGACTTGGTGTCTTCGAGCGCTTGCTTCTCAGCCAACTGCTTCTGTAATTCCATTTCGTACAATTTTGCCCGCAGCTGCTTCATCGCCGCATCACGGTTTTTGTGCTGTGAGCGGTCCGCCTGACATTGCACCACAATGCCCGATGGCACGTGGGTAATACGAATAGCCGAGTCGGTACGGTTTACGTGCTGACCACCGGCGCCTGAGGCCCGGTAGGTATCCACCCGCAAGTCTGCTGGGTTGATCTCAATTTCAATAGAGTCGTCAATTTCAGGGTAGACAAACACCGAGGCAAACGACGTGTGACGGCGATTACCCGAGTCAAACGGCGATTTGCGTACTAATCGGTGCACCCCAGTTTCGGTACGTAGCCAACCATAAGCGTATTCGCCTTGCACGCGCACCGTGGCGGATTTGATGCCGGCTACTTCACCTTCAGAGAGTTCGGCGATTTCCACTTTAAATTCATGCGCGTCGGCCCAGCGTAAATACATACGCAAGAGCATGTTGGCCCAGTCTTGTGCCTCTGTTCCGCCCGAGCCTGACTGAATATCCACATAGCAATCACTTGGGTCATGCTCACCGGAAAACATCCGGCGAAACTCCAAATTTGCCAGCTGCGCTTCGAGTTGTTCGAGTTCCGCTACTGCCTCGTCATAAGTGGCTTCATCATCTGCCTCAACAGCTAAATCAACTAACCCTTCAACGTCTTCCAAGCCTTGTTGCAAGGTTCGTAAGGTATTCACCACTTGTTCCAGCGCCACCCGTTCTTTACCTAATGCCTGCGCGCGCTCTTGATTACTCCACAGCTCAGGCTGTTCGAGTTCACGCGATACTTCTTCTAAGCGCTCAACCTTATGGTCGTAGTCAAAGATACCCCCGAAGGGTTTCGCTGCGCTTACGCATCTCTTTGATGGCTACATATGTGGCATTGGTTTCAAACATTTTGACGGCTCACCGAAACAAGTTCCTGAAAAAGGCGGCTATTCTAACGTAAAGCGACGAAATGCTCTAGTTGCAGCTGCACCGAAGTGTGACCACGGAAGTGATTTAATTGCAATGCGTACAGGGCGTGAATGCGCTGCACCGTGGGATCGGGCCAAGTCGCCACATCAATATTGAAGGCAATAGCATCAACGGTCACTCGGTCGGGCCCCTCAAGGACCATTTTTAAATGCTTTTCGCCCACTAAGCGTTGTTGCAGCACAGTAAACTCGCCATCAAATCGTGGCTCAGCAAAGCCCTGCCCCCACGGCCCTAAGCGCTCCAGTAACTCAACAAACGGCCGTTGAAAACCTGAGGCATCGAGTTCGCCATCAGACCACAGGGTTTGGGTTAATTGGTCGGCGCTGAGCCAGTCTGCGGCAATGGCGGTGACCGCTGTGGTGAAAGCCTCGAGATGCTGCGGCTGCAAGGTCAAACCAGCAGCCATGGCATGGCCACCAAAGCGCTCAATCAACTGTGGGTGCAAACTGTGCACGCGCTCGAGCAAATCACGAATATGTAAGCCCGGAATGGAACGCGCAGAGCCTTTGAGCGTGCCATCATCGGCTTGGGCAAAAGCGATCACCGGCCGATGCACTTGCTCTTTCATGCGCCCAGCCACTAAACCTACTACCCCTTGATGCCAATCGGCTTGATGGAGCACTAAAATAGCGGGCAGGTCGACCACATCGCGTTGTAACTCAGCTACATAATGCTGCGCTGATTCACGCATACTGGTCTCGATACTGCGACGTTCGCGATTAAAGTCGTCTAACTGTTGCGCCAACTCCAATGCGCTGGGCAGATCCTGCGCCAACAAACACTCAATGCCGGTGGCCATGTCGTCCAAGCGCCCAGCGGCATTAATGCGCGGCCCCAAACTGAAGCCTAGATCACTGGCCTGCAAACGCTGTGGCTCACGCCCGGCCACCTGCAACAACGCTTGAATACCGGGGCGACAATGGCCACTGCGGATCCGCTGCAGACCTTGCTGCACCAAAATACGGTTGATATCGTCAAGTTTGACCACATCAGCCACCGTACCAAGCGCTACTAGGTCTAACCAATCGGCCAAATTGGGCACCGCCTGGCCACGTTCGCGCAATTGTTGGCGCAGCGCTAATAACACATAAAACGCAACCCCAACGCCGGCAATGGCTTTACTGGGAAAGTTACAACCGGGCTGATTTGGATTAACAATGGCATGGGCGTTGGGCAATTCGTTACCGGGCAAGTGATGGTCAGTCACCACCACCTGTAAGCCAGCAGCACGCGCTGCATTTACCCCAGCGTGGCAGGATATCCCGCTATCGACGGTAATAATAAGCTCGGCGCCAAGGTTAATTGCTTGCGCTACCACTGCAGGAGACAAACCATAACCATCGGCAAAGCGGTTTGGCACAATGTAATGCAAGCGTTTAGCACCCATAGCTCGCAGCACCGACACCATCAGCGCCGTGGAGGTGGCACCATCGGCATCAAAATCGCCGCAAATACAGATCACCTGGTCGCTAAGTATGGCATCAGCCACTCGGCTAGCGGCGTCAGTAATACCTTTAAGCTGCGAAAAGTGCGGTAAACGCTTGGTACTCAAGTCAAGCTGTTCAGCCTCGGTCACACCACGTCGCGCTAAAATAGCTTGTACTAACGGTGGCAAGGCCACATTCAAGACCACGGACGGTGGTGCACTGTGGCGTTTAATCACGACCTCAGACATCATTACAAGTCAGCTAAGCGCTCAAGTAGCATCGGTAACGGCAGTAGCCCGGGAATTAACTCGCCATTTGGCAAAATAATTGCGGGTGTACCCGTCACACCAAATTTTTGCCCTAGGGCATAATGCTCAGCAACTGGGTTATCGCACCGAGCAGCAGGCACTATGCCACCATTTTTGGCCACACTCAGAGCATTCAATGGATCGCTCGAACACCATACATTTTGCAGGGTTTTGCCGGCACTACCGCTGACACCGCTGCGCGGATAGGCTAGATAACGCACGGTTACGCCGGCATCATGATATTGCGCCATATTTTGATGCAACTGCTTGCAGTAGCCGCAGGTTGGGTCGGTAAACACTGTGATCACATGTTTTTCTTGCGGAGCCGCGTAAACCAACATGGTATCGGTATACTGCTGCAATTGCTGTTGGCGCATGCTATTTAAGCTGAGGTCGCTGATATTTACCGGCTCAGGCCCAGTAATGTCATACATACGACCGCTAATCAGCAGCGCACCATCATTGGCGACATAAAATAAGCCTTGATCGGTGATCACTTCATACACCCCAGCAATCGGCGATGGTTGTACCGACTCAACCTTAAAGCCCACTGCAGTGAGTCGTGAGGTATCAATTGTTGCCGCATCTGCCGTGGCAGTTTCTGGCGTAGTGGTAGCCATTCGCGGTGACGCTTCACTGCAAGCACTCAAGCTCACGGCCATAGCCGCAGATAAGGCCAGCCAACTACTTACAACTTTAATGGTCATACCAAATTCCTATCTAACGTGTCTGAAAATAATTACGCCCGTGGATGATGCGCAGCATGCAGTTGCTGCAAGCGCTCACGTGCCACGTGGGTATAAATTTGTGTGGTGGACAAATCACTATGCCCCAACAACATCTGTAACACTCGCAAATCCGCCCCATGATTGAGTAAATGGGTAGCAAAGGCATGCCGCAGAGTATGCGGCGACAAATGCGAGCGAATATCAGCCTGCCCTGCATAGTACTTGATTCGATGCCAAAATGCTTGCCGTGTTAACGGCCCACCGCGACGCGTAATAAACAGCCAATCACAGGGCTGCCGCAATAGCTGTGGCCGCGCCTCGCGGATATAGCGCTGCAGCCAATCCAAGGCTTCTTCACCAAGTGGTACCAAGCGTTCCTTGTTGCCCTTACCGATCACCCGCACCAAGCCTTGCTGCATCGACACTTGGCTGGCAGTCAATTGCACCAATTCAGTGACCCGCAAGCCACTGGCATAGAGCACTTCAAGCATAGCGCGGTCACGTAATTGTATTGGATCGTCGACCTGCGGGGCTTGCAGTAAGGCGTCAACCTCAGCTTCTGACAGACTATGCGGAATACTTTGCGGTTGCTTGGGCCGTTGCAGACGACTGCTTGGGTCAAACGCGCAGAGCCGCTCGCTGCAGGCGTACTGATAGAATTTTTTGATGGCACTGAGAGCGCGATTGGTGCTACGTGGTGATAACCCTTGTTGCCGACGCCAGAGCAAGTAATCTTCTAATTCTGTTGCGTGAACACTGAGCAACGAGCCGCGTTGATGACTGCTCAAAAAGCGTTCAAAATTGCGTAAATCGGTTTGATAAGCACTGCTGGTATGCTTACTCACCCCTTGTTTCAGCCACAGTCGGTCTAAAAATTGGGCGATTAGTTCATCGGTTTCGGCGGCAATTGCTACACCCATGGGTTACTCATTCAGTTGCGGACAGATGGCATACGATAAATCATCATAACGGGGTTTACAGCCAGTCTCAATCTGCTATTATGCCCGCTCGTTGCAGTGGAGGGGTTCCCGAGCGGTCAAAGGGATCAGACTGTAAATCTGACGGCTCAGCCTTCGCAGGTTCGAATCCTGCCCCCTCCACCAACTTCTTATCGCCTCTGCCCTTAGTTTTACACCACCTGTAACAGCAATTTCCCCATCGTGTCATTACCGGCTAATCGTTTCAGCGCTTGATTGGCTTCAGCCAATGGATACACGGTATCGATACTGGTCGTTAACTGGCCCTCATTAAACAATGGCCACAACTGCTGCTGCAATTGCCTCATGATCTGGGTTTTTACTGCCACTGATTGACTCCGCAAAGTACTGCCCTGCAGCCGTTGGCGCTTGACCAGCATCAGCCCCATATCTAATTCGGCCGTGCGACCACCCAATAAACCAATCAGCAGGAGCCGACCGTCGGTGTTTAATACCTGTTGGTTACTGGCTAAATAGTTCGCGCCAACACAATCGAGGATCACGTCAGCACCGCCCCATTGTTTCACGGCGGCAACGAAATCACCCTGCTGGCGATTCCACCCTGCGCTGGCGCCGAGCGCTAGGCAGTGGGTTAACTTAGCCTCGCTACCCACGGTCACAAAACAATCAATGTGCTGCCAACGCGCTAATTGAATAGCGGCTTGACCCACTGCTGATGCCCCAGCATGAACCAGCAGCCGTTCGCCAGGCTGCAAGTGCGCCAACATAAAACAGTTAAACCACGCGGTGGCAAACACTTCACAAATGGCTGCGCCGTCAGCGAGGCTCAAGCCAGCAGGTATGGGCGCTACCTGCCCGCTTGGCACATTAACATGGCTGGCGTAACCACCACCGCTGAGCAAGGCGCAAACGCGGTCACCCATGGCAAGGTGCTGCACTGAACTGCCGCAACCAACCACGATACCCGACACTTCCAAGCCAATAATCGAGCTACTGCCCGGAGGTGCAGGATATAACCCAGCCAACTGCAATACATCAGCGCGATTCACTCCAGCATAATGCACTGCAATTTGCACCTCATCAGCAGCCAGTGGCGGCAGCTCCAGTGCCTGTTGGCGTAACTCGCCGTTATCATGATGCAAAGCGAACATGCTGCTCATGGTAGCTCCGTTCAAGGGTTATGCGGTCAAGCGACCACGCTGGTAATCACCAATGGCTTGTTCAATTTCTTGCTGAGTATTCATCACAAACGGACCGTATTGCGCAATCGGCTCATTGATCGGTTGGCCAGCTAAAACGATCACACCAGCGGCCTGATCACTGCTCAACTCTAACGTACCCGTTGCCGCCAAGCGCAACAATTCACCGCGTTGCACAGTCGCACCATTGACCTGCACCGAGCCCTGATACACGTAAGCTAAACGACAACCTTGCCCAGCGCTGGCAATACCCACGGGCGCACCGGCTTGTAATCGTGCGTCGAGCATCAAAAACTGTTGTCCGGGTTGTTGTACGGGGCCTTTCTGAGCGGCAAACTCACCGCCAATCACGCGTACCAGTGAGGCGCCAAACTGCACCTCAGGAATAATATTTTGTGGATAGTCAGCCCACTCTGCGGGGCTCATTTTCTCCGCGGCCGGTAGGTTGATCCACAGCTGAAAGCCCCACATCAGGCCATCTTCTTGTTTCGGCATTTCGGCATGAATAATGCCTCGCGCGGCTTTCATCCATTGCGCCCCACCGGCCTCAACCACGCCGGTATTACCGACCGAATCATTATGCTCCATGCGACCAGCCAGCATGTAGGTAAGCGTCACAAAACCACGGTGCGGGTGCGGCGGAAAGCCGGCAATATAATCGTTAGGATTATCGGAACGAAATTCATCCAACATTAAAAATGGGTCTTGATAACGCAAGCTCGGCTGATTGATGATACGCGTTAACTTAACGCCAGCGCCGTCTTGGGCCGGCATGCCCCGATGCCGGGTTAAAATAATCTCACTCATAACACAGCTCCACGCCCATGCGGCGCATCAAAGTCTAGTTGTGGGCCAACTGGGACAATCCCAGTTGGATTAATCATACGGTGACTGGCGTAGTAATGGGTCTTAATATGATCCATCACCACGGTTTCAGCAATGCCCGGATGTTGATAAAGCGCGCGGGTATAAGCTGATAAATTTGGATAATCACTAATCCGTTGACGATTGGTCTTAAAGTGCGAATAGTACACTGCGTCAAATCGAATTAAGGTGGTAAACAAACGCCAGTCGGCCTCGGTGACTTGATCACCGGCAATAAATGCCTGCTGACTGAGCACTTCTTCAAGCCGATCAAGCTCAGCAAACAGCTCAGCAAACGCCTCTTCATAAGGCTCTTTACTGGTCGCAAAGCCGCATTTGTATACGCCGTTGTTAATGCGATGATAGACCCGCTCATTGACTGCATCAATCTGCTCAGCCAATGCCGCCGGATAAAAATCAAGGGTATTGCCGGTCAGCTCGTTAAAGCTCGTGTTGAACATCCGAATGATGTCCGCGGACTCGTTACTGACGACCGTCTGTAACTTTTTGTCCCACAGCACAGGTACGGTGACGCGCCCGCTATAATTGGCATCCGCCTTGGTATACAACTGATGCAAATAATCCAAACCATACAGGCCATCATTGAGCGGTACGGCGGCAAACTCCCAGCCACTCTCCAACATTAACGGGTCAACCACCGATACCGTGATATGCGGCTCTAGGCCTTTTAAGCGGCGAAAAATTAGCGTTCGGTGCGCCCATGGGCAGGCATAAGATACATACAAATGATAGCGCCCGCTTTCCGCCGCAAAGCGCGCCCGACTATCCGCCTCGATGTGGTTACGAAACTGTGCCTCACTACGCTCAAAACGGCCGCCAGTGCTATCAGTGTCATACCATTTATCGTACCATTTGCCGTCAACCAGTAAACCCATGGTGTTGTCTCCTTGCGTTGATAAACACTGAGTATATACGTGATCAAATCGAATAAAGATTGCCAAATTACGGATGTTTAATTCTAAAAAAACGAATTATTGACGGGCGTCTTGGATTAGTGACTTCGCTACCTCGGCACTCAGGCGATCGGCATCTTGTTGCAACAACGCGTGCAACTGATCGAATTGATCCAGTAACGGCTGATTGGATTGATTAAGCAGTAATTCTATCTCGGTCACTAAACGCTCAACGGTAACCTCGGCTTGCACCAACTCCGGTACCAATCGACGCCCTGCTAGTAAGTTAGGTAGACTAAAAAACGCAGCTTTAAATAAGCGTTTAATAATCACGTAACTCAGCCAACTGAAACGATAAGCAACCACCATGGGCCGTTTTATCAGCATAGCTTCAAGGGTCACGGTACCCGAGGTTAGCAGAAGTACATCGGCAGCTGCCATCACCGTTCTCGCCTGCCCGCTTACTACCTGTATCGCTAGATTGGGCGCGTAACGCTGCTGTAATTGTTGAAACTGCTGGGCACGTGCTGGCGAAATCATTGGCGCAATAAAACGCCAATCGGCATGCCGCTCAGCAAGTCGACTTGCCGCTTGTAAAAACAGCGGTGCCAAACGTTGTAACTCACCACTGCGGCTGCCGGGCAACAGTGCAATCAGCCGCTGCTCATGATTCACGGTCAACTGCAACTGCTGGCGGGCGGCATCACGATCACTTTGCCGCTGAATACTGTCCGCTAAGGGGTGGCCAACAAAAGTCGCAGCAAGCTGGTGTTGATCATAAAAGGCTTTCTCAAACGGCAGTAAACAGAGCACATGATCAACCGCCTGCTTAATACCGTGAATGCGTCCCTGACGCCAAGCCCAAACTGAGGGACTGACATAATGCATGGTGGGAATACCAACTGCTTTTAAGCGCTTGGCAATGGGTAGGTTAAAATCGGGTGCATCAATACCAATATAAACCGCCGGCGGCTGCTCAATGAACCGCTTAATAACGCTACGCCGATGGCGCAAAAGCCGCGGTAAATGGCGCAGTACTTCGGCGAGACCCATCACCGCTAGGTCATCCATGGGCAGCAAGCTATCAAAGCCCTGTGCCTGCATCAGCGGGCCACCCACACCAACAAACTCGGCGTTTGGAAAATGCTGTTTTAATTCTCTGATCAGCCCAGCACCAAGTAAATCGCCGGAGTGTTCGCCGGCGACCAGAGCAATGGTAATGGCTTGATGATGCTGTGTCACGGCTACCGAATAATTCCGCGTGAGCTGTTTTGAATGAAATGTATCAACGGCTGGAGCTCTGCGGCATTGAGTTCGCTCATCTTAGCGACTGCCTCAGCAACTGTGTGCCCCTGCCGATAAAGAATTTTAAAGGCACGTTTAATGGTAGTAATTTGCTCGGCACTAAAACCACGCCGCTTTAACCCTTCACTATTAATAGTGCGCGGCACCGCATTGTGCCCTTGCGCCATAATATATGGCGGAATGTCTTGCACCACTACGGAATTGACTGCAGTAAAGGCGTGAGCACCAATATGGCAAAACTGATGAACCCCAGTAAAGCCACCTAAAATAGCCCAGTCCCCAACATGCACGTGCCCTGCCAAGGTGGTGTTATTGGCTAAGATAACATGGTCACCTACCACACAATCGTGTGCTACATGCACATATGCCATCAGCAAATTATCACTACCAATACGCGTTATACCTTGGTCTTGCACGGTGCCGCGATGGATAGTAACAAACTCACGAATGATATTGTTATCGCCGATGATGAGTTGTGTCGGCTCGCCCTTGAATTTTTTATCTTGGCAATCTTCACCCACCGAAGAAAACTGGAAAATACGGTTATTACGCCCGAGTGCCGTTGGACCACGCAGCACCACATGAGGGCCGATGACACACTGGTCGCCAATCACTACATCGGCACCAATAATGCTATAGGCTCCAATTTCTACGTCGCGCCCAATTTGCGCGGATGGATCAATGATTGCGGTCGAATGAATCACTTAAACTTCTCGTCTTGCACAAATAATATCAGCGCTACAGGCCAACTCGCCATCCACTTCAGCGCGCCCAGAAAACACCCAAATACCCCGCCGCTCTTTGACAAAGGTGACATGCAAATGCATGGTATCACCTGGCAACACTTGCCGCTTAAAGCGCGCATTATCAACCCCAGCAAACAAGTACAGGTCATTCACACCCGGATCACTACTGGTGATTTTAAACCCTAATAGACCAGCTGCTTGTGCCAGCGCTTCAAGGATCAGTACGCCCGGAAAAATAGGATTCTCCGGAAAGTGGCCGGTAAAAATAGGCTCGTTGACGGTGACGTTTTTTATCGCGTGAATGCTAGTTTTGGCGTCACAAGCCACCACTTTATCAACCAACAAAAATGGGTAACGGTGCGGTAGTAATCGCAATACTTCCTTGATATCAAAAGCGCCTTGGTCGTTAGCCACGCGAAATCTCCAGATTAATCGTTATGAGTCATTTGTTTTTCAAGTTGTTTCACCCGTTGGAACAACTCGTCTAATTGCCGATAGCGCGCACCATTTCGACGCCACTCTCGTTGCGGTGCTGCCGGTATTCCAGATGCATAAGCGCCGGCTTCGGTGATCTCTTTGATGACCATCGAGAAGCCACTAATTTGCACATCATCGCAGATGCTGATGTGACCATTAATAGCACTAGCACCGCCGATCAAGCAGCGCTTGCCAATTCGGCAACTACCCGCCAGCACAGTACAGCCGGCAATCGCAGTATCTTCGTCAATAAACACATTGTGTGCAATCTGGCACTGGTTATCAATAATGACACCGTTACTAATCACGGTGTCATCCAAGGCGCCGCGGTCAATGGTGGTACTCGCACCAATGTCAACGCGATCACCGATAAGCACGCGGCCTAGCTGCGGAATTTTGACCCATTTACCTGACTCATTGGCCCAGCCGAAGCCATCTGCACCAATCACTGTGCCACTGTGGACAAGGCAATGTTCACCAATCACACACTGGTGATAAACCACCACATGCTGCCACAGTTTGGTGTTGGAACCAATCTGCACCCCTTCGCCAAGGTAACAACCCACACCAATCATCACATTGTCGCCCAGCACCACATTGTCGGCAATGACCGTATTAGCACCAATATGGACATTATGACCGAGGCGAACATTAGCACCGATACGCACACTGGCATCGATACCTTGCGCTGGATTAGGAGTGGTATCCAATAACTGAGAGATCCGAGCAAAGCCGGCATAAGGGTTATTCACCCGCAGTGCGGCGATGTGCTCTGGTACAGCAACGTTGGGAGCAACAATGATTGCACTGGCACCAGTTGTATCAACTTGCGAACGATACTTTTCATTAGCCAGAAATGCAATTTGCCCCGGCTTAGCCGAGGCAAGTGTGGCGACCGCGGTGATGGTCAACGAACCATCACCGACCACCTCAGCGCCGATTTTATCTGCCAGCTGCTGTAGGCTAAATGTCTGCATGGTATTAGTTACCTGCTTTCAACTTAGTGATCAGCTGCTGTGACAGGTCAATCGCTTCAGCAGCAAAAATGACTGTGGTGGCATCTAATACCACATCAAAACCTTGGGCTTTTGCCAACGCTTCAGCTTCACGAGCAATTTTTGCTAACACTTGATTACGCTCTTGTTGCATATAACGCTGAGCATCTTCATTAAAAGCTTGGCCTTTCAGTTTATAAGTGGCTTCTAACACTTCCATTTTACGCTGAATCTCTAACTTTTCACGGTTAGACAGGGTTGCTTGATCGCGTTGGAACTCTTCACCGAGTTTCGTCATTTGCTCTTCGAGTGAACGCAGTTCGTCGTTCTGAGCTTTCATTTTTTCTTGCACGGTGCTTTCAATCATTTGTGTTTCAGGCAAGTTTTGAAACACTACTTGAAAATTGACCACACCAATTTTTTGCTGTGCTTCGGCACTATTCGCAAAAACGCTGACTGATAATAAAGCTACTACTGCGACTGATTTCAACAATGTATTCACGCTAAACTCCTTTGCTTTCGCGATATAAAATAATAATTAAAAACTGGTTCCAAAATTGAAACTAAAGGTTTGTGTACGATCGCCATCTTCACTTTTCAGTGGTCGACCAAATGAGAATGTCAGTGGCCCCATCGGTGACAACCATTGCAATGCAATACCGGCGGACGCTCTGAAATTACCCGGTGAACTATAGTCTTCCAGCGGGAATGAACCGGGCGCTAAGCTGAGGTTACGATAATTATCATAACGGAACTCGGTATCCCACACTGTACCCACATCAACATAAAAACTACTGCGTACCGAATTTTTTGATTCATCTTTAATCAATGGTGTCGGGAAGATAAGTTCAAATCCACCAACGAACATGGCGTTACCACCAACCGAGAATTGGCTCACCGCCAACGTATCAGCACCCGGTCCTGCTGGCAGACCACTGGGTATCCCGTCATAGCCTGGGATACTAGGGGTCTCTACCGGGTAGCGATAAATGGCACGCGGCCCAATAGCATTGGCTTCAAAACCACGTAAGTTTTGATTACCGCCAACACGGAAGTTCTCATAAAACGGGAACAAATATTCATTTCCGCGAGAGTCTTTACCATAACCATTACCATAACCAAGCTTAAAGCGTGACGCAAAGACCCAATCGTGGGCATCGGTGATCGGCCAAAAATGCTTGAAGTCATAACTTAAGCGGAAATAATTGACATCGCTCATTGGTGCAGTGACATCAAATAATATTGAATTCGACGAACCAGCGGTTGGAAATACTCCGCGATTTAAGGTAACACGGCTCCAACCCAAGTTCGCCTCAAAAATATCGAACGCCACACCGTCATTAGGATTTTGTTGGTCAATGTATGGACGATAAAACTGACGAATCTGCTCATAGCCTTCAACGTCGGTAATTTCCTCGTTCCGATAAGCTAAACCGAAACTTATGCTGGTTACCTCGTTAATCGGGAATTGCACGTTAGACTGCAAGCCGTATTGCTTTTTGTTGTAGCGGATCAGGTTGTCCTGCTTACCCGCATCAAACTCACTCAAATACACTGAGCCAGACAAGTTCACACCGTCTCGGGTGAAATACCGCTCAAGGAAACTAAAACTCAAATCGCGGCTATAGCGGTTGGTGTTGATATTTAGAGCCGCACGATTACCCGTACCCAAAAAGTTATCTTGAGTGACACCAGCACCAATTTGTAGACCAGAATAATCGCCATAACCGAAAGTGAAGTTAAACGAGCCTGACGGCTGCTCCTTGACGACATATTTCACGTCTACACGGTCATCCTGACCCGGCACTCGCTCAGTCGTGTGTTCAACGGTTTCAAAAAAACCTAAACGTTCAAGACGAACCTTACTTTGCTCAAGTGCATCTTCGTTAAGTGGCGCCCCCTCAAGCTGACGCATTTCACGCCGCAGAACTTCATCTTGGGTCGCATTATTACCAACAAAGGTAATACGATTGACGTAAATACGCTTACCAGGATTTACCGAATAAGTAAGATCGACTTCATTGGTCTCTTCTATGATGGTTGGAAACGCGGTTACTTCTGGATAGGCATAACCAAAGCGACCATAGAGTTTTGCAATATACTCTTCACGCGCGGTAACGTCAGCAGCGGAGTACTGAGTACCAGCGCTTTGCTTAATCAAGCGTTCAATGATTTCTTCCTGACCGCGCAATTCGCCGATGACCTTGGTTTCACGAACCGTGAATACTTCACCTTCGTTGACGTTAATGGTCACGTAAACACCGCGGCGATCGGGGGTCATGGTGACTTGTACTGATTCAATCGCGAAAGTTAAATAGCCACGGTCTTTATAAAATGATTCGAGACTTTCAAGGTCGCCAGATAATTGCGATTTTTGATAGCGTGTTTGACCTAAAATGTTCCACCATGGCAAATCGTCTTTTAGCTCCAGCTGGGCTAAAATTTCATCATCGCTAAACTTGGTGTTACCAACAATGTTAATCTGCTGAATTTCAGCTGATTCGCCCTCTTCAAACTCAATCTTCAAGCGCACACGATTACGCGGTTGTTTCACCACCGATACCGACACGTCGGCATTGTATTTACCGATAGAGTGATAAAAATCTTCCAGGCCAGTTTCGATTTGCGCAATGATGGTCAGGTCAAGTGGTTCACCTTCGACAATGCCTTGATCGGTTAATGATTCAACCAATTGCTCGTCTTTTAATTCTTTATTACCGTCAAAATCGATAGCACTGATGGTCGGCCGCTCAGACACTTCAAAGACTAGGGTCGAGCCCTCGCGCTTCACCACCACATTATTAAAATGGGTTGAGGAATACAGCGAACGGATACTTTGACGAATTTGCGTTTCGTCAATGGTGTCTCCAACGCGCACCGGAATGTAGGTTAACGCAGCGCCAAGAGCTACGCGCTGCAAGCCGCGAATACGAATATCTTCTACCACAAAACTTTCTGCACTGATGGCGGCCGGCATTGCCACTGCCGCCATCAATGCACTTAAAAACAGCTTCTTTAACGTCATTCTGTGCAACTTAATTGTTTATTGTTTATGTGAACTCACTGCGTGAGACGAAGTACGTCATTGCTAATTGCAATCGCCATAAGCGCAAAGATCAATAGACCACCAATGCGGTAGCAAATCTCTTGCACACGGTCCGAGACAGCTCGTCTACGAATACCTTCAATGGTTAAAAACACCAAATGTCCACCATCTAATATCGGTAATGGTAACAGATTTATGATGCCGAGATTAACACTGATAAGCGCGAGAAACCCTAAAAAATACACCAACCCATAACTTGCCGAAGCACCCGCCCCTTCCGCAATAGCTACCGGGCCACTTAATTGATTCACTGAGACAATGCCGGTGAGTAGTTTGCCAATCATTTTGACACTCAACACCATCAATTCCCAGGTACGTTCAGTACCCTTTTGCAAACTTTCTACTAAGCCATAACGCTGCTCGAACTGATACTGCTCTGGGTATGGCTCGACATAGGGCACAACACCTAAGAAACCACGTTGCCCATCGCTGCCCTCTTGACTACCAAGAGTAACCTGCTGCATGAGCGTTTGCTGACCGCGTTGCAGTTCAAAATCCATTGTACGCTGCGGATTGGCAATAATAACATCCCTGATTTGAGACCATTCAGTGACGAGAGTTCCATCTATGGCAATAATTTTATCGCCAACTTGCAGGCCGGCGGCTGCCGCTGGCGAATTCTCTGCAATCTCCACCAGTTCAGTGGTAGCTTGCGGACGGTACGGCAACAGGCCTAGGTCGACAAAGGTAGGCTGTTGCTGCTGCCCAATGCGCCAATCACTGATATCGAACTGATAGGCTTGCTCACGTTGATTGGCATCGCGTACGGTCACGCTCACCGTCTGTGCACCTACGGCACCAGCGAACGCCAGATTAACCTGCTGCCAATCTTCAGTGGTATCACCGTTAATAGCAATAATTTCACTGCCGACGGTTACGCCAGCGCGGGCAGCAACGGAGTTTTCGCTGACGCTACCGATGATTGGCTTGACCGATGGCACCCCAATAATAAACATCGCCCACAGCACCACAATGGCGAGGATAAAGTTTGCCAACGGCCCTGCGGCAACAATCGCGGCACGTTTTTTAACTGATTGCGCATTAAAACTGCGAGGATAGTCCGCAGCGCTGACCTCATCGACACGGCTGTCGAGCATTCGCACGTAGCCGCCGAGCGGAATCGCGCCGACTTGATAATAGGTGCCGTCAGCGGCCTGACGCTGCCACAATGGTTTACCAAAGCCAACTGAAAAGGTGAGTACTTGAACACCACAACGGCGCGCCACCCAAAAGTGGCCAAATTCATGAATGGTGACCAGAATGCCGAGCGTGACAATAAACGCCGCTAGTGACCATAAAATATCTAACATAATTGATACCGCGCTACCTGTTGTTGCGCCAAGCGGCGCGTTTCTTCATCTAGTGACACAATCGCCGCCAGAGAGTTCAGTGTGGTGGGCGAAATTGCTGCTAACACCTCGGCACAAACGTTGTGAATATCGGTAAACTTAATTTGCCCTGCTAGAAAAGCCGCCACTGCAACCTCGTTCGCTGCATTTAAGCTGGTAGTCGCCCACTGCCCTTGCCAGCACGCATCAATCGCCAGTTGCAGGCAAGGATAACGTTGCTGGTCAACAGCACTAAAGGTTAATGCGCTCAACTGGGTGAAATCTAACGGTGCAACACCGGCGCTGATACGCTGCGGATAACTCAACCCATAGGCAATAGGGGTACGCATGTCTGGTTGACCCAATTGCGCCAGTACCGAACCGTCACTAAATTGCACCATCGAGTGCACCACGCTTTGTGGATGCAGTAAAACCTTGAGCTGCGCGGGCTTACAATTGAACAGCCAGCGCGCTTCAATATATTCCAACCCCTTGTTCAGCATGGTGGCGGAATCAACCGAGATCTTTTGCCCCATCGACCAATTAGGGTGCGCACACGCGGCGGCAGGAGTTTGCTGCGCAAGTTCAGCTAAAGGTAACTGGCGAAAAGGTCCACCCGAGCCGGTCAGCAAAATCTGTTCAACGCCGGCAGCGGCTAAATCAGCGCGGCCCAACTGCTGTTGCACCTGCGCTGGCAAACATTGAAAAATAGCATTGTGTTCACTATCAATGGGGAGCAGTTGCGCGCCAGATTCAGCGACCGCATCAATAAACAATTGCCCTGACATCACCAAGGCTTCTTTATTCGCCAATAGCACCCGTTTCCCGGCTTGCACCGCAGCCATAGTCGGCATCAATCCGGCAGCGCCGACAATCGCCGCCATCACGCAATCGACTTCACTGGCACTGGCGATATCGGCCAGTGCTTGGGCACCGCTCAACACTAAAATACCCGAACCTGTACCGAGCAGTTGCTGCAATTGTCGCGCCGCTACCTCACATTGCATCGCCGCATAGCGCGGCTGATAACGCAGGCACAGCTCATGCATGAGGCTGACATTGGTGTTAGCACTGATGGCATAAAGCTGAAACCACTCAGGATGCGCGGCCATAACCTTGAGGGTGTTCAAGCCAATTGAGCCGGTTGCTCCCAAAACTGTCACCCGTTGTGGCACTACCAGAGACTCAACGATCACGCTAGCAACCATAGATAAGATACAGTGAATACCGGCAACGCCGCGGTCAGGCTATCAATGCGGTCAAGCACGCCACCATGACCAGGTAGCAGTGAGCCGCTATCTTTAACCCCAGCACAGCGTTTAAACATACTTTCACTCAGATCGCCAAACACCGAAGCAACAACAGTTAATAGCCCAGTGAGGTAATAGCCATTAAATTGATCAGCAGGTACCTTAACCCAATGACTGACCACCATCATCACCACGAAGGCTAAGGCAATACCACCAATCAGGCCTTCCATGGTTTTACCGGGGCTTACCGCCGGCATTAATTTATTGCGGCCATAGCGCACACCGGCAAAGAACGCGCCGACATCAGCGGCCCACACCAGTAGCAACACAAACAGTACAGCAAAGCCGCCAAATACCGTACTTTCAGAATAATTGAGGCTGCGTACCGCCAATAAGCCAACCCAGGCTGGGATAAGTGTTAAGTAGCCAAATACGCCAACAATTGACCGTGTGCGCGACCATAAACGTCGACTATTTGGATATTTAAGAGTTAACAACGTAGCGATAATCCACCAGCCGAAACCGACCATCACCAAGCTGTAGTATATAGGGTGTAGCTGCCGGTCTTGCCATATTTGATCCACTGGAACCCAATAAATCAGCAGCGCTAACATCAATGCCACCGAAGCTGTGTAGGCTAATTTACTCGCAAGTCGACGTAATCCCATCAATGGTGCCCATTCCCACGCACCCGCGGTGATCACCACTAAAATAGCCAGCGAAAATGCCTCTAGGGAAATAGCGAAAACGCAGTAAAGAGCCAGCGGAATAAGTATCAGTGCAGTTATAAGACGTTGTTTTAGCAAAGTTATTCCTCAGCTGTTACATCAGTATCTAGAATCGCTTGCTGAATCTGCTCACTGGTTAAACCAAAGCGCCGCTCGCGACAACTAAAGTCAGCGATAGCTGCGGCAAATTCACGATCATTAAAGTCAGGCCATAATACTTGGCTGAAATAAAATTCAGCATAAGCCAATTGCCATAATAAAAAGTTACTAATGCGATGCTCGCCACCAGTACGAATCAACAAATCAGGCGCCGGCTGATCGGCCAGTTGCATACACTCACCGAGCGTTGTTTCAGTCACTTCGTCACTACGCAGTTGCCCTGCAGCGACGCGTTCAGCCAACTGCCGTGCTGCTTGGCTAATATCCCAGCGACCACCATAGTTGGCGGCAATATTTAGCTGCAATGCGGTATTCTCAGCGGTTAATTGCTCAGCCTCGCGAATACGCTGTTGCAAACGCTCAGAAAAACCACTCACATCACCGATGATGCGCAAGCGCACATTATGTTTGTGTAGCTTTTTCACTTCCCGTTTGAGTACCGTGAAAAACAGCTCCATGAGCACCGAGACTTCTTGCTCAGGGCGCTTCCAATTTTCACTACTAAAGGCAAATAAGGTCAATGCCTCAATGCCACGTTTACGACAAAACGCTACCGCTGCTCGAACCGCCTCGGCGCCCGCTTTGTGCCCATAAGTTCGATGTTTGCCGCGCAGCTGTGCCCAACGACCGTTGCCGTCCATGATTATAGCCACGTGACGTGGCATGCGAATTTCCCTGTGATCCGTACTTATCATTGTGGTTGCCATATAAAAAAATGCGCCGTGTGAGTATACCTGACACGGCGCGTTGTACCAACGAAGGCGTAAGCGATTGCTTAAACTTCCATCAGTTCTTTTTCTTTCTCGGCGAGTAACTGGTCAATTTTGGACACGTAGAGATCAGTCATTTTTTGAATTTCATCCGCAGCGCGACGTTCGTCATCTTCTGAGATTTCTTTTTCTTTCAGTAATTCTTTAAGGTCGCTGTTGGCATCGCGGCGTACGTTACGCACAGCAACTCGGCCTTGTTCCGCTTCCGCACGCACTACTTTGACCAAGTCGCGACGACGCTCTTCGGTCAAAGGTGGCAATGGTACCCGAATCACGGTACCGGCCGACGACGGATTTAAGCCTAAATCAGCGGTTAAAATAGCTTTCTCGACCGCTGGGCTTGCTGATTTATCAAACACTGTGATAGCAAGCGTACGTGAATCTTCAATGGTCACGTTGGCAATTTGTCGTAATGGCGTATCGCTGCCATAGTACGACACCATCACACCATCAAGAATACTTGGGTGGGCACGACCAGTACGCACTTTAGAAATTTGCGTGCGTAATGCTTCAACGCTCTTTTCCATTCGTTGTTTACAGTCTTGCTTAATCTCGTTTATCACGTTGTTTTCCTTTATTTAATCGTGAACACTTACGCGTCTGGTTCATTACAAATCAAGGTACCTTCGTCAGCGCCAGTCACCACTGCTCGCAATACACCGGGTTTGTTCATGTTGAACACTCGAATCGGTAAGTT
The DNA here is from genome assembly GCF_003999375.1 of Pseudidiomarina mangrovi. Lineage (GTDB taxonomy): Bacteria > Pseudomonadota > Gammaproteobacteria > Enterobacterales > Alteromonadaceae > Pseudidiomarina > Pseudidiomarina mangrovi. Next base: position 483,154 of record NZ_RJLC01000017.1, read on the forward strand.
GTGATCGCGCGCTAGGGTAAAGGCAGCTAGGTCCATCACTTTGAGCTGCTTTTGTAGCACCTCATTATAGCTGATTTGTTTGTACAATTGTGCATTGGGATCTTTCACCGGATCGGCCGAATAAACACCGTCCACCTTAGTACCTTTGAGGACTAAATCAGCTTCAATTTCGATACCGCGTAAACAAGCTGCCGAATCAGTGGTGAAGAATGGATTACCCGTACCGGCGCAGAATATCACTACCCGGCCTGACTTCAATAAGCTAATGGCATCGGCCCAGTTGTAACTATCGCAGACCCCTTTGAGGTCAATGGCCGACATTAAGCGGGCGTTAACAAAGGCACGATGTAAGGCATCCCGCATGGCTAGGCCATTCATCACCGTGGCCAGCATACCCATGTGATCACCGACCACCCGATTCATGCCAGCTTTGGCTAAGCCTTCGCCGCGAAACAGATTACCGCCGCCGATCACCAAACCAACTTGCACCCCAAGCTCTACCAGCTCTTTGATTTCTTGTGCCATACGATCAAGCACTTTGGGATCAATACCAAATTGCTCATCACCCATCAGCGCTTCACCACTGAGCTTTAATAGTATCCGCCGGTAAGTTGCTTTGCTGGTTGTCATTGGTTCGTTCTCCATCTGCAGGGTACCCTTGTATTATGCCCAAAAAAAACCGCATCGTGCTAGGCATGATGCGGTTTTCTGTTACTTCGTCACCAACGGTGGACGCGTCATCGGGCTTAGCCCTTTTTCGCCGCCGCCATTTGTGCTTGAACTTCAGCCGCGAAATCTTCTGATTTCTTCTCGATGCCCTCACCCACTTCGTAACGTACGAAAGTGATGATTTCAGCACCTTTCTGCTTCAGTAACTCACCAACAGTCATTGATGGGTCTTTCACGAAGGCTTGACCAGTCAAGCTGATTTCGCCAGTGAACTTACGCATACGACCTTCAATCATTTTCTCAGCAATTTCTTGTGGCTTGCCACTTTGCATTGCGATGTCTAACTGAATGCGACGCTCCATATCAACCACTTCGGCTGATACGTCTTCTGGCTTCACGAATTGTGGCGCGCTAGCAGCAACGTGCATAGCAACGTCTTTCGCTAACTCAGCAGAACCGCCTTGCAATGCCACCAACACACCAATACGACCACCGTGAACATAGCTTTCAACGATGTCACCAGCGTTCAAAGTCAGTACCCGACGCACGTTCATGTTTTCGCCGATTTTAGCAACCAACGTAGAACGTGTTTCTTCAACTGTGGCGCCACCGATGTCGGTCGCTAACAGTTTTTCGATGTCATTTTCTTGATTTGCAAAGGCAGCATTGATTACTTTTTCGCCAAAGCCAACAAAGTTATCATCGCGAGCAACGAAATCGGTTTCGCAGTTCAGTTCAACCACAGTACCTACGTTGCCAGCAGTTTTAACTAAGATCACGCCTTCAGCAGCAATTCGACCGGCTTTCTTGGCTGCTTTCGCCTGACCGCTTTTACGCATCAGTTCGATCGCTGCTTCGATATCACCATTGGTCTCTTCAAGTGCTTTTTTACAATCCATCATGCCAGCGGCTGTGCGCTCGCGCAGTTCTTTTACCAGAGCTGCTGTAATAGCCATTGCTTGGTCCTCTTAATCTGATGACTTTATTCGGTTTCGTCAGCTACAACGAAATCGTCTGCTTTGCCTTCAACAACCGCGCCGCGGCCTTCGTTGATCGCTGCAGCCGCTGCATTCAAATACAGTTGCACTGCACGAATGGCATCGTCGTTACCTGGAATGACATAATCAACGCCATCAGGATTTGAGTTGGTATCAACCACAGCAATAACTGGAATACCCAGGTTATTGGCTTCTTTGATGGCAATGTGTTCGTGGTCAGCGTCGATCACGAATAATACGTCTGGCAAACCAGCCATATCTTTAATACCACCAAGGCTCTTCTCAAGCTTTTCCATTTCGCGGGTGTTTACCAACGCTTCTTTCTTGGTCAGCTTGTCGAAGGTGCCGTCTTGGCTTTGAATTTCTAACTCTTTTAAACGCTTGATTGATTGACGAACAGTTTTCCAGTTAGTCAACATACCGCCTAACCAGCGGTGGTTCACATAAAACTGTTTGCTAGCAATCGCTGCTTCCTGAACTGATTCAGTCGCTGAGCGTTTGGTACCAACAAATAAAACTTTACCTTTGTTCGATGCAACGTGTTGCAAGAAGCTCAACGCATCGTTGAACATTGGTACAGTTTTTTCTAAGTTGATGATATGAATTTTGTTGCGAGCGCCGAAGATGAACGGTTTCATCTTAGGGTTCCAGAAGCGCGTTTGGTGACCGAAGTGGACGCCAGCTTGCAGCATGTCACGCATTGACACGTTTGCCATGATAAGTTTCCTTTTTAAAGGGGTTATGCCTCCATACATCCCATAATTCGACCCGCGTGACCTGTGGTTAACAGTTGCCGGCGCAAGCACCCCGAACGATGTGACGATGTATGTGTGTGTTTAAGTTAATGCCTTACAAACCGTTGCCCCACTCAACACCAACGAGTGGCAGTGAACGAGGTGTTTGAAAGTGCGCGCGCTTTATACCATAAAATCCAGCAACAGCGCAACTTTTATGCTGGCTTTTGCACTTTTATAGCGCCCGTCAAACTGCTAAACTAAGCGTCCTTTTTAGCGCAATAGATAAGTGACGACTGATTGGCATGAGTATTATCATCAAAACCCCTGACGAAATCGAAAAAATGCGCGTGGCTGGGCGCTTAGCTGCCGACGTGCTGGAAATGATCGTGCCGTACGTGAAGGCCGGCGTAACCACCGATGAAATCAACCAACGTTGTCACGATTACATCATTGCCAATGGCGCTATCCCTGCACCGCTGAATTATCACGGTTTCCCTAAATCGGTATGTACCTCGCTGAATCATGTGGTGTGTCATGGTATTCCGAATGACAAGCCGCTCAAAGATGGCGATATTATGAACCTCGACGTAACCGTTATTGTCGACGGTTATCACGGCGATACCTCGCGCATGTTTGTGATTGGCCAGCCGAGCATTTTGGCTGAGCGGCTGATCCGTGTCACCCAAGAGTGTTTGTATTTAGCGATTAATATGGTGCGCCCGGGTATTCGCATGGGTGATTTCGCCGCAGCTATTCAAAAGCATGCCGAAAGCAACGGCTACTCCATTGTGCGGGAATATTGTGGCCATGGCATTGGCGCTACATTCCACGAAGAGCCGCAAATACTGCACTACGGTACTCCAGGTACTGGCGAAGTATTGAAACCCGGCATGTGTTTTACCATTGAGCCCATGGTCAACGCCGGTAAACGCCACACCAAATTGATGCGTGACGGTTGGACTGTGCTAACCAAAGATCGCAGCTTGAGCGCACAGTGGGAGCACACTCTGCTGGTCACCGAGAGCGGTGTTGAAGTGTTGACTTTACGCAGCGATGAGCAATTACCGCGTATTATTGATCATTCGAGTGCCGCATAAATGACCTCAGCCGCTGTGGTGTGGCCGCATCCATTGGACATCAATCAGCTGCGCGACACGCTCGAGCAAGCCCAGCAGCAACAAGCAGATGCCTTTTCTAGTGCAGCCATTGAGCAGCTCTTACAGCAGCGCAGTGCAGTAATCGATAGCCTCGTCAGCTATTTATGGCAACAATTCGATCTGCCACAACAGCAACTGTGTGTGCTCGCTGTTGGTGGCTACGGTCGCGGTACACTGCACCCCGGTTCTGATATTGATTTACTCATTCTGCATCAACAACCATTAGACCAAGCCAGCAATCAGGCTTTGGTGCAGTTTGTGCAATGCTTGTGGGATCTGCGGCTTGATGTCGGCCACAGTGTGCGCACTATCGCTGAATGTTTGCAGCAAGCCGCCGATGATATCAGCACCGCGACCAGTTTATTGGAGCACCGCTGGTTAATTGGCGACAAAGAATTGGCCGCCCGCTTCACCATGGAAGTGCACCACCATTTGCCCTGGAGCAGCCGTAATTTTTATCAGGCCAAGCTACGCGAACAGCAACAGCGGCATCAGCAATACCACAGCACCTCGTATAATCTTGAGCCGAATATTAAAAGTAGCCCAGGCGGCTTGCGCGACATTCAAACCATCAGCTGGATCGCCAAACGACATTTTCAGACCCAAAGCGATGAAGCATTAGTCGAATATGGCTATGTGACCGCAGCAGAACTCATCGAACTGCGCAGCCACCAAGATTTTCTCTGGCGCGTTCGTTTTGCTCTTCACCTTGAAGCCGGCAAAAAAGAGGACCGTTTATTATTTGATTATCAACCTGGGGTGGCCGCACGCATGGGCTACGGTGAGTCAGGTAAACGCTGCGTTGAAGCCATGATGAAAGATTACTTTAATGCCGTGGTCGCCGTCAGTGAACTTAACGCTATGTTATTGCAGTTTTTTGAGCAGGCCATTTTAGCACCTAACCTTAGTCAACCAGCTGCGGGCACTGACAATCGCAGTTCTAGCGAGCTTAACGCTGACTTTAAGCGTGTCGGTCACAGCATTGTTGCGCGCCATGACCAAGTGTTCAGTCACCCACGGCAAATTATGAGTTTCTTCTTATTAATTGCCGAACACGGCGATATTCAGGCGGTGCAAGCGCAAACCATTCGCTTATTGCGTAATGCCCGACGCAGTTTGCGTCGCCCACTATCTGATGATGAGCAATGTCGACAGTTGTTTATGGCCATCATGCGCCATCCCAATGGCTGCGGTCATGCCCTCAGCTTGATGCATAAGCACAAAATCTTGGCGCATTATTTGCCGCAGTGGCAGCAAATTGTTGGGCAGATGCAATTTGACTTATTCCACGCCTATACCGTAGACGAGCACAGTTATCGCGTGGTGCGTAACCTGTACCGTTACAGTGATCCCCACTACGCCAGTGAATTTCCGCTTTGCGCCGACTTGGTCGCCAGCTTTGATAAGCCGGAATTATTGTATTTGGCCGGCATCTTTCACGATATCGCCAAAGGTCGCGGCGGCGATCACTCCGATCTAGGTGCCATCGATGCCCGCAATTTTGCCGTGGCGCACAATTTAGAGCAGGATGATGCCGAGCTGATCGCATGGCTGGTGCAGCATCATTTAATGATGTCAGTGACTGCCCAAAAGCGCGATATTCATGACCCCGAAGTAGTCCGCGAATTTGCCGCGTTAATGGGAACTCAGCAACATCTCGACTATCTTTATTGCTTAACAGTGGCAGACATTCGTGCCACCAACAGCAGCTTATGGAATAACTGGAAAGCCACGTTACTGGAAAATCTATACCACGCTACTAGCAGCTTTTTGCAGCAAAACAAACCCTCAGCAGCGCTTGAACTGCGGGCTCGGATTGCCCAAAACCAGCAGCAAGCACTGGCGCTATTACTCAGTGCTGGGCTCGCCCACGAGCACATCCAGCAACTTTGGTCGCGTTTTACCGCCGATTACTTTCTGCGCCATCAAGCCGAACAAATTTGTTGGCATACCCGCGCCATTGCGGCGCTACGTGATGACCATGAATTACCGCTTATCCTGATTGGTGACGAGAATAATCGCGGTACCACTGAGCTGTTTATCTATACCGAAGAACAAGCTAATTTATTTGCCGCCGTGGCCGCGGTATTAGATAGCCAAAGTATCAGTATTCATGATGCGCAAATTTTGGCGACCCGTGATGGTTACGTCATGGATACCTTCATTATTCTTAACGAACAAGGCCAGCCATTAACCGACAGCTCAGCCTGCGAGCGCTTGCACCAGCAGCTCCATGATGTGCTGCGTAAGCGCCAACCCGTGCCCCATGCACAGCGGCGCATACCGCGCCAGTTACGCAGTTTTTCAGTGCCAACACGGGTTGAGTTCGTGGCGGAAAAGAATCAACGCCGCAGTGCCTTTGAACTGACCACGCTAGACCGCCCTGGCTTGGTGGCGCGTGTTGCTAAAGTATTACAAGACTTGGATATCAATATCTTGGCCGCTAAAATCACCACCGTCGGCGAACAAGCTGAAGATCTTTTTATTGTCTCAACGCGTCAGCAACAGGCTCTCGATAGCCATCAGCGCGAATTGCTGCGGCAACAAATTATTGCCGCGCTCGATTAACTATGACTTAGGACGACCAACATGACCGATTTACAACAGCGCATTGAAAGCGCGTTTGAACAACGCTCTAGTATTTCTCCGGCCACCGTAAGTGCCCAATTGCGTGCCGACATCGACCAGGTGATCAGCGCTATCGACGCCGGTGAGCTGCGTGTTGCAGAAAAAATTGACGGTCAATGGCAGGTTCATCAGTGGTTAAAAAAAGCGGTGTTATTATCGTTTCGTTGCAACGACAATCAGGTTATGGATGGCGCTGAAACACGCTTTTTCGACAAAGTAGCGAGCAAGTTTGCCAACTATGATGAGCAACGCTTTCGTGCCGAAGGCATGCGCGTGGTACCGCCGGCTATGGTGCGTAAAGGCGCGTTTATCGGTCGCAACGTGGTACTCATGCCATCATACGTGAACATTGGTGCCTACGTGGATGACGGCACCATGGTGGATACCTGGGCGACTGTCGGCTCCTGCGCACAAATTGGCAAAAATGTGCATTTATCAGGTGGTGTTGGTATTGGTGGTGTGCTTGAACCCCTACAAGCCAATCCAACTATTATTGAAGATAACTGCTTTATCGGCGCCCGCTCAGAGATCGTTGAAGGCGTCATTGTAGAAACCGGCGCGGTTATCTCTATGGGCGTGTATATCGGCCAAAGTACTCGTATTTACGACCGTGAAACCGGTGAAGTGCATTACGGTCGAGTACCCGCAGGTGCGGTGGTTGTTCCCGGTAGCTTGCCAAGCGCCTGCGGAAAATACAGCCTATACGCCGCTATTATCGTTAAAAAAGTTGATGCCAAAACCCGCGAGAAAGTCGGTATCAACGAGCTGCTGCGCCTAGTCGACTAGGCGCTTATTCAGCTGCCACAAACGGCTGCAAAAACTCGGGCGGAATCGGCACCTGAAGATTAATAGCGGCGCCACTATGCGGGTGCTGAAACTGTAACCCAGTCGCCGCTAGCAACAATCGTGTTAGCTTATGATTTTCACGAAAATAGCGATTTTGGCGGCTGTCACCATGACGAGTATCACCAATAATCGGATGGCGCAAATGAGCCATGTGACGACGTAGTTGATGTTTCCGACCGGTTTTTGGCCATAATTCCATCAATGAATAGCGGCTGGTTGGGTGCCTATCAGTCACCGCGACAGGCAATTCAAATTGCTGCACACAGCGATATTCGGTCAGTGCAGGCTGGGGCTCTTTATCCTGCTTCGCGCGTTTATCGGCAATTTTGTCGAGCTCTTCTTTTAACGGATAATCCAACACACCGTCGCCCAAATAGCCTCGTACAATCGCATGATAGCGCTTAGTCACGTGGCGCTCGGCAAATTGCTCACTGAGTAAGCGTGCCGTGTCGGCATCTTTGCCAAACACTAATAAGCCTGAGGTTGGACGATCAAGACGGTGCACCGGATAAACCCGCTGACCGATTTGATCGCGGAGTTGTTGTAGCGCAAATTCAGTGGCTTCGCGGGCTATCCAACTGCGGTGAACTAAGAGGCCAGCCGGCTTATCAATCACCACCAAGCTGGCATCATCATAAACAATAGTAAGATTAGACATCGTCAGCGAGGGGATCGCTACCGCTTAATAAGATATCGAACTGTCGTAATGCCAAGATCAGTTCTTCGTGGTGTTCTAGCTTGTCACTATACACTTGCACGGCCATTGGGCTTACCGCAATATTCTGCGGTAACGGATGTTCACCATCGATCATCTCCCACATGCGCGGCAATAAAATGAATTGCAACCACTGGTGAAAATCTAGGGTATCAATAGCAAAAGGCTGGTCGCTGGCTAACGCCTGTGACGACGGAAAATGATTTTGCCACAAGCCTAAGCAGTGCAGCTCAGCTTCAATACGCTCTAGTAATCGCGCGGCCCGTTGTCGTTGGTCCATTACTATCTCCACGACTGATTCATCGGTATAATGGCGCACATAGTTCCGCAAAAATGACCTTGATGCAAGTCTGATGACTATTTCTAATCTAAGTGAGCTGTTAGAGCACAGCCAATGTAGCTACTGTTGCTATGACCTCGGTGGCCGCGTACAAGCCCTCAGTAGCGCTGAATTCGCCGTAATTGCTGGGCAACGGGTGGCCTATCCCTACCCCCATCAACATCATGCCCAGTTTGCCTTAGTGTTTTGGCCGCAACTGCAGCAGCATCCACAGCCCTTTATTTGGCTGCTGAAACTCCCGCTCGATGAACGTGGCTTGCTCGACCAGCAAGCGCAGCAAAACTTCATCGCCCAAGTCATTGCCTTATTAGGGCAACAACTCACCGGTGCACTTAGCGAGCAACAGCAGCAACAGTTGCAACAAAGCCCCTATTTGTTTACTCCCAATACCACCGCGCAAGCGGCGCTGCATGGGCAACTACGGGTACGTTTTGGGCAACCGCCATCATTGCACTTTGAAGCGGTCGAGAGTTATCTGCGCGACCCGCAGCAGCAATCATGGCAACAACTCGGTGTGCAAGGGATCCATGATGTCGCCGCACGTTTGCCACAACTCGAAAATCTGCAACAAACTCTGCTGCAGCAACTACCTAATTTTCCGTTGCCTTTTCTGCAAGCGCTCGCGCAAGCGCTGGAACATCCGCCCTTGCCTCTCACTGCGGTTGAGCCGATGCTAGCATGGTTGCCACAACTACCCGCTGAACGTCAGTTGTTGGTGTGGCGAATGCTGACCAGTCGCGCTGATCATGACTTAGTGCAGCAAGCTCTGCAGCAGCGGCTCGAGCAACCTTTTGATGCGGCCATAGCCACTGACCTGCTGGTGTTGATAGCAATGCGTTTATGGCCGGCACTAGTTCCTTCTGGCAGCAATTCAGCCAACCTATTACCGCAATACTTGCAGCACTTAGCCGCGGGTGAACAGTCATTACAGCTGCCGTTATTGCAGCAACTGATTCGTTTACCGGCTCTACGGCCGCATCTGTTGGCGTTGTTGCGACGCAACGACAACCCCAGCTCATTACGGCAGTTATGGCAACGACTCAACGGAGCGACATCATGCAATTAGCCGATGCACTGATACTCATCAGCATTAGTTTTTGTGCTTGGTTATTTTGGCAGGGACGGCGTCAGGCAGAGCAAGCCAAACGCTACGCTGAGCGCTATTGTCAGCAGCATGATCTGCAGTTTTTAGATATCGCTTGGAGTCATGGCCGACCGGCCAAACGCGGTCGCCACATTGGTTGGCTGAGTCATTACAGTTTTGCCTTCAGTAGTGACGGTGAAAGCCGCTACGAAGGCACCATAACCTTACTGAATTTACGCTTAGAGGATGTCATTACACCCCCCTATCGGCTACCGACCTAAAATACGGCGTTTTAAAAACTGGCCATACATAACCCAGTCGCCGAGCAGCGAATAGGCCGGATATTTAAACGTGGCTGGCTTGTTGTGTTCAAAGCCAAAGTGACCGAGCCAGGCGAAGCCATAGCCAATCACCGGCACCAACCACAAATACCACCACTGAGCGGTTACCAAAACATAGGCAATCAGCGCCAGTACTAAGGTACTCCCGATGTAATGCATAGCACGACAGCGCGGGTCACTATGCTCAGCCAAATAGTAGGGATAGAATTCTTTAAATGAGTTAAATTGCATCAGCGCTTTCCTCATACTGTGATTGCTGCGCGGCTTGGCGTGGACAGAATAATAACCGCCCAGCGACCTCACCAACCATCAACTCTTGCACCACCTGATAGCCATGCTGAAAGAATAGCTTGAGATGATTATCAATGGTCACATACACCGCAATACCGGCCGATTGTTGGTCATCGGCTAGAGCTTGGCTAGCAGCACGCACCAGTAAATCGCCCCAACCATTTTGTTGATAGCGCGGGTGCACCGCCAAAAATGCCAACATATGATAGTCGTTATCGGCCAACTGCTCGCCCAGACTCTGCTGCATAGCTTGTTGTATCAGCAGTTCTTTATCAACTAACTGCATGGTGCTGACATAGCCTGCAGTAAGCAACATTTTTAGCCGCCAATGCCAGTAGCGACCGGGGCCGAAGCTTTTGCCCGGCCGTGTTAAGCAGGCTACACCCAACAAGCTATCGCCATCGAAGACACCAATCATTGGCTGTTGCGCTTCCCAAAACGCCGCTAGCTCCTCACGCACGGTGGCGCGCAGGCGCTTTTCATAATCGGGCTTGTGCGCTTGGAATAAGTCCATCAGCAGTGGGTCATCATAATAGGCTTGGTACAGCAATGATGCTGCCAGCTTCAATTCTTCAGCAACCAAATAGCGTAATTCACCTTTGGCAATGATATCGGTGGTGCTCTCAGCAACGGAATTTTCCGCCATAACCGGCCTCGTTGTGGTTCATGTTAATGCTCACAAGCTACGCCATTCTGGCTTAATTTTCTACCAAGCGTGGGCTTAAATTTGCTAAAAATTCGGTCAGATTAGGCGCTAATAATTGGTGTTGTGGTTTCCCTACATATTCCAACCCAACCGCTCCCGATTCATTATCGACAGTAATCAATAAGTCATCGCTTTCTTCGGCAATGCCAATAAATAACGTAATAGGCTGACGTAACCGGCGCTTCATTAGCACATGGCCAGCCAAGTTGGCTTGCATTCGCTGATAATCTTCCGGTCCGTGCACTTGGAGTAACCATAATGGCTGTTGTTGCCATAAAACGGCTAAATCGGCGGCATACCAGCGGCTATATAACTCAGCAACACTATCGTGTAACGGCTGCTCTAATGCCGCAGCAAGATCGTCAAAACTGCCTGGTTGCTGCTGAATTTGTGGTTGCCAGTGACAGTAGTCACTCCCCTCATCAACGCGCTGATAAATTGGCGCTTGCCACTCAGAGTTCATTTCTACCAATAAATCAGCGCCATGCTGTTGATAAAAATCAACATAGCGGTTGATCAACTGGTCAAAGGCGGTACTCAACATCATGCCGTTATCCTTATTGCAAAATTGCTTTCACGCTAGCATCACAGCAGCCTGAGCGCTACAATGCTGACGCAACACAATGAATGTCACTATCAATAGGTTAGCCGTTAGTGTAGCAAGCGCAGCGCGTGCAGGGTACAGCAACGACAACAAGGTAAAACGATTTAATGAAACAGCCATTAGGCCACTTAAATTTAGGCCAACCAACCCAGTACCCAACCCAGTTTGACGCAACCTTGCTGCAAGCGGTACCCCGTCAGCTCAATCGCAGTCCGATTGGCATTCCTGAGCAGCAACCGCTACCCTTTACCGGCGTGGATGTGTGGACCGGTTATGAGTTGTCGTGGCTAAACCAGCATGGCTTGCCCCAAGTGGCGGTGGCCGAGTTTAGCGTACCCTGTAGTAGCGTAAACTTAATTGAATCGAAATCGTTTAAACTGTATCTCAATAGTTTCAACGATAGCCGCTGGCACTCTTGGCAAGCGGTCGCAACGCAACTTGAACACGACCTGAGTGATTGCGCTGGTGCTGCTGTGACGGTTCGGTTAATGACTCTAAGAGAAGCCACACAGCTAGCGATTGGCGACTTACCCGGTGACTGTATTGATGAGCAAGCCATCAGCATCGATAGCTACGATTATGATCCGCACTTACTGGCTGTTGACAGCGATACGCTAGTGACTGAAACGCTGCATAGTCATTTATTGAAATCAAATTGCTTGATCACCAACCAACCCGATTGGGGCTCAGTGGTGATTAGCTACCGTGGTCAGCAGCTGGACAGAGCAGCACTACTGCGTTACATCGTGGCATTTCGGCATCATAATGAATTTCATGAACAGTGCGTCGAGCGGATTTTTATGGATTTGCAGCAATTTAAGCCGCAGCAATTAACCGTTTATGCTCGCTATACTCGGCGTGGTGGGTTGGATATCAACCCCTTCCGCTCAAATTTTGAACAGCCACCAGCGACTATTCGGCTGGTGCGACAATAGTACTGAAAGGACCAAGGATGAATATAACTATATCCCCCCGTGGCAGCATGAGCTTGCTGTCACAACTCGAAATTGAACGGCTACAACAAAGTAGCGACGAAGATTTATATCGACTGTTTCGTAACTGCTGTTTAGCGGTACTTAATGCCGGCTCCACCACCGATAGCAGCGAAGAAATTTTTGATAAGTACAAAGACTTTGATGTGCGTGTAGTGCGCTGTGAGCGCGGCATTCAGCTGGAACTCATCAACCCACCTGCTGAAGCATTTGTCGACGGCGCTCTGATTGTTGGTATGCAAGAATTAGTAGAAGCCGTGCTGCGTGATATTTTATTCACCGGCGAGCGGTACAACGCCCACACACTCGATTCAGCTGACACCCATACCCTCACCCATGTGGTGTTTGATATTTTGCGCAACGCCCAAGTGGTACAACCCAATTTAGACCCCAACGTGATTGTTTGCTGGGGTGGTCACTCAATTAACGAAGTGGAATACAAATACACCAAAGAAGTTGGCTATCATTTGGGTTTACGCGGTCTCAATATTTGTACCGGCTGTGGCCCGGGCGCCATGAAAGGGCCGATGAAAGGCGCCACCATTGGTCACGCCAAACAACGTATTGCCGATGGCCGTTACCTTGGTTTCACCGAGCCAGGTATCATTGCCGCTGAACCACCAAACCCAATCGTCAATGAGCTGGTGATATTGCCAGATATCGAGAAACGTCTGGAAGCCTTTGTGCGTTGCGCTCATGGTATCGTCATTTTCCCCGGCGGCGCCGGTACAGCCGAAGAGCTGCTGTATATTTTGGGCATTTTGATGCACCCCGATAATCAACGTCAGGTATTGCCGTTGATATTAACTGGCCCAGCCGCCAGCAAAGCTTACTTTGAAGCACTGGATGAATTCATCGTGGCGACACTTGGTGCCGATGCGAAAAAACTGTATCAAATCATCATTGCTGACCCAGTGGCCGTGGCTATGGCGATGAAACAAGGCATTCAGCACGTTAAAGAGTATCGCCGCAGTACTGGTGACGCTTACAGCTTTAACTGGACGCTGCATATCGATGAGCCGTTCCAGCGCCCATTTGTGCCGAACCATCATAATGTCCGCAACTTGAATTTACATCGTGACCAACCGGCGCAATTATTAGCCGCGGATTTACGCCGTGCCTTTTCTGCCATCGTTGCCGGCAACGTCAAAGAAGATGGTATTCGTGCTATTCGCCAGCATGGTGTATTTGAGATCCATGGTGAACGCGACATGATGCAGAAACTCGACGTGTTGTTACGGGCATTCGTCGAACAGGGCCGTATGAAGTTGCCGGGTTCAGTCTATTATCCATGTTATCGCGTGGTTACCGATTAACAGCCGCAATCAAGTGCCTGACGGCACCGACAGCATAGGACAAAAAATACTATGGCAAAAACCATCAAAATTCCGAAAATGGTCAAAATCGTAGTGATCGGGTTTGCGCTGTATTTTGCTGCTGCCGCGCTGATCTTACAGATGTATCAAGCCGACCCGGAAAACATGAGTTGGCAAGAACGCGAAACCTTTAACCTCAAACAGATTGGCCGACTCGATCTGGGTATCTCCAAAGGTGACGTGATCCGCCTGCTCGGTTCGCCCGACATCAGTGAAGGCAAAGCCGTGAGCGATGACGCTGAGGTATTGGTGCTGTTCTATCGTACCCACCATGTTAAATCCGACGGCGTCACCACCCGCGATGAATGCACGCCACTACTATTTAAGAACGACAAACTGATTGCTTGGGGTGCAGACGCTTATAGTGATTATCAATCGTTTTAATGACTAAACCCCGCTCTTAGCGGGGTTTTTTCTGCTAAAATGCGCGCCTATTCCCTGTTTGTAGTAGGAACACAGCGCATGACTACCACCATTACCGTTATCCCTGGCGATGGCATTGGCCCCGACATTATTGATGCCACCCTGAAAATCCTTGATAAAGCCAATTGTGGCTTCACCTATGAGTTTGCCGATGCCGGCCTTGCCGCGTTGGAAAAAACTGGCGAATTATTACCCGCCGCTACGCTCGACGCTATTGCCCGTAACCGTGCCACCTTAAAAGGTCCGCTCACTACGCCAGTCGGTGAAGGCTTCACCTCCATTAACGTCAGCCTCCGCAAGCAGTTTAATCTGTATGCCAACGTGCGCCCAGTGTTGTCATTCAAAGGCACCCAGGCTCGCTATCAAGACATTGATATTATTACCATTCGGGAAAACACCGAAGGCATGTACAGTGGCCTGGGCCAAGTCGTTTCAGATGATGGTAACACTGCCCACGCTATGAGCCAGGTCACCCGCGAAGGGTCTGAGCGTATTGTACGGTTTGCCTATGAGCTAGCGCGCCGTGAAGGCCGCAAAAAAGTCACCATCGTACACAAAGCAAATATTCTGAAATCAACCTCAGGCTTGTTCTTAAAGGTCGCTCGTGAAGTTGCCGCGCAGTACCCAGATATTCAAACCAATGAGATGATCGTGGACGCGGTGTGCATGAAGCTGGTGATGAACCCAGAACAGTTTGATGTGATTGTCACCACCAACCTTTTCGGCGACATTCTATCGGACTTGTGTGCTGGCTTAGTGGGTGGCTTAGGCATGGCACCAGGCGCTAACATTGGCGAAAATTCAGCGATCTTTGAAGCGGTTCATGGCTCAGCACCAGACATCGCTGGGCAGAATATTGCCAACCCAAGCTCGGTCATCTTAGCGGCCATTCAAATGCTGGAGTATCTCGAAATGCCTGAGCATGCCGCCCGCATTCGCCAAGCCCTAACTGACACTATCGCCAGCGGCGACCGCGCCACCCGCGACCTCGGTGGCAGCCATGGTACCACCGACTTCACTCAAGCAGTGATTGATAGACTGTAAGCTTATTGAACAGGTCTGACCGAGAACCGCTACTCTCTTAGTAGCGGCAGGCGGTGTCATCCTAGTCGCGGTAGTAGTTGTACCAGCTGTGTTTTGCTTCGTCCCAGTATTGCCCCGGGAAGCCGATGTTAAAGTCGCCGATTATGCTTATGATGACAGTACGGTCAAACGCTTCTAGTTGCGCCCGCCACACCGCCGCGCCTTTGTGGCCTATCAGTCAGTACTTCGGGGCGGTCTAAATGGTCGTTATGCACGTAATAGAGCTGGTTGTCGCAGACATAGAATATTGAACACCCTCCTAAGTCGAAGGGGTATAAACTTGCTATGCCTACATCTCTAAAGACCCAATCGTTCATAAAATCCCAACAATAGAGAAGTCATGCATATCCAAAGATCAACCGCTTGAATTGAGAGAATGATTTTTATCTTTGAACTATTTAATTGAAAAAATCTAAACATTCCCACATAACCAATCAAATAAGCCATTTTATTCGCATCAGTCCAGTAGTAATGCAATTTATCTAACGATTTATTCGTCTTCGCGTAAGTTTTCTTTAAAAAATGTAATCCAACCGCATCACAGATCAACATAATAATCAGTGAAGCATAAAAACATTGACTCATAATTACTTTCCACATCCACATGATGACTCAGATGCATCAGTAACTACTGCGTCACTTAATGTAAAATCACTCCAACTGGCATTGACCTTTCCCCTGAAATAGCACCATGTTTTCAATGAGATTTCAGTTTATGCCACCTGTTTTGCATAGTCAGCTGGCGGTAAATAATTCAGTGAACTGTGTGGTCTTTCTTCGTCCCAATATTGACGCGGGAAGCCGATGTTGAAAAACGTCCTGTTAATCCTCTCGGTTTTATTGCGATTCGTCCGAAAACATAACGGTATATACCAGCACAATTTTATGATTAGTCAGCTGCTTCTGAATATCGAACGGTAGCTGAAGACTAACGAGAGCAACCTGTCGGGGGTCAACAATTACTCCGACATCAATTTCTGACGTAAAACTATTATTTTTTAGATACTTCAATACCTCTGAATTATTTTCAACAAATATTGACATGCAGCTAGATAGCTCCATCACATCCTTGCAATCACCGATTGGAAGTCGAAATCCCGAAGTTTTATGCCGACGGAGAGAAGAACTTTGGTCCCCCTTCTTCCAAGATTTAGTATTAATCTTAAACAATTCAACAACTTTATCAATATCGTCAATTTCAGTACTGACATCCCAAACTACGCTAAACATAAATACTCCCGACTAAATGAGTGAATTTGCTATATATCGAGAATCAATCTCAGGACTAAATAGCATTCCCACATTCTCTAATCACTTTTCCCCCAAGCTTCTCATAAGTATCACAAGCCACCAAATCTCCGCGCTTACACTGCTCGGCAGCGACTAATTTCGCAAGATAGGTTGCGAATAGAGCACTAGAGAGTGGCGCTTTGGGGCCAGGCATTCCATTTTTTTTCCATTCATTATGAATTTCTCGGGCATCGATTTGACCTATTTGCCCATTAGGCCCTTTGAGCTCTCTAAAACCGTCATAATGCCTGTGAGCCCAATTCCACATCTTTTTTGGATAACCCCAAAGGTTATCTTGCTTGTGCAATCCTTGTGGGTCAAAATAATTAATCGGATTCCCACCCACATACCCATAGGTATTCATCCCACCCGCTAAGCCAATCGGGTCACTCTGCAAGTAGCGGCCGGTGGTGGCATCGTAATCGCGGTAGTAGTTGTACCAGCTGTGCTTTTCTTCGTCCCAGTATTGCCCCGGAAAGCCGATGTTGAAGTCGCCGATTGTGCTCATAAGCACCGAGCGGTCAAAGGCTTCTAGCTGCCCCCGCCACACCACTGCACCTTGGTTATCAGTCAGTACTTCGGGGCGGCCTAAATGGTCGTTATGCACGTAATAGAGCTGGTTGTTGCT
>NZ_RJLC01000015.1 GCF_003999375.1 Pseudidiomarina mangrovi
GCCTGAATCCGGTAAGTGCCCACACAGTTTGCTTGGCTTGGTATATTGTTAAAGAGCGTTGCTTCTTATCCGAAGCGGGATGCGTATTTTACGTCATCCTTGGCTTAGGTCAAGATCCTTTTGGATCTTTTTTACTGCCTGAGCAGTCCCTAAATTGCCGCCGTCAGTGACTGACAACGGCCGCGAATTATAACCATCGCTTTGCCGCCTGCAAGATCTTTTTTAGATTTGCCGATCGTTTGATTATTTTTTAGTCCGGTTTGGCTGTGGAGCTGGATTTTTCAGCCTTTTCTGCTGCTTTAGTGTCCACTTGTTCACCGCAGTCATCGCTGGCATCACCAACCACATGCTCCAACTTTAATTTCTTAACAGTGCGGAATGTCGTCACTGGACCAGAGAGGGCATAAAGTAGGAAAATCGAAAACAACACTAATGATGGTTCAGTGGCGACAATTACGAACGCCAATACCACGATCAAGATGACCATAAATGATACGCGGCCACGCCAATCAACATCTTTGAATGAGTGATAACGGAAGTTGCTCACCATTAATAAGCCACACATGATGGTCAGAGCTGCAGCAACATAATGGACATCGGTCGGGTCAATAGCGTACTTACTACCTACCCACACTGCACCGGCGACAATAGCTGCGGCACTTGGAATAGCTAAGCCTTGGAAGAAGCGCTTGTCCACGGTATTGATGTTGGTGTTAAAACGCGCCAGCCGCAAGGCGCCACCGGCGACGAAGATAAATGCTGCTAACCAACCCAATTTACCGAGGTCATGCAAGGCCCAGTTATACATCACTAGCGCCGGCGCCATACCAAAGGAAACAATATCGGCCATGCTGTCATATTCAGCACCAAAATCACTTTGGGTGTTGGTCATTCGCGCTACGCGGCCATCGAGGCCGTCGAATACCATAGCGATAAAAATAGCCACGGCTGCCGATTCAAAATTGTTATTCATAGATGCCACAATGGCAAAGAAACCCGAGAACAGCCCAGCCGTTGTCAGTAAATTCGGTAACAGATAGATACCACGTTTAGCGTTAGGCTGATGGTCGGTGTTAGTTGGCATAGTCGCATCCTTAATGTCGTTCCGCACACCCCACCGTTAGCGATGGGGTGCGACAGGATAACATAGCTTGTTTGCTCATTGCGAGATGAGGAATTGTTCACCATCGACTTCCACATGAATCGCCTGGCCCGGTAGCAATTTGCCAGACAAAATCTGCTGCGCTAACGGGTTTTCCAGCTGCTGCTGAATGGCGCGTTTCAGCGGCCGAGCGCCGTAAACCGGATCGAACCCAGCTGCTGCCAAGTGGTCCAGCGCGTCATCCGATAATTGCAAACTATAGTCACGTTCCGCCAAGCGCTGATACAGCCGTTGCAGCTGAATGCGGGTAATGTTGCGGATGTGACTTTGCGCCAACGGATGGAACACCACGGTTTCATCAATGCGGTTCAAAAACTCGGGGCGGAAGTGTTGCTGCAAAATAGCCATCACATCAGCCTTCATTTCATCATAGCTTTGACTATGCGCACGCTCTTGAATCATATCGGAGCCAATGTTGGAGGTCATAATGACCACGGTATTACGGAAATCCACAGTACGCCCATGACCATCGGTTAAGCGGCCATCATCTAATACTTGCAGCAAAATATTGAACACATCGGGGTGTGCCTTCTCTATTTCGTCCAGCAATATCACTGAATATGGGCGACGTCGCACAGCTTCAGTCAAGTAGCCGCCTTCTTCATAGCCAACGTATCCCGGTGGTGCGCCGACTAAGCGTGATACCGAGTGTTTTTCCATAAATTCCGACATATCAATGCGCACCATGGCGTCATCGGTGTCGAACAAGAAAGTTGCTAAAGCTTTGCACAACTCGGTTTTACCGACCCCGGTTGGGCCGAGGAACAAAAATGAGCCAATTGGCCGCTGCGGATCAGACAGCCCAGCACGCGAACGACGAATGGCGTTAGCCACCGAGGTCACTGCTTCATTTTGGCCGACTACGCGCTGATGCAAATTAGCTTCCATATTGACTAACTTCTCACGCTCGCCCTCGAGCATTTTGCTAACCGGAATACCGGTCCAGCGTGATAACACATCGGCGATTTCTTCATCGGTGACCTTGTTTTTCAGTAACTGCATAACTTGGCCTTCGGCCTCGACCGCAGCTTTGAGTTGCCGCTCCAGCTCAGGGATGCGGCCATACTGTAACTCTGACATGCGGTTGAGATCGCCAGCGCGACGGGCAATATCCATATCGGTACGAGCTTGTTCAAGCTGGGTTTTTATCGCCTGCTCGCCCTGCACCGTGGCTTTTTCTGCTAGCCAGACTTCTTCTAGTTCAGCATATTTGCGTTGTACTTCCGCCAGTTCATGCTGCAATAACTCTAAACGCTTTTTACTGGCGTCATCGGCTTCTTTTTGCAGCGCTTTTTGCTCCAGCTGCAATTGAATGCTGCGTCGCTCCAAGCGGTCCATATCTTCAGGCTTCGAGTCAATTTGCATACGAATGCTTGAGGCCGCCTCGTCAATCAAGTCAATGGCTTTATCCGGCAGCTGACGATCACTGATATAACGATGTGACAAGGTTGCTGCGGCAACAATGGCTGGGTCAGTGATCTGCACCGAGTGATGCAATTCGTAGCGTTCTTTCAGACCGCGCAAAATAGCGATAGTGTCTTCAACACTGGGCTCTTCCACCAAGACTTTCTGGAAGCGACGCTCAAGTGCCGCATCTTTTTCAATATATTGACGGTATTCATTTAAGGTGGTGGCACCCACGCAATGCAGCTCACCGCGTGCCAACGCAGGTTTAAGCATATTGCCGGCATCCATAGCGCCATCGGCTTTGCCGGCGCCAACCATGGTGTGCAGCTCGTCAATGAACAAGATCACCTGACCATCATGCTTACTGAGTTCGTTCAGCACGGCTTTTAAGCGTTCTTCAAATTCACCACGATACTTAGCACCAGCCAACAAGGCGCCGAGATCGAGCGACAACACGCGCTTATTCTTCAGCCCCTCGGGTACTTCGCCATTGACGATGCGCTGAGCCAAACCTTCCACAATGGCGGTTTTACCCACGCCTGGCTCGCCAATCAGCACCGGGTTGTTTTTGGTGCGGCGTTGCAGCACTTGAATGGTGCGACGAATTTCGTCATCACGGCCAATGACCGGGTCAAGTTTGCCCTGCTCGGCACGTTCAGTCAGATCGATGGTGTACTTATCCAGCGCCTGACGCTGATCCTCGGCATTTTGATCGGTGACCTGCTCGCCATTACGCACTTGATTAATGGCCTTTTCAACGCGATCTTTGCTGACCCCAAGCTTTTTCAGAATATCGCCAAGCGTGCCCTTATCTTCGGTAGCGGCCAGCACAAACAGCTCCGACGAAATGAAGCTATCTTGGCGCTTTTGCGCATACTTATCGCATAAATTAAGGAGATTCGCGGTGGCGGCTGATACCTGCACCTCGCCGCCGCTGCCTTGCACTTGCGCCAAGTTGTTGAGTGCGGTGGCAAGCTCAGAGCGTAGCGCGCTGGCATCAATTTGCAGGAGCGTAAGTAGCGGCCGCAGTGTGCCGCCGTCTTGATTGAGTAGAGCCTGCATTAAATGCAGTGGCTCAATGAATTGGTGATCACGCCCCAACGCCAGTGACTGTGCATCCTGTATGGCTAATTGGAATTTATGAGTCAGTTTGTCGAAACGCATATGTATACCTCGAAAGTTTCAGTAAATCCTGATCCTTTATGTGGGTATTATTTCGACAGTTTCAAGAGGGCGGGATTTAATTTTTCCAAATCAGTGTGGCGATGCGTCCACAGCGAGGATCTTGTCGGTATGAACTAAAACGCTTGTCACTAAAGGTGCATAAGCCACTCAAGGTGACATCCGTGACGCCCTGGCGGGCTAAAATTCGGCGGGCTAACTCAGGTAAGTCAGCATGCCACTTACCCGCTATATGGGGACGAAAGGTTGCTTCATCAAGGAGCTGATCGCGATTAAACGCATCGCGCACTTCGCCACCCACTTCAAAATAATCCTGTGAAATGGCTGGGCCAATAAAAGCGCGCAACTGCGCTGGCGGCAGCTTGAGCCGTGCCACAGTTTGCTCAATAATGCCATGGGCTAAACCGCGCCAGCCGGCATGTACCGCGGCAATTTTTGCGCCATCATGGGAAACCAACAAAATAGGCAGACAATCAGCCGTCAAGACCGCGCATACGCTCGGTGTTTGCGCGGCTATGATGGCATCGGCAGCGACACCGAATGACGCCTGTTGGTAATCAACCACCACCGTGCTGTGATACTGCTGCAACCATTGCACCGGTGCAGCAAGGTGTAACTCACGGCTCAGTTGGCGCCGATGGCGAATCACAGCCGCCGGATCATCACCAACGTGCAGCGCTAAATTACCCGGGCTACTGACTGTGGTAATAGCAGCGTGAACCCCAGCTGGCAGTTCCCAACGCGGGATCAGATAGTCGCGGAACAAATCAGTCAATGGGGTGCTCTTTGCGATCAAGCCGGAGTTGCTCTACCAACGCAACAAAATCGGCAGGTAACGGCGCATCCCAACTCATCCATTCACCGCTGATAGGGTGATGCAATGATAACCGTGCGGCATGCAGCGCTTGGCGTTTAAAGCCGCGTAAGGTGTCGAGCAACTCTGGTGACGCTGAGCGCGGTGGGCGCGGACGGCCACCATAGGTAAAATCACCAACCAACGGATGCCGGATGTGTGCCATGTGCACCCGAATTTGGTGCGTACGCCCAGTTTCTAGGCGCAAGCGCAGATGCGTGTGGGCGCGAAAGCGCTCAATCACACGATAGTGGGTGACCGCTGGACGGCCATTGGCGACCACGCCCATGTGCGTGCGTTTAGTTGGATGCCGACCAATTGGTTCGTCCACCACACCGCCTGCGGTCATCGGGCCATTACAGACTGCCTCATACTCACGCGTGATTTCGCGGTTTTGCATGGCATCGACTAAATGGGTTTGCGCCGGAACGGTTTTAGCGACCACCATTAAGCCGGTGGTGTCTTTATCGAGGCGGTGGATGATACCAGCGCGGGGCACTTGGTCAATCGCCGGAAAATAGTGCAATAGCGCATTCAATAACGTGCCATCAGGCATACCAGCACCCGGATGTACGACTAAACCAGCAGGCTTATTGACCACTAAAATGTGGTCGTCTTCGTAAACAATAGTGAGCGCGATATCTTGCCCTTCAAAGCGCTGCTCTTCAGCTAATTCACCGTTCACGGTGACCACCATACCGGCTAGGACTTTTTCGCGCGGCACGTTACAGGGTTTGCCGTCAAGCACCACGCGGCCGTCTTCAATCCAGCCTTTCAGCCGTGAACGCGAATAATCGGGGAACAACTCAGCAATTGCTTGGTCCAATCGTTTGCCATTTAAATTGACGGGTATTTCACTGGTTAAAACTATCTGCTCACTCATAAAATCTAATATGGACCTGTGAAAGCAACTGTCGCTGCGTTAGAATGCAAAAAATCAATGTGCATAGTGTACCTGTTTGGTGGTTCAAGCACCAAAACTTAAATCAACCGAGATTAGAATAACAACTTATGAAACTGCGAATTATTTTGGCTTGTATTGCCGGCCTATACCTCACCGGCTGCGCTGGATCACCCGAAACAGCTGACACCAGACCCGCACTCAGTGATGCTGAAAGTGGCTATGAAGTAGCGCGCAACCAAATCAATGCTGGCAACTATGCCGCCGCATCACAAACCTTAATGCAATTATCGACCAGATTTCCTTTTGGTCCGCTGGCTAACCAAGTACAGATGGATTTGATCTATGTGTACTACAAAATTAGTGACATCGATAAAGCATTGGCAGCCATTGACCGCTTTACCCGCCTGAACCCAAATCATCCTGATATTGATTACGTGCTGTACATGCGTGGCTTGGTCAATGAGCGCGCTGATCACAATGGGGTGCAAGAGTTTGTCGGTATTGATCGTGCCGACCGCGACCCAAGCAAAGCGAAAGAAGCCTTTAATGACTACGCTGAACTGATTCGCCGCTTCCCCGATAGCAAATATGCCGGTGACGCACGGCAACGTATGTTGGGTATTAAAAGCCGGTTAGCGCGCCATGAATTAGCCGTGGCTAACTACTACATCAAGCGCGAAGCATGGCTGGCTGCGGCAAACCGTGGTAAGTATGTGCTGGAATATTTCAACGACACGCCTGAAGTTGAGCAAGCGCTGATTATCATGGCTACCAGCTACGGTGAACTGGAATTGCATGACTTGCGAGATGACGCCATTGCCACCTTGCAAGCTAACTTCCCAAATAGTGTCTTTTTCAATTAATCGCTAACAGCTTGTAACACCGCTGGTTGGTAAAAAAACGCCGTGCTTATCACACGGCGTTTTCGTTTTCTTCGCCAGTACGAATGCGGATCACCCGCTCAACTGTGGTGACAAATATCTTACCATCGCCAATTTTACCGGTTTGTGCGGTTTCCATAATGGCATCAATGCAGCGCTCAACTTGGTCGTCGGTGACGACAATCTCAAGCTTCACTTTAGGTAAGAAATCAACCATGTATTCAGCACCACGGTAAAGCTCCGTGTGGCCCTTTTGGCGCCCAAACCCTTTCACTTCAGATACCGTCATGCCGGCGATACCTACCTCGGACAAGGCTTCACGCACATCGTCGAGTTTGAATGGCTTAATAATTGCCTCAATTTTTTTCATCTTGCGCCTCGTTTGCTAACTGTCGTTCCAGTTCATAGCGATAATGATTGGTAATAGGATAGCGTCTATCCTTGGCAAAATTACGCGCGGTTATTTTCGGCCCAACCGCACCTTGCCGACGTTTGTATTCGCTCAGATCAATAAGCCGTATCACCTGTTGCACCTGTTGCTGGGTAAAACCTGCGGCAACAATGTCTGCCGCTGATTGGTCGCGCTCAACATAGCGTTCCACAATGTCATCTAACACAGCATATTCAGGCAAATTGTCTTGATCGGTTTGCCCTGGAGCAAGCTCCGCAGACGGCGGTCGACTGATAACTCGCGCCGGGATCACCTCACTGGCGCGGTTACAAAACCGCACCAACTCAAACACCAGCATTTTTGGCACATCTTTTAGTGGTGCAAAACCACCGCACATGTCGCCATATAGTGTGCAATAACCCACGGCTAGCTCACTTTTATTGCCAGTCGTTAGCACCAGTGCGCCAGTGTTATTCGACAGCGCCATAATCACCACGCCGCGGCTGCGCGCTTGCAGATTCTGGTCGGTAATCGGGTTATTGTCACCATTCATAAGCGGTGCTAGTTGCGTGACCAAGCTGTCGTAAATAGGCGCGATGGGTACACAGCTATAGTGCACACCAAGGCGCTGCGCTTGGGCTTGCGCATCGTCGATACTGATACTGGAAGTGTAATGAAACGGCATCATCACCGCATGTACATTGGCAGCACCAACGGCCTCAACCGCCAGCGCCAGTGTCAGCGCAGAATCAATACCGCCAGATAGCCCCAAAGCAACCTGTTTAAAGCCATTCTTGCGCACATAGTCACGAATACTCAGCACTAACGCGGCATGTATTTCACTTAATTCGCTACTTTGTGGCGCTACTTGAGCACCAGCAAGCCAGCTCACCTCACCGCTTTTGGCAACCCGCAAGGAACAAATACTTTGCTCCACATGGGGCAATTCGGCAGCAATATTACCCTTGCCATCGAGCACCATGGAGCGGCCATCAAACACCAACTCATCTTGGCCACCGACCAAATTCAAATACAGTAACGGCCGCTGACATTCGCTGCTGCGCTGCTGCAACATCTGTAAGCGTTGGCTGCGCTTGTTGCGCTCAAAGGGTGAGGCGTTAATCACCACCACCCAATCAACGTGCAAATCACTGAGTGCGGCTAACGGCGGCGCATGCCAGATGTCTTCACAAATCAGCAAACCAATGCGATGGCCACGAAATTCAAGGCTACAAGGCTGAGCGCCGGGGCTGAAATAGCGCTGTTCATCAAATACGCCATATTGCGGTAACCGTTGCTTGCGGTAGTTAGCCAAAACCTGCCCTTGATACAACACCGCCGCGCTATTGTAGAGCACCCCGTCTGCGCGCTCTGGATAGCCAATAATCACCGCCGCCTGGGTGGCTGCAGCGGCAATACGCGCAAGCGCCGCCTGCACATGGTGGTACAAATCATGGCGTAACAGCAGATCTTCAGGTGGGTAACCGGTGATGGTCAGTTCCGGAAAAACAATCACATCGGCATCAGTCTGCGCGGCGATAATATCAATCACCTGCTGGGTATTTTTGCTAATGGCGCCAACAGTCAGATTGATCTGGGCAAGAGTGACCACAAGTGCATTCATAACGGTGCTTTCGCTCCCACAACAACAATGCTGCGCATGATATAGCAAGGCCTTATTTTCGGCAAACCACAGCGTGTTATTCTGCGCTGAGTTGCGCCACAGTAAATTCCACTCCAGCGCTGGTTATAACCCAGGCGCGGTGTTTTTCTTCAGCCAACTCAAGCCATTGATAATAGACATTGCGATGCACTTTAGCGAGGAGCTGACGGCCCAAATCGACATAAGGAATATCATGTTGCAATAGCAAAGGATACTCAGCAGACAAAGGCACCTGTTCACCGAGATTAGTGGTCAGCACCATCACCGCGGGTTGTTGCTTTGACCAATGCCATTGGGTGATCAAAAACGGCGCATCAGCGACTTGAATTTTGACTTTTTCGTGCGGCGTGACAAGAAAATAATCGTCATTGTCACGAACCAATACCGAGGCGAATAAACGTACGATTTCAGGCCGTTGAATCAGACTATCCTGATAATACCAATCGCCTTTAACATCAATGTGCAGTGGTATTTCGCCGCAGTAGGCAGGTTGCCATAATTCAGTTGGAGCCTGTCGCCGCTGTTGCAACGATGCCAACAACTGCGACAAATCCATGTTAACCCACTAAACGCTTTTGACGGAGCAAGTACCACAAGGTGGCTTCAGTGCGGTTAGACACCTTAATGGCTTTGAAAATTGCCGATAAGTGCACCCGAATGGTGCCTTCAGTAATGCCTAAAATAGTGGCGATCTCTTTATTTGACAGCCCCTGCGCCAGCAATTGCATAATTTCTAACTGGCGTGGTGATAAAAAGTTCTCGGCACTGCCTTGGCTACTCACTCTATCGTTCAAGCGCGACTCATCAGGCAAATAGCGGTCGTTTTGCAGCAGAATACGAATAGCCAGCTTGGCCTCTTCGGCACTGGCATCTTTGGGCAGGTAACTACGCACACCGGCAGTCAGTGCTTGGCGCACTTCCGACAATGGCCGCGGCCAGCTGAATAACACCACATGAGCAGCCGGCGCCATTTTTTTCAAGGTGGCTAAAGTTGGACGAATTTCTGCGTCGGGCAGATCCATATCCAAGAAAATTAAGTTGTAGTTGTTTTGATGACGTAAATACTCTTTGGCAACATCGAACGAAGGCGCCTCATAAATAGCCACATCGGAAGCGTAGCTGGTAATTAGGTGAATCAAACCAGCACGAATAAAAAACTGATGATCAATGATGAGTATTTTCATGATGCCCTTAACCAACAACCGACGGATGCCAATTTCTGTCAGCTATTGTACACTGACTATGGAAACCTTGCATAGCACCTGTTGTTAATTTGTAAAGTAATGTTAAAGGTTAAACATACTGTTTAGCATGTAAAATGCAACTAAAACGATCACAACAATGCTGAATCATTAGCGTTCAATCGAGGAATAGTAAGCTATGAACCGCCTAACTAAGACTTTACACCGCCAGCGCCTGTTGGCCTCCATAAGCCTTGTTGCGTTAATGTTAACGCCCGCATTTGCCAGTGCGGAAAGTACGCTTTATTACAATTTGCAGGGATACACCTTGACCGGCCCTGCCGGAGCTGATGCCACATTAGTTGAATTCAAAGCCTTTGCGGTGCGCGATGGTAAAGTGATTGCGGTTGGTGAAGCAGCCGACGTAGAGCGCGTGGCAGGCGACGTCAGTAAGCGGGTTGATCTGGGCGGAAAAACTGTACTGCCCGGTATTATTGATGCCCATGGCCACGTCTTGGGCTTGGGCCAAACGCTGCAGTTAGCTGATCTGCGGGATGCCAGCTCAGAGCAACAAGCGGTAGCGATGGTAACTGAGTTTGCCAACAGTGCTGGTCAATCAGCCAGCTGGGTTTTAGGCCGTGGCTGGAACCAAGAAAATTGGAGTTCGCGACAGTTCCCTAGCGCCGCAGCTTTGGATGAAAGCCTCAGCGACCGCCCGGTATGGTTAACCCGAGTGGATGGCCACGCCGGCTGGGCCAATAGCAAAGCGCTAGAACTGGCCGGCATTACTGGCGCCAGCGTGAGCCCAGAAGGTGGCGAAATTATTCGCGATAGCAATGGCGAACCCACCGGCGTATTGATTGATAACGCCATGAATTTAGTTGAAGCCATTATTCCTGCCGATAGCGCTGAGCAACAAAAAAATGCGCTGCAACTGGCCTTTGCGCATCTCAATGAACGCGGTATTACCAGTGTGCATGATGCCGGGGTGAGCGCTGAGACCATCGATGTATTTCAGCAGCTGGCCGCCAGCGATGCCATGACACTGCGGGTGTACGCCATGATTGGCGCCAATGAACCAAAGCTGCCGGAACTTCTGGCCAACGGCCCAATTGTTACCGACGATGACATGTTTACGGTGCGTAGTGTGAAAATTTACGCTGATGGCGCATTAGGCAGCCGTGGCGCGGCACTCTTACACCCCTACCACGATGATCCGCAACAACTTGGGCTGTTAGTCACCTCGCCAGAAAACATCAAGGCGCTGTATGAGTTGATCATTCCACACGGCTTCCAGATCAACACCCACGCCATTGGTGACCGCGCCAACCGTATTGCATTGGACGCTTTTGAACACGCCTTTAATAGCTATGGCGGGCGTAACTTGCGGCACCGAATTGAGCACGCACAAGTGGTACATCCGGATGATCTCATTCGTTTCAAAACCTTGAACATCATTCCATCGATGCAGCCAACCCATGCCACCAGCGATAAAAATATGGCCGAAGACCGCCTTGGTAAAGAGCGCATGCGCGGTGCCTATGCCTGGCAAACCTTCCTCAAGCAAGGTTCAATTATTGCCGCTGGTTCCGACTTTCCGGTGGAATTAGCCGACCCGTTCTTTGGTTTGCATGCGGCGGTGACTCGTCAAGACCGCGACAATCAGCCGGAGGGTGGTTGGTATCCAGCAGAAGCCATGAGTAAAGTTGAAGCATTACGCTCATTTACTCTTGATGCCGCTTATGCCGCTGGCCAAGACAGCATCTTAGGCAGCATTGAACCGGGCAAATGGGCTGATTTTATTGTGCTGGATCAAAATCCGTTTGCACAAACTGCCGCTACACTATGGCAGCAACGCGTGCTTGCCACCTATATTGCTGGCGAGGCGGTCTACACTATCCAAATGAACACCGAGGCTGTTGATGAAACTTCACGATGAGCGCCGTGATTACGAACAAGGGCAGCTGCGCCGCAGTCAGCTGCCAGCCAATCCGTTTGAGTTGTTTGCTGAGTGGTTTAAGCAATCACAAGCGCAAGCTAATTCACCAGACCCGACGGCTTTCACACTAGCTACGGTTGGCACGGATGGGCAGCCGCACCAGCGCATTGTGCTGCTGAAGCAAGTAGATGCCACCGGCTTGGTGTTTTTTACCAATTATCAAAGTCAAAAGGGGCAAGACCTAGCCGCTAACCCGCTGGCGTCGATGCACTTTGCTTGGTTGAATCTTGAACGGCAAATCAAAATTGAGGGTCGCGTAGAGAAGCTCGATACGGCGGTCAGTACTGATTATTTTGCTAGCCGCCCGCGTGGCAGCCAGCTTGGTGCGCATACCTCAGCACAAAGCCAACCCATTGCTAACCGCGAACAACTGGAAGCGCGCTATCACCAATTAAGTGCGGAATTTGAAGGCCAGGAGATCCCCAAACCCGAGCATTGGGGTGGCTATCGCGTGGTGCCGAGCTTATTTGAGTTCTGGCAAGGCGGCCGCTATCGCTTACACGACCGCTTTAGCTACCGCCGTAGCAGTGACACTGAGTGGCACATTGAGCGGCTACAACCCTGATGGCAGCGGCGTGTGGTACTGCTCTGCACACCACTGTAATTGCTTGATTATGGCAGCACTGTAGCTGATACCCTGCTGCAGTTGCTGCTCACGCAGCGCCAACGCACCACTACCCGGTACACGTACCGGCTGCGACGGGTCAATCGGCGTTGCCGCGCACATACCGTCAACCAAGGCCTGTGCCTGCTGTTTAAAGCCTTCACTATCGCCCAGCGCGGCGGGATCGACCACCTGCACCCATACGGTATTGGCATCGCCATCGCTGCGCGCTTGGTGACGCCCATATTGACTCAGGGCCAGCGTCCATAGCTCGCTATACAAATTAAGCCCAGTGCCTTTGTAACCTAAATCTGCGCCGCCCAGTGGCGCCAATACACTGGCTGGATCAGCAAGAAAAGTACGGGCATCAGCGGTGTAATCACCAGCTGCGGTGATAAGCGCCGGAAATGGTAACGGCTTACCCTCGGCAATAGCCGTACGAACCTTACCCGCTGCCAGCATCGATAAACTGACATCAAACAACACCGGTTGTGAGCTGGTGGGCACGCCGATCGCCAGTGGATTGGGCGAAAACCATGCAGACTTACCGCCAAATGGTGCCACCGCTTGCTGTGCCGGGGTAGCGCACATGATCTGTACCATCATGCCCGCCGCAGTGGCTTGCTCTAAATATACCACCAAGGCCGCCACGTGCTGGGTGCGTCGCATTACCACGGTGCCAGTACCATAATCAACTGCCATGGCCATAGCCCGCGCTACCGCCATGGGCATGGTATGTAAGCCTGGCAAAAAGTCGGCGTCCCACAGTTCAATAGCGGCACGGCCGGATACCCGCCGCGGCTCGCCCTGCCCTTTGCTTAAGCCTTGGCTTAAACAGCTGAGGTTATAGCGTAAGCGAATCAAACCATGGGTGCGAAAGCCCATTAAATCAGCGGCCACCAGATGCTTGGCAATATTTGCCGCCACTGCCGTGCTAGCGCCGGCCTGTTCGGCACACTGTTGTGCCCAGGCAGTGATGGCTGGGGCCTCAAATCGCGACATTTTTACCTCACTCATACCCTTGTCTACTTGTTATTAGCCATGACTCCGTTAAGCTTAACAGACAACGACAAAGAGGAGTACGGTTGGTGTCGGAACAAAAACAACCATCACGGATAGCGGTGCTCACCAGTGGCGGTGATGCACCCGGAATGAATGCCGCGTTACGCGCGGTGGTTTTAGCCGCAGAACATTATGGATTAGAAGTGATCGCCTTTAAGCATGGCTACCAAGGCCTGCTCGAAAATGACTGGATGCCCATGCGGGCAGCCGATGTGCAACATATTTTGCAGTATTCCGGCACCATCATTAAAAGTGCCCGCTGCGCCCGCTTTAAAGAAGTAGAAGCGGCGCAAGAAGCGGCTGCAGTACTCAATCAGCACCACATAGACGGGCTGGTGGTGATTGGTGGCGATGGCTCTTTTCGCGGCGCTGAACATCTTGCCAACCATTGGCAGGGACAGATTATTGGCGTGCCCGGCACTATCGACAACGACTTATTTGGCACCGACGCCACTATTGGCTTTACCACCGCAGTGGCCATTGCCATGGACGCCCTGGATAAAATTCGTGATACCGCCGACGCCATGGACCGTATCTTCATTGTTGAAGTGATGGGCCGCCATGCCGGCTTTATCGGCCTCAATAGCGGGGTTGCCGCCGGTGCCGAGCGAATGATTTTACCAGAGTTGCAAAAAGATAAACCGCTCACTATCGAGGCTATCGTCAAGCACATCGAACGGGTCAAAGTAGTGCGTGGCGATGGCAGCTACGTGATGGTGCTGAGTGAACATCAATGGCCAGGCGGCGCGGTAGCGCTAGCCGAGCAATTAGAAGCGCAGCACGGCCTGCCCTGCCGGCCATGTTTATTGGGCCACATTCAACGCGGCGGTGCGCCAGCACCGGCTGACCGCATTATCGCCTCAGAGCTTGGGGTGCATGCGGTGGAGCTGATTTTACAGGGGCAATCGCGAGTGATGGCTGGCCTGCAGGCCAACCAATTAGTGGCAATACCACTGGTTGACACCTGGACCAAGAAAAACCCACTGAATGCCAATTTACTGCGCATTTCACAAGACATTTTTAACCCAGTGAAAAAGCCATCGAATAAACATTGAAATGCTAGAATTTTAGGCGCATTCAGCAGATAATATGCGCCCTTATTTTTTCGCCAGCAGAATGATGGAGGTGACTGACTTTGAGCCAGCATCAAGCCAAACAAATTACCGCTTTACCGGTTGCCGTAGACGCGCCGGTTCGTGAGTTCTTCGGTGCCAGCACCGAAGCCGCCATTTTTGCCAACGCCACGCACATGATTGGCTTTGGTTTTGATGGCACCGCGTGTTTTCGTAAAGGCACTCGCAACGGCCCAGATGGCCTGCGGGCAGTATCCGAAGACATCGAATCGTACTCACCGTATTTAGATGCCGATCTGTATGATCATACCTTTTACGACCTTGGTAACTTGTCACTTGGCAGCAGCGATGACATTGAAGCTCAATGGCAGCACGCCACCGACCAATTTAGCGCTATTTTTGATGGGCTAAATTTGCCGGCTGATAACATTCGGGTACTGACCTTAGGCGGTGAACACTCTATTTCGTATGCGCCTATTCGTACCTATTTGCAGCAATACCCTGAATTAGTGGTGTTGCACCTAGACGCGCACGCCGATTTGCGTGATGGCTTCTTGGGCTATCATTACTCGCATGCATCTATTATTCGTCGCGCGCTGGACCATTTTGGCCCAGGCCATCAACTGATCCAATACGGCATCCGCTCAGGTACCCGCGAAGAATATCAATTCATGAAAGAGCACGGCACCGTGCGTACGTCACGTAAAGACTTTTTGGATAGCGTCGCCGCTATTCCAGCTGATCGCCCTATCTATCTGACGCTTGATCTGGACTACTTTGACCCAGCATTCTTGCCAGGTACCGGTACCCCAGAGCCAGGTGGCGAAGACTTCCACTCCTACGTGAGCCTGATGAAGTTACTGCGCGGTAAAAACTTGGTTGGCGCCGATGTGGTGGAGTTGTCCCCTGACATTGACCCAACCGGCAACTCTGATGTGTTTGCGGCCAAGATTGTCCGTGAGCTATTGATTATTTTGAACGAAAAAGGCTCACGCTAATGACTAATCCATGGACTATCGAAGACGCCGAAGAACTCTACGGCGTGAAGCGCTGGGGCGCTGGATACTTCTCCATTGGTGAAAATGGCAGCATTCAAATTGCGCCGAATCATCGCCAGCCAGACGTCACCATCGATATGAAAGAAGTGGTGGATGAAATCATTGCCGAAGGCATTCAATTGCCCGCGGTTATTCGTTTTCACGATATCTTGCGCTCGCAAGTTGAGATCTTGAACGAAACCTTCGCCAAAACCATTGCCGATGCCAATTATGAAGGCCGCTACGTAGGCGTGTTCCCGATTAAAGTGAACCAAATGCGCGAAGTGGTGGAAGAAATCATTGATGCCGGCGAACCCTACGACTATGGCCTCGAAGCTGGCTCGAAGCCTGAACTGATGGCGGTATTAGCGTACAACGAGAACCCGCGCGCACTGACTATTCTGAATGGCTACAAAGACGAAGATTATCTGACCCTCGCCCTACTGGGCCGGCAGTTACGCCGCAAGATCATCATCGTGATTGAAAAGTTCTCAGAACTGGAAATGCTGATCCCATTGTCGAAAAAACTGGGCGTAGAGCCGATCATTGGTTTGCGCAGCAAAATGATGGTGCGCAGCTCAGGTAAATGGGCTGGCTCAAGTGGCGAGCGCGCTAAATTTGGCCTCAGCATTACCGAAATTCTCAATATCATTGAATTGCTCAAGCAAGAGAATATGCTGCATTGCGCCAAGCTGCTGCACTTCCATATTGGTAGTCAGTTGGCCGATATCCGCAAAATCAAAGAAGCAGTCTCTGAAGGCGCGCGCTTGTACGCCAAGCTGATTCAAATGGGTGTAGAACTGGAATACCTCGACATTGGTGGCGGCCTCGGCATCGACTACGACGGTACCAGCTCTACCACCGACTCATCGCGCAACTATTCCACTGAAGAATACGTGGCCGACGTGGTGTACGGGGTGAAGCAGATTTGTGATTTAGAAAATGTCCCGCACCCGAACCTAGTGAGCGAGAGTGGCCGTGCTATTACCGCCCACCACAGTTGTGTGGTGACCAACATTGTTGGTGAAATCAAAAACACCGGTGCCAAGTTTGATATCAGCGCCAGTAGCGGTGAGCACATTCTGGTGAGCAACATGCGTGAGTTGGTCAACGCGGCCGACACCATGCACCCGCAAGAACGCTACAACGACGCCGCATCATTCAAGCAAAGCGCCTATGAAGCGTTCAAGCTGGGTATTTTGTCACTAGAAGAAATGGCCAAGCTCGACACCATGTATTGGCAGATCTTAACCGAGATCCACCACTCACTCGACCGCGAGTCATTCGTGTTCCAAGAGCTGGAAGAACTTGAAGATATGTTGGCCAGCCAATACCTGTGTAACTTCTCGATCTTCCAATCTGCGGCTGATACCTGGGCGATTGGCCAAGTACTGCCGATTGTACCTATTACCCGCCTTGACGAGCGCCCAGCGGTGCGTTGTTCAATTGTCGATATCACCTGCGACAGCGACGGTAAACTGAGCAAATACATTGAAGGCACTGAAATCAGCGATAACATTCCTATGCATACCCTGCGCAAAGGCGAAGAGTATCACGTGGGCATGTTCTTAACCGGCGCCTACCAAGACGTTATGGGCGATATGCATAACCTGTTTGGGCGTTTAACCGAGGTGCATATCTACTCGCACGACGACGAACCAGGTGATTTTTATATCGAAGAGGTGGTTCCAGGCACTTCTGCCGAGAAAGTGCTCGAAACCATGCAATATAACACCGATTTTATGGCTAAAACGGTGAAGAAATGCATTGATCGTGAAGTGCGTAAAGGCACCATCGCACCCCGTGAAGGCGTGCGCTGGACCGACTATTACGAGAAGTGTTTAGCCGGTTCTACCTACTTAAAAGTGTAAAACTAGCAAAACTGCGTATTTCCTGAGCAAACGGTACAAAACCGCAAAAAAAGCGGTTGACTCACACCGCAAAAACTCGTTTAATACGCACCGACGCCCAGATAGCTCAGTTGGTAGAGCAGGGGATTGAAAATCCCCGTGTCGGTGGTTCGATTCCGCCTCTGGGCACCATTATTCGAGAAGCCTCGCAAGCAATTGCGGGGCTTTTTTCGTTGTGTGCTGCTGCACCAGATTTGTACCAGGCAGCCAATTCACTGCGCACCATGGCTGCTTTTGAGCTACGCTATGATCTAATCCCCAACACATTCCCTTTCTCTGCACTAATACCATTTGGTTTCACCACTTAAAGGAGTGATGTCACCATGAAAAAGTTATCCGGTTTATTCGTAGTATTATGTTTAGCTGGCTTGGCGCAGCCGAGCGTATTAGCGCAAGAAAGCAATAGCGCGCTGGTGCCGCTGCCGTCGCTTGACGACTTCACTAAGGGCAAAGACGGCTGGGCGTTTGGCCTAGGCGCTGGCATTGAATACGAGTCAGCCTATGAAGGTTCCGATGAGTTTGGCTTTGAACTTGACCCAGCCGGTGCGGTGCAGTGGCGCAAAGGTGACGATATTTTTTACTTTGCTGGCGAAGCTATTGGCTGGATGGCCGCATTGTGGCTAGCGACGAAGGCAACTTGGGTATTTTTGGTATCGGCCGCAGATTTGGTGAACAAAACGATGGTACTGGCTCAGAGCTGGCATTAGTTGCGGTGTATCACGACAGTGACCGCGCTAATCGCGATTTTGGTATCAATGCCAGCCAAGCACTGGCGTCAGGCTTAGCTGAAACCAACCTAAGCGGCGGTTTCCGCTCCATTGGTCTGCATTACAATTACCGTCATTATTACAACGACAACGTGCTGATCTTCGTGGAAGGTTTATTCGAGCGCTACGTGGGTGATGTGACCGACAGCCCGATTACCCGTAACGACTATGAAGCGGAATTAGGCATTGGCTTCGTGTATATCTTCTAAGCGACGCGCTAAACGCAAAGCAAAAAAATGGGCGCTCAGCGCCCATTTTTTATCACAGCACAAATTAGAACTCGTAGCTGTAGCTCAAACTAATCACCCGCCCTACTTCACGCGCTTGCACGGTCACGCCGCTTTGGGTTACGTCTTGATCTTCACCCAATAAGTTTTGCACCTTCAAGCTGACTTTTGAATTAAAGTCAGGATAGTAGTTATAGACCAAGTCAAGTGATTGGAACGGTTGCTCGTAAGCATCGCCACGACCACCGATACCAGCCGCTAAGATACGCTCACCAAACACGTTGTAGACCAACGAGCTCGAATGATTGCCATTGGCAGAATCGTAGCTCAACTGGAAGTTCGCAACGTACTTAGAGTGACCTGTCATACGCTTGGTTGGATTGGTCAAGTTACCCGCTAGAGCTGGGTCAATGACAGCCTCTGAATCACTTAAGGTTAAGTTACCGGTGGTGAAGAAACCATCCGACAAATAGCCCAGGTCATGCAACCACTCAAACTCAATACCATATACTTCAGCCGCTTCGCCGTTGACATAGTTCAGCGTGTATTCTTCGTCACCAACGCTTAATACCGACTCGATTGGACGCGAAATATCCTTATAGAACAGTGATGCCGTGTAGTTATCACCGTTGTCCATGTAATACTCAAAACGCGCATCGTAGTTCTTCATCGGGCTGCTTTGTAGGCCAGCACGACCAACGGTACGAATATCCGTGATTGGGTCGAAATACACTACTGGCACGGTTTCACGAATATCTGGGCGCACCACAGTTTCGGCATAACCGAAACGCAGCTGATAATCTTCGCCGCCAATGTAGGTGAACGACAACGCCGGGTAGAAATCATCCTCAATGGTGGTACCGTTGAGAATGCGCTCTGGCGAATAGAAGGTTTCGATATCAGTACGGTCAAAGATCAAGCTGGAGGTCGCTAAGCTGACTTGCTTGAACTCTTCCCACCGGATACCGCCGGCTAAACGCCAATTATCGTTGAGGTAAGCATCAAACGAGCCGTAATAGGCATCGATTTTCTGCACCGCAATATAATCATCCGCACCTGGCGCGGTTGGTTCGCGATACGACAACTCAAAGTTGTTAGCCGCAATGCGATCATCGGTTAAATACTGGGTCGCACCTAATACGTTGCTCAACGAGTCGCTGACCACAAAGTTCAGGCCTGAACCGTTATCCATGGCAAAGCGGTCGGTGGTGTAATAACGCGCTTTATCGGTAAAGTCATAACCGCCACGTAACTCAATATCCATACCCGCCACAGTGACTGGTAAAGAGAAGTTACCTGAGTACGATTTCACGTGATCTTCCATGTCCACGTATTGATACACCGCACGGTTATCATCGCCGGTTACGATGGTGCTTTGGTAGTTACCTTGGCCATCGTATAAGTCATCGAAGCGATACGAGATATCGGTTGGGATATCCGTTTCAGCGGTTGATTCAGTGTATTGCCAATCAAAGCCAATACCCCACCAATCTAAGAAGGTGTGCTGACCGCGGAACTGGTCGATATCCAAGGTACGCTCTTCGTAGCGGAAAGCGTGCTCACGGTTGGTCAAGCCAGTACCCACAATAGTCTTCAAGTTACTACCGTTCGGGCTTTGCATGATACCAAAATCAGACTCGCCTTCGGCATCAGCCAAGTACAGCTTGGTGTAGTTGATGCTGTGGGTATCGAGTTGATAACCAACACTGAACACCCCATTCATGCGCTCAGTTTCGGTGGCTTTAGTGGTTTCAGCGATGGTGTTGTAGCACGAGTTCGCCAACTCTTCGAGAGTATTCAGGGTAGTGGCACAGCCGGCTTGGGCATTTGGGCTCAATACCGCATTAGTACGCTTCGAGACATCCCACTTGGTGTCGTAGGCGCCGGCTAACAAGAAGCCGATGCTGCCACCAAAGAAATCTTCATCGAAGCTATTACCGATACTGGCTTTAATGCTGTAGTTCGGCGACAACGACTCTTCTTGCAAACCGATAGTACGCGGCAGCGAGCGAGCCAGGCTTTGGTTAATAGCACGCGCTTGTTGACTCGCGGTAGCCTCGGCGTTATTGGTAAAACCATTGGTATCAATAATGTTACGCAGGCTGAAATCGCCGCGATAACGCACAATCGCAGTACCGATATCCGCTGGGATACCCGCTTCGTTGCGGTTGTAGGTAAAACCATCACGAGCATTACTGTTCTGACCTACGCCAAGCTCAATATTGAACTCAAAATCTCGCGGCGCAGTTTTGGTGCGAATATCAATGTTACCGCCACCGAATGCTGCTGGCATAGCCGGTGAAAACACCTTCTGTACCGACATACTTTCAATAATCGATGATGGAATGATATCCAACGGAATAACGTTACGGGTTAAATCTGGGCTTGGAATGTTAGCGCCGTTTAAACGTGCGCTTGAATAACGCTCACCTAAGCCACGAACATAAACATACTTGCCGTCAACCAGGGTTAAACCAGTCACGCGGCGTAATGCCGATGCCGCATCACCGTCGCCGGTACGGGCTAATTGTTCAGCACCTAAAATATCGGCAACGAACGCTTGATTACGACGTTCTTCAATAACCGCAGCAGCACTTCCTTGCAACCGTGTACCCGTTGTTACCACTTCTTCAATGGTATCGTCGAGCTGTTCCGTCTGCTCTGGGTCTTGCGTTTGTTGCGGTTGCTCAACTTGCTGAGCGTAGACTGAACTGCTTGCCAGCAGAGCTAAACTGACCGCTAATGCCAGCGGTTTGAGTTTATAATGAGTACTCATGTGCAACTCCTGCGTTAAGTAAAGAGGTAGGTGGCACCTGCCACCTACCCTACGAGGGTTTTTGCTGGACTAATTAGTCTTGCTCGGCCGCCGCTAACGCAGTTTGTACCCAGCGGTACCACTCTGAGCTGGTGTCAGCATTGGATAATGCACCAATGAAGTTGACGCTATCAAAGAAGGTGCCGTCTAAGGTAGACAGGTCGTTTGCAGTGATAGTGATGTCTGGTGATGCCATGTTGGTTGAGAAACCGTCAGCATTGAATACTGTGGCGTTACCACCGATACGCTCGTTGCTACCCGCGTTGTCAAACCAGTCTTGACGCGACTCACCGCTCGGTAACAAGGCCGCTGATGAGAATTCGTTTTCAGCAACACAAGCCATCACTGAGTTGAAGAAATCTAAACCGTTTGCTACGCCAGCTTCACCGTCAGTGGTAAAGAACACACAGCGGCTGTCGTTGGTTGCAACGTCATCTTTCACTAACAAGAAGTTATACAATTGGCCTTGGAAGTTATCGTCAAACTTAGTCGCGATTGATTTAGCGTTGTCACGCGTTGATAAGCCATCGGTGGTCACAACAGTCACGTTAGCGATGTTTGGACGTGATGCTGGAGCTTGTGAGTACGCAGCGCCTGAGTTGCTTTCGCCGTCGGCTTCAAAACCACCGTTACCCATGAATACGTCAGTACCGTCAACGTTTACAGTGCCGTGCTTGATGTACAAGAATTGCGCGTTACCCTGCCAGCCAGCGTCGATATCGATTGAGTCGTCTTGGGTGTCAGTTACAACAACGTGCTTGATGTTCGCAGCGCCACCGAAGAATTCGATACCATCATCGAAACCTTGGTGAATATGAATGAAGTCGTAGGTAGAGCCGGAACCAACAGCGTTCAAAGTTAACGAGTTTAAGTCGTCACCGTCGCCACCAGCACGTGGGCCTGAGCCAGCGTACATGATTTTTACATACGACATAGAACCGCTGTCATCGGCGTTGTTGTTGCCGCCGAAGTGGCTGACAATACCTTCTGAAGCGACGTTACAGGTGCCGCCATCGCGCTGTGCGTCAGTACACTGGTTAGTGATACCTTGACCGTTAACGATGATGCCACCCCAGTCAGCAAAGCGTGGGCCGCTGCCAACTACGTCAAAACGGGTAAAGGCGTTGGCTGAAGTGAAGCTGATTGGCTTAGCGAAAGTACCGATAGCGTTCAATTTAGCGCCACGGCCTACACGTACAATGGCTTCACCACTGGTGAATGCTAATACTGCACCTGGCTCAACAGTAACGACTGGGCCGGCTTGGTTAATGGTACAACCGGTAGTGGTTTCACAATCACGGCCAATCAACAGCGCGCCATCAAATACGTGTACGCCGCCATCTGGCAATTCTACAAAGGTGATATCTTCAAGGATTTCAACGTTACGACCAGCAAACTCTAAGTTATATTCACAGTCACGACCATCAAATGCACCTTGTACGCCGTTATTCTCTGCACATGGGTTCACATCGGCAGGTGGAGTTGTTGGAGGTGGGTTGGTGACGTTAGAAGTGTTGCCTGAGTTGTTGGTGCTGTTGTCGTTAACCGTTGGGTTAATCGAGATATCACCACCACAGCCGGCTAATACAAGCGCCGAGGCAATGGCGGTTACTTTGAAGATAGATTGCAATTTCATGAGCTTTCTCCGGTCTTGAATTGGTATAGGATCAAAAGACTGGAGGAGCATAAAAACTTTACATTACAGAAACGTGACAATTGCTCGTTGTCACAAAAGGTTCACTGAATTGAAACTAAACTGTCGTGTTGAACAATCAGGGCATCGAGCCGTTCAAGTAATGCAAAAGTTACTGTAAGCGGCTGATTATCCTCGCTATGCTCATTGCGACGACTGACCCCATCAACACTACCATGAGCACTCAAATAGGCAAAAATGTCATTCAGCGGCAAATGTTCTTGCCAGGGTTGTTGACGTGCTGCACAGCATAACATCACCAACGCATAGGCTGCCCAATTCGACACATCGGCAATGACTAACTCATCAACAGTTGTGACGCTAGGTTTAATGGGCAGTTGCGCTAAGGCCTGATAAACATTACCCATACCAATTTCATTACCGCCATCACCAATGGCGATAGTTGGGCAGCTAGCCAAGCGCATAAAATAGTCAAAACAACCACAGCGCTGGCTGATATCTTCACCGCGCATATTATAGTACCGATTATCCGCAGCGAGCCCCGGGCGCTCGATGGATATCACCAGCTGTGGTTGCCACAATGCCAGCTGCTCACGACTATAGTCCTCAGCCGCGGCTAACGCATTGAGCGGTAATTCAAGA
This sequence comes from Pseudidiomarina mangrovi, assembly GCF_003999375.1. Lineage (GTDB taxonomy): Bacteria > Pseudomonadota > Gammaproteobacteria > Enterobacterales > Alteromonadaceae > Pseudidiomarina > Pseudidiomarina mangrovi. The sequence goes on from NZ_RJLC01000015.1 coordinate 23,415, forward strand.
CAACGGAAATCGGCACTTAGTTTGCCAAATAGTGGTTCACCACAGACCAAAGTAGCTGCAACACCCTGCTCTTGCAGGTACCGATAGAGTGCGATTGCACCTGCTGGACCATCCGTTTCAAAGGTGCTCAACACCGGAAAGCCCGTACCGATCAATACTGGCCCCCGCACATTTAAGAGCTGCTCGGCGGCTCGACCTAGGTAACCGCTTGGTAATGCCTGACGTAATAACTGCATACCGCGCAAATTGGCGCTAACTAGCACTTCTTCAAATTGCTCGGCGAGGGTCAACCAGCTGCTGTACTGCATATTAAAATGCAGCCATGTGTTGGTTAAGTAGGTCTGTGATGAGCATGTGCCCGGGCGTATGTGTAATACATATATCTGGTTGCGCCCGCATAATTGCTTGCTGAGGGGTCACGCCACAGGCCCAAAAAAGCGGTACCTCGCCAGCCTTAATAGTCACCGCATCGCCGTAATCTGGTTGCGCTAAATCACTAATACCCAACTGACTCGGATCGCCAAAATGTAGCGGTGCGCCATGCACCGCAGGAAAGCGACTACAAATCTGAATAGCACGAATAGCATCAGCTGGAGTCATTGGCCGCATACTAACTACGAGCGGCCCACTGAAAGCACCCGCTGCTGCAGTAGAGCGGTTAGTAACGTACATCGGTACATTTTTACCTTCGCTGATATTGCGAATTTCGAGACCCGCAGCAATGAGAGCTTGTTCGAACGAAAACGAACAACCAATCGCAAAGGTGACCCAATCATCTTGCCACAGCGCCAGTAAATCAGTGAGCTCACGCTCTAACGTGCCGTTGCGAAATAAGCGATAGCTCGGCACATCGGTACGTATATCGAGATCTGCGGCCAGCGCTGCTAACCGGTAGTCGCCAGGCTCAGCCACCGCAATGAGTGGACAAGCTTTTGGATTGCGCTGGCAATAGCGCAAAAAATCAAACGCGTAGCGCTGTGGCAAAATGACAATATTGCATTGCACATAACCCTCGGCTAGACCAGATGTGTGCTGTCGCCATTTTCCCGCACGAATCTGTTGTCGCCAATAACTAGGGGTGGCCACCGCGGCGGCTGATTCAATTGCCATGAAAGAACTCCGATTAATGGTATTACGCCGCTTAACATCAACATAAACAACTCTGACTGTTAGGCTAATTGCTCGACAAACTAACAGACCAGTGCGAGCATAGCAGCAGTGATCAGATTAGCAGTACTTGCGTATAGAGATCTAGCCGTAGCTGCTTAAATAGAAAGGACCAAGCAATGCAGACGAAACGAATTTTCATTACCGGTGGTGCCAGTGGTCTAGGCTTCGCTATTGCCCAAGTGTGTGCCCAAGCTGGCTGGCGAGTGTGTATTGGTGACCGCGACGCAGAGCGCGGTCAAGCTGTCATCGCCAGCCTGCAACGGTTGCAGGCGGAAGCACAGTTTGTGTGTTGTGATGTGACGAAAATGAGCGATCTACAACAGGTTGCCGAGCAGCTGCAGCAGCTCTGGGGTGGCGTAGACGTAGTGGTCAACAATGCCGGGGTAGCCCAAGTAGGCAAACTCAAGCAAACCAGCCTCGACGATTGGCAGTGGATTATTGATATAAACCTGCTTGGAGTGGTGCGTGGCTGCCAAGCCTTCATGCCGACCTTTACCGCGCAAGGTCAGGGTTATTTCGTCAATGTGGCCTCTATGGCCGGCTTGTTGGATGTCGCCAATATGACCGCTTACAACGCTACCAAAGCGGCGGTGGTCAGTTTGTCGGAAACCCTGCAGAATGAACTGGCGAAAGACAATATTGGCGTGACTGTGGTGTGCCCGTCGTTTTTCCGCACCAACTTAGGTGATGGCATGCGCACCAGTATTGATGGCATGCCGGCTAAACTCGATAAACTGATGAGCGCCAGCAAACTCAACGCCAACGATATTGCTAAGCTGATTTTACGCTGTATTGAACAGCGTAAATTCCATTGCTTACCGCACCGTCAAGGCCGCACGGCCTGGTACCTGAAGCGCTTTTTACCGCGCAACTGGTACCGGCGCCTGCTTCACTCGCGAATGAGATAAAACTGTTGTTGGCGGCCATGTAAGTAATGCACTTGCTGGCCGTCAAACCATGAACTTTCCTCAAGCATGATCACCACGTCCTGACCCCAGTCGTCACTGTAAAAAGTGTTGTTCAATTCAATTGAATGTGCGGTATTTGGGTAGAGCGGATACTCGCCAGTGACCGGAATAGCGCGCTGGGCATCCCACATACCAATGGTTGGCCCCACCGCATGGCCATGATAGCCAATCGGGTGACTGTAAATAGACGGGCGCAAACCCTGCTGTTTGGCTTTAGCCAGCGCGGTTAATAGAATCTCATTGCCGCTACGAGCAGTGACAAACTCCGCCGTCAGCGTGTCTTGTAATTGATTACCAGCCGCTAATGCCTGTAACAATGAGGCTGGTGGCGCGCTTTCGCCGGTGCGCAGCACATAGGCATGTTGCTGGGTGTCGGTATTTAGGCGCATGTAGGTTACACCGATATCCACATGCAGCAAGTCACCGGCCTGCACCACCGCATTGCTTAAACGCGGATTGCCATCGCCTTGGCGTTGCAAGGTCACCGTGGGCGGAAACCAGGCACCCAGCTTCATTTCGTAGATACGCTCAAGCATCCACCATTCCAAATCGGTGGTGGTGGTCACACCTAATTCAATCACCGCGTCAGAAAAACCCTCAGCAATCACCTGCTGCGCCCAACCCACGGCATCTTGGTAATGGGCAATTTCAGCCGCGGTGCGCGTCTCTAGCCAGCCTACCGCCAGCTTCTCAGCACTCACCACACGCTGCTGATAAGGGGCAGGCAGATAAGCCAACAGGGTTTCTTTCTCCGAGGCAATCAGACCATCGGCGGCAGCAAAACCCGCCGACTGATTGACACCAATGCGCTGTGGCTGGCGTTCAACAATCAAATCGATCAAACGCTGCCATTGATCCGGCTGTTGTTCTGGGTCCCAGGCGCTTTTAAACACCTCACCCACGTTATAGCGAGCCACCGCCAAGGCCTCAACGCCACGGTCCACGCCTTGTTCATCAATGCCACGATCAAATAACACCAACATGGTGCGACGACGGGCCTTAAACCAGTCGCTAGGCAGCATGGTTTTAAGCACCGGATCTTCATTGTTTTCGCGGCTGATGAGCAGCCACATATCAATGCCCTCGCGGCGCATCAGCGCCGGCGCAATAGTGGCGAACCGCTCGGCCAAAATGGCATCCAGTGCCAGCGCCTGCTCGCGCGCCGATAGCGGTTGCTTAGCCTGCGCCGCACTTTGATTCGGCCACAGTAGCGTCATAGACAACAAAAATACTAACAATAAGCGAAAAATTGTATTCATTATGTGAATGCTCGCAATTTAATCAATACATTAGACGAATAACGATAACAAGCCTAGTCTGAGTTCATTAACACGCTCACAACAAATGGACGAATGATGACCGACTTTAAACCTGTTGCTGGCCTTACTATGCCTACCTCAAGTGCCTTGGTACAAGCGTTATTTACCCCAACCACCCAACAATTTTTAGTCACCTTGGTCCGCCGCTTTCGGCCACAGCTGCGGCAGTTGCTGTTGCAGCGCAGCGAGCGCCAACGCGCCATTGATAACGGCGCGCTGCCCGACTTCGATGCGGCCACCGCAGGTATTCGCAGCAGCGATTGGCAGATTGCGCCACTACCCAAGGATCTGCAAAAACGCCGACTGGAAATCACCGGCCCGGTAGATCGCAAAATGGTCATCAACGCGCTCAACGCTGATGTGGATTGCTACATGGCCGATTTTGAGGATTCACAATCGCCGACCTGGCAGGGCTTGCTGGAGGGGCAGCTCAACCTGCGCGATGCTAACCGCGGCGCGATCAGCTATGACGACCCAACCAGCGGTAAGCACTATAGCCTCAATGATCAGAAGGTGTTGCTGATTGCCCGCGTGCGTGGTTTGCACCTGCCCGAAAAGCACGTGTTGGTGGATGATGATGTGATCCCTGGCGCGTTGTTTGATTTTGCCCTGTACTTTTGCCTGAACTATGAACAGCGCAAACAACGCGGCACCGGCGTGTATTACTACCTACCCAAGCTCGAGCACAGCGACGAATCGGCCTGGTGGGCCGAAGTGTTTAGCTTTACCGAGGACTATTTTGTGCAGCAACGCGGGCTGATCCGCGCCACCGTGCTGATTGAAACGCTGCCGGCAGTGTTTCAGATGGACGAGATCTTGTATGTGCTGCGCCAGCATATCGCGGCGCTGAACTGCGGCCGCTGGGACTACATTTTCAGCTACATCAAAACCCTAAAAAATCACCCAGACCGGGTGCTGCCCGACCGCCAGCAAGTGACTATGGCGCAGCCGTTTTTGCGCGCCTATTCACGCTTGCTGGTATACACCTGTCACCGCCGTGGCGCGCTGGCCATGGGCGGTATGGCGGCGTTGATTCCGAGCAAAGACGCGGCGGCGAACGCGCAGATCCTAGCCAAAGTGCGCGCTGACAAGGAGCTCGAGCGCGACAACGGCCATGACGGTACCTGGATAGCCCACCCAGGCTTGGCGGCCACCGTGCGCGAGGTGTTTGTGGATGGCCTTGATGGTGACAATCAATTGCATGTGCTGCCCGGTGATGCCGCTGCCATTAAAGCTGACGAGCTACTAAAGCCGTGCGGCGGCGAGCGCAGCGAAAGCGGCATGCGCAGCAATATTCGGGTGGCGCTGCAGTACATTGCGGCGTGGATCAGTGGCAAAGGTTGTGTGCCCATTTATGGGCTGATGGAAGACGCCGCCACAGCGGAGATCTCGCGCGCCTCGATATGGCAATGGATCAAACACCAACAAGCGCTGGATAACGGCGAGACGGTGACCGTTGCGCTATTTCGCCGCTACCTGAGCGAAGAAGCGCAGGTGGTGCGCACAGAAGTTGGCGAGCAGCGCTGGCAGCAAGAGCGCTTTGATGACGCGCTGCAGTTACTAGACGACATCACCACGGCCGAGCAACTGACCGAATTCTTGACACTGCCCGGCTACCAATTACTCGATTAAAGCCCCAATACCTCAACAAGGACTACGCTCATGACTACGCAATCAGGTAAGCAATCAGGCACGCTCTCTGCCACACTCTCGCAACAACAACAGCAGCAAGCGCAAGCGCTGCAACAACAATGGCAACAAGACCCACGCTGGCAAGGCATTAGCCGCGGCTACTCAGCGCTGGATGTGATCAAACTACGCGGCAGCGTGCAACCGCAGTACACCTATGCGCAGCGCGGCGCCGATAAGCTGTGGCACTTAGTCAATGGCGGCGCCAGCGCCAAGTTCGGCAAAAATTACGTCAATGCCTTGGGCGCACTCACCGGCGGCCAAGCGGTGCAGCAGGTTAAAGCGGGCTTGCAGGCGATTTATTTGTCGGGCTGGCAAGTGGCGGCGGACAATAACAGTGGGCTCAGCATGTACCCCGACCAATCACTGTACCCGGTCGATTCAGTACCCACGGTGGTGGAGCGTATCAACAATTCCTTTGCCCGCGCCGACCAAATTCAGTGGTCCAAAGGCATCAGCAGCGACCAACCCGGTTACATTGATTACTTCGCACCCATTGTAGCCGATGCCGAAGCGGGTTTTGGCGGGGTGCTGAACGCCTATGAATTGATGCGCAACATGATCAAAGCCGGTGCCGCCGGGGTACATTTTGAAGACCAACTGGCGTCGGTGAAAAAGTGCGGGCACATGGGCGGTAAAGTGCTGGTGCCGACCCAAGAGGCGGTGCAAAAGCTGATTGCCGCGCGCTTAGCGGCTGACGTAGCCGGCGTACCAACGCTAATTTTGGCACGTACCGATGCCAATGCCGCCGACCTACTCACCGCCGATGTTGACCCCAACGACCAACCGTTCTGCACCGGCGAGCGCACAAGCGAAGGCTTCTACCGCGTTACTCCGGGCATTCAACAAGCCATTTCACGCGGCCTCGCTTATGCGCCCTATGCCGACTTACTGTGGTGTGAAACCGCCAAACCGGATCTGGACGAAGCGCGGCAATTTGCCGAAGCCATTCATGCCAAATACCCAGGTAAGCTATTGGCGTATAACTGCTCGCCATCGTTTAACTGGAAGCGCCACCTCGATGACGCCACCATTGCCAAATTCCAGCGTGAACTCGGCGCTATGGGCTATGCCTTCCAGTTCATTACGTTGGCGGGCGTGCACAACATGTGGTACCACATGTTCGAACTGGCGCATGACTATGCCCGCAACGACATGGCCGCCTACATTAAGCTGCAACAACAAGAGTTCGCCGCCGCCGACAAAGGCTACACCTTCGTCGCGCACCAACAAGAAGTTGGCACTGGCTACTTTGATGACATCACCACGGTGATTCAAGGCGGCAGCTCATCGGTGACCGCGCTGACCGGCTCCACCGAAGAGGAACAGTTCGCTACCCACAAATAGTTGTGTAAAAGCCGTTTTAACGCAGGTTGAAACGGCTTTTTTATGGTAGGATGCGCGCGATCAAATACCCCTCCCCGCTCGTGTCGTACAGAAGGACTATTGTGCATGTGGAAACTTAGCCTACTTGCTCTGGTGTTATTGCTGATCAGTGCCCCAGCCGCTGCTGCAGCCGGATCACTCGATCTCACCACCTCAACCGCTGGTATCGTTGCCATCATCATCTTCACCGCAGCCTATTTGCTGGTGATGGGCGAAGAACGTTTGCACATGCGCAAATCGAAGCCGGTACTGGTCGCCGCCGGTCTGATCTGGATCATCATTGGCTGGACCTATGCCAATAACAACCTACCGGGGCTGGCCGAAGACGCATTTCGCCATAACCTGCTTGAATTCGCCGAGCTAATGCTATTTTTGCTAGTGGCCATGACCTATATCAATGCCATGGAAGAGCGCCGCCTATTTGATGCGCTGCGAGCCTGGATGGTAAAAAAAGGCTTTAGCTATCGGCAGTTGTTCTGGTTATCGGGCGGTTTAGCCTTCTTTATCTCACCGGTTGCGGATAACCTGACCACGGCATTATTGATGTGTGCGGTGATCATGAAGGTGGCCGAAGGCGACAAGAAATTTATCAGTTTAGCCTCTATCGGTATTGTCATCGCCGCCAACGCTGGCGGTGCCTTTAGCCCATTTGGCGACATCACCACCTTGATGGTGTGGCAAGCTGGCATGGTGACCTTCTCAGAATTCTTCGCGTTGTTTATTCCGTCAGTGATCAATTACCTGGTACCGGCCTTGGTCATGAGCTTCTTCATTGAAAATAAACAGCCGAGCGCGGTAGAAGAAGAGGTGGAATTAAAACGCGGTGCCTTGCGTATCACCACCTTATTCTTGCTGACCATTGCCACCGCTGTGGTGGGCCATATGTGGCTGCACCTACCGCCGGTGATGGGCATGATGATGGGCCTGGGCTACTTGCAATTCTTCGGCTACTACCTGCGTATGACCTTACCCGGCTCACTGGCACGCAAACGCGCACACGCCGAACGCGCCGGCGATATGAAACGTCTCGAGCGCTTAGGCTCGGTAGTACCTTTTGATGTATTTAGCCGAGTGCAACGGGCCGAGTGGGATACCCTGTTATTCTTCTACGGCATCGTGATGTGTGTGGGCGGCTTAGGCTTTATGGGCTATTTGTCGCTGCTATCAGAAACCCTCTACACCGATTGGCACCCAACCTATGCCAACGTGGCCTTGGGGTTAATGTCGGCGGTGATTGATAACATTCCGGTGATGTTTGCGGTGCTGTCGATGCAGCCTGATATGTCGCACGGTCAATGGTTGCTGATCACGCTAACGGCCGGTACTGGTGGTAGCTTGCTGTCGATTGGCTCGGCCGCTGGGGTAGCCTTGATGGGGCAAGCGCGCGGCTACTACACCTTTGCTAGCCACCTCAAATGGGCACCGGTGATCTTGCTGGGCTATTTCGCCAGTATTGCCGCCCACCTGTGGCTAAACGAGGCGCTGTTCTAACAGCGCCTGAACATCTGCTCAGCTGCGCCTAACAAAGCGCAGCTGCTGCGGATACGGAAACACATCACTCACCTCACCGGCCTGCAGCAATTGTTGCTGAGCACACCAATACTCTGGCGTAGCCAAATCGGCATGATAGCGCATAAATAGTTCGCGGAGTTTCGGCTGGGCAATGGCATACAACGGTAATTGCGCCGGGAACACATCGTCGGGGCCAACCGCGTACCACGGTTCGTCGGCCAGTTGCTGCTCGTAGGTTTGCGCTTGCGGTATGGCGCGAAAGTTCATCTCGGTTAAATAGCGCACTTCGTCGTAATCGTAGAACACCACCCGATGATAACGGGTTAAACCAAAGTTTTTCAGCAGCATGTCGCCGGGGAAAATATTGGCGGCAAGCATGTCCTTAATGGCTTGGCCGTAATCCAGCATCACCGCTTCGGTTTGCTCGGGCGAGGCAATCTCTAAGAACAAGTTCAGCGGGATCATGCGCCGTTCAACAAACAGCTGCTTGATGATCAGCATGTCGCCATCGTGCACCAAGCTGCTAGCCACGGTGTCTTCTAGCTCAGCCATCAGCTCTGGCGAGATACGCTCACGCGGAATGGCCACGTTGGCAAATTCATAAGTATCAGCCATGCGCCCAGCGCGGTCGTGCTGCTTGACCATGCGATAGCGGTCAATCACGGTTTGCCGACTGAGCGACTTGCCGGCACCAAACTGGTCTTTAATCACTTTAAACACAAACGGGAACGATGGCAGAGTAAACACCGTCATCACCATGCCCTTAATACCGGCGGCGGCAACCAGTTGGTCGCTACTGGCATGCAAGTGGCTCAAAAAGTCGCGATAAAACTCGGTTTTACTCTGCTTGTGCAGGCCAATAGAGGAATACAATTCGGCCAGAGTTTTATGCGGCATCAGCTCTTTTAAAAACCGCACCAAGGCCGAAGGGATCTCGGTATTGACCATAAAATACGAGCGCGCAAAGCCAAAAATCACGTTCATTTGCTCGCGCTCGGTGATCAGCGCATCCACGTACAAGCAGCCATTGTGGTCGCGCAGTATCGGCACAATAAACGGAAACACGCGGTCGGTGCTGACCACCCGACCCACCAAATACGCTGCTTTGTTGCGATAAAATGGTGATTTCAACACATCAATGCGCAACTGGTAGGGATTTAACCTGCCACTGGCGGTTTGCTCGGCAAAGGCTTGGCGCAGCAGCCGCACATCTTCGGCTAAGTTGGCAAAAGGCGCGCCAAAGTCGTTGTCGGAGAGCAGCGCCGCCAAGGCCTTTTTCATGCCTTGGGCCACCGGAAAGTAGCTACGCAGCTCGGTTTCTAGCGCCAGCGGCAAGCGTTCGGTGAGAGTAGACTCAACAAAGATAAAATCGTTATGAAAATAGCGCCGATGGAATAAATTACAGAACACCGAGTTGTAGAAGGTCTCGGCCAGTTCAGCTTGCGGGTGAAATTGCAGGTAATTTTGATATAGCTGCCGCGCTTCTAGCCAGACCGCTTGGTCTAATGCGCCGTCGGTTAAGCGCTCGAGTTCGGTGGTGGTTTCCGCCACGCGCTGATCATACAAACTAATGCGTGCCATGGCGGCTTGCTGCCCGGCGCGCCAAGCACCAGCGGCAAAGCGCTCGCGGGCGGCGCTGGTGACCTGCTGAAACAACCGGTAGTGGCGGTGAAAGCCTTGTAAGATTTTGCCGGCGTAGGTTGCCGCTAAGTCACCGGCGCTGTTCGAGGCAGTCTCAGCCATGAGTTGCGGTTTCGACCACCAACTGGCGGAACCAGCGATGGCCGGCATCGTGCTGCAACAACGGGCTCCAAATCATGGTCAAATCAATAGCCGGAATGGCAAAAGGCGGCGCTTTCACCACCAGCTCAGGGTCATCTTGATACAGTAACGCTGCGCGGCTCGGCACCGTGGCCACCAAGCCTTGGCGGGCCAAGTGCAGCGCCACGTGGTAGTTACGGGTAAATACTTTAATGCGGCGCTTGTGGCCAATGGCGGCGAGGGCTTCATCGACCCAGCCGAGCTTTTGTACATCGTGCGGGTCCATGCCCACGCCAATACCAAAGCCAGTTTTACTCACCCACACGTGCTCAGCGCGCAGATAGCCGTCTAAGTCATAGTGCTTCAGCAACGGGTTATCGCGGCTCATCAAACAAGAAAAACCGTCATCCCACAGCTGCTTTTGGTGAAACGACTGCGGCAGCTTGTCAAAGCGGTTAATGGCGATATCCACTTTGCCATTTTCAACATCGTGAAAGCTGATATCGCTGGGGGTCATAATATCTAAGGTGACATGCGGCGCTTGCTTGCTCAACGCACCCAGCAACTTGGGCATTAGCGTAGAGGCGGCATAATCGGACGCCATAATACGAAATACGCGGTCGGTGGTGGCGGGATCAAACTCCCGTGCCGGTTGCACCATTTCTTCCACCGCATAGAGAATATGCCGCACCGGCTCTTGCATGCTCAAAGCCACTTGGGTGGGCATCATGCCATCGCTAGTGCGCACTAAAATGGGGTCGTTGAGCAGGCTACGTAAACGCTTCAAACCGTTGCTCATAGCCGGTTGGGTAATATTCAGCTGAGCCGCGGCGCGGGTAACATTGCGCTCGCGTAAAAGCACGTCGAGATAGACCAGTAAGTTGAGATCGATATCTTTGATGTTATTCATAGAAAAAATAAATCCCGCTATACGAATATAGCGGGATTATAACGCGCTTTCGGCAAAACGACAGCGTTTACTCTTCCCCGTCTATTCCTCCCAATGGAAAGCCTTACGCTCGCGTTTCACCGGGAACAGCTCATCCATGGTGTTGGCATCGAACAAGCGGCCATTGACCATAGTATGAGTGACGCGGTCGGTCTGGCGAATGTCGGTGAGCGGGTCGCCATCAATGACAATGATATCGGCTAACTTACCGGCTTTCAGTGAACCAATTTGGTGGTCCAAGCCAAACTCAATGGCCGGGTTGATGGTGGCGGTGGCCAGTGCTTCCAGCGGCGTCATGCCGCCTTGCGCCATCATCCAGATCTCCCAATGCTGGGCCAAACCTTCACGCTGACCGTGCGCACCCGCCACAACGGTTACGCCCAAATCATTCAAACGCTTGGCAACGCTGGCGTTGTTGAAGTGGTTGTAATGGTTATGCGGCGCTTTTTCACGGCGCATCGCCTGCCCGACTACCGCTTCTTGCGGCACAAAACGCTGCATTTTCGGGTGCAACCATACGTCGGTTTCGGCGTACCAGTAGTTCTCACCCCAAATACCACCGTAAGCCACCCCTAGGGTTGGCGTATACGCAGTACCGCTTTGCGAATAGAACTGCTCGACGTCGGCGTAGATTTCTGCCACCGGCAAGGAGTGCTCAATGGTAGTGTGACCGTCGGCGATCATGCTGAGATTGTGCTGCATCAACGAGCCACCCTCTGGCACCACCATCACGCCCAACTCGCGGCCAGCCTGAATAAACTGCTGACGCTGGTTACGGCGCGGCTGGTTGTAACTCTTCACCGAGAACGCGCCGACTTTGGCTAAGCGCTCAATGTGGAACTTGGCGTCATCGAGGTTATCCACGTGAGCGGTGTAGCCTGGGCCATTAGCACCGTACAAGATAGTGCCGGTCGAGAAAGTCCGCGGCGCCACGATAGCACCGGCTTTTTGCAGCTCGCTGGCGGCAAAAATCTGCGTGGTATCGTTGGACGGATCGTGAATTGTGGTCACGCCAAAGGCTAAGTTAGCGAAGCTTTCCCAGTTTTGCTGCGGAATAATCTCCTGCTCGCCTTGGCCGCCGTGGGCATGGCCGTCAAACAAGCCTGGCATCACGGTTTTGCCGGTGGTATCAATGACTGTTGCGCCCGCAGGCACCGCTACATCGCCCACCGCGCCCACGGCCACAATGGTATTGCCTTTCACCACCACAGTACCTTGGGCAAATACTTGATCGCCTTCCATGGTCAGCACTTGGCCACCAACAAACGCCACGGTTTGCTCATGGTTGTAGGCATCGGCATTAAAGCTGATATCCATACCATTGCTGACGGTGCTGAACTCACTGGCGTTGGCCGGAATATCAAACAAGCCGGCCACTGAAGTGTGGTACAGCTCTGGCCCAAGCGACCAATACAGCGCTTTGCCATCGGCGGTCCAAGAAATGCTCTCACCCGCGCGGGCTGACAATTGCTGCACCGGGAATTGCTTATCAGTTGGGCCAATTTTGATCGGCGCGCCGCGCTCTACAAATGGCGTGACGAATACTTTAAAGCGCTCAGCAAAGGCTAAGTGCTTGCCATCGGGCGATACCCGGAACTCGGTGGCATGCTCAGCTTGATACAAGGTGCGGCGTTGCTTGGTGGTCAAATCAATGGATTGCAGCGCGCGCATACCATCAAAACTCATCACATAAATGCGGTCATTGCGGTCACCAAACTGCGGCTGAGTACCACCGTTGCTGATGAACTGCGGCGCTGATTTGCCGTCGGTGGCAATGTGGTACAAGCCCGGCTCTAAACCATAGCTGCTGTCGGTTAAATAGCCACCGGAGAACTTACGATAGACCAAAGTTTTGCCATCAGGGCTAAACACCGGCTCAACAAACTTACCAGTGCCGGTGGGCAACACGGTTTCGCGGCCCGAGCGCAGATCGCGAATAACGATCTGGCCTTGGCGCTCATCGTTCCAAGTCACATAAGCCAGCTTGCTGCCATCGCGCGAATAGCTTGGGTACAACTCAAAGGCATCGCTGCGTTTGGTTAAACGCTCTGGCTCACCGTTTGGCAACGGGCGCGTGTACAACTGCCCTAAGGCCTCATACACCACCTGCTTGGCCGATGGCGCTACTTGCACCATACGCAGCATTTTCACCTTGAACTGCGGGTCGTCAATGTCTTGCTGGAAGCGCAGCGCAGTTTGAATTTTCTTGGTGGTTTCCACGCTAAACGGGATCACCTTGGTGCTGCGGCTGGCTACGTCCAGCTGCATGATTTTGCCGTCGGCCCAGAAAATCATCGATTTGCTGTCGGGGCTCCAATCCATAGTTGGGTACACGCCATGAATAGCCCAGGTTTCTTGCATGTCGCGGTCCAGCTGCGAATACAAACGGGTCTGCTCGCCTGAGGCTAAGTCATACAAAAACAATACGCTGTTGAAATCTTCGCGCTTGATAAAGGCTAAGTATTTGCCATCCGGTGATGGAGTTGGGCGAATAGCACCGCCAGCGCCGGACAAAATCACGCTGATATCGCCGGTTTCACGGTCATAGCGCTTAATTTTGTAGATGCCTTCTAGCGAATCTTTGCTGTAGTGAAAGGTTTTGCCTGGGGTGTCATCTTGGGAGAAATAGATATAGCGGCCATCTACAGAAAAGGCCGGCTCGCCCAAGTCTTTCTGGTCGTTGGGGCGCTCAGTTAGCATCACCCCAGAGCCACCGTTGCGGTGGTACATCCACACTTCGCCGGCACCCAGTGAACGCTGCGCGGTGAAATGCTTACGCGCCACTAAGTAGTCACTATCTGGGCTCCAAGCTGGGCTGTTGAGCAAGCGGAAAGTCTCTTTGGTGACCGCGCGCGGCTCGCTGCCATCGGCGTTCATCACCCAAATATTGTCGCCGCCATCGGCATCGGAGGTAAAGGCAATGTACTTGCCATTGGGCGAATACACCGGCTGCATGTGCCAAGCAATACCGCCAATCAACAGTTCAGCATCGCCGCCGCTAGCTGGAATACGGTAAATATCACCGAGCAAATCAAACACAATGAATTTGCCATCTGGGCTCATGTCCAGATTCATCCAGGTGCCTTCGGTGGTTTTAATGCTGATGTCTTTGAATTCGCCTTGCGGATTATTCACATCCCAAGCGCTATCAGTTTGGGCTTGCACGGAGAATGATAAAGCGACGCTGACCGCAATGGCCAGCGCAGATAATGTCTTCATAACGGAACCTTTCGTTTTTTATTTTTTAGCAATGACCCATACCGCATGCACGATGCCGGGAATGTATCCCAAAATGGTAAGAACGATATTTATCCAAAAATGTTTGGTCACACCCACTTGCAGAAATACACCTAATGGGGGCAGTAAAATGGCAATCAAAATTCGAATAAAATCGTTCATGAGTCTCGTCCTGTTGTCGTTAGTATTTAGCGGGTTCGCCACTAGCAGGAATAGTCTCTTTAATGAATTCGCGCAAGTCTTCGTTGCTCAAACGCAGATCTTCATTACGCAGATACATCATGTGACCGCTGCGGTAGCCTTTAAAGCTCAGGCGGTCGGCCATTTTGCCGCTCGGATCAATGTGCCACATGTTGTACTTGGCATCGAAATAGTTGGTAGCGCCATCGTAGTAGCCTGACTGAATCAACACGTTCAGGTACGGGTTTTGCGCCATGGCCTGACGCAAGTTGGCGCCGGTGTTGTCGTTGTTGCGATCCCACGGATGCACCGGGCCAAACATGTTGTATTTGAGGTCGGTTTTGTAACCTAGCTCTTCACGCAGGTAATAGTTGATAGCCGGCGTGAACGAATGCAACCACGAGGTCAGCTCGGAGTTGTAATCAGGGCGCTCACCCACGTCTTTTTCATCCAGGCCCAAATAACGCGAGTCTAAACGGCCGACGGTTTGGCCACGGTCACGCAGCAACTCTTTCCAGAAATACTGGGTGCTGACATCTAGGTTAGAACGCAGCACTTCGGTGACTTTCAAGCCCGAGTACTTGGCCACTTGCTCAGCAATGCGTTGCTTGTCGGCAGCGCTTAACATCGCGCCTTTGGCGAGTGCTGGCAGGTATTCATCCAGGGTGAAACGCTCCACTTCGGGCAATAATTCCAGCAAGTCTTTGCTTTGCAGATCAGCGCTCAGGGCTTTGTGGTACCACGCGGCCGCAGCAAAATACGGCAGGCGGTTGGCGGCTTTGACCGGGCCATCGCGCTCAATACCAATGTCGGTTGGTGACACTAAGATCACGCCGTTTAAGTACATCCACTGACGGTTTTGTAGCTCTAGTGCCAAGCCCGATACGCGGGTGGTACCGTAGCTTTCGCCAATCAGATACTTCGGCGAGCGCCAGCGCTCGTTGCGAGTCACAAAGGTGTTGACCCAATCGGCCAGATATTTCACGTCAGCATTGACGCCAAAGAACATCTTCTGCTGCTCGTCGCGGCTGGGCATTTTGCCATCAGCGCCCGGTAGCACGCGCGAATAGCCGGTATTGACTGGGTTCACAAAGACAATGTCGGCCACATCTAACACCGAGTACGGGTTATCTTTCACCCCGTAAGGCATGATCGGGAAGCCTTCATCATCAACGCGCAGCGACTTCGGCCCAGTGTAGGCAATGTGCATCCACACCGAGGCAGAACCAGGGCCACCGTTGAATGAAATCAACAGCGGACGGTTGTGCGGCTCTTTCACTTCAAGGCGCTGATAATAGGTGTAGTGCAACGCGGCAATGGCATCGCCCGCCTCGTTGAATACTGGCTGGGTGCCGGTGGTAGCGCGGTAGCGGAAGCGCTCGCCATTGATTTGCGCGCGGTGCTCGGTGACGACTTGCTCTTCAGCGACAATTTTAGCGCTGGGTAGCTCGGCAGCATGAATAGGTGAAGCGGTAAGAAATAACACTGCCAATACGGCTGGCAGCGCAAACGGGTAGCGGATTTTAGTTAGCATGATAAACGCCCTGTTGCGAATGGTTGCAGCCATTAAAGGAGCTTTCGGCGCAAAGCTCAAGTAATGATGCGACCAATCGACAAAATATCAGGGTTGCGCGCCTGTTGCGGCAGACTACGCCCACACCAGCCAGACTAAGTACAGCAGCGCAAAGGCAGTTAAATAAAACAGCCCCAACCAGGCATACACCCGCAGCCAGCGCTGCGGCAAGGTGTGTCGCACCAAACTAAAGTTCAGCCAGGCAAAGAACGGGGTGGTGAGGAAGGCCGCGGTCATAGCGAAGGTCAGCATCGGCCCCAGCGCACCACGGAAGAACAGAATCACCACCAAACCAGCGATACTTTGCGCAATCAGCCAGCCACGCAAACTGGAATTAAGCCGTGGCTTGCCCTCAGCAGTGTGGGTGCGGGTGCGCAGCAAGCGGAAGCTCTCGCGCAAGGTGCGTGAATAGCCATCGAGCACCGCCAAGGTGGTGCCAAACATACACAAAAAGGCGATAAAGCCGACCAAATACTCCGACCACTCACCAATGGTGCTGCCGTACATGTTGACGAACTGGGTGGTGAACTGAGCGCCGGCCATTTGAATAGGTTGCTCGGTGCCAAACTGCACCATAGCGCCGAGCGCTAAGAACATCAGCGCCAAAATAGCCGTGACCCAATAACCCAAATGGAAATCGAATAGCGCATGACGCGGCGCCAGTTGGGTGATTTTCTGCTTACTTTGCAGCCACAGCGAGTTGATGGCGGAGAGCTCAATGGGCACCGGCATCCAACCCATCATGGCCACCAAAAACGCCACCGCAGAGAGCTGCCATGGCGATGGCATGTCGCGGTTTGGGTCCACCGGTGCGGCGTTTTGCCACGCAATCACCACCGCAATCACGGTAGCGACGCTGAGCAGCGCCATGATCCACTTAGAGATGATATCTAAGCTGCGATACTGGCCAGCCATGAGGATCAGCAAGCACAACACCAACAACAACGAACAAATCAGGGTAATTGAGAATTGCGGCACAAAGAACTGCAACAGCGCCCCGGTGAGCAGCAACACCCCAGCGGTATTCACCACTGCCGCCAAAATATTCAGCCCGGTAAACAACTGCAAGTACCAGCGGCCCTTGCGCAAGTAACCGACCATGAGGTTTTCGTTGTGCTCTAGGGTGTAGGTCACGGCGAAGCGAAAAAACGGATACTTGAGCACGTTGACCAGCACAATCAACCACCACAATTGCCAGCCAAACAGCGCCCCAGCCTGAGTAGAAGCGACCAAATGCGAGGCACCGACAGCGGCGGCAGCCAAGATAATTCCCGGCCCCAAGGCCGAACGACGGGTAGATGGCGGAAGATGCATAGCAGGAGCTCGTTGTTATTGTTATGACCTGTGCGTGGAAGCATAGCTGGCTTTTGTGGAGAAAAAAAGCGGGGGTTGTGTGGGTGGGTGATTGGCTTACAGCGATGTTCCATAATGTCGGCATATATTGACATTTGCCGACATTATGGAACATACTTGCATTATGAAAACAATCAACCAGAAGATTATGATGCTAGCTAAATCTCGGAAAATCTTCCGAGCGAGCGATATTTCTGCACAGGGCCTGCCTCGTGTTGCGCTAACGCGTCTGGTTCGCGAGGGGCAACTGATTCGAATCGATCGGGGCCTGTATACACTGCCCGAAAGACAAAGTTCTCAGCATAGTTCGCTGGCTGAAGTAGCGAGCAGATATCCCGACGGAATTATTTGTCTGCTCTCGGCGCTGCGCGTACATGATATAACCACCCAGTCACCTTTTGAAGTTTGGCTGGCGATAGCTCACAAGGCTCGCGCTCCCAAAATGGATTACCCGCAGCTGAGAGTTATTAGGTTTTCAGACCGAGCACGTACAGAAGGAATTGAGGAACAATCAGTGGACGGAATCACCATCAAAGTAACTAATATTGAACGCACCGTTGTCGATTGCTTTAAGTTTCGAAACAAAATAGGACTTGATGTTGCACTAGAAGCGCTCCGCGAAGCGTGGGACGCAAAACGCCTTAATATGGATGAACTATGGCGCTACGCCAACCTCTTTCGCGTCGCAAATGTTATGCGTCCCTATCTGGAGAGCCTGCGAGCCGAGTAACGATCATTTCACGCTTCTATTAGGCTGCACGGTTAAGGTGAGGCCAAGTGCGGAGGCGACCTTGGCGATGGTTGAAAACGTCGGGTTGCCCTCTGCTGAGAATGCTTTATAGAGGCCCTCGCGGCTAATGCCGGTATCGCGCGATAATTGGCTTATGTTGCGTGCACGAGCAATGACACCGAGCGCATGTACGATGAATGCAGGGTCACCATTTGACTCTTCCACGCAGGCGTCAAGGTAGGCTTGAATAGCCTCTTCACTATCGAGATGCTGGGCGGAATCCCAGCGGGTAAGCTTGGTGGTCATTGGGTGGCCTTGCTACCTAAAATGATTGTCAACTTTAGTTAGCATACGGGAGATTGTCAACTAAAGTTATCAGGTGAAATTACACTACCGCAGCTGGGTAAAAACTTCTGGGTGCTGCTCAGCTATTCGTAACAGGGCAACTGCCGGCCCTTGCGGTTGACGGCGCCCCCGTAAGCATTCGGCTAACAGTTTTCGCAGATATCCTCTACACTTAGAACACATAACCAGCAACTAACGGCAGCGGCTGATGACCAAAGAGCACAACCAGCACCTCAGCGAAGCACGATTCCGCAAGCTGTTTGACGACACCGATGCGATGTCCATTCAGGGCTATAGCGCCGATGGCACGGTGGTGTATTGGAATGCCGCGTCGGAGAAGATCTACGGTTATTCGACCGCCGAAGCGCTCGGCAAGAGTCTGTATGACCTCATTATTCCAGCCGACATGCGCAACGAAGTGAAGCAAGCGGTGGCGTGGATGTTTGAGTATCAGCAAGGCATTCCGCCGGCGCGGCTGAACCTCAAGCACAAAGACGGCAGCACCGTGCCGGTGTACTCCAGCCATACCGTGGTGGCGCTGCCGGGCGAGCAGCCGATTATGTTTTGTATGGACGCCGACATGCGCTCGCTAGAAATGGCCGAGGCCGAAGTGCAGCGGCTGTCGTACTATGACCCGCTGACCGACCTACCGAACCGGCGGTTGATGCTAGAGCGCATTGCCAGCATGACCCGCAGCATCAATGGCGATGGCGCAGTGGCGGCGCTGCTGATTGTGGATATCGACAATTTTCACAGCATCAACGAGAGCCTGGGCTACAGCAACGGTGACAAAGTACTGGTGCATTGCGCCCAAGCGCTGAAGCGCTTCGCCCACTCCGCCGATGACCTAGCACGGCTAGGTAAAGACGAGTTTGTGCTGCTGTTGCATGGCAACAGCGCGTCGTTCGATGCCGCCGCCGCAGAAGCCGAACTGCTGGCCACACAAATCATTGCCGCCTTAGAAATTCCGTTGCAGCTGGACCACACCCTGCACCAACTCAACGCCTGCGTGGGCATAGCATTGTTTCACTGCCCCAGCCCGTTGCCCAGCGATGAACTGATTCGCCAAGCCGACATTGCCCTGAAAATGGCGAAGAACTCCAAAACCACCGCCATTAGCTTCTTTGATCAGGGTATGGAATCGGTCGTAAAAGGCCGCGTGCAACTGGCGCAAGCGCTGCACCATGCCATTGAGCTGGAGCAATTCAGCCTAGCCATGCAACCGCAAGTGGATAGCACCCAGCGGCTGATTGGCTTTGAAGCGCTACTGCGCTGGCAGCACCCTACCCTAGGCCAAGTGTCACCCAACGACTTTATTCCCATTGCCGAGGCCACCGGCAGCATTATTGGTATTGGCGACTGGGTGCTAGAGCGCAGCTGTGCCCTATTGGCGCAATGGAGCACCCGCAGCGGCTGCCAAGACCTGAAGATATCGGTTAACGTGAGTGCGGTGCAATTTCGGCTCGGCGACTTTGTCGAGCGGGTAAGCAGCGTGATTGAGCGCAGCGGGGCCAACCCGCACAACCTGCGCTTTGAACTGACCGAAAGCTTGCTGGCCGACGACATTGACTTTGTGGTGGCACAACTGGAGCGGCTGCGCGCACTGGGCGTATCGGTATCACTGGACGATTTTGGCACCGGCTACGCCTCACTGGCCTACCTGACCCGGCTACCGCTGGACGAACTGAAAATTGACCGCGCCTTCGTAGACGACCTAGAGCCGCACAGCAAAGGCGCCCTGCTCACCGAAACCATCATCAGCTTGGGCCGCAGCATGAACCTAGCGGTGATTGCCGAAGGCGTGGAAACCGAGCAGCAGTTTAAGCGGCTGCAAGAACTGGGCTGCGAGTATTTTCAGGGGTATTTGTTTGGGAAGCCTAGCGTGGATGTTGAGGGGTGGTTGGGTGATAAATGATTGGGCGTTGAGACATTGAGCCATTGAACCATTGAACCATTGAGCCATTGAGCCAAGACTACACTGGGCTCGTAAGCGCCACGTGCTTATAAGTTAGTACATGACAGGTACGGTCGAATAGTAATTTTAATATGGATTATTCAATAATAATCAAAATAATTTGACGTTGCTGTAGATCAAAAAAAGATTTTGGAAATGTATTCTTATTAGCTATTATAAGCTCAAGTTGCAAATATCAAAAAAGGATTTTGTAGATGAACTTAACGAAAATTTCAATTATTGCAGTAACCTTATTTTCATCGGGATGTGCTCTTTCCCCTATGCCGGAAAATAATTATCACTTCTTTAGTAATTTTTGGGGGACGTTATCGGCCTGTTATGATAAAGGGCAAGTAAGCATTCAAAAATTTAATCTATCAGCTGATTCGTTTTCATATGCTTTAAGCACTTGGAGCTACGATAGCGAACAGTTATCACTAATGGCAATTGATGCCTATAATAGAGCAAATACGACCTCAAAAAATTGCTCAAGCCAAATTGCTATTGCCGATGATTTGATAGCTAATGTTAAAATGCGAAAGGCAAATGATGCTGCAAACATGCAACATTATTTGGCACTTACCGAAATGCTAAACAATATTGGAATCTCATACGACCAAGCTACTCAAGACCTACTGCAATCAGTTGATCAACAAAACTCGAATAACATTAATGGTACTGCTTGGAATCAGAAAAAACGCCCACCTCTTTTTGAATATCAATATAATTATAGAAATAACTTACCTGGCTTGCAGCTTTTTGAGAGGTCGAGTCAAAGTGCCTC
This sequence comes from Pseudidiomarina mangrovi, assembly GCF_003999375.1. GTDB lineage: Bacteria > Pseudomonadota > Gammaproteobacteria > Enterobacterales > Alteromonadaceae > Pseudidiomarina > Pseudidiomarina mangrovi. Next base: position 44,325 of record NZ_RJLC01000015.1, read on the forward strand.
GGGTCGAGTAACCTGCATTTATAATCGAGGTGCCACATTAATACTACCTTACGGAGAATTAATTTGCCCTCAAACTTATGAATATAAATAAGGCAGCCATAATGCGCTAAAAAAGCAAGTGCCATAGTAAATTTCTATCCACTCTCAGCAGTAATTGTTGGTAAATAGAAGCGCTTAAATTATTTTTGACGTACTTGTAGTTTTCGCAAGTTAAGAAATCATGCTATGAAAAATCCGATAACTGCCATTTGTTGAGCGCCTTTTCGAAGATCTACAGTACGCCATTCAATACCACTACTTTCCTGACGAATACGACTTTCACTACGTCTCGCTAGCTGACGCGTGTGACCGCAAACATGGCTTTGACCCAATGAGCCAAGACTACACCGAGCGCGTCAATGCGCGGCAAGTTGCGCTTGGCGCGCAGCTATTGGATGGGAATGAGCTGAGGGAACTCCTTCTCTTGTCGTTGCCCAATATTTGACGCATCAGTGTTTAGACCAACACCGTGAGCAGTTGCCGCGCCTCTTGGAAGAGGTGTTGGTAAACATCGAGAGAAGCGCCCGGCTTCGTTTAGTGCTTCAGTGACCTGATGCCTATAAGCAACTCGCTGCGGGGCTCATCAGCAACTATTAAGCGACATTTTAAGTTAGTGTTGACACTGTCTACCGCTCACAATATATCAGTCAATGCATCAACATACACCGGCTCTATCTGGTTAAAGTTAGGCGCCTGCTCGAGCAACTCAAGAGTAGTTAACTTCAATGAGGCACGAAAAGATTCGCTTGGATTATTCGGGATCGCCTTTGGAAGTACCAAGGGTAAACCAAGGTCAAAGAGATAATAATCTTCGGTAGAAGTACTGGCTTGCCCAGATTGCTCAATCAAAATATCACATCGTTTAACAATACGAACTCTCCGTATCGGCCAGACCCTTTCGATGTTTGAGTAACTATCGTGAGATTCCATCAACGCAAGGAAGCGTACTTCCTGAGCTATATGCTGTTTAAACCTGAGGCCAAATGTGGAAACTGGCATGTGGTATGCTCGCGCTGTACCGTCACGGAAGCGATCTAGATATTCCACTGAACGTCCTGAGGCTGGTCCAAGCGATGCAGTTAGCGTTAGGTCGTTATAAAGTGCCTGTGTCATGCCTTGGTGTGGAATACGCGCAGGTTCTGCCGTGTACAGCGACTCCTCCAAAGTGCTAGTACTTCCCGTACCAACAGGATTAGATAATCGATTAATCTGATCCTGTAGAAATTGTTTTAACCAGTGATTTTTGTACCGTTCATCGGTTGACGATGGCAATAACGGGAATGCTCCTATACCGACCTCATTTATCGATTCAGCGTATCTATTCGTTTCATTAAACTGATCAAAATAACCGGGGTATAACGCAAAGGCACCAACCACTGGACGGCTCTTTGATTTATCGTTCAGTCCGTTATTAGAAACACGGATCAGCGCATCGCGATAACGATGCATTTGATTTAAGGCATCATCTGGTACACGATCACCTTGGTCTTTAGCGAGGTCATCACTACCTCCCCAACGGTCGTCTTCATTTTGAATCCGGTATTTTGCATCGAATAGCCACATGAGCTTTTTGCTTGTGTGAGGTAGCTCCAATTCAAGCATAATATCGGGCTTCTGTGTTACCGCGTAAGACTTCAGTTCAGCATTGCCATTTCTAATCACAGGCTCATGTTTCAGGTATGCTTTAACACCATCCGCCTGACGAATAAACTTGAACGAGCCGGCTTCGCCATCCTTTAAGTAGTACTCAAGTTGATGCCTTAAGTACAGAGGGCTACTCTTTTGAGTGGTCTCTTCAAAGCCAAGTTCATTAATCAGCAAACGGCGCATTTCTAAAAAACACCAAATTTCATATATCTCCGCAACAGACTTCATTGAAATAGTGGACTGATTAGCGAAAGCATCCAAATAAAACTTAAGCTCCTGCCAGACGGAGTAAACTGTGCTGTAACCCGTTTTTTGTTGAAGAACGAGCGAGTCGCGACTAAGGCCTGTAAATTTACCAACATCCTTTAAAAAACTTTGCTTTAGCACAGTGGTTAGCGGCTTCTGCCACTGTTGAAGTTCGTCGAGGTACGATTCAGATATGTCTTTAAACTCACCACTTAATCTCGCAACACGTAGTAATGTCTCTATCCGTTGTAACTCGCGATGTGCCCGCTGTACAACAGATTTAATAAATCGGTTTTCAGGCGTATCAACACTTAAGCGCTTCTGCTCTATTTGGTAGCGTTTGTCGAAGTTCGTATTTTTAACGTCTTCTCGAATTTTCTCACTAAGCCTGTGACTAACTCGGCCCTTTAAACGATCAGCTTTTTTATGAAGGACTATAGTTTGCAATCGTGCATGTGGCGCTTGGGTAACAATCTTTAAACCATGCTCAAACCTGTCTCGTAGTACTTTAAAGTTCGCTAACCAGAGCAACGGAAAGTTACCACGTTTATTGGTCCTAGATGCATTTTGTTCTGTCTTCCCGATCGCACTGAAACGCCACAGAGGGAACTCACTATCTATAGCTTTGTACATAGCCGGTATGTCAGCATGCAGATTCATTTTGGTTGGTAGAACTTCGAATCGAATTACGAAGTTCTTGGTTACACCATTTGCTTCATATCGAACAGGCAGACTAAACCAACCAATGTCGTTACCTGTATTAATAACACCAGAGAGATGAGCCTTTCGTGCGTTTCGAGCAAGCACGAAACCAAAACCATCGTTAGTTGACTGACTTTTGTGAGTTGTGTTCGCCGATGAAACGTTGACCAGAAAGTTGATTTCCACTCGGTACAGCGTGTTCTCGAAAAACAACGGTTTCTCAATTTCAAGTGATGTAATCGATTCGCGGGTTGAAACCTGAGATGTATCGGTTTGATGAATAAAAATTTCTTTACAATTTTGAGGAGGTGATAACTCAATCTTTAAACCCGAGTTCTGAACACCATGTTTACGTTCCGTATTATGAAATGCTTGTTGCCGGCGTGAGATATCGTTTGCCCACACCGACAATTCAAAATCTGCCATTTCTAATCGAACGAGCTCTGGCATCTCACTTTGCCCCTAAAGGTAATAAAGCACTATGGCCAAAAACTCGTAAAGCCCGATGTCGTCAGTCTGCTCTGCATCCATTCTAGCTTTTTCCTGCTGCGACAGCCGATACGAATAACTGGTGCATTAGAGTCGTTATTTACACGCAGTAAATCAGGTCGTGCAAATTCATCAGCACCAGATGCGTTCCAGAACTCGTTAAATTCAGATGAGAGAAGATCCTCTAATTCATCTAACAACGGCCGCTTCTGCGCTCCGTTCCCCGCTAATTTGTCGGTATCACCCTCAATACGAGGAAGAACCTTGCACATTAGGAAATCATCCCAAACAGCTCTCAACTCGAGCTCGTTGTTCGGTTGATAGCAAATTACCGAAAGTAACAATTCATTCATAGCACGGTAGGCTAGCTTAAAAGGGGTATTATCAAGAACTGCATTAATTTTCTCGATAAATTCAATTGATAGGGCTCCGTCGGAGTCAACGGCCGGCAAGTACTCGCGCTGCGCCTGCGAATGTATTGGGTAGCTGAGCGTTTTATTCTTTGTAGTTGGTTCAAAGATTTCACTTAATACATTCGGATAGAACTCGCCAAAATCAAAAGTTAATGCACGGTCAATAACCTTGCGCGAGAAACCGTGTGTGGTCTCGTCCATGTTTACCGTACCCGCTACGATTAATTGAGGAGGAACACCCAGCCCATGCGTGGTAACAAAGTCCCAAAGGTCGCTATACTCCTCGCTAAACCCAAGGTCATTCTTAAGGATCGACAGCGAGCCCGGGGATAGCTCTTTGAATATGCCCGGCTTCAATAACGCATCAGACTTGTAAGTAAATGAATCACCGTCCCATTTCCATTCTCTAGTCTCTAGAACGGATAAATAATCTGCGAAATACTGCTCCACGGGTGCCAAGTTCATCTCGTCAAGGCATAACCATTGCGGTCCAAGCGATTCTAAAGATGGTAACTTACCAGTCACGGCTATTTGTTCATGACCATTAGAACTAACGACAGAGAGGTCCAAGCCAGCATCCACAATTTTTGTCCACGCCAAAGCGACAAATCCAAGCACGTCAGTGACTACATATTGGGGCGTACCACTCAGACGCGAAATGTATCCCAACAAATCACTTGGTTCATGCCAATCAGGCCGAACCGATACTAGCTCATAGCATTTTCCACTATCACCTTTCTCGGCTTGCTTTCGCACAAAGCGGGTCTTTCCTGTGCCTGAAATGCCGGCTAACAATAAAAAAGGCTTGGCTATGCGCGTGAAATCGTCGGTAATTTGAGAACTATGCTCTTTGGATACCTGTTCAATCAAACCAAATTTGGCCATAAAATCAAAATCGAAAACAATCACAATTCTTTTTATTTCATTGGCAGCATAAAGAGTCTGTGCAAAAGGCGCAGCATTGAGATCACCAGCTCGCTTTTTTATAAATGTATTATCGAACTTGATGGTTGGTGAACTCTTATTTCCACCATAATACTTGAGTAAAAGTTCAGGATTAATCGGCTCTGACTCTGTATATATATTGGGGTTAAAATCGTAATCAAAGAGTGAGTCAATGACGTCCTTTGGTATCTTCTTTAATATATCCTCAACTTCACTTAAACTAATTCTCCAAAATAATGACGCTATCAGAGACTTGAGAGATACTTTGGCTCCCTTTAAAAAGGTAACTCTAACCTCTTGAAGCCACTCTTTTGATAAAAGCGCGTACCAGTATTTTTCTGTGTAAGAATTTTTGGATTCCGACAAATAAAAAGCATTGTCAGCTTTTTCCGAAAACATCTTCATATCAGCCTTGAAATACAAGCCACTATCCTGCCTATCTATCGCGCAAATGATAAATAAAATAAGACCCGCAAATGTATCCGGCTTTTTGATTCGCTTCTCTAAATAACTCCGATGTTCAACGACCTCTGATATTGGTAAGTATGTCATGATAATTAGCCATCCAGTTCCAGAATTTTATCGACTATAGCAGCGACAACATTAACAGTCACAGAATTTCCCAACTGCTTGTATGCTTGAGCATTCGAAACTGGGAAACTAAACTTATCAGGGAAACCTTGAAGTCTTAATGATTCAATAACCGAAAGCTTGCGCCCTATATCCCATAGTTTCGGAACTCTGTTAGCTATGATCGTCGGAGCATATGTGTCTAGACAAGCATAAAATGCTTCCTGAATTTGAGTTTTAGCATGGTCGCCAACATGAAATCGTAATGACCCATCTGACTTTAAAAAAGAATAAACTCCATGCCGACCTTTCTTAGTATGAGGCTCATACATTGCGTTGTCATGTTGGACACGCGCGGTTTTTTTATAATGCTCGAAATGAAACTTAATTCTATCCAATTCAAACTTTGTTAACTTAAGTGACGGTGATTCATCATTCAAGTCAATAATGTCCCTTAGTTTTACTGATCTACCCTGCCCCTCTGGGAAAGTGAATTCTCTTGTTTTCAGACTTTTATGAATTGCGACACAATACCAACGTTCTCGGTATTGTGGGACTCCGAAGTCATAACTATTTAATATCTTCCAATAAGTATCATAACCAGCCTCATCCAATGCCTTTAAGGCAATAGACATAGTTTTCCCTTTATCGTGTGATTTGAATCCCTTAACATTTTCAAGCAGGGCAAACTTAGGTGTTTTCTCTTCTAAGATTCTGAGAACATCAAAGAATAGTGTACCGCGTGTTTTATCTTCAAACCCTTCACACCGTCCTGAATAACTGAAAGGTTGACAAGGAAATCCCGCTAATAGCAAATCGTGGTCAGGGATATTTGGCGCATCTATTAAAGTAATATCACCAAATGGTACTTCTCCATAATTTGCAGCGTACGTTTTTTGTGCAAAAGAATCGAATTCCGAAGAAAACACACAGGCTCCGCCATTTAGCTGCGCACCAATACGGATGCCGCCAATGCCTGCGAAAAGATCTATAAACCTAAACTTTGGCGATACTGTAGGACTCAATGTCTTTTCATCGAATATCATTCGATGCAAGCTTTTTGAATCAAAAAGTAGCGATTCCTGGGCAAGAACACCAAAAATTTGAGACTTGAGCTTCGCTGATGTCGAAATTTGTTTATTGCAATATAGCTGGCTATCAGTACAAAGCGCATGCATCCATTGGTCTATTACAGCTGACACAGACGTGCAATCGGGCTTGTGCTCGACTGCTAGTGGACTTAACAGTTGGACGAATTTTTCAATTATTTGTTGGGACATTGACTCTGCAGCTTATTGTTTTATTAATCAGTAGGTTACATTTTTTCTAGTGGAATTTAGTAACCGCTTTACGATACAAAATGGGTGGCCAGATAACTGCGCCAAATGCGTTTAGCTGTATGTTTATACACTAGTTTGCAGTATTAACAATATTTAGTGCTTCAGCAAGGAAATTTTAGTGACTATTCTCCTATTCGTTTGCCGATCTCTCCGTCAACGCTAGGCTATCGCAATGTCTAGTCTGCGTGAGCCCCTTTTCAATACGGACACTCGTTAATTAAGCGATAGGCCTAGACCTATCTTTAAGGAATGTCTATGGGGCGTGTAGATACTTTCACCAGCGAAAAGCACCAATCTCTCTATACTCCGTGGTAAAACCGTTATTGTGTGATTCACCGGGGTTCTGACGGCCCCATTGCCACCTGATATTTAACTACACAACAACCATCTCAACCACCCTTACCAAAGACCGCAAAAACGCCACCACCCCACCGTCAGCAGCCGCACTCTTCATCGCCTCAAGCTGCTGCGTATCAAGCCAATACCCACCCACCATCACCCCCACGGGGGATTCAACGGCAGCGACATCCGCAAGCGGGTCACCAGCCAGTAAAACCAGATTGGCACGATAGCCGGGCACAATCATGCTCGTGTTCGCAAAGCCCAATACTTCGGCATTCACGCGGGTAGCCGAGCGTAGCGCCTGATACGGCGTTAACCCCGCAGCCACCAACAATTCCAGCTCGCGGATCATCGATGCGCCGGGGATAATACCAAAGCTGCCGCTATCGGTGCCGGTCAGCAAAGGCACGCCAGCTTCATGCAATAGGCCGGTGGCGGTTAGAAAGAACTCAGCGTGCGGCGCTTCATAAGCCGAAGGGTCCATCTGGCTCCAAAACTTCTGGGCGTCGCTGGCAAACCAGGTCACCAGCGGGTTGATCATGTCGCTGCCGGGCCGCGATAAATACGCGCCCTGACTCTCGGCAATCAAAACCAGCCGCTTGTGGGCATAGAGGGTTGGCGTAACCGCCTCGCCCGATTGCGCCAGCGTAGCAGCAAGCGCAGCCATTTGTTCGCTGTCTAGGTTATCGCGCAAACCATGCCACACTATGGTTTCGATATGCTCAAGGGTGGTCAGCCCGCGGCCAAGCGATGCTTCCCACGCAATGCTGAACGGCACGGAGCGCGGCATACCTGCGCTGCGTTCGCCCTCGGGGGAATGTCCGCTCACCGTCATGCCTAACAGCTGCGCTTCGTCAATCACCGCATCAAACGCCTCAAGGGTTAGATTTGAATAGACTTTAATATGCCGATAGCCGGCACGGTATTGGCCCTGAACCGCCAAACGCGCTTCTTCGGCGCTATTCACTGTGGTTTGTAGGATAAGTTGGTTGGGGCCGGGGCTGTTTAGAATGGGTCCGGTGGTGATGAAGTCTGGCGCCAGCAGCTGCCCTTGCTTCACCCGCTCAGTGAGCCGCAGATGAAACGGATAGCCCGACATATTGCGCACGCCGGTTACGCCATGAGCCAGATAGGCCGCCAGCTCTAGCTCATCGTTAAGGTGGATATGCGCATCAATGAGGCCGGGCATCAGCGTATGGCCCTGCCCGTCAATCACCAGCACGCCTTCCGGCGCCGTGAGCTCACCTGCCGCGCCAATTGCGGTAATGGTATCGCCCATCACCAGCACGTCTTGCGCCGGTTGCGCTGTGGTGCTGTTGTCCGCCATAGAGAGCACCCGCACATTGCTGAACAGCACACCTTTTGGCTGGCTTGCGGCGGGTTGCAGCGCACTCGGCACCTGGCTGACCAAAAGCCACACCCCAAGCGCTAGAACTGCTATGAATAAGCCGAGGGCGGTGACTGTACGTTTTACCCACCGTAATCCGTTATTGGTGTTCAAGCTGGTGTCCTTGTTGTGTTGCTGGGTAAGTGATTGAGCTTTAAGGCATCGTCTACTTTCTGGCAGGCTGATGCAAGAGTTAGTGAATTATTCGATTGGACAAAATTCGCTCGGTGGTTTATATTTTCACAGTGTTTTACTTTTTTATAAACCAACTATGGAGAGTGACGTGTTCGCAGAACGATTCGTTCGAGCTCGCAAAGCATCTGGGCTATCAATGCAGGCCCTGGCCGGTCAGGTCGGGCTCTCAGCTAATGCAATTAAAAAATATGAACACGGCGACGCCATGCCGTCATCAGCGAATCTACTGAAGCTGGCCAAAGCCTTGAATGTGCATAGCGAGTACTTTTTTCGTCCGTCTAAGATTGAAGTCACCGGCATTGAGTATCGTAAGCGGGCTAGCACACCGCAGAAAACGCTCAAAAAAATACATAGCGATGTGATGGATCAAGCTGAGCGCTGGTATGAATTGCTCGATATCTACCCAGACTCAGCAAAACCCATTCCAACCTTTGACTTACCGGCTGGCTTACCGCAATTAATTGCCGATTACGACCAGCTTGACGATGTCGCTGATTGCGTGCGGATGCATTGGGGGCTTGGTCTCAACCCGATTCACGATATGGTCGACACGTTCGAGTCTCGGGGTTTAATGGTTATTTTGACCCATGTGGATACTGACAATAAATTTGATGGCCTTGCTGGAACCATAAAAGACCAGCCGCTTATCGTGATTTCCGGTGCGCAAGCAGGCGATCGGCAACGATTTACCCTTGCCCATGAGCTCGGTCATTTGGTGTTGAACGGGCGGTTAGCTGGTGCTCTTGATGAAGAGAAGGCCTGCCATCGCTTTGCCGGCGCTTTTTTGTTACCGCGTTCAGCGTCAATTCAAGAGTTAGGCGAAAAGCGCAGCAATTTAGAGGATCGCGAGCTGTACATGCTGAAACACGAATATGGCATCAGCATGGCTGCCATTGCCATTCGCGCCATGCAGTGCGACATCATCACCAAGGCTTACTATGAGCGCGTTGTTCGTACATTTAGCACGAAGGGCTGGCGAACCGAAGAACCAGGTGACCAGTATCCCGCCGAGCGCACCATGCTGTTCGAGCAACTGGTCTATCGCGCTTTAAGTGAGGAGTACATTGGCGAATCGAAAGCTGCGGAGCTGATGGGTATATCGTTGGGCCGCTTTCACAAGGAACGTAAGCTGGAGATAACCCGTGACTCAGCCAGTACTTGTTAGTGATGTAGGCAATAAAAAACCCCTTAGCAGTTTCTACGCCGCAGGTTATTCACCGAAAGGGGCCGTGTTAGCGCTAAATTTAATGTTCTAGCGGAGGACAGTCAAGGCTGTTCTCCGCCAATTTTCGATAATAGTGACGACTCTGCTTCACTTGCTGCGACAATGCCGCCCGCGCAGTCGGAAAAACCCTGCGAATAGAGCTTGCTTAAACGCAAGCCCTACAGAGCTGTACCTGACAGATTAGTAAGTACAGACGCTCTTCGCACTTTCACCCAACACCCGCATATTACTCAGGATCAACTCAGGGATAGGGTGTGGCCACATTTCATAGACCGACATATTGCTCCGCACAGGGCAGCTGCTGGTTTGATGCGGATTGCCCTCAAAATCAATCATGTCGAGGTTATATTTAATCGGAAATGAAAACGGATTTTGGACCGACAGCATCATGCCAACGCTGGTGTCCATTTGAGTAAAAGAGAAGCGAATGGTCTTTTCAGGGTTCCGCATTGCAGTCACCTGTCTGAAATTACCGAGGCGGTCGCCCTCTAACAGGTCAGCCTCAATCAGCAGCTCTTCACCGGGTAGGATAGAAATTGCATCGCCCTGCGCTGCGGGCCAATAAAGCGGAAGTAGTTCATCGACCACGTCGTTTTCGGTGCGAAAGGTCACACGAATATTTTCACGGCAAGGATTATTCTGACAGAACTGCTCTAAAGAGATTTCTTCATCATGATTAACCGCTACTTCGGCTGGTGATTCTTTGCCAGTGGATTGGCAGCCGGCCACAAATAATGTCACTGCCAGCATAATTGCGTAATTTTTCATAAAATGTCCTTTTCATTAAAAGTCACATCACTGTGCGAGATGCCCCGCGCGCTTAATCTCTCGTTTAATTGCATGGTTGCTTCTTTTTAAAACTGCGCAAGAAGTTGACCTAGCTTAAGCGTTTATGATCAATAACGCCCGCAACACACGCGAGCAACTTGTTGCGAATCGAGGGCTGAAAGCCCGTTATGATCGGGTTTGTTTATTGTGTTTATCTTATGGGCTCCAGTTTTGGCCCCTTAACCACATATGATTTATCAAATTCAGAAAGCCATTGATTGATTGTTTCTTGATCTAGAGCTTCCGTTTTTTCAGCGTATGAAAGTCGGTGAATACCGTCATTACCTAAAAATATTCTACTTACCTCTGCCTGCATCTGGTGTCCCTGACAGGCTGGGAACGAAAAAATATATGTTATTGAATATTCTTCTTCACTGAGAACTTCAAATCGTGTTCCAGGGCACTGTGATTCGCGCGTCTTTCTGAATTCATGGATGTATTCATTCAACGATGGCGTGTCACCCTCAATGAATTCTATTGATACCAATTTCGACCAATCTTTGATTGATTCTCCTTTTGGAACAAATTCTCGGATATACCCCTTTCCTGTTCCAAAATCCCTTTGAAATCCAACGTCCCACTTATCTGTGTTAATGTCAGTTCGAATTGCTTCCAGCGGTACACTCGCGCATGCAGAGACTAACAATGTTAGTAAAATGGTTAGTACGTACTTCAACGTCATCTCCTTGTTTAAAACATATTTCGTTAGTAGTTCGCACGCAAAATTCCGCTCAATAAAATCCGCGCTCTCGAACTTTGCTTTTTTGTTATGGAATTGACCATAAATTATTTAAAGAAAATAAACAATAAAAAATAGCAGCACTGCTGATGCGCGCTAACCATTCCGCCTCATCATCCTCATCAGGCGGCCATGCTACCTCAGGTGGATCAATTTTAAATTGCCCCCTTAGGCATATCGAAAGTGTGTCAGCTATCTGTCTGCTGTGCTTCAACGAATAACATATTGCGAGCTTGCGGAACCCGATCAGCCAACCGCATTAACTTGTCCATCGCCTCTGACTGGGTCACATCATCGTTTTCATATTTTGAGAATGCAACGACACCGCCACCAAACACTCTGGCTGCATCGGATTGTTTCAATCCCAAACGCTCGCGCAGCGCGCGCACTTCAGCTCCAGTTAACAAGCCATCAACCGATTTTTTGAACGCCACCATGCGACGCTTGTTGTCGCGCGCTTGGTGCGGCAAGGTCATCTCCACACCACAGGTATTGCATTCGCAGTAATCTAAAGCGAGTTCTTGCTTGACGGACTTGTAAGTGACCGCGTTCATACCTTGTTTCGCTGCTAACGATCCTTCACCACACAAGTCACATATCAGCTTATGCTTACTCATGTTTCATCTCCTATAGCGGTGGATTTTCGGTGTATCTGCCCAGTACAATATCATTTACCATAATGGTAAATCTAATTCTAAGCATCTATAACGGCTTTTGCAGCTATAATCTCTACCATCAGCTCCACAAAAGGGAACCACCATGTCTGAATCAAGCAGTTTTACCGTGCACCTGAAATTACTCTCAGGCTATAAGTTTGAAATTGATTTTGGCGATGCCGGGCAGATCGTCTCCGACGAGCCGGCGCCACTTAGCGGCGGTGACGGCCCTAGCCCATCGGGTTTACTTGCGGCAGCGGTCGCCAATTGCTTAGCGGCCAGCTTGATGTTTGCGGTGCGCAAGTTTAAAGAAGATCCGGGTCAGGTCAGTGCCGAAGTGCGCGGCGAGTTAGAGCGCCAAGACGGCCGCTTGCGCATCGGCAAGCTGCACGTTGAGCTTAAGCTAGGCGCCGAAGCCGCAGCCCTGCCCCACCTAGAGCGCGCCTTGAGCCAGTTCGAGAATTTCTGCGTGGTCACCCAAAGTGTCCGCCAGGGCATTGACGTGAGCGTTGCGGTTTGCGATAGCGCCGGGCAGATTGTGCATCAGGGCTAGCGCGCGGCGTGATGCACCGCTAACGTGTCTACGTACTGCTGAAATTCGACGATTTTGCCAGCGGCCAAGGTCCAAATATGCACCAGCTGCGGATTCATGGTTTTGCCGGTCGCTTTGTTGACGCCGCTATACCGACCACTGGCAATGATGTGATCGCCAGCGTCATACAAGTTGGTGATGGTCACCGAAAAATCATCATAATCACCCAAGCAGCGCATAAATACGCCCTCTACCACCGCCTGCGGGCCAACGTAGGGATTGCGGTCGGCGTAGGGGAAGTTCTCCGCTTCATTCCAAACAACCGCGTCGTGCATCGCCTCAACCACACCCGCAACATTACCTGCGCTGAAATTGCGATAAAGGCCTTCAATCACTTCTTTGTTGGTCATGTTGTTCTGCTCATTGTTGTGATGTATTGCCTAAAGCTAGCAGAATTGCGTGAAAGCACCGCTATTTTTTGGCCTTGCCGTATATAGAGTAGAAGATCTATTGCCGAAATGTCGAAGTGTGTTCTACACTTTAATGAGCTTCTATTCAGAAAAATAATTGGTTTTTACCTTACAGAAATTCACTGAATAAAATTTAATGAGGTTTAAAATGATAAAAAAAATAATAATCGTTAGCGTAGCCCTCACACTTATTAGCTGCGCCACTTCCTACCAACCAAATTCTTTCTCTGGTGGTTTTGAAGAAATACAGCTTTCACCTAATGTTTGGAGCGTAACTTTCAATGGCAATGGATATACAAGAGCTACCGCAGCAGAGGAAATGGCTCTTCTTCGCAGCGCAGAGCTAACCTTAACTAATGGCTTTAAATATTTTGCTATAGTCGATCGTAATTCAAGAAATGACACAACCGTAATACCTCAAGCATCACGTAGCTATACTAGCGGTAATATAAACTCCTTTGGAAACTACAATGGGAGAACAACGACATACGGCGGTGTACCACTGGTTATTAAAAAGCCATCTGCCAACAATACAATCATGATGTTTAAAGAGAACCTGAATGATGACCCTTTTTTTTACGACGCAAACTTTATATGTGAATCTCTTGGCCCCAAATATGAAGTTATTTGTGGGCAAGGAAAGGATTAACATTGGAGTTCCTAGCTTACGCTAAAAAGCTGATAGTTCATCAAGGCTAATATTCTTAAATCGAATAGGTGCAGCTTTGCTGCACCATATAGCGAAAGCGCGAATTAATTACATTATTATATTGAACTAGTCGCCACACATTATTTTTAAAATGTTGGGGCTTATAGATGCCTCAATAGAGGAATTAGCAGATAGATAGCCAATAACTTGTTTATTTTTAATAATCATCGGCGGTAAAGATGAAAATTCATTAAATGGAGAGTACGCATTGAACTGATTGCCAAATGTTGAAAATTCATTCCAGATTGAGTCACTGCTAAATTCGTTACCGTAGGCCCCAAAATCATTAAAGATGGAGTCACTATCGAAGCTATTTGTGATTTTTCCGAGATATGTATTCTTATTATCTTGAGCGATAATCACTGAACCATCGACAATTTGGCAAAGGTCATTTGCCGCAGCAGGTATGACAACAACACAAAGCAAGCTCAATAGATGTTTTCTCATCTAATCTCCTAGAGTATAACTTTGCATAGTGGGCGCGCACAACATCACTCTATCAAACGCACGCTATTATGCGCTTGCTTTTTGTTATGGAATTGACAGTAAATTATTTATAAAAAATACACAACAACAAAAAACGGCAGTACCGCTGCGGAAAAGCTGTCGGAAGATGATGCATCACTCAGACCACACTGCATATTCATTGCCGCTAGGGTCGCTGAAATGGAATCTGCGGCCGCCGGGGAAGCTGAAGATTGGCTTCACAATGTTGCCGCCGGCCTGTTCGACGCGTTGCAACGCATCCTCAAGATGTGCGCTATAGAGTACAATCAAGGCGCTGCCTGTGCTGGTTTGCGCGCGCAACTCGGAGCGATAGAAGCCGCCATCAAGGCCAGCGCCCTGAATGGACGCATAGTCCGGGCCGTAATCGATAAATGTCCAGCCGAATGCCGCGCTGAAGAACGCCTTGGTGCCCTCAAGATTACTTACTGGCCATTCCACGTAGTTAATTTTTTCAGACATCGCTTTACCCTCTATCAGCTACCAACCGTTCCATCACGAAATTAGTGAGTATTTCGCCGCGAATGTCGACCTGCTGCTCGCGCACCACATAAAACCCATAGCGCTCGAAAAACGGCCGAGCGGTAATGCTTACATGCGAGTATAGATGCTTCACAGATTTTAATTGGCTGATTGCAGTGTACGAGCAATTCACTAAACCGCTACGCAAATATCTAATAATCAATCGCTGACGTCGACACATTTCGGCTAATACAAACTTTATATTGATCCAACCAACTACCACGGAGCAGAAATCATGGACCAAGAACGTCAAGAAAAATTAGAAGATGTTAGTGCCGCAATCGGCGAAGTTATAGCTGAAGCGTTTTACGATAGTGACCCACTGAACTTCGGTGCCGAAGCGGTTAAATCAAATATCGACGCTTACAATGAAGGAGCTTATTTAGCCGGCTTGCTGATTTTCATGGGCGGTTTTGTCATGCACGATGCGATCAAAACTGGGCTGTCCGATGCATCAGACCAAGAGATCACCGATGAGATGGTCGAGACTGTCCTTGAATTCATGCAACGAAATCCAAAAATTCAATTCATCAAATGAAGTACTGATCTGACATATTATGTCGTTGCGGTAACTATAATGCGCCACAACTAGAACACCCTACCCGTGAGTGTTATTCTTGTGGCGCATTATAGTTACCGCATTCCATGGAGTCATTGATGAGAAGTGAACGCACCGTATTGACAGATGATGCTGAGAAAGCCATCTTCACGCTGCGCGTCTTGCAAGTAATGCCGACTGAACCCCAATGGGCCATTGACCTTCAAGAAGTTATGACACGGTTAGTCGAAAATTTTAATATAAAAGATGATAGTAAATTAAAAACTCGCGTCAGCTA
Source organism: Pseudidiomarina mangrovi (assembly GCF_003999375.1). Classification (GTDB taxonomy): domain Bacteria; phylum Pseudomonadota; class Gammaproteobacteria; order Enterobacterales; family Alteromonadaceae; genus Pseudidiomarina; species Pseudidiomarina mangrovi. The sequence continues at coordinate 59,661 of NZ_RJLC01000015.1, forward strand.
CCAACTTAAGAACCTGACCGAGTATCAGCTGCTGATTGAGTCTGAAGATAGCAAGCGTCGTTGGTATCGCAATGCCGCTGTTGACCTTGATCTCAGCGCCCCTGACCTAGATACCTTATCAACCTTGTCGGTACTGGCAAAAATCTCTGACAAGTTATTTAAACATTCAAGTGATGCTATTCATGCTCATGTAGAGAATCTCACCAATCGTTTCAAAACGATTAGCCATTTCGAACGGGTTAATCTTCTCTCTAATCGATTCGAATATGCCGATTTTCTGCTAACACCTAACTTTAATCCGCAGCATCAAGCCATTTTGATAACCTTACAAAAAGCACTACTGGAAGACTGTGTGGTGTCGATATTATATCGGCCTCGGGATAGCGAGACCCTAAAAGTCGATGTCGGTTTAGCGCTCGGTATAGTTCAAAAGAGCAACCTACAAACACTTGTTCTTTTAGCTCGGGCGAAAAAGGATGATAAGACAGTTGCTGAAACCGTTCGTATTTCGATCGACCGGATTGTTTTAGCGCATTTACGCAAGAATAAAGGTGAGTTTGAGCGTTATCAGCCAATAGCATCTGATAATGCTGACGAAATCTGGTATGACCGCAATAACAATCCTGAACTCAAATTTCAGGAGTTTTTAAAGGCTAGTGCCGGCGGCATGCTCATGCGCAAACCACTCAGCAATGGTATGCAACTGCCAACCCGAACCGGGGAGTCGGCAGAACACGAAGCTGGCGACCCAACTGATGTCGATCACTGTGTTCGATTCGTTGCTCATGTTCATTCACATTTGAAAGCACATCTTGAAACGCTCAAGCTGAGCGATGATCAGGCCTTTACGCCACTGAACACCGAAACTAATTACCAAGGTACAAATACTGGTGATCGATGGTACGAATTAACAGCAACTGTCATTCCGTCTGAAAACTTTGAGTGGTGGATCATGTCCTGGGCAGAGCGAATTGTAGTTCTTGAGCCAACATTTATGGGTAAAAGAATTAGCCACCGTATAGCGCGGGCGGCGGCTAATTATAAGACCTGTTCTAATGCAGAAGGTTGAGGCGGTTTTTCAGATAATCTACGACCTCAATCATACCGTTGCTTAGTGCAAAACGATGCCCACCTTTTACATAATCGTCATCAGTTGTTTCGTCTATCCAATAAGAACACAGCATGTCACTGATGTACCGATCAATCGTACGGCGATCGATGCGTTCGCCCATGTTGCGAAGATGACGGTAGATTTGACTTTTTGTCAGCCCTTCTAAATCTGGATCATATTTGCGCAATATCGAAGCAACTTTCACACAGCGTAATACAATTTCACGATTTTCTGGTTTTTTAACCGGATGAATTGGACGGGGCATATACCTACGCTCCTCATGATATAAGTCATTGTACGATTCGCCGAGCTGGAAAAAAGGCTGCGAGGTCACTCGCAGCCAAATCACAGCACAGCACTAACTAACAACGCATAAAATCTTTAGCTTAAGCCTCAAAATACGTTTCATCATCCGCCAAGTGAGGCTGTTTAGGCATTACAATCTCACGCAACACGCACAAATCTCGCTGAAGTAAGCGGATACTCAGACCAGATTTAAAGTCAGTCTCCTCAGCCAGGCAATCCTTAAGTTTTTTCGCATTTTCAAGCACTGGAGAAATGGCACCGGGCTTATGCTTTTCACGAACAATTTGCTTTTGGGTGACCAATTTCAATTCGGCCAACAAGCGTTCAACGGCTTTACTCATGATATTCTCCTTTTTAGGATTCAGTTCAATTTGGTTTATGTAAGATGGAGTGCCAGTCGTAACTGACATCTGTTAGCAAGAACGCTTTCCATCTGCTCTGTAACCTCATTGATTTGATTGCTAAAAAGTTTTTTATCTGATTGCCCAGACTGAATAATCAGTGGGAACTCGTATGCGGTAATTAACGCCTTCTCAAGTTCCAAGATCAGTTCCTCCGCATAGCCGTAGTTACAATCTGACAGCTGAAAGTAAACGAATTCAAAAGGCTCAATCACCGTGTCTGAAGTCGCGTTTTGAAACGTACTCTGCCAGTGTTCGCTGGCAAACTTCATATCTAAGCGGGTAGCGACCGAACCAGTATCACTAAACTGCCGCGATGATGGCTCAAACAACTGCATATGTTCGATGTAAGCATAAAGCTCTGATGGGAGAAGCTCTTTCAATTGTTCTGTATCACGCTGTTTACCAAAACCGGTTTGCATACCACGCATCGTGACGCGATTCAGCAAGCGAAGCCAACGTGACTCAAGAATGTTGCTGTGGGAACTCGAGGTAATCCCGGCACGTCCACGCATTATGCCGACAGTGATCGCCACTCCATTGAAGAAGACAAGATAAATACCAGGGCCGACATAATGCGCACCAGATGCAATATCAGACCGGTCATTTTCTGAATAAGAATAGGAGTACGACAGGCGATTTTTACTAGTAAAACGCAAATCGAATGGATAGTTACCTTCACTGGTTACTGCAATGACGTCTGAAACTTTAGCATTAAGCATCGGGACTCTCCTCTTGATGGATAGCAATTTATGCTAGATTGAATTAATTGTCAATATTTTTATTGCTAAAAGCTATTTTCTACCATTTATTTGACTGTTATAGCCTTCCTTGGCTGACTACCCGAATGTGAAGTGCCTCAGCCTTTTTCCGAAGCTTCATATTTTTTCTTCGCGAGTTTATCGATTCGCTTGAAAACATCATCCATATAACTCGGTTGTTCTTCGGTGATCCGATAATAGTCATCACGGTCATAGATGGCTTCACCTTCGCCCGATGTTATGAAGCTAGGTGAGGCATGTCCTTCGGCATCGAGTTTGATGGTCACATGATTGCCGTTAATCTGGAACTGACCCGGGTCGTTGATTGGTAAATGGGTATAAACTACTCGTACATTGGATAAGCAAAATGGGTATAGCAGCTTCCAGGCGAATAGCTCACCGCGATTTGGCATGCGGTTTCCATCGGTGTCGGTATCTATGTTGAGGAAGATGTATTTGAAATCTTTCGATGCTCCCAAGCGGATTATCCGTACCCCGTCAACTTCAACATTCAAACAATGCATATCCGTCACCGGCAAATAGTGATGTCGAGGATGCCCATTCTTTTGAAAGGTATGTGTTTCGGCGAAGGTAAGCTCAAATTTCAGCCCTTTAGCAACAGCATGCTCCCGCGTGGCAAGCAGGACGTAGCGAACCACTTTAAATCCTAAAAACTTCTTCACCAACGCTTCATAGGCTTTTTGACTTATCGGTATATTAATCATGAGCTCTCCCTATTAATGAACGCTTCAACGAATTGATCAATCTGTATAGACTAATTTTAATAATCTGCTAAAAATATTTTTACAAACATAAAATTTAATTTCCCCGGTTCGACACGTTTTGGCATGCGGCATAGGTATCGTTTAGCTATCACCCGACCCACGGAGCGAGAAAATGATCAGTACATACGTAATGCCAGAAGCCCGAAACGTGTTTAACATTCAAGAGCAAGAACGAGGGCGCGCCGGTGTGCCTTTCCTTAATTGGCGATTCGCTACAAAGAAATTCATAACCTCGGAACAAACCAATAAGTTTTTAAAAGGGCCTGGTTTATACGCATTGTGGCTCGACGATACGACCATATATGTCGGAAGCTATCTTGGCCGCGGCAAAAATGGAGCCTACTTCAACGGTAACGTGGTCAAAGATCGAATTTGGACTCATTTTGGCGCTATTACTATGCGCGGACACCGTGTACATATTGCGCGAAAAAGCTTAAATGAGCTTCAACACGAATTTGGTGAAGCACATGACATGGTTGCCGGACTTTTGAGGAGTCCACAACGCGATGTGCTTCATAAAGATAACGGCAATCTAGCGCCGCTTCGGCGCGCGCAGTTTGCAGCAAAGCATTGGGACAGTTTTTCGACCAGTTCGCCTGACGATTTGCTGCAACGCATAGGATTCGCCTATACCCGTTTTAGCGAATTACCTGAAGGAATGACTAACCAGCAACTTAAACAACGCATACTTGAGGAAGAAAAGCGTTTGATTGAGTGCATTGCGCCGATTTGCAACACCACACATGCTCGTCTCGGACAAAATCCCATCATTATCGATGGTCATGATATGGCGCGCGAACTAAGCGATATCGTAGCTGCTATCGCTGGGCTGCCTGAGCTATAAAAGGGGGATTCATGTCAACTGCTAAGTCAAACAACCGCTATCTCAGTAAATCACGCTTCAAACTCGCATTGGAGTGCCCAGCTAAGCTGAACTACACTGGCGACAAAGCCTACGTCAATACCAATGACACTAACGAAATGCTGAAAGGTCTGGCTGAGGGCGGCCATCAAATCGGTAAGCTTGCGCAATGGATCTATGCTAAACAAGCGGAAGCAACCGGCGTGCCTTGGTTTGAAATCGAGGCGATCGGTAGTGAACAGCAAGTTGCGCAGACCCAAGCCTATCTGCAACAACACGAATCCTTGGTGCTATTTGAACCTACCTTTATTGTTGAGCATTTTTTGGTGCGCGTTGATGTGCTGGTTAAACACGGCAACTACGTACAGCTGATTGAAGTGAAATCAAAATCATTTGATTCGCAGAAACAGGAATTTCCGCGTACTGAAAAAGGCAAAGTCAACGCTGATTTTTTGCCCTATCTACAAGATGTTGCCTTTCAAACTATGGTGGTGGGACGAGCTCATCCTGACTGGCAGATTGAGTCCTACCTGATGTTGCCGAATAAGGCGGTCACCAGCAGAACCGCAGATCTGCATAAGCACTTTAAAGTGACGCTGACCAAAATAGGCAATCGTGATCAAGTGCATGTAGCGATGCCTGACTTCAATACCACGATTGATCATGCATTCTTATGCCCAGTCAACGTTGATAGCGAAGTGAATGAACTCATGAGCGGCACATTGCCAACATCAGTGCAGGGCCTGAGCCATGCATCAATTCAACAAGCAGGCGGTTGGGCAACAGCTTATGCCAACCGCCAACAAGTCACCGCCCCACTTCACCCAACCAAATGTAGCAAATGTGAGTTTTATACTGAGCAACCGAATGCCAACCGACGTAGCGGTTTTCATGAATGTTGGAAGCGCGCCGGGGTGCCAGGTTTCAGTGATCACGTAAGTCGTAAAGACACTGTTTTAGGCGTGTATGATGGTGCCAGTATTAAGAAAAAGGCGATGGAACAAGGCAAATTCTATTTGGCTGATTTAGACGAAGATGACGTCTGCGATACACCCAAGCTCAAGGCTGATGGTCTTAAAATAGAAAAGTCGCAGCGCCAATATATGCAAGTCTTTGGTGCGCCAACTGACGGTGATTCATTTTTTGACCATGCGCGTTTCGCTGAAGCGCAGGCGACCTGGCAGTATCCTTATTACTTTTTGGATTTCGAGGGAGCCACCAGTGCGCTTCCGATCCGCCCTGGCTATCGCCCCAATCAACAAGTGGTGTTTCAGTACTCTATTCATGTGATGCATGAAGACGGCACCGTCCAACACCATGAGCAATATCTTGATACCAGCAACCAAGCTGACCCACATAGTGCGCTATTGCGTCAGTTAAAGCAGGATTTAGGTGATCGCGGTACCATTTTCCGCTGGCACAATTACGAGAATACTGTGCTCAATGCACTGCACAAAGAATTGAAGAGTGCCAAACATCCTGCCGCTGACCGGGATGAACTGCTGGCATTTATTGAAAGTATTACCGAGCACAACACACGTACTTCCGGTGCCCGTAATATGGTCGATCAAGCCAAACTCGCTGCCGAATGCTATTTCCATGCAGATACCCGCGGGAGTTCGAGCATCAAAGCGGTGCTGCCTGCCATTCTTGGTGACTCAGAATTTTTACGAGACACCTACAGTCAGCCTATTTACGGCGGTGCTTCTGGCTCGATCACGAGCAAGAATTACAACACTGGTGATGGCATCACTTGGTGGCAGCAAGACCCTCAGCATCCAGGAAAAGCGCTGGACCCCTATGACATTCTGAAGAACTTAGCTCCGACGTCGAACGATGCGGATAATGATGTACTGGAAGATGCTGAAGCGAACTCAGAAACTATTGACGTCGCCAATGGTGGTGCAGCCTTAATGGCCTTCGTGCGGATTCAATCAGGCGGCTATACCGCAGAACAGCAAGCGCAGCTTGAAGCTGCGATGCTGCGCTACTGCGAGCTGGATACACTAGCGATGGTGATGATTATGCAGGCTTGGCAACACTATCGTAAGAGCTCAGATTTTAGCGTTTAAATTTCAAAGCTACAGACAGAACAGTCATTGTTTTTGCCATGACCACTAGTGAGTATCGTTAAATCCGTAATTTCACAATTGGGCCAAAAAATAGCTAATAGTTGCTCTAAGATACCTTTGTAATTCTGAGCGATGGCTTGCTCAAATGCTGCAAGTACTTGCTTATTACTTTGGTTTGGATCAGTAATTTCACCATACATGAACCGCACATCAGCAAGAGTATCGCTCGGGCCACCAATGGTAAGATATCGTTCTCGCGCATACTTTTGCCAAGTATTGGGATGCTTAACACCTCCTGCACTAGAATGCGAGGAGCCAACATTCGATCCCGATAACTTTACTCGGTGTTTCTGCAGGCGACTTAAAACCGTTTCTCCATGTGCAATACCAACATAAAATGCAGGGGGTAGCTCGCCTCCTGAGAATCCTCCGGTCGCAATACAGTAAAGTCCTTTTTGCTTGCGATGCAAAGCGCACTCATCTCGAAGCACCAAGCCCTTTGTTAATGAACCAAAGGTTGCCTGATCACGATTGGCTGTCATTCCATCATCGGTTCTGCGATAAGGCTGCGTATCAATAGTTGACCAAACAGACTTATCGATAGGGATATCAAAACAATCTTTCCAATAGATTATTGGGCTCATTTTCATAACTGGCATAGTGATAGCTCCTTATGATTCAATGTCATCATCATGGCCATCCTTCAAGGCAGCAAACTTTTCCGCCATGGTCGGATTATTGCGCGTAAGCCGCTTGATGGTGATATCACCGGCTTTCTCATTCGCCAAGCGCAAATTATTCTCTGAGCTTAGCAAGGCGTCTTTAGTCTTCTGCAGATGGTTCATGGTCTTGTCGATCTCATCAATCGCTGTTTTGAACTTGCGCGAGGCTAAATCATAGTTGCGTGAGAAGCCGTCCTTGAATTTTTCCAGCTCGTCTTCAAAGTTGGCAATATCGATATTTTGCTCACGCATTTGCGCCAGTTCAGTTTTGTATTTCAAGCTATTGAGTGCTGCATTGCGCATGAGAGTAATGATCGGAATAAAAAACTGTGGGCGTACTACATACATTTTCGGATAGAGATGGGACACATCAACAATTCCGGTATTGTAAAGCTCACTGTCTGCCTCAAGAGTAGACACAAGCACGGCATACTCGCAGCCTTTTTCGGTGCGATCCTTGTCGAGCTCGCGTAAGAAGTCTTCGTTCTTTTTCTTGGTTGTTGTTTGATCCGCTTCGTTTTTCATTTCGAACATGATCGAGACGAATTCAGTGCCAGCTTCATCGGCTTCACGGAAAATAAAGTCGCCCTTACTGCCAGTGCGTGCATCATTATCTTTGGCAAACTGAGCACGCGGAAATGCGGCGGCGCGGATTTGTCCAAAAGCATTGGCACAGTGCTCTTCAAGTGTTTCACCCAGCATTTTAGTGGATAGCTTGGCTTTCATGTCTTTCAAACGTTCAATCGCATCGTCGCGATCTTTGATTTGAGTTTGGTATTGCTCGCGAAGTGCCTTCTCACCCAGTTCTTTTTCAAGCTTAGCTGCTTTGAAATCCGCTTCTAACTTGCTGCGTTCTTTTTCCAAATCAGCAATTGCTGTTGCAACCGCAAGTTGTTGCGCAGTGCCAGTAGCATCAAGTTGAGCTTTCAATTGAGCAATCGTTGCCTCTTTATCTGCAGTTGCCTTCTGCAATTCTTCGCGAACTTTGGCAACAGCCAGCTCTACAGCTGATTGCTGTTGTTGCTCCATCAGTTTAATTCGCTGATCAATTTCGTGATTAAATTGATGGTCACGTACTTGCTTTAAAATTGCAGCATAGCCAGCTTCATCAACTTTGAACGCGGTGTTGCAGTGAGGGCAAATAATGTCATGCATGGTTATTCTTCCTTCAGTCGGTAGCGAAATCATCACCGTAACGATAGCAGGCGTAAAGACATAATATGTCGTTTACCCCTGCTACTTTTATCTCGCCAACTACTTAGTGGCAAAATTAACAAACAACAGTAGAGGGAATTAACTATGTATACCGCTCAATATAAAAGCACCTTCAATACCGTATGGACCGCTATCGGAACTTATTCCGCCGAAGGTCAAGCCATTAACGAGGCCCTGCGCAAGAAGAACTCTGGCGCATTCGCTGCTCGCGTTATCGACCGATCTGGTAACGTGGTCTATAGCTGTTAACTTGATACTTTAAATACGACTCAACTTGACGCCTGTGCTTGGTAGCATTCCCCCTAGTTTATAAAAGCCGGGGGAACAGTATGCAAAACATTATTACCACTAGCGATAGTCAAGTTGAGTCGTTTGTATCGGTTGAACCGTTAAATGAGGCCAACACCCATAGCCTTGTCAATAGTGAAGTGATTCAAGCCTATCGCCGTTTATGGCTATTACGCGCTCTCAAATCTCCAGAAAGCGCTGAGCAATTACTGAAATCATCAGACGTGTATGCCATTTATGTTGAGGAATTTCCCCACTTAAACTTGATGGATGCCGGTAAGAATTACTTACTCGAGCAGCGTCATTCGCTGGAACAGCTTCAGCAACAACAAATCGCCGCATTTCAACCCGAGCACAACGTCTTGGTGCACAACATTGATTTCCTGTTTAAACAATCCGGTGCATCAATCGCCGAAACGAACTTTTTCATTTTTCTAGCCATTTGCCATACCAACGCTTTATCAAAAAAGCTGTTAGCTCTAGCCAATGAAGTACGTCTGAGCAAGACTGATTTCTTCGCCACGCTGCTGGATGTTGAACGCCAGGAAATAGCAAATGCGATAAATCGCAAGTTTCGCTACGCTGATCTTCATTTTTTCGCTTGGTCTGATTTTTTGGATGACGTTGAGAATGGTTATGGTATCAATAACAACTTTGCCTTTGATCTGTTTAACACCCCACTCACCCAACAAAAACTGCTTAGCTATCATGCCACTGAAATGGTCGACGGCGCTTTAAATAAGACTGATTTCGGGCATCTGGAGTATGAGCTATCGGTTGCGTCACTGTACTTAAATCGCTCACTTAAAAAGAATATGATGGGGAGTAACATATTGATTCACGGTCCATCAGGCTCCGGTAAAACCGAATTTGCCAAGGTTTTAGCAAATGCGTGTGATGCGTCATTATTTAATGTGCTAAATACCGATATAGGCAGCAACGAAACTCTTGATATTGAGCAGCGGCTTAAAATACACCAAGCAGCAGATCAACTCTTGCAAGGATCACGCAGCTTGCTGCTGATAGACGATGCCAACGATATGTTTATGGCTAATCCAGTCGCTTTTTTCGTTCCCGATACGCGTATGGCAACCATTGAGGCCGCCTTGCAAAACAACACCTGTCCGACTTTATGGGTAGCGAACGACATCAGTGGCATCGATACTGCTGTCTTACGCCAGTTTAGTGTGATTATTGAATTCAAGCCTATGAGCACAGCACAGCGACTCACTATTTTTACCAACATGCTTCGTAAAAAAATCGATCACGATATACTTAATGCGCTCGCGAACACTAACTACCTAGATATCGGCTTAGTTACGAAAGCACATCAAGTTGCGAATACGTTGCACCCACTCAGTATTGGCGGTTACCAAAATGTGTTGCTGTACTGGGTTAATGCGGCGCTTAAGGCGCAACACAAGCGTTGTATTAAAACGAGTCAAGACACAAAAACCAGCGATACACTGTTTGATCCGCAATTAATCAACGTCGATTTCAACGTGACAACGATCATTGAAAAGCTTCGCCAAAATCGGCATGCCCGAATTTGTTGCTATGGTATGCCTGGCACCGGGAAAAGTATGTTTGCTCGCTTCGTGGCTGAGCAACTGAACAAACCCATCGTCATCAAAAAAGCCTCTGATCTGCTTGGTAAATATGTCGGTGAAAGTGAAAAAAATATTGCTAAAGCGTTTACCGAAGCGAAGGCGCGAGATGCTATTTTGGTCATTGATGAGATCGATAGCTTTATTACCTCACGCACGCAACTGCGCGCCAACTGGGAATCTACCCTAGTGAATGAAATGCTGGTGCAGATGGAAAACTTTGAGGGAATTTTATTTGGTACCACCAATCTGCTCGAACGCCTTGATCCTGCAGCCGTACGCCGCTTTGATTTGAAAATGGAATTTAAAGCGCTCACGCTTGACCAGCGCGTGCAATTAATTAGTCGCCTTGCTGCGGAATTACTTCCCGATAACGAGCCAAGCACAGAGCTTTATCAAAGTGCTGCGCAACGTTTACAAGGACTAACGCCCAGCGATGGCGGTATCATCCAGCGCCAGGTTCGTTTCAATCCGGTAGTTGATTTCGCCGACCTCATTGCACGATTAACGCACGAAGTGACGTTGAAGGCTGAAAATCAACGTAGCCGTCCGATTGGCTTTATTCATAACTAAAAAAATGGCCCACTGATGGGCCATTCTCATTTTTTGTGGCTTTACTTTGAGTTAGCACGGTAAAAATATCGGTGCAATACCAGCTTGGTGGGTGAGATCACGTGCAAAGCTAAAGGTCTCACCATTCACCTTGACGTCTCGACGCTCGTAATCGGCTTCTAAGGTCCGATAAAACTCCAACGTATTCATGTAGATCACTCCATCTTCAAATAGTGACTGCATGTGTTCGTGATGACCTTTCCCCTGAAATAGCACCATATTTTCAATGAGATTTCAGTTTTTATGCCACCTGTTTTGCATATTCAGCTGGCGGTAAATAATTCAGTGAACTGTGTGGTCTTTCTTCGTTGTAATGACGCTGCCACTGCTCAATGTCGTAACGTGCCTCATCAAGAGTTCTGAACCAATGCTGATTTAAGCATTCATTCCTGAACTTTCCATTCAGACTCTCTACGAAAGCATTTTGTGTCGGTTTCCCTGGCTGAATAAAGCTCAGACGCACACCTTCAGTTTTACTCCAGAAGAACATAGCCTTACTGGTAAATTCTGTACCGTTGTCGCAAACAATCGAGTCAGGCCTCTCACGACCTTCGATAACTTGTGATAAAAAGCGTGCCACCTGTTGGCCTGATATCGATACAGCGACAAGCTGCCCAACTACTTCGCGACTAAAATCATCAACAATATTTAAGACGCGAAAACGACGCCCATTGGCTAGTTGATCAGAAACAAAGTCCATCGACCAACGCTGGTTCACAGTCGTTGGCGTATCCATCACAATGCGCGGACGAATCAGTTTCTTACGCTTCTTGGTTCGAACTTCCAGGCCCTGCTCGGTATACAAACGATAGGTCCGTTTCTTGTTTTTAACCAATCCCTCGCGCTTGAGAAGGCCGTGAAGCATCAAGTAGCCGTATCGTGGATACTCAACCGCCAGCTCTTTTAAACGAGCCGTAACTGGCTCATCCTGACGCTCTTTTGGCTGATATCGATACGCGGTACGACTCAGCCCAACCAACTTGCACGCAAGGCGCTCACTAAGCTTGAAGGTGGTTACCATATAGTCAACCACACGCTTTTTGCTGGCGGGCTTTACCACTTTTTTGAGACAACGTCCCTTAACGCTTCTGTCTCCAGCATCTTCTCTGCAAGCAGCTTCTTGAGCTTGCTGTTCTCAGCCTCAAGCTCTCTTAGGCGCTTGGCCTCGTTAACTTCCATACCTGCATACTTGCTGCGCCAGTTATAGAATGCGCCGTTCGAAACACCCATCCGTCGGCATATATCATCTACCCTGGCACCAGCTTCATGCTCCTTGATAGCCTTGATAATCTGTTCTTCGCTGTGACGTCTTTTCATAGTGAGATCTCCAATAACCTAATTTTAATGGAAATCTCATCGATGTCATGGTTCTATTTTTGGGGGAGACGTCATGCTTTTGCATATTCTATAATAGCTAATCTTGTTGCGGCGTCCTGTAAAGTCACACTTATTTTATCAACATAGTCATCCAGATCATCAAGAATCTTAATAGCTCTATCAAAGCAACTCAGACAATTAACAAGATGAAAGTACTCTTCTTCCTTTTCTGTTAAAGGCTTGTAATTATCGCGTGGTGGTTGAAAAATCAAAGAACCTCCAAAACTTGAAGCGACCACAGCGAGAATGGCATCCTTATGAAGGCTCATCCACCATAGAGAAGCCATCGCCGTGCCTGCAATTATTAAACTAATCCTGCTAAAGCACTCGCAACACCCACTACTGTTGCGATGATTGTAAATAATACCCAGCCCCAATGCTTGTTTGCGACTTCAGCCAGTATGGATGGTTGCACCCCATGTATATCCCACCAACTAGCATTTCTTTTTAAAGATCCATCAATGATGCGCTCTAGAATAGTGTAGTTGCCACCGCTAAAAATGCCGTCGCAACGAGCAGCCTTTTTATTCGTTAGTGAATTGGCCTACCAAATCACCAAAGCCCCATATTAAAGTACCTAAAATTACAGATATATGGGCAAAATACCTCATACGCTTTTCACTATCTGTCAAAAGAACCGCCCTTCCAACAGCTATGAGCGATATAGGGCCACCCTCTTTATAGTTGCTTTCGTTTTGCCCTTTTGTAGATAGTTTGTACTCAAGTATTGCAGCGCAAAGGGTTAAGATTGCGCCTGCCCTACCGAAACATTGCTAAAGTTTTAGTATAGCCAAATATATCAGTAGCCAACGTACCGAGTGCCACTATCCAAGCAATAATCAAAATGACCAATGAAACTTTCACATTTACCTCTTGAACCTGTAATGCCGCCGAAATAAGCTACGTTAGGACTTCCTTGCATTGGTAGCAACTTTTTCTACTGCCTTTATCAAGTCCTTCATTTTCCGTATTAAGGCTTCCTGAGGTAAGTTTGCATCGACGTATGGCCGAAGATCGATAATATGAGACTCCTTTACTGAACGATTTAGTCCATACTCATATTCAGCAACAACAGTAAACGTTTTAGGAAGTATTGACTCATCAGCATTTTTACCAAAAATAACAAAACCTTGAGCTAAGGAAAACGTAATCTCCGAACTAGGCGCAAAGGCAGTAATGGGCTGAGTAAAAGCTGAGTATATAGCTAAGTTTCGGTTAGGATTATTCTCACCAAACTGATAGAAAGATCTGTCTATCGTTAACCTCAAATTACTTGCAGCAGTCCGTCCTGAGTTGTAGATCTTAAGATAGAAAGTAGGATTATCAGCTTCGAGTTTCGGCGACACCAGAATATATGGCCGACTTATGGCTTCGCTCTGTTCTTGCATTACCTCAACTACACGCTTGTTCGCTTTTAATATTTGGTATGTTGCCCAAGCATAGAACCCAGTAATTATTACGAGAGAGAGCACCAGTGAGAATGTCAATCATCGGCAAGTCATGCAATAGCTCGGTCATATTGTTTCCTAACATATTCATAATCGGAGGCCCAACGGCCGCAATGAACTCAATATCATTGGTTAGAGCAAAGACCCTTTCTCGCGAAACCTTGCTTCGATTGAATCTCTTAACTTACTTACTGCCCTCACGGCGCGATTCGAGTCGCGAATCTCATAATGCTCATGCTCACGCACTTCCATTAAAAAGAGATGTTGGTTTTGCCGAGTGTCCCAGACCCAGTGAAGCTCGCCCTTTAATTCTTCATCGATCACACCAATTTCAACCAACTTATTTGTTCTTTTCTTATAATTATCGAGCTGCTTTTTCGGAAAATAATTTATCAATACGTCGAGCGTGAGGCTCTCAGTTATTTGGGCCATGAGACAAATATTTTCTTTTATAATCATGTCTCTGGCTACACCACGGATGGTGGTTCTGTTAATAATCCACCTGAACACATCGGCCCCAATGAGTGCATAGGCAAAATTTCTCTTTAGGGTATCGTTACGGATAAAGGAGTATCTTTCGAGGTGTACGTTTACTCGCCTGATGTACCCCCATGGAAACTTGATCTTTCCTTCGTTACAGTTGCGATCAACCAAGTAATCCTGAATAGCCTGAATGCCTTCGCTTACTTGTCTAGTGACCTCTGCGAGTTGTTCGTCATTGTCGATCCTAGGCACAGAATCATCCTTTCCTTCATAGAGCGCTCTACCGAGAAACTTCGCTGGCCAAAAAGGTGCTAATCTTTTGGGCCTCCGATGAAGCAACCGGTTAGTGAATCATTCTTCTATGCTTACAGCAAACTTACTGACTGAGCATCGAATTGAGTGACTACTGGGAAATACTTCCCCTTATCACTCTTATTTAACTTGTTGGTCCGAAAGAAGATCTTGGCAACCTTCGCTGCCTGTTCGTCATTGAGTGGAGAGTATGAAACCACTTCAAAGTACATTCCACTGATAACGAACTGCTTCGGGTGAACAACTGACGGCATTTTTATTTTCATACCCTAACATTTGTGCATCCCGCACAGCCTCGTTGCGCACTAACTTGTTCAGTAAAGAACTTGATCCACAAATCAAAAACAAATCTACTCTCTGAACTCCTAGGCCCAAACCGAAGCAACCCAAGAATCCCCGATTCAACACTAGTAAATGCAAACTATTAACTTGGATTTTTTGTTACTCAATTGACCTTAAATTATTCCGATAAAATAAACAACAATAAAACCCGCAGCACTACTGAGGCAGAACCACTGTTACCCAGCCCACCCCTCCAGAAAAAACAGAACGCGCCAAAAGGTAGTTTAGTCATAGCAAAGCCGGATTACCGGTAACGATCCATGGCCAGACAGCTGAAGATCAAGTTGCAGTCGCCGTAAACTTAATCAATGCGGTTTACGCTTAGCCAGGCCTTGTTAACTCTCACCGCGGCTATTTGCCGGTAGTATGGGCGGTCCCAGCTGCTGTTCACAATATCGGCCCGCGTATGTGGCGCGTGGTGCCGCAGGTTGATATATTTCAGCCATAGTTGTACATCAAAACACCAAACGAAAATAGACATAATCGTTGCACAGATCGATGCTATCTGGCCTAATTAACTTCGACTCAAATTCATAAAGATAGCTTTAACTCTTTAATTACTACGTTATAACCGATTGATTTGTGCGGCTAAGCGAAGCCGTTGATTACGTCTGACGCGTCAAATAGGGACAAAGAAGAATGCGTACATATCCAACACATTTTTACAATGGAGACTTTCATGCTGAAGCTTTAGAAGAGCTGAGGACTGGGTCTATAGACCAGGAAACATGGGCTAGAGCTTTCTCTCATAGTAAAGGTGTAAAATCGGAAACCTCAGCGCTCTATGTAAAAATAAGAGCGAAACAATTACAGGATATTTACGATTTCAAAATTGCCAAAAAAGATGCTGATGATGAAAAGGAACGAAAAATCAGACAAGAAGAAAGAGAAGAAAGACGTTCCAAAGAAAAGGAACAAGAAAAAATCGCTCGATCTTATAGAGAGTTCATTAATAAAACATACTTAAAGATTAATATTAGAATGGTGTTTATATATATTCTAATAAATTTATCTATTGCAGCATTTGTTGCAGTTTCCCATATACTTTTTAAAGCTAGCCCTGACATTAAAGTATACTCAACATCATTCATCGACTTACTTATTAGAATTTCTTATGTGTTATGCTCGATATTTATTTTAAATTATTTAATCATCAAATTTGAATGGAAGTTAAAGCCCATTCCTATAATCATCTTGGCATTTCTTAGCAAGACTGAATTTCGATATAAGATTTTTAGGTGGGCTATTTACATTTCAGTATTTTTCATATTAATTGATATGATCTTTTAACTAGAAATATCGCTATACCCTGACAAATAAAATTGTGGATTATAATCATGAAAGACGCTCTTATATTTCTATTAATATCTTTTCAAATATTCAATGCTAACGCCGAAGATTCAGTGGAAATTATACAACCTTTTGGCGGGCTTAATTGGGGAGACACTCGGGTTGAGGCAAAACAAAAAATTTGTTCGTCAGACGCATTTATTGATATCTCAAATCGAGAATCATATTGCATGTCCGATGATATGTTTTTTCCATACTTTGATTCATTGCATGGCAAAAATCGACAAAGTATGGACGAAAGATTAGAAAGTTCTTTTGATAATTCTCTCGACTATAATAAAGGACTTTTAATAAACAACGTTCAGCTTATTAGCACGCATGCGAACAAAATTTCAGTGGCGCCTATTTTTCTCGAGGGAATACCATACGAGCTTGAGCTATTATTTGCAGGACTTCGGGAAACAACCTCCTATCAGTATCTCGAGCATAGTGATTCAGCGTCGTGTTTCGTCTTCTCTGATAAGGAATATTGCGAATTACCTCCCCTGCTTATCTCAGCTACCTTGGCTCCATTAAACAAAGACGCTTTATCGTTAGCTGAGCAGGTTCGAGATGACTTAGAAAATATGATCTATAATAGATTTGGTGAAGAATTAAGAAAATCTCGCTCAAGATACTCAAAAAGACTTGATCATAGTGGCACTTCGGTTGTGTTCTATCCGCAATTACTCTCAATTCAGTATGATGGGAGAACGTGGTTGGAGGATAAATATAAAGACCATCTCGATATGATTTTGAAATCACAGATAAAACCTAAGTCTAGTTCTAAGCATTTATAAATTTCCCAATATATTTTTAATACTACGATTCCGTATGTAAAAAAACCCGCCAAAAGGCGGGTCTTTCATAACAAAGCCAGATTACCGGTAACTATCCACTGCCGGGCAGCTACAGATCAAATTCCGGTCGCCGTACACGTCATCAATACGATTAACGCTTGGCCAGAACTTGTTCACTTTCACCGCGGCTACTGGGTAGGCGGCTACTTGGCGGTCGTATGGGCGTTCCCAGTTGCTGTCGACAATGTCGGCCAGGGTGTGTGGCGCGTTGTGCAGTGGGTTGTTGTCTTCTGGCCATTCGCCGGCGGCTACTTTGTCGGCTTCTTGGCGAATGCTGACCATGGCTTCAATGAAGCGGTCTAGCTCGGCCTTAGACTCAGACTCAGTTGGCTCAACCATTAAGGTGCCCGCTACCGGGAAGCTCATGGTCGGTGAGTGGAAGCCGTAGTCTTGCAAGCGCTTGGCGACGTCCATTTCGGTCACGCCACAGCTTTCTTTCAGTGGGCGCAGGTCAATGATGCACTCGTGCGCAACGCGGTCGTTGCGGCCTTTGTACAGAATTGGGTAATGCGCGCTCAATTGCTTGGCCACGTAGTTGGCGTTCATGATCGCTACTTCGGTAGCTTCACGCAGGCCGCGGCTGCCCATCATGGCAATGTACATCCATGAAATGGGCAGAATGCTGGCGCTACCGAATGGTGCGGCAGATACCGCGCCGTTGTTGAGGCCAGTGCCTTGAATGTGGATCACGCTGTGGTTTGGCAAGAATGGCGCTAAGTGCTTCTTCACGCCAATTGGGCCCATGCCTGGGCCGCCGCCGCCGTGCGGGATACAGAAGGTTTTGTGCAGGTTCAAGTGCGATACGTCGGCACCCACGTAGCCTGGCGAGGTTACGCCCACTTGCGCGTTCATGTTGGCGCCGTCTAGGTACACTTGGCCGCCGTGTGAATGCACGATGTCACAAATGGTCTTGATGCCTTCTTCGTACACGCCGTGCGTAGACGGGTAAGTGACCATGATGCATGACAGGTTGTCGCCAGCTTCGGCGGCTTTGGCGCGCAGGTCGTCTAGGTCTACGTTACCATTCTTGTCGCAATCAACCACCACTACTTGCATGCTCATCATTTGCGCCGACGCTGGGTTGGTACCGTGCGCCGAGCTTGGGATCAAACAGATGTTGCGGTGCAAGTCGCCACGGCTGTGGTGATACTTTTGAATCGCTAACAAGCCGGCGTATTCGCCTTGTGCGCCTGAGTTTGGCTGCATTGACATGGCGTCGTAACCGGTGATGTTGATCAGCCAGTCTGACAGGGTGCTCAGCAATTCAGCGTAGCCCGCCGCTTGGTCTTCTGGGCAGAACGGGTGCAATTGGCCGAACTCTGGCCAGGTCACTGGGATCATCTCAGCGGTGGCGTTCAGCTTCATGGTGCACGAGCCCAGCGAGATCATGCTGTGGTTCAATGATAAATCTTTGTTTTCTAGCTGCTTGATGTAGCGCAGCATCTCAGTTTCTGAGTGGTAGCTGTTGAACACTGGGTGGGTCAGAATGGCTGACTCGCGGCGCAGTTCAGCCGGAATAGAGGTCACGTCGCCAGCGGCAGCGCGGGCATCCAGCACGTCAATTTCGAGGCCGTGGTCGGCACCAAATAAGGCTACGAACAGCGCTTCAACGTCAGCGCGGGTTTTGGCTTCGTCTAAGCTCACGCCAAAGCGGCCGTTGCCGTCTACGCGCAGGTTCAGGCCCTGGGCTACGGCACTTTGCACCAACGCATCGCTATCGCCGTGCCAGTCAAAGGTCAGGGTGTCGAACCAGTGGTTGTTGACCAGTTTCACGCCTTTTTCTTGTAAGCCAAGCGCCACAATGTCGGTCAACCGGTTGATGCGCGAGGCAATCAGTTTCAAGCCTTGTGGGCCGTGGTAGACGGCGTAGAACGAGGCCATGTTGGCCAACAATACTTGCGCGGTACAGATGTTGGAGTTGGCTTTCTCGCGGCGGATGTGCTGCTCGCGGGTTTGCATGGCCATACGCAATGCCATGTTGCCACGGCTGTCTTTCGATACGCCAATGATACGGCCTGGCAATGAGCGTTTGTATTTTTCGCGGGTGGCGAAGAACGCGGCGTGTGGGCCACCGTAGCCCATAGGTACGCCAAAGCGTTGGGCTGAGCCCAATACCATGTCGGCGCCCATTTCGCCTGGCGACTTCAACAGCACCAAGCTCATGATGTCAGCAGCTACTGCCACGATACCGTTGTTGGCTTGAATGCCAGCAATCAGTTTTTCTAAGTTGTGCAACTCACCGGTGCGGTCTGGGTATTGCAGCAAGGCGCCGAATACGTCGTGTTTTACGGCGTGGGCGGCTGGCTCAACAATCACCTCAAAACCAAACATTTCGGCGCGGGTTTTTACCACGTCGATGGTTTGTGGGTACACGTTATCGGCCACGAAGAAGCTGTTGGATTTGCTCTTGCTGACGCGCTTGGCCATGGCCATAGCTTCTGCGGCGGCGGTGGCTTCGTCTAGCAATGAGGCGCTGGCCATCTCTAAACCGGTCAAATCCATGGTCATGGTTTGGAAGTTCAGAATGGCTTCTAAGCGGCCTTGGGCAATTTCTGGCTGATACGGGGTGTAGGCGGTGTACCAACCTGGGTTTTCTAACACGTTACGCAGAATAACGTTTGGCACTAAGGTGTCGTAGTAACCCATGCCGATAAATGACGTTAACACCTTGTTCTTCTTGGCAATGCCACGCAATTTTGCCAGCGCTTCACGCTCGCTAAGCGGTTCGCCCACGGTAATGAATGGGTCACGCAAAATGCTTCCTGGCACGGTATCACGGGTCAATGCTTCCAGCGATTCAGCGCCGAGCGTTGCCAACATGGCTGCGGTCTCATCGGCACTTGGGCCAATGTGGCGGGCTATGAATTCACCGTGATTTTCAAGTTGATGCAAGGTTGTAGTGGTCATTTACTTCGTGCCCCTTAAGTTCGGGTAAAAAAGGTTCGGGTGAAAAAAGTTCGGTAAAAAGTTCCGGTGCTTAGAGCAAATCTAAACACAAAACCCCGGCATCAATGACCGGGGTTGTGCGCTAGCAATACGCTATTAATCTTCGTCGATGACGGCTTGATAGCCGGCAGCGTCAAGTAACGCGTCAACTTCGCTGACGTCGTCGGCTTTGATTTTGAACAACCAGCCGTCACCGTATGGGTCGCTGTTAACGGTTTCTGGTGCGTCTTCCAGTTCGTCGTTGATAGCTACGATTTCACCGGCAATTGGCGCGTAAATGTCAGACGCCGCTTTCACTGATTCAGCTACGGCTACGTCGTCACCAGCGGCTACGTTGGCGCCTACTTCTGGCAGCTCAACGAACACCATATCGCCCAGCAAGTCTTGCGCGTGCTCAGTGATACCTACGGTGTAGATGCCGTCGCCTTCGTTGCGCACCCACTCGTGGGTTGATGCGTACTTTAATTCTTTTGGAATGTTGCTCATGGGTCGTGCTTCCTTTAATTACTATGCTAATAGCAAAAATTGCTGCGATTTACAGAACCGATTTACCGTTGCGGACAAAACTTGGTTTCACCACGTTCACTTTAACCATTTTGCCGCGAATATCCACCTCGGCGTGCGTGTCGCTGCCTGCTGGTACGCGCGCCATAGCAATAGAATAGCCTAAGGTTGGCGAGAAAGTACCAGAGGTGATCTCGCCTTCGCCGCCGTTGACCAATACCCGTTGGCCGTGGCGCAATACACCTTTGCTTTCCATCACTAGGCCCACTAATACGCTGTGGCCGTTGGCTTTTTGCGCTTCGAGCGCTTGGCGACCAATAAAGTTACGGTCGGCCGGTTCAAACGCCACGCTCCAGCCCATGTTGGCTTGCAGTGGCGAAATGCTTTCGTCCATATCTTGGCCGTACAGGTTCATGCCGGCTTCTAAGCGCAGGGTGTCACGGGCGCCGAGGCCACATGGTGCTACGCCAGCGTCGAGCAGTTGCTGCCATAAGGTGGTTAAGCCGCTGGCTGGAACGGTGATTTCGTAGCCGCGCTCGCCGGTATAGCCGGTAGTGGCAATGAATAGCTCGCCGACTTGCACGGACATAAACGGCTTCATGCCGGCAATGGCAGCAAAGTTGTGGGCGCCTAATACGCTGGCTAAACGCTCTTCTGCGTTGGGGCCTTGCAACGCAATCATGCCCAGCTCTGGACGCTCGGTGATGCTGACTTGGAATTTGCTGGCGACTTGGCCGAGCCATTCCATATCGCGGTCACGGGTGGCTGAGTTCACCACTAAGCGGTAGTCGGTGCGGCTGAAGTAATACACGATTAAATCGTCGATGACGCCGCCCTGCTCGTTCAGCATGGCGCTGTACTGGGCTTTGCCTGGGGTGCTCACTTTGGCGATGTCGTTGGCCAGCAAATGACGCAGGAATTCCGTAGCTTGTGGGCCGGCTACGTCAACTACAGTCATGTGCGATACGTCGAACATGCCGCAATCGGTACGCACCGCGTGGTGCTCTTCAATTTGCGAGCCGTAATTCAACGGCATGTCCCAGCCGTGGAAGTCAACCATCTTGGCACCTGCACTGAGGTGCGCGTCATAAAGTGGAGTACGATTGGCCATTGCTGAAGGAGTCCTGTTGAGCTGCCTAAAAGTTGGGTGAATTATAAGACTCTAGCACCCGTTCTCAAAATGAATATTACTTATACTAAAATTTACTTTATAAATACTGCTATAATCTTTATTGAAATTTCCAATAAAAAGAGGCCGCTGATGCAACATTTACCGCTCGATGCTGTGCGCGCGTTTTTAAGTATTTATGAGCTGCAAAGTTATACGGCTGCAGGGCAGCAATTGGGTCGCTCGCAGCCCGCTATTAGTTTGCAATTAAATCGGCTCGAGGAACTGCTCGGCAGCACCTTATTGCAACGCAGCGGCGGGCGCATTTCGCTAACCCAAGCTGGAGCGGAGTTTATTGACTCGGCGCGCAGCTTAATTAACTTGAACGACCAGATTTTGGCGCGCTTCACCGAGCCGTCTTTAAGCGGCCGGGTGCGCTTGGGCATTCCCAGTGAATTTGCTAGTACGTTATTGCCGCAGGTATTGGGTCAATTTGCTGCAGCCTACCCCAATGTGACGTTGGCGGTGACCTCGGCGCTATCAAAAGAGTTGCTGCGCGAAGATAACGCCAGCTTCGACATTATTATTGCGCTGATTGAGCCGGAGCTGCGTGTCAATCGCACTGGTTTGGTTGAGCTCAAGCATGAGCCGCTGGTGTGGGTTGGCCCGCAAGCGGATTACGTGCCAGTGGGTAATACCTTACAACTGGTGATGGCGCCCGAGGGTTGTATTTATCGGCGCCGGGCGTTGGCAGCGTTCAAGCAGCTGGGGCGAAATGTGCGTATTAGTTATACCAACGCTGACTTTTCTGGGCTGACGGCGGCTATTGGCAGTGGTTTGGGCATTACGGTGTTGGCGCAAAGCACGGTGCCGGATCATCTGGCGCGTTTGCAGCGTGGCCCGTTAGCGCAGGAGTTGCCGGAGCTTGGCGATGTGAGTGTGGTGATGAAGCTCAGCGCCGGCGATAACCATGCGGCGCAGCAGTTGGCGCAGTTTATACGCGAGCGTATTTAGGTTTTTACTTGGGTTGGCGTTTTAGCCGCCGAGGGCGATTTGCATCAGCTGCTGCTTTAGCGGTGCAACGCGGCTGGCAATATGCAGGCCGCTGCCGCGTAGTAATTTCAGCAGCGGGTTGTCGCCCGCAAAGCCGCGCTTGAATCCTTCCATTGCGGCAATCATGGTCATGGCGGCGGTTTTGCGCTCGCGTTCCCACTGCCGCAAGGTGCGGTGATAATCCTCACGCGGCTCAGCAAATACGTCTAGCAACTGACTGACATCAGCAAAACCCAAATTTGCGCCCTGCCCGGCCAGCGGATGAATGCTATGGGCGGCATCGCCAATCACCAGCAGGCGTTGTTGCAGCCAGCGCTGGCAATACTGCATTTTTAGCGCAAAGCGGTGGCGCTCAGAGGCTAGTGTTAATTGCCCTAGGCTATTGTTGCTGAAGCTTTGCAGGCGCTGAGTGAATCGCTCGGCGCTTAGGGTTAGTAAGTGCTCACTGTGCGGGTCATCAATAGACCATACCAAGGATATCTGCTGCGAGTCGGCCAGCGGCAACCAAGCTATTGGCCCAGTTGGGGTAAAGGCTTGGCGGGCAATGCCCTGATGCGGGAGCTCAGTATGTACGGTGGCCACTATGGCGTGCTGCTGATAGTGCCAAAAGGTCAGCGGTAATTGCGCGCGTTGGCGCACCTGCGAATTGGCGCCATCGGCGGCAATAATGTAATCGGCGCTGAGCTGCTGCTTGTTACCTAACTTAGTGCTTAAGGTTATGCTGACCTGATCATCGCTGATTTGCTCAGCTACGCTGGTCACGCCGCTGTGTATGGTGACGCCGGCTTCTGCGGCGGCTTGCCACAGGTAATGTTCCAGTAGTTGGTTCTCAACAATGGCGCCTAAATCGGTGCGGGTTACTTCGTGCGCGTTAAAGTCAATGCGGGCAAAGCTGTCGTGCTCCCATACCTGCATGCCGGTGTAGGGGCCAAGCCGCTCAGCGGGCAGCTTCTGCCATACGCCAAGTTGCTGCAACAGCGCCCGGCTGCTGTGAGCAATAGCGCTCACGCGCGCGCCGAATTCGCTGCTCAGTTCAGGTTGCTGGCCGCGCTCTATCAGCTGCACTTGGTGGCCTTGTTGACGCAGGCCCAGCGCCACGCTGAGGCCGATCATGCCGCCGCCGCAGACGATAAAGCTTAGCTTGCCAGCCCGCTTGCTCATGCTGTGAACCTCATTTACTTAAACCCCATTTATTTAAAACCCATGGTCTGTCGGGCAAATTGGTTGCGCACTGGGGCAACATGATCCAGCCCCAACAACGCCAAACTACGCACTGCGGTTAGCGGCCATAATTGGTTAGAGAAGCCGCGCACCAAGCCGTCGGTCAGGCCAATAATGGCGCGGTAATCGGCTTCGCGGCGCTGCCAGTACGCGGCTACGTTGGCATAACTTCCGGCATCAGCACCCGCACCGGGACCGGTGGCAGCGCCTGCATCGGGACCAGCGTCAACGCCCGCAGCAGAACCAGCACCAACAGTGGAAGTAGCGCCAGCGCTTACGCCCGCAGTTAAGCTATCGCGCAGCGCAATGGCATCGCGCACGCCAAGGTTAAAGCCCTGCCCAGCAATGGGGTGCAAGGTGTGCGAGGCGTTGCCAATCAGCAGCGCGCGGTGAGCGGTGCTGTGCTCTGCTAAATGCAGTTGCAGCGGGTACTGGGCGCGCTGCTCAATGCCGGTAAACAGCCCAGCGCGATAGCCAAAGGCTTGCTGGCACTGGCGCACAAAGCTGGCTTCATCAGCTTGTTGCAGCTGCTCGGCCTCAGCGGGGCTGACGCTCCACACCAAACTGGCGCGGTTATTGGTCATCGGTAGCAGGGCAATGGGCCCGGTGTCTGTGAAGCGCTCGTAAGCCCAACCGTTGAGGCTATTCTGCAGATGCAAAATGCCGACAATACCCACTTGCTGATAATCAGTGCTGGTGGTGTGAATACCGAGTTGGCTGCGCACTTCGGAGCGCTGGCCGTCGGCACCCACTAGCAGTTGCGTGTGCAGCTGCTTGGTGTCGCCGTGTTGCTCATACACCACCTCGCGGTAATCGCGCTCAGCGCTGGTGCTGATAAAACGCGCGCCGCTGTGCCAGACAATATTGGCCTGCTGTTCACACGCCTGATACAGGGTTTGGTTTAATAACGCCGCGGCAATCACTTGCCCTAAGGCCGGTACGCCATGTTGCTGAGCATGCAGGCGGGTCATGCCCAGTTGCTGGCGATCACTAACATGAATGTGCTCAATGCCGCAGCCGTGTTCGGCCAGTTCGGCCCACAGCCCATGTTGCTGCAATAACGCCACCGTCGCCGCCGCTAAGGCAATCACCCGCTGGTCTTGCGCTGGGCCTTGCTCGTTGGGCTCCAGCACATGAATCTGCCACTGTGGCCGCGCGCGCGCCAACAGCAACGCCGCTAGCGCACCCACTAAGCCGCCGCCACTAATAACTATCGGCACAGTCAAATGCGGCGCAGGTTGCTGCGTGGCGGTTAGCTGCGCATCCATTGCTCTATCTCAGCGATGGTTTTCGGCACTGCGGCGGTGAGGTTGTCGCAGCCGTTAGCGGTGATCAGAATGTCATCTTCAATACGAATGCCAATACCCTGCCAGCGCGCATCCACATCGCTCAGCCCGCGCGGGATATAAATACCCGGCTCGATGGTCAGCACCATGCCCGGCTCCAGCACCCGCTTGCTACCGTTGACTTCATAGGTGCCGACATCGTGCACGTCTAGCCCCAGCCAGTGGCCCAAGCCGTGAATAAAGAAGCGTTTGTGGCTGGCTTGCTCAAGGTTGTCTTCAAGGCTGCCGGTTAAAATCCCCAGCGCCAGCAAACCCTCGGTGATAGCGCGGGCGGCGGCTTGTTGGGCGTGCAGCAAGGTATTACCTGGGCGTAATTCAGCCAAAGCGGCTAGCTGCGCGTTGAGTACCACCTCGTACAAGGCGGCTTGATCGGCGCTAAAGCGGCCATTGACCGGGAAGGTGCGGGTGATATCGCCGGCATAACCGTGAAATTCAGCGCCGGCGTCAATCAGCACCAGCTCGCCATCCACTAATGCGGCGCTATTTTCGGTGTAATGCAAAATGCAGGCGTTGTCGCCGCCACCCACGATAGTGCCGTAGGCTGGGCCCGATGCACCGTGAAAAGCAAAATGGTAATGCAGTTCAGCGGCTAACTGATATTCGAAAAGGCCCGGTTTGCAGGCCTTCATGGCACGTTTGTGGGCCTCGGCAGAAATGCTGCAAGCCTGACGCATCAGAGCAATTTCAGCGGCGCTTTTGTACAGTCTCTGCTGCGCCATAAAGCCGCTTAAATCGCTGTAGCGGGCGGCGCCTTGGTAACCGGATTTCGGCCGCCGCATGCTGGCGCCAAATTGCTGTAGCAGATCGGCGAGGTCGGTGTCGTCAAACAGATAAAACACCGTTTCTACGCCATCTAGCAGCTCGGTGAGTTGCTCCAGATCATCGTCGTAGCTGTAGGCTTGGTCCATGCCCAGCGCTTCGGCGGCAGCATCAACGCCCAAGCGGCGGCCATGCCAGACCTCAGCATGGGGGTCGCTGGGTTGCACAAAAATTTGCTGCGGCGCCGCGCTATCGGGGCGCAACACCAACAAGGCGTTGGGCTCGTTAAAGCCGGTCAGGTAGTAAAAGTCGCTGTGCTGGCGATAGGGGTAGTCGGTGTCGCGGCTGCGTTGCCGTTCCGGGTTAGCGGCCAGAACTGCAGCAGCGGGCTGGGGCTGCGCCGCCAAAAAGGCTAACAAATTAGCGCGGCGGGCGGCAAATTCTGCTGGGCTTATCGACTCCACGGGGTGCTACTCCATCACAACAGGGGTATTGAAAAATTAATGCAAGGTTTTGCCAGTTTTGCAGTCGCCACTGGCCTGCTCGCCCACTTCGCAAAAGCACATGATGGCCGACACCCGCAGATATTCGACAATTTCAAAGTAGGCGCGGTCGGCGTCATTGTCGTCTTCTACACTGAAATCCAGCTTGGCCAGCTCAACCATGTCATCAATGGCTTCGCGCACATCGTCCGAAAAACCGGCTAAATTGCTCTGATTGACGCCAAAGCCCACTAAAAACGACTGCACCCAATCAATCATGGCCTGTAAGCGCTCTTCAATGGGTTGCTGATCTTCCGGCAGCATCAGCTGAAAATTCATATCCGGATCACGCAAAGCGCCATCAATGTTTTGCGTTAACTGCTCCAGTTTATTACGCACAGCAGGCGGAAAAGATTGCCCTTCGTGCAGTAAATCGCTGAGTAGCGCCAGCCAATGCTCGCTGCTAGGGCTCGCGCCACCGGCCAGCATGCCGCACAATGTACCATGCACTTCAGCGGCATTGGGCAGTAAGCCGTGTTGCAGCAGAAATTGGTTGAGCCGATCAAAGTTATCGACTGTCGCTTCAGGATGGGTTGGGTCGGCCATTGGCTCGCTCTCGTTAAAAGTGATGCTGGTCAAAAGTGATGCTCGCCATACTATCATTGCAAGCCTGCTCAGGCTAGCTGACAAAGCCATCACAGACGTGTCATAATAGCCAGCAGACGCCAACGACTAGAACGCAAAAGGGTCACCGCATGACACAGCGCAGCATCGATATCCGCCTGATGGATCGCCAATACAAGGTCAATTGCCCGGCGGACCAAGAAGCAGCCTTACTGGCGGCGGCGTCACGATTAAATGACAAAGTGAAGCAAATTACCGGCGGTACGCGCTTGTCGCACCCCGAGCAAATTGCGGTCATGGCAGCCTTGAATTTGTGTCACGAGGCGGCCCAACAACATGCTGAACAACAGCAACGCATCGCTGAATTAGAAGAAAAAATAAAATTGCTACAGGCCACCCTAGAACAGGTGATGACTGAGCAACGGCCAGGGCGTTAATAGAAGTTTGTAGTTATGATTGCCTGGGATGTTCGCCAGCAACGCTGATGTCCCTGAGCCGATAACGTCATACCCAGGGGCTCATTGGGCGGCTATTGAGCATGCTCGACTTGTATCGAGAAGCCTGCGGTCGAACACTTGCGCCCCGCCTTGAACCAAAGGGTTCAAGGGCTAAGGCACGCAGCGGCATCCCGGGTGATCACCCTTTATTTTGAGCTTCAGCCTGTTTGGCTTGCTCGACCAGCATGCGCACATCCAGCAGCAGTTCATCCACCGGGTAGACAATGCCGTCTTTGATGGTGTAGCGAATGCCTTTGGTGCGCATTGGCTTGTTGTTTTCGTCCAATTGGTAATGGCCGGTGCCGTACAGCACTTTGAAGTTGCGCAGTGGGTTTTCGCGCACAATCACCAAGTCGGCTTTTTTGCCCGGAATAACACTGCCAATCTCATGATCCAAGCCCAGCGCTTCGGCGCCGTTTAAGGTAGCAGCCTGAATCACTTCATAGGCGTTAAAGCCGGCTTCACGCAAAAGTTCTAGCTCGCGAATATAGCCAAAGCCGTAAATCTTATAGATGTAGCCTGAGTCTGACCCAGTTGTGACGCGCCCGCCATGGTTTTTATAGTCGTTTAAGAACGCCATCCATTTGCTGAAATTGTGCCGCCACGCTACTTCGTGATCGGTGGTCCAATCGAACCAGTAGCTGCCGTGCGCATAGCGGCTGGGGGTGAAGAACTCCCATAATGTCGGCAAGGTGTATTCGTCGTGCCAAATGGCGCGTTGTTCACGCATTAGGTCACGGCTGGCTTCGTAAATGGTCAGCGTGGGGTTGATGGTGAAATCCAACGCGATCAGGCGGTCACGTACTTCAGCCCATTTTTCGCTGTCTTGCTCGGCGGCTTGCGCCCACAGTTGGCCGGCTTCGCCAAAACGGTCTTGCTCGTTGTTGTAATTGTACTCCGGTGAGTAATTTTGCAGGGTTTGCCCGGTAAACATGGCTTCTGGCAGGCCGTACCAATGCTCCATAGTCACTAAGCCGCGCTCGGCAGAATCTAGCGCGTTCATGTTCATGACGTTGAGCTGAGCGTGGTGCATCATGGTGCCGAGGCCTTGCTTTTTGGCTTCATCGAGCGCCGCTTCCATCACCCGTTTGCTGGCGCCGAAGAATTTAATACCTGAGGCGCCCTGCTTCTTAATATCACGCACCCAAGCGCGGGCTTGGTCGGCACCAAAAATTGGCTCATCGGCGCCTTGGCCAAAACCCACGTACGGAATAATGCGCGGTGACACAATAGTGTTGTTCTCAGCGCGTTGCTGGTGCCACTGCACCCAGTCTAAGCCGTTAAAGCTGCCCGGTTCGCGCACTGTGGTGATGCCGTGCGCCAGCCATAGTTTCAGCACATATTCGGCGGGGATATTGTCGGCGGAGCCACCAATGTGGCCGTGCATGTCAATAAAGCCTGGCAAAATGAAATGGCCGGTTACGTCAATTTCGCGGTCGCCCTTTTGCGCCACCGGGCGGCCTTGCTCTTTAATCGGTACGCCAGGGTGGCCCACGCTCACCACCGCGACAATACGGTCTTGCTCAATGACAATATCCACTGGGCCTTGTGCTGGGGCGCCTTCGCCATTCACCAAGGTACCGCCGCGCAGAATCAAGCGCTTGAACGGGCCATCGCCCTGATCGCCACGGGGCGGGGCTTTAGGTGGTGGTGCCGCACTTACGGCCGTGGCCAAAGTGACTGAGAACAGCAGTGTCATCAACCTAGTCAGTGAACGAGCAGTCATGATATAACCAGCCTTATATAGCGATAGTGAGATACGTTTCAGCAAGGATAACAGCGTGATGCAAGCACAGCAATGGCGGCAGCAGCTCAAGCAGCAACGCCAAGCACTCAGCAGCGATGAGCGTAACCACGCTGGGCTGCAGGTAGCCAAGCGGCTACAGGCCTTGGCGGAATTTCAGCAGGCACAGCTGATTGCCAGCTACGCCAGCTTTGGCGGCGAGCTGCCGACCTGTGCTATTCATCAGCAACTGGGCGCAGCGCAACGGCTGGCGTTACCGGTGTTGCACCCGGTGGTGGCTAAGCATCTGCTATTTCTAGAAATCACCGATGCTACGGTTTGGCAGCAAAACCGCTACGGCATTAATGAGCCGGAATTGCGCTGTGACCGCGTGGTGCCACTGACGCAACTGCAGATCATGCTGGTGCCGTTAGTGGGCTTTGGCCCGAATGGTCAGCGCTTGGGCATGGGTGGCGGCTATTACGACCGCACGCTCTCCGGCAACCTGTCGGCATGGCAACGCGGTGAGTTGCCGCGGCTGCTGACCATTGGTTTAGGCTACGATTTTCAGTACTGCGAGGGGCTGGTGCAACAGCCCTGGGATGTGCCCTTGCAACTGGTGGTAACGCCCAGCAAGGTGTGGGATTTTAGCCGCTAAACTGGTACACTGACCAGCCATAGCCCACCCACTAGGAAACCGGCATGGCCACCCCACAATCGCACGCAGATCAACTCAAAGCTCAGGCTGCTCAAGCCGCCCTCAAATTCGTTCAAGAAGGCCAAATTGTTGGCGTTGGCACGGGCTCCACGGTGAACTTTTTTATTGAAGCGCTGGCGAGCATGAAGCATGACATTGCTGGTGCGGTCTCCAGCTCAGAAGCCTCCACTGCGCGGCTAAAAGCCCACGGTATTGAAGTACACGAGCTGAACAACGTCAGTGATTTGCCGGTGTACATTGATGGTGCCGATGAAATTGATGCGCACCTGCGCATGGTCAAAGGCGGCGGCGGCGCGCTTACCCGCGAGAAAATCATTGCCGCGGTGGCGCAAAAGTTTGTCTGTATTGCCGATAGTTCCAAGCAAGTGGGCCGCTTGGGTGGCTTTCCGGTGCCGGTTGAAGTGATCCCCATGGCGCGCTCTTATGTGGCACGGCAAATTGTTCAGCTTGGCGGCGACCCGGTGTGGCGCCAGGGCTTTGTCACCGACAATGGCAACCTTATTCTGGATATTCACAATTTCGATATCCTCGACCCGGTGCAATTAGAGCAACAACTGAATAATATTGTCGGTGTTGTGACCAATGGTTTGTTCGCCCAGCGTGGCGCCAATATCGCCCTCATTGCCAGCCCAGATGGCATCATTCAGTTAGGTAAATAATTTAGGTGAGTAAACATGAATAAGGTGTCATTAGCCAAAGATCGTATCCAAATTCTGTTGCTTGAAGGCGTGCACGAAAGCGCCGTTGAAGTGTTTCAACAGCAAGGCTATGACAACATTGAGTACGTCAAAACCTCGCTTAGCGAAGACGAACTCTGTGAACGCATCAAAGATGTGCATTTTCTCGGTATTCGCTCACGCACCCAACTGACTGCTAAGGTGTTTGCTGCGGCGAATAAGCTTAATGCGGTTGGCTGTTTTTGCATTGGCACCAACCAGGTTGATTTAGCCGCCGCGCGTGAACATGGCGTGGTGGTGTTTAACGCGCCGTTTTCCAATACCCGCAGTGTGGCGGAGCTGGTGCTAGCAGAAATCATCATGCTACTGCGTAAAGTGCCGCAAAAGAACGCCGCCGCGCACCGTGGTGGCTGGGACAAAGCCGCTACTGGTTGTTTTGAAGCGCGAGGCAAAGTGCTCGGCATTGTTGGTTACGGCCACATTGGTAGCCAGCTCAGCGTCTTGGCCGAGCAACTGGGTATGCGCGTGCGCTACTACGATATTGAAACTAAGTTAAGCCTGGGTAATGCCAGCCAAGTACGTAGCCTCAATGAACTGTTGAAGCAGGCCGATGTGGTGACCTTGCATGTGCCGGAAACGCCGCAAACTCAGTGGATGATTGGCGCAGCGCAACTGCAGCAGATGAAAGCCGGCAGTATTCTCATTAACGCCTCGCGCGGCAGTGTGGTGGTGATTGAGGCGCTAGCTGAGGCGCTGCGTAACGGCCATTTAGGCGGCGCGGCCATTGACGTATTCCCGCATGAACCGGCCGGTAACGACGAGCTGTTTGAGTCCGCCCTGCGCGGTATCGATAACTGTATTTTGACCCCGCACATTGGCGGCTCTACCCAAGAAGCGCAGGAAAATATCGGCATTGAAGTAGCCAGCAAGCTGGTGCATTACTCCGATAACGGCTCCACTCTATCGGCGGTGAATTTTCCGGAAGTATCCCTACCGGCCCATCAAGGTTCACGACGCTTATTGCACATTCATGAGAATCGCCCAGGCATGCTCACGCGCATTAACCAAGTGCTGGCCGATGCTGATATCAACGTGTCGGGTCAGTATCTGCAGACCGATACCAAGGTGGGCTATGTGGTGATTGATATTGAGGCGCCGGAGCGTACCCATCACGCCGACCAATTGCTGCTGGCGTTGCGAGATATCCCCGGCACTATTCGGGCGCGTATTCTTTACTAAATGGCAAAAAAATGGGCGCTGTTAGCGCCCACCTTTCACGGTTTGTTCCATCGATTCCGCCGATACGTGGCGGACATCTTTGCCTTTGACAAAGAAGATGATGTATTCGGCGATGTTCTGGCAACGGTCGCCAATACGCTCCAGTGAGCGCGCTGACCACAGTACGTTCATGACTTTTGGAATACCGCGTGGATCTTCCATCATGTAGGTCATCAACTGACGGGTTAATGCTTCGTATTGACGGTCGGCTTGGGCATCCATCTGGTGCACTTCAAAGGCTGAATCGAGATCCATACGGGCGAAGGCATCGAGTACGCCATGCAGCATGGTCAGTACCAGCTGACCAAGATTCTCCAAGTTCAACAAAAACTCTTGTTGGTCTTTATTGAAGCTCTCGAGTGCCACTTTGGCGATACGCTCAGCTTCATCACCAATACGCTCCAAATCGGAGATGGTTTTGAAAATGGCGATGATCAGGCGCAAGTCGCTGGCGGCTGGCTGGCGCTTAGCGATGATCTGCACACAGGCTTCATCAATTTGCACTTCGAGCGCGTTGATTTTGGTATCACGACGCAAGATCTGTTCGGCCAATTCATGGTCCGATTTTTCAATGGCGTAGAGTGAATCGCGCAATTGCTGCTCGACCAACCCACCCATAGTAAGTACCTGGTTACGGACCGCTTCTAATTCGTCATTGAACTTGCCGGAAATATGCCGGCTCATGGTTGGCTTATCCACGTTTGGCTCCTATTAACCGTAACGGCCGGTAATGTAATCTTCAGTTTGCTTCTTGTCTGGGGTAGTGAACAAGCTATTGGTATCCGCATACTCAATCAACTTACCCATGTACATGAAGGCAGTTTGGTCAGAAACCCGCGCTGCTTGCTGCATGTTGTGGGTAACAATCACCACGGTGTACTTGCTTTTCAGCTCAGTAATCAGCTCTTCAATGGTCAAGGTTGAGATTGGGTCAAGGGCTGAGGTTGGCTCATCCAATAACAACACTTCTGGCTCAATGGCGATAGCACGGGCAATCACCAAACGCTGTTGCTGACCACCTGAGAGGCCAAAGGCACTGGCGTTTAAGCGGTCTTTGACTTCGTCCCACAGCGCCGCACCTTTGAGTGAACGCTCTACCACTTCATCTAGCGTACGCCGGTCGTTGACGCCCTGCAAGCGCATGCCATACACCACGTTCTCATAAATAGACTTAGGGAACGGGTTCGGGCGCTGGAATACCATGCCCACTTGACGGCGCAGTGACGCGGCGTCCACATCTTTGTCGTAAATATTTTTGTCATGCAGCAAGATCTGGCCGCTGACTTTACAAATCTCAACCAAGTCATTCATGCGGTTGATACAACGCAACAGCGTTGATTTACCGCAGCCTGATGGGCCGATAAAGGCGGTCACGCGATTCTTCGGGATCTTCATTGAGATATCGTAAAGGGCCTGAGCGCTGCCGTAATGCAGGTTCAAATCGCGGATCTCTAACGCGGTTTGCTCAGCGCTTAAGTTGGCTAGATCCAATGCTTCTGCTTGTAAATTGCTCGGAGTTACCGAAATCATAGTCATGACCTTTTCATGTCAACGAAGTAATTAGTGCTCAAGCGAGCGGTATTTTTCGCGCAAGTGGTTGCGCACGCCAATGGCGGTTAGGTTCAACCCAACAATCACCGTCACCAATAAGAATGAGGTGGCGTACACTAACGGCCGCGCGGCTTCTACGTTCGGGCTCTGGAAGCCGACATCATAAATGTGGAAGCCTAAGTGCATAAATTTGCGATCTAAATGGAAGTACGGGAAGTTACCATCCACCGGCAACATCGGCGCCGACTTCACCACGCCCACCAGCATCAGCGGTGCTACTTCACCGGCTGCACGGGCTACCGCCAAAATCAATCCGGTCATAATAGCCGGTGATGCCATGGGCAGAATGATGCGCCATAGCGTTTCGGCTTTGGTGGCGCCCAAGGCCAAGCTACCTTCACGTAAGGTACTTGGAATACGCGACAAGCCTTCTTCGGTGGAAACAATCACCACTGGCAGGGTCAAAATCGCCAAGGTAATAGCTGACCACATCACCCCCGGGGTACCAAAGGTTGGGCTTGGCAAACCTTCTGGATAGAAGATTTGGTCAAGCGTGCCACCCACCATATACACAAAGAAGCCTAAGCCGAATACCCCGTACACAATAGACGGCACACCCGCTAAGTTGATTACAGCAATACGGATGATACGGGTAATGGCGTTTTTACCGGCGTATTCATGCAGGTAAATAGCGGCGATCACACCAAATGGGGTGACAATAACCGACATCAGTAAGACCATGAACACGGTACCAAAAATGGCTGGGAACACCCCGCCTTCGGTATTGGCTTCACGCGGATTCTCGGTCACAAACTTACCGATTTGCTTGAAGAAGTGCCCGACTTTGCTGAATACGCCCATGTCATTGGGGAAGGTAATATCCAACACCCGATACATCGGTAGCGTCACTTCAACACCGCGCATGTCGCGCACTACCAGCGAGTCGCGGCTAGCTTCTTCACGATAGGCAAAGAGCTGTTGCTCGAGCACCTGGTAGTCATCACGCAATTGCTGCTCGCCGGCTTCAATACGCGCTATTTCGCTGTCGGTCAGTTCGCCTTTGAGCTCTAAGGCACGGCGCTCAAGCCGATAGCGGTTGAGTTGGAAGTTAATGGCACCGATGTCGCTTTGTTGCAGATCAGCGGCTTTTTCGTTGAGTTCTACCGCGCGCTCAATGCGCTGCTGAATATCGGCACGCAAATCGGTGCTTGCTACCCGCTCACCATTTTCTAATAGGTGCAACGGATAGCCGTAGAAGTTGCCATCTTTGCTGCGCTCAACCACGGCTAAAGTATCCGGCGTTTCGTCGCGAACGATTTGCGGCTCCATCACCCACATGAAATCCAGCGGCACGAACTCACGGTTACCGACTTTCAGCAACACTCGCGTTAGCGTTTCTTCGTCGTAGCCATCCAGCACTACGCCCGACTCACGCAGCCGCTGCATAGGTATTTCTTCGCTGTCGTAGATTTCACCAATAATGACTTGGCTGCTGCCGTCGTTAGCACGCACTTCGAATTCGTGAATCGCCGCTGGCCAGAAGAATGACAGCCCGCGCCAGGCAATCATGGCCATCACGCCAAGTACCGCGATCAAGCTGATGCTCACCGAGCCCGCTGTCAGCCAAATCCAAGGTGCACCTGATTTAAACCAATTTCTCATGGACATCCTCTCGCTTACATCGAGCTATATTTTTCACGTAACCGTTGACGGACAAGCTCCGCCAGCGTGTTAAACATGAAGGTGAAAACGAATAACACAAAAGCTGCTAGGAACAAGATGCGATAGTGCGAGCTGCCTACTTCAGACTCAGGCATTTCAACGGCAATGTTGGCCGACAAGGTACGCATACCTTCAAAGATGTTCCAGTCCATGATGGGCGTGTTACCGGTCGCCATCAATACGATCATGGTTTCACCGACAGCGCGGCCTAGGCCCATCATCACCGCCGAGAAAATACCCGGGCTGGCGGTCAATAGCACCACTTTAGTCAGCGTCTGCCAGGTGGTCGCACCTAGGGCTAACGAGCCATTCGACAGATGCTTCGGTACACTGAATACCGCATCTTCGGCAATCGAGAAAATGGTTGGGATCACCGCAAAGCCCATGGCGATACCGACAATCAGCGAGTTACGTTGATCAAAGGTGATGCCCAACTCGTTGGTGATGTATTCGCGCACGTTGCCACCAAACCATGCGTTTTCTACCCATGGCGATAGCTCAAACGCGAACCAGCCGACCAGAATCACCAGCGGAATCAAAATAAGCGCTGCGCGGCCATCGGTAAATTGGTTGCGCAGGTTGGTTGGCAAGCGGCTCGCTAATAGGGCGAACAGCACAATGGCGAGCGGCACCAGAATAATCAC
Organism: Pseudidiomarina mangrovi; assembly: GCF_003999375.1. Classification (GTDB taxonomy): domain Bacteria; phylum Pseudomonadota; class Gammaproteobacteria; order Enterobacterales; family Alteromonadaceae; genus Pseudidiomarina; species Pseudidiomarina mangrovi. The sequence goes on from NZ_RJLC01000015.1 coordinate 95,407, forward strand.
CGCAACAATTCCGGGCAGATAACTCTCGACGATTGGTGCTAACCACAGGCCGGCAAGGAAACCCAAGATAACCGTCGGCAGCGCTTCCATAATTTCAACCGTCGGCTTGACCACTTTACGCACCCCAGGTGACATAAAGTAGGCGGTGTACACCGCCGCAGCCAAACCAATAGGAACCGCAAATAACATAGCGTAAGCCGCGGCCTTGATGGTGCCGAATGAAATCGGTACTAAGCTGAATTTTGGCTCAAAGTCGTCTGAACCTGAGGTAGACTGCCAAGTGTATTGCGGATCAGGGTAGCCTTCGTACCACACTTCTTGCCACAAGCCGCTCCAGCTTACTTCTGGGTGTTCGTTCTCTAGCTTAAAGCTGTGGTAGCCGCTGTCGTTGCGTACCAACATAGTGTTGGCGCGGGGGTCAATGACGAGCTGCTCAGCACTGACCTGCTCGGGTTTATCGAGGTATAAATCGGCTTGTGAGGTAGTGTGGAAAACGCCCACCGTGCCATCAGCCGATACCGTATAAAAGGTGCGGCGGAAGTATTCGGCAATGATTTCGTCAACTGCTGCTGAACCGGCTTTGAAATCACGGATGAACTGATAACGGCGACCATCATCACCGGCTACTTCAAACCATTGGGTGATGCTACCGCTGCTATGCCCAAGCATCAGCGAGTTAGCGCCGGCTAGCAGTTTCATCACGGTGATATCGCCAAACTTGCGTTTGTCGGTGCTGAGCACTTGGCGTTCAGTGACCTTGCCACTCGTGCTGACATCTAACACGGTAACGCGGTTGCCGTGGCGGACAAATACTTGGCGTAAATTTGGCGTCACCAACACGTTATCAATAGGCGAGGTCATTGGCAGTTCGGTGAAGCGCGATTTCATTTCTACCGCACCACTTAAGAAGTTGCGCGATGCCTGAAGTAGGTTCACCAGCAGCAGATTATCGGCGGTAACACCGACCAACAACGCTGAATCACCCGAGTATTCATAGGCTAATTGATTGACTGTGCGACCTTGTGGGTCGAGTACTAATGGTTGTTCCAGATCTTCAAGTACTGAACGTGGGTTAGTGAAGCGCTGGCCATTGATAAATTGACTGCGAAATTTCGGTGCTACGACCTGCACTAAACCGCCCTCTAAGGCGTAGGCATAGCGTTTGTTCTGTGGTTGCGTGGCAGCAAAAGCCGTTGGCGCTGTGGCGGTCAGTTGCTCTTGCAACAGCACATCGCCCGGCTGCCAATTGGTACCCGTGGCTGGCTGCAAGGCAAAGAAGGTAATTTCACCGCCCGCTGTGAGCTGAAAGCCAATTTCCGACTGTTCTTCCATGCCCATGGCCACCACTTCAGTGCTTGCAGGCACTTGAAACTGGTGCTTACCCTCAACGGATACGCCGCGGAATATCGGCTCTACCACATAGAGTAAATAGAAGAAAATCAGCAGTAGCGCGATAAGCACCATGCCGCCACCCAGGGTTACCCCTACGCGTGCGGCGCGGTCTTTAAACAGACGCATATTGCTGGCTCCCAAACTAGAACGAGTTGGTGCGCTCATCAATGCCTCGAGTCAATGTCAGACAGACGGTTAATGTCGATGCGACAAGTATAGTCGGGAATTATGACAGTAATGTTACAGTTCTGTCATATTTGTCACGCCACGGCGATTTGTTGCTGTGTTTGCCATGAAATTTCCGGCGCTTGAACCGCGCTGATATGCTGCTGTTGCAGCATCCACATGACCAACCGCGATTGCCCAATACCTCCACCTATTGTGGCTGGCAATTGGCCACTGAGCAAGCGTTGGTGCCATGGCTGGGTTAATATACTCTGGCATTGCTGCAGTGCGCATTGGCGCCGCAACGCCTGCGCATCAACGCGAATCCCCATCGACGATAGCTCCAGCGCATCAGCGAGGCCTGGGTGCCATACCAGTAGGTCACCGTTTAAGCCAGCGCCCGCTAGTTCAGTGCTGGTGCTCCAGTCATCATAATCAGGGGCACGGCCATCATGGCGCGAGCCATCACTGAGCAAGCCACCAATACCAATCACAAACACTACTTTATGCTGTTCAGTGATGGCCTGTTCGCGTTGCTTGGCGGTTAGCTGAGGGTAGCGCTGACGTAAGCTTTCACTGTCAATGAAGTACACCTGAGCCGGTAGGCTTGGCAGCAAATCTGCTGGATCACCAAGTGCGCTCAGGGTATCTAATAGCGCCCGATAAATTTGCTGTACCCGCTGTTGTAGGGTGGCGATGGTGCGCTGTTCAGCGTCAATGACCTGCTCCCAATCCCATTGCTCAACCAACACCGAGTGGCGTTCGCTTAAGCGCTCTTCATCGGGCCGCAAGGCGCGCATTTGCGCCACTATGCCTTGGCCAACTTGGGCTTGGTAGTCGGCCAACAGGGCGCGTTTCCATTTCGCCAACGAGTGCACTACTTCGTGACGCTCGCCATTGCTACGAATGGCAAACTGCACCGCTTGTTCGCTGCCCGATAAGGTATCTTGCATGCCGCTACCTATAGCTAGGCTAAGCGGTGCTTGCACTTCAATCAATTGCAACCGCTGACACAAGGCGTGAGTGAATAGTTGCTTGGCATGAGCAACCTGTTGTTGGGTGATAAAGAATGATTGCATGGCGTACTCCAAGAGCTTGATTAGTTTGAAATGGTTTAGGTAGCCATCATTCAATGAATGCAACGCCAATATCAATAGCGTCAATCAATTTTAGCTTTTAGTGATTTTATATTTACAATAAACGCCGATTTGATTAAATTTTATCTAAATATTAATAGGTTTTTCGGAGATTGCTTCAATGATCGATAATTTAGACCGACAGATTCTTCAGCATTTGCAGCAAAATGCCCGGCAATCTTATGCCGAAATTGCCAAACAACATCAGGTGAGCCCAGCTACTATTCACGTGCGGGTGGAGAAAATGCGCCAAGCCGGCATCATCATCGGTGCCAAGTTGACCGTTGATCCGCGCAAGCTGGGCTACGATGTTTGTTGCTTTATTGGCATTACCCTCGCCCGCGCTGGCGATTACCCGCGTGCTCTGGCGCAGCTCAAAGCCCTACCGGAAGTGCTCGAAGCGCACTACACCACCGGCCAATACAGCATCTTTATCAAAGTGATGGTGCGCTCCATTGATGACCTGCAACGTCTGCTGATTGAACGCATCCAGCCTATTGACGAAATCCAAGCCACTGAAACCTTGATCTCACTGCAACAACCCATCCTGCGCGATGTCGCACCTTGATGAACAGACATTAAAGGGTAAGCGGATTAAATGGTTGATCTTACCTTTGCATGAGAGTGAGACAGACCGGCATCTCATCGGATTATCTGGTTGATGCTTCACCTACTGCTGGTGCATGTTTCCTTCGCTAATTCCAGCAAGAACCCCACACGCCTCAACTTCCCGGTCATCGTTGCAACTCGCTCTCAGTGAAACGAGTTGTTTCTCAAGCGCTTGCAGAGCGGTTATCTGCGACCGCACATGAGAGATGTGATCATCGAGCAAGGCGTTGACGGCGGTACAAGGCTGATGAGGGTCGTCCTGATAGCTCTGTAGTTCGTGAATCTCAGCCAGTGACAGGCCCAGGATTCTGCAGCGACGGATGAAGGCCAGCCCCTCACCATGCTTCTCGGTATAGACACGGTAACCGTTGTCCTGCCGATCAGGCGGCGGCAACAAGCCCTGCTGTTCATAGAAGCGGATCGTCTGTGTTTCGACCCCTACCAACTGCGCCAACTGACCAATGCGCATCAGCCTCCTCCCCAACGGATTCTTTACTCTATTGACCTTATAGTAGCTTTATAGTTTAAAATGGTACCACAACATTGTTCAAGTGGAGTCGTATCATGAGCAAATCCTGTGGTGGCGCCTGTGGCGGTGATGCAACGTCCGCAGCGGATACCGATATACAAGCCTCCTCCGAGGCGCCAGGGAGATGGGTCAGTGTTTATGCCGTGCCGAAGATGGACTGTCCATCAGAAGAACGAATGATTCGCCTAGCCCTGAACGGCTTTGAGGAGATTCGGGCGCTGTCCTTCGACTTGTCGAACCGCCGGCTGAAGGTCGTGCATGACGGCGAGGTCGAGCCCGTCACCTCGAAACTGAAGACCTTGGGGCTAGGCGCCTCGCTTCAGGAAACCGTCGCTGCAAATCCGGAGACCATCAAGGCCGCCGAGTTTTCGGCAGCTTCTGCTAAGCAAGAATCCTGGACCCTGCGCTGGTTGCTCGGTATCAATGCACTTCTGTTCGTGGTGGAAATGACTGCCGGTCTGATGGCTCAGTCAACTGGCCTCATTGCAGAGTCCCTGGACAATTTTGCTGATGCGGCAGTGTACGGACTCGCTCTTTATGCGGTTGGACATAGCGTGAAAATGCAGGTACGTGCCGCGCATCTTGCTGGTGTACTGCAACTGATCTTGGCTGTGGGCGTGCTCGTAGAGGTGGTGAGACGCTTTGTATTCGGTAGTGAGCCTGAATCGCTGGTGATGATGGCTATCGCATTCGTCGCATTGATTGCCAATACCAGTTGTCTGCTGCTCATATCCAAACATCGGGAAGGCGGGGCGCACATGAAGGCAAGCTGGATATTCTCGGCCAACGACGTGGTGATCAACCTGGGGGTCATCACCGCCGGCGCCCTGGTCGCGTGGACCGGTTCCAATTATCCGGATCTGATTATCGGCACCATCGCGGGGGGCATTGTACTTAACGGTGCCAGACGCATTTTGGCGTTGAAGGGTTAAATAATGCTCATTATTGGCAAAAAGCTCTCGCCGTATGCCCTATTGTCCATATCGGGCCTGCTGGCAGCGTCTGATCAGGCTGTAAAGTGGCTGGTGCAGCAATCAATGGCCTATGGCGAGTATGTTTCGGTGACCCCGTTCTTTAACTGGGTGCACCTATGGAACACCGGTGCCGCATTCAGTCTTTTTGCGAATGGTGGAGGCTGGCAGCGCTACTTTTTTATCGGAATCGCGGTAGTGGTCTCGATTTTTCTGATCAAGCTGATCCTTGAAAATCGTCATAAAGGAGAAGCCATCGCTTACAGTCTTATCCTCGGTGGCGCCATGGGCAACCTGATTGACCGGGTCTTTCGCGGCTATGTTGTGGATTCCTTTGATTTCTATTGGCGAGACTGGCATTGGCCGGCCTTCAACCTGGCTGATATTGCAATTGTCCTCGGTGCCTTACTGTTCGTTTCCAGCAGCTTGTTGGGTAAAAAAGCAAACACCAATGCCGAGTCGGATGGATCTGACTGACACTGCGGCTGCATGAGTACGTGGAGAAGGAATCCTTCAACCACCCCTACACCTTTGTGGCGGCACAGACCGGCCTGGACGATAAGACGGTGCGCGACATCTTCAACGCCCGCGCCGAGTTCCTGGGGCGCTGGCACCGCTTCGAGACGCCCCGCATCCTGGGCATTGACGAGCTATACCTGAACAAGCGCTACCGCTGCATTCTGACCAACATTGAGGAGCGAACCCTGCTCGACCTGCTGGCCACCCGCCGCCAGGACGTGGTGACCAACTACCTGATGAAGCTGAAAGACCGGCAGAAGGTCGAGATCGTCAGCATGGACATGTGGAACCCCTACCGGGCAGCGGTCAAGGCTGTGCTGCCCCAGGCCCGTATCGTGGTCGATAAGTTCCATGTGGTGCGCATGGCCAACGATGCCCTAGAGAGAGTGCGCAAGGGCCTCAGAAAGGAGCTGAAACCGTCCCAGAGCCGGACTGGAAAATCCTGCTGAAACGCGCTCACGAAGTCTCAGACCGGGAGCGCCTCATCATGGAGACCTGGACAGGCGCGTTCCCGCAACTGCTGGCCGCCTACGAGCACAAGGAGCGCTTCTACGGCATCTGGGACGCCACCACACGGCTCCAGGCAGAAGCCGCCCTGGACGAGTGGATAGCCACCATCCCGAAGGGCCAAAAGGAAGTCTGGAGCGATCTGGTCAGGGCAGTGGGAAACTGGCGCGAAGAGACCATGACCTACTTCGAGACGGACATGCCCGTCACCAACGCTTACACGGGGTCCATCAACCGACTGGCCAAGGACAAGAACCGTGAAGGGCGCGGTTACTCCTTCGAGGTGATGCGGGCACGAATGCTCTACACCACGAAGCACAAGAAGAAGGCACCGACTGCGAAGGTCTCTCCTTTCTACAAGAAAACCATCGGTTACGGACTGCCGGACTTCGCAGAGGAACTCAACTACGGAGTCGATCTATCAACCATCTGAGGGTGGTATCAGATTGATGGGGTGAAGGTGCCCCATCAACCATTAAATCCGTATACCCAAAAAAATTAAACATGAGTACCAAATCAGTATGCGCTCAGCCATGGAGGCTGAACAAGTCAATGATTTAGACAATGCGTTTAAGTCTCTTGAAAGAGCGCATATTTTAGGGCAGAGATATTTTATACCGCACATAGCGACGCACTGGCAGATGTTACGAATTGGGCTTAAACGCAATGATAATCGCGAGGTTATTGGTCAGATCGTCCGTTTGATAGCAACGGTTCCGGGTTTTATATTTGGTTGGGTTCCAAGGGGAAATCCTGGAGGCGCGAATATCTCTGCTTTAAAGCCAGTGCCCTTGCCAGCTGACTTGCAACCCTTGCTAGCTGACAGCCCCATTTGGCGGGACGTCTTAATACGCCTGACTATTTACGCGGTTATCGTTTTAATCGTATTAGCATAAACACCCATACTATTGCCAAAACGTTCTTCGCTGCAGCCCAATGCTGCAGCGAAGAACGTTAATGATTATTCCGTTTGCTGTTTGCGGTTATCGTTTTTGTGCACCCAATGATATAACACGGGCAATACCAACAATGTCAGCAAGGTTGACGAAATAATACCGCCAATCACCACTGTCGCCAGCGGGCGCTGCACTTCAGCACCGGTGCCAATATTAATCGCCATCGGCACAAAACCGAGGCTCGCGACCAAAGCGGTCATTAGCACAGGGCGCAACCGGGTAAGCGCGCCTTCCGTTATCGCTAACAGCAAGTCACCTTTCTCACGCCAGAGATCGCGAATAAAGCTCAGCATCACCAGACCGTTCAACACCGCTACGCCTGATAAGGCGATAAAGCCAATGCCAGCAGAGATTGATAAAGGCATACCCCTCAAATACAAGGCCAACACACCACCGGTGAGCGCCAACGGCACACCGCTGAAGATAATCAACGCATCTTTAAATGACGCAAAAGCCATCACCAGAATACCTAAAATCAGCAGCAACGTAACAGGCACCACAATGCTAAGGCGCTGACTGGCGGACTCCAGCTGCTCAAAAGTACCACCATAGTCCAGCCAGTAACCGGCTGGTAATGTAACGTCACGGTTGATTTGGGCCTTTACCTCTTCTACAAAACTACCAAGGTCTCGCCCGCGCACATTCGCGGTTACCACTACCCGGCGTTTGCCATTTTCACGACTAATTTGCGCCGGCGCAGGCGATAAATCTAAGGTAGCCACTTCTTGTAACGGCACAAAGTCCCCATTTGGCAATGGCACCGGCAACACTGCCAGTTTGTCCAGATCGCGACGCAGGGTTTCCGGCAAGCGCACTATCAGCTCAAAGCGTCTGTCGCCTTCATACAGAATACCGGCCGACGTACCACCAATTGCCGCTGATACCCAGTCCTGTAGTTCAACCACATTTAAGCCGTAACGGGCAAGCGCGGTTCGGTTGGGGATCACTGACAAGGTTGGCAAGCCAGTGACTTGTTCGACTTTAGTATCCGCAGCACCTTGCACCTTGTTGACCGCTTGCAGAATTTGATTAGCGCTTATAACCAACTGATCTAAATCATCACCAAATACCTTAATACCCAGATCTGCCCGTACACCGGAAATCAGTTCATTAAAACGCATCTGAATAGGTTGGGTAAATTCATAGTTATTGCCCGGCAATGTCGCCAAAGCAGCTTCCATTTCAGTGACCAATTGGGCTTTGGTTTTATCCGGATTGGGCCATTCACTGCGCGGTTTTAATATCACAAAGTTGTCAGCCACATTGGGTGGCATCGGATCGGTCGCCACTTCTGCCGTACCAATTCTGGCAAACACTTTATCAACCTCAGCAAAGGTTTTGATCTTCTGCTCCAGAATTTCTTGCATTGCAACGGCTTGTTCTAACCCGGTGCCCGGAATACGCATGGCATGTAAAGCGATATCGCCCTCATCAAGCTGAGGCACAAACTCTGCCCCCAACGTGGTCGCCAACCACAGACACACACCAACCAGAGCACTGGCCAAACCAATCACCAGCCAGCGAAATTTCAGTGCCAGCGCTAATAGCGGTGCGTACAGGGTTTTAGCGCCTCTTATGACCGCACTTTCTTTTTCACTGATTTTACCATTTAAGAACACCGCCACAGCGGCAGGCACAATGGTCAGCGACAACACCATAGCGGATAACAGGGCCATCACCACAGTCGCTGCCATAGGATGAAACATTTTACCTTCGACACCGGTCAGCGAAAAAATAGGAATATACACGATAGTAATAATGGCCACACCGAACAAACTGGGCCGGATAACCTCTGCTGTTGCCAGATACACTGTATTTAAGCGCTCTCTCAGCGGTTGGATACTGCCGTTGTGTTGTGCCTGTGCAAGGCGGCGAACCGCATTTTCGACAATAATCACCGTGCCATCAACAATTAAACCAAAATCCAGCGCACCCAGGCTCATCAGGTTGGCAGAAACGCCGGCTTGTACCATGCCGGTAATGGTCATCAGCATTGATAGCGGGATCACTGCCGCAGTGATTAACGCCGCCCGCAGGTTGCCCAGCAGGATAAACAACACTACGATCACCAGTAATGCGCCTTCCAGTAGGTTTTTACTTACGGTTGCAATGGCTTTATCCACTAAGGTGGTGCGGTCATATACTGCTTCAGCAATAACACCCTCTGGCAGAGAGCTTTTGATCTGCTCCAGCTTTTGCGCCACATCCCGTGCCACTGTGCGTGAGTTTTCACCAATTAACATCATGGCTGTACCCAGCACCGCTTCTTTGCCATCCTGAGTTGCCGCACCGGTTCGCAGCTCTTTGCCAATAGCCACGTCGGCAACGTCACTCAGCTTTACCGGTATTGTGTCGTATTGCGTAATAATGACATTAGCAATGTCATCCAGAGAGGTTAACTGACCGGGCGAGCGTACCAGCAGTTGCATGCCCTCACGTTCAATATAACCGGCACCCCGGTTGTCATTGTTGGCTTGCAGGGCCAGTTCAACATCCTTAATACTCAGGCCATAATTAAGCAGTTTCAGTGGGTCGGGTAACACATGATATTGCTTGTTGTAGCCACCAATGCTGTTTACTTCCACCACACCTTTAACTTGTGCCAGCTGAGGTTTTATTATCCAGTCCTGGATTTCCCGCAGTGCCATGGCATCGTAAGGTGAACCATTTTGTTGCAGCGCGCCCGGCTTGGCCTGCACCGTATACATAAAGATTTCACCAAGACCGGTTGAAATAGGGCCCATTTCAGGCTCTATGCCCTCAGGCAACATATCCTTGATAGCGCTTAACCGGGTGTTGATTAAATTGCGGGCAAAGTAGATGTCCGTGCCTTCTTCAAACACCACCGTTACCTGTGACAAGCCATAGCGTGACAATGAGCGGGTATAACTTAAATTGGGTAAGCCATACAGGGCAGTTTCTACCGGATAGGTAATACGCTGCTCTGCTTCAAGTGGCGAATAACCCGGTGCCGCCGTGTTTATTTGTACCTGAACGTTAGTAATATCCGGCACTGCATCAATCGGTAACTGTTGGTAGCTCCAGCTACCAATGGCAATAATCAACAGTGTCAGCATTAAAAATAGATACCGCCTCGCAATAGCCAGGCGCAACATGGATTCAATCATAGTGCCCCCTTAATCATCATGCTCGGCTTCAGATTTTTCAATATCCGCTTTTAACAGATAGCTGTTTGTAGTGACATACAACTGGCCGGGCTTTAAACCGGCAATCACTTCGACATAATCCATGTCGCTACGGCCAAGCTGCAATGGGGAAAAGACATATTCGCTATTATTTTTCACGAAGACACCGCTTTTATTGTCCAGTATTTGAATGGCAGATTTTTTAACGGCAAGCTCAACGTTGAATTCACCGCTTATCACAGCACCTTCGATCAATTGCCCGGACGACAGTTTACCGTCACGGTTATCCAGCTTAACTCTGGCCAGTTGATAGGGCTGGGTTAATGATGGGATGATATGCGCAATTACGCCGTTAATCTCAGTGTCAGCGGCCATAATGACCACTTTTTGTCCTGTCGCGACAGCATCTTGTTGTGACGGGTACAGGCGAAAATCTGCCCACAGGCCGCCAAAATCAGCAATGCTAAACAGCGTCTGCTGCTGTGCGACTTCACCAACATTGGCGCTGCGCTGAATAATAACGCCGTCAATTGGCGCTTTAATGGTATAGGTATTTAAGCTCTCATTTGACTCGACAACGGCCAGTACATCGCCTGCTTTTACGCTGTCACCCAGCGAGAATTTCACCGAGGTAAGAATACCGGGAAAACGGGCATTAACATGGCTGATGCGGTTTGGATCAGCGCTAAGCTTGCCATAAACAACCTGATGTTGGCGTAATCGCTGGCTGTCAGCACGGTCTGTGACAATATTAACCGCCGTAGCCATATCATCACTAATGCGGCTGCTTAGGGTTTCGTTGTGTTCATGCTCGTCGTTTTCGTCGTGCCCTTCATGCTCATTGTGTTCTTCATGTTCTTCGTGCTCTTCATTTTTCTTAGTGTCAGATTGCGGCTTTACCGCTTGTTCTTTGGCATGGACGTGAGCTTGTTCTTGCTCATTGGCGGCCATTACATGCATCGGCATCAGCCAGGCTGCAATAAACATTGCCAGTGTTACATGTGGTTTCATAATGCTATCTTCCTGTATGTTCTGTTTGCCACGTCGCACAGTTAATGAAGTGCGGCAGCGGGGCAATAATCTTGTCAGTTACTGCGTTACCGGCTCGGCGGTAAGCTGTTCAATCGTCGCCTGGCTCAATAGCACCGCAGTGGCGGTTTCCAGTAAGTGTCTTTTTGCCTGCAACAATTCTTGCTGGGCATTAAGCCAATCCTGATAATTTGAGCGCCCGCGCTGGTATGCATCACGCGTAAGATCCAGCGCTTGTTCCAGGTTGGGGATCACGTACTGCGCCAACTGTTGGTGACTGGTAATAAATTGCTGTCGTTGCGAGTACGCATCAAACAAGCGTTCATGCAGGATCAGTAAGCTATCCTGCTGTCGATACTCGACATTGTTTCGCTCTGCCAGCGCAGCTTCGATGGCTGCACTATTGCGACGTTCAGCAAATAACGGCACTGAGATACCAAAGGTAAGGCCTGTATCATCACTGGCATGATAGCGTCTTACCCCTACCTGCCAACTCAGATCGGCGCGATTCTGGCTTTGTGCCAGTCGCACTTCAGCGTCTTTTAACCGACGTTCAGAGGCAAAAATGGTTAACGCCGGCGATTGTTGCAGCCGCTGATACAGCTCAGCAAAAGGGCGGCTTTGGCCAAAAGCAAACAAGTTACCTGCCACAACGTTAAAGTTGGCGCTGGTATCACCCCAAAAACGTGCTATGGCTATTTTTTGCCGCTCAATGCGCTGCAAAAGGGCGTCCCGCCCGATCTGAACCTGCGCCAGTTGCGCCTTTGCCCGCATGATTTCAGCATCTGACAAGGCACCGCTGGCGGCACGTTTTTCAGCGCTTTGCAGCAGGGCTTCTGAGAGCGCTACGGCCTCTTCTGTCAGTGTCAATTCCTGCTGGCTGGCCAATAGATTAATATAATTGCGGGTAAGCTCTGCCAGCACATCCAGGGTTTGCGCCTGTTGCTGCCATTCAAGAGTATTGAGCCTGGCGTCTACTACCGCAGCGCGCCATTGGGCTTTATTATCCAGCTCTATCACGGAAGATAAGGCGATTGTCAGCTCAGCACCGGCCAGCCCTCTGGCCTCTCCGGTGCCCGCAACATTCTCAAGCTCTACACCGAGTTGATAACCGGGTTTAAGGCTTTGCAAATCACGCTCTGCAAACAGACGCTGTTGCGTAAATTTAAACTGATGCAGCTGAGGGTTGTGTTGCAGCGTTTTATCTATTGCCTGTTGTAATGTCAGTGCTTGCGGCTCTGCACGTAGCGGAAGCGCGCAAAATACCGCCGCCAGTATTGCTGGCAGCATTAGTGTCATACGCATGGGTATGCTCCTGAAAGTTAATCGTTAATAAAAAAAGATAAACAAGCAGGATCAGATATTTGGCGGCGGCACCGGTGGGCGATAGCTAATGAGGTTTAACCCTGGTTGGGTAGCGGCTATAACACTGTCACGGAAGTTAAGCAGTTCCATGCCCTGAAAAAAAACGATATAGCAGGTCACATGAGCATGATTACTGTGTTCGTCGGCATCATACTCAGAGTTATGTGCAACGTTATGTGCAGTGACTTGCTCACTGCTTACGTCGAAAAGGGTATCTGAGTGGCAGTATTCATGTTGCAGGTCAGTGTAGGCATGGGCATGATCAGGCAAATGCATAACTAACGCATCACAGGCCATCACGGCATGATTCAGCATAATCAGCAACAGTAATAATAAGCCTGATGTACGACCTAACATAAATCCCTCAGTAAGTTAGCGCTATGGTAGCGCTATTGCGACTTAACAACAAGCTACGCTTTTAGCTGCAACTCGAAGCGCACGCTAGAGCACTGTGGTATTTTAAAACAATTGAATGAAGCCGTTAGTCAAACCAACTAAGTTGTTATCAGCAATAAATAGGTGAGTCTTAATGCACCAGCACAACCATTAAATCCGTATACCCACATTAAAAAAGCCGAATCGGAATTCGATTCGGCCCTTTCTATGGTATTTAGTCTGCGGTTAGTCAGCTAAGCCTAAACGTTCCAGTTCTTGCTCAACGACAATGCGTGGTACTGGAATGTAGCCGTCTTTGTCGACGATTTCTTGGCCAGTTTTTGACAGCATGAACTTCACGAACTCAGCAGTAGCTGGGTCTAATGGCTTGTTCGGGTGCTTGTTTACGTAAATATATAAGAAGCGTGACAGTGGGTATTTGCCGGCTAACGCGCTTTCAGTATTGGCATCAACAAATTCACCGCCTTCTTCCAACGCTAATGGCACGGTCTTAACACCTGAGGTGATGTAGCCGATACCTGAGTAGCCGATGGCATTCAGTGAGGTTGATACCGACTGTACTACTGACGCTGAACCTGGCTGCTCATTGACGTTGTTGCGGAAGTCGCCATCACACAAGGCGATTTCTTTGAAATAACCGTAGGTGCCTGATACTGAGTTACGACCGTACAATTGTAAGTCGCGGTTTACCCAGCTACCGGTCAGGCCTAAATCACCCCAGCGGCTCACTTCTTGACTGGCACCACACAGACGAGTTGACGAGAAGATGCTGTCGACTTGAGCAATGGTCATGCCTTCAATCGGGTTATCTTTGTGTACGAATACTGCTAACGCGTCGATAGCCACACGAATTTCAGTTGGCTTATAGCCGTGGCGCTTTTCAAAGGCTTCGATTTCTTTCGACTTCATGGCGCGGCTCATTGGCCCGAAGTTTGAGGTGCCTTCAGTAAGAGCAGGTGGCGCAGTTGATGAACCGGCAGCTTGAATCTGCATGTTCACATTTGGGTAGAGGCGCTTAAATTCTTCGGCCCAGAAGGTCATCATGTTGGCCAGAGTGTCTGAACCGACTGATGATAAGTTGCCTGACAAACCGCTTACTTTCTCGTAAACCGGCAGGTCGTCAGTTACTTTTTGGGCGTTGGCTGATACGCTCAACAACGCGGCTAATGAGGCTGATAAAAACGCTGATTTGAATTTCATAATGACTCCGTTGGTCGTTACCGCACTGCGGCTTTTGTTCAAATAACGGGGAAAGTGTAGAACGTCAATGTGACAGTATTATGACAATGTGCAAAAAACTGTCATAAATCTGTCATAGCTTTTCAATTATTGCCGCACCACTAATTCTTCCGGTACTCGGACACTAAACTTGGAGCCGCGACCCACCACAGAATCAATCACCAACTTACAGTGATGGTTTTCTACCGCTTGTTTGACAATGGCTAAGCCCAAACCACTGCCGCCCTTTGAGCTATTGCGATCTTTGTCGACGCGATAGAAGCGTTCGGTCAAACGGGGAATATGTTCAGCGGGAATGCCGGGGCCATTATCAATAACGGCAAATTCCATCTGCTGCCCCACACGTTGCCAGCGCACCGTAATAACGCCGCCAGCAGGGGTATAATGAATGGCGTTGCTAATCAGATTGGCAAATACGCTGCGCAATTCGTCTTCATGACCATGCATTTTTTCGGGGCTGATCTCAAACGTCAGCTGATGCTGCTTTTCTTGATTCAGTTGCTGGGCGTCGCGCTGCAAATTCTGCAGCAATTGTGGCACATCAACGACGCGCTCAAACATATCTGTGCGCATCACATCCATGCGTGATAGTGCCAATAACTGATCGACCAAACTACGCATCCGTTGAGTTTGCCCGCTCATATCGCGCATGGCTTTATTCATCATGGCCGGCGGCAGGCTCGCTGAATCGGCCAGCATCTCAAGGTAGCCCTGCATCACCGTGAGCGGCGTTTTCAATTCGTGCGACACGTTGGCTACGAAGTCTTTACGCATTTGTTCAAGTTGCTTGAGCTGGGTGACATCGCGCGCCATCAACAAATACTGGTCGTCGCTAAATGGCATCACCCGCAGCTCCAGCTCAATGTCATCACGCACCGGCGACGGAAATACGATGTCGTTACTGAAATCACCTTTACTTAAGTAGGTCACGAACTCGGGGTGACGGATCAGGTTGGGCAGGCGGATACCGGTATCAGCAGGCCATTTCAGGCCAAAATAAAATTGTGCGAGTTTGTTGCACCAAATCAAGCCACCGTCGCGGCGAAACACAATGGCGGCGTCTGGAATTGCCTCGGAGGCTTCACGAAAACGCCTTAATAACCGGGCTAACGCGCGCCGGCGCTGCTGACTGCGGCGCTGGGTGCGATAGATACCATCGTAGATATAACTCCAACTGCCAGGCGCAGTGGGCGGGAGCATGGTGCGGCGGTGCCACAACCAATCAACTAGCTTGTATTGAAAGTAGTAATGCCAGGCCAGCGCTGCCAGTAAACCCAAGGTAAGCACCGGCCAAAATTGACCGACAAGCAGCCCGAACAGCGCTAATGGTAGGAGATACCAGAAGAAACCGCGAACAATGAAAACCACTGAATAGCGCTTATCCATAACGCGGCTACTGACCTTTAACGACTAGAGAACCGGTAACCCACGCCACGCACGGTTTGCACCAAGCGGTCATGTTCATGCAGTTCCAAAGCTTTGCGTAGACGGCGAATGTGCACATCGACAGTACGATCTTCGACGTAAACATTGGTTCCCCAAACGTGATCCAATAATTGCTCACGACTATACACCCGTTCTGGGTGTGTCATAAAGAAGTGCAGCAACTTAAATTCGGTTGGGCCCATTTCAACGCGGTCATCAAAGGCGGTGACACGGTGAGATACGGGGTCGAGTTTTAAGCCTTGCACTTCAAGCGGTTCGTCTAATGCCGTTGGTGCAACGCGGCGAAAAACCGCTCGCATACGCGCCATCAATTCTTTTGGTGAAAAGGGTTTGGTGATGTAATCATCGGCACCGACTTCTAGCCCACGTACTTTATCTTCTTCTTCGCTGCGCGCGGTGAGCATGATAATAGGGATATTCTTGGTGAAGTCTTCACCCTTGAGTTTTTTCGCTAATTGAATGCCCGAACCACCGGGTAACATCCAATCCAACAAGATCATATCTGGTAATGGTTCCACGATCTTGTCGAGGGCGGCCTGAAAATCACCCGCCTCTACGGCTTGATAGCCATGCTGTTCCATGACGAAACTTAACATTTCTCGAATTGGCGCTTCGTCTTCAACAATCAGTATCTTTCTCGACATATGCATCACCTGTTGTGTTTTTGCACGGTCAATTATCAAGATACTTTATGACACTTTTATGAATCTGTAACAAATATATGTCATTGCGTCAGTAAAATGTCTATCCACACCAAGCGATGATCTGATGACCTATTGCGTTGCGCCACTAAATCGGCTTTTGGCTCAGCCGGAAGCGGCCAGAACACTCCAGCATCAATCACCTCGATACCAAACTGCGACGGCAACACATAATCGGCGCGCTTGCGCCAACCCGCGGTATGATAGCGCCCTTGCTCATTATCTGGGCTGTGGGCAGCACCACCGCGGCTTGCGGGAGTAACTTGGGCATTCACCAACGGATGCTCCAACAACTGCTCAATTGTACCGGGGACATTATCCTTACCTTCATTGGATGCATTTAAATCGCCGGCAATGACAAAGCGCTGTTGCTCAGCCAAGCCACCTTTACGGCCTTGGTCGTCGTAGATGTAGTCGCTGTGGCTGGCACGCAGATAGTCGGCCCAGAACCGTACCTCGTCATAGTTGCGGCGGCCGTTACGGTTTTCTTCACCATCAAATACCGGTGGCGTTGGGTGACTGACTAAAACATGTAGCGTGCGGCCATTGATGTTCACCGGGACATCCCAGTGTGACTTGGAACTCAGCGGCATGTCGGCCCACACATCATCGCCATACCAATAGCTGGATGTTCCGGGTAACAGCGGACGCAACGCCCCTGGCATATCCGCCCACTTAAACTGTTGGAAAGTTCGTACTGCAGCTTCATCGATGGGATAGCGCGATAACACCACCATGCCATACTGGCCCGGATA
Source organism: Pseudidiomarina mangrovi (assembly GCF_003999375.1). Classification (GTDB taxonomy): domain Bacteria; phylum Pseudomonadota; class Gammaproteobacteria; order Enterobacterales; family Alteromonadaceae; genus Pseudidiomarina; species Pseudidiomarina mangrovi. The sequence goes on from NZ_RJLC01000015.1 coordinate 112,268, forward strand.
CCAGCCATAACCCCAGGCATCATTGGCATCGGCGCTCGCCTTGCCATCACGGTTCAGGTCATAAGGGCTCATCACCCCAGTGTTGACTGCCGCAGTGTAGCTGTAGGGATAATCAATCGGTGACTCACCCTGCTGGCTAACCGCCAAATAGTCACGCTGAAAGCTCTTAACTGCCGCCCCTGATGGGTCATAGTCGAATTCGTTCAGCACCAATACATCTGGGCGCGTGTGCTGGATGATTTCGGCAATAGCACGAATTTGTGGATGCTGCTGTGCCAAGGCGTTCGCCAATGCACTAGCGCCAGCGCTGGCAAGTTGCTCATTGGGCACGTAATTGGAGGCATCCATGCTGACGTTAAACGCGGCAACACGCAGAGCTACGGGCTCACGATCAGATGTAGACATAGGTTTTGGTTCGCAGGCAGCAACAAAGCTGATGATAAATAAGACGATAGCTAGTTTAGCGTAGAGTCGAGACACCGTAGCTCCAAATTTTGTGAAACTTTTCTGGGCAATTGTTAGGTTTTTTGTATAAAATGCTGTCATGAAAACGACACATTGGCGCCCGTATAGGCGAATCTATACAAGGCGCCCTTTGTACACGTTAGCTGCACTGTTCTAATGATGTATCGAATTAAGCAAATAAACACCGCTCAAGTGTCATGACTTTGTCATAATTCGATAGGACAATTGCGGCTGTTAGGAGTTTCATAGAACAAAAAATAAATTTTGTTCATGAATAATTTTAAGTAATGGAATACGACTAGTACCCCAGGACTTTTAAGAGTTTGTTTACAACAACCCTAGGAAAGCAACATCATGTTCAATAGTAAACCAAGCCGCTTAGCCGCTGCCGTTGCCTTAGCAATCGGTTTGTCTGGCGCCGCGTATGCTCAAGATACTGCATCGTCGCTGCGTGGTGTAATTACTTCTGACGCTGGCAACACCCTTGCTAACGCTCAAGTGGTAATCACTGACTCACGTACCGGTTCATCACGTACATTAACAACTAACGAAACGGGTACTTTCTCGGCTCGTGGTTTGTCTGTTGGTGGTCCATACATCATCACTGTTACTGACCCAACAACTGGCGCGACCAAGCAGCAAGAAGTGTTCTTGACTCTTGGTGAAACCGCCAACGTCAACTTGGTGGTAGAAGCCAACGTTGAGCGTATTGCAGTAACTGGTCAATCTATCCTGAACAACAACTCTGGTGGTACTGGTCCAGCAAGTAACTTTACTTTGCGCGACTTAGAAGAGTCTCCAGCTATCAACCGTGATATCAAAGATATCATCCGTATCGACCCACGTATCTACATCGATGAAAGCTTCGGTGACGGCGTACAGTGTGGTGGCGCTAACCCACGTTTCAACAGCTTAACTGTTGACGGTGTGCGCTTAAACGACAACTTCGGTTTGAACGCTAACGGTTACCCAACTGAGCGTATGCCGTTTGCTTATGACGCGATTGAGCAAGTAAACGTTGAATTAGCGCCATTTGATGTGAAATACGGTGGTTTCACCGCGTGTAACATCAACGCAGTAACCAAGTCTGGTGAAAACGATTTGTTTGGTGGTGTGTTCTTTGACTTCACCAACCAAGACATGCGTGGCGACAAAATTGAAGATACCGACCTAGACAACGGTCAATATCAAGAAAAACGCTACGGCTTTAACGTAGGTGGCGCCATTTTAGAAGACAAACTGTTCTTCTTCACCGCATACGAGAAGTATGAAGGTGCGGTTAAATTTGACCGTGGTCCTTCTGACGATCCAAATGCTGGTACCCCAATTGCTGGCGTTACCCAAGCCGATCTTGACCGTATTGCTACCATCGCTCGTGACATCTATGGCTATGAGCCAGGTTCACCAATTGGCTCAGCGCCAGTTGAAGATGAAAAATTATTGGTTAAATTAGACTGGCAGATCAGCGCTGATCACCGTGCTGCATTAACCTACAACTGGAACGATGGCGGTAACTTACGTGAATCAGACGGTGGCAACACCACCTATGAATTCTCGAACCACTACTACAACCGTGGTACTGAGTTAACCTCTACTGTTGCTGAAATCTACTCTGACTGGACCGACAACTTCTCAACTGAGATTCGTGCTGGTTACTCAGAAGTGATTAACAGCCAAGTCACCTTAGGCCCGAAAGATATCGGTGAAATCCGTATCTTTATGCCAAACGGCGCACGTGTATTCTTAGGTGCTGACGATTCTCGTCAAGCCAACGAATTGAACTATGACACCACCTTCTTCAAAGTGGCTGGTACCTACTTCTTAGGTGACCACGTTATTACCGGTGGTTTTGAACGCGAAGAATTATCGGTGTTCAACATGTTCGTACAGCACGCTCGCGGCGGTGAATACGAGTTCCGTTCAATCGACGATTTCGAAGCTGGCTTAGCGGCTCGCGTATGGTACGGCAACGCTGCTGGTACGCATAACCCACGTGAAGCAGCTGGTGACTTCTCATACACCATCAATACTGTGTATTTGCAAGACGAATACTACATGTTTGAGAACGACTTAACCTTGACCTACGGCTTGCGTTACGACTGGTATAGCAGCGATGACTTACCACGTCACAACCAACGTTTTGCTAATGACTATGGCTTCAGCAACCGTACTAACTTTGACGGTGAAGGCCTGTTGCAACCACGTGTTGGTTTCAACTGGAAGCCAACTGCTGAATTAGAAGTTCGTGGCGGTTTCGGTCTGTACTCAGGTGGCAACCCGAACGTGTGGATTGCTAACAACTTCCAAAACGATGGCTTAACACAAATCCAGGTCAACCAACGTAATATCGACCTGAACAACGTGCCATTAAGTGGCGCTGGCCGTCCATTGTACGATGTTCCTTCATCATTGTATGACCAAGTAACAACTGCAACTGGTAACAGCCCAGTGAACTCGTTAGATCCGAACTTCAAGATCCCAAGCGAGTGGAAATACTCATTAGGCGCAACCTATGTGTTTGCTAACGAGATGGTATTGACTGGTGATATTTTGTACACCGACCGTCAAGACGCTGCCTCGTTGGTTGACTTAGCCTTTACCCAAGTGGGTACGGCTTCAGATGGTCGCCCAGTGTACACTAACCCAACTGGCCGTGAAGGCGACTATATGTTGACCAACGCACCAGACGCGGGTAGCCAGTTAAACCTGTCTGTTGGTCTGAGCCATTCATATGACTTCGGCCTGAACTGGTCACTTGCTTATGCTTACACTGAGTCAGAAGAAAGCCAAGCAATGGCGTCATCAACCGCTGGCTCTAACTTCACGCAAACCGCTACCTCAGACATGGGCTTCTATGCCTCTGCGCCAGGTAACTACGAGATCCCGCATCGCTTCACCTTGCGTGTAGCCTACGGTACCGAGTTCTTTGACGGTTACGAGACTCGCTTCAGCCTGTTCGGTCAAGCCAACAAAGGTCGCCCATACAGCTACGCCTTTAACGGTTCAGACATGTTCGGTGACCCAGCATTTGGTCGTCAATTGCTGTACATCCCAACTGGCGTATCTGATCCAAACGTGATCTTCGACCCAGGTTTCGATACCGATGCATTCTTTGCCTTTGTTAACGCATCTGGCTTAGACAAGTACGCTGGCGGCATTGCTCCACGTAACAGCTTCTACGGCAGCTGGTGGAACAAGTTTGACCTGAAAGTAACGCAAGAATTACCAGCGTTTGCTGATGGTCACAAAGCTAGCGCGTTCTTCGTACTTGAGAACGTCGGTAACTTCCTGAACAGTGATTGGGGCGTGCTGTATCAACCAGGCTTCCCACAAATCCAACGCGTCGTCAACGCGTCACTTGATGCCAACAACACTATCGTGTTCGAGGACTTCTTGGGTGACCGTGGTCAAGGCCGCGTAGTTGGTCCATCAGTGTGGGAAATGCGTGTAGGTATCAACTACAAGTTCTAAGCGATTCACTGCTTAGCTCACATAGAAGCCCTCGCACTTGCGGGGGCTTTTTTTATTCGTTGAACGCATTTTCGGTTACACTATGAGCTGTTTCGTTAACCACTGATTTGACCCCTATGAGCCATGATATCTTTATGCAGCGCGCGCTGCAGTTAGCCGCCCAAGCTGAACAGCAGGATGAAGTGCCAGTTGGCGCGGTATTGGTGCTGAACGGCGCCATTATTGGCGAAGGTTTTAACCAAGTGATCACACTGAATGACCCGTCCGCCCACGCCGAAGCCATGGCCATTCGCGCCGCTGGCCAAGCGCTGCAGAATTATCGTTTGGTCGATACCACACTGTATGTAACCTTAGAGCCATGTGCTATGTGCGCTGGGCTTATCACCCATGCACGGGTGAAAACTTTGGTGTTTGGCGCGGCTGATCCACGTACCGGTGCTACCGGCAGCGCTATTGAAGTGGTCAATCACCCCAGTATGAATCATAAAATTGAGGTAATTAGCGGAGTTATGGCAGATGAATGCGGTGAGTTACTGCGGCAATTTTTTCGCCGCCGCCGCTAGTAGCGTCTATTAGGCATAAAAAAACCGGCTCATAGGAGCCGGTTTTTTGTTTGGCGCTTCTATTAGCCAAGGAATACCCGCGCATTACGGAACATGCGCATCCACGGGCTATCTTCGCCCCAGCTATCTGGGTGCCAACTGTTGGCTACGGTGCGGAACACCCGCTCTGGGTGCGGCATCATAATGCTGACGCGGCCATCGCTGTTGGTTAAGCCGGTGATACCTTCTGGCGAACCGTTCGGGTTGGCTGGGTACTGCTCTGCAATAGCGCCGCGGTTATCAACAAAACGCATGGTTACTAAGCCTTGCTTAGTGGCAGCTTCTAATGCACCTGGGGCGAATTCGGCGCGGCCCTCGCCATGGGATACTGCAATCGACATGCGCGAACCGGCCATACCGGCGAAGAACAACGAGTCGCTTGCTTGTACTTCAACCATGCTAAAGCGTGCTTCAAAACGCTCTGAGCGGTTGGTGACAAAATGCGGCCACAATTCAGCACCTGGAATGAGTTCCTTCAGGTTCGAGAGCATTTGGCAGCCATTACACACACCTAAGGCAAAAGTACGTTTGCGGGCAAAGAATTCAGCGAACTGATCGCGCGCCAAGCTATTGAATAGAATAGACTTAGCCCAGCCTTCGCCAGCACCTAATACGTCACCGTATGAGAAGCCACCACAGGCCACCATACCGTCGAATTTATCCAAGCTAATACGGCCACTGAGAATATCGCTCATGTGTACGTCGATAGCAGCAAAACCAGCACGGTCAAACGCCGCTGCCATTTCCACATGGGAATTCACACCCTGCTCACGCAAGATAGCAACCACTGGGTCGCGGCCGGTGTTGATATAGGGCGCCGCTACATCTTCTTCGATATCAAAGGTTAAGCTAGCCGATAAACCTGGGTCGCTGAGGTTCTGCTTGGCATGAAACTCTTCATCGGCACAGGCTGGGTTATCCCGTAAGCGCTGCATTTGATGCGTGGTTTCAGCCCAAATGCTGCGGTAGTGGCTACGCAAATGCGACAGCACATCGGTACCACCGCGGGTAAAGCGCACCACATCTTCGCGCACTGGGCGGCCAATTACATGGAAACACGCGCTCAAGCCAGCTTCAGCATAAGTGTCGCGTACAGTGTCGAGATCGTCGCTGGCCACTTGCAATACCGCGCCTAATTCTTCGCTATACAGCGCGGCTAAATCATCCGTGCCCAAGGCGTCGAGTTCAATATCGACACCACAGCCACCGGCGAATGCCATCTCGGCAGCAGTCACAAACAAGCCGCCGTCGGAGCGATCGTGGTAGGCAATAATCTGTTTGTTGCGGATCAGCTTCTGCGTGGCATTAAAGAAACCAGCCAATAATTCCGGTTGGTCTAAGTCAGGTGTGACATCGCCTAATTGCCGATACACTTGGGCTAAGGCTGAACCACCGAGGCGGTTTTTGCCTTGACCTAAATCAATCAATACCAGTTTGCTATCGCCCTTATCGAGACGCAATTGCGGGGTGACCGTGCGGCGCACATCGTTAACGCGGCCAAAAGCGGTAATGACCAAACTCATCGGCGCAGTAACAGCTTTATCTTCACCGTTGTGTTGCCAGCGAGTTTTCATAGACATCGAGTCTTTACCGACCGGAATGGTGATCCCTAAAGCTGGGCAGAGCTCTTCACCTACCGCTTTTACTGCGGCATATAAACCGGCATCTTCACCCGGGTGACCCGCAGCTGACATCCAGTTGGCGGATAATTTAATGTGTTTCATGCTGCCAATATCAGCAGCAGCAATGTTGGTGATCGATTCAGCTACCGCCAAGCGCGCTGACGCAGCAAAGTTTAATAATGCCACCGGCGTGCGCTCACCCATCGCCATCGCTTCGCCGGCATAGGTATCGTAGCTGGCTGCGGTTACCGCGACGTCAGCCACCGGAATTTGCCAGGGACCGACCATTTGATCTCGCGCCACCAAACCGGTGACACTGCGGTCGCCAATGGTGATCAAGAAGGTTTTCTCGGCAATAGCTGGCAAGCGCAGTAATCGGTTGGCCGCTTCGCTCAGCTTGATGCCGTCGCGGGTGAGCTGTTGCCCTTGGGCCTGCAACGATTGCACATCACGGTGCATTTTTGGCGGCTTACCAAGCAATACGCTTAACGGCAAATCTATCGGTTGATTGCCAAAATGGCTATCGTTTAAGGTTAGATGCTGCGCTTCGGTGGCTTCACCGATTACCGCAAATGGTGCGCGCTCGCGCTCACATAATTGCTCAAACAAGGCCATACGATCTGGGGCGATAGCCAACACGTAGCGCTCTTGGGATTCGTTACACCAGATCTCGTGCGGCGCCATGCCTGGCTCATCGTTGGGCACTTTGCGTAATTCAAACTTACCGCCACGACCGCCGTCATTGACCAGCTCTGGCATGGCGTTGGATAAACCACCGGCACCAACATCGTGGATAAATAAAATCGGATTCTTGTCGCCTAACTGCCAACAGCGATCAATCACTTCTTGGCAGCGCCGCTCCATTTCTGGGTTGTCGCGCTGCACTGAGGCAAAATCTAAATCTTCGCTAGAGCTACCGGAGGCCATAGATGACGCCGCACCACCACCTAAGCCAATGTTCATAGCCGGGCCGCCAAGCACGACCAGCTTGGCACCAATGCTGATCTCGCCTTTTTCAACGTGGCTCTCGCGAATGTTGCCTAAACCACCGGCGATCATAATCGGCTTGTGGTAACCACGTACTTCAACGCCGTTGTGGCTATCGACTTGCTCTTCGTACGTACGGAAATAGCCCGTCAGCGCTGGGCGACCAAATTCGTTGTTAAATGCCGCGCCACCCAAGGGGCCTTCCAGCATGATATCGAGCGCGGTGACAATGCGGTCAGGCTTGCCGAAGTCTTCTTCCCACGGCTGTTCAAAACCTGGAATACGCAAGTTGGATACGCTAAAACCGACCAAGCCCGCTTTCGGTTTGGCACCACGACCGGTGGCGCCCTCGTCACGAATTTCGCCGCCACTGCCGGTAGCCGCACCTGGGAATGGCGAGATAGCGGTTGGGTGGTTGTGCGTTTCAACCTTCATCAAAATATGAATGGGTTCGTGAAAATAGCTGTATTCGCCCGCAGCAGCGCTACCGGTAGGATACGGATAGAAGCGCCCAGCCTCTGACCCAACCATCACTGCGGCGTTATCTTTGTAAGCTGATAACACATGGTCTGGCGTGACCGCGTAGGTGTTTTTGATCATCTTAAACAGCGACTTTAGCTGCGCTTCACCGTCGATGGTCCAGTCGGCGTTAAAAATCTTGTGGCGGCAATGCTCTGAGTTGGCCTGCGCGAACATGTACAGTTCAATATCATTGGGATTACGTTTTAAGGCGCTAAAGTTATCAAATAAATAATCGATTTCGTCGTCGGCTAAGGCCAAACCCATGTTCTGGTTGGCTTCAGCCAGCGCAGCACGACCACCCGCTAGGATATCAACATGCTGCATGGCGCGCGGTTCGCTGCTGTGGAACAGCCGTTGCGCTTCATGCATGTCGTGTAACACCATTTCGGTCATGCGGTCATGCAGCAGCGCGGCGGCTTGCTCAATTTGCGCACTGCTCATGGTGCCGGTGAGGTAATAGGCAATGCCGCGTTCAATGCGGCGAATATGTTGCAAGCCACAGTTATGGGCTATGTCGGTGGCTTTGGACGACCACGGCGAAATAGTGCCTTGGCGCGGCACCACCACCAGCAGCTCACCTTCTGGAATGTACTGGGCCATGGCTGGACCGTAGGTGAGTAATTTTTTCAGCACGTCTTGGCTGTGGTCATCGAGTTTGGCGCTTACGTCAGCAAAATGCATGTATTCGGCGTAGATGCCGGTGATCGGCAGTTCGGCTTGCTGCAAACGCTGCAATAATTTCTCGGTTCTGAATTCAGATAAGGCCGGGGCGCCGCGTAAAATTTCCACAGAAAAGTCTCCAGAGTTGGGAGCAAAAATTAGGTCGGTATTATAGTCTTAAATGGTGACTGCTGTCAGTCCGTTTGCTCACTCAAACGGAACCATTTTTGCCGTCGCTCGCTCTGCAAACTGCGTTGCTTGCGAAGCCATGCACGACGGCGTTCTTTCGAGATTAGACGTTTCATTCGGCGCATAATTTACTGCTCCTCATCACCACTGCCGCTAGGCAGCTCGATTGTCAGTGGGTCGGCAGGGATGCGACCACGCTCATCTAGCCAGATTAGAGTATCGTAATATCGGCGAATATTCCCGACATATCGCACTGGCTCGTCACCGCGGGCAAAACCAAATTTAGTTTGGCGGTAAAACTTTTTCTGTCGTAATAAGGGTAGTCGTTTTCTGACATCAATCCAGCGATCGGGGTCGGCGCCTTGTTGTTGGGTCAGAATACGCGCATCTTCGAGGTGGCCTAGGCCAATATTGTAGGCCGCTAGGGCAAACCACACGCGGTCAGGTTCAGCAATACGCGCCGGAATACGTTGTAGCATTTGCTCAAAATAGCGCGCCCCGCCGCGAATACTTTGCTCAGGGTTTAAGCGGCTGCGTACACCCATTTGCTGCGCCGTGGGTAATGTGAGCATCATCATACCGCGTACCCCAGTAGGCGACACCGCACGCGGGTTCCACAGGCTTTCTTGATAGCTAATGGCCGCCAACAAGCGCCAGTCGAGACTGCCAGAATGAGTTTGAAATAACTTGCGATAACGCGGCAATACTTGTTCAACGGCTTGAATAAACAAGGTGGTATCCACGTAGTTGAATTGATTAACGTGGCCGAAATGCTGATCCACCAGCTGATCCAGCTCACCGCTATCGCGCAATGCGCCGAAAAATTCAATCAGTGGGTTGTATAGCGAGGCGTCCAACTGCTGGTTCAATACCCAACCCACATCAATGCTGTCGCGCACGGTGAACGCTACGCTCAAATCGGGGTAAAAACGGCGCTGTACCGCAAGGGTATTGGAATCAACGATGGTGTAGGCGATATCGCCTTGCATCACCAAGCGTAGTAATTCAATGGCATCGTGCTCGTCGCTAGCGCGCCAATTTAACTCGGGTAGCTGCTGCTGTTGGGCCTGTAACCATTCAGCATGGCTGCTACCGGCAACCACCACCAATTCGGCGTCTAGCTCAGCTAATTCGCGTGGGCGCGTGCGCGAGCCCTGGCGGAATACCACTTGCTGGGCAATTTCTTGATACGGCGGGGTAAAACGATATTTACCGCTACGTTGTTCGGTGCGGTCAATACCGGCGGCGATAAAATCCACTTCGCCGCTATCGAGCAAGCCAAACAGGTGCTTTAAGCTATAGCGCGGCACCATCTGCAGGCTGACGCCAAGCTCATCAGCAAAACGTTGGGCTAAGGCATATTCCAGCCCGGCCGGCTGTTCTTGATCGAGGTAATAGGTGGTGGGTGACAGGGTGGTGCCAACGCGCAGCACTCCGCGTTCACGAATTTGCTCAAGTTGGTTGGGCGCGGGTGCTGGAGTGCAGCTCAGCAAGCTCAGGCTGAGCAACAACAGCCACCAAACGCGCCCGCGTAGCACCGTTATTCCCACTCTAGATCCGCCAATTTGCAAGATTGAGCGGTGCTCATGCCATGTGCACGGCAAAGCTTTGGAACGACTGCACCGTTCTCGTTATGCTTCAGAATCGCTATGATCTGACTATCTCTGTATTGTGATTTGCGCATAGAAAACTCCTTAGCTTTAGTTTAACGGAATTTTCTACTTATAACTGCTCCGATTTTTTTGGGGGGATTACAGATTGCCGTTATTGTCGTAGCTGTAATGGCTAAGGCTAGCGCTGGCGAGGTTGACCGTTTGTACCGCGTTCGGGCCAGCATTACCTACGTTGTTCTTACTCTCACTACCGTAGCTGAGAAAGCTGTTTTTTATAACAACATCCCTTTATGCGAATGGTGACGTCGCAAACTTGCAATATCAATTCCTACTATGCTCCACAGCGATACTCAGCTTCTTGATCTCGCCCGAGCTAAGACGTATATCTCTGATGCGGGAGTAAAGTTCAGCCGATTTCGCATAATCCTTTTGTCGAAATGCTTCAGTGTACTTTAATTTTCAATGATAAACTTTTGAACGCCACTACTACGCAACCATTGTGCTTCGTTTTTTTCGCGATAGTAGGATCTAAGTGAAACGATGCTGTCGATCGAAAAGTCCAGAACCGCCTTTAGGTTATTTTCATCGTTTTTAAATATCAGTTGCTTTGTTTCACTATTGTAACATCCGAAAAGCTGCTCAGAAAAAAATCGTTGTGGTTCCGAGCTACCGATAGTGAAAAAACTTTTATCATGTAGTGAAGCACCAATAAAAAATATTCCGTCGTTTTGACCATCTTGGCCCCAATCAAAATAGAACTCCATTAAATAGGGTAAAGGCCTTCGATAATAAACTGCCCCCTTCCTCGTTTCACCATGGGGCATTTCGTCTACTATTTGCATATCTTGACCGAAAGCATTGAATACTGTAGTTGCTTGCTTGATAAATTCATCATAAGAATAGTCACATGTTTGTTCCGCCTGACTGGAAAAACTAGCGGCCATAAAAATAGACATAAATATATAGCGAATCATTTTTTATTTCTCTCCTTAGCATCTACTTCAGAATATTCGCCTTTTGCATTGAAAATATACAAGTTTCCTCTATCTCGCCATGTAGCAACGACAATTATCGGAGTGTTAAGCTCCTTCGCAAGTTCGATGTAATTCACCGCATTCCCTAGGATTGTAGTACCTCTCGTATTAGGCCCCACGCCAATGACTACTAACGTTGCATTTTTAATTGCTGTTTGCCCGCCCACAAACCCGGTCCGTAAACTAGATGGATGATTTATCGTTCCACTAGGAACATCAACACTCGGACGTGTATAGCTAAAGGTCCCATCATCCGATTCTGCAATCACGCTTCCATGCTCCCTATTAGCATGTTCCGGATTAAATAATAATCCTTTGCGATCGCTTTCATTAATCACCTCAGCCGATATTTCTCTCTCAGCTTGGCTGAGTGCGCTCTGGAAATTGGGATTATCCCAGAAATCGCCCGCTACTTCTGAGGGCGTCAATGAAGAATGGTCAACTAGCGGTGTTTTTCTAAGACCATTGTGACCGAATTCCCCAGGCGCACCGATACTGTCGGCACCAACTTCCTTCGCTACGGCACGTGACTGTTCTTTTCCATTATCCTCCGATTGACCGCCACCTACTGACACGCAAAATGGGCAGTTAGGGGGATATTTAAACGGATTTTGCAGCCCTTGCTCTGCACAATGTATCGCTAAAATACAATCGGCAATATACCCACTCGGGTCCGTCCCCGCTAGCGGGTTGTTCATGATGTAGGAGTAAGGATTCAGCGACTGGCTGTTGCCGGGCTCCTGGATGAACGGGTCGACACTTAAGAACCGGCCTAAGTTGTAATCGTACACCCGGCCGTTCATGTGAATCAACTGCGCTTCATCGATGTGCTCGTGGTCGGTGAAACCCCGCATGGTAAAGGGTGTGCCACCAGCAATATTCCACAGTGTTGCTGATGGGCTGGCCTGCATGGTGCCATGTCGCACTTTATTTTTTCGATTCAGTAGGCAAGGTAGCCTCACCACATAGATCGCTGTTTTCTTCACACCAGGCGGCTCCAAAGAGCCCGTGATTTGTACTCAAATACCAAACCATGTTGTTCGCGTTATTCTTCGCCGCCATAACTCCAATTTCCGGCGAGTAGTAGATTATACGATTACTCTCTCCAAAGATAATTTTCACATCAGTTGGTCCTCGCCCCTCTACAAAAAATAAAAGTGAGTCTGCCTTGTAGGTATACTTTTGGTTAAAGCATGTCCAACTATCACCAATCTTCATGTCTATCTTGGGCGCAGTAAAAACTAAATTAGTCAGAGACTGGCAATAATATTGAGCGGTGGATTGGTCTTCGTTGAGGCTGCCTGAATCCGCCAAAAAGTTCGCGCCTCTTTCGCTATATATGTAGGTAAATTCGCCATTATTATTGGGTAATTGTGCGTAGCCATAAATTATAGAAGTGTCAGCGGCAATATTGTTGCCCAGTAAAAAAATCAGTGACATTAAAGAATTTTCGATCTGCATATTAATACCCCTAATTACTTGATTTTTGGATTATTTCTCTATAAATATAGTCCGAATAACGCGAGTAGAGCTCAGCAGCTTTTTCTCTAGCATGTTTTTCATGAGGCCTAGCACCATAATCTCTGTCCAATTTCGAATTATTCCTAATCGCAGTATTAGATTTCGTGCCATGAGTCACTTCATGAAGCATTATCTCAATTTTCTCTGGTGTGTCCTTTTGATAATAGCCACGATAAGCTGTTAGCTCGTATCCGTTTCTGGTTGGTTGCATGCTTGCATTTGCTACCGCGAGTTGGCCATTAACCAAAAGCACTGGCCCATCCCGGCCAGGGTTTTCCTTAACCTCCGTCATATTTATTATAGAAATCAGTTCTCTCAATTCAGTTGCTTCGTCAAATGCGCCAGAAACGCCTTTTTTGACGTTATCCCAGACGTCCGCATAAGCTTTCTCTAATCCGTCGGCAATATTGTGTAGCATTATGCCTGCGTCTATTCGCCCGTCATTTACCCCATCACTGATTTCATCGTTTTCCGAAGCGCGAACGACACTATAAGAAGCTAAATCGGATTGCGAACCAATCATCGCCACGTTACCTTCTCTTCCCATAATCGCCATTTGATGATTGAGATTTTTTATTTCGCGACCATTCGAACCTGCTTCTGTAAAACCTTGATAGCCAACCATACATTTAAAGTCACAGTGCCTCGATTCACCTAGGCCCAAATTCCCAACGCTTACATACCCACTGGGGTCCGTCCCCGCCAGCGGGTTGTTCATGATGTAGGAGTAGGGGTTGAGCGACTGGCTGTTG
>NZ_RJLC01000007.1 GCF_003999375.1 Pseudidiomarina mangrovi
GCGTAGGGTGTAGGTGATTTCATGGCTGGCCATCGCCACGCCAGCGTGCTCGGTGCGCTTGATAATAGCGATATCATCGATGTAGGTGCGGGTGATGATGTCCCCGCCTGTGTACTCAACCTCAACCGAGCCATCAATGTAATACAGCGTTTTAGAGCTGCCGATAGCCTTCTTGTAGCGCTGCCAGTTGGCATCGTACCAGAAGCTCACTGTGGTGCTGCCAGCAGTGATGTGGGTCGGCTTATTCATGGCGTTGTAGGTAATGCTCTTGCCCGCACCGCTGGTCAGGTTACCGTTGTTGTCGTAGGTAAAGCTTGCGGTGCCGCCGCCGACAAGCGTCGCGCTCAGCACCGCGTTGGGTCCGGCGTTACCACTATTAGTCTTACCGGCTGAGCCGTAACTCATGCTGCTGGCGTAATCGCTCTTCTGTGTCAGGTTACCGGTGGCATCGTAGCTGTACGAGATACTGGGGCCTGAGCTTAAGTTGCTGTAGGTTAAGCGGTGCAGGTCATCGTAGTTGTAGCTTTCGGTCGAGACTGAAGCCCCATTGTTGCTGTAAACCGTTTGACTAGCCAGATTACCGAAGCTGGCATAGGTGTAATCGATGTCATGCAGTTCATTGCCCATGGCGCTTGTCGCACGAACCCGCTTCAGCTGACCAGAGACCTGGTCGTACGTCCGGTTCTCATACAGCGTGCCATGATTCATCTGTGACTGAGTGATATTCTGCAGCGCGTCGGCCTGCAAGTTTTCCTGATAGATAAACCCGGAGCCGGCGTTTTTCACCTTAAGCAGGTTGCCGTACTGGTCGTACTCATAGGCCACCTTGATGCCGCTGGCATGCTCAACAGCCTTGACCCGGCCGTAGTTGGCGTCAAACTCGGTGCGGGAGGTATAATCTTCGCCGCCAACGGACGTGACCTTTTGCACCATCCGGCTATAGCTATCGTAAGAATAAACCGCCTGATAGCCGACAGCCGATTCGCTTGAGAGCAAGCCAATACCGTTCGTTTGACTGTCATAGGCATAGGAGGCCTGCACGGTGCCGGCTACTTTGCGCGTGACCACGCGGCCTAAGCCATCGTAGAGGGTTTGCGTCACCACGCTTTTAGCATCGGTCTCAAACTCAAGCTCACCAAAGGTGTTATAGCTAAACAGCTTGGTCCCCATGTTCGGGTCGCGCACTTCAGTCTTATGGCCAAGCCCATTGTAGAAGGCGTAAATCAGGGAGCCGTTAGCGTCCTGCAGCGTGATGGGGTTCCCCGCGCTGTCATAGGCATAACGGGTATAGCCGTTCAGTGCATCTTTGGTGCGGATGAGCTTGCCATCCCCACCATGGGTGCGGCTCATAAACAGCGTGATACCATCATTCGCCTCAATGTGCGTGGTGTGCCCGCTGTAGATGTAGTCGGTGACGAGCCAGCCACCTTCAGCCCGGTCGGTTTCTTTGCGGGTGACCCGGCCTAAGGCGTCATAACTAATAAAGGTCGTTCCCTCGGTGCTATTGGTGCTGTGGGATGGCACCGATTCAAAGGTCTTATCGCCACGGGCGTTGTAATCAACCCGGCTATAGACCGTAAGCCCGCCAAAGCCTGTCACCGCTTTCATGCGCTCGCGATTGAGTAGGTCATAGAAGACCTTCTGTAGCGGACTGCCTTCCTGCTGCGTGAAGCGATAGTAGGTGGCGGCTGGGCTGTCACAGCTATAAGCACAGGATATCAGGCCCGTTTCAATCGGCGCGCCACCTGGCACGCTCTGACTGGTCATACGTCCGAACGGGTCATAGGTGTAAGTAACCGTGGTGCCGTTGGCATCGGTTGCGCTGATTGGCTGGCCGTGCTCTGTGGAGGTTGAGCGGCTGCTGACATGGCCTTTATCGTTAGTAACACTAGCGACAAAGTAACCATCCGCGCTGTAACCAAAGCTTGTTACACGATTCAGGTCGCTACCACTGCCTGAGCCGACCTGCGTGGTGCTGGTCAGTAAGCCATAGTCATTAAACACATGAGTAACCTGATGCGTCTTGGCCGTATCACTTGCTGAGGTGATGATTTGCGTTGGCTTGCGATGAGTAATGCCATCACTGTTATAGCTGTAGGTCGTTGTGGTCGTGCGCGCTGCATCCGTACCCGACAGGATGCTCGCGGCAACTGTGGTATCGCGACTGATGGTCTGGGTGGTTTTTGCCTGAGAGCTTCGTTTATGCGGCCACCACCAGCTGCCACTGGTATAGCCGGTGTCGAAAACCGATACGATAATCGTTTCAACAGCGTGGAAGCCGTTGTCGGTCACAACAGTCACTTTATTCACATTACCGAAATTATCAACATCAGCCGCAGCGATGGTGGTGACTTTCTCATTCAGCTCAGTGGTGCGACTATTTAAGTCAAACAGACGTTCAGTCTGGGATGACGGATAGACCCATTTGACCGCGGCCGTGGCTGTATTTTTCACATCATATGCGTAGGTGCGCTCAGTCAGCGGTTGCGTACACAGGTTGCCATCACTGACCAAGCAGGTCCGAAGTGATTCGAGCTGGCCTGCATAAGGGAAAATTTGATGGAACGTGCTGACTGCTCGGCTGCCGCGCGCTTTGTCATCGACAATAATTTGGCGAAACCCCTGGAACCCTCGCCCAGTAGTATTGTAGACCGCCTCACGGTAGTTGTATTCGGTCTCATTCAGACCACCCACGCCGTTTGATTCCAGCGTATCACTTACCACATACATCGATGAGGTAAAGTAGAAATGCTCACGATACGTGTCATTGGTGACATAGCGCTCATCGTTTAGATTAAATCCTGGCACCGAATAAAACGCACCCCCCGCGCGATTCCCATGAGGCCTCGACAAAGGACTATAGCGCCATTGGTAGGTCTGCCCTAAGCCGTTTACAACGTCACTGTTGGTGTCGACAAGTTTACCCGCGTTAACACCGATGGTGGCATCATTTAACTGCTCATAATAGCCCTCATAAGCAGCTGGGCTCGATGCAGTATGATTCACAACAACGGTGGCCATGGAGTAATGTACCCCTGCTACCGCTATATGCTGCCCAGAACCTGCACTTTGCGAATAACTGCGCATCACGGTATAGGTGAAATCACTGAACCCATCATTATTAACATCTCGGATATCCAGACCGGAGGTGTGATTGCCGTAACGATCCACAAATGACAGTAACGGTGCATTAACCACGTCACTGACAATGCGGCTCACACCTAATCCAGATGATGTCTGGGCAATATCAATAACATCCCAGTTAAAACGACGAATATCATAACGGCCAAAATCAATATCAATTTTATACCCCGGATGACTGGTGAGCTCGGCCTCCTCAGCATGCATGGCATCATTACACACCGTCAGGCTATATGGCTCGGTGCTGCCGCTTGATGTTGGAGCGCCGATAAAATCAACGCACACATCATCACTGCTCCCTGTTGCGACAATAAGCTCAGCAGCGCCATCACTGTCAATATCTGCAATGCGAAGACCACGACCCCATAACGATTGGATCCGAACATAATAATAGCCGCCATCATCAATGCTGATATGCTCATGAATACCAATACCTGTGCCCAGCAAGCCTTCTGCACCAAATATGCGGTTACCTTTATTCTCACGAACCGACCAATGCAAAACCCCAGCGACTTTAACCGGCCGAATAAAGTCAGCAAGACCATCACCATTGACATCGGCAAAGGCGTGTTCGTGATAAAAGTTATTGCTTGGCAAACCCAACTGTGAAGCACTTAATGGTGCTCCGATTTGGTAGGCGCCAGTACTTGTGACCAGCCCAAACGCAACATCAATAACTTTGCTATTGCGTCCGTTTTGCCAAGTCAGGACGATATCCAAGACACCATCCCCATCAACGTCCATAAAGCTTGGTTGTTGCCGTTTCGTGCTGTTGTTATTCACATAAGTATCAAGTGTCAGCAGCGCAAAAGGGCCGGTAAATTCTGCAGTGCTTGAGGCCACCCCAGCATGACGGAAATAATAAAGAACATTATCGGTATCGGCGTAAACAACGTCCTGATGTCCATCACCATTCACATCAACGAGTTGCAAGCTAGTGCCAACGAACGCAGGTGATGTGACGAAGGACTGGGGCATGGTTAAGTTGGTGCTGATAAGAGGTAGCGGCTGAAGATTCTCATCAAACTGAAAAAGCGACACATTGCCACTGCCATCAACAATGAAAAAATCGGTGATCCCATCACCATTCAAATCACCGCTATCGTAATGATAAATCCCATTGCCAATATCAGTGGCATCATGAAGACCATCATAGGCGAGCGTGTACGCGCCGCTAGAAGGGTCCTGATAGTAAATCTGAACATTGAAACCGGTTAACTGATCATTCTGATCGAACTGGGCATGCATATAAATCGCTTCAGGTATGCCATCGCCATTTAAATCCTGCTGTTTGACGCGATCCAGCCCAGCTGTATCGCCCGAGGGAGTGAGCGCACGATTTTCTGAACGACTTGAGTCAGTCGGCTGCCACGCCATGACCGCATGATGGGGGAAGAACTCTGTGGCCGGCAGGCAATAATTATCAGCACACTCCATCACCGATGTAAGCAGCGAGCGACCCGTCGAGAGGCTTAGGTCATACCCTAATCTATATTCACGAACAGGAGAGCCGCTCACCGACGTTTCAATGGATTTAAGACGCCGGGTGTTTTGACTTAGGCCACCGCCACGCCAGCTGCGCGATGCATCGGGGCGGGCCTCATAGAAGAAACTAACTTTACGTGTCCCTGGCGTGGCGTTATAGCCGGTGTACAAAATTTCATGCAACAAGTGCTCGCCAACGACTGGTGTACTGTAACGGTATTCAATGGTATTCCCAGAAGCATCTTGCTCTACAGCAATTGCCCAGCTTGCAATGATACTGCTCCCAGAGGGTACCTGACGAGAATCCGTCGTGGTTCCGAAATAGCCTCTCGTGTTATTCGCGTAGTGAACCGTAAACGATGACGAACTATTTATGGCACCCAGCTGAACGACTTGTGCAAAGCTATCCTGCTCAGTGCGATATACCGCACCCGACTGCCCATAAGTACCACTGACTAGCATGAGCCGTTGTCCATCAAGACAAAGCTTGTCACTGACGCTCAAAGTGGCGGCAAGGCGATAGCCATCTTGTGCGGGTGTGGCTGAACAGCGATGAATCGATGAGGTGGCGGACAAGCTCCAACCGACACCGGCGATACCATTACCACTGCGAGATGAATAGTTGAGCGCCACTGACGGCGTCATGCTACTGCGTCCTGGTGGCACTGCTATCGGGATCTGATACGTTGCCGCACCACCTGAAACACCGGGTTCGCCCTGCACCGCACCCACCTCAGGATCATGGGAAAGCCCGCTGAGCGCTCCACCGAAGTCATCAGCGACATTGCCTCCCGTTTGCGCCCAAGGGGCGGGCAACTGCGCATGTACGCTATTTGAAACCCGTGGTGTATCGCTGCATTTTTTTGAACCGTCAGGTAGCGTATTGCATGCAACAACTCGATGCGTCCAGTTCCCGCTCTGGTCCACCGTTACATTCGTTGAGGTACCACTCGCATTTGCCCAGACTGACCATGTGCCGGATTCATGACGATTGGATATCTGGTAACTGTCAGCATATGAGGACGTACTTGCCGTCCAGCTGACCAGATAAGTCGACTGTGATGTCTCCACCGGTGCCGTGACCTCAGACGGAGCCGTGGGTATCGGATGCCACACAGTCACTGCGTTAGCTGTTAGGTACGCACTGCAACTGGCGCTATTACAGGCCCGCACCTGATACTCCCACTCACCGTCTGTGCGCCCTGAAACCGACTTTGATAATGCGGTGCCAGCGTAAATCTGTGTCCAACTATGAACAACAGGAGAGCCATAAGGC
Source organism: Pseudidiomarina mangrovi (assembly GCF_003999375.1). Classification (GTDB taxonomy): domain Bacteria; phylum Pseudomonadota; class Gammaproteobacteria; order Enterobacterales; family Alteromonadaceae; genus Pseudidiomarina; species Pseudidiomarina mangrovi. The sequence continues at coordinate 5,903 of NZ_RJLC01000007.1, forward strand.
TTGAAGCGCTCTTCCAGTTCGTAGGTCACTGCCGAGGTGGATGAACTTCCCCAAGAGATGGTGTAAGCGCCATCAGAATTGATAGCGGTCGGAGCTAAAATCGAACTAGGTGGCATGACCCCCGTATCAACGACAACGGTATTGCTGATGCTGCTGTGTGGACCGCAGTATGGCTCACCACCTTGCAGATTACAGCCCCTGACTTGGTACTGATAGGAGCCATTTGATTGACCTGAAACAGCGTAAGTCGTTGCCGTTGGGCTAATGAGCAACGTTTGGGTCAACACCCCACTATTAAATTCGTGTAACTCATAGCCCCATGTATCGAATCCGCTGGTAACCATACCTGATGCGGCCGACCACGAGACGGTATAATGACCATCATGACTAATTGAAGGGGACACTGATATTGAATTGATAGAGCCGGGTTGGCTGACCGGCTCACAAGCTGCAGAGCTAGTGAGCACGGCGCTTGAGGCCATCATCATCGGTTCGTCGCAGTTAGACGTAGTCTGCGCCAACAAGGCCAATGGGGCACATAACAGAAAGAGACCTACTAAAACAGAACATCCGTGTTTGATAGTCATGACAATCCTTGGCGTTTATGGGTTGGTCCTTTCTACTTTTTATACACCTCTATTCATAAATAACAACGATTATTTAACGTGGATAGCGATCCGAATGCCTTTTTATCGGAATTGAGTCACCACCACTCAGTGAAAAATGAAATAAAAAAACCGAATCGAGGAGTGACTCGGTCTTTTTTAAATATTAAATCAAGTAGAAATGAACTTAAATTGCGAAGTCGTTCAAGTCTTTGCCGTTAGCAAGTGCTTGTGCCAATACTTTTGGCATGCGGCCTTGTCCGGTCCAAGTAATACGTTGGCCGTTGGCATCAACGATAGCGTATTTAGCTGGCTTTGGGGCACGCTTGGCTTTTACTTTAGCAGGTGCGGCAACAGTGCCACCAAGTAAATCAGCTTCGCTAATGTCCGCAGCGGCCATAGCGCGGCGGAGTTCTTCAATTTTTGCGAGTTTTGCTGCTTGTGCTTGTAATTCGGCAGCTTCTTCATGTTCGCGGTCGGTGATGACTTTGGCTAATTTCTCGGCAACATCGTGCAATTGAGAAACGGTTAAATCCTTTGTCGCAGCTTTCAAACGTCGTCCGTGAGTGAGAATATCTAAAAATTCGCTCATGTGATTATTTCCAGTTTAGTTAATTAATGTGGGTATTAAATAGAAAAGCTTCGCCGACGACAATCTTATTTTTTCGTCGGCGATATCTTACAGTTAATTAATCAGAATGAAAATAACTTTACATATTTGGATAATTGGGACCACCAGTGCCTTCTGGAGTAACCCAATTTATATTCTGTGACGGATCTTTAATATCGCAGGTTTTGCAATGAATACAATTTTGGGCATTTATTTTGAAATTTTGTTGACCATCAACGTCAACTATTTCATAGACCCCTGCGGGGCAGTAACGCTGCGCTGGCTCTGCATATTCAGGCAAATTAACCCGTAATGGAATGCTGGAATCGACTAATTGCAAATGGCATGGCTGCTCTTCTTCATGATTGGTATTGGATAAATAAACCGACGATAACCGATCAAAGGTCAATTTATTATCAGGTTTTGGATAATCTATTTTTTTATTATCTTTTGCCAAACCTAAAGAAGCATGATCAGGGGTTTCATCTTTAAAGTTAAACGGTAATTTACCGGCAAAGAAGTTTTGATCTAAGGTATTATAAGCGCCACCTAACCACGTGCCCAACTTATGAATAACCGGGCCAAAGTTACGTGAACGATATAATTCATCATACAACCACGAAGCACGGAAGCGTTGCTCAAAATCGGTCTCAGCAGGAGTTTGCTCCGCACCTAAAGCTGCGACGATGGCTTCGGCAGCCAACATGCCTGATTTCATGGCAGTGTGGTTGCCTTTAATTTTGGCAAAGTTCAGGGTACCGGCGTTACAGCCCACCAGCAGCGCACCCGGCATGCTCATTTTCGCCAGTGAATTGAGGCCACCCTTGGCAATCGCACGGGCACCGTAAGTAACACGTTTACCACCCTTGAGCACTGCGGCAATCGTTGGGTGAGTTTTATAGCGTTGAAACTCGGCAAACGGGTTCAAATGCGGGTTGCTGTAATTCAGGTCAATAATCAAACCAACGTACACTTGGCCATTCTCGGCGTGATAGAGGTAACCACCACCAGTGGCATCACTGAGTGGCCAGCCGGTGCTGTGAACCACGAGTCCGGGTTGATGTTGGTCGGCGGGTACGTCCCATATTTCTTTGAAACCAATGGCGTAGTGTTGCGGCGAACGGCCTTCATCGAGGTTAAATTCCGCGGTCAAGCGCTTGCCAAGGTGACCACGGCAGCCTTCAGCAAAAATGGTGTATTTGCCACGTAATTCCATACCAGGTTCAAAACTATCCTTGGGCTTACCGTCGCGATCTAAGCCCATATCGCCGGTAATGATACCGCGCACTTGGCCGTCTTCGATGATCACATCAGCGGCTGGGAAGCCGGGGAAAATTTCTACGCCTAATGCCTCGGCTTGCTCGGCTAACCAGCGGCACAAATTGCCCATGCTGGTAATATAATTACCGTGGTTATGGAAGGTTTTCGGCACCATAAAGTTCGGCAATTTGGTGGCTTTTTCGGCACTATTGAAATAGTAAATATGGTCGTCGGTGACTGCTGTGGACAATGGTGCGCCACGTTCTTGCCAATCAGGGAACAGTTCGCTGAGTGCTCGGGTTTCAAACACCGCACCGGAAAGAATATGAGCACCTACTTCGGAGCCTTTTTCGACCACGCAGATGGTAAGTTCTTGTTGTTGCTGCTGGGCCAATTGCGCTAATCGGCAGGCACTAGCAAGGCCAGCGGGGCCGGCACCAACGATAACGACATCAAATTCCATACTTTCACGTTGCATTGGCTTCTCCTGATCCTGAGATATCATAGACCGCTACCTTATTGTGCCAATTCGGGCCGGTTGCGGAATAGTTCGAGTGCGGCTGGGTTAGCCAGCGCTTCGGTATTTTTTACAGCTTCGCCATGTATGACCTGACGTACCGCCAGCTCGACAATTTTGCCGCTAATGGTACGCGGAATATCGCTGACTTGTGCAATCACCGCCGGTACATGGCGTGGTGTGGTATTGCTGCGAATAACCTGGCGAATTTGTTGTTGCAGAGCCTCGTCTAAGTTCACGCCATCGCGCAGTCGCACAAATAAAATTACCCGTTCATCATCCTGCCATTGCTGACCTACGGCAATACTTTCCAGCACCACGTCGAGTTTTTCTACCTGACGGTAAATTTCAGCGGTGCCGATACGAACGCCACCGGGGTTCAATACCGCATCGGAGCGACCATAAATGATGACCCCCTGTTCGGCGGTGATTTCAGCGTAATCGCCATGCGCCCAGGTATTATCGAAGCGGGCGAAGTAGGCGTTAAAATAGCGGCTGCCGTCACTATCGTTCCAAAAGCCGAGCGGCATACATGGGAAACTGTTGGTACAGACCAGTTCGCCTTTTTCGTCGTTAACTGCCTGCCCCTCATCATTGTACACTTGTACGTTGAGGCCAAGGCCTCGGCATTGTAATTGGCCGCGATACACCGGCAGGGTGGGGTTGCCGAGCGCAAAGCAGGAAATAATGTCGGTACCGCCCGAGATCGAGGATAAGCAAATATCGGCTTTGATATCACGATAAACAAAGTCAAAGCTCTCGGGAGCAAGCACCGAGCCGGTGGTAAGAATGCTGCGTAAACAGCTTAAATTATGACTCGTAAGTGGTTTCACAGCGGTTTTTTCAAGCGCGGATAAATACTTGGCGCTGGTACCGAATACGCTAATTCGCTCTTGTTCGGCAATATCCCAGAGGATTTCTGCTGATGGGGCAAACGGCGAGCCATCAAATAATACTAAGGTAGCGCCTTGCGCGAGTCCGGACACCAGCCAGTTCCACATCATCCAACCGCAGGTGGTGAAATAGAACAGCACATCATCGCGGTCGATATCGGTGTGTAGTGCGTGTTCTTTGAGATGCTGCAACAGCGTACCACCGGCGCCATGGACAATACATTTGGGTACGCCCGTGGTGCCAGAGCTGAACATGATATAAAGCGGGCTATTGAATGGCAGTTGGGCAAAGTCGACTGAGCTGCAGCTACGATCAAGAAAGCGCTCCCATTCCACGGCGTTTTGGACACTGTGGTCACGACGGCTAAAACGCACTAATACGGTGGCACTTAGGCTCGGTAACTGGGCTTGAATGGCATTCACTTTTTCGCTGATATCAAGCACTTTACCGTTGTAGAAATAGCCTTCAACGGTGATAAATAGTTTGGGTTCAATTTGTCCAAAGCGATCGAGCACCCCTTGTACGCCGAAGTCGGGTGAGCACGAAGACCAAATAGCGCCAAGACTGCTGGCGGCCAGCATAGCAATGATGGTTTCGATACAGTTTGGCAACATGGCGGCGACGCGGTCACCGGCGCTTACACCATGATTGCGCATGGCCTGTGCGCAGGCGGCTACTTCGGTATAGAGTTCAGCGTAGGTGAGTTGCTGGCGGCTACCGTCTTCGCCGCGAAAGATCAATGCTAAGCGGTCATCACGATAACGCAGTAAATTCTCGGCAAAGTTGAGGTGACTATCAGCAAACCATTGCGCGCCGGGGAGTTGCTCGGGGTTGTCGACAATGCGCTCACCGCGTTGACCAAGCACGGCAAAATAGTCCCAAATGCTCAACCAAAACCGGTCACTGTGGGCAATAGACCAAGCATGTAGCTGATGATAGTCATTTAATTGCTTCTGTTCACGCTGATTCACGAAGCGCATAAAGTCATGCATGCGGGTGCGTAGAATCTGTGCTGCGGTTGGTTGCCAGAGTGGTCTCATGGTCATTGTTATGGATTCCGTTTGGCTAATTCAGCAAGGGCCACATTTGAGCGTGGGCCGTGCTCAAGGTAGTTACAAATTGCGGCACCGGCGTTCACCACGGCGCTTAAATCGACCCCAGTCGCGATACCCATACCGTGCAACAGGTACAGTACATCTTCTGTGGCCACGTTACCGCTTGCGCCTTTGGCATACGGGCAACCACCTAGGCCAGCTACGGCGCTATCAATGGTGCTGACCCCCATGGGTAAGCAGGCGGCTATGTTGGCTAATGCTTGGCCATAGGTATTATGAAAATGCAGCGCCAGTTGCTGCATGGGGACTTGCTCGGCGACCGCCGCCAGCATACGTTGCGCTTGCAACGGCGTACCTACGCCAATAGTGTCGCCGAGGGATATCTCATAACAGCCCATAGCGGCAAGGTGTGCGGCAACTTCAGCCACTTGGCTGATCGCCACATCACCTTGATAGGGACAGCCTAAGACGCAGCTGACATAACCGCGAATACGCATGTTGCGCGCACGCGCGGCCTCGATCACCGGCGCAAAGCGCGCAAAGCTCTCGGCAATACTGCAATTAATGTTTTTTTGACTAAATGCTTCAGACGCCGCGGCAAAGATCGCTACTTCATCAGCACCAGCGGCTACAGCGGCGTCAAAACCTTTCAAATTCGGCGCTAAAGCCGCATAGGTAACGCCAGACTGACGGTTTATACCGGCAAATACGGCATCACTATCGGCCATTTGCGGTACCCATTTGGGACTCACAAAGGCACCGGTTTCGATATAGCTTAAGCCGGCCGCAGCGAGGGCTTCGACTAGAGCGATTTTGGCCGCAGTAGGCACTGCAACTTCATTTTGCAGACCGTCACGCGGGCCAACTTCGACAATTTTAACCTGTGCGGGTAATGCCATGGTGACTGTTCCTTACGCGCTTGCACTGAGCCGGACTAATTCAGCACCGTCGCTGACTAACTCGCCGCTTTCATAGAAGATTTGCTCTACCGTGCCGGCATGACTGGCGCGAATGGTGTATTCCATTTTCATCGCTTCCATCACCAACAGCGGTTGACCTTCAGCGACCTCATCACCGTTAGCAACCAGCACCGCAACCACAGTGCCATTCATCGGTGCGACCATACCACCAGTGGCTTGCTCATGTTGTAGCTCCAGCAACACATCGTAGCGTTGTAGACGAATACTAGCCACTTCAGTCATCACCGTGATATCGCCCGCAGCAGCCAGCACGTGAGCAAAAAAGCTGCGCTCATTGCAGTGGATGCGGAAGCGATCATGTTGCCAGCTAGCGCGCCACACGCGTTGATCGGGTAAGCGCTGCCAACCATCACCATGGGCCGTTAAAGTCACGCTGTAAGGCTGCCCATCGTGTTGTAGGGTCAGGGTAAATTGCGCCGGTTGATTAAGCTGCAGCCCAGGGTTAGCAAACCACGCTTGCTGACTCTGCTGACTCTGGACTAATTCAGCTAAGGCGGCCATGGTGGCGTAATCGTCTTCGAGGGCGCTGGTGTCAGCGAACAGATCCTGCTCATGGCGTTCAATAAAGCGGGTACTCAGTTCGGCCCGCTGAAATTGCGGATGGTTGGCAATGCTGCGAAGAAAATCAACGTTGGTTCGCACACCTGCAACACGGAAATCATTAAGCGCGGTAACTAAGCGGCGTAGGGCCCCGGTACGATTGCTGCCCCAAACAATTAATTTAGCGATCATGGGGTCGTAATAGGCACTGACTTCATCGCCCTCAATAACGCCGCTATCAATGCGCACATGAGCCGACAATTCCGGCGTTCGCAATACGGTTAGTGGGCCGGTGCTGGGCAGAAACTCATGCGCTGGATCTTCGGCATAAATGCGCGCTTCAAAAGCGTGGCCATTGAGCTGAATCTGTTCTTGAGCCAACGGCAGGGGTTCACCACTGGCGACTAATAACTGCCACTGCACTAAATCTTGCCCAGTAATCAATTCAGTGACCGGGTGCTCTACTTGTAAGCGGGTATTCATTTCCATGAAGTAAAATTTACTGTTGGTATCGAGCAGAAACTCAACCGTACCGGCACCTTCATAGTTGATCGCTTGGGCAGCACGCACTGCTGCCTCACCCATAGCTTTGCGGGTGAACTCGCTGATAGATGGCGCTGGCGCTTCTTCGATGACTTTTTGATGGCGACGTTGCACCGAGCAATCACGTTCGGACAAATAGACGGCATTGCCATGTTGGTCACAGAAGACTTGGATTTCGACATGGCGCGGGTTGCCGAGATATTTCTCCAGCAGCATTTTATCGTTGCTAAAGGCGGCTTGAGCTTCGCGCTTCGCTGATTGAAGCGCCTCAGTAAATTCGCCGCTGTGGTTGACTACCCGCATACCTTTACCGCCACCGCCGTATGCCGCTTTGAGCAACACTGGGAAGCCGATTTTTTCAGCCTCAGCACGCAGGGTGTCGAGGTCTTGGTCATCGCCATGATAGCCAGGAACTAACGGTACCTCGGCGTCACTCATAATGGCTTTGGCGGCGCTTTTTGAGCCCATGGCGGCAATGGCGGGAATAGGTGGCCCAACAAAAATCAGACCATGCTTGGCACAGGCTTCAGCAAAGCGTTCATTTTCGGATAAAAAGCCGTAGCCGGGGTGAATGGCATCGGCGCCGGTGGCTTGTGCCGCGGCAATAATTTTATCAATCACCAAATAGCTCTCGCTGCTTGGTGCCGGGCCAATATAGACACTCTCATCGGCTAATTTGACGTGCTGCGCGTTGGCATCGGCGGCGGAATAAACCGCCACGGTGCGAATTCCCATTTGCCGTGCAGTACGCATAATTCGACAAGCAATTTCGCCACGGTTGGCGATCAGCAATTTTTGCAACATGGGTTATCCTTTTATCCAAGCAGGCGTTCGTTTTTCTAGGAACGCCGTTAAACCTTCTTGGCCTTCCGCAGACACGCGGATTTGCGCAATTTCGGTAATGGTATGGCTGCGCGTAGCGGCATTGAGCGGTTGTTGATCAATGGCCAGGGCCAAGCGTTTGGCAGCGCGTACGGCCGCTGGGCTGTTACTGAGCAGCTGTTGTTGTAGCTGCTGTAAGCGCTGTTCGAGATCAGCGCTGAGCTCGTGGATCAAACCGAAGGCTTGCGCAGTTTCTGCACTAAAGCGTTCGGCGCTCAGCATGTATCGGCGTGCCTGACGATGACCCATAGCGCGCATCACATAGGGGCTGATCACCGCTGGAATTAAACCGATTTTGACTTCACTGAGGCAAAAGCTGGCGCTACTGTCAGCCAGGGCGATATCGCAGCACGCGATTAACCCGACCGCACCACCAAAGGCGGCGCCGCGTACCAGTGCCACTGTGGGTTGGGGTAACTCATCAAGGCGTTGCATCAGCAGTGATAACTGCTCGGCATCGGCGCAATTTTCAGCGAAGTTTTTAGTTGCCATGGAGCGCATCCAACTCAAGTCTGCTCCAGCTGAGAAGTTTTTGCCGTTACTCGCTAATACCAGCAAACGTACGCTGTTATCGTTAGCCACCACCGCCAGCGCATCGAGCAGCTCCGCGATCATGCGATCATCAAAGGCATTATGCAGTTCTGGCCGATTTAGGGTTAACCGCGCTACGTTGGCGTCAATCTGTAAGTCGATGTAAGCATATGACATGGCTGACCCCTTACATGCGGAACACGCCAAAGCGTGTATCAGCAATCGGTGCATTGTTGGCGGCAGCCAAGCTCAAGCCGAGCACGGCACGGGTTTGGGCTGGGTCGATAATGCCATCATCCCAGAGCCGCGCCGAGGCGTAGTAGGGGTGCCCTTGTTGCTCATACTGATCAACAATCGGCTGCTTCAGCGCGCGTTCTTGCTCGGCGCTCATGCTTTGCCCTTGGCGGGCCAGATTATCTTTACTGACTTGCGCCATGACGCCAGCGGCCTGTTCGCCGCCCATCACAGAAATGCGCGCATTAGGCCACATAAACATCAGGGTTGGATCGTAAGCACGACCACACATGCCGTAGTTACCAGCACCATAGCTACCGCCAATCAATACGGTAAATTTCGGCACTTGCGCACAACTTACGGCGGTCACCATTTTGGCGCCATGCTTAGCAATACCTTCTGCTTCATATTTTTTGCCCACCATAAAGCCGGTGATGTTTTGCAAGAAGACTAACGGGATCTTGCGTTGGGCGCACAGCTCAATAAAGTGCGCGCCTTTTTGTGCCGATTCAGAAAACAAAATGCCATTGTTGGCAACAATACCAACTGGGTAGCCGTGAATGCGAGCAAAACCAGTTACCAGAGTAGCGCCATAGTTTTGTTTGAATTCATCCAGGTCGGAGTCATCAACAATACGGGCAATCACTTCACGCACGTCGTAGGGCTTACGTAAGTCGGTGCCGACAATGCCATACAGCTCACTGGCGGGGTAGCGTGGTGGTTTCACTGCTGTTGGCGTGAGTGGCAGGGCAGGTTGATAGTTCAACCGCGATACCGCACGGCGGGCCAGGGCTAGGGCATGATCATCGTTGAGCGCGTAATGGTCAGCCACGCCCGAGATTTTGGTGTGCACGTCGGCGCCACCTAATTCTTCGGCGGATACTTCTTCACCGGTAGCGGCTTTGACCAGTGGCGGGCCGGCCAAGAAAATAGTGCCTTGCTCTTTGACAATGATGCTTTCATCGGCCATGGCCGGCACATAGGCACCACCTGCAGTACACAAGCCCATGACCACGGCAATTTGTGGAATACCTTTGGCCGACATGTTGGCTTGGTTAAAAAAGATCCGACCAAAATGGTCACGATCAGGGAATACTTCATCTTGTTGCGGTAAGTTGGCACCGCCTGAATCGACCAAATAAATGCACGGCAGCTGGCAGCGCTCGGCAATTTCTTGCGCGCGCAAATGCTTTTTCACCGTCAGTGGGTAGTAGGTACCGCCTTTGACCGTGGCATCGTTGGCGACAATCATGCACTGCACGCCTTCCACGGTGCCGATACCTGCAACCACGCCCGCAGCCGGCACGTAATCGTCGTAGCAGTCCCAGGCGGCAAATTGGCCGACTTCAAGAAAGGCTGAACCCGGGTCGAGCAGCTTCTCAATGCGTTGCCGCGGTAATAATTTGCCCCGTGCTAAGTGGCGCTCTTGATATTTGGCGCCACCGCCTTGTTTGATCTGCGCAACCTTGGCGTAGAGATCATCCACAACCTTCTGCATGGCCTCATGATTGGCCTGAAAGGTTGGGTCCTTGGCATTGATGGTGCTGGTAATTAGCGTCACGATCAGGCTCCTGTTTAGACGGATTCGTTGAACAGTTCACGACCAATCAGCATGCGGCGTATTTCTGAGGTGCCGGCACCGATTTCGTATAATTTAGCATCACGCAGTAAGCGCCCAGTAGGGTACTCGTTAATATAACCATTACCACCGAGTAACTGAATGGCATCGAGTGCAAGTTGCGTGGCTAATTCCGCGGCATACAAAATAGCACCGGCGGCATCTTTGCGCGTGGTTTCGCCACGATCACAGGATTGCGCAACTGCGTACACATAAGCGCGAGCGGCATTGGTACGGGTGTACATGTCGGCTAATTTACCTTGCACCAGCTGGAACTCGCCAATGGCTTTACCAAACTGCTTGCGGTCATGGGCATAGGGCACGCACACATCGAGACAGGCTTGCATGATGCCCAATGGGCCTGCAGCCAATACTGCGCGCTCATAGTCGAGACCGCTCATCAGCACTTCTACGCCGTTATCGAGTTCACCCAAGATGTTTGCAGCCGGTACTTCACAGTCACGGAACACCAGTTCACAGGTATTCGAGCCACGCATGCCGAGTTTATCGAGCTTCTGCGCGGTGCTAAAACCAGCAAAATCTTTCTCAATAATAAATGCAGTAATGCCACGCGAATTTTTCGCTGGACTGGTTTTGGCATAAACCACCAGTACGTCAGCATCCGGACCATTGGTGATCCACATTTTATTGCCGTTTAATACGTATACGTCGCCTTTCTTTTCCGCTCTCAGCTTCATACTGACCACGTCGGAACCGGCATTGGGCTCGCTCATGGCTAATGCGCCAACGTGTTCGCCAGAGCATAATTTCGGCAGGTATTTTTGTTTTTGCTGTTCGTTGCCATTGCGAGCAATTTGGTTAACACAAAGGTTGGAGTGCGCACCATAACTCAAGCCCACACTGGCTGAGGCGCGGCTGATTTCTTCCATCGCCACAACGTGTTCAAGATAACCTAAACCAGAGCCACCGTATTGTTCTGGCACGGTCATACCCAGCAGGCCTAATTCGCCCATTTTGCGCCATAAGTCGGCCGGAAATTCATTGTTGTGATCAATCTCGGCTGCGCGTGGGGCAATTTCTTCACGCGCGAAGGCGTTGACACTGTCACGGATCATTTCTGCGGTTTCACCCAGGCCAAAGTTGAGCGAACTGAACTGCTGAATCATAACTACTCCTGCACACTAGATGGTGATTGACTGCTTGCTGCGCTGCTGCGGTTTTTGCTGGCCTCGATCTCTGCCAATTCGTCGCGACAGCGTTCTTCGAGATTACCCAGTTCAACCAATAAAACCTTAATATCTTCAAGTTGTTGTTGTAACGATAAGCGTTTATCGGCAATCAACTCCAAGACCGTGTAAAGCTGACGAGCACTACTATTTTCGAGGTCGTAAAGATCAAACAACCGTTTCGTTTCAGCTAAAGAAAAGCCCAACCGCTTACCACGCAAGATGAGTTTCAGCCGCACTCGATCTTTATTGGTGTAGAGCCGTGTTTGTCCCTGCCGCGCGGGTGCTAGCAGGCCTTGGTCTTCATAGAAGCGAATGCTGCGGGTGGTAATGTCAAATTCCCGCGCCAGATCGCCGATGCTGTAGGTTGTTTGCTTGTTCATTTGTGCTTGCATTGTGACTTGTGAGGGCGTTAAGCTTAATGCAAGTTGACGTTAACGTAAAGGTTAGAACGCTAGCCCCACAGGTTGAACTATTTTTGGAGGTTTTGTGAGTTCATTTGATGCAGTGGTGATTGTTGCCGCTAAACGCACCCCAATGGGTGGTTTTCAGGGCAGTTTAGCGCCTTTATCGGCACCTCAGTTAGGTGCTGCGGCCATTCAAGCGGCGCTAGCGCAGAGCGGAATTGATGGTAGTGCAGTTTCTGAAGTGATTATGGGCAATGTATTACCGGCCGGTTTAGGTCAAGCGCCGGCCCGCCAGGCAACCTTGCATGCTGGGCTGCCGCGCAGCGCCGGCGCCACCACCATTAACAAGGTCTGTGGCTCGGGCCTCAAGGCGGTGATGTTAGGCTTTGATTTGTTGCGTTCTGGCAGTGCCAAGGTGGTGGTCGCTGGTGGTATGGAAAGTATGTCCAATGCGCCTTATCTGTTACCACAAAGCCGCACGGGCATGCGCATGGGGCATGGCCAAGTGCTGGACCACATGATGCTCGACGGTCTGGAAGACGCCTATGAAGGTAAAGCCATGGGCTGTTACGCGCAGGCTACCGCCGATGAGTATGGGCTGGGCCGCGAAGCCATGGATGATTTTGCACTGGCGTCATTGAGCCGAGCTAAAGCAGCTATCGCTGCGGGCAAATTCGAGGCCGAAATTACCCCGCTTACCATCAGCACCCGCAAGGGTGAAGTGGTCGTTCGTGAGGATGAACAACCGGGCAAAGCGATGCCGGAAAAAATCCCCGGCTTGCGCCCAGCGTTTGCCAAAGACGGCACCATCACCGCCGCCAACTCAAGCTCTATTTCTGATGGCGCCGCGGCGCTGGTCTTAATGCGTGAGAGCGATGCGCTGGCGCAGGGCTTAACTCCATTGGCGCGCATTGTTGGCCATGCCACCCATTCACAAGCGCCGGCAGAATTTACCGTGGCGCCAATTGGGGCCATGAACAAGTTGTTAGCCCAGCTGGATTGGAGCATCGATCAGGTGGATCTGTGGGAAATCAACGAAGCCTTTGCCATGGTCACCATGTTAGCCATGCAACAGCTGCAGTTAGAGCACAGTAAGGTCAACGTGCATGGTGGCGCCTGTGCGCTGGGTCACCCAATTGGTGCTAGCGGCGCGCGGTTGCTAGTGACCTTGTTGTATGCGTTGCAGCAACAAGGCAAAAAGCGCGGTATCACGTCGTTGTGTATCGGCGGCGGTGAAGCCGTAGCGCTAGCAGTAGAACTGCTTTAACGACGACTGGCAATGGCGATTGATAGCAGCAATATCGCGCTGCCAATCGCCAACCGCCACCAGTCAACCTGCTGACCCCAAAAACTGAAATTGACCAGCAAGCCAGCCGGTATCAGCATGTTGTTCATAATGGCTAATTGTGCGGTATTGACGCGTTTACTGGCGAGGTTCCAAAGTAAATAGCCCAGCCCCGACGCGCCGACACCAAGCCAAACTAAAATAAACCATTGCAGGTTACTGCTCGGCAGCTTATTAAAATCAGCAAACGCGACCATTGCCAAGGCGCTAACCACACTGGCGCCGGCAAAGAATAGGGCAAAGATTTGCAGTTGCTGGCGTTCGTTACCTAATGGCAAGCGTTTATACAGCACTTGCCCGGCGGCAAAGCACAGGTTGGCGGCTTGAATCAGTAACAGGCCAAACCAAAATTGTTCACTAAGGTGATCGTAGCGGATCACCGCCGCGCCAACCACCGCCAGTGCTGCGGCAAACCACCAGCGCCCAGGCAGATGGCGGCGACCGCTCAAAAGCTCGTCCACCAGGGTGACGTAGAGTGGGGTAAAGATAGTAAATAGCAACACTTCGGCCACGCTCAGATACAGAAAGGCGTGGTACAAGAACAAGTACATTACGCCAATTTGCAGTGCGCCAATAGCGGCCAGTTGCAGTTGTTGCCGCCAACTAAATTGGCTGAGGCGTAAAAAGGGTGCGAGTACCGCCAAGGCTAAGATCATGCGGATAAATACCGCAATATAACCGTCGACACGGCCAGCAAGAAACTCGCCAATTAACGAGAAGCTAGCGGCCCAAAGTGCGGTAACGAACCAAAGCAATGCCATGGCTTTATCCTAGCGATTAGCCAGCAACGATTGTTGGCTGGCGCGGTAATGTTGCGGTGACATGCCCATGGTTTTCTTGAACAGTCGGGAAAAGTAATAAGGGTCGTCAAAGCCTAAACTGAGCGCAATCTGACGAATACTGTCGGTACTATTATCCAGTAATTGACAGGCTTGGCGTACTTTAAATTGATTCACGTAACGCATAGGGCTGGTGCCACAACTGGCTTTAAAGCGTTTACTGAAATGATAGGGCGATAAGCCGGCTACGGCTGCCAGTTCAGGCAGGCTCAAGTCACGGTGGCTATTGTCGTGAATGAAGCGTTCTAAGCGGGCAAAGTCAAAGTCTTTGGCAGTGTCTTGAATGGTCAAGCGCGGCAGCTCTAACAGCAATCGTTGCAGCATACTGGCGGCGAGCAGTGCGTTGGTTAAATGGTCCGGCTGATGTTGCAGATTAAGCAAATCAGTCACTAACGGCAGCAGTTGTTTGCGGCCAGTTAAATTGAGCACTGGTTGGGCGTTGCTTAAGCCCAATAACGGCATAATTGCTGCGACCGCGGCGCCGGCAAAATGCACCCAATAAATACTCCAGGGGTGCTCGTTACTGGCTTGATAGTGGTGACTGGTGCCAGCCGGTAATAACAGTAGTTGACCGGCCTGAATACGGCCTTTGGCATGGGCGGTGCGGTAATCGCCATGGCCTTGGTGACAAAAGATCAGCAAACTATCGGTGTGTTCGTGGCGTTGCACCGAATGCCCAGCAGCATTGCTGTAGTGACCATAGGACAACGGATATAAATGACGACTGAGCGGGTGCTCAGCGAGTTGCTGTAGCAACGCCAACGGCAGCACAATGCGTGAACTGCCCGCTGGTAGTGGCCAATTAGATGGTTGGCTCATGCTGGGTTTGGATACCTGTTGGTAGCGCAATTTTGTCCATTATAGGGGCAAAATCGTCAATGTTAAAGCGACTCAATACATGCTCTAATGTGGCTAATTGTCTAGGCATGGCGGCAAATGCTGTCAGCCATCAACCGAATGAACGAACACGAAGAGGTGGTTATGAAGAAGGTTCCATTATTTATTGGCGGCGAGTGGGTGCAATCGAAAACTGATCGTTGGATTGACGTGACCAATCCGGCCACCAACGAAGTGATAGCTCAAGCCCCAGTGGCTACTCAGGAAGAAATGCTGGCTGCGGTTGAAAGCGCCAAGCAAGCCTTTTTAACCTGGAAAGAAGTGGCTGTGCCCGAGCGGGCGCGGGTGATGATGCGCTATCAAGCCTTGTTGAAAGAGCATCATGACGAAATTGCTGAAATTTTAGCCAGTGAAACCGGTAAAACCTTTGACGATGCGAAAGGTGATGTGTGGCGCGGTATTGAAGTGGTTGAACACGCCGCTAACGTACCTTCGTTGTTAATGGGCGAAACCGTTGAAAACGTCGCCCGTGGTATTGATAGCTATAGCTACATTCAGCCACTGGGTGTGTGTGCCGGTATCACCCCGTTTAACTTCCCAGCCATGATTCCATTATGGATGTTCCCACTTGCTATTGCCTGCGGTAACACCTTTATTTTGAAGCCATCTGAACAAGACCCATTGACCCCAACACGGTTAGTGGAGTTATTCGAACAAGCCGGCGCGCCAAAAGGCGTGGTACAGGTGATTCATGGTGGCAAAGACCAAGTAGATTTCATTCTGGATAACCCAGATATCAAAGCTATCTCGTTCGTTGGTTCAGTGGCTGTGGGTCAATATATCTACCGCCGTGGTACCGAGAATATGAAGCGTGTACAAGCCTTTGCTGGCGCTAAGAACCATTGCGTGATCATGCCAGATGCTAATAAGAGCCAAGTGATCAGCAACATGGTCGGAGCTTCTGTAGGTGCGGCTGGTCAGCGCTGTATGGCTATTTCAGTGGCGGTATTTGTGGGTAAATCAAAAGAGTGGATCCCAGAAATTGCTGAGGCCTTAGCTAAAGTGAAGCCAGGCGTATGGAATGACAAGAATGCAGCTTATGGTCCGGTGATCAGCCCACAGGCCAAGCAACGTATTGAAAATTTCATCACCCAAGGTGTCAATGAAGGTGCCAACTTATTGGTCGATGGCCGTAACTGCACGGTAGATGGCTACCCGAACGGTAACTGGGTGGGTCCAACCATGTTCAGCGGCGTGACCACAGACATGGAAATTTACAAAAACGAGATCTTCGGCCCAGTGTTGTGTGCCACTGAAGTCGACACGCTGGAAGACGCCTTACAATTAGTCAATGCTAACCCGTACGGTAACGGCACCTCGATCTTTACCGCCAGCGGTGCCGCGGCGCGTAAATATCAGCACGAAGTTGAAGTTGGTCAAGTGGGTATCAATATTCCAATTCCGGTACCATTGCCGTTTTTCTCATTTACTGGTTGGAAAGGCTCGTTCATGGGCGATCTGCATGCTTATGGTAAGCAAGCCGTGCGTTTCTACAGCGAAACCAAAACCGTTACGGCGCGTTGGTTTGAGAGCGATATTGCCGATGCCAGCGGCCCGAATATGACCATTCATTTGAAATAATTGCGCAGCGAAAAGGTAAAGCAGCATGAACTTTAATCTGACCGATGACCAACAGGCTTTTGTCGATACCGCCAAGGCCTTCGCGGAGAAAGAGCTAGCCCCGTTTGCCGCAGAGTGGGATGAAACGGCTCATTTCCCCATTGAGGTGTTTCGTAAGGCCGGTGAACTCGGCTTTATGGGCATGTACACCCCAGAAGATGCTGGCGGCTTTGGTATGAGCCGACTGGATGCCGCGTTGATTTTTGAGCAATTGGCGATGGGCTGTACTGCCACCACGGCCATGATGACCATTCATAACATGGTGAGCTGGATGATTGGTGCGTTTGCCAAGCCTGAAGTGGTGGAGCAGTGGGTTCCAGAATTAGTGATGGGTACTAAGCTGGGTTCATACTGCTTGACCGAGCCCGGGGCTGGTTCTGACGCCGCCAGTTTGCGCACCAGTGCGCGTCGCGAAGGCGATGAGTATGTGTTAAACGGCTCAAAAATGTTTATCTCCGGCGCCGGTAGCACCGATGTATTGGTGGTGATGGCGCGTACTGGTGGGCCTGGCCCACGCGGTATCTCAGCTTTTGTGGTACCTGCAGATGCGGCGGGTATTCATTATGGTAAGAAAGAAGCCAAGATGGGCTGGAACGCCCAGCCAACTCGGCTGGTGACCTTTGAAGATGTGCGTATTCCTGCGGCCAACCTGCTCGGTGAAGAAGGCGAAGGCTTTAAATTTGCCATGATGGGCCTTGATGGCGGTCGTATCAATATTGCCGTGTGCTCAGTGGGTACCGCCCAAGCGGCACTCAATACCGCCCGCGACTACATGCGCGAACGCCAGCAATTTGGTAAGCCGTTAGCGCAATTTCAAGCGTTGGAATTTAAGCTAGCTGATATGGCCACCGAATTAGTGGCCGCGCGGCAAATGGTGCGTTTAGCGGCGTTTAAAGTCGATAACGACGATGCCGATAAGACCACTTATTGTGCCATGGCGAAACGCTTTGCCACCGACGTTGGTTTTACCGTGTGTAATGAAGCGCTACAAATTCACGGTGGTTACGGCTACATCAAAGAGTATCCATTAGAACGCCATGTGCGTGATGTGCGGGTGCACCAGATTCTCGAAGGCACCAACGAAATCATGCGAGTTATCATTGGTCGACGGTTATTGGCCGATATGGACCGTGACATCTTATAAGCCCTTGCACAGGAGTTGAGGCATGACCGCTGTTGTCGAATTTGAACACTTAACCACGGCTCAAGGCCAACGCATTGGCGTGGCGCGGCTCAATTCAGAAAAATCGCTCAACGCACTGAGCTTGGACATGATCCAGTTGTTACAACCGCAACTTGATGCCTGGGCCAGTGACGAGAGTATTGTTGCCGTGTGGTTAGAGGGTGCCGGCGAAAAAGCCTTTTGTGCCGGTGGTGATATTGTTGCCATGTACCAAGCCATGGTAGCGAAGCCAGGCACTTTGGTAGATGAAGTAGCGGACTTTTTTAGCCAAGAATATCGGCTTGATTACACCATTCACCGTTTCCCTAAACCGTTCGTGGTGTGGGGCCATGGCATTGTCATGGGTGGCGGCATGGGGCTAATGAACGGTGGTAGCCACCGCATCGTCACCGAACGCACCCTAATGGCGATGCCAGAAGTGACTATCGGCTTGTACCCCGATGTTGGCGCCACGCATTTTCTTAGCAAGATGCCGAGCGGCTGTGGGCTCTATTTGGGCCTCACCGGCGCGCACATGAACGCCACCGATGCCTTGTTTTTAGGCTTAGCGGATCATTTTGCCAGCAGTCAGCGCAAAGCTGAATTATTGGCGGGTTTACAGCAATTGGAATGGCAGCAACATGCCGATGCTGATCGCCAGCTAGTCAGCAACTACTTGGCGCAAATTTCTCAAGCCGATCAATCATTACAGCCGGCTAGCCCAGTGCAGCAGCACCTCGCGCATATTCAGCAGTTAACCTCGGGCCAGTCACTGGTGGATGTGGTAGAGCGTATTAGTAGCGATAGTAGCGATGACAAATGGCTTCAGCGCGCGGCACAAACGCTGCGTCAGGGCTGCCCTATGACTGCACATATTGTCTGGAATCAACTCCAGCATGGTGCTGATTTAAGCCTTGCCGATTGTTTCCGGCTAGAGTTAACGCTGTCGGTGGCGTGCGCTACGCGTGGTGATTTTGTTGAAGGCATTCGGGCGTTATTGATTGATAAAGATAAACAGCCGCGGTGGCAACACGCTGCGGTCGCCGACATTGACGAAGAAGAGGTCGATGATTTCTTTATCTCACCATGGCCGTTCGGGCAGCACCCATTGCGCGACCTATAACAGCCGAAATTGTTCGTGGAGACTATCATGGCAACGATTGGATTTATTGGATTAGGAAATATGGGTGGGCCAATGGCCGCCAACTTAGCCAAAGCTGGCCATCAGGTACGGGTGTTCGACCTCGTACCAGCCGCGCTCGAAGCAGCGCAGCAAGTCGGTTGTGAGGCGGCAGAATCAGCCACCGCAGCGGCCAAAGGTGCCGAATTTGTCATCACCATGCTACCCGCTGATGCCCATGTGCACGGCGTGTATCTGGGTGAGCAAGGCCTGTATCAGGTTGTTAACAAAGACTGTTTAGCCATTGATTGCAGCACTATTAGTGCCGAAATGGCACGTAAGGTAGCGAGCGAACTAAACGCTCACGGTATTGCCTTTATTGACGCGCCGGTATCTGGTGGGGTGGCCGGTGCGCAAGCCGGCACGTTGTCATTTATGTGCGGCGGCAACGAAGCCGATGTAGAACGCGCGCGGCCATTACTGCAGCAAATGGGCAAGAATATTTTCCGCGCTGGCGACAGTGGCGCGGGGCAAGTCGCCAAAATGTGCAACAACATGCTGCTGTCGGTCTTGATGGTAGGCACTTCAGAAGCTCTACAGTTAGGCGTTGCGCATGGTTTAGATCCGCAGGTGCTATCACAGATCATGCTACAAAGTTCAGGCCGTAACTGGACTTTAGAAGTATATAATCCATGCCCTGGGGTGATGGATAATAGCCCAGCTAGCCGTGGTTATAGCGGTGGCTTTATGGTTGATTTGATGAGCAAAGACCTCGGCTTAGCACAGCGCGCTGCGGTTGCTAGCGGGGCCAGTACCCCGATGGGTGCGTTAACCCACAACCTCTATCGCGCGTGGTCACAATTGGGCCATGGTAAAGAAGATTTTTCGAGTATTTTTAATTACTTGAAACCACAAACTAAGTAATGGAATAAAGCATGCAAATAGCCAATAGTACGATTGTCATCACCGGTGGTGCGCAAGGCCTCGGCCTGGCCATGGCCAGTCATTTTGCCGCTGACGGTGCGAAGCTGGCACTGATTGATATGAATGCCGAAACCTTAGCGGCGGCCGAGCAGCAGTGTTTAGCGCAGGGCGCCAAACAGGTGCGTGGCTACCTGGTCAATGTCACCGATGAAGCTGCCGTGGAGCAGGTGTTTGCTGATATTAACCAAGCCTTTGGTAGTATTGATGTGTTGATCAATAACGCCGGTATTTTGCGTGATGGCCTGCTGATCAAGATGAAAGACGGCGAAATCACCCAAAAAATGCCATTACAGCAGTTTCAGTCGGTGCTTGATGTGAATCTGACTGGGAGTTTCTTGTGTGGCCGTGAAGCTGCGGCACATATGGCGAAAGCGGGTAAGGGCGGGGTGATTATTAACATTTCCTCAGTTGCTCGGGCCGGCAATATGGGTCAGACTAACTATGCGGCAACCAAAGCCGGTGTAGTTGCTATGACGGTAACATGGGCGCGCGAATTGGGGCGTTTTGGTATTCGTTGTGGTGCCATTGCGCCCGGCTTTATTGAGACTCCTATGACCGCTACCATGAAGCCAGAAGCTATTGAGCGGGCGTTGTCGATGGTGCCATTGCGGCGCTGGGGCCAGCCTGAAGAAATTGCTCACAGTGCGCGTTACATCATTGAAAATGACTTTTTCAGCGGGCGTGTGGTGGAGATCGATGGCGGCGTGCGGCTGTAATTGAGTGACTTATTGATGAGGAAAGCAACAAGGCACGATGCGAAAATTACCCCCATTAAATGCGTTAAAAGCGTTTGAAGCAGCGGCCCGTAACCTGAGTTTTACGCGCGCCGCCGATGAGTTGTTTGTCACTCAGGCGGCGGTCAGCCATCAGGTGAAAGCACTCGAAGACTTCTTGGGGGTAAAATTGTTTTTGCGCCGCAATCGCGCCTTGTTGTTGACCGCCGAAGGGCAAACCTACTACCTTGAATTAAAAGAAATATTTGACCATATCCTGCAGGCCACCGAGCGCTTAAAAAACGCCACATCGCGGGGCCAATTAACTATTTCGTTGCCGCCGAGCTTCGCTATTCTTTGGTTTGTACCGCGCTTAAGCCGGTTTCGTGATAGCTACCCCGATATCGACGTGCGTATTCGGGCCGTGGATGAAGTAGATGGCTCACTCACCGAAGACGTGGATGTCGCTATATATTACGGTGCCGGCAAATGGCCGGGGCTGAAAGCCTTCAAGTTACACAATGAATATCTCATTCCAGTCTGCTCACCGTTATTACTCAATGGCAAAAAGCCGTTGCGTGAGCCACGTGATTTACTCAATCACACCTTATTGCATGATGAAACCCGTAATGCCTGGAAAGATTGGTTCCGCTTGGTTGGCATTGATAAAGATAAAGGCGATAACGGGCCGATTTTCAGTCACTCTAACCTAGCCTTGAAAGCCGCCGTATATGGACAGGGCATTGCGCTGGCCAATAACGTGCTGGTGAAGCAAGAAATTGAAGCGGGGCATTTAATTCAAATCTTCCCCGATGTGCTGCCGCGGAGTAAGTCGTTCTATTTAGTTTGCCGCGAGTCACAAGCCGACGTAGGTAAAATTGCCACCTTCCGCAATTGGTTGCTCAGCGTGGTTGAAGAGGAAGAAGACAACTATGAGTGAGATGCAGCGGGTCGCGCTGCAGCGTGATAACCCCGATGGTAGGGTACGCGTGGTGTTTGCTCACGGCGCAGGAGCTGGGCTCCAAAGTGATTTTATGCAATTTATTGCCTTAGGGTTGGCATTGCACGACGTTGACGTGGTGCGCTTTAATTTTCCTTATTGGCAAAAATTTATGGATACCGGCGTGCGCCGGCCACCAAACCCTATGGCTCATCTTGAGCATTGCATGGCCACCGTGGTCAATCAATTTGATGATAACAAACCACTGTTTTTAATGGGTAAATCTATGGGCGCGCGGGTAGCATTCCGACAAGCCGATGGGTTAGGTGCACGAGCTGCTATCGCCTTGGGTTACCCGTTTCACCCGGTGGGTAAGCCGGAGCGCTTACGCCTTGATGATTTAGCCAATGGCTGTGAGCGTAATCTTATTTTACAAGGTGATCGGGATAGCTTCGGTAAACCGCAAGAAGTGGTACACTATGCACTTCCGAGCAATATCGAACTGCGCTGGCTCGCTGGTGGCGACCATAGTCTGCAACCCACCGCCCGCAGTGGTATTGCGCCAACCGAATTGTGGCAGCAGGCTATCAATCAGGTACTTGGTTTTATTCAGGCTGACTAAACAGCCATAGCTTGCATCAACCAATGAGAAATTATGTCTGGAATTTTAGTCTATTGCCGCGCTGGCTTTGAAAACGATTGTGCTGCTGAATTGCAGGACAAAACCGCAGCCCTTGGGGTGTTTGGTTATTGCCAAACGACCAGCAATAGTGGCTATGTGGTGTACCGCTGCCAGCCAGAAGAGGCCGACCATTTAGGCCGTAAATTAGCGCTGAAAGAATTGGTGTTTGCCCGTCAGTTTATTGTCATTATTGCCGAGTTGGCGGATATTCCCGCGACCGACCGCGTGAGTACCATTCAAATTGCGTTATTGGATGAGCAACTCAATGAACATTTCGCCATGGTCAAACCGGCCGGTGATTTGCGAGTTGAAACCCCAGATACCAACGACGCCAAAGAGCTCACCACCTTTTGTCGTAAGTTCACCGTGCCACTGCGCCAAGGCTTGCGGCAAAGTGGTTGGTTGACCGCCAAAGAGAGTGATCGCCGACCAACCCTGCATGCCTTCTTTTTATCCGGTCAACAGCTGGTTTTAGGCTACTCATACAGCTACAACCAGTCGCCTTGGCCGATGGGTATTTTGCGTTTGCGCTCGCCCAGCGATGCGCCGAGCCGCTCTACCTTAAAGCTCGATGAGGCGTTTCAGGTGTTTATTCCAGCTCACGAGCGTGAACAGCGGGTGAGTTCGGGCATGAATGCGGTGGATTTAGGCGCCGCCCCTGGTGGCTGGACCTATCAATTAGTCCGCCGTGGCATGATGGTGCAAGCCATTGATAACGGCCCGATGGCACAAAGCCTGATGGATAGCGGCCAAGTGAAGCATATTCGCGAGGATGGCTTTAAGTACCGGCCAAAGAAGAAAAATGTTACTTGGTTGGTGTGCGATATGGTCGAAAAACCCATGCGTGTGACCGAATTAATGATCCAGTGGTTTATTGATGGTGACTGCAAAGAGGCTATTTTTAATCTCAAGTTACCGATGAAAAAGCGCTATGCCATGGTCAGCGAATGCTTGCAGTTAATTCAAACCGAATTGGCTGAAAAGGGCATGGGCCGCTACGAAGTGCAAGCCAAACAACTCTACCATGACCGCGAAGAAGTGACGGTACACGTCCGTTCAGCGTGATGGTATCTGCTCGTACAACTGCTCCGATTTTCTGGGATTATAATTAAATTGTAATCTACCACCCGTGATATCTAAAAAGATATGACGGCGAAGTACGTGGTCGCTTTTTATATGACTTTATTGCAGCAACTATTTGACATATTTTGCGACAAGGTCAATAGTCTTTTCATACCTCTTGATGGAATCTCATTAACGTAAGGAACACGACGCATGCGCGGCAACCTACAGCTACAACGCCTTTGGGCAACGGGTGCAGAAATCCGTTGGTGGTGTGA
>NZ_RJLC01000005.1 GCF_003999375.1 Pseudidiomarina mangrovi
CCTGAGGTATCCCCAGAAATTTTGTAGTTAAAATAAAAATTTAGGTGATTAGGGAACATTCATGGCGGTTCCCGATCTGATCATTCGCCAAAAATCCCACACCGCGGATGCTCGCCATGAATGTTAAAACTATGCTCGCTGATTTCCTCCGATTTGTCACCCCAAAAACCATGCATAAAGCCAGATTTTCTGTCTTGTTAGATGCGGTTACTGCTCTTGCTAAAGACGCTCGTTGCACCGTTACAGCAATTGGTCGCGCTATGCCAGGGCCCTCAGACAAAATCAGCATCAAGCGAGCCGACAGATTACTCAATAATGCCAATCTGCAACGAGAGCTACCATTGATTTATGCCGCGTTGACTGCTTCTGTTGTAACCCCCCATTCCCATCCAACGATTTTAGTCGATTGGAGTAATGCGGATACCGCCAAGCGTCACTTTATTTTACGAGCGAGTATTGCTGCGGACGGCAGAGCATTAACGTTGTTGCAAAAAATCGCTGCTGAAGAAGAGTACACCAGCCCCCGTTTGCATCAGGCATTCTTAGAACAACTTAAAGCTATGTTACCAGAAGGCTGCAAGCCAATTATCGTGACAGACGCCGGATTTAAAGTGCCTTGGTTAAAACAAGTACGCGAATTCGGCTGGCATTATGTCGCCAGAGTCAGAGGGAATGTGAAGCTGAAAGTGGCAGAGCAGGAAGAGTTTATCACTGTTAACCAATTTTATCGTAAGGCCAAAGCCAAGCCCAAGCATGTCGGCAACATCTTACTCACCCAATCTCAGAGCTATGAAACACAAGCTGTTTTGGTTGGAAAAGGTTACAAGTTATTGAAAAGAGATAAAAACAGGCAATACAAAGAGCCTTGGCTATTAGTTTCCTCTTTACCAGAAAGTCATGGATATGCCGAGAAAATTGCCAAATGCTATAGCTGCCGAATGCAGATAGAAGAAAGCTTCCGGGATCAAAAAAGTTACCGTTACGGGTTAGGTAGCGATCTACATGGTACTCGCAAGAAATCACGCTTGGAGATCTTACTGCTCTTGGCAGCCCTGGCTAACTGGTTTCATTACCTGCTTGGCAGTGCGGGTGAGAAGGCTGGCTTACAACGACGTTATCAGGCTAATACCGTTAAGCATAGACGAGTGCTCGCTCTTTGTTCCCTTGGGATACTGCTCTGTAAAGAGCAAAAGCTTAATATAAGTAGGCGATATTATCAGCAAGGGCTAAAGCAAATTTTGCAGTGGATAGCTCAGTGGTGCTGGACACCGGACGATCTGATAGAGTGTGGATAATATGGGGGAGCAATTTGTGGGGATCCCTCAGCTATTTCGCTTTATTATCATTTATTTTGCAATCTCACAATCCATTCGACAGCCGCCCTGCGGTGTAACTACCCCGTAAAATAATACAGCTCGCTCGTAGAATTTCTTTTAAACTAAAGCAAAGGAGTTTTACGATGAGCAAACGCATGACTGAAAGCCAAATTGTGGCGATTTTAAAAGAAGCCGAAGCCGGGATGCCGGTGAAAGATATTTGCCGTAAGTACGGCATCGGTAATTCAACGTTTTACAAATGGCGCGAAAAATACGGTGGTATGGAAGCGTCTGATGTGCGCCGCTTAAAAGAACTGGAAGAAGAAAACCGCCGACTTAAGCAGATGTATGCTGAGTTAAGCCTCAAGTCACAGATGCAAGAAGACATCATAAAAAAGCTTTAGCACCTGTGGCAGAAAGGAAAGTCTGGGCACGCGAGTTACAGGTGCGGTATGACGCAAGCGTTGTAAAGTGCTGTGATGTAGTCGGCATCAGCCGTACTGCTTACTATTACGAGCCAAAATTGACCGATGATGACGAAATCATTGATGCCTTGAATGCTTTAATCGACA
Organism: Pseudidiomarina mangrovi; assembly: GCF_003999375.1. Lineage (GTDB taxonomy): Bacteria > Pseudomonadota > Gammaproteobacteria > Enterobacterales > Alteromonadaceae > Pseudidiomarina > Pseudidiomarina mangrovi. The sequence continues at coordinate 1,889 of NZ_RJLC01000005.1, forward strand.
AGCACCATCGGTGGGGGTTCCCGAAGTGCTTTAAACGCCTTCGAAAGCTAGGCCATCGATGGAACCACAAGCGTGTTTATCGCGTTTATACTGAGCTAAAACTGAACCTGCGACGCAAAGGCAAAAAGCGATTACCCAACCGCAACCCAGAGCCATTGGCTGCACCGAATGCATTGGGTAAGTCCTGGTCAATGGACTTTATGAGTGACAGCTTGCACAACAAAGTCAGGTTTCGCACATTTAATGTCATTGATGACTTTAATCGCGAAGTTTTAGGTATCGATATTGCGACCAGCATGCCGTCGTTGCGCGTCATACGCTATCTTGACCAACTTGCTGAGTGGCATGGTTACCCTGAGAAAATTCGGGTTGATAATGGCAGCGAATTCACCTCGGAAGTGTTTGTAAATTGGGCAAAAGCACATGACATTATGATTGATTACATTAAACCTGGTTGCCCATATCAAAACGCCTACATTGAACGATTTAACCGAACTTATCGTGATGATGTACTCGATTGCTACATCTTCAACAACCTGAACGAAGTGAAGCAAATAACCGAAGATTGGATTGAGCTATACAACAACGAACGACCGCACGATTCACTCAATGACATGACGCCATTTGAGTACCGAAATGCGGCATAAATACTCTACGAGATGACTGTGTTAGAAATGGGGTATTTACACAACATCGCTATAAACACTCTATATCTAAAGGGAAAAGGTCAGGCTAGTAGCCGAATGTTGGCGATTTTTTACGTTTGCTCTGATTAGTCAATGTCGATTACTTTGTTCGGTTATACTCGCTTTCGGAATTTCGAACATCGAAGTATTTACGTTGCGATCTGCTTTTCTTCTTTAATGCTAAGATAAACTTCTTCACGATGAACGTTAACATCTGTCGGTGCTTTAATACCAATCCCAACTTGATTACCTTTCACTTCAAGAACCCTAACATCTACTTCATTCCCGATTTTTAAAGTCTCACCGATTCGTCTTGTTAAAATTAGCATATTTTTGATTCCCTTTAGTTAACTACATTGTATCGCTTAATTTCATCTTGAATACAGCCAGAGTGCGATTGTGCATGAAAGCGTACAATCATTTACGACATATCATGACATGCTGTGTCCTAGAATCTGCAATGCAGAATCACTAGGCTCTGCCAGTGGTATTTAGAGGTTTAATAAAACCTCCCTTGGTAAAGTCCACTACTCGTTTGAGTAGATCAGAGCTGAGAAATTCGTGTGTTGAATTGTCTGATTAGATTCATTGTCATAGGAAGTTTGTGTCTATAACGTGTTAGCCACCCATGATTTCCGACAACTTTGTCTAGCTTTGTGAGAGAAATCGGCGTTTCAGAAATTGTCAGGATAGGCTTTAATCTTTCTTTAAGCTCAATATCTCGCCTATGCCAATTAACTTTTGGATGTGACTGAGGCTTGGTCGCTTTCGGTAGTGTGGAATTCAACCAATCTCGCTCATGTCTGTAGAGCCAATAGAATGCAGCATAACAAAGACTCTTTATGTCTTGTCTAATGGCTGATGGATTTTTTTCTAACTCCCTACGTATTGAATGTTTGTGCCTTCGTCTATTCGACTCGTACTTATAACGCTTGCGCCTTTTTACCAAACCACACTCGGTCGAGATTATTTGCTCTACGCTCCCTGTCGAAATTCCAAATTGTTTAGCTATCGCTTTTCGGTGGAAGCCTTTATAAGCCATTACTAATACAGATGTTCTCATTCTCTCATTTATAATATTCGGTTTGAGCCGAGCTGTTATGTTATTTCTTATCGCAAGCGACTTTAAGTAGCATCTACTTTTACCGGTGATAGAACTTATTTTAGCCAACGTATTACCAGCCTTAAGCATACTTAGGCAAACATCTAGGCTCTTTTTGTCTGGCGAACTGTGGTTGTTATTAATTGCCTTGGGCTGAGCTTCAGACAAAACGAATCGATTGTTATTTAACCAAAACAAAATTAGCAGATATTTGAACGGATGTTGACCAACATTGCCTGAAAGTAAGTAGGATAAGTATCGATAATCAGTATTAGAGCTAGGCAAAAGTTTCGTTGGTGTGCGCTCCAGAGCTTTTGTAAATCTAAAGAAATCTGAAGTTAACTCTTTTCTTTTAAAGCGACCGGTATCCCGAAGATAGCCCTGTTTTTTTAAGAGCAATAAGAGCGTTGTATTGCTAAAAAACTCCTCTTTTGCCGCTATCGCCGTTAGAAACTTCTTTGTAAACTTCGCAAATTGATAACTTAGCTGAGTACAGTTAACGGCTTCCTTTGAATACGAAGGCAGAAATAGTGGTTTCAAATGTGGCCTCTTAGGCAAATCTTCATGAATCAGCCAGACCTCATGAATGGGGCAGGCTTCGACTCCAGGGACTTGATGGATTAAGTGCCAGTAGGCCACTCCAAAATTTATTATATCTTGCGTGCAACAAGTAGGACAAAACTTTAAGGATAAAACTTCAGATTCTTTGAAAGTGACTAACTGACTTGCTCTTAATGCTTTACTACTATCGTTTGCAAGGAGGGAATCATAGATAGCCTGGGAATGTTGTGGTAAGAAATATGCGAAGAATCTAGCTAGTGTTTGTTCATTATAAATTTTAGAAACCGAATCCCCAGATATTTGCGAAGCCTGTTTGATGCCTATGGTTAAGTAGGGGTGTATGCTGGCTCTAGGTTCCTTTAATAGGCGTTGAAGGTATTCGGTTTCACTCAAACCAAGCAAGGACATATGTCGAATAAAACGACTGAAAAGTGTTTCGTCTGGAAGCGAATTTGGAAGTTGCATTTGCACCTCGCTAGCCAATATTCGTTTTTATACTTTAGTCCATCTTACTTAAAGTGCTTTAATGGTGAATCGCACAGAATTTGATTTTCCCTTAAATACTGAAGGGAGTCATTGGCATCAATTGCTCGTCGCATTAGATCTGGGTCAGATATGCGAGCGGGTATGTCGATTGCGTATTGTAACTCTCGAAGTTGGCGAGCGAACTCCGAGTGTTGAGGGCGAGTGATATCACCTACGATCACTTTAGCATCGCTTACAACGTCTCCGTTTGTAGTCGGGGGGCTAGATGTTGGTGTATTTCTCCTCCTCGGGAGAGGGTTTTCTTGACGTAACTTCTTCACGTCCTCTGTTTGTGATGATAGCCCACAAGCAGCGACATAGGCGTGCTCCAGAACGGCGGTTGTTATTCTTTCGTCCCCAGTTCCAATAACCAACCTCTGGGCATTGCGATAAATTCGGTGTGCCATATCAATATTTCCAACCGAAAGCTCGAATATTTTATCGTTTAGATGGTCAGTCAGTTCAGTTGAAACGTTAGTCCAATGTAGTTCCCAGAGCTCATGAATAAAGCTGTTCCACCCATCGCTATTGCGAGCTAACGGCTCCATCACAAAATACCCACCACTTTCCGCGCGCCGGGCAGCCTTTAGAGTTCGCGCTAATGTTTCATCAAATGGGGGATTGGCGCAAAAGAATAAAGGCACTCCTAGCTTATTGACGAGACTGTGCAAAAAATTCAGTAGGTTATTTTCTCCACCAGTCCGTCTAAAGACTAAGCGTTGCATTTCATCTATGACTAAAATACCCAAAAAGTTAGTCTTTATCCTTTGCTCTATTTGTCGAGTGAGTTTACCAATGGTTTTCTCCGGGGAAGTTCGTCTGCTACCGACGGCTAAATCAAGAGCTAATAGAATTTCCTCACACAGATCTCTAACACTGGAATTGTTTGGGCAGTCTACTTTTAACCAGACTATTTGAAGCTTTTGCTCCATACTCTGACCTTCATATTCATCATGTTCGATCACATTCGGAAAATAATTTAGTACCTGTTCCAGCATACTTGACTTCCCAACACCGCTTTCGCCAATGAGGGTGATACCGTCACCTTTTGGTACAAAGTACCCCGTTTTTGGGGCTACGTTCGGTCGCTCGTCAACTGGGTAATGTAAATACTGAGCTGTTGTGGGACTTAATGGATTTTTAACAGAATATCCAGCCTTTATAGCCATTTCGATCGCTCTGAAACACTCATAATAAAGCGGTAGTGGCTGTCGTAAGCTTTTTAAGCGGGCTGTATACTCTTCTCTTACCAACGGGTTAGGATGCTTCCGTATCTCTTTATCGAGCTGAGGATAGTTACTAAAAGACTCCATCACCTCTATTTGAGTAGCTTTGGGCTTTAAAGCTTCAATAAGCGGATTACCTTGGTGTTCTGGTAAGATAGCTTTATTGTATTCGGCTTTTTCTCTACGCATCTTTCACCACCTTACGATCGCCTACGAGGCAAATAAACAACTCGATTGAGTGTGGTAGCGTTATTGACGGGTATATCCTTTGTTGAAGTAGAGTTTTCCTGTATTTGGTTGGCGATTTCACTTATCTCCGCTTTGCGATGTGTTCTAGTATCCTTTATTTTTTCATTTGGAGTTAAATCGTCATTTTCAGCTCTAGTTCTTGCTTTTTTGTCAATATTCGCTCTTGCTACTTTACTGTCGATAGACTCGCTACTGATGGGCTTTGTCTCTTTGCTTCTATCAAGCCAATCCAGAATGAATTCTGATTCGTGCATGGGGTTATCTTTTAGCATGCTGCTCTTGCCAAGCAGGTTGCATTTGATAAAGCCACTTTTTTTATCAAATTTAACGTAAATGTAGTTAGTAGTATTCTCATTAATCCGAGCATCTAACTGCCATTGACCATATATTCGCGCTCTCGATGCCAAATTTTCTTTTATGACATGATCACAAGAGTAAAACATGTTGTTATATTCAACTCCGTCACGAGTCATTCGAACTTTAGCAGGCGGATACAATTGACTAATAATTTGGTCGCAATCTGCAAGTTTAAGTGCATGTTTATGCTCTAGTACGTGTGCTTTCCAGAAATTTAAAGGAGTGGGCGAAAGGTCCTTCTTAATCAATAAAGGGCTTGTGGTAGCTAAGGCAGTGTACATACTGCGGTTTAATTCTAACGTGGCATCTATTAACAAGGCGGTGAACTCCTTCAAAGTAAAAATCGCGTCTTTTCTAGGGTCCTTATCACCACGTATTACTATTCCACCTCTAGTTGTACCTTGTAGTTTATGAATAACTTCATTATTTAATAACCCAAACCGACGTTCGACCATGGCTTTAAAAACTGGGCAGTATGGCGGCGATAATTGTAATTCAGTTAATGGAACGACTAACTTTTGAGGTTGTAAGCCAATCATTTCACCATTATCGCACATTAGTCTTAAGGGAACATGAGCAGAAGGCCAGTCTGAGTCCAAAATATCGATACCAAACTCTTTACAATATGATGATTTTGGCAAAAATGTATTTGCTAGCGCCTGCCGAGCTGCTCGCCATGATGCATGATAGAGTGATACGTTCAGCCCTACCACCATGCCGCTAGCGCGATCAACAACGGAATATATTGTCGGTCGACCTAATACATATTGCTTTCCAAAGCTAGACACTATGTGAACGTCAGCGACCGTGGCGTCAATTTCAAAACAACTTCCAGGCACGGGCCATTTTTCTCGAGCACTTCCCAATAAACCTTTTTTATTCAGATAGTAATCTCTTTCAGTAGTGGACTTTCGAGAAATTTCATCGGCAGAAAAAAGTTTGTTTTTCCAAGAAGCGACTTGTTTATAGCTTGGCACATAAGGAGCGTCGCCGAGAGCTTCTGCCTTTTTTATTTCTTCAGCATAGTAGGTTCTTAGTAGTTCCTTTCTAGTTTCGACTAAATTCTTGCCATGAGGCTTTAAGTGATGTTTCTTAAGAGCTTTGCGAATATTCTCCTTATCTAAATCGGTAAGGATAAAAGTTTTGGCCCGTTTAATGGCCAATGTCCGAGAGGTCTTAGGAGCACCAAGAGCTTTGGATGGGCTTCTACGTTGCTGTCCTGCTCCGCCACTATATTGATATGCAGGTAACAGAGCATTTTTTTCTTGGCCGTAACGCCAGTAGGTATTTAGTAATCTTGCTAAGGTAGTACGAGATTTGTTCTTCTTTTTTGCGTGCTCCGCAAGGTCTGGCAGCCTTTTCCTTGTTGCATAATCAAATAGAAACATGGGCTTAGTAATGAGGTCAATTAAGAGACTGAAATTTTCATTTCTTATTCGTAAATGGGTTTTATCTATTTCTTCTTCGCTACAGCTCAGATGTGGCGGGAGCGTGTAATGGCCTGCCACAATCGATCCTTCTTTTATACCTTGCTTAAACCTTTCGATATCTATTACTATCGGCCGAATTAGCGCTTTTGGATTATTCAAATCGAACAGAATCAAGCACGAAATGTCATCAAAAACCTGCAGCAGGCGATACTGACTCGGTTCGACTCCATCGATCTTGCTAAGGCTCCATACACTATTTCTAATAAGTTCCACTCATCAAGCCCTCTTGTGCATGGTCTATATTTAAAACGTCTATGAAATCAGCTTGTTCTAACGAATACGATAGGTCGACGGTGATTCTCTTTGTTCCTATTAGGCATCTCAACATATTGAAGGCATTTTCATGTCGCATATTCATATTGCTGACAAATAGGTCGCAAATATCACTAATCGCATATTTTCCTTTATTTAGAAACGATAGAGCGAAGTTGAAATCATGTTCTGAAAAAAGTTCTCTGTCTGACCGCAGGGGGTGAGTAGCCCAGTTGATGTTGTTACTCTGAACCAAAGTTAGCTCATTACCAACAAAATAAGAAAATTTTACACCAAGCAAGTCCCACCAAACGCGCTCTAGCTCAATCTTCTCTAAAACTCTAATCTCGTCTGACTTTTTTTCGGGTTTAACCGAAACAGCCTCGTAAATTATTTTCCCTTCAATCATTCTCGTAATGAGAAAGTCTGTCGTAACAATAATTGGGGTTTTCGTTTTAGGATGAGCCGGATGTTCGATGCCCAATGACTTTGCAATTTTTATCGACAAGTTGATAGGCAGTAGAGGGAACTGCTCTCTGATGTCAATTACAGAGTCTGAATACTCAACTAAGTAAAAAAACTCGGTCTCGATAGAGGAAAGTGTATGGTGAATTCTATTGGTTTTTAGACCTGCTATCTGGGAGCGTACACCTCTAGACATTACATCCTGAACACGATACCACGGCTTGTAGAGCTCGCCCTCACCAACTCCATATTTGTTCTTCAATGCTCGACTGAAGTCTTCGAAAGTCTCAAGCTTTCTGCCTGCCATGAACGTTCCTCAATGATTGCTTCATACGTTGTAGATTAGTAATACCTTCCCTTTAGTGCAAACTTTTCGGGGAATATTGGTGCTATCGTGCAATCTTTAGAGTCTTCGTGCGGACTTTATTGTCAATGCACAGAATCACACACTCTCGCCACAGGCGTAGGCGCTGCTCCAGGCCCACTGGAAGTTGTAGCCGCCGAGCCAGCCGGTAACGTCGAGCACTTCACCGATGAAGAACAAACCAGGCTGCAGCTTACTTTCCATGGTTTTGGAGCTGACTTGATCAGTATCAACGCCACCTAAGGTGACTTCGGCGGTACGATAGCCTTCAGTGCCATTGGGTTTGATGGCCCAGTGATGCAGTGTGCCTGCTACCGCTTGTAGCAGCGCGTTGTTGCAGTCTGCGAGGTTTTTATCGGGCCATTGAAACTGCTCGGCTAAGGTCAGCGCTAGGCGCTTCGGGAACCATTGCTGCAGGGCGGTGCGTAGGCTCATTTTAGGGCGTTCGCGGCGCAAGGTTTGCAGCGCCTCAAGTAAGTCAGCTTGCGGGTGCAAATCAATGATCAAACTTTCACCTGGCCACCAATACGAAGAAATCTGCAACATGGCTGGACCACTTAAACCGCGGTGGGTGAATAGCATGGCCTCTTTGAAGCTGGTGCGTTCGTTGCTGGCCAGCACATCCACGGCGAGACCAGAAAGTTCGGCAAAGCGTTGTTTATCGGCATCGTGCAAGGTAAAGGGCACCAAGCCGGCGCGCACCGGCAAAATACGGTGACCAAACTGTTCGGCTAATTGATAGCCAAATGGAGTAGCGCCCAGCGCTGGCATGGATAAACCACCGCAGGCCACCACCACCGATTGCGCGCGAATACTGTCATGGCTGGTGCCGAGCAAATAACCTTGAGCATCATGTTGCACGGTGTTGATGCTGGTACGCAGTTGCACTTCAGCGCCATGATCAGCACATTCGCGCAGTAGCATCGCCACAATGTCTTTGGCGCTATCATCACAAAATAGTTGGCCTAAGGTCTTTTCGTGGTAACCGATACCGTGTTTTGCCACCAGCGCAATAAAATCCCACTGGGTATAGCGTTTGAGCGCCGATTTGCAAAAGTGTGGGTTGGCCGATAGGTAGTTTTCTGGGCTGGCGTAGATATTGGTAAAGTTACAGCGTCCGCCGCCGGAAATGAGGATTTTCTTGCCGGCTTGTTTGGCGTGATCAAGCACCAACACCGAGCGACCACGGGCTGCGGCAATTGCGGCGCAGTGCAGACCTGCTGCACCAGCGCCGATAACCACTACATCAAATTGACGCACTAGCCTTTAAGCGCAGCCAATACGTGTTCAGCGCTTGATACGCCAAAGCTCTTCTCGTCTTCAACAAACAGGTGGGTAACCACGCCATTGTCGATCACCATGGCATAACGCTCGGCGCGCAATCCGCCGAAGCTACCGGTTTCTTTGGTCAGGCCAAGAGTTTGATGATAGCTGCAGTCACCATCTGACAATAAACGTACGCTATCGTTGACGTTGAGCGCTTGGCCCCAGGCTTTCATCACGAAGGCATCATTGGTGGCAGCACAGCTGATGCTATCAATGCCAGCGGCTTTGAAGTCAGCAGCATGGGCGACAAAGCCCGGTAAATGCTTCTCTGAACAGGTTGGCGTGAACGCACCAGGTACGGCGAACAAAATGTGTTTGCCGTTAGCGAATAGCTCGGCTGGGTTGAGGTTTTGTAAGCCCAATTCACCTAATGCGGTGAGATTTCCTGCGGCGATACGGTCGTTTACCTTAATCATGCTGTACTCCTGTGAGATAAATATCAAAACGATGTTTGCTACCAACCACCTGCAAATCAGGCTTACGTTGGTTTAAGAAATCGGCATGCTGCGGGCGTTTTACCACAACCCGTTTGCGTGCAATGGTTAAAGCCGGTGTTAACAAATCATCGGCATCATGGTCGGCGCCAATGAGCTGTTGAAACATCTGCATGTCTTTTTTTACCGCGGCTTTAGCTTTACGGTCACCCTTAGGATACATGGGATCGAGATAAACCACATCATAGCTGCCGGCTAAATCGCTGCGATTGAAGCAATCGGTTCCAGCAAAATACAGCCGCTCGGCTAGTTTTGGATCAGCCTGTTGTAACCGTACTAAGGCATCTTGCAACAGTGCAACCACCATTGGATGACGCTCATTCAGCCCCACTTTGGCACCCAGTTGCGCGAGCACCAGGGCATCGCGGCCTAGACCTGCGGTGCCATCCAAAATATGCACATTGGCAATCTTACCCAAGCCGCAAGCGCGGGCAATTGCTTCATCTTTACGGGTGGCTTGAGCGGCACGATAAGCGCTTTTGCCGCTACAAAAATCAATTCGTAGTGGTAGCATTTTAGGCTGTTCTAGCCACCGTAATGCTAACCCTTCAGCGCTGTGCTCAAGGGCAAAGTTCATGCTGGGCGTTCCATATCAATATGGGGAATATCGTCTTCGAGGTATTCTTCACCTACTTCGATAAAACCAAAGCTGGCGTAAAATTCGCGCAAGTAGGTTTGCGCACTTAATACCACAGTGATTTGCGGCGCATGATGTGCGCAAAATGCCAGCGCCTGGTGCATCAGCTCGCGGCCAATGCCTTGCCCGCGTACCCGAGGTGAACTCACCACTCGGCCAATGCGCACTTCACGGCTGAGCAGCTCTGGTAAAAATACCCGCGCGCAAGCGACCATTTGCTTAGCACCGTTGTAGGCAAACAGATGCCAGGCGTAGAAGTCTTTGCCATCAGCGTCTAAATAAGGGCAGGTTTGCTCGACCACAAATACTTCTTGGCGCAATTGCAGCAGGTCGTAGAGCTCACGTGTAGTGAGCTCATGAAAGGGTTTGGCATACCAGTTCATGGTGCTATCTTCCGTTGCAAAGGGGTGAGAGCCACGACATTGCTGGCGGCAGCGGGGCTCGTATAAAGCGCCAACAACTCGGCCACTTTGCCGCGGCTGGCGCCGTTCTGGCTGATAAAACGCGACACTTGCAGACTATGCAGGTCGGCATCGGCGTAAAGTAAGCGCGTTAGGTCAGTATCATGGTTGCTAATAAGTACCGGAATTCCGCGTTTGTGCGCGGTATGGGCAGCGCGTCGCGCGAGTTCGTGCTGATGTTCAAGGCTGAAACCGGTGCTGGCGTAACTGGTGAAATTAGCGGTGGTGCTGAGTGGCGCATAGGGTGGGTCGCAATAAATCACGTCGCCTTTGCGAGCGCGGCGAAACACCTTCTCAAAGCTCAAGCAGGTGAAGGTAGCGCGTTGTGCTTTTTCCGCGAAAACTTCAATTTCGGCTTGCGGAAAGTAGGGCCGCAAATATTGCCCAAACGGTACGTTGAATTGACCGCTACGATTGTAGCGGCACAAGCCATTGTAGCCATGTCGGTTAAGGTATAAGAACAATAATGCGCGCCGGTAGGGGTCGCTACAGGCGTTGAATTCACTGCGCAGGGCGTAATAGGCGCTGGCGTTATTGTTGAGCGGAGAAAACAGCGCCGCGGCGTCGGTAATAAAGCGTTGTGGGCGCCGTTTGACAATGTTGAATAAATCAATCAGGTCGGGGTTCACGTCATTCAGCAGATAGCGTTCATAATTGCTGTTGAGAAACACTGAACCAGCACCCACAAAAGGCTCAATCAGGCGGGCGCCGTCTGGTAGCAAGCGATTGATCGGTTCGACCAAGCCGAATTTGCCACCCGCCCATTTGAGAAAAGCGCGTTGCTTAGTCATGCGTGGTCGCCACGATCGCTTGATAGACACCTGACCAATCTTTCACCATCCGCAGTTCTGCCGCACCAATGGCGGTGGGCAGGACTAGCCGCAGCTGACCGCCTTTGACCTTTTTGTCGCGCAGCATGTAGCTGCGCCAGTCGTGCTCGGGCATGATCGGTGCTTGGGTTGGTAAGCCGCAACGGCCAATCAGGGCAACAATACGCGCGGCATCGGCAGCATTAAATTGCTGCTGTTGCAGCATATATTGGGTGGCCATCACCATGCCTACCGCAACCGCCTCACCGTGACGCCAATGCTCATAATCGTGAGCTTCTATGGCATGGCCAAAGGTGTGCCCGAGGTTGAGTAGCGCGCGTACACCTTGTTCGGTTTCATCGGCGCCAACAATGGCGGCTTTAATGTCGCAACTGCGGGCGATGGCGTAACTTAATGCGGTGGTGTCGCGGGCCATTAAATCGTTAGCGTGACGTTCTAACCAAGCAAAGAACTCCGCATCGTAAATGATGCCGTACTTAATAATTTCGGCCAGCCCACAGGCGTAATCGCGGTCGCTCAAGGTGCTGAGGCACTGGGTGTCAATGAGCACCCCAAGCGGCTGATAAAACGCGCCAATCATGTTTTTACCGTCGGGATGATTGACCGCGGTTTTGCCACCCACCGATGAGTCGACTTGTGCCAACAAGGTAGTGGGGATTTGATAGAAGGCTACGCCACGTTGGTAGGTGGCGGCCACAAAACCGGCCAAATCACCCACTACACCGCCGCCGAGGGCAATAATGGCGCAATCGCGGTTCAAACCCCAAGCCATCAGGGTATCCATGACTTCGCCGTAGTGCTGCAGGCTTTTATACTGCTCACCATCGCCAATCAGATGCACCACCAGTTCATGGCCAGCCAAGGCTTGTTTCACCGCAGGCAGGTAGAGCTCGGCAACAGTTGGGTTGGAGATAATTAGTAGTTGTTTGGGCAGGGCCGGGAAATGCTGTGGTAGCTGAGCCAGTACATGGCTGCCAATAATAATCGGATAACTGCGCTCATCCAAACCCACGGTTACAACCTGATGAATCTGTTGCGTGGAATTATGCATGAGCGCCTCCGCGGTTTATAAGCCGACTTTTTCGATAATCTCGTCGATTACAACTTTTGTGCTTTGTTCATCGGTACGAACCACGATGTCAGCAATTTCTTCATACAGGGCATTACGTGAATCGGCTAATTCTTCTAATACTTCACGTGGATTGTCCGCTTCGGCAATTAGCGGCCGACGTTTGTCACGCTGGGTACGGGCCAATTGCTTATCAATGGTGGTTTGCAGGTACACCACGATACCACGGGCCGATAACCGATTACGACTCTCTTTACTGAGGATCGATCCGCCACCGGTTGCTAATACAATACCTGTGTTTTCAGTGAGTTCTTCAATGACTTTTTCTTCGCGTTGGCGAAAGCCTTGTTCACCTTCCAGTTCAAATACCCACGCAATATCGGCGCCAGTACGGCGTTCAATTTCGGCATCAGAATCAAAGAATTCAAGGTGGAGTTGGCGGGCGAGTTGCCGACCGATGGTGCTTTTACCGGCGCCCATAGGGCCGATCAGAAAGATATTACGTTTTTCAGCCATAGTGTTGCTTTACTTCACTCAATTAAATAGCTGCGAACCACGGAATCTGGAGTGTCTGGTGACCTTCCTTAACCCAACGAAAAAAGATGGGCGATTATCGCAAGTCGCAGCTATTTACGCAAGGATTACGGCGTATTCGTGACAATTCGCGGCGTTACGAAAATCAGCAGTTCACGCTTTTCGTGAATACGGCTTTCATTTCGGAACAACACGCCAACGTATGGAATATCACCGAGCAACGGCACCTTGGTAATGTCATTGAGAATTTGCTGTTGGTAAATACCGCCAAGCACAATGGTTTCACCGCTTTCTACCAACACTTGGGTACCAATTTCTTGGGTATCGATAGACACCGCTGGGCCAGTTGGCGTGGTAACCGTTTCACCACGGGTATTTTGGGTGATGACTAAGTCCATGATGACGCGGTTATCAGGGGTAATTTGCGGGGTCACCCGCAGCCCTAATACGGCCTTTTTAAACTGCACTGAGGTGGCTCCTGAGCTGGAGCTTTCTACATAAGGAATTTCAGTACCTTGTTCAATGTAGGCTTCTTTTTGGTTGGCCGTAGTGATGCGTGGGCTAGCAATGATTTCGCCTTTACCTTCGCGCTCTAACGCAGATAACTCGAGGTCTAACAGGCGACCATCGGCTAACTTGGCAACCTGCATGCCAAAGGTTGCAGCGGGTGCAGAAACCGGCAGGTTCACGTTAAAGCCGCTATCTACCGTGCTACCTGAGCCAAATACCGCCGGCGAGCTGCCATCGGTATTGGATATGCCCCACATGATACCTAGGTCGTCACTAATATTGTCGCGGACGGTGACCATACGCGCTTCAATCACCACTTGGCGCACGGGCACATCAAGCACCGCCACCATGGCTTTAACGTTGTCAATTTGTTCAGCAGTGTCACGCACCAATAAGGTGTTGGTACGCTCATCGACCGTTACCGCACCTCGCGCAGATAACAGGTCAGAGCTTTCGGTGCGCAGAATTGAGGCAATCTCAGCAGCCTTGGCGTAGTTGATCTGAACATACGATGACTCTAGCGGTGCAAGCTCAGTCATACGCTGGCTGGCTTCAAGTTCTTGCTGTTCACGCTGCGCCAATTCGGCCGCTGGTGCCACCATCAAGATGTTGTCGTCGATGCGCTTATCCAAACCTTTCACCCGTAAAATGGTCTGTAATGCACGTTCCCACGGCACGTTTTCAAGGCGCAGTGTGATGTTGCCGCTGACTGATTCACTGGCGACTAAGTTGAGCTGATTTTCTTCCGCCAAAATCTGCAATAACTGACGCACTGGTACATCCTGGAAATTCAGTGAAATCGGTTTTTGCGCGCCTGCAATATGCTCGGTTTGGCTATTACGGGTGACCGCAAATAGTTTTAGGTTGAGCTCATTATCAAGCTGTTCAAGCTGATGACGGAATTCGGTTTTACCGGTGATAACCAACCGTGTATTGCGGCCTTCACGGAAGGTTTCAATGTGCGCCACAGGGGTAGCAAATTGGCTAACATCCAGCACGTAGAGCAATTCTTCAGGCAAATCCGTATCGAACAGGGTCAATTCTAAGCGACGGCCAGAGGCACGTGCTTCATGCTCAGCATCGGCGTTGTTGAGCGCGATACGTAATAAACCTACGTCATCAGGTAGACGGGTAAAATCAACGTTGGTCAATGTAGCAGCGGAGCTCTGAGCTTGGCCCTGGGTGGTGATTTGTGCCTGCTGCTGCGGTGGCTGAGGTTGTTTTACCGGCTGCTCAACCTGTTGCGGTTGGCGCAGCGGTGCTTGCCGAGCATCTGGAATTTTGTCAGAGGCAACAAACACTAACACCATCACATCTTTTGAACGACTGAGTAAATGCTCGAGAGGCTGTTTGGTGGTTACGCGAAGTAATAAATCGTCGCGTTGCTGTTCCACCTCAACTTTGTTTAACAGCGGGTGGTCGCCGATCGCTAATTGGCCAGTGCCGGTGTTACTGCTGGTACCTAACAATAGGAATTCATGCACGTTCGGGTCGGTGGTGCGGCGCACGATAGGGGCGTCAACGCGGCCTTTGAAATGCGCTTCGAGATTGAAGCGGTCATTCGCTAAGGGAACCTGTTCGACGCGGACCAGTTCATTGGCCAATGCGGACATTGGCAGCAGAACCAATAAGAAGAGCGAGCGAAGTAGCTGCGTCATGACTAAAAACTCCTTTGCGAAATACTGATGCGCAATTCGGCATCACGCTGTTGCCAACAACCGTCACCGGTTGGGACCCATTCACGGATGTCAATTTGTTGTGGGTTTACGGCACTTACGCGGCCATAGTTGGGGCCAATGTAATCACCGCGGTTAACCCGATGTAAACGCCCGTCATTACTCATGACTAGGGCTGTGTAACCACTATTTCCGCTGCGCAGAGTGCCAGTAAAGGTTAGCTGGTCTAAGGCAAAGTTCTCTAACCCTGCGCGTACCCGTTCTAGGTCAGGCTGCGGACACGTGCGCGTATCGCTGTTACGGACCGCAACACGCAGGGCTTTGGGTTCAAATGGATTACGTTTTTGCTCACCAATATACTGCACCCGCTCTAGCTCAGGCAGTTCCGGTAACGGCGGAATGCCGGCTACGGTGGTGCGTTGTACCTCGGCCATATACTGTTCTAGATCGCTGTTAGTAGCTGGTGCACAGGCACTTAAAGCGGTGCTACAGGTGATCGCAACAAGAGTCATTGAGAGGCGTTTCATTTGGTCGCCCTCAAGGTTTGTTGCCGATAGGTTTCAGCATTGATCGAGAGGCTCAAGCTACCGTCATCTTCGGCCATTTGTAAGGTGAAATCTTTGACGCTGATAATACGATGTAAACCAGCAATTTTACCCACAAAACTACCGATTTGATGATAACTCCCAGCGAGTTCTATGCGCATTGGCAGGGCGGTATAAAATTCACGCGATTGCGGCGCTATCCACTCGATGCGATCAAATTTAAGCCCGCTTTGCATGCCTACGGCAGTAATATCTTCGATTAATTTTGGCGTTTCATCGTCATTCGGTAACATCGCCAGCAAGGTTTCTAAATCACCGTTCAGTTGCTCCAGTTGTTTACGATACTCCGGCAAATTCACTGCAGTTTGGTATTTGGTGCGGTAATCGTTACGCAGCGTGGTCTCGCGCGCTTGCTCTTTGTTGTAGGCTTTTACCTCGTCAGCAATCAGCAAATAGTGACCGAGACCCAGTACTAGGCCAGCAATAATAACCAGCACGGCGATTCGAAATGGCGCCGGCCAAAACGGTAATTCGTTGATGTCCAGTTCGTTCAGATTCATCTTACTCATTTCGGCTTCACCTCTGCGGCAGTTGCAGTGATGGTAACAATCACCGTGAAGGCGCTAATTTGCTCACCACCCGGCGCCGGTGTCTTATCACTGACGACTTGGCGAATATCCGGCCTGTCAAAAATTGGTGAATCTTTCAGCATGCGTAAAAATTCCGCTACTTGATTATTCGATACGCTGCGGCCTTGTAGCGTCAACACATTGCCTTTTTTGCTGGCGCTGGTTAGAAAAATACCGTCTGGTGTGCGCGCCGCTAACTCGTTAAAAATGGTAATAGCGGTGTTGCGGTCTTGATGTAATTGCTGAATCAGCTTCATACGATTAATGATCTGATCTTTTTGCTTATTAATCTCAGCAATTTCAGCGATCTGACTATCGAGCAGAGAAATTTGGCTTTGCATAAAGGTATTACGATTACGCTGCTGTTGTTTCAAATCACTAATCACGAAATACGCCGCCGCTAAAATCAGTGCTGCCACACCAATGGCAATACCGGCATGGATACCAAATTGTTGTTTGGCGCGTTGTTTTGCCGTTTCACGCCACGGCAGCAGGTTTACATGTGCCATGGGACAAAACTCCGTAATGCTAAACCGAAGGCTTCAACGAACAATGGGCCTTGGTAGTGAAAATGAACCAGCTTATCGGGGAGCGCAAATTGCTCAAATGGGTTGAGAGCCAGCACTGGCACCTCCACCTGCTTGCGAATTGAATCAAGCATCAGCGGTAAGGTGGCGCCAGCATTGATGACCACAACGCCGGCAAACTCTTTTTCAGCCGAGTTACCTTGGAAGGTTTGAATACCGCGGGTCACTTGTGCGGCCATGCTGGCGAGAAAATCTTGCAACACTAGCGCTGACATATCGTCGGTTTCGTTGGCCCGTAATTTGGCCATTAACTGGGCATGCTCAATGGCGCCATCGTCATCAATAGCACCGAGCAGATTATTCAAGCCACCACTTTGATAGCGAGTAAAAATCACTTCACCCTGCTGTATAACAATAATTTGTACGGCGGCGTAGCCAATATCGAGCACTAAAATAGGGTGCGGGCTGGCCACGATTTCTGGTGCTAACTGCGGCAGTAAGTGGTCACAAGCACGCAAAATAGCTTGGTTATCAACATCCATCACTTGCGTTTTAAAGCCAGCATCCTCGAGTGCTTGCACACGCGTATCGACACTAATGGTGCGGGTAGCTGTCACCAAAACCCGTTGCTGGCCGGCCATAGTGGCGTGTTCACCTAAGCTTTCAAAGTCATAACGCACTTCGGCAATTGGGAATGGAATCAATGCTTCGGCTTCGGTTTCAATTTTTTCTGAGATAGCTTCATCATCGAGATCAGACGCCATCAGCACTTGTTTTGAAATAGCTTGGCTACCTGAAACTGCGGCAACGACTTGTTTGACAGCTGTTCCACTTTGCTTACGAAGCTGGGTAAGCGCTTTGGTGAGGCCTTCTAAATCAGTAATTTCGTCATCAACGATGAGCTTTTTCGGCAGCGTCACAGACGCCACACGGGCAACAGTATAACTGTCCGCGGTCGGAAGTAATTCAATAGCGCGAATGGCATCACTGGAAATATCGATACCAAGCCCTGGCTTTTTGCCGAAACCAAACAACCCCATAAATCTCTCCCATCTGGAGTATAATGGCATGTATTATTAATTATGTTCTATGCCGATGATCATAGTACGCATAAATGTAAGCTTAGTGCAAAGCCCTTTGCAATGCATAATTAAGTAATATGATTCTTAAAGTTAACTTTCTATAATAAGCGGCGACTGATAGCAACCGCCAAAGGTGTCTGTGGTGAAATACTTAAAGTGGTCATTTTACGGCTTTCTCGGCTTAATTGCTGCGGGATTACTGACGACTACTGCGCTATATTTCTACTTCGAATCGGAGTTGCCCTCGGTTGAAGAGCTGAAAGATGTGCGTTTACAAACACCTATGCAAGTTTATTCGGCAGATGGCGAGCTCATTGCACAATTTGGTGAAGTACGCCGAATTCCGCTTAAATTAGACGATATTCCGCAACCTTTAATAGACGCATTTCTTGCTACCGAAGACCAACGCTTTTATCAGCACTTTGGCATTGACCCCATTGGTGTTGGTCGTGCCTTCGTGCAGCTGATCCTAACCGGGGATATTCAAGGCGGTGGTTCCACCATTACCCAACAGGCAGCGCGTAATTTTTATTTGAGTTTTGAGCAGACTTGGTCGCGCAAAATCAAAGAAGCCTTTATTGCCCTGCGGATGGAAAGCGAACTCACCAAAGACGAAATTCTCGAGCTCTACCTCAATAAAATCACCTTTGGTCATCGTGCTCATGGGGTTGGCGCAGCTGCGCAAGTGTACTATGGCCGCGATGTCAAAGACCTGACCCTAGCACAAATGGCGATGATTGCTGGTCTGCCGAAAGCACCGTCCACGCTGAACCCTATTTCTAATCCAGAGCGCGCGCGTGAACGTCGTGCGGTCGTTCTTGGTCGCATGCTGACTGAAAAGAAGATCACCATTGAGCAGTATCGTCAGGCGCTGGCGGAACCGATTGAAACTCGCTTCCATGGCCCAGAAGTGACCATGAACGCTCCATACTTGGCCGAAATGGCGCGTGCCGAAGTCGTGAGTATTTACGGTGAAGAAATTGCCTACACCAGTGGCCTCAAGGTCTATACCACCGCTAATGCCAAGCAACAGCGGGCAGCGCAAGCAGCCATTCAAGACAATTTACATGCGTATGATGAGCGCCATGGCTACCGTGGCGCCGAAGCCGTGTGGTGGCAACCCGATAGCGCTGCCCCTGAGCGTGCTGGGTTGGTGCAACGCTTGCGTGAGCTCCCTACGATTGGGTTGACCCTGCCGGCTGTGGTGGTCGCGGTGGGTGAGCAACAAGCGACGGTGTTACTGGGTGATGGTCGCGAACAGTTGCTAGAGTGGGCTGGGTTAAGCTGGGCGCGCGCCTACATGCATGCTGAGCGGCAAGGTCCACCACCCGCTACGGCGACTGAAATTTTAGCCGTTGGCCAGCAAGTGCGGGTGCGCGTGGTTGGCGAGCAATGGCGGCTAGCGCAGGTACCAGAGCCTAGTGGCGCTATTATTGCACTGCGGCCGCACGATGGCGGAATCGCCGCGGCGGTTGGTGGCTACAGCTTTACTCTCAGCCAATACAACCGCGCCACTCAAGCTAAGCGGCAGGCTGGTTCGAACATCAAACCGTTTATGTACTCGGCGGCATTAGAGAATGGCTTTACCTTGGCCACCTTAGTCAATGATGCGCCGATTAACCAATGGAACCCCGGTAGTGGCATTGCTTGGCGCCCGCGCAATTCACCGGACGTTTACGAAGGCCCTATCACCGTACGCGAAGCCTTGGCGAAGTCGAAGAACGTAGTATCTGTGCGCTTACTGCGTGCCATTGGTATTGATACCGCAGTGAATTATTTGACGCGGTTCGGTTTCAATATCAATGATTTGCCGCGTAACGAGTCGTTGTCGTTAGGTTCAGGCTCGCTGACCCCGCTAGAAATGGCGCGTGGTTATGCGGTGTTTGCTAACGGTGGCTATTTAGTGACGCCGTATTTTATTGAGCGCATCACCGACAGTTTTGACCAAGACATATATCAAGCGCGCCCCGCGGTTGCCTGTGTGGAGTGCGAACTCGGTGATCGTGAAGTAACCCAAGCACCACAGGTCATCAGCGAGCAAAATGCCTTTTTGGTCACGCAAATGATGCATTCAGCGGTGTGGGGCGGCGGTAGTTGGGCCCATCGTACGGGATGGAACGGTACCGCCTGGCGGATTCAGCGCTCGGCGGATTTAGTGCGACAATCGAACCGCAATATCGTCGGTAAAACCGGTACCACCAACGACATCAAGGACACCTGGTTTTCTGGCTTTGTAAGCGGCTTAGTGACCTCGGCGTGGGTTGGTTTTGATAACCTCGAGCGGGCACTGGGTAGCACCTCAATCAATACCAATTTGAGTGAAGGCGAGCAGGAAGTATCAGGCGCCGAAGGTGGTGCTAAAACGGCCTTACCGATGTGGATTAAGTTTATGGAGTTGGCCACCCAAGATGTGCCGGCAGAGCCGTTTCAAATTCCACCGGGCTTAGTATCGGCGCGAATTGATTTAAAAACTGGATTGCTGAGCCGGCAGAGTGATCACACCAGCCGCTTTGAGTACTTTTTACCGGGTACCGCACCTACGCAGTACACTGAAGAAACGTCGTCACCGGATCCGTTCGATGACGACGATAGCATTTTCTAGTTAGTGATGATCTAGCTGGTCACTTTGCTGAGGCGGCTGAGTAACTGATTGAGATCAGATTGCACGCCGCCGGCAGTGACTTCCTTGCCAGCCCCTGGGCCACTGATCACTAATGGCATTTCGTGATACCAGTCGGTGTAAATCACAAAGATATTTTCGCCGGGAATCAGGTTGGCTAACATATCGCCTTCAGGGATGTACTCAATACCGACCCGCGCTTGCACGCTATCATCGTCGCGTACCGCAAAGCTAGCCAGCAAACGTGGCACTTTGCCGGTTTGCTGCGCGTCGTGATACAGCGCATCGAGTTCCGCATCGAGCTCTGGCAGCCGTTGCATAAATTCATCCATGGGAATGTCAGCCAGTTGTTCAGGCAGTAAGCTGTCTACATCGATATCGTGCCAATCTAGTTTCAGGCCAATTTCGCGCGCAAGAATCAGCAATTTACGAATAATGTCGCGGCAGGATAAGTCTTCACGCGGGTCTGGCTCGCTTAAGCCTTGTAGTTTAGCTTCGCGGACTAAGTCGCTGAATTTCACCTCAGCGTGGAAATTCTCAAACAACCACGACATGGTGCCGGAGAAAATACCGGAAATACTACGGATGGTATCGCCCGAGTTGCGCAAGTCGTTGAGCGCGTAATTCAGCGGTAAGCCGGCGCCAACGGTGGTGTTGTAATACCACTCGCGCTCGTATTCGTGCTGAATGGTACGAATTTCATCGTACATGCGTTTATTGGCCGAGCCACCGCGCTTGTTGGCACTGATAATATGTAGGCCGTTGGCGAACATGCTGGGGTACTGCTGCGCCACCGCATCGGCATCGGTGAGGTCAAGCGCCACCAGCTCATCATAAGGCGCATTAGGCATGTCGCTAATCAGTTGACCGAGCTCGTACGGAGTCGCCAACTGCTCAAAACTAGCTTCCCAGTCACTGAGTTCGACGCCGTCGTAATCTAGCCAGCAGCGTTTGGAATTCATGATGGCGATGATACGCACATCCATTTGCTCGTTGATCCGTTCACGCAAGCGTTTGTAGAGGGCCAGCCAAGCACTGCCAATGTTACCGCGACCAATTACCAACACGCCTAGGCTACGGCGATCGTTGAACAATTGGCTGTGGACGCGGTTGAGTAGGCGGTTATCGAGTTTCTGCTCAAGAATCGCAATCACCGCAGTGTTGTCTGGGCTAAAGCTGAGTTGACGCAGATTCTGTTCGCTTAGCTCACGTTTAAACACCGCATACTGCTCGGTTTCTTGAATACGATTACCCACCAAGGCCATCATCGAAAAGCCCGTGATGAGCTCCACCTGTGCGGCATCAGCAAGCTGCGCCACCCACTTACTCATGAAGTCGCGATGGTTTTGGTGATAGGCATAGTAGGCGTGTTGCTGCGCTAAGTCATTCCAGCTCACCAGTGGGGTGAGGTCGAGTTCTTCAAATTGGTCAATCAGTGCAGGGTTACGCAAGTCAGCGCGGAATAGCACCACCTCTGATAGCGCGGTCAGCACTTTGCCTTTAGCAGCGGTATCGAGGTATTGGCCAATACGGGTTTGTTGGTTTTCCACTTTTAAGCTAGAGCGCACCGCAATCACCATGCGCTCGCGGTCAACTGGCTGGAAGGTACGCGGATGCAGCACCGGGCTGCCAAGGCGCGCCAGCTCTTCGGCTTCTTGCCAATCGAGCAGGGGTAAACTGACCACGCGCTCTACTTTGCGCGGATCGGCGGAGTACACCCCAGCAACATCTTTCCAGATGGTCACTTGTTTGGAGTCTATGAGGCTGCCGACCAAGGTGGCCGAGTAGTCACTGCCGTTGCGACCTAAAATCAACGAGCGGCCACTCGGGTCGCGGCAAATAAAACCGGTCACAATAAAGCGCGTGCCGGCATGGGCACCGATGCGGTTTAGCAAGCCCACGCGCGATTCAGCCACATGAATTTGCGGCTCGGGGGCATCATCGGCAATCAAGAAGCTGCGGGCATCAATATAATCAGCGGTGGTGCCTTGCTGTTGCAGCAAATGCGCTAATAACCGCGCCGACCACAGCTCGCCGTAAGACAGTAACTCCGGTTGGTGGTCAATCTGTTCCTCACCACGTAGCCAGCCGTACCAACGCACAAAGTCCTGTTTGGACAGCGCCATCACCTGCTGATGAAAGTCACCAATGAGCAAATCGTCAATCAACCCTTGCTGGTACTTCTCAAGTTGTTTGAGCAGCACTTCAGCAATGCCGAGGTCGTCATTCTGTTTGGCCTCAATAATGGCCAAAATGCGGTTGGTGGTGTCACCCGCGGCGGATACCACGACCAGGTCGCTGGCACCGGCGTAATCGGTGACAATACGTGCCACGCGACGGTAACAATAGGCATCAGCAAGGCTGCTGCCACCAAACTTATGGACTTGCACGGTATCTGCTACCGTAGCGATTTGCTCTGGGGTTACGGTCACCTCAACGGTCATGATGCGTGTGCGTTCTCCTTGTGGTAAGTGGCATCAACAGCGATAATTATACACAACCAGTGGCGAGATTCTTTAAATTTCATGGAGCCCTATGCGCCTCGATAAATATATTTGTGATTGCACCGGGCTGACCCGCAGCCAAGCGGGTAAATTGATTCGCCAGCGCGCTATTGTGGTGAACGGTGCTATTGCCAAACAAGCGGCCATGAAGCTCAGTGCTGGCGATGAAGTACAGCTTGATGGTGAGGTCATCAGCCCAATTGGTTTGCGCTATTTAGTGATGAACAAGCCAGAGGGCTATGTGTGCGGTTTAGATGACCCCCATCATGCGGCGGTATTTACCCTGTTGGATGAGCCGGCGGTGGAGAAAATTCACAGTGTTGGGCGGCTCGACGTGGATACTACCGGCTTGTTGCTGCTGACCGATGACGGCAAATGGTCGCACCGTATTAGCTCGCCACGGCATCACATTGCCAAGACCTACCGAGTATGGACTGCTGATGCGATTAGCGAGGATGCCGCCGCGCGCTTTGCCGAGGGCGTGGTGTTGCGTGATGAGCCCACCGCCACTAAGCCGGCACAACTTGAGCTGGTGGGCAGCCATGAGGCCTTGTTGACTATTCATGAAGGCCGCTATCACCAAGTAAAACGCATGTTTGCGGCGTTAGGGAACCGGGTGGAGCGCTTGCACCGTGAGCGTATTGGGCAGCTGCAACTGCCTACCGACCTAGAGCTGGGTGAGTATCGCCCACTCACCGACGCGGAGTTGGCGGCGGTGTTTATTGGTAATGATTAGCGGCAATGTTCAGCAATGAAGACGCATAGCTGTCTATACGGATAAAGTTGACTGTGCCGCTGAGGCTAGTAGAATTCACCACAGTCAGCAGGGTTTTTAGCCGCGTGTAGCGTAAGAAGGGTGCAGCATGAAGTGGGATGGCGAATACATTTATCCGTATGTCGAGCATGGTCAAAAGAGTGAGCGCGTGAAGAAGATCACCGTATCCATTCCTACCCGTGTGCTCAAAGTGCTCACCGACGAGCGTACCCGCCGTCAGGTTAAGAACCTACGCCACGCCACCAATAGTGAATTGCTGTGTGAGGCATTTTTGCATGCCTTCACCGGCCAGCCGCTGCCGACCGATGATGACCTGCGTAAAGATAACCCACAGCGCATTCCTGCTTCGGTGCGTGATGAGCTCGAGCGTCGCGGTTTACCGTTACCGACGCTCGAGTTTGACGACGACTTTTAGAGCGAGTTTTAGAGAAAGTACTCCAGCGCGATCTCGTCACAATTATGCTTTTTCGGGCATATTTCGCAGTCTTTCATGACTTTTTCGGGTAACTTTTCTTTCACCGTGAGGCGGAAGTTCAAGCGCCCGAAAAACTCCGGTACGCGGGTCAGCACGATGGTACGGGTGATACCCAGTTCGCGCGCTTTCCACAGCAACCAGGCGACTAATTCTGCGCCTAAGCCTTTGCCCTGCGCTTTAGGGAACAGCCCCAGCGAGCGAATTTCAGCAAGCCCGGTGCTATACACATAAAGCGCCGCACAACCTACTACTTCATCATCAATTTCTGCTACCGCAAAACCGTGAATAGCTTGCATGATGTCGGCTTTATTGCGCGGCAGGTTTTCACCTTGCTCGGCCCAATAGGCAATTAATTCGCAGATTTTATCGACATCACTCAAGCGTGCTTGGCGTACGTGTTTGCTGGCAGCTTCGGCGGCATGCAGCCAATCTTGCGCATGTTTCAGGGCAATTTTCACCGCCGCCGGAGCAGTACCACCGAGCGCGGTACGCTTATTAAGGCCATAGCGTAGCTCTAACACCGGGTACACATCATCAGCTATCAGTTGATTGACGGCTTGAAACTCGGCCAAGGGTAATTGCTCTAGTGGCAGGCCTAATTGCTGCGCCTTGACCACCAGCTCACCGGTGATGTGATGGGCATCACGGAACGGAATACCCTTGCTGACTAAGTAATCGGCCAATTCGGTGGCGTTGCTGTAGCCCATGGCCGCTTGCTTTTCTGCATGCGCCACGTTGACCGTCAGCTCCGGAATAGCGAAGGCGGTCATAGCTAGGCACTGCTGATAGGTATGCAGCGCGTCAAACAGCCCGACTTTGTCTTCTTGCATGTCTTTGTTGTACGCCAGCGGCAAGCCTTTCAACGTGGTTTGCAGGGCATGCTGGTGACCCAGTACACGGCCGGTTTTGCCGCGTAACAACTCAAACAGGTCGGGATTTTTCTTCTGTGGCATCAGCGATGAGCCGCTACTGATCTTATCACTCATGCTGAAACAGCCTGATTCGCCAGAGCAGTAAAAAATGACATCTTCGGCTAAACGCGACAAATGCAGCATGCCGTTGGCGGCCGCATTGAGTAAATCGAGCGCGAAATCACGGTCAGATACAGCATCTAAGCTGTTTTCTGCCGCCGCGCGGAAGCCTAGCTCATGGGCTAAGGCTTGCCGATCAATACTAGCTGTGGTGCCAGCCAACGCACCGCTACCGAGCGGGCTGACATCCAGGCGCTTGAGTGCTTCGCGCAGACGGCTGACATCGCGTTGCAGCATGTTCACATAGGCTAAGGCCCAATGCCCGGCCACAATTGGTTGGGCGCGTTGCAAGTGGGTATAGCCCGGCAGCAAGGTTTGTTGATGCTGCTCGGCAAACTGCAACAACGCTTGTACCACAGCTAGATTGGTGCTGACCAATTGCTGGGCAAAGGTTTTGCAAAACAGGCGTAAATCGGTGGCCACGAGATCGTTGCGGCTGCGCCCGGTGTGCAGTTTTTTCGCTGTTGCACCAATTTTCTCAATGAGCTGTGCTTCCACCCAACTGTGGATATCTTCTTCCTGCGTTTGCAGCGGCAATTGTGGATTCTTAGCCACTGCTGCGGCCAGCTCACCCAACGCAGTTTGCAGCTGCTGATTTTCTTCAGCGCTGAGTAATTGTGCTTGCAACAGTGCTTGCGCCCAAGCTTTAGAGGCCTGGATATCAAACGCTGCCAGCACATAATCGAAGCTCAGCGAGTCGTTAAATTGTTTGAACTCAGCGGCGCTTGGCTCGCTGAAACGTCCACCCCATAAACTCATTTAGGCGTCTCCACCATGGTTGTCGTTGCCACCGGCTTGGTGCAGCGCACGGATACGTGCGGCCAAGCTGTATAACCGAATAAAGCCTTCGGCGTGCTGCTGGTTGTATACTTCGTCTTCGTCAAAGGTAGCGAAGGCGTTGGAGTACAAGCTGTTTGGGCTACGCCGCTGAGTCACGGTGACATTACCCTTGTAAAGCTTCACTACGACATCGCCGGTTAACGGCTCGGCGATACTGTTGATGGCCGCTACCATGGCCTCACGCAATGGCGTAAACCAGCGACCATCGTAAATCAGCTGGGCAAATTCATGCCCTAAGCGCAGCCGATAATCCAGCACGCTGCGGTCTAGCACTAAACTTTCCAAACCTTGTAAGGCGGCTAGCAGCACCGCGCCGGCTGGAGTTTCATAGCAACCGCGCGACTTCATGCCGACCAAACGGTTTTCCACCATATCCAGGCGGCCAACGCCATGGGCGCCGGCAATGGTATTGAGCAGCACGATGGCATCAGCAAATTTGTGCTGTTCGCCGTTGATGGCGCTCAATTCACCCTTACTAAAGCTAAGCTGCAAATACTCTGGCTTATCTGGCGCAGCTTCAGGCGAAGTGGTCCAAGTCCAGACTTGTTCCGATGGCTCGTTCCACGGGTTTTCCAGCTCACCGCCTTCGGTAGAGATATGCCATAAGTTGGCGTCGCGGCTGTAAATTTTGGTGGCAGACGCGCTGGTTGGGATATTGCGCTCAGCCAAGTAAGCCAGCAGCTGCGGGCGTGAGCGCATGCTCCATTCGCGCCACGGAGCAATAACGGTCAGCTGCGGCGCTAAGGCGGCAAAGCATGATTCAAACCGAACTTGGTCGTTACCCTTGCCGGTACAACCATGGGCCAGTGCATCAGCGCCAACGGCTAACGCACATTCTACCTGGGCTTGGGCGATAATTGGCCGTGCCAAGGCGGTGCCTAACAGGTACTGACCTTCATAAATAGCACCGGCTTTGAGCGCTGGGACAATTACGTCTTGCGCGAACTTATCTTTTAAATCAGCGATATAGCAGCTGCTCGCCCCTGAAGCGATAGCCTTGGCTTCTACCCCAGCCAATTCTTCATCACCTTGACCAACGTCGGCGACAAAAGCCACGACTTCGCAGTCATAATTTTCTTTCAGCCACGGCACAATCGCCGAGGTATCAAGACCACCAGAATAGGCGAGGACAACTTTCTTAACAGACTTATTCATGGCTGGCTCCTTGTAACAGCTTAACTAAAATGGCGTTTTGGGCATGCATACGGTTTTCCGCTTGCTGCAAAATCAATGATTGTGGACCATCGAGCACCTCGGTGGTGACTTCGCGGCCACGGTAAGCTGGTAAACAATGCATAAAGAACTTAGCGTGTAAGCGCTTCATCAATTCACAGTTGACTTGATACGGGGCAAAGTCATGCATGACTTGATTGTTGTCGCGCTCTTGGCCCATGGAAAACCAAGTATCGGTATAAATAGCATCGGTTTGTTGCAGTGCGGTTAAATCGTGCGTGACGGTGATGACGGCACCAGTTTGCGCGGCAATTTGCTGGGTCTGCGCGAGTACCGATGCGGCTGGCTCATAACCGGCTGGGGTGACCACTTGCATACCCATACCCATTTGCGCGGCACCGAGCATCAGCGAATGACACACGTTGTTGCCATCACCGACCCAAGTCAAATGCGCTTGCGATAAGTCACCGAGTTGCTCTTGCAGAGTCAACAAGTCAGCCATGGCTTGGCATGGGTGATCAATATCACTGAGAGCGTTGATGACCGGCTTTGGCGAAGCTGCAGCCAGCTCAGTCAGGGTCTCTTGGCTAAATACCCGCGCCACAATGGCGTCATGCCATAGCGCTAAGTTGGCTCCGACATCTTTGGCTGGTTCCCGCACGCCCATTAAATTAGCTGCATCGAGGTAAATGCTGTGACCGCCTAAGCGGTTAATACCAGCGGCAAAGCTGGCGCGGGTGCGCAGCGATGGCTTTTCAAACAGCAAGGCAATACTTTTGCCGGCCAGCGCTTGCGACCACGCCGCGGGGCGTTGCTTAATGGTATGCGCCAGTTGCAATAACTCGGCGGTTTGTGAGGGGGCTAAATCACCCATCAGCAAAAAATCATTCATGTCATGTATCCAATAATCGAGAGTAAATAAGTTCTGGCGAGTTAAACGCTAATGCGGGTTCCGGCCGCTTCACCCTTAGCCAAACGGGTGAGTGCGTTGGCATCTTGCCAGCCGGCTACCGCGATGCTTCGTCGCGATGCGTGAGCGGCTTTGAGCGCCGCTTCGAGTTTGACTTGCATGCCATCGCGTACAGTGCCGTCAGCAATCAAGGCTGCGGCTTGGTCGGCGTGGATGTGTTCGAGAAGTTGTCCGTGGTGATCAAGAATACCGGGAACGTCGGTTAATAAAATCAAATCAGCGTGTAAAAGTTGCGCAATACTAGCGGCCGCTAAATCCGCATTGACGTTTAAGCGCTCACCGCTAGCGCTCACACCCACGGAGCTAATCACAGGAACAAAACCCTGATCGATCAGTTGCTCCAGTAATTTGCTGTCGCCTGGCTGTGGAATGCCCACGGCGCCACGCGCTGTATCGACTTGGCAGCGCACACTATGACCAGCAAATAAGGTCAAACCTACAGCATTGAGGCCGTGTAACTGCGCTTGCGCACACAGTTGTGAATTCACATCACCGGCTAATACCCCAGCAACAATAGGAATATGGCTAGTCGGCGTAATACGCTGCCCAGCTGATTTAATACTTTGCTGACCGAGTTGCTCTAACAGTTGCTGTACTTGATCGCCACCGCCGTGCACTAGCACCAACGCACGAATGACTGCGAGCTTGCTGATGATGCGCAGTAAATGTTGCAGGCTGTGTTGGTCGGTAAGCACTTTACCGCCGAGTTTAATGACCAATGGCGTACTCATACGATACCCCCGGTCAAGCCCAGCCCTTGCGCGCTCGGTAGCCCAAAATATTGGTTGGCTAATTGCACGGCTTGGGCTGCAGCACCTTTCAATAAGTTATCAATGGCGGCACAAATGATCAGTTGCTGGCCCGCTTGCTGCCAATGGATATCGCAAAATGGCGTACCCGCCACTTGGCCGATGCTAGGTGGTTTGTCACACAAGCGCACTAGCGGCTGCTCTGCATAGGCATTGTGATAGGCATGTGCGACCTGTGCAGCATCTACCTGCTCCGCCAGTTGCACATAAATAGTCGCCAAAATACCCCGTTTAAAGTTACCTAAATGGGGTACAAACAGCACCTCACGGCCTACGGCTTGGCTGATTTCAGGCTGATGGCGGTGACTGGCAACGCCATAGGCTTGCAAGCTTACTTCGCAAAAGCTGGTGTGTGTATGGGCTTTACGACCAGCACCAGAAACACCACTGACGGCATTAACAATAGGTGTGCAATGCTCAGCTAACAGCGGTATCAGCGGTTTCAATGCCAAGCTTGCCACAGTGGGGTAGCAGCCAGGCACCGCAATCAGCGGCTCGTTACCCTGTAATTGCGTCCACTCAGCAAGACCATAAGGCGCCGCTTGTGGTAGTTGTGGTTGGGTAAAACCATAGGTTTGTTGGTGCAGGGCAGCATCGTGCAAACGAAACGCGCCAGATAAATCAAATACCACCAAACCAGCCGCAATCAATGCTGGCGCAAGTTCGGCACTGGCTTCATGAGGCAGCGCTAAAAAAACCACCCGCACTTGCTGCGCCAAGTGGCTCAGCAAGCTCGGGTGCCAAGGTTGCAGGGTTAAATCAAGCCGTCCAGCCAAAGCCGGATACAAGCTAGCTAGCGACTCTTCCTCGCGTGCGCTGGATGAAAAAGTATGACTGAGGTGAAATTGTGGATGATTATGCAGTAACCAAGCCAGCTCGACACCGCTATAACCTGAGGCCCCAAAAACAGCACAAGATAGGCTGTCAGCAGATTGCTCTGATGCCTTATTTGCAGATGTCTGTAGTGGTAATTCAGTAGCCATAACTCAGGTCATTCCGTCAGCATTAAAAAAAGCGCTTTACAGCGCTAAAAGTGAGTTGATTATAGTGAATACAAATTCATAAAACAAGCATAAATATATTTAATTGTCATTAGTCGCTATCATTAGCTAAGCTAGAGTTGAACACGTTGTAAGAGGAAGGACACCATGGCCGCAAGTGACAATCGTTTCACCCCCGTACAGCCGCCGAGCGACAGTGAGCTAGCTGTTTTTGCTGGCTTGCACGTGCTGGTATGCGAAGACAATCATGTCAGTCAGCTGGTGATTCGGCACATGCTATCGAGTGTGGGGGCTGAATGTGTGGTGGTCGGGGATGGTGAAGACGCAGTTCGACAGTTTGCATATATCGAGTTCGATCTGATTTTGATGGATGCGATGATGCCGAAAATGGATGGTAGTCGTGCCATTGCGGTATTACGTGACATTGAGCGTCGCGAGGGGCGCAAACGTGTGCCGTTGCTGATGCTCACGGCTGATTCGGTGGGTGTCGCTCGAGGTCGTTACGACGGTGATGGTGTCGATGGTTTCATGACCAAGCCGTTTACCCGTAACGAGTTATTATTTATGTTGATTCGCCTGCTGGCGGAGCGTCAACCGTCAGCGTAAAGGTTGAGCCTTCGCCCGGGCGGCTTGAGCACAGTAAATCGCCGCCCATCAAGCGGGCTAATTGGCGTGAAATCGTTAATCCTAAACCGGTACCACCAAACGTCTTAGTGGTGGATAAATCAGCTTGTTCGAAAGGTTCAAAAATAGCATCAATACGCTCAGACGAAATACCAATACCCGAATCGGTGACGCTAATTGACAGTATCGGCGCACGGTAATCCAATTTAACCTCAATCAGCCCCTGCGCGGTGAACTTAACCGCATTACTGAGCAGATTATCGATGATTTGCCGCAGCCGTGTTTGATCGACGAGGACTTGCTCAGGCAATTCTGCGCTTATCAGGTGAATGGTTAAGCTACTCTCTGCGGTACGCTTTTGGTAACTCGTAATCAACGGCTCAACGAAGGCTAAAACCGCTGTCGGCACCGGTTGCAACGGTAGTTTACCTGCCTCAGTTTTGGCGAAATCAAGAATATCATCGACGATACTTAGTAAGTGCCGGCCGGATTGCTCGATCAGCTCTAATTTGTCGTGGAATTGCTCAGCGCTTGGGTCGGCGAGCAAAATTTCCGTCAGCCCCAACACCCCATGCAATGGAGTCCGTACTTCATGACTCATATTGGCCAAGAATTGCGATTTTACATTACTCGCGGCACTGGCCGAGTGCAGGGCAATTTCAAGCTGCTCGGTGCGCTCTTGCACACGCTCTTCTAACAGGTCGTTGGCTTGCTGTAAGCGTTTGTTCAACTCACTGTTCATGCTGTTACTTTGGCGCAGGTCGGTTAAGGTATCGCGTAACCGATTGGTGAAATTACTAAAACTTTGCTGCAGCTCAGAGAGTTCATGCACGTAGCGGGTCGTGCCGGTGTGGGTGAGTCTGGATAGGTTACCGAGATCATGGTGATTATGCAGTTTTTCGACCAACTCCGCGATAGGGCGAGTGAGTGAATTGGTGAGTCTAAAAATCGCCATAATACTCAGCATAGCAAGCCCAGCTAAGAGCACGATAGAGCCGAGCAAATACTCGCCAAGACTCTCTTCATAGCTATCCATCGACCCCGCTACCGTGATCAACCACTCCTTTTGCGACATTAGCTGCCGCTCGATGATAAAACCATGGACGCCCTCGGCACTATTCATCATTAAACTGCTTTGATCAGTTGTAAGCAGCGCTGAACCGCTGAGTTCATCAAGAAAATCAAAACCAAATTGCGGAGATGCAAAGACAACGCGGTTATTGCTATCGGTGATCAGGTAATAGTGTTGGTCTGCACCGATACCATTGCCAAGCTGTGCCAGCATAGTCAGGTTCAGTGAACCCTCAACAACACCCGCGAAATTGCCGTTATTAAAATAAGGCACACTCAACGCCACAATAGGATCGTTACCAAAGCCGCGGCCACGAAACGCATTCGAGCTAAAAGGTAATAGCGTTTGCTGTACTTGATAGAAATAGTCTCGATCGGCAACGTTGATTACGTCAGTAGCGCTAGCCAGAGCGTCTATGGGTGAAGTAACCAGAATGTCGCCGCGCTCATCGGTGACAAGTAGGGTAATAAATTCGGGATACTTGTCATGAATGGCGCTTATGGAACGCTGCAGTTCTAACAGCGTTGGCTGCTCAGATAGTTGCTGCGCAGCCGCTGCTAAAGCCAGATGATTTTGCTCAAAGTGAGTATTGGTGCGATCTGCAATCAGCTGAGTAACGAACTGAGTTTGCTTTTCTGTTTGTAAATACAACTCAACGTTAACAGCGCGCAGCCAAAAATAAATCACCAAGCTTGCCACGAACAGCACGGTAAATAAGCCGGTATTGACCAGCATTTCAGCCAGCTCGGTGCGATATCTAACCCGCGGCTCTGCATTGATTGCGCGCAGGCCGTGAAAAATAGCAAAGCCCAACAACACGGTGAAAAAGCCATTGAGAATATATTTGAGGATGATGCCGCGCAGCACGACTTCGGAATAGTCGCCCAAACTGCCGTAGAGCAATGCCACAACAAGCCAGCCAATAGTCAGCCAATAAATTACACCGATCAGCAAAATACTTCGCTGACGGTGCATCGCCAAGGCAATGGCGAGCACTTCAAGGACAAACGGCGTTATGCCGTAAAAGTGCTCCCACTGATAGAAGCTCACCAAACTCGCCAGCAGGGCAACCGGCAAGCCAACGCGAATACCATAGATAATGGTCAGCGCAATAGCGAAGGCGTTACCAAGTAAGATTTGGTTATCGTCAAACAGTGGGATACGCAAAAAGTTGACCGCGACAGCGAGCAAACTTAAGCCAGCGATTAGCCAATAATTTGATTTTTTGCTGCTATCAACAGTGCGTTGCACGACGAACCGCCTAGGTGCATGTTCCGTAAATGAGTTAATCCTCTAGATATTTAACCGGTAAGTCAATACGCGCTGTTCCTGAGTTTACAGCGGCCTGAGCCACGGCCCGTGCTACATGAGTTTTTAAGCGCGGGTCGAGTGGCTTCGGAATAATGTAGTCAGCGCCAAATTCTAAACTGTCAACGCCACAGGCAGCTAAGACTTGCTCCGGCACCGGTAGTTTTGCCAGTTCACGTATGGCGGTTACCGCCGCCAACTTCATCTCATCGTTAATGCGTCGCGCGCGCACATCTAAGGCACCCCGGAAGATAAACGGGAAACACAACACGTTATTGACCTGGTTCGGATAATCCGAGCGACCGGTAGCCATAATTAAATCTTTGCGCACCGCCCATGCCAGTTCGGGTTTGATCTCTGGGTCTGGATTTGAGCAGGCGAAGACAATAGGATTGGGTGCCATTAATTTTAATGCTTCGGCGCTCAATAAGTTGGGCCCTGATACACCAATAAAGACATCCGCTTCGGTAATGACCTCTTCCAGCGTGCGCTTATCGGTGTTGTTCGCAAAAGCCATTTTGTATTCGTTGAGGTCATCGCGACGGGTATGGATAACGCCCTTAGAATCGAGCATGTAAATGTTTTCGCGCTGTGCGCCACATTTAATCAGTAGTTCCATACAGGCAATGGCTGCGGCACCAGCACCAAGACAAACGATATGTGCTTTGTGAAGCTCTTTGCCCTGAATTTCTAGGGCGTTCAGTAAGCCTGCCGCGGTCACGATAGCGGTACCGTGTTGGTCGTCATGAAATACCGGAATATCGCAGCGTTCAATCAATGCTTTTTCAATTTCGAAGCACTCAGGTGCTTTAATGTCCTCTAGGTTGATACCACCAAAACTGTCGGCAATGCTGGCGACGGTATTGATAAACTCCTCAGTGGTGTTGTGCGTGACTTCAATATCAATCGAATCGAGCCCGGCAAAGCGCTTAAATAGTAACGCTTTACCTTCCATCACTGGTTTCGATGCCATAGGCCCTAAGTTACCTAAACCTAAAATAGCGGTACCATTGGAAATCACCGCAACCATGTTGCCTTTACCCGTAAAGCGGTACACATCATCAGGATTTTCTGCAATGGCACGTACCGGCTCCGCAACGCCAGGGCTGTAGGCGAGAGCGAGATCTTTACTGGTTTCAGCCGGCTTGCTTAACTCGATGGTGATTTTGCCTGGGCGTGGAAACTCATGATAATCAAGTGCTTGCTTGCGGAAATCGGACATTTTCTGGATACCTTGCAATGATAAATGCGAGTGAATAATGACTATAACATGGCTGAATATGTGAACCATTGTAGATGCTGCGGCGAGATTAACAAATCTTACCTGATAGAATTTCTCGGTAAGCTCATTGCGGGGCGGTAAAGATGTTGAGTGACGTAATTTAAAGCAGGTAAAAATTCAATTAATTCAAATTGATAGTAAATTGCAGGCAAAATAAAGGCGCCTTTTGGCGCCTTTATTAGAAATCTGCACGAAAGCTTTAAAAATATTAAGCTTTTTTGCCCAACACGCTGAAGCGCTTGTTGAACTTCTCGATACGACCACCGGTATCCATGATACGTTGTTTGCCGGTATAAAACGGGTGACACTCTGAACATACGTCCAAGTGCAAGTCGCCGCTTTTGGTAGAGCGAGTTTCAAATGAGTGACCACACGCACAGGTTACTTTCATGGCGGTGTAGTTAGGATGAATACCTTCTTTCATGGGATTACCTCTAGTCAGGCCGCATCGCCATCCGATCTTTTGCCGGACACCATGCGTGGTTAATGTTAATAAGGGCGCGAATTGTACTGCACAGCGCTATTTTGATCAAGCAACTTTGCGCCAGGTACAAGCCACCGCTCGCTGCGCTTGCGTAGGGCTTTATCGCACCGCACAATAGCAGGCTATGACAGTTTCATCGGCGCCGACTTATCGTTATGTGATTCAGGTGGCACTGCCCGTGCCGTTGTATCGTAATTTTGAATACGATAGCAACGAGTTACCGGCGGTGGGTGCGCGAGTGCGGGTGCCATTTGGGCAACGTCAGTTGATTGGTATTTGCCTGGGTGAGAGCCCGCAGCCTGATAGCCGCTTTGCCCGTAAACCAATTCATGAGGTGCTGGATCAGCAGTCGGTATGGCCGCCGGCATTATGGCGCTTGTTGTACTGGGCGGCCGATTATTACCAGCACCCCTTGGGTGACGTGTTGCATCATGCCCTACCGGTATTAGCGCGGCAGGGTGAAGCCCTCAGCTATCAAGCGACTGAGCGCTATGAAGTCACCGACGCCGGTGCCGCGTTAGCTTTGACCGAGCTGGCGCGGGCGCCACAACAGCAACGACTGCTGGCAGCATTGCAACAACGACCGCTGTTGGCCCGCGATGTTCGCGCTGGTGAGTACAGTGTGAGTGCGGTGAACGCTTTGCAGCAAAAGCAGCTCATCTGTAAACAGCGCCATATTCCGCAGCAGCAGAGTGATTGGGCCTTTGGGCTGGATGCCGAGCCGCTACAATTGAACCCGGAGCAGGCCTTAGCCGTGGCTGCTATTGCCGCCTCACGCAAGGCGCAGGCGTACTTACTGGAAGGGGTGACCGGCAGTGGTAAAACCGAGGTGTACTTGCAGGTGATGGCAGAAGTTCTGCGCGCCGGTAAGCAAGTGCTGGTGTTGGTGCCTGAAATTGGCCTGACCCCGCAAACCTTGCGACGTTTTCAGCAGCGCTTTAGTGTGCCGGTGGTGATGTTGCACTCGGCACTGACCGACCGCGAGCGACTCGATGCTTGGCTCGATGCCCAACAAGGTAGTGCGGCGATTATTATTGGCACCCGCTCGGCGGTATTTACCCCTTGCCAACAACTGGGCTTGATCATCATTGACGAAGAGCACGACGGCTCACTGAAACAACAAGATGGTTTTCGTTACCATGCCCGTGATGTGGCAGTACTGCGTGCACACGAAGAAAAAGTGCCGATTATTCTTGGCTCGGCTACACCTTCGTTAGAAACCATCAACAACGCTCAGCAAAAACGCTATGCCCACTTGCGTTTAACCCAACGAGCTGGGCATGCCAAACCCGCTAAGCACGTGATCATTGATGTGAAAGGGTTGCCATTAAAGGCGGGCTTGTCGGCGCCGCTAATTAGCATGATGCGCGAGCAACTGCAGGCCGGTCAGCAAGTGTTACTGTTCCTTAATCGGCGTGGCTTTGCGCCAGCGTTGATGTGTCATGAATGTGGTTGGCTGGCGCATTGTGCCCGCTGTGACGCCTACTTTACTGTGCACCAGCAGGCTCAGGAGTTGCAGTGTCACCATTGTGGCTCGCAGCAACGTATGCCGCGCCAGTGCCATGATTGCGGATCAACTCAGTTGGTCGGTCGTGGCACCGGTACTGAGCAGCTTGAGCAAGTGCTGGAAGAGGTGTTTCCAGAATTTCCGGTGCTGCGTATTGATCGCGACACGACGCGTCGCAAAGGCAGCTTGCAGCAGCATTTGAGCGATGCCCGTGCCAATAAATATCAGCTGTTGGTCGGTACCCAAATGCTCGCCAAGGGCCATCACTTTCCCGAAGTGACCTTGGTGGCGCTACTGGATGTCGATGGCGCACTCTACAGCGCTGATTTTCGTGCCGCCGAACGCTTAGGGCAGCTCTATACTCAAGTCGCTGGTCGCGCCGGTCGCGCCAGTAAACAAGGTACAGTGGTGCTGCAAACCCATCATCCTGAGCATGAGCTAGTGCAAGATTTGGTCAACAACGGCTATGGTCACTTTGCTGTCACCGCGCTGCATGAGCGCCGATTGACCCAATTACCGCCGTTCTCGCAGTTGGCACTATTTCGTACCGAGGCGTTGCAAGCGCAAGCGGCTAGCGATGCGCTGCAAGCTATCGCGCAGCTGTTCCCAAGCGTTGACGGTGCTATGGTTTTGGGGCCAATGCCGGCGGTGATGGAACGGCGTGCCGGCAAATATCGCTATCAACTGTTGCTGCAATGTCGTGACCGCGCCTTGCGCACGCAACTACTGCGGCATATTTTGCCGCGTTTAGAGGGGCTTGCAGAGTTACGTCGGGTGCGCTGGTCGCTCGATGTCGATCCACAGGATTTTAGCTAGCTGCAGGCGCACGATTGCGGTTTTTTTTCTGCCG
Source organism: Pseudidiomarina mangrovi (assembly GCF_003999375.1). GTDB lineage: Bacteria > Pseudomonadota > Gammaproteobacteria > Enterobacterales > Alteromonadaceae > Pseudidiomarina > Pseudidiomarina mangrovi. The sequence goes on from NZ_RJLC01000005.1 coordinate 38,811, forward strand.
CCAAACCAGTAAACTATCGCCATATCAGCTCAAGTACTGAGCCATCACCTATCCGGTCGTCAAGGATCTCCATGAAAGAAGCGTTGGAACACTTACTCGCAGAGGCAATTGCCAGCCTCCAATCACAACAGCAGTTGCCGGCGGACTTGCCGGTGCGTATTCAGTTGGATCGTCCGCGCGATAAAAGTCATGGTGATTTTGCCACTAACTTAGCCTTGCTGCTGGCTAAGCCAGCGGGTATGAATCCGCGCGCCCTGGCTGAAGCTATTATTGCTGCTATTCCGAGTAATTCACTGCTGGCCAAGACTGAGGTTGCCGGGCCTGGCTTTATTAACTTCACCTTCAGTCAACAGCAATTACTGGATCAGCTAGAGCGCGCCTACAGCGATGACAAGCTAGCCGTTGATGTCGCTGCCAGCGGTAAAACCATTGTCATTGACTATTCATCGCCAAACCTTGCCAAAGAAATGCATGTGGGCCATTTGCGTTCAGCAATCATTGGTGATGCGGCGGCACGGGTACAGCGCTTCATCGGCAACACGGTGATTGCGCAAAACCATGTCGGCGATTGGGGTACCCAGTTCGGTATGCTGTTAGCGCACATGGAAGAGCTGGAAGGCGACGCCATGGCCATGGAGCTCAGCAATTTAGAAACCTTTTATAAAGCCGCTAAGAAGCGCTTTGATGATAGCGAAAGTTTTGCTGCGCGGGCCCGTGAGCTCGTGGTGGCATTGCAATCGGGTGATGCCAAATGTCGGGCTTTATGGCAGCAATTTATTGACGTATCGCTGAGCCATTGCCAAGAGGTGTATGACCGCCTTGGGGTGCAGCTGACACGCGCCGATGTCATGGCCGAGAGCGCCTACAATGATGATTTAGCGCAGGTGGTTGCTGATTTACAGGCACAAGGCTTACTGGTTGAAGATCAGGGCGCACAATGCGTATTTCTGGATGAGTTCCGTAACAAAGACGGCGACGCACTGCCGGTTATCGTGCAGAAGTCTGGTGGCGGGTTTTTATATGCCACGACCGACCTTGCCGCCATTCGTTATCGGCAAAATCAGCTCCATGCTGACCATGTGATGTATTTCGTTGATCAGCGCCAAGGCTTGCACTTTCAACAAATTTTCACCTTGGCCCGCAAGGCTGGATTTGTGCGCGAAGACGTGCAGCTCGACCATTACGGGTTTGGTACGGTGATGGGCAAAGATGGCCGCCCATACAAGAGCCGTGATGGCGGTGTGACCAAGCTGGCTGATCTTCTCGATGAAGCTGAAAAGCGCGCCTTAGATCTGTTGCAGAGCAAAAACTCGCAGCTCAGTGCTAGCGAGCAGCAGCACGTTGCCAAAGTGATTGGTATCAGTTCGGTAAAATATGCTGATCTGTCGAAAAACCGCACCAGCGACTACATTTTCGATTGGGACACCATGCTCAGCTTTGAAGGCAACACTGCGCCGTATTTACTGTATGCCTACACTCGTGTCACCAGCGTGTTCAATAAGACCGACATGGATGCAACAGCTATTAGCGCGCCTTTTGTACTCGACGACGAGCGCGAGCTAGCGCTGGCTAACCTGTTGGTACGCTTTAATGAAACCGTCTACAGCGTTGCCGATAAAGCCATGCCGCATTTTCTCTGCGGCTATTTATTTGATTTGGCCGGTGCTTTCTCAACTTTCTATGAGGCCTGCCCAATTCTTGCTGAAGCGCGTGACGAGGTGCGATTGAGCCGATTGAAACTCGCTGCACTGACCGCCAAAACGCTGAAAACCGGATTATCATTGCTGGGTATTGATACCCTCGAGAAGATGTAAGCTATGGATTACGCTAACCGTAAACGTCCGCCGCCGAAAAAGAAGCAAAGTGGCAAGCCGGCGAAAAAGTCAGCAGCCAAAGCTGCAGCACCAGTATCGTGGCTGTTAGTGGTTGTCACCTTAGCGATGGTGGCCGGGTTGGTATGGTTCTTGTACAGCATTGCTGGCAGCAGAGACCAGCAACCGGTGGTTGTGCAACCGCCGGAAGTTACCGAGCAAATGCAGCGGCAAATCGACAAAGATGCCATTCCAGAGTTGCCGAAGGATGAATACAGTTACCCCGATGTGCTAGAAAATCAGGAAGTGATTGTCGATGTCCCCGAGCGTGAACTGGGGCCACCTAAGCTCATGCAGTGCGGCTCGTTTCGCAGTGAAAGCGATGCGCAAACCTTGCGCGCACGCATCGCACTGACCGGGCTGGAATCGCAGGTGCGGCGCTCCGAAGGGCGCAATGGTGTGTGGTTTCGGGTGATTCTAGGCCCATACGCTACCAAGCGTGACGCTGAGCGTGATCGTCACAAACTTCAACGCGCGCAAGTGCATTATTGTGAGATTTGGAACTGGAATCTCTAAGCGGCTATTGAAATGTGGTGATGCCGTCCTCATCTAGCTGTCATAGCAACATGAGGATGCAAATGTGACTACAATCGTTTCAGTACGCCGCGGCAATCAGGTGGTGATAGGCGGCGACGGCCAGGTGTCGCTCGGCAACACCGTGATGAAAGGCAATGCCCGCAAAGTTCGCCGACTCTACAAAGACCAAGTGCTCGCTGGCTTCGCTGGTGGCACCGCAGATGCCTTTACCCTATTCGAACGCTTAGACCTCAAACTGGAAAAACACCAAGGCAACTTGATGCGTGCCGCCATTGAGTTGGCCAAAGATTGGCGTACCGACCGTATGCTGCGCCGCTTAGAGGCGATGCTGGTGGTGGCTGACAAGCATGTATCACTGCTGATTTCGGGTAACGGTGATGTGGTGCAACCCGAGCATGATCTGATTGCTATTGGCTCAGGTGGTGCGTTTGCCCAAGCTGCTGCCACCGCTCTGCTCGACAACACCGATCTCAGTGCCCGCGACATCGTTGAAAAAGCCCTCACCATTGCCGGTGATATCTGCGTATTTACCAACCAATTCCAAACCATCGAAATGCTGGAGACCGTTGACCATGTCTGAAATGACCCCACGTGAAATCGTCGACGAGCTCAATCAGCATATTGTTGGCCAAGACAATGCCAAAAAAGCAGTAGCCGTTGCCTTGCGCAACCGCTGGCGGCGCATGCAATTAAGCAGCGATCTGCGCCAAGAAGTTACGCCCAAAAATATTCTCATGATTGGCCCAACCGGGGTGGGTAAAACCGAAATTGCTCGGCGTTTAGCCAAGCTCGCAAACGCTCCGTTTATTAAGGTTGAAGCGACTAAATTTACCGAGGTAGGTTATGTGGGTAAAGAAGTCGAGAGCATTATCAAAGACCTGACTGATATTGCTTTTAAGCAAACCCGTGAACAAATGATGAAGAAAGTGCGTTTTCGTGCCGAAGAAGCCGCCGAAGAACGAATTTTAGATGCCTTGCTGCCGCCACCTAAGGGTTGGGCCGACGATCAAGAGCCGCGCGAGCAGAGTAACACCCGCCAGGTATTTCGCAAAAAGCTGCGCGAAGGCCAGCTCGACGACAAAGAAATTGAAATTGATATCGCCATGTCGAGTATGGGCGTTGAGATCATGGCACCGCCAGGTATGGAAGAGATGACCTCGCAATTACAAAGCATGTTTCAGAATATGGGCCAAGGTAAGAGCAAGGCGCGCAAGCTGAAGATCAAAGATGCGTTCAAGCAACTGGTTGACGAAGAAGCCGCTAAAATGCTCAATCCAGAGGACGTGAAAACCGCGGCACTGCATGCGGTGGAGCAAAACGGTATCGTGTTCTTAGATGAAGTGGACAAAATTTGTAAGCGCGGCGATGTCAGCGGCCCAGACGTGTCACGTGAAGGGGTGCAGCGTGATTTGCTACCACTGGTTGAGGGCACCACGGTATCGACCAAGCATGGCATGGTGAAAACTGACCATATTCTATTTATCGCCTCAGGGGCGTTTCAGATGTCTAAGCCGTCTGATTTGATTCCCGAGCTGCAGGGGCGGTTGCCGATTCGGGTCAGCCTTGATGCGCTGACCAGTAACGATTTTGTCCGTATTCTAACTGAGCCAAATGCGTCTTTGACGACCCAATATCGGGCTTTGATGGCCACCGAGGGTGTCACCATCGACTTTACTCAAGACGGTATTCAGCGCATTGCCGAAACTGCGTTTTATGTCAATGAGACGACTGAGAACATTGGTGCGCGCCGGTTGCACACAGTACTCGAGCGGCTGATGGAAGAAGTGTCCTTTAAAGCCAGTGACTTAACCGGTGAAACTATTGTTATTGATGCTGCTTATGTCGAGCAACATTTAGGCAAACTGGCGCAGGACGAAGATTTAAGTCGCTATATTCTGTAACCCTTGCTGTTGCCCCGTGCAGTTACCCGCTATACTATGCCCAACAATGCCATAGCATATGCGGGTTATTCACAGTTAGGGGAACGGCGATGGAATACAATACTTCTGAACTTTGCGATTTATACCCCGACATGGTCGATGTGGTCGAGCCGATGTTTATTCATTACGGCGGCTTGGTCTCGTTTGGCGGGCAAATTGTCACCATCAAGTGCTTTGAAGATAAAGGCCTGATTGAAGAAGTGCTGCAACAGCCCGGCACCGGCAAAGTGCTGCTGATTGACGGTGGTGGTTCAGCGCGTCGCGCCCTCATCGACATTGGTATTGCCGAGCAAGCGCTGGACAATGGCTGGGAAGGCATTGTCTGTTTTGGCGCAGTGCGCGATGTGGATGCTCTCGACGAACTCGAACTTGGCATTATGGCACTGGCATCGATTCCAGTCGGTGCGCCGAGTGAAGGTATTGGCGAAGTCGATACCGCGGTCAACTTCGGTGGCGTCACCTTCTTACCTGAAGATCATCTCTATGCCGATAGCACTGGCGTGATCCTGTCACCAGAACCACTCGATATAGAATAATTCATGCTGCTGCAACCAGTTGATTGCCAAGCCTTGTTCAGTCCACGTGTGGGTGAGCATCGGCTTGGTGAAGTGCTGGCGCAGCTCAGCCCTTGTGATGATCTTCAAAGCTATCAACATGCTCTAGCGCAGGCCTGGAACCAGGGTCAGCGCATTCTACTCGTGGGTGTACCCGAATCTATTGGGCCACGCGCCAATTTGGGTCGCGGCGGTGCAGAGCATGGCTGGCAGGCGGCACTGAAAGGGCTGCTCAATCTGCAAGCCAATGAGCTCGTTGCCAGTGATTTGTTACTGCTGGCGGGTAGTGTGGTGACCGACGACCTCCAGCAAGCCAGCGCCGATTTAGACCCACAGGATAGCGCTCAGTTGGAGCAACTGCGTGATCTGTGTGCGCAGCTCGATGAACGCGTCAGCGCGGTGCTACAACCTGCCTTTGCGCAGGGCTTTGCGGTTATTTTGATTGGCGGTGGACACAATAACGCCTATCCGTTATTGACCAGTCTAGCCGAAGCAACCGAGCATCAAGTTGGCGCGATTAATCTTGACCCGCATGCAGACTTTCGTGCCTGCGAAGGTCGCCATAGTGGCAATGGCTTTAGTTATGCTTATGAACATGGCGCGTTAGGGCACTATCATGTGGTGGGCTTGCACCCTGCCAAGAATAACGCGCGCAGTATTCAACGTTTACAGCAAGCTGGATTTGGCTGGGTTACACTGCAACAATTATGGCAGCAGCCGTGGGCCGAGCAGTTGCTAGCACTGAAGCAGTTAAGTGACAATTGGCATTGCCCGTTCGGTATTGAGATTGATGTCGATGCACTTTACGCTGTGCCTGCCAGCGCTATCAACTTTATTGGTTTGTCGGTCAGTCATGCTGCCACCCTAGTCAGCAGCCTCGCCAGTCACCGCAACGCCCGTTATTTACACCTAGCTGAAGCAGCACCCAGCTTGCACCCGCAGGGGCAAAGTAGTGGCGACATCGTCACTGCACAACTACTGAGTGAGTTAGTACTTGCTTACCTTGAAGGCTTTTGCCGTAGGGTACCTTGATACCAGCATGCCGCTAGGCGCTGATTGGAAAAGCTATAACTGAGCTCTGCTGCATCGCTGACATTCCAGCAACATAAATCAGCCCGTTGTCCCACTTTCACCTGCCCCCGGTCGCTTAGCCCAAGTGCTTTGGCAGCATTCACCGTGACCCCACGCAAGCACTCTTCGGGGGTGAGTCGAAACAGTGTTGCGCCCATATTCAGCATCAACTGCAAACTCAGCAACGGCGAGGTGCCGGGGTTAGCATCGGTGGCCAGTGCCATAGGTACGCGGTATTCACGGAATAGCTCCATGGGTGGTCGTTTTGTCTCGCGTAGAAAATAGAACGCCCCCGGTAGCAGCACCGCTACCGTGCCACTAGCAGCCATTGCCTTTACGCCAGCCTCATCGAGATACTCTAAATGGTCGCACGATAGTGCCTGGTAGCGTGCCGCCAGCTCACTACCATGTTGGTTGGATAATTGTTCGGCATGTAATTTCACCGGAATACCGAGCGCCTGGGCGGCAGCAAACACTCGCTCGGTTTGTGCTGGGGTAAAGCCCACCGATTCACAAAAGGCATCCACTGCATCCACGAACCCTTCGGCGGCTAGGGTTGGTAAAATCTCCGTAACAATGTGCTCGATATAGTCATCGGCGCGCTGCTTAAATTCAGGCGGCAAAGCATGCGCCGCCAGCAGGGTGGTTTGCACCGATACCGGCGCATTATCACCAAGCGCGCGTGCCGCGGCTAGTTGCTTGCGCTCGTCGGCCAGCGACAAACCATAACCGGACTTGATTTCAATCGTGGTGACACCTTCGTCCATCAGTGCCTGCAGGCGCGGCCGCGACACCGTAATCAGATCATCTAAACTGGCAGCACGGGTGGCGCGTACAGTGGCGGCAATACCACCGCCGGCGGCGGCAATATCGGCATAGCTAGCGCCATGCAAGCGTTGGGCAAATTCATCGGCGCGCGAGCCAGCCCAGACCAAGTGGGTATGGCAATCAATGAGCCCCGGGGTAACCAGCCCACCGTTGCCATCAAACACTTCACCATCATGCCGAGGGGCGGTTGCAGCCGGCCCCACATAGGTGATTACACCATCGGCAAAATCCACCACTGCCTGCTCCTGTAAGCCATAGCCGCTGCCGACCATAGTGGCAATACTGACATTGGCAATGCGCTGTGGCTGATGGCTCATGACGACTCCTAAAAATAACTTGTATATACAATTAAGGTTTTCTACACTTTAACACATCATTCGCTCGGTGACAGGAGCTCAGGGGGCAACATGGCCAAATTTTCCGGCATCAAACAACATTTATACAGCAAAATTGCATCAGGTGAATGGCCTGAGCATCATCCTGTAAGTTCTGAAAATGCGCTCGCACAACAATTCAATGTGAGTCGTATGACGGCGCGTCGAGCACTGCAAGAACTGGCCGATGAGGGGCTGGTGATCCGCAGCAAAGGCTCGGGCACCTATGTGGCGCCTATTAAGTCGCAAACCTCGTTTATGGCTATCCGCAACATTGCCGATGAAGTGCGTGGTCGCCAGCATCAGTATCGCGCTGAGGTACATGTCTTGCGGCGTGAGCCAGCTACCGCACAAGTGGCGGAATTGCTGAAGTTGGTGCCGAATGCACCGGTCTATCATTCAGTCATTAGTCACTTTGAAAACGACCTGCCGGTGCAGGTTGAAGAGCGGTTTGTAAATCCAGCGTTGGTGCCGCATTACCTCAAGCAAGATTATCGTGTTATTACCCCGCATGAGTATTTGTGCGCGGTGTCACCGCTGACCGAAGCCAGTCATCAAATTGAAGCCATCAGCCCATCTGCACAGGTGTGCCAGTGGCTGAGTTTAACCAAGCCGGAGCCCTGCTTACGCATTAATCGACGCACTTGGAGCGATGCCGGTGTGGTCACCTATGCAGTACTGACTCATCCAGGCTCACGCTTCAGTTTGGGCGGTCATTTACATTTTTCTAGTCCCCGTAGTAAGGATAACTCATGAGTCAAAGTCGTTTAGATACCAGCCGTAGTATTCGCGCTGCCCGTGGTAATACCCTCACCACCGCCAATTGGCAGATCGAAGCCGCTAAACGCATGTTGATGAATAACTTAGACGCTGAGGTGGCGGAACACCCGCATGCTTTGGTGGTGTATGGCGGTATTGGCCGCGCCGCGCGCAATTGGGAAAGCTTTGATAAGATTGTTGAGGTACTGGAACGCCTGCGTCCAGACCAAACCTTGTTGATCCAATCAGGCAAGCCGGTTGGCGTGTTCCCCACCCACGAAGACGCGCCGCGAGTGCTATTAGCCAACTCAAATTTAGTGCCGCAATGGGCCACGTGGGAGCATTTCAACGAGCTCGATAAAGCGGGTTTGATGATGTACGGACAAATGACCGCCGGGTCATGGATCTACATTGGCTCGCAAGGCATTGTGCAGGGCACTTACGAGACCTTTGTATCCGTTGCGAAGCAGCATTTTGATGGGGTGGCTAAAGGCCGCTGGATCCTCACCGGTGGTTTAGGGGGTATGGGCGGTGCGCAACCGCTAGCCGCCACCATGGCTGGCTACTGCATGTTAGCCGTTGAAGTGGATGAGTCGCGCATCGATTTCCGCCTGCGTACCCGTTATGTCGATCATAAGGCCACTAGTTTGGATGACGCCCTAGCGCTGATTGATACAGCGCGCCGCGAAGGCCGGGCTATTTCAGTAGGGTTACTCGGCAATGCTGCCGATGTATACGCTGAATTAGTACAACGCAACATCACCCCTGATGTGGTGACTGATCAAACCTCCGCACATGACCCGCTACATGGCTATGTACCGCAGGGTTGGAGCTTAGAGCAGTATGTGGCTGAGCAGCAACGTGATCCGCAAGCCACGGTAACAGCGGCTAAGCAAGCTATGGCGGTGCAGGTGAAGGCAATGTTGACCATGCAACAACGTGGTGCTGCTACCCTTGATTACGGCAACAATATTCGGCAAATGGCTAAAGACATGGGCGTAGCCGATGCCTTTAACTTCCCGGGCTTTGTACCGGCCTATATTCGGCCATTGTTCTGTGAGGGCATTGGCCCATTCCGCTGGGTGGCGCTGTCGGGCGACCCAGAAGATATTTATAAAACCGATGCCAAAGTGAAAGAACTGATCCCGGATAATCCGCATCTCCACAATTGGCTCGATATGGCGCGGGAACGCATCGCCTTTCAGGGCCTACCCGCACGAATTTGCTGGATTGGTCTAAAAGACCGCGCCCGTATTGCGCTGGCTTTTAACGACATGGTACGTACGGGTGACGTATCAGCACCGATTGTGATTGGTCGTGATCACTTAGATTCTGGCTCAGTGGCCAGCCCCAATCGCGAAACCGAAGCGATGTTAGATGGCTCTGATGCAGTATCTGATTGGCCGCTTTTGAATGCGCTACTCAATACCGCTGGCGGTGCCACGTGGGTTAGTTTGCATCATGGTGGCGGTGTTGGCATGGGTTACTCACAACATTCCGGTGTGGTGATTGTAGCCGATGGCACTGAGGCTGCTGGCAAACGCTTGGCGCGGGTGCTGTGGAACGATCCAGGTACAGGAGTGATGCGTCACGCGGACGCTGGTTACCCCATTGCCCAACAATGTGCCCGTGAGCAGGGCTTAGATTTACCGATGCTGGAGAATTTATAATGGCTGCACAGTTTGTATTACGGCCAGGCGAACTAAGCCTTAATGACCTACGTCAATGGTGGCAGCAGCCGCAGCATTTGCAACTGCATGCCGATGCAACTCCGGCCATTGCTGAATCAGCCGCTACGGTTGCCTCGGTGTTGGCCGCCGGCAAAGTGGTATATGGCATCAATACCGGCTTTGGTTTGTTGGCCAATACCCGTATTCCGCGCGAAAAGTTAGAAGATTTGCAGCGGCGTATTGTGCTATCGCATGCTGCTGGTACCGGCGCACTGATGCAGGACACTGTGGTGCGGCTGATGCTGTTGCTGAAAATTAATAGTTTGAGCCGCGGCTATTCGGGTGTACGCCCGCAAGTGATTGATGCCTTAATAGCGCTATTAAACCATGAGGTCTACCCCTGTGTGCCGAGCAAAGGCTCGGTCGGTGCCTCAGGTGACTTAGCGCCACTGGCACACATGGTGTTGCCGTTATTGGGCGAGGGCCAAGTGCGCTATCGTGGACAGATCATGAATGCTGTCGAGGGCCTTGCGCTGGCCGGCCTAAAACCGCTCGCGCTGGCGCCGAAAGAGGGCTTAGCGCTACTGAACGGTACTCAAGCATCAACCGCACTGGCGTTGCATGGTCTGTTCCAAATTGAGCGGGTCTTCCACGCCGCACTGGTGGTCGGAGCGACCGCCGTTGAAGCCGCTCTGGGCTCACGATCTCCATTTGATGCACGGATTCACGCGGTACGTGGTCAACCTGGGCAAATCAAAGTCGCGGAAAGCTTCCGTGCCCTGTTGGGCGACAGTTCGGAAATTGCCGCCTCGCATGTGGATTGTGAAAAAGTACAAGACCCGTATTCACTGCGCTGCCAACCGCAGGTGATGGGTGCGGTGTTTGATCAGCTGCAACATGGCAGTGCTATTTTGTGTCGTGAAGCCAATGGTGTGACCGATAACCCGCTGGTATTTAGCGATAACGGCGACATCATTTCGGGTGGTAACTTCCATGCTGAGCCAGTGGCCATTGCTGCGGATATTCTTGCCATTGCAGCGAGTGAAATTGGTGCATTGTCTGAGCGCCGCAGTGCTTTGTTAATCGACAAGCATTTGACCAATTTGCCGCCATTTTTAGTCAACGACGGTGGCGTGAATTCTGGTTTTATGCTGGCGCAAGTGACCGCCGCGGCCTTGGCTTCTGAGAATAAAACCTTGGCACACCCTGCCTCTATCGACAGTTTGCCAACCTCGGCGAACCAAGAAGATCACGTGTCGATGGCTACTTTTGCCGCACGCCGACTGACTGATATTGCCGAGAATATTCGCGATATTGTTGCGATTGAGTGGTTAGAGGCGGCCCAAGGGTTAGATTTCCGGCGCCCACTAAAAGCCTCAGCGGCGGTTGAGCAAGCACAAGCGTGGCTGCGGCAGCGGGTCAGCTTTTACGATCAAGACCGCTACTTTGCCCCAGATATTACTGCGGCCGCAGAATTAGTCGGTAGCGGTCAGCTCAGTCAACTGGTACAGGTTGGTGCCCTGTTGACCAGCGAATAGCGTGCTAATGAAGAAGACAGTTAGCTGTCTTCTTCATCCTTTAAGGTCTGGCAATCGAGGCACAGGGGTGCTTCAGGCTTTGCCGCTAAGCGCGCTGTGCTGATCTCATCACCACACTCCACACATACACCAAACTCACCATTTCGCATACGCTGCAAAGCGGCGGTAGCTTGTTCGGCCCGAGTTTTGTTCGAGGGGTCGGCCACCATGGCTTCGAGCTTACTGCGGATCCGTAACAACTGGGGTACGGATAGTGAATCACTCATGTTGATGTCCTTCTAGTTCAATCACTGTTGCTGACTGACTCAGCTAATACGACAAATTGCCCGGAGAACTCTGCCACTGCTTTATGCCCATCAAATACTTGTGACTTCAGCGTCATGCGGGCATTGCGGCCGTCCGTAAGCGCAGATAAGTCACCGACCATATTGGCGACATGGGCAACTGCGCGTGGCTCGCGCGTTAGTGGTTTATGGTAATGAATGGAGCCGTCAGCCAATACCACCGCCCCGCTCAAGTTACGCTCGCGCAATTGTAAATGCAGGAGCCCCCAGCAAGTCAAGGTCGCCAACGAATAAATACTGCCAGCAAACATGGTGCCGTGCACATTGATGTTGCGCGATAAAATAGCTTGGGTTTCAAACTCGCGGCCACTGTATTGGCGAATTTGAATACCCATAGTTTCCGAAATTGGAATATCGTGATGCCAGGTTTGCTGCAATTCATGGCACCAGTCGGGTCGATAGATAATACGGTTGATGTCGTTAAAGGTTTTACGCAGCTGATGTTCAGCCGATGGGTTTTTCACAGTATCGGCTTGCTCTTTGTGTTCGTAGCCGCATTTCAAGTAAAAGCCCAGAGTATTATCGCGCGAGTTGATCACCACATGACGCGCTCCTTCGCGGCGTGCTAACTGTTCCAGTTCGTCTAAAATAGCCACACCATGGCCTTGGCCGCGATATTCCGGTGCCGCCGCCATAAAGCGAATTTGCGCTTCCTCTGGGCTGTTAAAATGCAGTCGCCCAACGGCAATAGCTTCGCCTGCGTTGTTCACCACCATGCGATGAACACCCACCTGATCGTACTCATCTTGTTCGGAGCCACGTGGCCGTTGAAACGGTTGCCGTAACACTCGCCAACGTAACTGATAGTAGCGCTCCAGTTGCTCGGCGGTAGTTGGCTCGATGACCTGATACATACGCTTTATTTGCCCTTGCTATTGAGTAAAAAGGTGACTGGACCATCATTGGTCAAGTTCACCTGCATATCCGCCCCGAACTGACCGGTAGCAACGTAAATACCCAGTTGTTGCAGTTCAGCTACAAACTGTTGATACAAAGGTTCGGCTTGCGCGGGTGCCGCAGCGCTGGAAAAACTGGGGCGCCGGCCGCTATTGGTATCTGCCGCTAAGGTAAATTGCGATACCACCAGCACACTGCCAGCAATATCGGTGACACTCAAGTTCATTTTGTCGTCGGCATCGCTAAATAATCGATACTGAGCTACCCGTTGAGCTAGTTTTTTCGCCTCACTGGCTTGGTCGTCACGCTCTATACCAAGCAACACCAACAGCCCTTGTTGGATGCTGCCTACGGTGGTACCCGCAATAGCTACGCGAGCCTCAGTCACTCTCTGCAGCAGCGCTATCATGCTCCAAAAACTCCTCAATACTTGCAGTTAACTCAGCGCCTACTAAGACGATGTTCCAGCTCACAAAGATCCACAGCAACATAATTGGAATAGCCGCTAACGCGCCATAAATGGCTTCATAGGAAGGGAACGCGGTGATATAGGCGGCAAAACCGCGTTTGGCCAGCTCAAACAGAATAGCAGCAACCAATGCGCCCCAAATAGCATGGCGCACTTTCACCACGCGGTTGGGCATCATCACATATAAAATCACAAAGGCAATCAGCGAGGTAAGCACTGGAACCACGCTTAACAGCATGGTGCGAAAGCCAGACACATAATCATCGGCAAATGCGGTCAGTGAGATGACGTACGAGGTCACTGCCATACCAGAGCCCATCAATAATGGCCCCAGCGTGAGAATCATCCAATACACAGCGAGGGCAACCGATAAGCGGCGGCGTTGCTTGTTACGCCAAATACGGTTCATGGTGGCATCAATGGTGGAAATCAAATTAACCGCCACCACAATCACAAACACCACGCCCACACCGGTCATTTTCGACACGTTGCCAATAAAGGTGTTGAGATACTCGGACAAGACCTCGCCTGAGGTCGGCATTAAGTTAGCAAATAAGAATGTCTCAAGTTGCAACCGCAGGTCGGTGAACATGGGAAACGCAGAAAAAATCGAAAACACCACTACCAGCATGGGCACTAAGGCTAGCATGCTCACAAAGGTTAGATGGCCGGCGATAATGGTAATACGGTCTTCCAAACAGCGCTGTCCGAAATAGCGCAAAAAGCGTCCAGCGCTAACTAGTTTATCTTTTGCGCTCATGAGCCAAGGAGGTTGTTCTGCCATGCAAGTAATCCCATTGATGCGTTGCTGCGTAATCACAAGCTACAAAGTATAGCGAGTTGGAGCAAGAGATGATTGTCATTTTTGGTGCCGGTGGCGGTTTAGGCCAGGCGTTAGTCAACCAGTATGTTGAACGCGGTGAGCAGGTGCTGGCTATTAGCCGTCAGGTTGCCCCTGCCAATAGTGGCGGTCAATGGCTGCAGGTACTCGGCTACGAGGCTGAGTATTTACAGCCACTCGCTGAGCAGCTGGCGCAGCAGCACATCACCGGTGTAATTAGCACTCTTGGGGTGCTTTACGATGACCATTTTATGCCTGAAAAGCGTCTTGATGAACTGGATACCGAGCATTTGCTGCGTAGCTACTATGTGAATGCGGTATTACCGGTCGCATTATTGCAATGGTTAAAGCCTTATTTGCCGACCAAACAATCGTGTTTTTGGGTGCAGTTGAGTGCCAAAGTAGGCAGTATTACTGATAATCAGTTAGGCGGGTGGTATAGCTACCGAGCCAGCAAAGCGGCACTGAATATGCTGTTGAAGACTGCCGCCATAGAATTAGCGCGCAGTCATAAGCAACTCACTATCGCCGCGATTCATCCAGGAACTACCGATACGCAGCTATCCAAGCCATTTCAAGGGCGCTTGAGTGCCGATAAATTATATTCACCCAGGTTGTCGGCGCAGCGCATTGCCGCAGTGATCGATAGCCTTGAGCCCAGCGAAAGCGGCGGTTTATGGCATTGGGATGGCACCCGCTTGCCTTACTAGGCAGATGTGCGCTGCTGTAAACCAGCAATAAAGGTATCGAGGGCGTGCTCGGCCGCCTCAATGATGTTGAAGTACTCTGGGTCGAGCAGCCAGTTATAAATAATGCCATCAATCATCGCCACCATGCTCACAACAATTTGTGCTGGGTTCGCTGAGGCTGGTAACTGACCGCGTTCAATGGCCTGTTGTAACACCAGTGTACATTCATCAATACAGGTGTTGCGAGCGCGCAAATGGCGGAAGTGAATCGGTAAGGTGTCATCCACATATTCGCATTTGTGGAACAAAATGGTCAGTACCGATTGGGTGTGCGGATCACGGTCTAACAGCTGCACAATATTGAGCAACCGCGCTCGTAATAACGCTAGTGGGTTGTCTACTAAGCGCTGACTGGTTTGCTCAATCATTTGATCAAAAGGAAGACGCACGCGTTCCATCATTGAATCAATCAAATCTAATTTGTTTTCAAAATGATGATAGATAGCGCCTCGCGTTACCCCTGCGGCTTCGGCAACTTGCATCATGGAGGTATTGGCAACGCCCTGCGCACTGAACAGGCGTTCAGCGGCATCCAGCAATTCTGCTTTAGTAGCTAATGCATCGGCTTTGGTACGACGAACCACAACGAATAACCCTTTTTAATGATTGTGGATGATTATACAGCAGTTTATATAATCATGCATGCATGTATGTAAAGTGCTAACCCATAGAATAGACAACTTTGCGTTTAGCGGAGATTTCTCCGATACTGAGCGAACACCATGAGGAGGATCTATTCATGCGCATTATGACCTGGTTACTGATGAGTTTGTGCGTGCTGCTGGTGCCCACAGCGAACGCGGGGGAAGAGCCTGATTTGCATCCGCAATTAGAATTTTTTCGACCCTATCTCGATACCTACTGGATCGGTGACTTAAGCGAGCCCGGTAGTGACCAAGCTAAAATTGATCGTGCGCATTGGCAGCGCGCGCTCAATGGCAATGCGATTAAAACCATCCATTCTCTGAACGATGGTGAATACGGTGGCGAATCGATTATTTTTTGGGATGAGCAAAAACAGACTTTAGCCTATTACTATTTCACCACCGCTGGCTTTTATACCCATGGCACCATGACCTTTCATGCCGACACCAACGTACTAGAAGCGTACGAGCAGGTTGAAAATAACGCCAACGGCATCACTGCGGTGAAATCGACCTCACAGTTTGATATCAACGCTGCTACCCTGACCTCGAGTTCACAGTATTTGAAAAACGATGAGTGGGTTAGCGGTCATAGTGCGGTTTATCGCTTATCGGGTCCACTCGATATCATCTTCCATTAAGCGGCAGTCAAGGGGATTCATGAAAAACGAACTGGATACGCACCTGATTCTCGATGTCTATGAAATTGTCCATACCCATGGTGAGCATAATGGTGACGAGTATGAGCTAGAGGGCATTAAAGTGTCGACCGACCACGATGGCTATACCGTCTATTTATCGGGTCATGGCGTGGACATGCGTTTGGAATTCCACAACAAGTATCACCTCGATTACCAAACCGAGCGCGAGTTAGAGCTATTTGTGCGCAAACTCGAGCATTTGCGCAAAACCTATCATGGCAATAAAGGTTGAGCATGCAGTCGACTAAAAAAGGCTATAGTTTTGGTGAAGAGGTTGCGCACGCACTGACCCATGGCGTGGGGGCTGTAGCAAGTATCATTGGCTTGGTGGTGATGTTGGTATGGGCGGTACGTTATGGCGACAACTGGCATGTGGTTAGCGCGGCCGTTTATGGTAGCAGTCTGATTCTGCTATATACAGCATCTACGCTGTATCACGCCTTGCCGTGGCCGCGGGTAAAGCATTTCTTTCAGCAGGCCGATCATGCCGCTATTTATGTACTCATTGCCGGCACCTATACGCCATTTTTGCTGGTGAATTTGCGTGGGCCTTGGGGTTGGTCGCTGTTAGCACTGGTTTGGTCCATTGCGATTTTAGGCGTAGTGATTGAGCTGGTGTTGAAAGAGCGCAAAAAATGGCTGTCACTGACACTTTATCTGGGCTTGGGCTGGATGGCGCTCATCGCAATCAATCCAATGCTGGATAACGTTGCTGCCAATGGTTTATGGCTACTGCTGGCTGGCGGATTAGCGTATAGCTTAGGGGTGATCTTCTATGTCTGGAAGTCGCTGAAGTACCATCACGCGGTGTGGCATGTGTTTGTGTTGGCTGGTAGCGTACTGCACTTTTTGTCAGTGTTCTACTACGTGCTGCCGCAGGCGTTACCGAATTAGACTCGAGCTGTGTTCGGCAAGCCAAGTGCTGAGCTCTGAACTTGGGAAGGGCCGCTCAAAATAATAACCCTGAGCGAGTTGTACGCCGAGTTTTTTCACCGTCATATATTCAGCCGCAGTTTCTATTCCCTCTGCCACGGTGCTTAATTCAAGCGCCGCAGATAACTCAACGATGTGGCGCACGACAATTTGATGCACGCTGTTGGTATTGATGTCTTGAATAAAATTGCGATCAATTTTGACCTCATTCAACGGCAGCTTCATCAAATTATTCAGTGACGCAAAGCCGGTACCAAAGTCATCCAGTGACAGGGAAATTCCACAGGCCTGATAAGCGCGCAGATAATCTTGTATCAGTTGTAGATTATCAAATGAGTCACTTTCTAATATTTCTAAGCAAAGTTGCCGAATCAGTTGCGGATATTGCGTTGCATATTGCTCAATCTGGCGGCGGAATAACGCATCAGTGATTTGCCGAGGGCTGATATTCAGACTCAGGCTAACGTTGCAATCAAGAGTGCGTAGCAACTTCAAGAGTTCAATACCTTGGTCTAATACAAAATGCCCCACTAGGATCTCGGTGTCGGTATGTGCAATGACAGGCAGAAAGTTCAGTGGTGAGATAATACCGCGCTCTGGGTGATACCAACGAATTAAAGCCTCAAACCCAGCTAAGCGACCGTCCGCCAGATTTACCTTAGGTTGCAGGAACAATTGAAACTGATTGTCGCTCAGTGCCGCAGTTATTTCGCGCAACAGTGCTGACTTGTTGTGTTGAATCAACAGCCCTTCATCGTCGAATATCTCATAGCGACCACCACCATTGTTCTTGACCGTAATACAGGCATGCAAGGCGTTTCGAATGGCTCGATCCGGTGATTTTTGTTGTGAAGTAACTAACGCGATACCAATCGATGCGGTCAACGAGCAAATATGCTCGCCGAGCCGAAAGGGGATCTCGATTTGCTCTTTGAGCTGACGAAATATCGGTTTTTTGTCGGATACATCAAGGCAAAGATAAAATTGGTCGCCCGCACTGCGCGCCATAAAGTCGCTCGGGCCCAGAAAGCGTCCGAGGCGCGCCTCAAGCTCGTGCAAAACTTGGTCGCCCATTGCCATACCGAAATCGCTATTGAGGGCTGAAAAATTATCGATATCAATGCAACACACAGCAAGTGCTGGCGTTCTTTTGGGGGCCACCAGCACATCGGCAAGCATGGTGTAGAATTGACCAAACATGGTTAGTCTCTCTGCTGCCAACGCTCTATTTTTCGATAGAGTGTGGATGGGCTGACTTCAAGGATTTGTGCGGCGGCCCGAATATTTCCCTTACAGTGGCTTAAGGTGAATTCAATGATTTGTCGTTCTGAGTGCTCTAATGGTTGTAACTTAAATGCGGCTAAATCTGAGCTACTAGTGTGCTGCTGCTCTACTACGGGCAACGCAACGGCAAATTTTTCGGCTTCTAATAGCTCACTCGGCAGCATTTGAGGTGTAACGATTTCACCATCATGTAACACCACAATTTTACGAATGATATTACTGAGTTGGCGGATATTGCCTGGCCATCTATAAGCGTTCAGCACTGATTCCACTGCCGGTGCGAAACGCTGGAACTGCTTGCGCTCTTCTACGCTGAAGTCGCGTAAGAATTGACGCGCCATCAGAATTACATCGTTGCCACGCTCGCGCAGCGGCGGAAGCTGAATGGGTATGACGTTAAGCCGATAATATAAGTCTTCGCGCAGCAGACCCTCAGCGACTGCCTGCTTAGGATTGCGGTTAGTCGCACAGACAAAGCGCACGTCTACTTGTACCAGTTGGTCGCTGCCGACTGGCTGTAACTGCTGTGTTTGAATGAACCGCAATAGCTTACTTTGCAAGTCAATGGGCAGCTCGCCAATTTCATCGAGAAACAGGGTGCCGCCGTCGGCGCGTTGTGCCGCACCAACACGGTTACTATTGGCCCCGGTGAAGGCGCCTTTGACATGCCCGAATAGCTCAGACTCTATGAGTTCGCGAGGTATTGCGGCGCAGTTGATGGCAATAAAGGGTTTATGCCGGCGGTCGCTTTCTAAATGAATGGCTTCCGCGCAGAGTTCTTTACCAGTACCACTTTCACCAGTAATAAAAATGGCTGCGCGGCTACCCGCGGAACTACGAATGGTTTCAAACACATTAGTAATGGCAAGCGAGCGCCCAATCATGCCGTGAAAGGCGACGTTATCAGTATTTTGTGTGAGCGCATTGATGCGCTGACTCAAGTCAAATTCGCGCAACGCGTTCGATATAGTGACCAAGAGCCGTGTGCGCTCAATAGGCTTAGTCAAATAATCATTGGCTTTATGGCGTAAAGCGGTGATGACCTGCTCACTGGAATAGTCTGAGGTGACAATAATGACTGGTGTATGGTCATCAAGACCACGAATATCCTTCAAAAGCGTGATGCCGTCTGTGTCTGGCAAGGTTAAATCGAGCATCACCAAATCAAACCCACCTTGACGGAAATAGTCGAGTGCCTCCTGCCCAGTGGCAGCAGTGGTGACGCTGTAGTCGTTATCCAAGTAACTGCTATAAATCATGGCAGTGGTTGGATTGTCTTCAACGATAAGAATGTTGGTTTGATACGGGTTAGTTGACACTATTCTCTGTCCTAGAAAAAAGCTGGGCTTATTGCCGTGTGGAGCAACAAGCCCAGAATGCGTTAGATGGGAGATCTTTCACGCAGCTGTAACAAAGCAAAAGCCGTGCCAACATAGCCATCGTGTCGAAATAGGCGCTCAAACAGCTCAGCAGCCATCACAAACCCCCAGTAAATTGCATAGTGCAACATCAGTAATGCAATATGCAATCATTGTCGCAAAATGAAACATAATTTAACGCTTCTGAGAGGTAAATCATTCGTTATAACAGTAATTTCATTTTGGCACGCGAATTGCAAAATGAAATTCAACGTGATTGTAATCTGCGACTAAAAATCGTTCTGAGGAGAGCTTTGTTGAGCTGGTTGAATGCGAAAGCAGTGGAACATCAAAAACCCCTGACCGTAAGGCAGTGGCTTTGGCTTGCCTTTTCTCGTCATGCGCTGATTCCCTTGCTGGTCGTCGAATCTGTGCTGATTTTGGTTTATGTGATCAGTGTACATACCGTCAATGAACGCAATACCAGCTATCTCAGAAGCATCGCTGTGAGTGAATTGCAGTTTAGTGCTAACCGCTACTCGGCTTATTTAGAGAGTCGCTTGCAGGGTGTGACGGGCGGCCTTGAGATATTTGTTGATGCCGTCACGAATGCCTTCAATGATCCGAACTATCAACCGCCGCGTGCGGAACTCGAACGGCGCTCGTTTTTTAATAACAGCATTTATCATACTCAATTTGATAATGGTGGTGCCGCCACGTTTTATCCAAGCCCGAGAAATGGGCAGCCACATGATATTGAGCGAGCCAATAAGCTCATCGCCATTGATGGTTTGATGAAATCTTTGGTTGAGCGTAATAACTTGGTGGCTCAGGTGTACTTCAATAATGCTGACTCACTGAATCACATCTATCCCTATTTTGATGTCATTAACCAATATCCGCATGATGTCGACGTCACTCAATTTAGTTTCTTTTATTTAGGTGATCCTGAGCGCAATCCCGATCGCACTATCAAATGGACAGAAGTGTATCTTGACCCTGCCGGCCAAGGCTGGATGACCACAGCGGTGAAGCCGGTGTATCTGAATGACCAGTTTGCCGGTGTTGCTGGTTTTGACTTAGCTATTAAAACACTGATTGCCGAGGTAGAAGAGCTAGCGTTGCCGTGGAATGGCTATGCCATGCTGGTGGATGAGCATCTCAACATTGTCGCCTTGAGCCGCCGTGGAGCCGATGAACTTGGCCTTGCGGCCATTCCGACGGACGCTGATGGCGGTAAAGTGTATGAATTAACCACACAAGATGACCGCTACAATTTGACCTCGAAGGCTGAATTTTCTCTTTTAAGCACTGCATTGGCGACCACCAGTGGCACCCTACGCGGCGACCAGCAAGGTCAACCGTTGATGTATGGTTGGCAGACTGTCAACGGGCCAAACTGGAAGCTCATTACTATCGTCAATGAGCAGGAACTGTTTGCCCAGACCAACGCCTTAGACCGCGAGTTAAATCACGTGGTGTATTGGATGATTGCCGGTCTGGTGCTTTTTTACATCAGTTTCTTCTTCTATATCTGGAAGCGGACCAGTAATTTCAGTGCAGTGCTGGAAACCGCCTTGGCGAAGACCCAGTCGCGCTTGAAAAAGATTGAGCAACGCGATTATTCCATTGACCCAGAGCCGCCATCGCCGTTACGTGAGGTCAATGAGTTAGGCGCTAGTCTTGATTCAATGGCGGCGGTACTCAACAACTATGTCCAGACCATCTCAGCTAGTGACAAACGTTTGCGCCAGGCACTGCAAACCAGCGGCGATATCGTGATTGAAATGGATAGTCAGGTGCAGGTGGTGTTCGGCACTAAACGGCTGATGCACCTGCTAGGCTTTGATAACGACCATGATTCGGAAGCCCTCGATACCCTGATGAACTTGGTGCATGATGATGATCGGCAAGACACTGAGCAACGCTTGCGCTTAGCGGTTACTGACGGTATGCCCTATGATTGCGAGATCCGTATGCGCTGTGCTAACGACAGTTACTTGTGGGTGCAAGCGCGTGGTACCGGTGTATTAGATGAGCGTTCGCCGCAGCGCCGAGTGGTTGCAACCGTCAGTAACATTGATGCGCGCAAACGTGCTGAGTTGCATTTGCAACAAGCGAAGGATGCCGCTGACCAAGCGAACCGAGCTAAATCACTATTTCTGTCGTCGGTAACCCATGAATTGAGAACCCCACTATCGGCGATTATTGGCTTTACCCAAGTCGCCGAGCTTGGCGAGCTCTCCGCATTTCAGCAAACGGCATTGACCCAAATCAAACAAGCCAGTAATCATTTACACAACTTAGTCGATGATATTCTCACGCAAAGTGAGATTGAGGCGAATGAACTGGCGCTCACTATCCAATCGACAGATATTGCCGAAAGTATTGCTGCGGCCATCGATGTGGTGCAATTGAGTGCTGCGGAGCGTCACGTCAAGTTGCACTATGTGCAGCACCAGGCACCAGCAGTCCTAGCTGATAGTCGGCGCTTACACCAAATCTTAATTAACCTATTGAGTAACGCGATTAAATATAATCGCCAACAGGGCCATGTTTACATCACCTCTGAATACGATCATGACTATGTGTTTATTCATATTCGCGATGAAGGCAAAGGCATCGACCGGGAAAATCTCGAGCGCATTTTTGACCCATTTGTTCGTATTGGCAAAGAAGCGTCATCAATACAAGGCACTGGTATTGGTTTAACCATTAGCCGCGATTTAGCCCAGCGCATGGGTGGGCGCATTAGTGTCAGTAGTACCTTAGATAGCGGCAGTATATTTACCATAGCTTTAGTAAGAGCCGAGGATACCTCACTATGAACACCTTAACCGCCCAGCATCCGAGTGCTCGTATTTTAGTGGTTGATGATAACGCCACCAACTTAATGTTGCTGACCGAGGTGCTTCGACTGGCAGGGTTTCAGACGGTCAAGGCCTTTAGCCACCCGGCTGATGTGATCCCGTATATGCGCCACAATCAAATAGACGTGTTGCTCGTCGACCAAAGCATGCCTGATATGACCGGCTTAGAATTATATTTACGGATAAAAATCGAGCTCGGTTACTGCCCAATAAGTTTTTTAGTGACCGCCCAAAGTATGGGGGACCTGGCTGAACGGGCAAAATCTATCGGCATGCAAGGCTTTATTAGTAAGCCGTTTAATATCCGTCAGGTGGTGCGTGATATTGACGAGGCAATCACTGCGCGTGGTGACGATTCTACTGCGACAAATAGTGTTGAAGAGTAGTTTGAGCGAGGGTAGCTGCAGCCTTTAAGGCGGCTACTTGGGTCACCTCAATGTGCTGTTGCAGCGCTGAACTCTGCAAGGTTTTGCAGCAATGTGCTAGTTCACTGAGCTGCAATTGGGCGGCGCTGCCATGCAAATAGTGAGACGCTTTCGCCAGTGCTGCGCTGTCATTCTGCAGCAAAGCGTTATCGATAGCTGCAAGGGTTACCGGTAAGTCGCTCAGGAAACTCTGGATAACGCGGCACATCAGTACCGCGTTATCCAGTAATTCAGCTTCGAGCTGAGCTTGTTGCCAAACGTTCAACTGCATCAGGCTGACCGAGCCAATTAACGGCTGGCGCGCTTACGCTCGTTTTCGGTCAGCATACGCTTACGAATACGAATTGATTTTGGCGTGATTTCGACTAACTCGTCGTCATCGATAAACTCAAGTGCTTGCTCAAGTGACAATTTGATCGGTGGCGTTAAGGTCAACGCTTCATCGGTACCGGCGGCACGGATGTTAGTTAACTGCTTACCTTTCAATACGTTCACAGTCAGGTCGTTGGAGCGGTTGTGAACGCCCACCACTTGGCCTTCGTACACTTCATCAGCGTGCGATACCATCAATCGGCCGCGCTCTTGTAAGTTAAACAAGGCGTAGGCAAGGGCTTTACCTTGGGCGTTAGAAATCAGCACGCCGTTGGTACGCTGACCAATTTTACCGCCTTTGAACGGGCCGTAATGGTCAAAGCTGTGGTACATCAAACCTGAACCTGAAGTCAGCGTCATAAAGTCGGTCTGGAAGCCGATCAAGCCACGGCTAGGAACAATAAAGTCGATACGTACGCGGCCTTTACCGTCTGGTGACATGTTGGTCATTTCAGCTTTACGCAAGCCGAGTTTTTCCATCACTGAGCCTGAATGCTCGTCTTGCACGTCTACGGTTAAGTTTTCGAACGGCTCCATTTTTTCGCCGTCGACTTCTTTCATGATCACTTCTGGGCGTGATACCGCAAGCTCAAAGCCTTCACGACGCATGTTTTCAATCAATACACCTAAGTGCAATTCACCACGGCCGGAAACGCGGAAGCGGTCTGGGTTATCGGTTTCTTCAACACGTAAGGCTACGTTGTGTTTCAATTCTTGCTTTAAGCGCTCAAGAATTTGGCGTGAGGTAACGAACTTACCTTCTTTACCTGAGAACGGCGAGGTGTTGACCTGGAAGGTCATGGTCACGGTCGGCTCGTCAACAGTCAGCGGGGTCATGGCCTCAACGGCACCGGCTGCACAAATGGTGTCAGAAATTTTCAATTCACCTAAACCGGTCACGGCAATAATGTCGCCGGCGCTAGCGCGGTCGGTTTCAATACGATCCAAACCTAAATAGCCGAATACTTGGCCAACTTTACCGTTGCGCTGGCTGCCATCGGCGCCGACCACAGTCACTTGCTGGCCCACTTTGATGCTACCGCGCTTGATCCGGCCAATACCAATGATGCCCACGTAGCTTGAGTAGTCGAGCTGTGAGATCTGCATTTGTAAGGTGCCGTCGCGGTCGGCGTCAGGCTGCGCTACTTTGCTGATAATGGTGTCGAACAATGGCTTCATGTCGCTGCTTGGGTCGTTGTAATCCAAGGTAGCGAAACCATTTAAGGCTGAGGCATACACAATCGGGAAATCTAACTGCTCGTTGGTGGCGCCTAAGTTGTCGAACAAGTCGAATACTTGGTCCACAACCCAATCAGGGCGTGCGCCCGGACGGTCAATTTTGTTCACCACAACAATTGGCTTTAAGCCATGTGAGAAGGCTTTCTGGGTTACGAAGCGCGTTTGCGGCATCGGCCCGTCAACAGCGTCAACCAGCAACAATACTGAGTCAGCCATTGACAGTACCCGCTCAACTTCACCACCGAAGTCGGCGTGTCCTGGGGTGTCGAGAATGTTGATGCGATAGTCTTGATAGTTGATCGCAGTGTTTTTGGCCAAAATGGTGATACCCCGTTCTTTCTCGAGGTCGTTGGAGTCCATGATGCGCTCGTCGGAGTCACCACGGCTTACTAACGTGCCTGATTGCTGGAGCAGCTTATCAACCAGGGTGGTTTTACCATGGTCAACGTGCGCGATGATCGCGATATTGCGCAGCTTCGAAAGTTCGGTTGCTTGAATAGTCATTAAATGGAGCCTGTATTAAAAAACGCGAAGGTGGGGACTACCGAGGTAGAAAACACCAGATTTGGTCAAAATAGCGGCGCATTATACGCCGCTCCCTGCGCTTACGCCAGAAAATTCGCTCTAAAACACCCGAATGGGCAATCAAGTGTTGTTATTTTGAGTGGAGCGCACTATATTGGTGCAGTCAGGCGGTGTGGTTTTGCACAATATTGGTGCGTTTCCGGGTCAATGAGCGCCCTTAGTCGCTGTTCAGCCGATGTAAATAGCCAAGCGAGATAAAAATAATAAATAAAAACAGTCTGTTATGGATGATGGCACGGGCTTTGCTTAACTGCTGGCGTACCCAACACGCTTCTACCTTTGGTACGAGCGCAACCTGTTTCGACAAGCACGATCGTGGAGGATCTCATGTCATCACCTAAAGCAGTCATGGCGTTTATTGCAGAACATGCCGTTAAATTTGTTGATTTACGTTTTACCGATACCCTCGGCAAAGAACAGCACGTGACCATTCCAGTGTCACAAATCAACGAAGATTTCTTCGAAGAAGGCAAAATGTTTGATGGTTCATCCATCACCGGCTGGAAAGGCATCAACGAATCAGACATGGTGCTCATGCCTGACTGTTCAACCATGGTGCTCGACCCGTTCACTGACGCTGTTACCTTAAACGTAACTTGTGACATTCTTGAGCCAGATACGTTGCAAGGCTACAGCCGCGACCCACGCTCTATTGCCCGTCGCGCTGAAGAGTATTTGCAAACCCAAGGTTTTGATAACGCCTTATTTGGCCCAGAGCCAGAGTTCTTCATGTTTGACAGCGTGCGTTTCCATACCGATATGGCCGGCTCATTCTTCAAAATTGAAGACGAAGAAGCAGCTTGGAGCTCAGGTAAAGAGATTGAAGGTGGCAACAAAGCTCACCGTCCACGCGTGAAAGGCGGTTACTTCCCAGTGCCACCGGTAGACTCAGGCCACGATATTCGTAGCACCATGTGTGAAGTGCTCGAGCAGGTTGGTTTAGTGGTTGAAGCCCATCACCACGAAGTTGCCACAGCTGGCCAAAACGAAGTAGCCACGCGTTTTAACACGCTGGTTAAAAAAGCTGACGAAATTCAAAAATACAAATATGTGGTGCACAACGTTGCGCATTCATACGGCAAAACTGTGACCTTTATGCCAAAACCATTGGTGGGCGATAACGGTTCAGGTATGCACGTTCACATGTCACTGGGTAAAGACGGCAAAAACACCTTTGCTGGCGACCTGTACGGTGGCTTGAGCGAAACCGCATTGTTCTACATTGGTGGTATCATCAAACACGCCCGTGCTCTGAACGCGTTCGCTAACCCAACTACCAACTCCTACAAGCGTTTGGTTCCAGGCTTTGAAGCGCCTGTTATGTTGGCTTACTCAGCGCGTAACCGTTCAGCCTCAATTCGTATTCCAGTGGTTGCAAGCACCCGCGCGCGTCGTATTGAAGTGCGCTTCCCAGACCCAGCAGCTAACCCATACTTGCTGTTCTCAGCATTGATGATGGCTGGTTTAGATGGTATCAAAAACAAGATCCATCCTGGCGATGCGATGGACAAAGACCTGTACGACTTGCCAGCAGAAGAAGCTAAGCTGATCCCAACGGTGTGTGATTCATTAGAGTTAGCGCTGCAAAGCCTTGACCAAGATCGCGCCTTCTTGACCGCTGGTGGGGTATTCACCGACGACATGATTGACGCTTACATCAAGGTCAAAATGAAAGACGTGATCCGTCTGAAGCAAGCTGTACACCCAGTTGAATTTGAACTGTATTACAGTGTGTAAGTAGGTTGATACGCAAGTGAGTTGCGGGGCTTATCGCAACTCACGATAAGGAGCCCAAATGCAGAGTAAGACAGCCTCCACCAACGCCTTGCTCGGGCTCCTTATCAGCGTGTTTTTGCTCGTAGGGGTGGCTCCTGCGGCAAGCCAAGTCTATAAAAAATGTGATGCCAACGGGGTCTGTTCGTACACCGACCAACCGCAAGCTGGCGCCGAGGCGATAGAGGTTCGCGCCGTGGTGACCGAGTTTGAACGTGTTGCAAGTCCTGTCATCACACCAGCACCAACGCTTGAACCGACCGAAGTAACCGGCCCCCCTGAAGTAACCGTCAGCATCACCAGCCCGCTTCATCGTGATACGGTGCGCTCTAATGGCGGTGAGTTTGAGGTGATCTGGGCGGCCGATATTAAAAACCTCGATGGCGACCCGGTGTATCAGCTGCGGCTTGATACCGTGCCGGTTTATGAAGGCCCATTAACGCAAGTGATTCTGCGCGATGTATCGCGCGGCGAGCGGCGCTTGCAAGTACGGGTGTTCAGCGCTGACGGGACTGAATTAGCGCAGTCAGACACCGTGGAATTTTATGTTCAGCGGGTTTCGGTATTCTCGCCAGCCCGCCAAGGAGACGCTGGTGGTAACCGCTGATTGCACCAAGTTGGTGCAACCGCAACTCGACCAGCTTCTCACCGGCGTTGTTCTGCTTGATGCGTCGTTAACCATTCTTTTTATGAACGCAGCCGCTGAGACTATTTTGGATGGTAGTCGTAAGCGCTTGTTAGGGCAGCCATTATTTAGCCTTTTCAGTTATAGCAGTCTGAATCCTGAGGTGCTACAGAGCGCCTTGCAGGAGCAGCAAAGTGTGTCTGATAGCGACGTGAGCTTGGTGTTTGCCGATGGCCAACGCATCACCATTGAGTTTATTGCGCAACCGTTGCTGGGTGCTCAGGGTCAGTCGCAGGTGTTGGTTGAATTGCGCCAAGTGGACCAAATTCGCCGCATTAACCACGAGAATTCGCAGCAACAGCAACTCAGCGCGGCGCATGCCATGATCCGTGGCTTGGCGCATGAAATTAAGAACCCACTGGGCGGTTTGCGCGGTGCCGCGCAGTTACTGGCGAGTGAATTGCCTGAGCCGGCACTGCGGGAATACACCGACCTGATTATCAATCAGGCTGATCGCTTGCGTAATCTGGTCGACCGTATGCTCGGCTCGCACCATATACCGCAACGCCACAGCGAAAATATTCATGCGCTGTTAGAGCGCGTGTGGCAACTAGTCAGCCTAAGTGCCAGCTCGGCAATTCAATGGCAGCGTGACTACGACCCTAGCCTACCCGAACTCACCATGGCTAGTGATGCCTTGGAACAAGCCTTGCTCAACATTGTCTTGAACGGCTGCGAGGCCATGGGCGAGCAGGGCGTATTGACACTGCGCACCCGCATCATTCATCAGCAAACCATTTATGGCAATCGCTACCGCCACTGCGCTTTAATCGTGGTGCAAGATAACGGCCCCGGCATTGCCCCGGCGGTGCGCGATACACTGTTCTACCCGATGGTGAGCGGCCGCGCTGGCGGCACTGGGCTTGGTCTCTCTATTGCGCAAAATGTTGTGCATCAGCATGGTGGCAAGATTGAAGTGGTATCGGAGCCGGGGCATACCGAGTTTCTTATTTATTTACCCTATTTGCCGAGCAAAGTAGATACCAAAGCCGACCGAGTGAGTGAGCTCAGCAAGGATGGTCACTATGGCGATTAGCGCGCAACCGATATGGATTTTAGACGACGATAGCTCGATTCGCTGGGTGTTAGAACGCGCCCTACAACGCGAGCAATTGCAATGCCGCAGTTTCAGTGCCGCAGCTGACCTCTATCAAGCGTTGCGCAGCGAGCAGCCGCGGGTGCTGTTAACAGATATTCGTATGCCGGGTGACGATGGCTTGCAAGTGTTGGCGAAATTGCGCGCTGACTATGCAGCTATTCGGGTGATCGTCATGACCGCCCACTCTGATCTTGATTCTGCGGTCAGCGCGTTTCAGGGTGGCGCTTTTGAGTACCTGGCCAAACCCTTTGATTTAGCCGATGCGGTAGCTATGGTTCAGCGTGCCCTGCAAGGCGATGTGGATACCTCGAACGCGACTGAGCCACCTCCAGCCGAGATGCCGCTGGCCGCCAGCAAAGATACTATGGCGGGCATGATTGGCCACGCGCCGGCTATGCAAGATGTGTTTCGTGCCATTGGGCGGTTGTCGCACACCAGTGTTACGGTGCTGATTACCGGCCAATCAGGCACCGGTAAGGAACTGGTCGCACGTGCCTTGCATCAACACAGTCCGCGCGCTGATAAACCGTTTATCGCGTTAAATATGGCGGCAATTCCAAGTGACTTGGTGGAATCCGAGCTATTCGGTCATGAAAAGGGGGCGTTCACCGGCGCCACCCAGCGTCGCCAAGGGCGCTTTGAGCAAGCCCATGGTGGCACGCTTTTTCTTGATGAAATTGGCGATATGCCGCTGGCGGTGCAAACGCGCCTGTTACGCGTGTTGGCCGATGGCCAGTTTTATCCTATCGGTAGTTACCAGCCGGTTAGTGTCGATGTGCGCATTATTGCTGCGACCCACCAACCGCTTGAACAGCGGGTGAGCGATGGTCTGTTCCGTGAGGATCTGTTACATCGCCTGAATGTTATTCGCCTAAAACTGCCCACCTTAGCCGAACGTGCCAGCGATATTCCGCAGTTAGCGCAGTATTTCTTGCAGCAAGCGGCGCTGGAATTAGGGGTTGCCGTCAAGCGTTTAAGCCCAGCTGCCGAGCAACAACTGATGCATGCCAGCTGGCCTGGCAACGTTCGCCAATTAGAAAATACCTGTCGTTGGTTGACTGTTATGGCGCCATCACAGCTCATCAATAGCAGTGATCTGCCTGATGAGCTGCAGCATGGATCGATAACAGTGAAATCGAGTGACTGGCAGCAGGCGCTTAGGCAGCAGCTGCAGCAACAACTCGATGCCGGCCATACCGAGGTGCTCGCACAATTGCTTCCACAGTTGGAGCAGCTGGCTCTCGAGCTCGCCCTCGAGCATACCCAAGGGCATAAACAACAGGCCGCCGCATTATTGGGTTGGGGTCGCAATACCCTCACCCGCAAACTGAAAGAATTGGTAAAAATTCAGTAAATCCGCTATCTATTCGTTACGGTCTTTACATAATGCTTTAGATTGTAAACAACCCTAATGAACAGGAACCGAATCATGAGTAAGATTTTACTTGTTGATGATGATGCTGAATTGAGCAACATGTTGTCGCAAATCCTCACCAAGGAAGGCTATAAACTGACTCTGGCTGCCGACGGCGAAACTGGCCTAGCGCGGGCGCTCAGCGGCTCTTATGACCTCATCTTACTTGACGTTATGTTGCCAGGCATAGACGGCTTTCAGTTATTACAACGCCTACGTCAGCAGTCGCGCAGTACTCCGGTTTTAATGTTGACCGCGCGCGGTAACGACGATGATCGCGTGGCTGGGCTTGAACTCGGTGCCGATGACTATTTGGCCAAACCGTTTTATCCGAAAGAATTAGTGGCGCGGGTGAAAGCGTTGTTGCGCCGTACCCCTAATACCACCGTTCGGCAGGAATCTATTGCGTATGCTGGGTTTGTGGTGAATCCACTGCAGAACGAAGTGCACTGTGATGAGGTGGTGCTGGAGTTAACCCCGACTGAATTCGACATTCTGCGCACCTTGGTACAAGGCGCGGGGCAAGTGGTCAGCAAAGATCAGTTGTCGGTGGCGGCATTGGGTCGTCAATTAGCGCCTTTTGACCGCAGCCTTGATGTGCATATCAGTAATATTCGTAAGAAGATTCAGCATAATCCTGAGCGCATTCAGACCGTTCGTGGACGCGGCTATCGCCTGCTGCAATTGGCCTAAGCCCTGTTATGACGCAACGAACGCGGTGGTATAAGTCACTCTCTCTTCGCTTGTTAGTGCTGTTCTGGATGCTGCTGTTCGGTGTCGCCAGCAGCGGTTACCTGTTAGCGCTATGGTTCAGTAAACCGGTGCTGCCAGAGCCGTTGCCGGTTGAGGTACAGAATAGTCTTGCGCCCCTGTTAAGTGATGTCGAAACCTTCCGTTCATTGGCCCCAGGGCGCTTACTTGCCGGCAATTATCGGGTCGCTGCGAGTGTTGGTGCCAGCGGCCCAGAGCGCTTGCAGTTAGACCGATTGTTGGCTAGTAGTCATCAGCGTGTGTTAATGCAGCAATTAGAAGCTAGCGAACCCGAGCAGGTGCCGGTGAGTGACCGTATGCTGATTGGACCGTTTAGCCTTGAGCAATATAAAATTTTGCTGACGCGACCACTCACCGAGCAGGAGCGTCTACAGCAGGTCATCAGCGAGCAACGGGCGCAAGAGGCGCAAACCACCGCGTTGTTTGTCGGTAGTTTGGTGATTGCGATCATTTTAGGTATATGGCTGGTGCGGCCGTTACGCATTCTCACCATGGCGACGCGGCAAATTGCTAAGGGTAGCGATGCACCGCTGGTGCTCAAGCAACTCCCTCGGCGCAGTGACGAGCTCGGTGAACTTGCCCGTGCATTACATACTACTGCCCATGATTTGACCGTGTCTCGCGATGCACAGCGGCGCTTATTAAGCGATGTCTCGCATGAACTGCGCTCGCCGCTGGCGCGCATGCAAGTGGCGCTGATGCTGAGCCAAGATGACGAAGATAGCGATAACCCTCATTTGCAACAGATGCACCGCGATGTTGAGCGTCTTAGCGCCATTATTGAACGCATTTTGTCGTTGTCACGGTTAGAAAATGGTTTAGTGAAACTCAATCGACTGGAGCTCGATACCCGCCAGCTGGTGGAGCAATTAGTTGCTGATTTAATTTATGTGGATGCCAAGCTTGGCGAGCGGGTGAAGGTGTTACCGGATGACGACGGTGAACGCGGTGATTGGCCGGTCATTGCTAGCGATAGCGAGCTACTGCGGTTAGTCATCGAAAACTTAGTGCGCAACGCCTTGCAGTACACCGATAACGAAGTACATTTGAGTTGTCAGTTGGCAGATGACAGCTTCGCTATTGCCATCCGTGATTTTGGTGATGGCGTGCCTGAGGCGCAGTTACAGCAATTGTTTGAACCGTTTTTCCGTGGTGATCCAGCCCGCCACCATAAGGCTGGCGTTGGTCTCGGTATGGCCCTAAGTTTGCGTGCTGCCACCGTATTAGGTGGCAGTGTCAGTGCGCGCAATCACCCTGATGGCGGGCTGGAAGTGACCATCTCGTTACCATTGCACGGCACTACAGAGCGGGCGTGACGCAGCAGCCCATCGAGTAAAGTCACGAACAATGGATCGGGCTTACCAATAGAATGCGGTGGCCCATCTGGTGAATGATCACCGCTGTTGAGCCAAATGGCATGACCTTGCTGAATACGTTGCACCGTCACCAGCGGCACCGCGGGGAAATTCGCGGTGGCTGGAGCAACGTATAAAAACTCGGTACATACCGGCCATTGACCAGTCACCACCTCACCGTCATCCAGTTCAAATTGTTCGGGCAGCCCAGTGAGTAATGCGCTTACCGCGCACGAACGTTCTGGGTCGGTATTTTTCTGATAGCACACCTTTTGCCCTTTGCGCGGATCAAACTGGGTCAGCGTGACCCCATACAGCTGCTGCAATATATGGTTGCGTGAGCGACGGTACAGGGCATCGTGACCGAGAATCAATAGCCCACCGTTGTGCACAAACTTAACGAGCTTGTGTTGGATCAAATCACGGGTGCGGGCGTTGGTACTCAATGGTGATACGTCTGAAATAAGTAACGTCACGGCATCAACGAAGCGCGCACTGAGTGGCCATTTGAGAATATCCTCGGGGCTTTTTAACGCCACCAAACGCACTTTCCGATCACGCTGAGCGAGCTGCAGTTGTTGTAATAAGCGATAGGTGCTGGCGCCCTGATCATCGGCATCGGTGTAGAGCAAAATAAACTTACGTCGACTCACCACGTAGGTCACGACCATGGCGAGATAATGGTAGAGCCGCAAGAATTTAATAAAAAAATCGATACCGATCAGGCGCAGTACAAACAGCACCGCCAGTAGGGCAATTTCGCCGATAAATTGAGAGATAAATTCGATATCAGAGGGTAAGTATCGGGTTAGTTCTTCAACCATGGGTCATTCAATCCTTCGAAAATAATATTGTCTGCGAATT
Organism: Pseudidiomarina mangrovi; assembly: GCF_003999375.1. Taxonomy (GTDB): domain Bacteria; phylum Pseudomonadota; class Gammaproteobacteria; order Enterobacterales; family Alteromonadaceae; genus Pseudidiomarina; species Pseudidiomarina mangrovi. Next base: position 71,625 of record NZ_RJLC01000005.1, read on the forward strand.
GGTTCGCATGTTGTTGTTTTGTCGCACTGTTTATCGTCCAGGCTAGAACGGTTTTACCAGTCTTACGGGCCCGTGTCACCGCCCAGGCAGGCAAACAACGAACATCATAGCCAATAAAATGGGGTTGGCTGATATGATTCATCAGCAAATGGCGAAGCAGAAATTTCTTTAACCACGCCATGTCATGTTCATCACGAAAGTCGCACGATAGCTGGCCTCGCAACCAAGCCGGACGGTGTTTGGCAAACCACGCCATACTGTAAGGATTGAATGATTGCAGGGCAAATTCGCCGGTGTAGTTATCCAGTTGTGCGGCAATCGCTTGCTCTAACGGGCCTACCTGACCTTTGTTCTTAATTTCAATCAGCAACGGCACTTGCCCATTGATGCGCTCCAACACTTGGGCCAATGATGGGATATGACATGCGCTATTCACTAAATTGATGTGCTGCAGTTCAGTCAGGGTGAAATCGGCAAGTCGGCCATCCAGCCCTGTCATGCGCTTTAAGGTACTATCGTGGAACACCACCACCTGCTGGTCGGCACTCAAATGCACATCAATCTCGATAGCGAAACCACCGGCAATGGCTTGGTCAATGGCTAGCAACGAGTTTTCCGGAGCGGCCTCATCATGCAGGCCACGATGCGCAATAGGAGTATGGCTTAGCCAGTTCATGGATTGCTCTTCCGAATAGAGTTGGTTGGGTCGACAATCGACTGTGGGTCCATATGTAAAAACACATCGGTCTCTGGGAATAACGCCTCAACCCGCCCCTCTGCTTCATGGGTGATGTCGTGAGCTTGCTCTAATGACAAGCCGTCATTCAGTTCAATATGGCATTGCACAAAGCGGGTTTGCCCAGCACTGCGGGTACGCAGTTTGTGAATACCGTCAATGCCTGGCGTATTCAATAGCGTGTCAATAATTAGTAAGCGCTCACTATCAGGTAATTCCCTGTCCATGAGCGACTGGAATGCCTCCCAGCCAATACGAATGGCACCAAATGCTAGGTACGCAGCAATAAGCATGGCAAACACGCTATCGGCCCATTGAATGCCTTGGCTGGTCAAATAAATGGCTGTTAATACCGAAACGTTCAGTAAAATATCCGAGCGGAAGTGCAAGGCATCCGCGGCAATGGCTTGGGATTTAGTGTGACGCATGACGATGCGCTGTAACAGTACCAACGCCAGTGTCACGACAATGGCAAATACCGATACGTACATGCCAATGGCATGACGTTGCACTTCGCTACCGCTGTAAAATTGTTGGAAGCTGTGCACCGCTAGCAGCATGGCCGAGCCGGTGATAAGTGCGGATTGCACCAGTGCCGCCAGCGATTCCGCTTTACCGTGACCGAATCGGTGTTCCTCGTCGGCGGGCAAAATAGCATAACGCACGGCAAAAAAGGTAAACAAGGACGCCACGCCATCGAGCATGGAATCGGTGAGAGAGGCCAACATACTGGCCGAGTCGGTTAACAACCAAGCTGTGGCTTTGACCACGATCAATAACATGGCCACTGTGACCGACGCACGGGTGGCTAGTTTTACCCATGCGGCATAATCACGTTGTGGCGTTTTAGAAACAGCCATGAGCTACTCTTACAGAATTCATAATTCTGCTATTCTAACCAACTCATTGACCGATAGGAATGAACAATTCGTTATGTTTCATATTGCCTTACATACACCCGTCATGCCGGCCAACACCGGTAATATTATTCGTTTAGCGGCCAACAACGGTTGTATGTTGCATTTGATTGAGCCGCTTGGCTTTGACCTTGAAGAGAAAAAATTACGTCGGGCGGGCTTGGATTACCACGATTTAAGCCGCGTTACGCGCTATGCGGATTTTGATCAGTTTGCCAAAGCTATGACTGGGCGCCGTATTTTTGCCTGCACGACCAAGGGCTCGGTAGGTTACAGCACGGTCAATTACCAAGCCGACGATGTGTTGTTGTTTGGCTCAGAAACCAGCGGTTTACCGGCTGACGTGCGTGATCAGTTTCCAGCGCAACAGCTCATTCGCATTCCCATGATGCCAAACAATCGCTCGCTGAACCTCAGTAATGCCGTAGCGATTATTACTTACGAGGCGTGGCGCCAACAAAACTTTGCTGGGGCGGGTTAGGCGGCAAATTGAGTATGTAGGTCGAACGTTTTAAGTCAGTCTGACTATAAAACTCTGCAATCTCACCACTGCGAACTAGCTCGCTCAGGCGCAGATCAAACCAATCGCGCAGTTCACGACCGCGCGGCGTGTCCTGAAAGGCCATGTGGATCGGTAAACTGCCGTGCACCTGCTGCGATTGATAGGGTGCACTCATCCAATCGGGCGCATTTTCACGATAAGCCACCACCGCGCCAAGGCGCTTCAAGTCCAGCATGGCGAAGCAATCCAAGGTATTACTGGTATGGTAGTAATTCAGCCCCTGCGGCAGAAATTTGTCGTAACCGTAGCCAGCAACGTGGCAGATGAGCGGTTCAAAGGTGCCTTTCATGATGGCGTTGATGGCTTGTTCGGTATGAGCGAAAACGAATAATGGTCGGTCATAATCAAAATGTAAGCGTGAAATAATCGCATTATCGGGTTGATGATTGGCGTAGGTACCAATCAAGATATCAAAGCGTTGCTCTTCAAGGCCCAAGATCGCTCGTTGATAGGTATTGGCATTGAGTTCAAGTTGATTAGATACCGGACCAAAAATACGCCGTAGTAATTCAAAATAGGCGCCGGTGCCGTCCAAATTGGTGTAACTACGCCAATGGCCGGCGGTGGCACTCACACGACCAAATTGCGGCGCCGCAATAAACTCACTGGGTTGGCTGCTGCGAGCGCCTGCTTCACGCATAATAGCGGTGACTCGACCAGCGCTATGCATGCTGTTGAGCACCTCATAAAGCTGTGGCACTAAGGCCGCATGCTGCTTGTGCACATAGTGATAGCCGATTTCGGTCAGCACTGGCACGGCAATATTATGTGGGTCATCAAGCAAGCCCAGTTGCTGCGCTTCAAAATCATTGAGAATAATAGCCTTCACGCGATGGCTTCGATACATCAATTGTAGCTGTTCTAGGTCCAAGGCTTGCACGACCGGGCGTTGATAGTCGTGCTCGGCGAGTAAGTGCTCGACACCCTGCATGCCATTCACATAGGCTAAGTTTTCCAGGTCATTCAGTTCACACAGGCCACATTGGCGGCGGTCAGCAACAATAACTAGTTGATATTGAAACAACGGAAAATCAACTCGGATCAGATTCGGATAGTCTTGCTCGAGGCCCGGCAGACGGCCTAGCTCACCGGCAATACGACCGGCATTGGCTTCAACAATACTGCGAGCGCGCGGCATATCTAAATAGGTTAATTCAATATCGAGTTCGGCGTAGGCCTCTTCCATCAGCGCTTTCACATAGGTCGGGATAGGCCCCGCTTCTGGCTGGCGAAAGCTTAGTGTGGTGCTTGCGGCAGCGCTGGTAGTGACTAGCATGGTAATAACCAGCGTGGTAATAACTAGCAGTAGCCGTGACCAATAGTGGGTAAGAGTAACTGCGCGCATGGGGAACTCCTAAGGCCTTGAGTGCCTCTAAATTAGCATAATTTGACTGGATCATTAACTGATTTGACTCTACGCGCGTTTGCCTTTAGCGTGAGCGCCGTGCCTGTTGTGGTGGGTACTAATGATGTTGGAGATGAGATATGCATAAGTTGGCGCTGTTAATGACCGCCGTTGTCACCCTGTTGAGCTCGCTGTCGAGCCACGCGCAAAGTAGCACCGAAGGAGCTGCCGAGGGCGCTAACAAGAGCCCGCCGCGCTATAACCTGTTGCTGGCTGGCGGAAATCTGCGTATTTGCTCGACCATGCAAAGTAACAACTGCGACGATACCCGCTGGATTGACCGCAACACCATGCGTATTGAGCGCTATCTGAGTTTGTCTGAGCGGAATATGAAAGCGCTATTAGATGACAGCTTATGGCCGGCTCATCGTCGTACTATGCGTGACCAAGTGCGCGAAGCGTTGACCATTATCAAGCAGCGGGTCAACCAAGATGTCATGTCAGAATACACCTTTATGGACGAGTTTGGCCGTCGCGCTACCGCCTATGTATACGATAATTTATCGGATCAAGAGATGCGCCTGATTGTTGATCATTTGGAAATGCCAACGCCAACAGACCGCCAAGAAGTGGTAGACCTGAACATGAATATTGATTTAGCCAGTCGCGAGTTGGTGCGTGGTTTGGTGCTACAAGCACGCAGTTTGACCGCCGAAGGGCAGCGCCCCAAGGTATTGGTGGTGACTGCAGCGGCGCGCGATAGCTTAGGGGCGGCCGACTTTTATACCCGGCTGCTTGAGTCGGCAGGGGCAGATGTTACGTGGTTACCCATTGATGCGGCGGTCAATAGTGCGCAACTCACGCAACGCTGCGCGGCGCTCGCTGATATTCGCGTTGAGCTATTGGCTACTTGGCAACGCGCTAAGGTGCATCCGGCACGGCATCAGCAGCAGCTCGATTATTGTCAGAATTTAACTGCTGGCGCGGAATTACTGCGCGATGCTCACGGCGTGTTTTTTGCCGATGGCTCGGCGCATCTGTTACGCCAGGCCATGCTCACGCCATTGGGCCAGCCCACGGCGCTGACCGAAGCCATGTATCGGCGTTTGCAGAATCAGTCATTGGTGGTTGCGGCCATGGGTGGCGCTAGTGCCGCACTCACGGCACGGGCGATGCTGAGCGGTGGCAGCAGCGAAATGGCTATGAAAGAAGGTGCTCGTGCCGCAGACCCAGCCGGTGGCGCCTGCGATTTAGATGACAGCTGCCCGTTAGGCTTGAACCAAGACAGCCTGACCTATCACCCGTTAGGTGGTTTGGGTTGGTTTAGCCCAGCCATTATTGATACCGAATTTACTGAAAAAGGCCGCCACGGCCGCTTGTTACGGTTAGCTGCAACCACCAGTACGCCATTGGCGCTCGGCATCGATGAGAAAACCGGGCTGATGGTGAATACTCGTACTGGAGCATTTGAAGTGATTGGCCGCGGCGGGGTGTTTTTTAGCGTGGCGCCGGTACAGAACGACAGCGCGGTAGCATCGACCTTTCATTATGTAATGGCGGGCAGTTCTGGTCGCTTTGGCGATGGCGACATTGCTGATGTGCAGCTGGCGACAGCCGGGCGAGTAGTGACCGAGGCACCGACCACGCGCTTTTTAAGCGACCGCGGTTTAGCTGACTCGCTGCGCTTGTTGTGTAATGAACGCGACAGCGTGACCGCGCTGGATGGCCAGTTCCGCTTAACCTTGCTGGGCGATGACAGCACCACGCGGCAAATTGCCGGTGGTGAATGTCAGGTGATGAATGCGCGCATGGGTATTGCTTGGGAGCCGCAGAAGAATCTGTAACCTGGTTGGCTTGGTGACTTAGGCGATGCCGTATTGCTGGCGGTAGGCCTTGACCGCGTCAAGGTATGCTGCCAGCTGCTCATTGGCCGATTCGGCTAAGAAGGCAATCACATCGTTGAGTTTAACAATGCTGATCACCGTCGCGCCAAAGTCGCGCTCCACTTCTTGAATAGCGCTGAGCGTGCCTTGGCCGCGCTCTTGCCGATCCAGCGCAATCAGCACCCCAGCTAACTCCGCACCGTTGGCCTCCACAATCGCCATCGACTCGCGAATAGCGGTGCCGGCGGTGATCACGTCATCCACTAACATCACTTTGCCGTGCAGCGCCGAGCCGACTAAATTGCCGCCTTCGCCATGGGTTTTGGCTTCTTTGCGGTTAAAGCAGTAAGGCACATCGCGCTGATGGTGATCATACAGCGCAATAGCCGCCGCGGTAGCAATTGGAATGCCCTTGTAAGCCGGGCCAAACAGCACATCAAAGTCGACACCGCTATCCACTAACGCCGCCGCGTAAAAGCGCCCTAATCGGGCTAAGTCAGCGCCTTTGTTGAACAACCCGGCATTGAAAAAATACGGGCTAGTGCGGCCTGATTTCAGCGTAAATTCACCAAATTTCAGGACCCCACGGTCAATAGCAAACTGAATAAACTCGCGTTGGTAATCTTTCATAGTGCGTCTCGTGCTTAATGATACGGTTAATTTAAAGCGGCTTTTTGTAAATCCATCAGTTCGCGAACGGCGTGACGCGCCAGCTCGAGCATGGCGTTCATTTCGTCCAGCGCGAATGGCTCGGCTTCAGCAGTGCCTTGAATTTCAATAAACTTGCCGGCTTCGGTCATCACCACGTTCATGTCGGTGTCAGCTTTGGAATCTTCGGCGTAATCCAAGTCGGCCACTGGCGTACCATTATAAATACCGACCGAGATAGCGGCCACTAGGCCTTTCAGCGGGTTGGTTTTGACCAATCCTTCTTTACGCATCCAGTTCAGCGCGTCCACTAAGGCCACACAGGCGCCAGTAATAGACGCGGTGCGGGTACCGCCATCGGCTTGTAGTACATCGCAGTCAATGGTGATGGTGTTTTCGCCCAGCGCGCTGAGGTCCACGCAGGTGCGCAAGGCACGGCCAATCAGCCGTTGAATTTCTAGCGTACGGCCACCTTGCTTACCGCGTGACGCCTCGCGCTCGTTACGGGTGTGGGTAGAGCGTGGCAGCATGCCGTATTCCGCGGTGACCCAGCCCTTGCCGCTGCCTTTAAGAAAGCGCGGTACGCCACGGTCGACGCTGGCGGTGCAGAGTACTTTGGTGTCGCCAAACTCAATCAACACCGAGCCTTCGGCATGACGGGTAAAGTTGCGGGTAATGGTTACCGGGCGGATTTGTTGAGCAGTACGGCCACTTGGACGCATACGAATTCCTCTTGCTAAGTGGCTGCCTGTGGCAACCCAAAAAATGTTGCTGAAGTATACCAGAGCATGCGGCAAATTTCTGCGCTGCAGCAGAATTATGAATGCCAGCCAGCAATGGTGTAAACTGACGCTCATTCAGTTGAATAGCACAAGGCTTAACTTATGATGCAAAGTATGACCGGCTACGCGCGCCACGAATTGAAAGCCCAATGGGGCACAGCGGCGTGGGAGCTGCGCTCGGTAAACCAACGCTACCTAGAAACCTACTTTCGCTTACCCGAGCAGTTTCGCAGCCTAGAGAACAGCTTGCGCGAGCGGCTGCGGGCGCAGTTGCAGCGTGGCAAAGTAGAATGTTCGCTGCGCTTGCATATTGAAACTGGCGGGCAAACTAGCCTGAGCCTGAACGAAGAGTTAGCCAAAAGCGTGATTGCCAGCGCCAATTGGATTTCTGGGCAGTCGGTCAGCTCGCAGCTTAACCCACTCGATGTATTGCGTTGGCCCGGCGTGGTGGCGCAGCAAGAAGAGGATATGGACGCCATTCAGGCCGACGTATTAGCCGCCTTTGAAACCACCTTGGCCGAGTTTATTGCTAACCGCGCCAGTGAAGGCGCCGCGCTTGAGCGGTTGATCAGTGAGCGCCTAGCCGGCGTGGCTGAACAGGCCGCCTTTGTGCGCACCCGCATGCCGGAAATTTTGCAATGGCAGCGCGAGCGTTTGCTGAACCGCCTCGCCGAAGCCAAAGTAGACCTCGACCCCAGCCGCGTTGAAGCCGAAATTGTGATGCTGGCGCAACGGGTAGACGTAGCGGAAGAACTGGATCGGCTCGACACTCACGTAGCCGAAACCCGCAAAATCCTCCGCAAAGGTGGCGCGTGCGGCCGTCGCCTGGATTTCATGATGCAAGAGTTCAACCGCGAAGCGAACACCCTAGCCTCTAAATCCATTAGCGCCGATGTCACCACCGCTGCGGTAGAGCTGAAAGTGCTGATTGAGCAGATGCGGGAGCAGATCCAGAACATCGAGTGACGCTGAGAATGGTTCAAATAACTGGACCATCATCTGTGATATCCGCCTAAATTAAACGACGCTCAATCACGCTATATGGACAATCGGGGCTACCAGTCCCGGTTGATTTTCTTGTGTGTGCTCTACAGAGTCTCTATCACAAATATTTGCAGGTTTCACGCGCACAGATTGTGGTATCTTTTTAAGCATATTAATAACAAGCTCAAAATGGATTAAGACAGGGATATAAAAATGACAAGTACCCAACAGCGCGCCGCGCTTCAGCGCCAAATTTGGCAGATTGCCAACGACGTTCGTGGCTCAGTAGACGGCTGGGATTTTAAGCAGTATGTACTCGGTACCTTGTTCTATCGCTTTATCAGCGAAAACTTCGCCAGCTACATCGAAGCCGGTGACGAAAGCATCAACTATGCATCGCTTGATGACTCGGTAATTACCGACGACATCAAAGACGATGCCATTAAAACCAAAGGCTATTTTATTTACCCAAGCCAATTGTTCGTGAACGTTGCTAAGAACGCGAACAACAACGAGAGCCTGAACACCGACCTCGCCCGCATCTTCGGTGAAATTGAAAATTCAGCCAACGGCTATGCATCGGAAGATGACATTAAAGGCTTGTTCGCAGATTTTGATACCACCAGCAATCGCTTGGGTAATACCGTCAAAGACAAAAACCTACGCTTAGCGGCGGTATTAAAGGGCGTAGCCGGGTTAGACTTCGGCAACTTCGAAGATAACCAAATTGATTTATTCGGCGATGCCTACGAATTCCTTATTTCAAACTACGCAGCGAATGCCGGGAAATCAGGCGGTGAGTACTTTACGCCGCAACATGTATCTGAACTATTAGCTTTGGTGGCTGTTCATGGCCAAGAACGTATCAACAAAATATACGACCCAGCTGTTGGTTCCGGCTCGTTGTTGATGAAAGCCCGTAAGCACATGGACCCACATCGTATTGAAGACGGTTACTTCGGGCAGGAGATTAACCATACCACCTACAACCTTGCCCGTATGAATATGTTCTTGCACAACATCAACTACGACAAGTTCAATATCCAGTTAGGAAACACGCTCACTAACCCACATTTTCTGGATGACAAGCCGTTTGATGCCATTGTTTCTAACCCACCCTACTCGGTGAAATGGATAGGTAGCGATGACCCAACGCTTATTAACGACGAGCGTTTTGCCCCTGCAGGCATACTCGCGCCTAAATCAAAAGCTGACTTCGCCTTTGTATTGCACGCACTCAGTTACCTTTCAAGCAAAGGCCGTGCAGCCATTGTTTGCTTTCCGGGCATTTTCTATCGCGGCGGTGCTGAGCAGAAAATTCGTAAGTACCTTGTGGATAACAACTACGTTGAAACCGTGATTTCGTTAGCGCCAAACTTGTTCTTTGGTACCACGATTGCAGTCAACATTTTGGTGCTCTCGAAGCATAAGCAAGACACCAGTACGCAGTTTATTGACGCGAGTAACTTGTTCAAGAAGGAAACCAATAACAACGTACTGACCGATGAGCACATCGAGCAGATAATGAAGGTGTTTGCAAGTAAAGAGGATGTTGAGCACTTTGCCAAGTCGGTACCATTCGAGAAGGTAGCAGAAAGTGACTACAACCTCTCCGTCAGCAGCTATGTTGAGGCCAAAGACAATCGCGAAGTTATCGACATTACCGAACTCAACGCTGAGCTGAAAACTACCGTTGCCAAGATTGACCAATTGCGTGCAGATATTGATGCGATTGTGGCGGAGATTGAGGGTGTTTGAGATGAGTGAACTATGTTTTATTGAGCGATTACTTGGTGACGTAGAGGTCGACTGGGTGCCTATTAGCAAAGTGACGCTGCGCACTAGCAATATAAAGTGGCGTGAAGTTAAACGTGATTATAAATATATCGATTTAACTTCTGTCAGTATAGAAACTAAGCAAATTATAGAAACATCATGGGTGTCACCAAATAATGCTCCAAGTCGTGCTCAGAAGCTTGTAGAAAAAAATGATGTAATCTTTGCGACTACTCGGCCAACTCAAATGCGCTATTGTTTGATTGGAGACGATTACCACGGAGAAGTAGCCAGTACTGGCTATTGCGTATTGCGTGCGAGAAAAGAGAAGGTGTTACCTAAATGGATCTTGCATCTGATTTCAACGAGCCAATTTAAAAGATACCTTGAAGATAATCAGAGTGGATCAGCCTATCCAGCAATTTCTGATGCGAAGCTTAGGGCATTCTATATCCCAATTCCGTGCCCTGAAAACCCAGAAAAGTCGCTACAAATTCAAGCGGAAATCGTCCGAATTTTGGACGCATTTACCTCCCTTACCGCCGAGCTTACCGCCGAGCTTACCGCCGAGCTTACCGCGCGCAAAAAACAATACAACTACTACCGTGATAAATTGCTCAGCTTTGAAGACAGTGAGGTGGAGTGGAAGACGCTGGGAGAGATTTCAAAGAATATTTCCTCAGGCGGAACGCCAAAAACCGGCGTGGCGGATTATTACGATGGCAATATTCCTTGGTTACGGACTCAAGAAATAGATTTTTGTGAAATATGGGATACAAATATAAAAATAACCGAAGCGGGATTAAAAAACTCGAGTGCAAAATGGATTCCCGAGAATTGCGTAATTGTTGCAATGTATGGAGCGACAGTTGGAAAAATTGGCATCAATAAAGTACCAATCACCACAAACCAGGCATGTGCGAATATATGTCTCGATGAGAAAGTTGTTAATTATCGTTATGTATTTCATTACTTGACCAGCCAGTACGAATATATAAAGTCACTAGGTACAGGTTCACAGACAAATATTAATGCGCAAATCGTTAAAAATTTGAAAGTACCTATACCTTTCGCAGATGACATTGAGAAATCACTTGCAGACCAGGCACGAATTGTCGCGATACTCGACAAGTTTGACGCCCTCACTAATTCAATCACGGAGGGTCTCCCTCGCGAAATCGAGCTGCGTCAAAAGCAGTACGAGTATTACCGTGATTTGCTGCTAAGCTTTCCAAAGCCAGACGAAGAGGCGGCTTGAGATGTTGATTTCGCAACGTAAAGTAACCCGCTTACACGTTGATTACAGAGCGACTGAGACAATTGTGCCTACAGGAAATAGGTCGTTAACCGCAACTTGTCAGCATTTCTTACCAGTTCAAATCGATAACCGATTGATTCACATTCAAGGAAGGCTCTCAGGCAACTGCCGAGGATTCCTCGGTAGATCAAAGTTTAACCAAAAAAAGGAAAAGGAGTTTCCGATGACCAACAATATTGAAATTTACCAATTTACTCACGGCAAGTTAGAACGTGATTCAATATGTGCAGAATTTGCACGAACTGCTCTCGTTATAGCGGTGGTAACCCATGACTAACAAGCTAAGTGTCAAAGACCAAACCTCTGAATTTCTGCTTTACACCGCACCCAATGGCGATATTAAAGTTGAGGTGTTGCTGAGCGATGAAACTATTTGGCTAACGCAAGATCGTATGGCGGAACTGTTTGGGGTTGGCGTTCCTGCAATTTCCAAGCACTTGAAGAATATTTTTGAAAGTGGTGAGCTAGAGCAAGAAGTGGTTATTTCCATTTTGGAAACAACCACTGAACATGGCGCCATTCCTGGGAAAACGCAAACTAAGAAGGTCAAATACTACAACCTCGACGCAGTCATTTCTGTTGGTTACCGAGTAAATTCAACGCAAGCTACCCAGTTTCGTATTTGGGCAACTCAGCTGATTAAAGAGTACATCATCAAGGGCTTTGCCATGGATGATGAGCGTCTGAAAAATGGCCAGTACTTTGGCAAAGACTACTTTAAAGAGCTGCTCGAGCGCGTTCGTTCCATTCGCGCGAGCGAGCGGCGTATTTATCAGCAGATCACCGATATTTTTGCTGAGTGCAGTATCGACTACGACCCAAAATCAGAAACCACGCGCCAGTTCTATGCCCACGTGCAGGATAAATTCCACTATGCCATTACCGGGCATACCTCGGCTGAAATTATTAGCCTGAAAGCAGATGCCAGTAAGCCGCTTATGGGAATGACAACTTATAAGAATGCCCCCAAAGGCCGCGTGCTGAAATCGGATACGATTATCGCCAAAAACTACTTATCAGAAACCGAAATTAAACAACTAGAACGCACGGTATCGTCGTTTTTTGATTACATTGAGGGCATTATTGAACGGCGTAACACTTTTACTATGGAAGCCTTTGCTGCCAGCGTGGATAAGTTCTTAGCCTTTAACGAATATCAGATACTTGAAGGTTATGGCAGTGTGTCGCGGGCAATTGCTCAGCAGAAGGCTTACCAAGAATACGAACAGTTTAATAAGCAACAGAAAATTGAGTCAGATTTCGACCGCCAAGTGAAAAAGCTGTTGCAGAAAAAGGATACAAAGGAATGACCACTTACAAACCCATAGCCGAGTCAAAACACTTTATCGTTTTAGATAAGTACACCAAGCAATATGAAGTTGCTGAAAGCTACCAAAGCGAGAGTGATTTAGAGCGTGAGCTGATTCAAGATTTAGTGAATCAGGGCTATGAGTATGTACCTGGCCTAAATAACCCAATGGCGATGCTTGCCAACGTGCGCGTACAGTTACAAACCTTAAATAACGTTGAATTCTCGGACGGCGAGTGGGCGCGATTTGTTGAGACTTACCTTGATAGGCCCAGCGACAGCATCACCGACAAAACGCGCAGAATTCACGACGATTACATTGAAGACTTCGTCTTTGATGATGGTCGCATTCAAAACATCTATCTGGTCGATAAAAAGAGCATCGCACGCAACAAAGTGCAGGTGGTCAAGCAGTTTGAACAAACGGGTTCGCACGCGAATCGTTACGACGTAACCATTCTGGTGAACGGCCTACCACTCGTTCAAATTGAACTGAAAAAACGCGGTGTGGCCATTCGTGAAGCCTTTAACCAAGTGCACCGCTACAGCAAAGAAAGCTTTAACGCCGAGAGCTCGCTATTTAAGTATTTGCAGCTGTTTGTTATTTCAAACGGTACCGACACGCGCTACTTTGCCAACACCGTGAAGCGCAACAAAAACACCTTCGATTTCACCATGAACTGGGCAAAATCTGACAACGGCTTGATTAAAGACCTTAAAGACTTCACTGCGACCTTCTTTCAAAAAGAGACGTTGCTCAAGGTGTTGCTGCACTTCTCGGTGTTTGATGTCAGCGACACCTTGCTGGTGATGCGGCCTTATCAAATTGCCGCCACAGAGCGCATATTGTGGAAGATTAAGAGCGCGTTTCAGGCCAAGCAATGGAGTTCAACCGATGCTGGCGGCTATATCTGGCACACCACAGGCTCGGGGAAAACATTAACCAGCTTTAAAGCAGCACGCTTAGCGACCGAACTCGAATTTATCGACAAGGTATTCTTCGTGGTGGACCGTAAAGATCTCGATTACCAGACCATGAAGGAATATCAGCGCTTCTCGCCGGATAGCGTGAATGGCTCGGATAGCACCGCAGGCCTTAAGCGTAATTTGAGTTTGGACGACAACAAAATCATTGTGACCACCATTCAAAAGCTGAATAACCTGATGAAAACCGAGCGCGATTTGCCGGTCTATCGTCAGCAGGTGGTGTTTATTTTTGACGAATGCCACCGCAGCCAGTTTGGTGAAGCGCAGAAGAACCTACAGAAGAAATTTAAGCGCTATTATCAGTTTGGTTTTACTGGCACGCCGATATTTACTGTTAACGCTTTAGGCGCTGAAACAACGCAAAGTGTATTCGGGCTTGAGCTGCACTCGTACGTGATCACTGATGCCATTCGCGACGAAAAAGTGCTTAAGTTCAAAGTGGACTACAACGACGTACGCCCGCAGTTCCGTCAAATTGAGACCGAGCAGGACGAGAAAAAACTCAGTGCCGCAGAGAACAAACAAGCATTACTACACCCGGAACGTATTCGGGAAATCACCCAATACATACTGACCCACTTCCGCCAAAAAACGCACCGCATGAAGGCGGGCGGGCGAGGTTTTAATGCCATGTTCGCGGTAAGCAGCGTTGATGCCGCAAAAGCCTACTACGAGGCATTTAAACAACTTCAACAAGATGCCGAGCGACCTTTGCGCGTCGCCACTATCTTCTCGTTCGCCGCGAATGAAGAGCAAGATTCCATCGGTGAGATACCAGATGAAAGCTTTGAAGTTTCTGCCATGAATAGCAGCGGTAAAGAGTTTTTAAGCGCAGCGATTGCTGATTACAACGCCATGTTTCAGTCCAACTATGGCGTGGATAGCAACGGCTTCCAAAACTACTACCGTGATCTTGCCAAGCGTGTGAAAAGCCAAGAAATTGATTTGTTGATTGTGGTGGGTATGTTCCTCACCGGTTTTGATGCACCGACACTGAATACCTTGTTTGTGGATAAGAACCTGCGTTACCACGGACTTATTCAAGCCTATTCGCGCACCAATCGTATTTACGATGCTACGAAGACTTTCGGCAATATCGTGACCTTCCGTGATTTGGAGAAAGCGACGATTGATGCCATCACTCTATTTGGTGATAAGAATACCAAGAATGTAGTGCTCGAGAAGAGCTATAAAGAGTACATGGAAGGCTTCACAGACCTCGTCACTGGGCAAGCGCGACGTGGCTTTATGGAAGTGGTTTCCGAACTCGAGCAGCGTTTTCCTAACCCTGATGAAATTGAGCTCGAGAAAGACAAGAAAGACTTCGCCAAATTATTTGGCGAGTATTTGCGAGTTGAAAACATTCTGCAAAATTACGATGAATTTGCCAGCTTAAAAGCGTTGCAGACCATTGATACTAGCGATGCGGAAGCTGTTGAAGCGTTCAAAATTGAGCATCACTTAAGCGACGACGATATTGCGACGTTACAAACGATTCGCATACCGCCTGAGCGCAAGGTGCAGGATTATCGCTCGACCTATAACGATATTCGCGACTGGATACGCCGCGAGAAATCAGCCGAGAACCAAGCACAGTCAACGATTGACTGGGACGATATCGAGTTTGAGATCGACTTGCTGAAGTCGCAGGAAATAAACCTCGACTACATTCTTGAACTGATATTTGAGCAGAACAAGAAAAATAAAAGCAAAGGTGACTTGATTGAAGAAGTTCGCCGTCTGATTCGAGCCAGCCTTGGTAACCGCGCCAAAGAAAGCTTAATTGTCGATTTTATCAACCAGACCGATCTAGATGAGATGCCAGATAAAGCGGGCATTATCGATGAATTCTTCAAATTCGCTCAAGCCGAGCAACAGCGTGAAGCCGAAGAGCTCATTCGTTCAGAGAACCTCAACGAAGACGCCGCCAAGCGCTACATAGCAGCGTCATTACGCCGCGAATACGCCAGTGAAAACGGCACCGAACTCAATTCCACGCTGCCGAAACTAAGCCCGCTGAACCCGGAATACCGAACTAAGAAGCAAACGGTGTTTCAGAAGATCTCGGCGTTTGTTGAGAAGTTTAAAGGGGTTGGTGGGCAGCTTTAAGATAGCCCCAAACCTTTCTGAACGACGAGAGTTTGCCCAGTTTGTTACTGTGATGTAAAGTTGGTTCTAAAGGAGCGAGAGTTGCGATGGCATCAAAGGATAAAAGCATAAGAGTTGTTTGAAATCATTCGACTTGATGTGACTTTTAGGTGGCTAAAAGCAGAGATGGTATAGATTCTAAGCATATATATAAATCATCTAAGGAAATATAATGACGGCAGAAGTAGCGATAGCAAACGGAAGCGCGGTTGCACTAGCTGCGGACAGTGCAGTGACTATAGGCGGCAGAAAAATTTATAACTCCGCTATAAAGCTATTTTCGCTTTCAAAGCTGCATCCCGTTGGAATCATGATTTACGGAAATGCAAATCTACTTGAAGTTCCTTGGGAAACTCTGATCAAGACATGTAGACAAAAATTGGGAACAGAGAAGTTTGAAACCCTAGAGGATTACGGGGATTTCTTTATAAAATTCATAAAGGATAGCAAAAAATACTTTTCTGAAGATAGTCAAAAGTCATGGGTTCAGGGGAACGTTACCGCCTATTTCGAAATGATTCGTGACGAGTTAGATGAAAAGGTTCATCCAATTTTCGAAAAGGATGGTGAGGTGGACTATGAGACTGCATATACTTGCTTTCGAGATATAGTAATTGGACACCATCAAGAACTCAAAGAGCGCGAACTCTCAGCTGAAATCGATTCAAACTTTGAAAAGTTAGTAAAATCGAAATACAAAGCTATTTTCAAGGAAGTAGCTGCGCACGTCTTTCAAAACCTCAAGCCTAAGCCGCCTTTAATGGCAAAGCTTAATGATATAGCCACTTTTTTGCATACGCGCTCAATTTATTCGAATGGTACTTCTGGAATAGTTATATCAGGTTTTGGCCATGACGAGATATACCCGTCCATACTGACGTACGAAATCGAGGGTGTGATAGACGGCGTATTAAAATTTAGAAAGCTCGAGAGAAAGTCATATAAAGTAACGAGTGTTAACGACTGTAGTATCGTTGCGTTTGCACAAGAAGATATGGTTGCTGCGTTCATGAACGGTATGAATCCGTCTGTAAATGAACTAATAAATGTATATTTAAATCATATATTTAGCCGTTTGCCAGATCTATTAAGTGACGAAGAGTTAGAGGGAAGTGCGGTAGATTCTGATACAATAAAGAAGAAATTACAGGGTGATGCAAAAACTCTACACGCTGATTTTATTGATGTAATCCAAAAGCACATTAGAGAGCAGCATATTTCCCCAGTCTTGAATATGGTGACGGCTTTACCGAAAGATGAGTTAGCTGCTATGGCAGAGTCCCTCGTAAATTTGACGGCGTTCAAGCGACGGATGACGGAATCTCTCGAAACCGTAGGGGGTCCAATCGACGTAGCAGTAATATCTAAAGGAGATGGTATGGTTTGGGTGAAAAGGAAGTTATACTTTCCTAAAGATATAAATCGTCATTTTTTTGATAATTATTTTAAAGGATTCGAAAATGACTAAATCGACCAAAGTGAAAAATTGCGTTTATAAATCATTTGAGCAATTTCGAGCAGAGCTTTTTCCTCAAAGCCGAGACTGTGCTAAAGCTGAGAACCGAGCTAGTCAAAATGTTCATGATTTGGCGGTCTGCTTGGCCGAAATTTCGTTTAATGAGGTGCTACGACACAGCAGAGAGGCATAAGGTGAAGCGAAGTCAGAGCCTAAGAGGTAATTTTATATAAATTTCTTTATAGGGCATCAACTATTTCTAGCCTTTTTTCATGCTCAGGGTAATTGATAAATCCGACAGTCTACCGAGAGGTTCGCTGATGTTAGCTATAACTTTAAACTTGTCTAACTGGATCCAAAAGTGGATCCTAAATATGAAAGTGGCTAGCCTTAAAACCAGCAACCATTTGTTTTATAAGCAAATAATATCCACATCATCCATTCAGATCCAAAACATAGAATAAAACCCAGCAGGCATTTAGCCTGCTGTGCTTTTATCCGCAGTAAAGCCAAAATAGGCGCTGACCACCTGCCAGCTGAGCTGTTGTAGCTTCAGCGCGGTGTCTGGGTCGAGGTCGGCGTGGAACAGGTTGCCCTCGGGGCTACGCTGATGCAGGCTGGCGTAAAACACGCAGGCAGCGAGGTAGGTACCGGCTACGCTGGGGTGTTTGACATCGCGGCGGTAGGTGAGCTCGGCGTCATCGTCGCTGGAGCTGACGCCGCGCACATCAGGCACCAACAGGCTGATGTCGGGGTACTGGTGGCTCGCCACCGCGAAGGCTGCGCCTACCGGCACCACCAGCGTGTCATTGGCTTTGCCGACTTTTTCGTAGGCGCGCTGCAACGCAGCACCCATATCGGCATCACCCTGATAGCCCCAGGTCATAAACAGCACCGGGCGGATCTTGCGCTCTTTCAAGGAACTGATCATGCGCTCCATCACCAGCTCAAAGCGCTCCGATTTATCCTTGCTCACTGGTTCTGTGCTATGACCTTGTAGCACCACGATATCCCAGTCGTCGTCACCGCTACTCAAGTAGCTATTTAACAACCGACCGGTTTCGTGAATGTACCCACCGGATAGCGTCAGCAGTCGTACGCGGTGCTCACCCGCTTGCCAACTATCATCGGCACGGATGAGGTTGGCATAGTGGTTGTGAATACCATTGCTGTAAAAGCTAAAGCTATTGCCGACAAACAGCACGCGCTTATTGTCGCTATTGGCCTGAACCGGAGCCACCAACAGCGCGAGCGTGCATAAACTGACTAACCATTTAGCGATCATCAAGCGACTCCTCAGTTATGCCACAAAGACCATGGGTGCCAACCAAATGGCCACCAGCGTTAACAGCACCATACCAATAATGTTCAGCAGTAATCCTGCCTGCACCATGTCTGGAATGGTTAACTTGCCCGAGGCGAACACAATGGCATTCGGTGGTGTCGCTACCGGTAACATGAAGGCGCAGCTAGCGGCCAAGGTAACTGGCACACACAGCAGCAACGGCGATACCCCAAGCTCTAGCGCCACGGCGGCAACCACTGGCAAAAATGTTGCCGCAGTAGCCACGTTACTAGTCAGTTCGGTGAGGAATATCACCAGGCCCGTAGCGGCCAGAACTAATGCCAGCACGCCAAAGGCGCCGAGTGGCATCAAGCTACTACCCAGCCATGCGGCCAGCCCAGAATCAGACACCGCTGCGGCAAGGCTTAAGCCGCCGCCGAACAACACCAACACGCCCCATGGTAAACCTTGTACGTTTTCCCAGGTTAGTAATTGGCTTTGTTTTTGCGAGCCACTGGGCAGCAAAAACAGCAGCAATGCTGCGGTCATGACGATGCCGGTATCGGTCAGAAAATCGATACCAAGCCAGGTTGAAATTGGCCGCCGCAAGATCCAGAAGGTCACCACCAACAAGAACACCACACCAACGCGGGCCTCGGCCTTGGTCATAGGGCCTAAATCAGCGACCATTTTCTTGATGTGTTCGTTGACTTCTGGGTTGGCTGGAATATCCACTTTATAGCTGACATGCGTCAGCGAATACCAAGCCAGAGGTAACATCACTACCATCACCGGTACACCCACCAGCATCCAGTTAGCGAAGGTGATGTGGATATCGTAGTTCTCGACTAAAAACGCCGCTAGTAAAGCATTTGGTGGGGTACCAATCAGCGTGGCTAGGCCGCCAATCGTGGCCGCGTAAGCTAAGCCTAAGAGCATGGCTTTTTGGAAGGCTTTGATTTGGCGGTCGTTCAAATGCTGATTTTCTTGCGCGATCATATTGGCAACGGAGAGCGCAATCGGCATCAGCATCATGGTGGTGGAGGTATTGGTCATCCACATCGATAACAACGCTGCCACCACCATAAAGCCACCGATCAAAAACTTACCATCGGTGCCGGTAATCGACAAAATCGCCAAGGCGATGCGTTTATGTAACTGCCATTTTTCAATCGCAATCGCCAGTATAAACGCGCCTAAAAATAAGTAGATGATGGGGTTGGCATAATGACGCGTGGTGTCCGCCATAGAGGCAACGTCCAAAAACGGGAACATCACCATTGGCAAGAACGCGGTCACTGGCACCGATACCGCTTCGGTGGCCCACCATGCTGCCATCCAGAGCCCCACAGCAGCAACCCGCCAAGCGGCTGGTTCCATGGCTGTTTGGCTGCTGTCTAGCAGCATCATCAGAAAGAAAATGGTTGGCCCGAGTAACAGGCCAACATTTTGGTAGCGCGCCCGCTCAGGGGCGCACGTATCAGTTGCGTGCATGATTACATCCTAACTAGGGTCAGTTAATTAAAATCGCGCACTTACGTCGATGTAGAACTGTCTGCCGTAGTCACGATGGGCATCAGCAAAGAAGCCAAAAGAGCCGTCGGCAAGTGGCGCACGCTCATCAAATATGTTGACCACACCTAAGCGGAAGCGCGTATCGACTTCATTCACCTCAACGTTGTAGTCAAAGGTGGCATTGAACGTGGTCATCGCTGGGATCACATAGCGGGTACCGTCGTTCAAGGTCAAGCTGCTTTGATAGAAGCTACCGATGCGGTTACCGGTTAAGGATGCCGCATAATCGCCTTTGCGCCAAGCGGCGCGCACTGAATGGCGTTCTTTTTGGTTGCCATCGCGGCCGATCAGATCGGCGAACCCGGTGACTGGGTACGAAGCCGGCAATAGGCCACTGGCTTGCGCTTCAACCAATACCGCGGCATCACCGCCAGCGGCTTGTTCAAATTTCTCTAAGAACGAACCGTTATACTTGAAGTTAAAGCGACCATAGTCGGTATCTAAGGTGTAGTACACACCAATGTCATAACCGGCTAACTTGCGGGTATCAAGGTTGGCATACTGGTCGGTCACTTGGCTGATCACGCCACCCGGACAGATACCTGCCGCTTGATAGAAGCCAGCGGTGCCTTGGTCAACATCACCACGGGTGATTGCTGGGTTAAAGGTTGCGGTGTCACAGTTGCTCAAACCATTTTGCAGGCGCAGTACCAGGTCTAACAACGAATGGTTCTCTTCACCGAACAAACCGATGGTATTTTCTTTCTCGATGGTCCAGAAATCTACGGTCAGGGTGAGATCGTCGGTGGCATCGTAAACAATCCCGATGTTGGTGTTAGTCGACTCTTCCGGCACCAATTGGTCACTGCCTTGGGCTACCCGCTGCACCGGGGCATTACAATCCAAGCTGTCTTGGTTCGGGTCGCCACCGAATTCAGCCGCATATAAACAGGTATAGTCGGTACGGGTATTGTTCCGCGCCACGACACTCTCGTTGATAGTCACCAAGTTAGGCGCACGGAAGGCTTCTGACCACGAGCCGCGTAGCATGAAGTTGTCGATCGGCTGCCAACCAAAGGCAAACTTACCGACGGTGGTGCTAACAGTGTCGGAGAAATCTTCATAACGCAGTGCGGCTTGCACATCTAGGGTATCAGTAACTGGGATTTGGAATTCGGCGAACAGTGACATGACATCGCGGCTACCGCTACTGTCAGGGGTTGGGCTCGAGTTCACCACATCAGATACGAACGGATAGGTGGTGCCGCTGTAATCGGTGAACTGAATAGTGCCATCAAGACGCGGGTCGCGGTCATCATTAAACGACTCTTCGCGATACTCGGCGCCAACCACAAAGCCGACTGGACCTGCCGGTAATTCATAGATGGCCGGATTGGCAATCTTGAAATCGATCATGGTCAATTCGGTTTCATTGTTACGATAGACATCAATCAGGGCACGCTCAATGTTGCTATTCACACCACCACTGAACGGATTGTAAGCCGCTGATGTTGGGTCAAATAATGCCTCGGCCATGAGGATATTGGAAACCCGATTCGAGGTCACATCCGATTGCGTGGCTTTCGATTGCGTGAATGCCGCTTCCCAGTCCCACATACCCCAAACACCGCGGAAGCCTTGCAAGAAGCGATAGGAGTCACCGTCATTATTAACCACCCGTGGAATCTCAGCGAAGCGGTAGTTATCAATTTCGAGTTCTAAGCCGCTACAAGGTACGCCGGGGATCAACGCATCGGGGAGTCGATTTGGCGAACCACAGGGTCCAAGTGGATTGTAGTAGTTTTCTGCCCCGACTCTGAGTTTGTTGGCGGTGAAGGGCGAAGTTGGGTGACGACGAAGGTTGGTATTGGCTTTGTAATAAGAGAGCTCGGTGAAGCTTTCCACACCATTATCGAATTCGTGATTGATAAAGACGAAAATATTGCTACGGTCCATTTTCGAGCGCAGATCGCGGTCTTCGTTCAAGTTGAAGCGTACTGTGCCTTGGCCATCAATGGCGCCACAGGTGAATTCGTTGATGGTGTACTGACAGCGTGAGTCACCAATTGGGTATACTTCAAACTCACCAGCTGTATCGGTGATGGTGCCGTTGAGCCCTGAGTTTGAGGCACGCGTGATCACGTCGAACTGGCCATATAGCGAGTTTGCGCTATCGCCGCGGAAGCGTGTATCGCCGGCCCACAAAGAACCTTCTGGGATACGCCAGCGTAAATCGGAGTCGGCCCAACGTTCATCGTCTTGCGAATTGATGCGGTCGCGTTTATAGAAGCCCGCGAACACACTGACGTTGGTGCGGCCATTGTTGAAATCTTGCCCCCACTCAATTTGTAATTGCTGCGCTGGGCTGGAGAAATTTTCAAAGTCAGAGTAGCGCGCCGACACATTAAAGCCGACAAAATCACTTTTCACCACGTGGTTAACCACACCGGCTACGGCGTCGGCACCATAAATCGCCGAGGCACCATCACGCAGCACTTGAACTTGGTCGAGCGCAAAAATCGGGATCATGTTGACGTTGGCTGAGTTCACCGGCACAAAGCTGCCGCCCACTTCTTCAGTTTGGTAGGTGGCGGCGTTGACCATCCGTCGACCATTCAGCAACACCAGCGTGTTACCTGTTCCCAAGTTACGTAAGTTGTAAGCGCCGACATCACCACGCGCTGAGTTGACGCCACCGGAAATGTTATTTGCTTCACTCAGGAAGTTCTGGCCGTTTTCTGGAATTAGTTGCAACAGGTCGTCGAGTGATTCAACCCCGAGCTCACCAATTTCTTCGGCATTGATGACGGATACCGCCAGCGCTTCAGAGACTTGCGCATTCTTGATGTTAGAACCAACAACGGTAATTTTTTCAACGCCTTCACGTTGAATGGCGTCGCCTTCTTCAGTGCTGGTGTCTTGCGCAAAGGCTTGCGATGACAGCACGAGTGCTACTGCGGTAGCTACTTTCGTTAATTTAGTCGGGGTCGATACTGACTTATTATAATTGTTCATGATCAATCTCTCGCATGATGATTAACTGAATGTGTAATTCAGGTCATAAACGCATGAGATCAGAAATACCCCTATGTCAGGGTAAATTTTTTTCGAACAATTTTTCTTGAGGGGTTATTAGAGCAGCAACGGTGCCAGTGACCCAATCACCACTAAGCCAATCACGACTGGGTACATCCAAGCTGGCGCTGAGGCCATATCACCATTCTCGGCAAAGCTTGGGCGCAGCTCCGGCTCGAACTGCGGGCGGCTCGGCATGGTTGGGAATTGAATTACTTCTGATTTATCGATCATGTGCTCAAGATGGCGTAGCATAGATGACTTCGCCCACATTTCAGAAAGCTGTAAGAAGGCTAGTTGATTGAGTTGATCTTGATTAAGCCAGTCGTAAAACTGTTGCCGTAAAAGTTGGTTCTCTAGGTCAGACATGGCATAGCTGGCATCTTGCTCAAGCCGGTCGAGCTGAATGATCCAGTCTGAGGCTTGGGCAATGATGTGCTCCGGAATGTCGTGAACAATCCAATCTTCTATTTGCATACGCTGGTATCCATAGCGCGGTTTGCAGACTCCTCATGGACAGCTTCAATCATATACTGACGGCACAGCTTCATGCCTTTAGCGAGATGATTTTCGACGGTTTTAATCGAGATATTCAGCTCGCTAGCGATATCTTGATAGCGTTTATTGTGGATCTGGCGAAGGATAAACACGTTGCGACAAATAGCCGGCAACCGATTGATCGCAGCTAACAAGTGGCGGTGCATGTCGTCATTAATGATAGCTTGTTCAGCATTGCAAGGTTGTTCATGACTGAGCTGAGTACGCTGCTGTTCGTGGTACTGCCAACGCACTTTTAAATGGCGCGCACGTGACACCAGTAAGTTTTTCGCAATGGCGTAGGTCAGCGCGGCTAAGTGCTGGTCGCTCCAGCTATCATTGTTGTGGAGTGCTGTTTGCAGCCGCTGATAAACCTTTAATAACGCTTCTTGAGCAATTTCTTCGGCTTCTTGGCGCGGTATTTGTTGGCTCAAAAAGCTACTCAGTTTCGGGAATAGCTGACTATGCAAGCGCGCAAAGCGCTGTTGCCCGAGATATGAACATGCTGCTGTCATAGTTGCCTGCCTCTACTTTTTCTTCTTAGTTTGGAGGTTGGGGCAAAGATAGGTCAAAAGATAAGCTTTTGTAAATACTTTTATGCACGTTTTGCTGCGTACAGTAAGACATCGGCTTGCCGCATCAACTCCTGCACGGTATCGCCCGGCTTGGCGGTACAGGCGCCTACACTAAAGCCCACCGATTCACCAATTAAGGCCTCGGAGTGCACTGCAAAAATACTACGCAGGTTGGCCAATATGGTGCTGTGGTCGGTGATACTTTGAGTTGGTATCACTAAGCCGAATTCCTCACCGCCAAGGCGTCCAGCTATGGCATGGTAGTGCTGCTGTTGCTGCTGCAGTAACTCGGCAAATAGCTGTAATACCTGATCACCGGCGGCATGCCCCAAACGATCGTTAACCGACTTAAATTTGTCTAAATCCATAAAGTACAAAGTCAGTGGTTCGCCGCGTTCGAGCCGCTGCGTGGTCAGCTTCTCAAAATATTGACGGTTATAGATACCAGTCAAGTAATCGATGTTGGCGCGGTTACGCAGCTTTTCATCGGAACGCTCTTTAAGAAAACCAATAAAACCAATACCGTTACCTAAGCCATGAATGAAGGTTGCAAACATAAATAGCTGATTACTGAAAAGTGCTTGAGTGATGATGTAGTCAGGGTTATCCACCGACAGGTAACCGCGCATCAAACAAAGCACTGTGATGCCGGTGTTGATGACCAGTAAGGCGTGCGGGAACACGCTACCGGCATGTTGCTGCATCAGCCGATACAGCGCGTACACATTCATCGCCAGCGGAATAGATACCAGCACCGAGGCGGTGGTGATCATAATATTGTTGGGGCCGACCGGACTGGTGATGTGCATGACCGTAAAAGCCAGCGCGCTGATCACGAAACCACCGATTAAAGTGGGCGTATTCAAACCAGTGCCGGCCAATTGATTATAGGCGCGCACTTCTGCCCAACAGCCCATAATAATCAGGATGTTCGCTATTAATCGCAGGTCATCCGAGGCGCTAATCAACGCGGTCGCATACAGCCCGAAAGAGACTGCTTTGATAAATTGCGCTTGCGCCCAGGCCTTACAGGCAAAATGCGATTCAGGATTACTCACTTGTTGCCAGCTATAAAGCGCAAAAGTGATGTTAGTAATGCCGGTTAAGACAATGATGGTGATGATATCCATACGAACACAGCATTTCCTGATAACGAGTCAAAATAAAGTCAGCTGTTGCGAACTTTAGAAGCTATTTTGTGTGCTTGCAAGTGTTGTTGGTCATGCTATCAGCAACCAAGTCTACGAGATGAATGGCGGGCGATTCAGTAGGGTGACGGTGATGGAAGTGCTACTATCGGAGCACAATGAACGCTTTACAGGAGAACTATAATGTTTCATTACAAGCAAATAGCACTGGCTATTTCATTGGCACTGGCCGCTACGGCGTGCTCAGATGCTACCACGAACAATTCGACACCGGCGCCCAACGCTGCCACTGAAACGCAAGTAACGGTTGCCAGTGAGTCGGCCAAAGCCAATCAACTGTTCGAAGACATTTTCATGGAAAATGTG
The DNA here is from genome assembly GCF_003999375.1 of Pseudidiomarina mangrovi. Taxonomy (GTDB): domain Bacteria; phylum Pseudomonadota; class Gammaproteobacteria; order Enterobacterales; family Alteromonadaceae; genus Pseudidiomarina; species Pseudidiomarina mangrovi. The sequence goes on from NZ_RJLC01000005.1 coordinate 96,977, forward strand.
ATGCGTAGCCCCATGTATCAATCGTTTTTGGGCATCAAAGACGATCAAGATAAGTGGGATGATATCTCTGAACAAAGCGCCGCCGCTGAGCTGGAGTTACAGCAGCAACAGCTGGCGCGCGTTATGGCCATTGACCACACTAAGCTGGATGAGCAAACCCATGTCAGCTGGTTATTGATGAAACAGCAATTAGAGCAGCAAATTGCTGATTATGAGTGGCGCCATTATAACTATCCGGTCAATCAAATGTTCGGCATGCATTCCAACGTAGCGTCATTGCTGATCAACCAACATCGCATTACCGATGTGGCTGATGCCGAGGCCTACATTGCCCGTTTAAATGGCCTACCAGAGTTATTTGGTCAGCTGGCCGAGAATCTCAAGTTACGTGCCGAAAAGGGTATCATGGCACCGAAGTTTGTCTATCCCTACGTGCTTAGCGACAGCCAAAACATTATCACCGGCGCGCCCTTTGATGACGGTGAAGACAGTACCTTGTGGGCTGACTTTAGCGGCAAGGTCGCCAAGTTGGATATCGACGATAGTCAACGCGAAGCGCTTATGACAGCGGCGCAGCAAGCCTTGCTGACGTCGGTGCAACCGGCTTATGAAGGCTTAATTGCCAGTGTCACCGACATAGCTGCGCAAGCTGATGATAAAGATGGCGCATGGAAATTCCCCGACGGTGAGCGGTTCTACAATATTGCTCTGCAACGCACCACCACCACTGACTTAACCGCTGATGAGATTCATCAGATTGGCCTCAACGAAGTCGCACGCATTCATGACGAAATGCGCGTGATCATGGAAAAAGTTGGGTTCACCGGTACCTTGCAAGAGTTCTTTGTGCACATGCGCAATAACCAGCAGTTTATCTACCCAGATACGGCTGAAGGTCGCCAGCGTTATTTAGATGAAGCGACAGCCATGATCGATACCATGAAGTCGCGACTTGACGAGTTGTTTTTAACCAAGCCAAAAGCTGATTTAGTGGTCAAAGCGGTCGAACCATTCCGCGAAAAGTCAGCGGGTAAAGCGTTCTATCAGCAGCCGTCCATGGATGGTTCACGCCCTGGTGTGTATTATGCCAACTTGTACGATATGGCCTCAATGCCCAGCTACCAAATGGAAGCTCTGGCCTACCATGAAGGTATTCCGGGTCACCATATGCAACGCGCTATTTCGCAGGAGTTGCAGGGTATTCCAACGTTCCGTAAGTTTGGTCGTTATACCGCCTACACCGAAGGTTGGGGGTTATATAGCGAGTTAGTGCCGAAAGAAATCGGCTTTTACCAAGACCCGTATTCAGATTTTGGCCGCTTAGCTATGGAGTTGTGGCGTGCAGTTCGCTTGGTGGTAGATACCGGCATTCATGCCAAACAATGGACTCGCGAGCAAGGGATTGAGTTTTACGTAACCAATACCCCGAACGCCGAAGCTGACGCGGTGAAAATGGTGGAACGTCATATTGTTATGCCGAGCCAAGCTACAGCTTACAAAATCGGCATGATCAAGATTGTCGAGCTGCGCGAAAAAGCTAAAGCCGAGCTCGGTGATGCCTTTGATATCCGCGAGTTTCACGATGTGGTGCTGTCGAGCGGCCCGGTACCTTTGAATGTGCTGGAGCAATTTATTGAGCAGTACATTAACGCTAAGCGTCCGAGCTAACGGCAGGTTGATAGTACCTGCGAAAGCCCCGCTCAATGCGGGGCTTTTTCTTGCCATAACTGAATGGGGTTACCCTCAGGGTCTTGCAGCCGCGCGAAGCGGCCGTTGGGATAGCTTTCAGGGTCTACTTCTACGCTTATACCAGCCTCTCGAAGCTGCGCGACCATGGCATCTAAATCAGCAACGCGAAAGTTCAGCATCCATTGTTGTTCGGTGCGGCCAAAATAGCTGGTGGTATTTTTGAACACGCCAAATACCGTGCTGCCGCCTTCTTGCTGCCACGGCATTTCCTCGTAGGTGCTTGGGGTGCGTTTAACGCCAAGATGCTGTTCATACCATTTCGCTAACTCAGCCGGATTTTCCGCTTTAAAGAAAAAGCCGCCAAAACCGAGGACAGATTGGCGTTCGGTAGCGTTTGCAGGGCTACTAATGAGCAGTAATAGTGTCAACGTGACCATGATCATGGGGCGCATAAAGGGCTCCTTGGCTGCTGCGAGCAGATAGTTCGATGGGCTATAGTGCGGAATTACGCGCAGATAATCTAGTGGCACAGCTAGAGTGAACCGATATTTTAGTCATTTGGTCGCGCTGGGTTGAACAAAAGACATTACTGTCAGTCTATGGCTATTATCTTGTTAAAATGGAGCAACACCATGAAGTGCCCAGTATGCAAAGACGAAAACCTGATGATGACTGATCGTCAAGGCATTGAGATTGATTACTGCCCAAGTTGCCGTGGGGTATGGCTTGATCGCGGCGAGTTAGACAAAATCATCGAACGGTCAGCTGCTCCGGCACCGCAACAAGCGGCACCACAACCGGTGCAACAACCGGTGCAACAACCGGTGCAACAACCTATGCAGTCACCGGGCTACCAAGGACAACACCCACAGCAGCAACCTTATGGTTATGGCCATAAAAAATATAAAAAGAAAAGCATTCTTGGCGAACTGTTTGATTTTTAGAGTGTAAAATAATTTTCCTCCAACGCTGATATTTTCAACTACACTGATTGCTTGCCATGTTGGCCGCAAGAAGAGGATAGAACAATGCGTTGGTCACTTTCCGTAGTCATGGGTTCCTGTGTCGCTCTGTTGGCGGCCTGCTCGCCGCAATCATCGGATGATCAGGTCGCTGCACCGCACGCTGAGCCGATGATGGCACAGTATAGTGCTGAAACCTTTTTCGATACCACGACCTTGTATGGCTCGTCGATTAGCCATGATGGCAGCGCGGTCTTAGTCACCAGTGACGCCTCAGGTATATATAATGTGTATCGTTATCCAGTAGATGGTAGCGCACCGACCCAATTAACCCAATCAACCACAGATGCCATCAGAGGCATTAGCTGGTTTCCTAACGATGACCGCTTCTTATATACCGCTGACCAAGGCGGTAATGAGCTCAATCATGTTTATGTGCAACTCCCTGATGGCAGTAGCCAAGACTTAACCCCAGGCGAGAATTTGAAGGCTATGGTGGCGGGTTGGCATGAAGACCAAGTGCACTTCTATATTATGACCAATGAGCGCGATAACCGCTTTTTTGATCTGTATAAATACAGCAGCAACGATTTCAGTCGCACCATGGTGTTTGAAAATAACACTGGTTTCAATATTGAGTCGGTCAGCCCAGATGGCCGTTTCTTGGCCATGAGCCGCACTAATTCAAACTCCGACTCGGACTTATTTGGTGTGGATTTGAGCAAGGACGACGCCGAACCGGTATTGATTACCCCCACCGAAGGCAATATTCAGCACAGCGCCTATACCTTTACCCGCGATAGCCTCGGTCTGATCTACAGCACCGACGGTCATGGCGAGTTTGCCCAGGCGTGGCTGTATGACCTTGCCACTGATGAGCATCGCCCATATTACACCGCTGATTGGGACGTATCGTTTCTATATTTCTCAGAGTCGGGCCGCTATCAAGTGGTGGGTGTGAATGCTGATGCACGCACCGAGTTAACGATTACAGATTTAACCACCAATACCGAATTGCAGTTACCGGCGTATCCGCCGGGCGATTTACGCGGCGTGAATTTCTCTGCGGACGAATCGACCTTGGTGTTTTACGTCAATTCAGACGTGTCACCATCGAACTTATTTGTCTGGCAAGTTGGCAGCACTGAGGTAGCGCAACTCACCAATACTTTAGCGGCAGAAATGGATGCCAAGCATTTGGTACAAAGTACGGTGGAGCGCTTCAAAAGCTTTGATGGCTTAACCGTGCCTGGCTTGTTGTATAAGCCGCACCAAGCCAATGCGACCAACAAAGTCCCGGCGATTATCTTTATCCATGGCGGCCCGGGTGGGCAGACCCGTCAGGGCTACAATGCTATGGTGCAGCACCTAGTGAATCACGGCTACGCCATGTTTGGGGTGAATAATCGCGGCTCATCGGGCTATGGCAAAACCTTCTTCCATTTAGACGATAAACGCCACGGCGAAGATGATTTGCAGGATATTGTCTATGGTAAAAAATACCTGCAATCGTTGGATTGGGTTGATGCGGAGCAAATCGTGGTGATGGGGGGCAGCTATGGCGGTTACTTGACCATGGCGGCGCTGGCTTTTACCGATGAATTTAATGCCGGTATCAATATCTTTGGAGTGACCAACTGGGTGCGGACGTTGGAGAGTATCCCGCCATGGTGGGAGAGCTTCCGCCAGTCGCTATACGACGAATTGGGTGACCCAGCCACCGATGGTGATCGGCTACGGCGCATTTCACCGCTGTTCCATGCCGCTAATGTGAAGGTGCCGGTATTGGTGGTGCAAGGCGCTAACGACCCACGGGTATTGCAAGTCGAAAGCGATGAAATGGTCGCCGCCATTCGGGCCAACAACGTACCCGTTGAATACGTGTTATTCCCCGACGAGGGCCATGGTTTCGCGGTAAAAGCCAACCGTATTACTGCGCAAGAAGCCTACTTAAACTTCTTAAGAACCCATCTGAAATAAGCTGTTAAAGGCGCGCCACCAAGTAATCTAAGGTGGCGCGCATTGCTGCACTCAAATGCTGCCGATGACGATAGACCGCGTGTACCGGTGTTGCGGGCGCTAAAAATTCGGGCAACAGCTCACATAAACGACCATCAGCCAATTCGTTTTGCACTTGATAACGTGGTAAGTAGCCGATACCGAGGGATGCCAATAAGCCATGTTTCAAGGCTAAATTGTTATTGGCATGCATTGGCCCGTTGACTTGCACTGTGACTGCTTGCTGCTGATCGACAAAGTGCCAAAGCTTGTCGGTGGCATGTGAACTATGCGCCAAACATGGGAGCTTAGCCAGCTCTGATGGGTGCTTTGGCGTTCCATAGCGGCGAAGGAAATCGGGGCTGGCTACCACTACTAATGGTAGATCCTGCAAGCGTTTGGCAATCAGCGATGAGCTTTCTAATCGGCCACAGCGAATCGCGATATCAATTTCTTGAGCGACCAGGTCAACCCGCTTGTCATCTAATACCAGCTCTATTCGTAACTCGGGATACCGAGCGAGGATCGCCGGCATCAGCGGGGCAATCTGGATGCTTCCAAAAGTCACTGGTGCGGTGATACGAATGATCCCTGCAGGGGTATCACGCAAGCTTCCTAAGTGTTGCTCTGCAGCGGTTGCCTGATTCATCATTTCTCTGCAGTACTGGTAAAAGGCACGGCCTTCAATAGTAACCGTCATACTGCGGGTAGTGCGTTGCAATAAACGCAGATTCAGTTCTTGTTCAAGTTTCAATAGCGCTTTGCTGACGGCGCTTTTTGAGATGCCTAAATGGCGAGCGGCGGCGGTAAATGACTGCTGCTCCACAATGGTGGCGTAGATCGCCATTTCGGTCAGTCGATCAAATAACATAAGCACTCTATTGTTTCTTTATGGAAACAGTGATTGTCAATTGTGCTATCTAATCATAAAAAATAGAAACAGTATACTAGCTCCATCAGGTCGTAACTCGACTCACACAGATGGAGAATAGCTCATGCAACAGTATCAATTTTCAGTACCGAACTTGGCAGCAGTAGTTGCTTACTTTCAACAGCAATTGGGTTTGCCCCTGCTGCAACAACAGCAGTATTGTGCCGAGTTTGCCTTGAGTGATGATACGTCAATTCAGGTGCGCGCCGCCCAAGCTGCTGCAGCACCCGCCTGTTTACCCATGACTGAGCGCTTACTTTCTGCGCTACAGAGTTATCCGCAACATTTTAGCCGCCCGTTTCTGGTGGCGGCTCGGCATTGTTGCGAATTACCAGTGAAATTGCGGGTGCCGCAACAGCGCGATGTTACGCTATGTCAGCAGCCGCGCAATGAACAAGCGGTGAAACCGGTAAGTCGCAGCACCTTTTGGGCGCAGCTACGCACTGTATATGCAGATTTAGCGCGCTTCGACGGTTATCGTTTTTAATGATTAGCTGCGCGACAAGGTTTTGATCAGGTGCCAGCCAAACTTCGTTTTAATCGGCCCATGCACCTCAAGGGTGGGCTTGCTAAATACCACTTGATCAAAGGCTGCCACCATTTGGCCGCGCTGAAACTCACCGAGGTCACCGCCTCTCTTGCCTGAGGGGCAGAGTGAGTGCTTACGCGCCAAATCACCAAATTTAGCTCCCTGGGCTAACTGATGTTTTAATGCGTCTGCCTGTTCGCGGGTTTTCACCAGGATGTGAAGCGCATGAGCACGGGCCACGGGTGCCTCCTTGTTGTTCGATATTAGCGGTTCAACCAGCTATTCACCCAGCGATTGAGCCAAGCCGGTGAGATTTTACTGAGGCTATATGCCAATTTGGTTTGCCAGCCAATGCTTTGCATCAGGCACCATTCTCAGTGGTGAGGCTTGGGTCAATGTCGCCAGAAAAGGTTTCGCATTGCTGTAATGCTTGCACAAATAGCAACGGTTCAAGGGGCGAAATGAGGATTTTGCCATGCTTACCGTAGGTTAGTTCAATGCGATCAAGCGATAACGCCGGGTTAGCTAGTGGGTTACTGCTGGGGCGAACATGCATGATACTGCCAATGCGCAGATGGCGTCGAAACGGCCCACTACGAATCAGCAGCAGGTCGTCATAAATACGGTAATAGGTGCTGGTCATGATCCACAAGCATAAACCGCCAGCCAGTAATAAGGCTACGGTGACCCAAGTCATCTGTTCGGCTTCGGGCAAGCGCAGGTACCAGATAGCGGTGGCAAAGCAAACCACCGCGGTAACACTCAATACCACCCGTAACCAGCTATCAACTTTCGAAGGGAAATGCTGCATACTTACCTCGTGCCAAAGATTTTGTCACCGGCATCGCCTAAGCCTGGCATGATATAGCCATGCTCATTGAGGTGTGAATCAAGCCCAGCAGCAAATATTCGTACATCGGGGTGCTCTTGCTGTACTGCTTTTACGCCCTCGGGTGCGGCCACCAAAACCAGCACGCGAATATCGTGACAGCCGGCCTTTTTAAGTAAATCAATGGTGGCATTCATACTGCCACCAGTGGCCAACATCGGGTCAATAATTAACCCCAAGCGTTGGTCAATGTCGCCTACCAGCTTTTCAAAGTAGCTCACTGGTTGCAGACTCGACTCATCGCGGTATAACCCCACCACACTGACTTTAGCGCTCGGTAGTAGCTCCAAGACGCCATCAAGCATACCGATGCCTGCGCGCAGAATGGGTACCACCGTGACCTTTTTGCCTTTCAGCCGTTTGACCGCAATGCGCGCGCCGCTCCAGCTCTCAATGTGCACAGTTTCTAAGGCAAAGTTTTGAGTCGCCTCGTAGGTCAATAAAGTCGCTAATTCGTTGGCGAGTTCACGAAAGTGTTTGGTGGAAATATCCGCGCGCCGCATTAAACCTAGCTTGTGTTGCACCAAGGGATGATCAATCAATTGAAAGGACATGGTTGCCTCACTAACATTGCTCGATAAGCAAGTATTCTATAAATTAGAATAAATATAGCTAATTTATCCGATTTGTTGTTTTCAAAATAGCGTCTATAGTTGTTCTAACGACAGCTTGCAGTGGTCGTTGTATGACAACAACCCTGATATTCACATCATTATAGTTCGGGAGATTAGCATGAAAGATTTAATTAAAAAATTGACCTGTACCGAGAGCAGTGGCTGGGGCCCGTTAGCACTGCGCGTTCCAGTAGGTATTATTTTCGCCGCGCATGGCGCGCAAAAGCTGTTTGGCTGGTTTGGCGGTTATGGCCTTGAGGGCACCGGTGGCTTCTTTGAAAGCATTGGCTTGGCACCGGGTGTGGTGATGGCAGCTCTCGCTGGCGCGGCCGAGTTCTTCGGTGGTATTGCGCTGGTACTCGGCTTATTGACCCGCCCAGCGGCCGCAGCATTGGCGGTGACCATGGTGGTGGCTATCGTCACCGTGCATCTCGACAACGGCTTATTCATGAGCAATAACGGTTATGAATTTGGCCTGTCATTGCTAGCCGCTAGTGTAGCGCTGATGTTTACCGGCGCCGGTAAGGCTGGGTTAGATGCTTGGCTTAACGCAAAAATGAAGTAGGAGATCACGTGGCACGCTCGACAATTGAACAATGGCGAATGGTCAAGGCGGTTGCTGATCACGGTGGCTTTATGCAGGCCGCCGAGCAGGTCCATAAGAGTCAGTCGAGCGTGCACCACGCGGTAACGAAAATTGAACAACAACTGGGTGTGAAGCTGTTTGAAGTGGATGGTCGTAAAACCAGTCTAACTGAGGCTGGCAAACAATTGTTGCGGCGCATCAATTACCTACTCAGTGAAACCGAGCGCTTTGAAAACGTCGCCCAGAACCTGAAAGCAGGGGTGGAATCGAAACTCACCGTAGCGGTTGACGAAGCCTTTCCCAAAGATGTGTTATTTGCAGCCTTGGTTCGTGTATCTGCAGAGTATCCTCTGGTACACATTGAGTTGTTGGAGACCATTCTGACTGGTGCCAATGAACTCCTCAATCAAGGCATAGCGCAGCTATCTATTTCTCCATTTACCTTGCCCAATGAGCTCAGTGAAGACCTGTGTAGCGTCGAGTTTGTTGCGGTATGTGGTGCGCAGCACCCGTTAGCACAACTGCCGCACGTAAGCCTTGAAGATCTGAAAGTGCATCGGCAAATTGTGCTGCGTGATTCTGGTCGCGAACGTAAATCAGAGAGCGGCTGGCTCGGCTCTGAGCAACGATGGACGGTCACTCATGTGGCCACCTCATTGGAGCTTATTCGCAAAAACCAAGGTTTTGCCTGGTTGCCGCGCAGTGCTGTGCAACCCGCCTTAGATAGCGGTTGTGTGGTGCCGATTAAGCTCAAGCGCGGCGCCACCCGCACCAGCACCTTCTACTTGAACTTCGAAGATCCGGAGACCCTAGGCCCGGTGGCGCGTACCCTCATTGCCCATATTCGCCATTTAACACTCTAATTCTTTTCGTTGTTGTGCTTGCAGGTTTGGCACTTTTGAACGATGCTGATTCAACATCATCATTACATCAGATCATGGTACGGAGCTCATCGGCATGACTCAATCGATTGGATACAAATGGCGGTTTTTCCGTTCAGGCGGTTTTGACCAAGTGGTTCTTAGCAACGGTGCTGATTTGCAGCATCTGGCGAGTTTGGACCAAAAGTTATGGACCGTACTCAATTGCCCTACCAAAGGGCTCGAGTTTGATGCTGCGACCACCGCGCTGCTAGACACGGACGGTGACGGCCAGATCCGCGTACCGGAGATCTTAGCCGCAGTGCGTTGGTGCTGTGCACGCCTGCGCGATGCCGACTTGATGTTCGCCGAACCGGGTATTTTGCTCAGCGCACTCGAGGACGGCGATGCTGAGGGGCAGGCACTTAAGGCCGCGGCGGAACGGGTGCTGAATTATCTCGGTAAACCGGCCAATGCCGCACTGCAGGTCAGCGATTTTCTTGATACCACGAAGCTTTATGCCGCCGATCATTTTAATGGCGATGGTGTGGTTGTCGGCGCGTTAACCCAAGATTCTGAATTACAGCAGCTGCTGGCGGATATGGTGACAGCTTTGGGTGGTGTGGCTGACCGCAGCGGTTTAATGGGCATTAACCAAGCCTTACTCGATCAGTTTTATCAGCAAGCAAACGCAGTGGTGGCATGGTATGCCGCTGGTCAGGCGAGTGATCAAGCGATTTGGCCACTAAGTGATAACACCGCCGCGGCGGTGGCTGCCTATGAGCGAGTTCAAAGCAAAGTCGATGACTACTTTGTGCGCTGTCGTTTGGCGGCATTTGACCCACGTGCAGCGGCATCACTCAACCCGGAGCTGACGGTGTATGGCAGTTTAGCGAACCGCAACATCGCTAGCTTAGACAGCGAACTCAGTGCTTTACCGCTGGCGACCATCAGTGCCGATGCCAAGTTACCACTAGCCAGTGGCTTGAACCCAGCATGGGCAAGTGCCATTGCCGCGCTGCATAGCGAGGTGATCGAGCCGCTACTGGGTAAACGGGAGGAATTATCGGCTGATGATTGGGCGCAGATCGGTGCAGTACTCACACCATGGCGCAGCTGGCAGGCACAAAAGCCGCAAAACAATCTGCATGCTTTAGGGTTAGAACGCATTCAAGCGATAGTCAGTGGTGATGGGCAAGCGAAGTTGTCGGTGTTGATTGCCGATGATTTGGCCATTACCAGTTTCGCCGAAAATGTCCAGGCTTTGGAGCGGTTGTGTCGCTATCAACGCGATTTAGTCACGTTATTGCGTAACTACGTGAGTTTGAGTGATTTTTATCAGCGCCGCGGTAAGGCGATTTTCCAAGCTGGGACATTGTATATTGACCAGCGTAGTTGCGAGTTGGTGATGCAAGTGAATGACCCTGCTAAACATGCCAGTACAGCATCGTTTAGTGGTTGTTATTTGTTGTATTGCCAGTGCACCCGCAAAGGCGAATCACCGCTGCAGATTGTTGCCGCGTTAACCGCCGGTGATGTGGACTACTCTATGGCGGCTGGGCGCAATGGTATTTTCTATGACCGTCAGGGGCGTGATTGGACGGCTACGGTAACCAAAGTGGTGGCACAACCGATTAGTATTCGCCAAGCATTTTGGTCGCCCTATAAGCGCCTAGCGGCCTTTATTGAAGGGCAGCTGAATAAGTTTGCCGCCTCGCGCGACAAAGATATTGAAGCGAAAACCAGCACCGGTGTTAGCGGTGTGGCGGCTACTAAAGCCGATGCCAAGCCGGCTTTTGATATTGCTAAATTTGCCGGTATTTTTGCCGCAATCGGTCTAGCGGTGGGAGCTATTGGTACGGCATTGGCAGCACTGGCATCGGGCTTTTTTGCGCTCAGCATCTGGCAAATGCCGCTGGTGATCTTCGGCGCCATGCTGCTGGTCTCTGGGCCATCCATGTTAATGGCAGCAATGACCTTACGCCGCCGCAACTTGGGGCCATTGCTTGATGCCAATGGCTGGGCCATCAACACCCGCGCTATTATCAATATCCCATTTGGCGGCTCATTGACGGGCGTTGCGGAATTACCCAAGGGCGCGCAACGTTCAATGGTCGACCCGTATGCGCCGAAGCCGAAACCGTGGGGTTTGATTATGGTGGTAGCGGTGGCCGCTGCTGCGGCCGGCTATTTGTGGTGGTTTGGTAATCCGTTTATGTAAACGGATTATGTAAACGGATTATGTACGCGGATTATTTGCTGATTTGAAAATCAGCGGCACTATGCCGTTCGGGTAGTTGCTTATCAGCATCCCCCCAATTCTTATTGACGATGCGACCACGTTGCACGGCGGGTCGCGCGGCAATTTGCTTGGCCCAGCGCAACACATGCTGATACTCGTGAGCACTGATAAATTCCGCCGCGTCATAAACTTGATTGGTGACTAGTGCGCCGTACCATGGCCAAATAGCGATATCAGCGATGCTATACTGGTCACCCACCATAAATTGATTGCTGGCTAAATGGCGATCCAGCACATCGAGCTGGCGCTTAATTTCCATGGTGTAGCGGTTGATAGGGTACTCGAACTTCTCTGGTGCATAAGCATAAAAATGACCAAAACCACCACCCAAAATAGGCGCGCTGGCCATTTGCCAGAATAACCAGTTTAAGCACTCAGTGCGCTGTGCTGGTGCAGTCGGCAACAAGGCAGCAAACTTTTCGGCCAGATACAGTAAAATTGCACCAGACTCAAACACTCGAGTGGGCGGATTGGTGCTGTGATCCATTAGCGCAGGAATTTTCGAATTGGGATTGATGGCGACAAAATCGCTACCGAATTGTTCGCCCTCCAATATATTGATCAGATACGCATCATATTCAGCCGCGCTAATGCCCAGTTCTAAGAGTTCCTCAAGCATCACCGTCACTTTCACGCCATTGGGTGTCGCTAATGAGTAAAGTTGAAGTGAGTGCTTACCAATGGGTAGTTTAGCTGCATGGGTGGCACCGGCCGTTGGGCGGTTGATGTTGGCGAATTTCCCGCCATTGCCTTGCTGCCACTGCCATACTTTGGGTGGTACATAGTTCGCGTTACTCATAGAGCCTCCTCGTGGTCGATTGGTTGAAGGCTAAAAATCGCCTCAACCGGCCTCTGAAAGTAGAGCGCCAATTTTAACGCGATAACCACCGATGGGGTAAAGCGCCGCGTTTCGATAGTACTAATCGTTTTTCGCGATACGCCAATACCATCGGCCAGTTCCTGCTGAGAAATACCGCGCTGTGCGCGCAGCGCCGGTAATTGGTTATAAGGTTGCTCATCCATGCTGATCATCCGCGCTGTCGCGAAGTTCCCACAATACGGTAAATGACCACACCATGGTACCGATCACAATCAATAGTAAGCTAAAGGTACTGACGTTGAGATAGGTGGCGATGAGCCCACCGCTGGCGGCTTTCTCCCCCAACATAAAGCCCGGAATTAATACCACTAACAGACCAACAAATGCACGGGCGTTGGCTTTACGACTCGTTTCACGAGTGAACTCATCGCTATAAAGACCAAAAATTTCGCGCCAGCCGCCGCAGAGTTTGTAGTTGTTCACGCTCAGCCGCGTGACGATACCGATAAATAATAGGGCCACCAGTACCAGGAGAACACGCGGCCATTCGCCGGTATCAATACCCGCTTGTTTCAGCCATTTATTTACCAGCATAATGCCGAAATAGAGTCCGCTGATTAAGCTGACGTAGGCGCCATACTTTAACGATTGTGCTTGTGCTTGTGCTTCTGCTGACCAAGTTGTCATAAATAAAATCTCCAATTGAGCATCACAACGATACCTCTAGGTATCAATATATAACCTTAAGGTGTCATTATGCAACCCTAAGGTATCAAATAATGACATTTATTTTATTTTACAGCCTGCAGGTTGTTATTCCGCGGTGATCTGGTTATGGTGATTTCAATCCATTTTACGACGGTAAAACCATGTATTATCGTGTCGGCACAGAAAAGCATTTACGTAATTATTTGAAGGCGTTACGGCAACGTAATGGCTTATCACAAGCACAAGTAGCGGCTCAGCTTGGGGTCACCCAACAAACCTACCAGCGCCATGAAGCCCAGCCATTTAAAATGAGCAGTGAAAAGCTGTTGGCGATTTTGGCTATTCTGAATACCGATCTTATGTTCCGGTTTAAAGGTGAGTAGTACTGTGGTGAGCCTTGATATCGCTAGAAAACTTACTGTTTATCTGCTACTCGGCGCGACTGTGCTGTCGCCGCTGGTTGCGGTACAGGCTGTCGAGCCAGTCAGCATACCGGAGTACGTGTTTGAGCGTCAGGCCGACGATTTAGGTGGACGGCAGGCCTCGGTGTACGAAATTTATGCTGACCAACAAGGTTTTATTTGGTTTGCTGGCGATACTGATGGTCTGCTGCGCTATGACGGCAATCAAATGCTCAGTTGGAGCGAGGGCTTTCAGCAGAATCTAACCCGTCACAATGTCAGCGCGCAACGCATCGATAGCGACGGCCGCTTGTGGGTTGGCAGTTGGGGTAATGGCTTACAATATTGGGATGCCCAAACTCGACAGTACGTGGACTATCTTGCCGATGCCAACGACCCCCATTCGTTAGCGGATAATCGTGTCCAAACTCTGCATCTTGATGCCCGTGGGCGGCTCTGGATCGGCACTGCCGACGGTATTAATTTTATTGATCCTTCCGAACCGTTGAAGCTGCAACGCTTGGCTGCTAATGACCTCAATCACCCATTACATAACGAACGGGTATGGCGTTTTACTGATTTAGGCGACAGCCTCTGGATGGCGACCAGTAATGGTGTGTTCCGACTCAATTATGACCTTGACCAGTGGCAACAAATTTATTTGGATGCAGAGGCCGCTGCAACCATCGAGCGTGGTGCCGAAGTGCGCGAAATAGCGCGAATAGGTGACGAAATTTGGGCCGGCTCACAGTTCGGTGTTTATGTTTATTTACCCCGGCAGCAGCGCTTTGAACTCATTCCCTGGCCACAACCTGAACGCGGCAACCCGCGGGTGAATGTATTGTTCCCCAGTCGAGATGGTCGGGTGTGGATGGGTGGCCATGACGGACTTTATTTGATCGATCGAGAAAAGCGCGAATATCTGCCGCTTGGGCCCAACTATCATCAAATTGCTGATGTTGATATTCGGGGTTTATATCAAGACCATGACCAGCATTTATGGATAGGTACCCGTGATAACGGTTTGATCCGTGGTCGTCAACAACGGAATTTATTTGCCGATGTCATGGCTGGTGCATCAGTAGAGGTCAGAGAACAAGCGCAGCGGTTGCACTCAGCGCTATTCCTCGATGCCAGTTCACGGCTGTGGGTCGGTGTTCCGGGCGGCTTCATGCGACGCGACCAATTCGGTGATTGGCAGCAATGGAGCTTTCCGGTGGCGCTGAATACGCGTCGGGTTGAGCGCATTGTGCAGTCTCCCGATGGCACCGTTTGGCTGGCTACGGATCAAGGCTTGTTCCGTATGGATAATCGAGATCAACTGCATCAAGTGACCGAGCTGTATGAGCAAATTAATAGTCCGCGGCTACCGGTCAATGAATTGTTCGCCGATAAGGATGGCAGCCTATGGATAGCGTTATGGCAATATGGCATCGTGCATTGGCATCCACAACAGGGTGTACTGAACGTCGGGCTTGAGCAATTACAGACTACCCGTGGTGACTTGATTTATCACTTGCATGCCGATAAACAGGGTACGCTATGGGCGAGTAGTCGTTATTCGGGGGTTTTTAAGCACATCATCGGCGCTGAAGGTTGGCAGCAACAGCCTATTCCACAGCAGCCACAACAACACCATCCAGCCTATTATTGCGTGTTACCGAGTGCCGACTTTCTGTGGTTATGTACCGAAGATGGTCTGCTGCAACTGAATTTAGCGACCATGGCGCAGCGCCGTTTTGGTCGCGCTGAAGGCTTACCCGCTGAACGTATTGTCGGCTTGTTTGATGACCCGCAGCTGGGTATGTGGGTACTGACCACCAATGGTCTGGCCCGCATGAATAGCGATCGCCAGCGTTTTATCAGTTATGGCTTAGCCGATGGCCTCCCGGCGCTTGGGTTGCAGCGCAATGCAATTATTCGCGATGGTGATCAGCTGCTACTCAGCACCGCCAAAGGCAGTGTGAGGATTTTCCCAACTGCCTTTGGTGATCAAATCGATTCCCCTCCCATGGTGGTCAGTCGCGTTTGGATTGATGGCGAGGATCTGACTCGGACTCTCAGCGCACCTATAAGCTTAGCCTTACCGTATCAACATCGTGATGTAATGATTCAGGTATCGGTGCTGGATGCACATGATGAGGCCGGTAATTTAATTCGCTATCGGCTGCGTAACTTTGAGCAGCAATGGAGTGATCTGACTAGTATTCGAACCATTCGATACATGAACCTACCGCCAGGTGACTACGTGCTTGAGGTCGAAGGCTGGAGTAGTCGCGGTATCGCTACTGCGGAGCTATTGCAAGTTCCGGTCTCCGTCGCCGCGCCTTGGTGGTATGCCCGCTCCTTTTGGTTCGGTAGTTTAGGCCTGCTAACGGTGTTGGCATGGTTGCTATTGCGCTGGCGTGTTCATGCGCTCAACGTGCAAAATAGTCGGTTACAACAGCAAGTCAGTGAACGCACCGAGGCACTGCAGTTAGCCAACGATAAACTATTGCAGCAGTCTACCCATGACTTTTTAACCGGCGTGCTGAATCGCCGTGGTGTCAGTATTCGGTTTAGAACCTTGCAGCAACAACTGGGCGATAATGCTCTGACAGTGGTGTTGCTAGATCTCGATTATTTTAAGCAGCTCAACGATAACTATGGTCATGAGGTTGGTGATGATGTGCTGACCCAGGTGGCCCACGTGTTACAAACACGCTTGCGCAAGCACGATGTTGTCGGTCGTTGGGGCGGTGAAGAGTTTGTCTTGTTATTGCCAAATTGCGAATTACCCCAGGCTCTTGAGCTATGTCGCTTGGTGAATGAGCAGCTGCAGCAAATCAACATGGCGGCAACGAACGCCCACCAAGTCACTGCAACCATGGGCGTTGTTACGGGGCCAGCACAACCATTCGCTTTGGAGCGTTGGGTAAAAGCTGCCGACGATGCGCTTTATGCCGGCAAACGTGCTGGCCGAAATCGTATTGAAGTGGGGCAATTAAGCGCCAGTGATTAACTAGTCTGGCTGGCGCTTGGTGGCTTGCCAATTGAGCGCTTGCCAGCGCCCGTCCTGCCACACCAGCACGCCACTGTTAAAATATTCTTGGCGACCATAACCAGCATTGCTCTCGCTGTGCGCCACCAACATAAAGTTGATAATCACCATATCGCCAAAGGGCTTATAGCTAAAGTCCTCGGCGGTATACCAACTCCAATAATCTTCTGCAGGTACGGTTGGGCCAGCACTGATCACGCCTTGCATAAGTTGCTGCTTACCAAAGCGGGTACCGTTGGAACTGGTATAGGTCAGGTCATCGTGCCAGAACTGCTCATGAATTGTGGCATCATTGCGGCTGGCACCGTCCATGAAGGTATCAATAGTGGGCTTAACCAAGTCGAAATCTGCGCTCGACTGAGCATAGACTGCACCGCTTAGACTCAAGCTGATCATCAGAAGGGCCAAAAATTGTCGCATGATTGTTCCTTTTTACTATGACAGTCGTTAAATAGTGTAGTGATTCGATTTTGCGCTACGCTGCATTGAAACACAAGCAACAGGTCGCCCTACTATTGCAAGGAGGATGCTATGACAGCAACCGTGGTTCCAGGAATTTACCGGCATTACAAAGGCAAGGATTATCAAGTTCTAGGCGTTGCTCGCCATTCCGAGAGTGAGGAGTCGTTTGTGGTCTACCGGCCGCTGTATGGCGACGGTCAACTATGGATCCGCCCGCTTGATATGTTTACTGAGTTGGTTGATCACGATGGCGTGATCCGCGCTCGCTTTGCGCTCAAGCCGGATACCGTTGATTAGCGATCTGTACAATAAGCTGGACAGATTAGACATTAGGCACTAAACTTGTTCAATAACTTGAACAGGTGGCCTTATGAAAATTGTCTCTTACACCGATGCTCGCAATAATCTCAAAGACGTCCTCGATAATGTGGTCAATGATGCGGATATTACAGTGATCACTCGTCGCGATGCTGACGATGCGGTGGTTATGTCGGTTGATTATTACAGTAGTCTGATGGAAACCGTCTATTTGTTGCGCTCACCGGCTAATGCGGAGCACCTGACGCGGTCTATCGAGCAATATCGTGCTGGAAAAGTCCGCTCGCGGCCATTACATGATGAGTCATAAACCATGACCGAGCGACTACTGTCATGGACTGACGAAGCTTGGCGTGATTATGTGTATTGGCAAACCCAAGATAAAAAAACCTTGAAGCGCATTAATAAACTGGTGGTCGATATCCAGCGTTCTGCACATACCGGTCTCGGCAAACCTGAAGCGCTCCGCGAGAATTTATCGGGATTTTGGTCGCGGCGAATTGATGATACCCATCGCCTCGTCTATGCCGTCGATGACACCGGTATCACTATCATTTCCTGCCGTTATCACTATCGCTAGAAGAGAGTGTCGCAACAACGGCGCGCCATTCAGTGGTGCTAAACGGGATCACCGACAAACGATTGCCTTTGCGTAGCAGCGGTTGCTCAGCGAGGGCACTGATGGTGCGTAACTCCGCTAGGCCAAGCACTCGGTTAAACTTGCTGACAAAGCGCACGTCAACGGCATCCCAACGCGGCTTCTCAGGGCTGCTTTTGGGGTCAAAATAGGCCGACTCAGGGTCATATTGGGCTGGGTCGGGGTACGTCGCTTTCACTACTTCAACAATACCCACTATACCAATCTCCGCGCAGCTAGAATGATATAAAAACACCTGATCACCGGTCGCCATGGCGCGCATAAAATTGCGTGCTTGGTAGTTCCGTACGCCATCCCAACGCAATGCCTTGTTCGGTGCGTTGGCGAAGTCGTCGATGCTACATTCATCGGGTTCGGTTTTCATCAGCCAATAGGCCATAGCGATCTCCTAAACAAGTTTTGTCGTAGCACCTAATGCCTGCGCTAATTGGCGAATTTCGCTTTTAGCTGGCGCGCTTTCTGGTACCAACGCAGTGACTCGCAGTTCATGGCTCACCGCAGTCGTTATGAAATGACATACAGCGCTAAAATCACCTATGAGTGGCTTGACCTCGGTCTGATAGGTCGGTGGGTTGGCCGCTGGGAAAAATATCTCCAGTGCTTCTACGCCGCTATCCGTGAGTTGTTGGCAGATACTCTCAGCCTGCTCGGGGGCTACTAGGCCGTAGCTCAGCAAGGTGACCGGAACGCCATGACGAATCGCCTTGAAACGTTGCATCAGCTCGGTCACGGTGGCTAAGGCTAAGAGTGGGTCACCATGCCCGGCAATAGCGATTCCTTGCAACTCAAATTCATTGGCGGCGTGTTGCTCGTAACCATCTTGATAAGCTTGTTGCAGCGCCTGTAAAGCATCAGCAGCGCTAACATCACGCACTGGGATGTCTGCCAGCGCATGCTGACACCGAGACGCGATTGATAGTGTCGATGGGTTCTCAGAATTGATACTGAGCATTAAGCGGTTCTGGTGGCTATAAGTGAGAGCTGGGGCTATGCTTTTAGTGTTGCTCATTATAAGTTTACTACTCTACGCGGCGAAAACAGTTCATAAGGATAAACCATGACTACCACAAAACAAGTATTGGGCCTCGTTGGCTGGCTGATTTTAGTTTACGCGGCCGCCGCTATTGGCGCGGCTGGATCAATGAATGCGCCAGAATTTTATACGGAGTTAGTGCGACCTACTTGGGCACCACCAGCCTGGTTGTTTGGCCCAGTATGGACGGTGCTTTATGCCATGATGGCGGTAGCGGCTTGGCAAATTTGGCGGTTAGCCGGTAGTTGGCAAGCTGCTGCCCGTGAGCTGTGGTGGTTTGTTGCGCAACTGCTCTTAAACGCGCTGTGGAGCTGGGTATTTTTTGCCTGGTACCTAGGCGCGGCGGCCTTTGTTGAGATCATACTACTGTGGTTGGCCATTGTCGTGACGATGGTACTGTTCTGGCGCCGCGACAAATTAGCTGGCGCCCTGTTATTGCCTTATTTAGCTTGGGTCACCTTTGCCACGGCGCTAACTTTTGCAATGTGGCAAGGCAACCCAACGATTCTCTAAACACTGGCGCTGGGCCGCGCTTTGATGCGGTCATACCAAGCCTGCAGATGCTGCTGCTCGGGTTGGATGCGAATATTCACCACCCGGGCAAAAGCAACCGTGGTAAACGCGTTGATATCCGCCGCGGTAAACTGCTCGCCGCAAATGTATGGCCGCGTGGCCAAGTGCTGATCGAGAAAACTGAAGTAGCTACTGACTTGCTTACCGCATTCGGCGCCCCATTCCGGATAGGGTGTCATGCGGTCTTTGAAGTAGCCGGTGGAATGCTGAAAGCACATGCCAGTGGGCATAAAGAAATAGAATTCTATCCAACGTAACCACTGTTCAATCAATGCTTGCTCAGCGGCGCTATCACCGAGTAACTTCGGCGTAGTTGGATAAGCCACTTCAAAATAACGGCAAATCGCCATGGTCTCGGCGATACAGGTACCGTCGTCGAGCTCCAGCACTGGCACCTTTTTCATCGGGTTGCGCGCAACAAACTCCGGGGTTAGGTTTTCCCCTTTGGCAATATCAATTTCGACTCGCTCGACCTGATCAAGTAGGCCTTTTTCGGCTAAAAACATGCGTACCCGTCGAGGGTTTGGGGCGGTGGCAGTTTCATAGATTTTCATAGACATTTACTCCAATTTTGGCAAATGATAGGTATCCGTAGCTTAGCAGGGTCAGCTTATGAATGCGCCAGAAAATCAATCACCCGCTGACGTGTTTCAGCAGCATACTGAGCGCCCGTGGATCATCAGTGGAGGCGCCTTTCTGGCCTTGCTCGCGGGCTACATTAATGTGGTGATGTTGGGTTTTTTCAAAGTTCCAGTGAGCCATATGAGCGGTGCGGTATCGCAATTGGGTATTGATATCGCCGCCCTGGATCAGCATGACTTAGTGCTGGTCGGCTCGATTGTTTTGGGGTTTTTCGCTGGCGCCTTTTTATCGGGGCTGCTGATTGGTAGCACTCACTTCAAGATGACCCGCCGCTATGGTGTGGCATTAATGCTGCAGGGAGGCTTGTTAAGTATTGCTAGCGTCGCCGCACAGTCTGATAGCAACCTCTCGGTGACCTTGGCTGCCACCGCCTGTGGCTTACAAAATGCCATGGCTAGTAGTTACCGCGGGCTAATTTTACGCACCACGCACGTTACCGGTATTGTCACAGACTTGGGCGCCTTGCTGGGGAATCGTTGGCGCGACCGCAGTATTCAAGGTTGGAAATTTGGCTTATTGCTAAGTTTGCTGCTGGGGTTCTTTGTTGGTGGGCTACTCGGTGCTTTGAGTTATACAGCGCTCGGTATGACAGCTTTGACCTTTGCTGCGCTAGCCAGTTTTTTAGCTGGCAGCGCAGTATGGCTAAGACTCCAGTGGTTACGTGGTGGAGAATTGCGCCACTAACCAAGGCAAGTGCAGTAATACGTTGACTGGGAAGGTGACTCCCAGCGAGGCCAACATGGCCAAGCCTAAATCGGCTTCTTTAATGCCCGCGCGAATGGCCGCGGGCGCGGCAATGTACGACGCACTGGCGGTCAATGCGGCAAGAATAAACAGGCTGCCATTCGGTAACTCCAACATCACACCCACACCGACACCAAGCCAGGCTAAGGCAAATGGTGCGGCGGCGGCAAAGCACATTAGGCGCCAGTGCTGCCAGGGTACTGGGCGGAATACTTGTGCGGTGGTCAGGCCCATTTCTAATAGGAATAATGCTAGTAGTGTCTTGAAGCCACCAATCACGGTACCTTCAATAGGCGCTAAGCCTACTGGTCCGTAGGCCCAACCAATTAGTAAGCCACCCACCAGCAGTAATACACCGCGGCTCGTGAGGGCCTCAATCCAGACATCACGCATACTATGGGTGACCCCTTTACTGGGGTTCATCTTCTGGTAATAAGCTAAGGCTAATATGATGGCCGGTAATTCTAGTAATACCAGGTATAGTGTGGTTTCTGGGGCGATGGTAAGACCTGCGCTATCGGCTAACGCCCACGCCACTGCGAAGGTACCGGCGCTGACTGAGCCATAATGGGCGGTAATACTCACTGCGTTGATTTGATCTAAGCGCACAACATAGCGTAAAACAGGGTAAACCAGCAGTGGTACCACAACGCCGATAAGCGTTACCGCGATCAAACTCAGATAATTGATGTTGAGATCAGGGTCGTTGAGGACCAAGCCACCTTTAATACCGATACTGAGCATCAGTAAAATAGTAAGTATTTCATAGACTGGTAACGGTACTTTTAGGTCAGATTTAACCAGCCCTGCGAGCAAGCCGAGGGCGAAAAAAGCAATGACGATATCAGGCATGCTGGGAACTCTCCGAGGTTTTAGTTAGTGTACTGACCATCGATTGGCTTGAACATTCCCGATAAGGAAAAAATATGCACAGATCGGAGCAGTTACAGCGAACAACTGGGTTAATCGGCGCAGTTATTTTAGGCTTAGGCTCGATTATTGGCACCGGCGCTTTTGTCAGTATCGCCTTGAGTGCTGAATTGGCGGGTAGCTATTTACTGTGGGCGATTGCCTTGGCCGCACTGGTGGCTGCGTGTAACGGTTTATCAAGCGCGCAACTGGCCGCAATTCACCCAGTGAGTGGCGGTACCTACGAGTACGGCTATCAATTTTTGAATCATGACTTGGGCTTTATTGCCGGTTGGTTATTCGTGCTGGCTAAGTCAGCATCGGCCGCAGCTGCAGGTTTGGCTATCGGCGCCGCGCTGCAGCTTTGGTTGGGCGGGCCATTGTGGTTAGTGAGCGCTTATGCTGCCGCGGTGATTGGGGTGTTCACCCTGTTGGTGGTCGGTGGTGTGCGCCGCTCAAACCGCGTCAACGCCCTACTGGTGGGGCTAGCGGTCGCGGCATTGTTGGTATTCGTGGTCTATGCTGGCAGTGAGCCCGCGGCAGATACTATAACGGTCACTGCAGTACCTGCTTTGATCGATGTGCTGGCAGCGGTAGCACTGATGTTTGTAGCCTACACCGGCTATGGCCGCGTCGCCACCATGGGTGAGGAAGTGCAGCAGCCGCGGCGGACTATTCCCCGCGCGATTATCGCTACGGTGGTGGTGGTTACCTTGCTGTACCTAGCTGTAGGCTGGGCGTTGTTACAATTGCCAGCACCGGCTGTCAATCAAGCCGGCTTGGCCGCCTGGATGCGAGCTGGTTTATGGCAGCAGCTAGTGATGATAGGTGCGGTGATCGCCATGGCTGGGGTGGTATTGAATCTGATTTTAGGGGTATCGCGGGTGGTACTGGCTATGGCGCGCCGCCATGATGCCCCTGCAGCATTAGCGCGGCTGAATGCCGACCGCAGCTCGGCCCCTGCAGCAGTTTGGGCAACAGCCGCAGTAATGGTGCTGCTTATTGCTGCGGGCGATTTAAAACTGGCCTGGTCATTTAGCGCCTTCACCGTGTTAGTGTATTACAGCATCACCAATTTAGCGGCGTTACAAGTACCGGCGGAGCAACGGTTTGTACCACGCTGGGTGTCCGTATTGGGCTTAGTAAGTTGTTTAAGCTTAGCGGTATTTGTTGATATCAACGTACTATGTTTCGGCAGTGCAATTGTGCTGGTTGGCTGGCTACTGCATCGCTGGAGTTGGCTGCGCCGTCATAGCAGTTAAAAAAATGGCCTCAACAGAGGCCATTTTTTTACCGTGATGGGGGTTAGAAATTGTAACGGAAGCCCGCTTCAAAACTGCGCTCTGGGCCAACATAAATGCCTTGGCGTAAGCCGCTAATGTAGCTTTCATCGGTCAAGTTCTTGACCGCAGCAAACACTTGCAACTCTGCCGTGAGCTGATACTGCGCAGTGACGTCGAGCACTGTGTAAGCGGGTAATAAACCACCCCAAATACCACCAGCAGCATCGGCAGGAATATCCATACGATTATCAGGAGAACCGAACTGCTCACCGCGATGATGGGCCGTGAAGGCGGCACTGAGATTATCGTATTGATAACTTAAGCTGACGTTGGCCAGTACTTTCGGCGCATAGGGTAAACGATTGCCAGCAAAGTCACCGCTCTTAAATTCAGAGGTAGGGATCCAAGTGGCGTTAGCATCCCATGCCCAGCCGTTGTCAAAATCATAGCCAAGGGCAAATTCCATGCCTTCGTGTGAGGTAGCGCCCCCGTTTGATTGCGACAAATTAGGGTCGCTATTACCGGTCACTACTTGATTGGAGAAGTCCATAATGAAGGCTGCTACTTCATAGCGCCATTCACCGTTATCGCCTCGAATACCAATTTCATAATTAGTCGAACGCTCACCATCGAGCTGTTGGTCGGTTAATCCATCCAGAGCTACACCGTTACTCGCTGGTGAAAAGGCGCGGTAGATCCCGCCATACAGTTGCGCGGTTGCAGACCACTCATAGGTCGCGCCAACGCCCGGCAAAAATTCGGTATTATCAGTGCTGGCGGTGGCATTGTTCTGGGTAAATACCACACGCTCTTGCTGGTATGATTCAATGCGTAGGCCAGGAGTAATGCTCAGCTTATCGTTAATTGCTAAACGAGTTTGGGCATAACCCGCATAACTGGTGGCGCTATCTTGCCGTGCACGGGTGTTAGGGCCGTTGCGGTCGTCGGCGCGGGTGGCACGAATTTGATTGTCATCAGACTCTTCGGTCATGATGCGCAGACCGAACTCACTCTCTGCCGCCCAACCAGCAAGCTCATGAGCTACGCTCAAACGGCTCTCAATACCTAAGCGCTCGAAGCTACGATTATTGCCGGTTAAGCTATCCGTGTAGACCCAGCGTCCGGCGGTGTTTGAGGCCGCGGTATCCACGTTATAACGCCAATAATCACGGCTAACGTCGCTCCAATACAGCAAGGTTTTTAAACTGACAGTGTCACTAATCAGCCACTGATGATTGACATCAAAGGCAACGCGGTCAGTCAAATACCAGTCGTCCGGCGCCGGATTGTAGCGCTCACCATTCTTGTAAGCGTCTAACAACAAACCGCGATACGAAATATTGGCGTCATTGGTGTAGTAGGATAACTTCACACCAATACGCTGGTCGGCAGTGATCTCGCTACCGGCTTTGACCATCACATCGGTCATGTCGTAGCCTTTGTCCATAAAGCCGTCGCTGCTGGCATGAGTAACCACTAGGCCGCCGAAGCTGCGGTCGTCATCACTGCGACCACCGGCCTCGAGAGTCACTTCTTGCAGATTAAATGAGCCTAAACGAGCCGCAAGTTTAACGCCGTCATCAGGTGTTTTGGTGATGTAGTTGACTACGCCACCAATGGTTGATGGTCCATAACGCAGTGATGCCGAACCTTTTAGCACTTCAACGGTGTCGACTCGTTGAATACGTGGGTTGAAGTAACGGTCATTACCGATAAACAAGCCCGGAGCCACCGGCACGCCATCTTCAAGTAGCAATGACTTTGATTCGCTGGCGGATAAACCGCGTAGGCCAAAGTTGGCAACAATGGAGGTTTCTTCTTCACTTTTAATGTTGATACCCGGTATGCGGCGCAGTACATCCTCGGTCGAGAGCGGTTGCAGCGCTTCGATTTGTTCGCGATCGATGAGCACAACGGTACCAGTCTCGTTATAGGCATGGCTAACACGTTCACCAGTAACGCGGATCACCTCGATGGTCGGCATACGCTTCTTGCTGCTTTCAGCTTGCTCGGTTTGTTCGCTGCTAGTTTCTTGAGCCGCCGAGGTTAGAGGTAACAGCGCTGCGGTAATGGCCAATGCGACCATAGACAAATGATAAGATTTCATAACAATTTAGCACCTAAAGGAAATGTTGGCGCTATTATAAATAAGAACAATTCGCAATTACAATACTAAATGCGAATTATTCTTATTTATACCCACAAAGGGTTAGGTCATAAATAAATTACGGTACATGCGCTCGGCATAGTCGTCGGTCATGCCAGCAATGTAGTCACACAGAATGCGGTCGGCACTGGCTTGCCCCAGCTGATCATAGGCTGCTCGCCAGCGCGCTCGCGTGTTGCGTGGCAATAATCGCTCAGGCTCGGTATGAAAGGCGCCGAATAAGTCTAACAGCATGTTTTGGCTACGATAGCGTAGTTGCTGAATATCTGGTTGGTTGATGACGTGTTCAAACACCACCGCTTTGAGATTGTCCAGTAGAGCTCGCTCTTCACTCGGTAAGGTTGCGTTGAACCGAATGAACGGCTCGCTAGCACCAGCAAGTACTTCGGTGATTTGTACTTGAGTGACGAAAATATTGACCAGCGCACCAATCGCATCTTTGCGTAAATGGTGCTCTGGTTTGAACAACTGATGACCAAGTAACTTCACCGTATGCGCTAAGCTTGGACTCAGTTGTTGATAGAACTGGCTGTAATGTTGGCGCCACTGACTCTCGGTCAGGGTACCGGTGACCACCGCGTCTTCTAAATCATGTACGCCGTAAGCAATATCATCGGCCAGTTCCATTAACGAGGCATCGAGGTTCTTGTGCCGCGACTTTTGCCACGGCGAACGGTCGAGCAGATCGACCTGTTGAAACAGTTGGCGATCATGAGCATTCAGTGGCTCCAGCACCCAGTCCAATAGATCCGCATCACAAGCGAACAACGCTTTAGCGGGTTTCCATTGACTCAAGCTACCCGGTTGTTGCGCCGGTGGTGCGGGCAATGGTGGCATTAGTACCGGATATTTTAACAAGCCGAACAGTGATCGCCGGGTCAAGTCCATGCCGTGTTCAGGGTGGTAAGCTTCTAATTTACCGACGATGCGAAAGGTTTGACCATTTCCTTCAAAGCCACCAGATTGCAACATCTTGAAGTTCAGGGCAGTTTCGCCACCGTGACCGAACGGCGGGTGGCCAATGTCATGGGCGAGGCACAAGGTTTCCATCAAGTTCAGATCAGGGAGTAGTTCCGCCAGCTCTGGTGTGGCGACCCGTTGTAGCTGATTAATCAACGATGAACCAATCTGTGCTGCTTCCAAACTATGGGTCAGGCGAGTGCGATAAAAATCGTTTTCGCCAACGTTCATGATTTGGGTTTTCGATTGCAGCCGTCGAAATGATGCTGAGTGCAGCACCCGCGCACGATCGCGTTGCCACGGATTACGTTGATCACCGGGGCGTTGCAGTGACTCTCCGGAGCGGCGAGCTTGCCATTGTGGTGCGGTGCGAGACGACATGGGCTGGTTCCTATTGCTTGGCTAGCTCTATGCTAGTCGATTTTGCGTTGAAATATAACTACATCGCGCTGTTGATAGCAGATATCGAGTGGCCACTGTTGGGCTACCCAGCGCCAACTATCAGCATGATAAAAGGCGATATGAGTAGGGTCGTTGCGATAGTTCCACTGACTAAAGCGTTGTTGGCTGAGCCATAATTGTGTCATTACCACCAACAGGCCGCCTGGTTTCAGACAGCGCAGCCAGCGGGCAAACACTTCGGCTGGCTGACTGATATGTTCAATCACCTCAGTGCAGGTAATAAAATCATACTGCTGTTCCAGCAGCTGCAGTTCACGAGAAAAATAGTAATCATAGTCGGCACACTGATGACCGTGCTCAGCCAGCATGCGTGAGAGTGTCGGTGCCGGGCCACAGCCAAAATCTAAGCCTACTGATGCTGGCTTTAAACGCTCCAATAAAGGTTGCGCTGCACGGTTTAAAAAGCCCCGATAACCCGGGTCTTCGGGATTATTCTCATGGGTTTGGTAAAACGCTGCTTCAGCGGCTTCGCTGAGCTGGAATTGTCGTGGTACATGAACTAGCGCGCAGACTGGGCAAAGCCAGAATTGGCGCCCTTGTTGAGCGCCATGTGCGAGGGTATGAAATAACGCTGTCTGGCCATGACCGCACAGCGGGCAAGCATTAGTCACGGAAGTTTTCGTACTGCAACGGTTGCTCAATATCAGAACTGCGCAACAGTGCGATGGCGGTTTGCAAGTCATCACGTTTTTTACCGGTAACCCGCACTTTCTCGCCTTGAATAGCCGCTTGCACTTTCAATTTGGCATCTTTGATGCGCTTAACGATATCTTTGGCTAATGTTTGATCGATGCCATTTTTGAAGGTGATCGCCAGACTATAGGTCTTACCGCTGTGCGTGGCCTTGTCAGGAATATCACAGGCGGCAAGACTAATGCCGCGTTTAGCGCAGTGATTGTTGAAAATGTCTTGTAGCTGCTGCACCTGAAATTCAGATTCTGAGGTTAAGGTGACGGTAAACTCTTTGAGCTCGACACGCGCTTCCACACCACGAAAATCAAAGCGAGTGCCGACTTCGCGGGTA
Organism: Pseudidiomarina mangrovi; assembly: GCF_003999375.1. Lineage (GTDB taxonomy): Bacteria > Pseudomonadota > Gammaproteobacteria > Enterobacterales > Alteromonadaceae > Pseudidiomarina > Pseudidiomarina mangrovi. The sequence goes on from NZ_RJLC01000005.1 coordinate 124,541, forward strand.
GCGTTATCAACAGCGTTTTTAAGTTCTACTTTGTCGATTTCTGAGACGATATCAAACGTTGGCATAAAATTACCCTTTACATTGTCGAAACGTTTATTAAGCTGTAGCTAAAGCATTTTAGGTTAGTTCATTATGACGGATGATTATCTCGGTTCACAGCTGGCGCGTCTACAAACAATTATCGACGGCACGGGTGCGGGCACCTGGGAGTGGAACGCGCAAACTGGCGAAACCCGTTTTAATGAAGCTTGGGCCACAATGTTCGGTTACAGTTTGGCTGAGCTGGAACCCATCTCCATAGCCACATGGCGTGCTGTGTGCCACCCTGACGATCTGGTTCGTTCTGATGCCGCTCTGGCGGACTACTTTGCCGGCAAAACCTCTGAATACCGCTGCGACCTGCGCGTGCGTCACAAGGATGGCGGCTGGCGTTGGATCCGCGATAGCGGACGCATTGCTACTTACACCGCTGATGGTAAGGCGGAATGGTTGGCTGGTGCGCATTTCGATATCACCGCATTGAAAGAGAATGAGCAGCGTCTCGCCCACAATAAAGCCCGTATGCGCGCTATCCTTGATAGTTTACCGGCCGCAGTTTATACCCAAGCAAACGCTGCTGGTCGCGCCTATACCTATGTCTCAAAGCAAATCACCGAAGTACTTGGTGACACCCCAGAACAATGGTTGGCGAGCAGTAATGAATCGAAGTGGCAGCGCATTCATGATGCTGATCGTGAAGAAGTGCGTCAGCGCGTATTGCGCTGGTTGCGGCACGGCTCGCAGGGTGATCTGATCGAGCAATACCGCATGCGTCATATAAGCGGCCATTATGTGATGGTACATGACCACTTGCGCGCGCAACACAACGAACACGGCGAGATCACCGAATATGTTGGGTCATTGACGGATATTAGTAGTGAAAATGAATTGAGCCAACGTCTCGACAAGCTCGCCAAGAGTGTGCACGGCGTGCTGTATCAGTTTGAGATGCGCAGCGATGGGCACATGCGCTTTCCGTATGCCGGTGATGGCATCGAACGTATTTATGGTGTCACCCCAGAGGCAGTGCGAGACGATGCGAGCTTGGTCTTTAAGGCGATTCATGCTGATGACTTAGAGACCGTTTCGGATAGTATTGCGATATCAGCGCGTACATTAACCCCTTGGGCGTTGGAGTATCGCGTAAGAATAGACGGCGCTATTCGGTGGGTTTATGGCCACGCAGTCCCCGAGCGCGATGCCGATAACAATGTGTTATGGCATGGTTTGCTGGTTGATATTACTGACCGTAAAGTGATTGAGATAGAACTGCAACGCAGCCAGGGTCAGCTCTTGGCAGCACAAGAGGTGGCTCAATTAGGCTATTGGGAATTTTCCTTAGCTGACCAGTCGCTGTTATGGTCAGACTTGGTTTACAAGATTGTTGGTGTCGATAAAGCCACCTTTAAGCTATCCCTTGAGGCGTTCAGACGCTGCATGCATCCCGATGATAATGTGCTTGTTGAGGTGGCTTCAGAGAATCTTGCCAAACGTGGTGTTCACGACGTTGAGTTCCGTATTATTTGGCCTAATGGAGAGGTTCGTTGGGTTCACGAATGGGCATCAAAGCGCTTTTTGGCTGATGGGAGTGAGGTCATTACGGGAACCATCCAAGACATCACTGAGCGTAAAGAGCTTGAATTGGTCTTACGCACTCAATCAATTACCGACGCGCTGACGGGCTTGTACAACCGTCGCTATTTTGTCGAGGTCTTAGAAACTCAATTTGCCCGCAGTAAGCGTCAAGAAACCCAAACACGGTGTTGCGTGTTGAGTGCTGATTTGGATTTCTTTAAACGTATTAACGACACCTTCGGGCACTTAATTGGCGATGTGGTATTACGCACCATCAGCGATATTCTGCGCGAGCAAGTACGTAGTGCTGATGTGGTGGCGCGCATTGGTGGCGAGGAGTTTGCTATATTTTTACCACGAACCGCTATTACTGATGCTGAGCGGCTAGCGGAGCGGATTCGCGAAGCGGTTGCCGGCCATGTTTTTGATTTTGACGGCCAGCAGGTACAGATCACCATCACCTTAGGTGTCAGTCAGTTTGACCCGCACGATGAAAGCTTCGAAGATGTGCTGATTCGGGTTGACCGCGCCCTCTACCATGGTAAAGAGCACGGTCGCAACCAAGTGGTGGTTATTGTCTAAGTGAGGGTGGCAACAGCTGTTCGTTGACTTTGCCATCTTGTTTATAAATCACCCCGTCTTTCATAACCAGGTCGACGCGCTGCATTAAACTCATATATTTCAGCACGTCACCGCGTACCGCAATAATGTCAGCTACTTTGCCTGGAGTTACTGAACCATAACGATCTTGGACCCCCATCATGACTGCCGGCCAGTAGGTTGCTGCACGAATGGTTTCCATCGCACCAAAGTCTAAATCATCAACCCATACGGCCATTTCATGCCAGGTGGTTTGGCAATGAAACTTCATTGGAATGCCAACGTCGGTGCCGACCAACATCACCACACCAGCCTCTTTGAGTTGTTCAATTTTGCGTTTTAACGTTGGCTTACGCAGCGGTACTAATTGCGAATAGCTTAGATGGCCAGGCTTAGTAATTGATTGCTGAATATCGGCAATGGTGTCGGCTTTTAGGCCGCGATGCCAACAGGTATTATCCAGATGCTCGGGGTTGGCTACAGTATCTTGGTAGCTCCATAGCCCCTCTACTGTAGGCGTCCAGAACATCAAACCATGGAAAATACCGGTTGCGGTGCGCTCTTTCAGAGCGGTTAGCACATCGTCGGGGTAGCCAGGGGCGGTGGTGAGACCGGTATGTTCAAAGTTATCGACGCCAATTTCTACACCCAGACGAATTTCATCGGGTTTATGCGAGTGAGCAACCACTTTCATGCCGCGTTTGTGTGCTTGCTGTACAATCACTTCAGCCACATCACGAGGCATGTCATCTTGGTCGATCAGTTTGACGATATCCATACCAGCATCGGCAAGTTGATTCACTTTACTCACCGCATCTTGCTGGTTACGCACAGCCCAGCGGTAACCGCTCTGCCAGTCATCGACCTGCCACTGAATAAACGGGCCAGAGGCATACAGGGTTGGTCCGGGGATGACCTTTTCGGCGAGCCGTTGTTTAATGATTCGCGTGTCTTCCAGTGGTGCGCCTAAATCACGGACACTGGTCACGCCTGCCAACAACAATTGCACCAATGCCGCTGGCATCACTTCATCAACAAAACGGTCTCTATAATTGGCTTGCCAATGGCGGTAGTCGGAATGACCGGTAAGCTGAATATGGGCATGGTTCTCCCACAGCCCAGGCAGTACGTCATGCCCCTCGGTTGATACCACCCGATAGCCCTCTGGTACTGCTAACTGGCCGACGCTACCGACCTGTTCAATGATGCCGTTGTTGACCAAAATGACACTGTTTCGTAATGGCAGTTCGGCAGTGCCATCAATGAGACGACCACCGACTAAAGCGATTTTCTCTGCTTGAGCAGCACTTGAGAGAGTCAATAACAGGGCGGGAATCACGATACTGGCGCGGAATGACAGCATGATAGAAGGTCCTCGTTGATAGATGGTGGATTGACCATAGCTTAGTCAAATTAACTGGAGTTGGACCCATATGCAACGACTGTTGCAACGCTCACGTCACTATTTTATAGCCGTCTAAACGTCTAGATTGACAAAGTCTACTTTGCCCGCTAATGTAGCGCCATTCTATTAGCGACTAAGCTCAAGGTTCATGCATGTCCACAACAGTTCAGCAGCCGGTTACCCATGTCTGTCGCGTACCCGGCGGGACGCTCTATATCAACGAATTTGGGAATGCTCACGGTCCGCTGTTGTTGGTGCTTGGTGGTATATCGGGTGGTCGTGAGGTCTGGCGCAGCGATGGTCAGGGCTGGTGGCAGGAGTTGTTTAGCGCGGTTGATGTCAGTCATTACGGCATATTAGCGGTGGATTATGCCGGTGGTACTGGTGAGTCATCAGTACAACCACCACCGAGCTCAATCAGTGCGCAAGCACAGCTGATTGCGCAGGCTTTAGAGCAACTGGGTTTAACTCACCTGCATGGTGTTATTGGCGGCTCCTATGGTGGCTTAGTGGCGCTCGAATTGGCGCAACACCCCAGCCTGACCATCGAGCGCTTAGTCATCATTGGCGCTGCCCATCGGCCGCCAGCACAAGCCGTGATGTTGCGCCATTTTCAACGCCAGTTGGTGCAACTCGCCGATGCCGCTGGCTGCAGTGAACGGGGTTTACAATTAGCTCGAGCGCTGGCGATGTTAAGCTATCGTAGCAGTGCCGCGATGGACCATTACTTCACTGATCCGCAGCAGGCGGTTGAGTATATAGAGCGCAAAGGTGCGGCCTTGGTGCAAGGCGATGCCTTGCGAGCGCGGCAACTGTTTGAGCTATTTGGCCCGGCACTGGATACCTATCGCTTGGAGCCAGCGCTGATCAAGCAGCCGCTGTTACTGATCGGTTTTACCAGCGATCAATTGGTACCGCCCGAGCTATTGCATGAGTTCGCCTCGTTGCTACCCCAATGCCATGGCCTCCATTGCGTTGATTCAAGTTATGGGCACGATGGCTTCATCAAAAGTGTTGGCACTTATGGTCAGCCGCTACGGCTATTTTTAAGCCATGAGGTACGCGGTGGCTAAGGTCGCAATTATTGTGGTTGGGGTTGGTCAGATCGCCAGTGCTTGGCTGGATCAATTTGCCGAAAAACTGCCTCCGCATGCCTACATTCACTCCATGCATAGTTCGCAACATAGTGCTCTATTGGCGGCGCCACATAGCGCCAAATCATGGCGACAGTGGTGGCAGCAGGCGGGGCCTCGTGGTGCCATCGAGCCGCTTATTGCAGCGCTGCGTGACCAAGGCCAACAGGTCATCGTGCTTGATTTAACCGCCAGTAAGACCATTAGCCGCGATTATCCAAACTGGTTTGCCGCTGGTGCCGATGTGGTCAGTGCCAATAAGTATGCTGGTTCGAGTAATCCACTATTTTATCAGCAGCTGCGTCACCAACTGCAGCAAAGCGGTCAGCGTTGGTTATACAACACCACTGTGGGCGCGGGTTTGCCTATTCAACGCGCCATTCGAGAGCGACTTGCCTGTCATGATCAATTGCGTCGCTTAGAAGGGAATTTTTCCGGTTCGTTAAGCTGGATTTTTCAGCATTATCGCCCTGGCGACCGTCTGTCAGATTGGTTGCAGCAGGCCGCACAACGCGGTCTCACTGAGCCCGATCCGCGCCTTGATCTCAGTGGCATGGATGTAGCTCGGAAGCTACTCATTTTGGCTCGCGAGGCACATTGGCAGCTGGCCTTAGCCGACATACAAATAACTAATTTAGTGCCACCGCAGCTGCGCCATTGCTCGGTGGAGCAATTCTGGCAGCAGCGCGAGTTGTTTGATCAACATTTTGAGCAATGGCGCCTTAGCCAGCATCCGCAGGCACAGCAGTTTTGCTATTTAGGTGCGGTGCAACAGCACACTCATGGCGTGGTCGCTAGCGCCGAGTTAACACCTATCACGCAACAATCACCTTATGCCCATTTACCACCGGGTACCGCTAACTTCATTGTTTACAGCCGCCATTACGCCGACAACCCACTGATTATTCAGGGCCCAGGTGCTGGGCGCGAGGTAACCGCTGCTGGCGTGCACAGCGATATTCTTGAACTCATTTATTGATCACAGAGGTAACCATCATGAGCCACTATCATCCTGCCACACTAGCCATTCACCACGGTTTTCAGTGCGACCCAACCACCAAAGCAACTGCGGTGCCTATTTATCAAACCGCTGCTTATGAATTTGACAGCGCTCAGCATGGTGCTGACCTGTTTGATCTTGCCGTACCAGGCAATATTTACACGCGCATCATGAACCCCACCAATGATGTGTTAGAGCAGCGGTTGGCGGCGCTCGAAGGTGGCATTGCCGGGCTCGCCGTTGCCTCCGGTATGGCGGCCATAGAATATGCGCTGATTACCCTCGCCAAACAGGGCGATAATATCGTCACCACACCGCATATTTATGGCGGTACCTACACGCTGTTTAAGCACATGTTGCCGAGCTTTGGTATTGAGGTGCGTTTTGCCGATTCTGATGAACCCGAAGCATTAGCACGCTTAGTCGATGGCAACACCAAAGCGTTATACTGCGAAACCATTGGCAACCCAGCGGGTACGGTCGCTGATATTCCTGGTCTTGCTGCCGTAGCTGAACAGGCGGGAATTCCACTGGTGGTCGATAATACCGTGGCAACACCGCTATTGTGTCAGCCAATTGCTTTGGGTGCGCACATTGTGGTGCATTCATTGACCAAATATATCGGCGGTCATGGCACCACCATTGGTGGCATCATTGTTGATTCCGGCCGCTTTGATTGGTCCCAGCATGCCGGCAAATTTCCACAATTTAGTCAGCCTGAGCCGGCCTATCACGGTGTTGTGTATAACGCTAGTTTTGGTCCCGCTGCCTTTATTGCGCGAGCCCGCACAGTAGCATTGCGTAATACTGGTGCGGCCTTGGCACCATTCAACGCGTTCCTGATTTTGCAGGGCTTGGAAACACTCGAACTACGCATCACCCGGCATTGTGAGAATACGGTCAAAGTTGCTAACTATCTGCAGCAACATCCGAAAGTCAGTTGGGTAAACTATGCCGGCTTGCCCAGCCATCCGCATTATCAGCGCGCGCAAGCCATTATTACCGGTGGTATACCATCGGCACTACTCACCTTCGGTATTGAGGGCGGCTATGCCGCTGGTGTAGCCTTTTACGACCAGCTCAAACTCTTTAAGCGCTTGGTGAATATTGGTGACGCCAAATCGTTGGCGTGTCATCCGGCGTCAACCACCCATCGGCAATTGAGTGCCGAGCAGCAGCAGGCGGTTGGTGTGCGCCCTGAAGCCATTCGCCTGGCGGTGGGTATTGAGCATAGTGACGATATTATTGCTGACTTGGCACAGGCACTCGCGCACAGCTAAGGGCTTTATTTGCGCCGAACATGACGGCTGACGATGCGTTTGCCGTCTTGTTTGACCGCCGGTTGTTTGCGGTAGCCCCAGAGTAAGTCACGCGCTTGCTTGGCAGCCACGGCTAAATCAATGATCGGGGCAGGGTAATCGTGGCCAATACGGCAGTTATACAGCGCCTGCTCCATCATGGTCATACGCCATGGTTCAGCAATCAGCGGTGCTGGCACTTCAGCCAGTTCGGGGCACCACTGCTTGATAAATTCACCCTCAGGGTCGTGCTCTTGGGCCTGCTTGGTGGGGTTATAAATACGGATGGTATTGGTGCCGGTGACGCTCGCTTGCATCTGAAATTGCGGGTAGTGAATGCCCGGTTCAAAATCAAGAAATTGCTGGGCCAGATGTTGTACGCCAAGGCGCCAGTCGATACGCAGTAAATGGCACAAAAAGCTCACCAACATGGCCCGCATGCGAAAGTTGAGATAGCCAGTGGCGCGCACGCAGCGCATGCAGGCATCGACTAAGGGATAGCCAGTTTGACCTTCTTTCCATGCATGTAAGTGCTCACTTACTTGGCTATCTTGACGGTAAGGAAAGTCCGCATAGGCGTGATTCACTGGGCGGAATTCCATCTCGCATTCACTCTCAAACTTCTGCATAAAATGACAGTGCCAGTGTAACCGTGAGGCAAGGGCAATCAGTGTTTTACGCCAGCCAGGGGTATGCCATTGTCGCAGTAAATGTTGGTAAAACTCGCGCATACTGATGGTGCCCCAGGCTAGGTGCGGTGACATGCGCGAGCAACTCTGCCGGCTTAGCAGCGGTTTGGAAATGTGGTACGGGTAATTTTTGCCGCGGGTGTCGAAGAAGTCGTGCAAGGTTGCCCATGCAGCACCACTACCACCTGCTTGTTGTGCTATTGGCGTGGTGTTTACCAGCAGCTGCGGCTGCGCTGAAAAGCTCGCCAGCACGGTGCGCACTGTCGTTGCCGATACCCAGCTAGCGCGCTGCCACGGCACTGGTTGGATGCTGCTGCGCATCACCTGTTTCCAGCGCTCATCCCAGTGCTGGCGATTGCGCAAACCTCGGATCACCCCAGCGCTTTGCTGTTGCTGCCAAACCACCTGATGTTGCTGACACCACGCTTGTACGGCGCGGTCACGCGCATAGGTGTTGGCGAGGCCAATTTCCTGATGGGAATGCAAACTGGCGATGCCCAGTTGCTGCTGCAGTGTGGAGAATAGTTCTATCGCATCACCGTGCAGCACCCAAAGCCGGGCATCATCAGCGCCAAGCAGCGCCAGTTGCTGGTTGATATCGGTAATAGCTTCAGCGACAAATTGCCAATGGCGGGGATGATAATGTGGGTCGTGCTGGAGAAACGGTTCAACTAGGTAAATCAGCAGCAACGGCTGACCACTGTGTATGGCGTGGAGTAGCGGCAGATGATCGGTCAGCCGTAAGTCACGCTTAAACCACACCACCGCGCAACTCATTAGCTGATAGGCCAGTCCGCAGCATCGCAATCATCGAGCACTAAACTCGCCTGACTGTTACCCCAGTAGGCAATAAAGCTGCCTTGCGGGTCATATTGGCGGGTTTGCTTATCCAGATCGAAGCGTCGATGGCCACGTGGGTCAGCACCAACGCCGGCCAGATATTGCCAGTTCCCCCAGTTAGCGGCAACGTCATAATCAATCAACTGCTGCTCAAAATAGGCCGCACCATAGCGCCAATCCAGTGCCAGCTCATGCACTAAACAACTGGCCACCAATTGGCGCCCGCGATTGGACATATAGCCAGTGGTATTCAATTGGCGCATGCAGGCGTTGACCACCGGATACGGCGTATTGCCGCTGCACCATTTTTGAAAGCGGGCCGGATAAAAACTGGTGGCTGGGCCGCGCTGCTTGAGCCCCGAAAAGGCGAACAAGCGCTTACCATGAGCATGGGCATACCACTGAAAATACTCGCGCCACAGCAGTTCAAACCAAATCCAGTAGGTGCTGTCGTTGGCGCCTTGCTGCTGTTCATGCTGGGTCAGCGCGGTCAAGATTTGTCGCACCGACAACGAGCCATCAGCGAGCCAGGCTGAGAATTTGGTCGACGACGACCAATCATCGAGGGCATTGCGGGTTTCTTTATAGGTTTGCGGCGCGCTGCTAGCGAAGTACTGTTGCACATGCTGCAGTGCCGCACTACTGCCGCCCTGCCACGGGTGGTCAGCGATGACTTTGGTGGCTGGTAACTGCTGCCATTTCTGCAACACTAACTCAGCTTTCAGCGGCGAGCGTGGCAATGCAATGGCAGCTGGCTCTGCGGCAGCAATGCGTGCGCGCAAGTCGATAGACTCGACCAAGCGTCGAAACTTCGAAAAGTTATCGGGTAAGTCGGCAAGGTCAAAGGGCAATTGTAGGGGGTCAAACAGGGTATGGGTAGCAGCGCTGTTGTAATGAATAAACGGGTAGCGCTGGCGCAAAATGTGTTGGTAGCGACGCTCGTAATAGCCAGCGTGTTGGGCAAAATAAATCGCCTCAATGCCATGGGTGCTAATCAGCTCAGCCAAGCTATGCAAGGGGTTTTGCTGCAGCACCAAAAGCTGCTGACCACGGGCTTGGAGTTGCTGCTGCAGGTCACGCAAACTGCCTTGTAAAAAACGCCAACGTTGCTCACCTAAACCACGTAAACCATAGCGATTGGGCTGCCGCGATTCGGGCGGCAGCACATACAAACAAATCAGCTGTTGGCATTCATTAGCCGCTTGCGCTAGCAACGGATTGTCAGCAACCCGAAGGTCGTTACTGAACCAATACAAACCAACCCGATGTAGCGCCATGGTTTACTCCATTATCAATACAGCTGTTTCAGCGAAGCATTGCTAAAGGCTTGCAGGTCGTCATCGCGACCCTCACGCACTTTATGCACCCAATCTGGGTCTTGCAGCAAGGCGCGACCAATGGCAATCAAGTCAAATTCGCCAGCTTCCATTCGCTGGTTGAGCTCTTCAAGACCTGATTTTTCCACCTGTTCTTGCTTCGACATAAAGGTGCCACTCATAAAATCTTCAGTCAGACCGACACTACCGACCGAGATAGTCGGTTTACCGGTGAGTTTTTGTGTCCAACCGGCTAGGTTTAACGCCGAGCCAGGAAATTCTGGCTCCCAAAAACGCCGCGTTGAGGCGTGGAACACATCCACCCCAGCATCGCTCAGTAATGTTAACAGCTCAGCCAGTTGCTCTGGGCCATCCACGAGGCTGGCTTGGTAGTCTTGCTGTTTCCAAGTTGAAAAGCGGAATACAATGGCAAAGTCTTCACCGACAGCGGCGCGCACTGCTTTGATCACTTCCACCGCAAAGCGCGCGCGGTTTTCCAGCGAGCCACCATATTCGTCCTCACGCAGGTTGGTACCCGCCCATAAAAATTGGTCAATGAGGTAACCATGGGCACCGTGAATCTCCACCCCATCAAAGCCAACTTCTTTGGCTAAGCGCGCAGATTCGGCAAAGGCAGCAACCACTTCATCGATATCCTGCTTGGTCATGCTGACGCCGTTGTGCTTGCCCGGCGCAAATAAGCCAGACGGTGAGTAAGCTGGGGCAGCATCAGCGTGCTCTGGTTTACGAACTGCGCCGACGTGCCATAATTGCGGAATAATCTGTCCGCCTTCAGCATGCACAGCATCAACCACTTTTTTCCAACCGGCCATAGCGTCAGCACCAAAAATATGCGGCACATTCGGGTAGCCACTAGCGCCCGCATGGTTGATTTCGGTGCCCTCGGTAATGATCAGACCCACTTCACCGGCGGCACGACGGGCATAATAGGCCACGTTATCGGCATTCGGCACGTTGCCTGGTGAGAAACTACGGGTCATTGGCGCCATCACGGTACGGTTACGAAGCTTCAGTGTTTTACATTGAAATGGACGAAATAAAGCAGAGGTCATTCGGTACTCCTTGAGAATAGTTCACTAGCTACGCAGAGCTAGACGGATTGGATCGCTTGCTGTAGCAAGGATGGGTGTATTCGGTGGTTACTTAGATGGGGACAAAAGTGCGTCAGGCAAGGGCTCGTCGATACACGCACAGAGTGTGGCGATAAGTTTTTGCTCAACCGCAGAAATACTCTGGTCGTGTTTCGCTACTTGCAGCCAGCGCGCCACGATCTTCTCTTTCATGCTGGGCGCCCAGTGGCGACAGGTATTGAGAGCTAATTCAAGCTGCTGGTAATCAAGCTGCTGGCCTTGATCGGCTTGGCTGATGGCCGCTACCGTCAGATCAAAAGCCTGTTGATTATCGATACGCTTGGTAAACCATTTGGGCGGCAACAGTTGCCGCGCGATCAATTGGTATAAGCACCAGTGAAATAAGCTTTGGCTATCCGCCAAGCGCTCCAGATCGGCCAGTAACGATACTTTTTCGCTACCTTGGGCTAATCGCAGTGCCGGCACAGACAGCTCCACTAAGGCCAACAATTGCGCGGCATTGAGGTGATGTTGATTGGCGACAGTGCTGCTATCAGCAGCCGCGGTTGCCAAAAGCTCACGCACCAGCAGCGGCGCTTGTTGTGGGCTCCGTGCTTGCTCCAGTAGCAGGGCTGGCAGCCACAGTAGCGCCAAGCGGTTGAGCGCGCTTGGTTGTGGTTGTGCTGCTTGGTGGGCTTGTTCGGTTTCACTAAAGGCTTGGCGTGGTTCTGGGTAACGGCCATTCCAACGCGGCTCAATGCGTTTAATACGTTTGTCCAACGGCGGGTGCGTGGCCATAACACTGAACCAACTTGATACGGCGTTACCGAAAAATAAATGTGCGGCTTCGCTGCTATTTTTGTGCTGTAGACGACTGCCGTGTTGGCGCGCGCCAATTTGCTTTAGCGCGCCAGATAGCGCCTCGGGGTTGCGGGTAAATTGCACCGCGGCGGCATCGGCAAGATATTCACGCTGGCGTGATACAGCGGCTTTGATGACGCTGCCAAATAGCACCCCGATCCAGCCAATAATCAACAATGCTAAGCCAATAAACGGCAGCGGGTTGACCTCTTTGCTGTTGCGACGACCACTGAAACGAGCACTGCGCAATAACAATTCACCCAGCTTAGCGAGCGCTACGATGCCTGCCAAGGCGGCGATAAGGCGAATGTTCATGCGCATATCGCCATTCAGAATATGGCTGAATTCGTGCGCAACAACCGCTTGCAATTGCTCCCGTGAAAAGCTCTCCACGGCACCGCGGGTCAAACCAATCACTGCATCATTGGTAGCATAGCCCGCGGCAAAAGCATTAATAGCTGCCTCATTGGGCAGTAAATATACGCCAGGTACTGGCATGTTTGCCGCTATCGCCATCTCCTCAACCACATTGAGAATACGACGTTCTAATGGGTCTTGGGTGTCTGGGGCGATGCGCACGCCACCGAGGCTCTCAGCAACCACATGCCCGCCTGGCTTGAGTTGTTGCCACTTGAACAACATCACTAGAGCAATTCCACCGGCGACGGCGGCAGCCACCCAAATTAACGGGCCGACTTGCACCTGGTAAGTGCCTTGCGCATCGCTGTTAAGGTAGCCCATAGCAACCGCAGACAGCGCGGTGACAATGGCAATGATCAGACTGACAGCCAGTACAAACAACACCACTAATAAGGTGGTATTGCGCTTGGCTTGCTGTTGTTGTTCAAAAAAATTAACCATAGTGGCTCAAGTCAGCGCCTTAAAATTGCACTTTCGGTGCGGCTTGAATTTCGGCACTATCGGCAAATTCCAGTAAGCTGGCATCTTTCGGATGACCAAAAAAGCTCGCAAACATCACCGGTGGGAACGACTGGCGATAGGTATTGAAGCTCATCACAGCATCATTAAAGGCTTGGCGCGAAAACGCCACGCGATTTTCGGTGCTGGTCAGCTCTTCAGATACTTGCATCATGTTCTGGTTAGCTTTGAGGTCGGGATAGGCTTCCATCACCACGTTAAGCCGCCCTAAGGCTGACCCTAAAGCAGATTCTGCACCGCCTAAACCTTGCATGGCGCTGGCATTGGAGGGGTCGGCCGCAGCTTGTTTAAGGGCACCAGCGGCTTGATTGCGCGCGGCAACAACCGCTTCTAGGGTTTCGCTTTCATGCTTTAAATAAGCTTTGGCGGTTTCCACTAAATTGGGGATCAGGTCGTAACGGCGCTTCAATTGCACCTCAATTTGCGCAAAGGCATTTTGATACTGATTTTTCAGGCGCACCAAATTGTTGTAGATACTGATTGCCCAAACCAGCACAATTACCGCAATAATGATTAGAATCCAACCGGTAGTCATCACACTCTCTCCTGTGGTAGCAATGCTATCAACATGCTATGCTTTGTCGTCATTAGCAAGCCATAGACAAAAATTTGTTCATGACCAACACCGCCACCACCCCAGGAAACCTATTTATTGTTGCTGCGCCCAGTGGTGCCGGCAAGTCGAGCCTTATCAAGGCGCTGCTAGATCGCTATGCCGATGGCTCGATGCAAGTATCGGTCTCTTGTACCACCCGTGCTATTCGCCCCGGTGAACAAGATGGTGTGCATTATCATTTTATTTCGGTGGCGCGCTTTCAAGAAAAAATTGCCAATCATGAGTTCTATGAGTGGGCTGAAGTATTCGGTAATTACTACGGCACCTCACGCACTGTGATTGAGCAAACCTTGGCGCAAGGTATCGACGTGTTCCTTGATATCGATTGGCAAGGCGCGCGGCAAGTGCGCGATGCGTATCCTGCGGCCCAGTCAATTTTTATCCTACCCCCAAGCTTAGCGGTGCTGGAGCAGCGTTTACGTCTGCGTGGTCAAGATAGCGACGCGGTGATTGCTCAACGCATGGCCAAGGCACAGCATGAAATGTCGCATTATCATGAGTTTGATTATTTGCTGATCAACGATGACTTTGCCACGAGCTTAGCCAATTTTGAGCACATTGTGCTGGCCCAGCGCCAACGAATGGCATTGCAGCAGTCACGACATGCGACTAAACTCAAAGATCTGTTGGCGAATCACGGCTAAATCCGTATAATTCCTGACCCGTTTATTTTCGCCCGAATTGATATTTATTGGAGTAACTATGGCACGCGTAACTGTAGAAGAAGCTGTTGATCGCATTGGTAACCGCTTTGACCTGGTATTGGTTGCCTCTCGCCGTGCGCGGCAATTAGCCACCCAAGGCAAAGATTCACTGGTGCCATGGAAAAACAACGAGAAAGCGACCGTGGTAGCATTGCGCGAAATTGAGCAGGGCCTGATTGATGCCAAACGCCTTGATGCGCAAGAACGTACTGAAATGGCGCAACAAGACGCTGATGAACTGGCTGCTGTTGATGCCTTGCGTGGGATTGAGTAACACGGGTGTATTTGTTCGAAGGTTTACGGCAGAAAGTTTCAGAGTATCTGCCCGCTGAACAGGTAGAGCAGATTACTGCGGCCTATCGCTTGGCCGCAGATGCCCACAGCGCGCAAAAGCGCCATAGCGGCGAACCCTATATCACCCATCCAGTTGCCGTGGCCGGCATCCTTGCCGACATGCGCTTGGATCACGAAACCATCATGGCGTCGTTGTTACACGACGTTATTGAGGACACCCGCTTTACCCAAGAAGACCTGGCTGAACAATTTGGCGGTACCGTGGCTGAGTTGGTCGAAGGCGTGTCAAAGCTCGATAAACTGCAATTTAATTCACACGAAGAAGCGCAGACCGAAAACTATCGCAAAATGATTATGGCGATGGTGCATGATATTCGAGTGATTTTGATTAAACTTGCTGACCGCACCCATAACATGCGCACCATCGGTCATTTACGCCCTGAAAAGCGTCGCCGTATTGCCCGCGAAACCCTTGAAATCTATGCGCCACTCGCCCATCGACTTGGTATCCACGATATCAAGGACGAACTTGAATACCATGGTTTCTTTGCTATGTATCCGTGGCGCGCACGGTTACTCGAATCGCAGGTAAAAAAGGCCCGTGGTAATCGTCGTGAGTTGGTTGAACGGGTTGAGATCGAAATTGATAAGCGCCTGAGCGATAACGGCATACCGGCTCGTGTGATTGGTCGGGAAAAACACCTGTACAGTATTTATAAGAAGATGCTGCACAAAGAGCTGCAGTTCGAGCAGGTCATGGATATTTACGCGTTTCGCGTCGTGGTTGCCGATGTAGACACCTGTTATCGCGTGTTAGGCGCGTTACACAATCTCTACAAGCCGATCGAGACACGCTTTAAAGACTATATAGCTATTCCGAAATCTAATGGTTACCAGTCATTGCATACCTCACTAAAAGGCCCGCATGGTATTCCGGTCGAGGTACAGATTCGTACCGAAGAAATGAATTTAATGGCAGACCGTGGTGTTGCCGCGCATTGGTTGTATAAAACCGAAGAAAGTAGCGGCACCACTGCACAAGTGCGTGCGCGGCGCTGGATGCAAAGCTTACTCGAGCTGCAACAAAGTACTGGTAACGCGTTTGAATTTATCGAGAACGTGAAATCGGAGCTATTCCCCGAAGAGATCTATGTGTTTACCCCTGAAGGGCGCATTATTGAGCTGCCGCAAGGTGCCACGCCGGTTGATTTTGCCTATGCCGTGCACACTGATATTGGCAATAGCTGTATTGGCGCGCGGGTGAATCACAAAGTTTATTCGTTAAGTAAACCGCTGGAGACCGGGCAAACTGTTGAGATCAAAACAGCAGCGGGCTCACGGCCAAATATTGCCTGGCTGAACTTTGCGGTGACCGCCAAAGCCCGTGCCAAAATTCGCCAATACCTGAAGGGGCAAGAAACTCGCGAAGCGGAGCAACTGGGCGAGCGCTTATTGCGCGCGGCACTGGGGCCAGTGAACTATGACGAGATCCCAAGTAAAGAATTTAAACGGGTATTGAAAGAAACCAAAATTGAATCGGTGCCGCAGTTATTGCGTGAAATTGGCCTCGGCAACATGATGTCTATTGCCATCGCCAAGCGTTTATTGGGTGAATTGGTCAATCTCAAAGATGACAGCAATAGCGCTGGTGGTAATCAACGCTCGCTGGCGATTAAAGGTGCCGATGGTTTATTGGTGAGCTTTGCCAAGTGTTGTCGCCCAATTCCAGGTGATGACATCATTGCTCACGTCAGCCCAGGCAAGGGCTTGGTGATTCACCGCCGCGAATGTAAGAACGTGCGCGGCCACGAATATGAGCCTGGCCATTATTTCCCGGTGCAGTGGGATAACAAACCAGAAGCTGAATTCATCACCGAAGTACGGGTAGAGATCGTGAACCATCAGGGCGCACTGGCTAAACTCACCTCGGCGATAGCGCTGACCGGCTGTAATATTCACGGCCTTAAAACCGAAGAAGTCGATGCTAATATTTACTACATCGACATTGCTTTAACCGTTCATGATCGAAAACAACTAGCCGATGTTATTCGCCATATCCGCAAAATGCCGGATGTGCAGCGAGTATCGCGTTTAAGGAAATAACCAGTATGGCAAAAGTCATTATTAACACCGACCAAGCCCCAGCGGCTATTGGTACCTATTCACAAGCGGTTAAAATTGGCACCACAGTGTACTTGTCGGGGCAAATCCCGTTAGTACCGAGCACTATGCAATTTATTAGCGAGAATTTTCGTGACCAAGCAGTGCAGGTGTTCAACAATCTGAAAGCGGTCTGTGAAGCAGCTGGTGGTTGCCTGCAAGATATGGTCAAGGTGCAAATTTATCTGACTGATTTGGGCAACTTTGCCGTTGTGAATGAAGTGATGGCGGAGTTTTTCAGCAGCCCGTATCCAGCTCGTGCTGCCATCGAAGTCAAAGGCTTGCCGAAGGGCGCGCAAATTGAAATCGATGGCGTTATGGAGCTACCGAGCACTCATTAACCGCCTGCTAGGCAGTGGCTGGTGCACGCCCCTCTAAGGGTTTGCGCCAGATAATCACCGCCAAGGTGACGGCCAGCAAAATAAAGCAGTAACCGGTATGCAAACTAACCTGAAGTGGCGACAAGCCAAAGCTGGCTCCCATCAATAGCGCTTGCGCACCGTAGGGCAGTACGCCTTGCACCACACACGCGGTAATGTCTAACAAGCTAGCACTTTGTCGCGCCGCTAAATTGCCATTTTCAGCGAGATTTTTGCTCACCTCACCGGATAACAAAATGGTGACGGTGTTATTGGCTACCGCTAAGTTGGTCACCGCGGTTAAGCCGACAATACCAAAGGCTGCACGCTGCTGCGGCTGGCGAAACAGCGCACTAGTAATTCGCGCCACACCGTTGGCGAGAAACTGTAAGCCACCCTGTTGCCGAATCAACGCCGACAAACCACCAATCAACAGTGATAGCAGAAAAATTTCCTGCATACCGGTAAAGCCCTTGTAGATATCTTGGCTAAATGCGACCCATTGATAGTCGACCGTGGCCATGCCAAAGGCACCGGCCATAATGATGCCGAGGCTGAGCACAGCAAACACATTCAAGCCTAATACAGCCAGGGCAATAATGACGAAATAGGGTACGCTTAACCATAAATTCGCGGCTGGTATCTCGGCCGGGGATGCGCTGGTGTCGTAGGTGGTCAACCAAATGACCGTCAGCAGAGCTGCGGGTAAAGCGATTTTCAAGTTCGCTTTAAACTTATCGCGCATGTCACAGCCTTGGGTGCGCGTTGCCGCAATAGTGGTGTCTGAGATAATCGACAAGTTGTCGCCGAACATCGCGCCGCTTACCAGGACCCCAGCCATCAACGCCAAGTCAATATTGGCCGCTTCGGCAATACCCAGTGCCACCGGTGACAACGCTGCCAGCGTTCCCATAGAGGTGCCCATAGCCGTTGATACCACCGCAGCGATAATAAACAAGCCGGGCAAAATGAAGCTTGCTGGTATGATATTCAACCCCAGCGCTACCATGGCATCCACCCCACCGGTTGCAGCTGCTACCGTAGAAAAGCCGCCGGCCAATAGATAAATAAGGCACATGGTAATGATATTGCGCTCGCCCACACCCGCTACAAAGGTGTTGATACGCTCTTCAAACACTTGCTTGCTCAGCAGCACACCTAGCACGATAGCGGGCAGAATAGCGACTGGGCTTGCCAGTTGATAGAAGGCATAGTCAACACCAGTCAGTTGAAAATAAATACCTGTACCGAGGAATAGCAGTAGAAAAAGCGCAAGCGGTAAAAGGGCTTTGGCGCTGGCTGGCTGAGTCATAAATATCCTTGCCTGTTAAATTTGGACGTCCAGAAGTTTATATGGCTTGATCTCGGAGCGCAAGCATCAAGGTTGCCAATTTTGGTCACATCGTCATACTAAGACTACTGTTGTACCTGTCACTAGCTAGGATGTCTATGAGCCCGGATGAACTGCACTTACAAATGCGCAATTTGCGTAGCGACGATTACCCTGAATTAAAAGCGCTGATGGACAACGTCTATCCCGATATTGGCGGCGCTTGGGGAGAACATACGATCCAACGGCTGATTAAGGATTTCCCTGAAGGGCAATTATGTCTGGAAGATAACGGCAAAGTGGTTGGGGTGGCGCTTACTGTGATGGTGAAATACGCGCGCTTTAGCAACCCCCACACCTATGATGACCTGATGGATGCGCGGCAAAATATCCTCAATGATCGCAAAGGCGATGCGCTCTACGGCCTCGATGTTCTGATTCACCCGAATTACCGCGGTTATCGTTTAGGTCGGCGCTTATATGATGCGCGCAAAGAGCTCTGTCGACAGCTCAATCTCAAGGCGATTCTGGCCGGTGGGCGTATCGTCAATTATCACAAATATGCCGAAGAACTGAGCCCAGGTCAGTACATTGAGCAAGTTCACCGCCGTGAAATTTACGATCCAATTTTGACCTTCCAGCTCGCTAATGACTTTACCGTAAAGCGCTTACTTGGGCGTTATTTGCCAGAAGATAAGCGCTCGGCTGGTTTTGCCACCCTATTAGAGTGGGATAACTTTCTCTACGAGGCGTCCGACAATATTTTGGGTAGTCGTATTCGTAACGTGCGTGTCGGTGCTATTCAATGGCAGATGCGGGCGGTGGAGTCGGTGGAGGAAATGCTCAAACAAGTCGAGTACTTTGTCGACGCGGTATCCAACTACCAATCAGATTTCGCGGTATTTCCCGAGTTTTTCAATGCGCCCTTGATGGGGCTCACCGATCAAAGTCGGCAAAAGGACGCAATTCGCTTCTTGGCGGGTTATACCGAGCGCTTCAAGCGTGAAATGTCGCAGATGGCGGTCAGCTATAACGTTAATATCATTACCGGTTCGATGCCTTTGGACGAAGACGATGTGATTTATAACGTCTCCTATTTGTGCCGCCGCGATGGCACGGTTGAAGAGCAACGTAAGATCCACGTGACGCCTCACGAAAAGCGCGATTGGGTGATAGAAGGCGGCGATCAGGTGCAGGTATTTGATACCGATGCTGGGCGCGTGGGTATTTTAATTTGTTATGACGTTGAGTTTCCGGAACTTGGCCGCTTAATGGCTGCCGAAGGATTAGAAATTTTATTTGTACCGTTTTGGACCGATACGCGCAATTCGTACCTACGTGTGCGCCATTGTGCTCAGGCCCGGGCGGTTGAGAACGAATGCTATGTGGTGACCTGTGGCTCAGTCGGTAACTTGCCACAAGTGGAGAGCTTAGATGTGCAATATGCGCAATCGGCAGTATTCTCGCCATCTGACTTTGCTTTTCCGTACGATGCTATTTTGGCCGAAACCACACCAAATACTGAGCAATTGATCTTTTCTGATCTGAATTTAGATGAATTGCGCTATTTACATCATGAAGGCTCGGTTATGAATTTAAAGGACCGCCGCACCGACTTGTATGAAGTAGTACGCAAGCGTTAATAAAAATTATAAGAGGAACAACATCATGCCTGTAAAACTCATGCCGCCTACCGACGAGGCGTATCAATACCCACTGTTAATCAAACAACTGTTGTTGAGTAGCCAACGCTATGGTGTTGGCCGCGAGATTGTCGGTGGTAATAACGGTCAACGGTACAGTTATGCCGAGTTTTATCAGCGCGTACAGAAGTTAGCCAATGTGCTCACTGAAGCAGGCGTGAAAGCGGGTGATGTGGTGGCGGTACTCGATTGGGATACCCCACGCTATCTGGAATGTTTCTTTGCTATTCCAATGCTCGGTGCGGTGCTGCATACCGTCAACGTGCGCTTGGCGCCAGAGCAAATCGTCTACACCATGAATCATGCCGCAGATGACTTAGTATTGTGCCACGATGACTTTTTGCCCTTACTGGCCAAGGTTCGCGATCAGCTCACCACGGTCAAAGGCGTCATTCAGTTGTCTGATCATGACCAGCCCGAGGCTGCGCCACTGCCAACCTTGGGCCATTATGAACAGCTGATGGCGGGGGCACTGGCGGAGTTTGATTTCGCTGATTTTGACGAAAACGCCATTGCGACCACCTTTTATACTACCGGCACCACCGGCAATCCGAAGGGGGTGTGTTTCTCGCATCGTCAATTAGTGCTGCACACCATGACCTTGGCGGCCACCACTAGCATGAACAGCGAGATGCAGCTGATTCACTCCGACACCGTGTATATGCCGATTACCCCGATGTTCCACGTACATGCCTGGGGTGTGCCGTACTTAGCAACCATGCTGGGTATCAAACAAGTCTACCCTGGCCGTTATGACCCGGCCGCGCTGGTGAAATTGTATCTCACCGAAAAAGTCACCTTTTCGCACTGTGTGCCAACTATCTTGCAAATGGTGATTGGCAGTGAGAAAGCTGCGGCTATTGATTTTAGCGGCTGGCAAGTTTTAATCGGTGGTAGCGCTTTAACCGAAGGTTTAGCCAAAGGTGCCTTGCAGCGCGGCATTCAGGTGTATACCGGCTATGGCATGTCAGAAACTTGTCCACTGCTGAGCACCTCGTGGCTACCTGCTGGTGCGGGCAAGCTGAGTATCGATGAGCAAGTGGCGATTCGAGTCAAGGCCGGTAAGCCCGTGCCGATGGTGAATATGCGTATTATTGATAGCAATGGACGCTTCTTACCGCACGATGGTGACGCCATGGGCGAGGTCGTGGTGCGTACACCGTGGCTAACCCAAGCTTATGTGGGTGAAGCCGAAAAGAGTGCAGAGTTATGGGCCAACGGCTGGTTACACACCGGTGATGTGGGCACCATTGATAGCAGCTACACTTTGCAAATTCGCGACCGTATCAAAGACGTGATCAAGACGGGTGGCGAGTGGGTATCATCGCTCGATATTGAGAACTTAATCAGCCAGCACCCTGATATTGCTCTGGTGGCGGTGGTGGGCTTGCCCGATCAAGAGTGGGGCGAGCGCCCACATGCTATGGTGGTTGCCAAGCCGGGAGCTAGCGTGAGTCGTGACACTATAGCCGCGCATTTGCAGCAGTTCATTCGTAGCGGCGTGATCGAAAAATGGGCGATTCCGGATACTGTGCAAGTGGTCGACGATGTGCCACGCACCAGCGTTGGCAAAATCGACAAAAAAGTCATTCGGGTACAGCTACAACAAACCCTTTAAAAAAGCCACCACGCTACGGCCCAAAGAACTGTGGTCGTAGCCCCCTTCTAAGACCGCGACCAAGCGCCCCTGACAATGATGGTCAGCCAGGCGCTTGAGTTGTTGCGCCACCCACTGATAGTCGTCTTCAACCAGCATAAATTGCGCCATATCATCCTCAAGGTGGCCATCGAAACCGGCCGACACGAGGATTAATTCGGGCTGAAAATGGTCAATTGCCGGCAGCCAGCGCGCGCTTATAGCCGCCCGCCATTCAGCGCCGCGAGTGGCTGCCGGCAAAGGAATATTAATAATATTGGGGCTAATGCTATCCGCACCGCTGTTTGGATAGAGCGGGTGCTGAAACGAGGAACAAAACAATACTCGTTCATCGTGGGCAAAAATATCTTCGGTACCATTACCGTGATGCACGTCAAAATCAATAATTGCCACTCGTTCGAGAGCATAGCGATGCATGGCGTAGGCCGCAGCGACCGCGACATTATTGAAAATACAGAAACCCATGGCTTGGTCACGGGTAGCATGGTGGCCTGGTGGGCGAATACTGCAAAAAGCCTGTTGCTGCGGCGCTGCCATCACCTCATCAACGGCATTGATGCCGGCACCAGCAGCATACATGGCGGCTTTTAGCGAGCCAGGACCGACCAAGGTATCGGGGTCAAGCCAACGTGGCTCGGGCTCATCGTCACGTAAAAATAGGTCATCAACATAAGTTGCGCTGTGCACTCGGTACAGGTCATGGCGCTGCGCTGGGCTGGCATCCTTTTGCGTGAGCACGTAATCCAGCCCGGATCGAATTAATTGGTCGTTAATGGCATCGAGCCGCGCGGGCTCCTCGGGATGCATTGTAGACACTTGATGAAGGCCACATAAATAATGGCTAAAAACCGTAATCGACATACTTAACTGCTCGGTAAGGTAAGTTTTAGATGTACTTCACCGGGTTCATCGCCGGCGCTACGAATAAAGCCAGCGCGCTCGAACACCGCCAGCATTTTGCTATTTTCAGCGCGCACATAGGCCCGCATGCAGCTTAAGCCGCGGAGGCTGGCGATACGGATCATCTCATCAAGGAGCAACTTCGCCATACCCTTGCCCTGCGATGTTTCACGGGTGACAAATGCCACTTCACAACTGTTGTCGCTATCGATCAGATAATAGCGGCCGACTGCATGAATACGCACCATGGAGCCTTTCTGGGTGACGATGCACAGTGCTAAATCTCGCGATTGGTCTACCGCCACTAAGTTACAGGATTTCTCCCGGCTCATTTGTGTCGGTACCGAGTTGTAGCGCATTTGTAGGGTTTCTTTGGTGTGCGAATAAAAGAATTCCTGCAGGCGTCGTTCATCGCTGGGATTTAGCGGTCGCAGGTCAAATTCTTCACCGTCGAGCATGATTTCTTTAAAACCAACATGACCAAGCTCGGGCACTTCAGTGGCCTTCACAATCTGATAATTGGGCACATAGTAATGCTGTCGTACTTCGGCTAATAACTGATCGCGAAACTTCGGGTGGGCGACTCGAATCAATTCCAGCGCCCGCTCGCGGATACTTTTGCCACGTAGCGAGGCAACGCCAAATTCAGTGACCACGTAGTACACATGGGCACGCGATGTGGCCACGCCAACGCCTTCAGTGAGATGCGGAACGATCCGTGAAATGGTGCCATTTTTTGCCGTAGAGGGCAGTGCTATGACTGGTTTACCACCACGGCTCATTGAGGCGCCGCGACTAAAATCGACATGACCGCCGATACCGCTATAAAAGCTGTGACCAATCGAATCGGATACCACTTGCCCGGTTAAATCCACTTCAATGGCACTATTAATCGAGACCATGTTGTCGTTGCGGGCAATATTAGCCGGCGAGTTCACATACTCACTCGGGTAAAAGCCAATATGCGGATTGTTGTGAACGAACTGGTACAAGGCTCGGCTGCCAACACAGAAGCTAGTCACGGCTTTATGCTGATGATAGGTTTTTTTACGATTATTGATCACGCCGCTTTGCATCAGCGCCATGATACCGTCGGTAATCATCTCGCTATGTACGCCTAAATCTTTGTGATTACTCAGATATTTCAGAACTGCGTCACAGAGATTGCCAAACCCAATTTGAATAGTCGCGCCATCATCAACGAGCAACGATACGTATTGACCAATCCGTTCAATAACAGGATCGGGTGGGTCCGCTATGAGTTCGGGTAATTCTTGCTCAGCATGAAAAAACGCATCAATTTGGCCTTTATGGATAAAGGCTTGGCCGAAGGTCACTGGCATCTGCGGATTGACTTGGGCGATCACCAGTTTGGCGGCTTTTAGCGCCGCGGCAACAATATCCACCGATACGCCAAGCGAATGATAACCGTGTTGATCGGCTGGGCTGACCATAATCAAGGCGGCATCAAGGGGTAAAATATCCTCGCTAAACAGCGATGGAATATCGGACATAAAACATGGCGTGTAATCAGCGCGCCCCTCAGCAACCGCCTGGCGTACTTGTGACCCACCAATAAATAACGAATTCACTTTAAAGTGTTGGGTAAATTCGCGCTCCGCCCAACGATTGTCGCCTAAAGCGGCAACTTGAACGATTTCAACATCGTGAAGATGCTGACAATGGCACAACAGGTCATCGATCAGAGCATGAGGCACCGCCGCGTGGGAGCCAATAAAAATGCGTTGGCCAGACTTAAGCAGCTGTTGCCAGCTGACAGTCTGACCGTGCATATCAAGGCGCCCCGGCACAGCGGCTTACTGACCTGGGTAGTCGAGCACCCAGTTCACGTACAACTCAGTGCCAGTTTTCAGCGCGGCTTCATCAGCATAGAAAAATGGCGAGTGGTTACTCGGTGCTTTAGCCGGGTCTTGCCCTTCTGGGGTGATGCCTAGGAACACAAATAAGCCCGGCGTTTCGAGCGCAAAGTACGAGAAGTCTTCGGCGCCAGTGACCAGTGGGTTCACCCGCACCTTATCAGCACCGGCAACGCGTTGCATGGTGGGCAACATTTTACGGGTCAGGTCTGGGTTATTAATAGTCACCGGGTAGCCTTCGTCAATGTGCACATGAGCATCGGCGCCACTGGCCTTGGCGGTCATTTCTGCGGTGGTTTTGAGCTGGCTGAAAATGGCTTGGCGATTATCCATATCGAAGTTACGAATAGTGCCTTCAAGGTATACGTCATCAGGGATAATGTTGTTACGAACACCGCCTTCAACGATACCAAAGCTCAACACCGCTGGCGCTTTGGTGATGTTGATATGGCGACTGACGATGGTTTGGCTGGCATTGATAATTTGTGCTGCGGCGACAATCGGGTCAACCCCACCCCATGGTGTTGAGCCATGGGTTTGACGGCCTTTCACCCGAATCTCAAAGCGATCGGCTGAAGCCATCAACGGCCCTTCACGGTAACCAATAACGCCGGTATTGCCGGCTGACCACACGTGAATACCAAACACTGCATCGGGTTTCTGCTCGGCAAATAAGCCCTCTTGCAACATCAATTCGGCACCGGCCACGCCTTCTTCAGGCGGCGCACCTTCTTCAGCGGGTTGAAAGATAAACATCACGTTACCTTGAATTTGCTCGCGGATAGCGACCAATTGCTCGGCTGCACCCATCAACATGGCAACGTGCAAGTCATGGCCACAGGCATGCATAACGCCAACTTCTTTGCCACGGTACTCGCCAATAGCGGTTGATTTAAACGGCACATCGGTTTGCTCGGTTACCGGCAACGCGTCCATGTCGGCGCGCAACGCCACTAATGGGCCGGGTTTACCGCCTTTTAAAATAGCCACCACACCGGTATTAGCGACGCCGGTCTGCACCTCTAAACCCAGGCTTTGCAAATGCTCGGTAATCACTTTAGCAGTGCGAAATTCGCGGTTACTCAGCTCAGGGTGTTGATGCAGATCGCGGCGCCAAGCAATAACTTTTTGCTCTAGCTCAGCAGAAATCTGTAACGGGCTATCAGCCGCTTGCGCGGTTAACGGTAACGAACTAGCCGCCATGCTTAACAGCATAGCGACCGGAATAGCAGCAAGACGGAACATAGCACGAACCTCTCTGACACAATCAATGATGACCAAATGGTGTATTGAGTATGCCAAAAGTGGCGCGATTTACTAGTAGCCCTTAGTCGATAGTGGGTAAGTCGTTGAATAGACCATAGTTCGGAATATCAACCTGCAACGAAAACGCCTGTTGTTGATAGCTAAAGCTGAGCTTCCAGGCATGCAAGTGCAAATACTCATGGGCCTCGCCGCCGTAGCGTTGGTCACCGACTATCGGCGTGCCGAGGCTTTTTAGTGCCACCCGCAGTTGATGGGTGCGGCCGGTCAATGGGTGCAACAGGTAATAGCGATAGCCGGGTTTGAGCGAATAGCTGAAAAAGCGTGTTTGCGCTGGATTGTTTTGGCTGTGCAGCAGTCGCCAGTTACCGCGGCGGACATTATCCATATCGCCACTGATGAGCCCTTGCTTCTTTTTTGGTTTGCCGGCGGCAATGGCAATATAGGTTTTACTGATTTGGCGTTGCGCAAATAATTGGCTGAGTTCGGCGGCAGCCGCAGCATTGCGGGCAATCAGCAGTGCGCCCGAGGTCGGGGTGTCGAGACGATGCACCGGGAACAGCGTTTCACCGGTTTGTGCGGCCAGTTGATGCACCACACTAAGTTCCTGTTCGTTGGCATGCATAGGTGCCCCTGCGGGCTTGTTGAGCAGGTAAAAATCAGCATGGTGAAAGGCTATGGATAACGCGCGCATGTGGTTATACTGGCCCTTATGTGAATCGTTGCAATGATGTGAGTCGGGTTATTATGCGGCCAAACGCCAGCCAAAACCACTCATCCGGATTACACCGTATCCCGTTGAGTGCGTTAAAAGGAATTGGGCCTAAGTTGCAGGAGCGCTTAGCCAAGCTGGGCTTGCAAAATGTGCAAGATGTGTTGCTGCATCTGCCGTTGCGCTACGAAGACCGCTCGCGCATATACCCGATTGCGGCGTTATTACCCGGTAGCAGCGCCACCGTAGTGGCGGAGGTGGTTAGCGCTGATGTGGTGTATGGCAAACGGCGCATGCTGCGCTGCAAGGTGCGTGATGGCAGTGGCCAACTCAATTTAGTATTTTTCCAATTCAGCGCGGCGCAATTAAAGCAATTTGTCGCCGGTACGCGGCTGCAACTGTTTGGTGAGGTGCGGCGTGGTTTGCAAGGTCCGGATATGATTCATCCGGAATACAAACTCATTGATGATGCCCACCCGGTGCTTGCCGACGACACGTTAACCCCGGTATACCCAGCCACCGATGGCGTGCAGCAAGCCACGTTGCGAAAACTCAGTGAGCAAGCACTGAGTTATCTTACCGACCATTCATTACCGGAATTACTACCGAGCAGTCTGCAACCCGGCCAGCTTAGTTTGGCCGATGCCATTCGCACCCTACATCGGCCGCCGGTGGATGTCAGTTTGCAGCAACTCACCGATGGTGTGCATCCAGCTCAGTTGCGGCTAGCTAGCGAAGAATTGCTGGCGCACCAATTGAGCCTGCTTAAACTGCGGGCAATCAAACAAGCGCATCACGCTCGACCGTTACCCATCAATAGCGCGTTGCAGCAGCAGTTTCTGAGTCAATTACCGTTTCAGCCCACCGCTGCTCAGCGCCGTGTAGTGGCAGAAATTCAGGCTGATTTAGCGCAGCCGATGCCGATGATGCGCTTGGTGCAAGGTGACGTGGGTTCGGGCAAAACCTTAGTGGCTGCATTAACCGCGCTAACGGCTATCGGGCAGGGCTACCAAGTGGCACTGATGGCACCAACTGAAATACTCGCCGAACAACATGCGCTGACTTTTCGCCAGTGGCTGCAGCCGCTCGGCATTGGCGTGGGTTGGCTGGCCGGTAAACAAAAAGCCCAAGAGCGGCAACAGAATTTGGCAGCAATTGCCGATGGTAGCGCGCAGCTGGTGGTGGGTACTCATGCCCTGTTCCAAAGCGAGGTGCAGTATCAGCAACTGGCCTTAGTGATTATTGATGAGCAGCATCGCTTTGGCGTGCATCAGCGCCTTGAATTGCGTCAGAAAGGCGTTGATCAGGGCTACCAGCCGCATCAACTGATTATGACCGCCACACCTATACCGCGTACCTTAGCCATGACCGCCTACGCCGATTTAGCCACCTCTATTATTGACGAGCTACCGCCGGGTCGCACCCCGGTTACCACGGTGGCGATTCCTGATACCCGCCGTGACCAAGTGATAGACCGTGTGCGCCAAGTGTGCACCGAACAGCAGCGTCAAGCGTATTGGGTATGTACCTTGATTGAAGAATCAGAAGCACTGCAATGCCAAGCCGCAGAAGATACCGCGACCTTGCTGGCCGAACAGCTGCCTGATTTGCGTATTGGTTTGGTGCATGGGCGTCTGAAGAGCGCCGAAAAAGAAGCCGTCATGCAGGCTTTCAAAGGCCATGAACTGGATTTATTGGTAGCCACCACGGTGATCGAGGTGGGTGTTGATGTACCCAATGCCAGCCTAATGATTATTGAAAACCCAGAACGCCTGGGTTTGGCACAATTACATCAGTTGCGCGGTCGGGTGGGGCGTGGCGCGGTGGCCAGCCATTGTGTGCTGTTGTATCACGCGCCGTTGTCAAAAAATGCCAGTCAACGCTTGGCGGTGCTGCGCGATAGCAATGATGGCTTTGTGATTGCCCAGCGCGATTTAGAGTTACGTGGGCCCGGCGAATTATTAGGGCAAAAGCAAACCGGCCTGACCGACATGAAGGTCGCCGATATTATCAAGCACAGCCACTTATTAGTGCAGGTGCAAGAGCTCGCTGGGCAAATTTGGCAGCACTATCCGAGTACTGCTGATGCGTTGATTGAGCGCTGGTTACCGCGCCGCGATCACTACGCCCAAGCATGATTTCGTAGTACACTAACGGGCATTTGCGGCAGAGTGAAACTCAGCCCGCCCGTCCACATATAGGCACTAGCATGAACGATAAGCAGCAAGACACCATCGATTTTGGCTATCAACAAGTGGCTAAGGCCGATAAGCAGAAACTGGTGGCCAATGTGTTCCAGTCGGTGGCGCAAAAATATGACCTGATGAACGATTTGATGTCATTCGGTATTCACCGTTTATGGAAGCGCTACACCATTGACTGTAGCGGCGTGCGTAGCGGTATGCGGGTGTTAGATATTGCCGGTGGCACTGGTGATCTCACCGAGCAATTTTCACGGCGGGTGGGGCCAACCGGTGAAGTGGTGCTGGCTGATATCAATGCTGCCATGCTGGAAGTCGGCCGCGATAAGCTGCGTAATCGTGGAATTGTCGGCAACGTGCGTTATGTGCAGGCAAACGCTGAAGAACTGCCGTTTGCCGATGACAGTTTTGACATCATCACCATTGCTTTTGGTCTACGTAATGTTACCGATAAACAAAAAGCCTTAGAATCAATGTTCCGGGTGTTGAAGCCGGGTGGTCGTTTGCTGGTGTTGGAGTTCTCTAAACCGCAGCCGCCGCTGTTGTCACAAGCGTACGATTTCTATTCCTTTAATGTCTTGCCAAAAATGGGCCAGTTGGTGGCTGGTGACGCCGACAGCTATCAGTATTTAGCTGAATCGATTCGAATGCATCCTGATCAAGACACCTTGAAGGGCATGATGGAGCAGGCCGGTTATGCCGAGGTCAGCTATCACAATCTGACCGGTGGCATTGTTGCCATGCATCGTGGGTATAAATTCTAATGCTCTGGGCTATGCTGCCAACCAGCTTGCTGGAAAGCTTATTAAATCAGCTGTTACGCCTTGATCCAGCGTCGCAACCGCGGCTGCAGAAACTGGCCGGTAAACGCTTGCGGGTGACCCTAGATGACATTGCCCAGCCACTGACCGTGAGTGTTAGTGAGCAAGGCGTGTGGTTGAGCTGGCTGGATCAAGAGCCGGTTGATTGCGCCATTCGTACCCGCTTGGCGGTCCTGCCGGAATTACGTGAAGCGGCCAATATTACCCGGCTGATCAAAGCCGATCTATTAGACATTGACGGCGACCCGATGCTAGCGCAAGCGCTTAGCAAGCTGTTTGCTGAACTTGATATTGATTGGCCAGAGCACTTATCGCAGCGCTTAGGCGATGTGCCCGCTCAGTTGATTATTCAGGCCTGGCAGCGCAGCCAGCAGTGGTTACAACAGCAGCGTCGCGATCAGCAGCAATGGCTACGTGATGCCTTAATTGAAGAACAGCAATTACTGCCAAGTGCGGCAGAATTTTCGCTATTTCGCAGTGACGTGCAGGTGTTGAGAGCGCACGTTGATCGGCTGGAACGGCAGTTATCAGGGTGGAAAGGCTAATGCGTTTAGGGCGTTTGTATACAATCACCAAGACCTTTTTGAATTATGGCCTCGACCAATTGATTCCGGCAAAATGGCTGCCTTGGTCAGTGCGCATTGGCCGCCATGTCTTGTTTTGGCTGCCGAATAAGCATGCTGACAAAAGTGCCGGTGTACGCTTGCGCTTGGCCTTGGAATCGCTCGGTCCGGTGTGGATTAAGTTTGGACAGATGCTATCCACTCGACGCGATCTGCTGCCCCCCGACATTGCCAATGAATTAGCCAAACTGCAAGACCGAGTCAAACCGTTTCCGGGTGCGCAAGCGCAAGCGTTGATAGAGCAGGCACTAGAAATCAACAGCATTGATGAGCTGTTCAGTGACTTTGCACAAACCCCGTTAGCATCGGCATCGATTGCTCAAGTGCATACTGCGCGGCTGCGCCATGGCGACGATGCTGGGCAAGAAATTGTCATTAAAGTCATTCGTCCAGATATTCGCAAAGCCATTGATGCTGACCTGGAACTGATGGATACCTTGGCGCAGGTGTTGGCGAAACATTTACCCGATGGTCGCCGCCTAAAGCCGCGTGAAGTAGTCAAAGAGTATCGCAAAACGCTACTCGATGAGCTGGATTTGCTGCGTGAAGCCGCCAATGCCATGCAGTTGAAGCGCAACTTCGAAAACTCGCCATTGCTGTATATTCCTAAGGTGTATACCGAATACGGGCGGCTATCGGTGATGGTGATGGAGCGTATTGATGGTATTCCAGTGAGCGATGTCGCCACGCTGCAGGCCATGAATGTGAACATGGAAAAGCTTGCCGAACGCGGAGTGGAAGTGTTCTTCACCCAAGTGTTTCGTGACAGCTTTTTTCATGCTGATATGCACCCGGGCAATATTTTCGTATCCCGCCACAACCCCCATGATCCATCGTATTTAGGCATTGATTTTGGCATCGTTGGCACCTTAAACCGCGAAGATAAACGTTATTTAGCCGAGAACTTTCTGGCTTTTTTCAATCGTGACTATCGCAAAGTGGCGGAACTGCACATCGATTCGGGCTGGGTTCCGGCACACATTAACGTTGAAGAATTCGAGTCCGCCATTCGTACCGTGTGTGAGCCGATTTTCAATAAGCCACTAGCGGATATCTCCTTTGGCCATGTGTTGGTGAATTTATTTAACACCGCGCGCCGCTTTGAGATGGAAGTGCAGCCACAATTAGTGTTGCTGCAAAAAACCTTACTTTATGTCGAGGGCTTGGGGCGTACTTTGTACCCGCAATTAGATTTATGGAAAACCGCCAAACCCTTCCTAGAGCGCTGGATGCAGGAGCAACTGGGCTGGCGAGCGGTATTGCGCTCGGTCAAAGAAAATGCACCCTACTGGGCGGAAAAGCTGCCAGAAATGCCCACCTTGCTTTATGATTACCTGCACAGTCAAAAGCAGTTGGCGCAATTTCAGCGTGACGCCATGCAGCAGCTGATAGTCCAGCAACAGCAATTAAAACAGCGCGTGGGCTATAGTGTGGGTGCTGCCGGCTTGCTGATTAGTGCCACCTTATTATGGAACGCTGCACAACCTTGGTGGTTAACCGCCGGTGCCGCGGCAGGCGCAGTGATCTGCGCACTTTTAAGTAGCAAACGAGGATAACCATGTCGATTGGACCGTTACAAATTTTACTAGTTTTGCTGATTGTGGTGCTGCTTTTCGGGACCAAACGGCTACGGGGTATTGGCTCTGATTTAGGTGCCGCCATCAAAGGTTTTAAAAAATCCGTCAATGATGATGACAGCGACCAGCCCAAGGATAAATAACGGGTATGTTTGATATCGGCTTTTGGGAGCTGCTGTTAGTTGCCATCATTGGGCTGCTGGTGTTGGGTCCAGAGCGGCTGCCGGCTGCCTTACGCTCTATGCAGCGCGGTATGCAAGGGTTGAAAAGCTATGGCAGTAAAGTGAGCGCCGAGCTTAATCATGAGCTGCGCATTAAAGAGCTGCATGAGCATCTTGCTCAAGCCGAACAGCTGAATATGGATCAATTACCGGCTGACGTGCAGCGTTCAATCGTTGAACTCAAAGCCGCGGCTGCCGCAGTTCAGCGCCCTTACGCCAACCCCAAACCCGCTGCTGACGATAGCCACAAGCCATGAGTCAGAATTCGTTGCTTGAGCATTTGTTAGAACTCCGTCGTCGCATCCTTCGTAGTGTGCTGGCGGTAGTGCTGATTTTTGCGCTGACCGCCTGGTTTGCCGACGAGCTGTATCGGTATGTCGCTGAACCATTACTGGCCAGTTTGCCAGCTGGCGGTAGTTTAATTGCCACTGATGTCGCCACGCCGTTTTTAACTCCATTCAAATTAGCCTTAGTGGCCGCTATTGTCATCGCGGTGCCGTATTTACTATGGCAACTGTGGGGCTTTTTGGCCCCCGGCTTGTATCGCCATGAACGCCGCTTGGTCATACCCTTGCTGGTATCGAGCACCTTGCTGTTTTACCTCGGTATTGGCTTTGCTTATGTCTTGGTGCTACCGGTGGCGTTAGCGTTTCTCACTGGTACTGCGCCGCTGGGCGTCACCATTGCTACGGATATTGCCAGCTATCTTGATTTTGTATTAACCATGTTCATTGCCTTTGGTATTGCTTTTGAAACGCCGGTGGCGATTATTTTGTTGTGCTGGAGTGGTGTTGCTAGTGTCGAGGGATTGCGTCAAAAGCGTGCTTATGTGATAGTCGGTGCATTCGTGGTGGGGATGATTTTAACGCCACCGGATGTGCTCTCACAGATCCTTCTAGCCATTCCAATGTGGTTACTCTTTGAACTTGGGCTAGTGATCGCTGGTCTATATCAAAAGCCATCGACTGAGACACCATCAACCCGTTAAGAACAGGAACAGAACATGTCAAATCGTGTAATGATCAGCAGTGTAATCTGTGGTACTGCGGTCGCCGCGCTCTTCAGCGTGACAGTGCAGGCGCAGAGTGTAACCGACGCGCAATTAGCTGCGTGTGCGAAGATTGAGAACCCATTGCAGCGGTTGGTTTGTTTTGATCAGCTGAGTGCTGGCAAAAAGCCTGTTGTTACGCAACAGCAGCAAGCCGATCAGCCGGTGGTCAGCGCTGAAGATAAGTTTGGCCGTGAGCACCTCGATGATGGTGGTGACGCGCCAGACAAACTCGCAGTGGAAATTGTCGGCAAGAGTAAAGACGTATACGGCTATTGGGTGATTGACCTAAGCAATGGTCAGCGCTGGCGACAAACCGAGTCAGCCACCTTCCAACTCCCTGATGATGCCGAGTACTACATTGAACGTGGCGTACTCGACAGCTTTTTTCTTGGTCGTGAGGGCATGAATCGTCGTATTCGCGTGCAGCGTATCGATTAAGGATACTGGCTATGCAATGGTTTGATGGCGGGGTGAACCTCACCAATGCTCGTTTCACCGAACACCTCGAGCAAATCATTGCCAGCGCTGAACAAGCCGGTGTTGTGCGCATGGTGGTTATAGGGACCAACCTAGAACACAGCGCCGCCGCCCTGCAGTTATGTGAGCGCTTTCCACAGCACTTAGTGGCTACCGTGGGTATTCACCCGCACGATGCCGAAGCTGCTCCGCGCCACTTTATCAACCAACTGCGGCAATTCAGCCAACACCCAAGCGTCTGTGCTATTGGTGAATGTGGGCTTGATTTTAATCGCAATTTTTCCAGTCGCAGCGCACAGCTGCAGGTATTCGAAGCACAACTTCAGTTAGCCGCCGAACGACAATTACCGGTGTATTTACATGAACGCGATGCGCTCACCGAGCAGGTCACGCTATTAAACCGATACGCCGCAGACATTCCCAAGTTGTTTACCCATTGTTTTACCGGTGGGCCAGAGCAACTAGCGGTCTATCAGCAATTAGATTGTTACATTGGTATCACCGGTTGGGTGTGCGATGAACGCCGCGGTGATGATTTACAACGCGCGGTGCCATTAATTGCAGCGGATCGTTTAATTTTGGAGACTGATGCACCATACTTACTACCGCGCAACATTCGACCTCGGCCCCGCAGTAATGTGCCCAGTTATTTACCGGCTATTGCCGAGCAGGTTGCGCAGCTGCGGCAGCAACCCATAGCCGAATTAGCCCAGCAGGTATGGCGTAACTCAACCAAACTTTTTGTCACGACAGGATAGCGATGATCAACAGCGTGCTGCGACCATGGATGTGGTGTGTATGGGTAAGCTTCATTATCAGCTTCAGTGTGCCTGTCAGTTATGCTCAATCCGAACCCACGCAGTTATCTTATTTGGTCGAATCTGAACAACCATTGAATCTCGACAAAGTCATGGCGCTACCGACAAGTGCCTGGCAAACCGTAGCAGATAACGAAGTATCTTTTGGTTACACCACGCAAGTTCATTGGTTCACCGCGCAATTCAACGCAGCGACCCATGACCGTGTGCTACACATTGGCTATCCGTTATTGGATGACCTGCAGCTTTACTTTGTGCGCAATGGACGAGTGATTGCTGAGCAACGCCTCGGTGATCATCAGCCCTATCAACAACGCCCCATTGATCATAAAAACTTTGTTGTGGAGTTGCCCGATCAGCAGGCCTTGACGGTGTATATGCGGGTGCGCACGGAGAGCTCCATGCGCTTCTCGTTTCAGTTGTGGCAGCCGATTGAGTTTCATCAACAGCAGCAATACTTGGCCGCCGCTACGGCGTTATATTTTGGCTTATTGCTGTGTATGGCGGTGTATAACTGTTTCAGTTTCGGGGTAACGCGTGACGTATCGTTTTTAAATTATGCCGCTTACATCGTCAGTATTGGCTTGTTGTTGGCAGGCCTCGATGGCACTGGTTATCAATACTTGTGGCCAGACTCACCGTGGTTACAAGATCGTATAGTCACGATGATTGGCAGCTTAGTGTTTATCTTTGCGACCCAAGTGGCGGCACAAGTATTGCGCACCCGCGAACGTAGCCCTAATTTGCATCGCGCGTTACGGATTGCTCAGGGTGTTTACGCCATTATTTTTTCAGCGAGTTTATTATTTTCCTACTCCACCATTATTCCGTATGTCTTGGTGGCCGCGGTAGTAGGCTGTATGCAGCTGATGCTCACCGGTATCATTTTGTGGCGTCGTGGTCTGAACTACGCGCGAATTTATACCCTCGCCTTAGGTTGTTTGCTGTTCGCCATATCGTGCAACGCGCTGGGTTATTTGGGCTGGTTTGATTCAATTTTTATCCAACGCTACGCTATTATGCTGGCTTCGGCGATTGAAATTATGCTGCTGTCGTTGGTGCTAGCGATTCGTTTTAATGACGATCGCCGCCATCGCTTATTGGCCGAACAACGGCTCAATAGTGAGTTAGAGCAAATGGTGCAGCAGCGTACTCAAGAGCTCGAACAAGCTCTCGAGCAATTGCACGTCGCCAACGTTGAACTCGACAAGAAAAGTAAGCAAGATCGGCTAACCGGCTTATTCAACCGCGGCTACATGGACGAAGAGCTGCCACGTGAGATACGCCGTGCTAAACGTAATGGCCAAGACCTCACGCTGATGATGTTAGATATAGACCATTTCAAAGCGCTCAATGACGAGTATGGGCACTTGCTAGGTGATGCGGTGCTGATCAAGTTAGCTGAGTCGCTACAAAACTTTACCCAGCGCGGTGGCGATCGGGTATTTCGCTACGGTGGTGAAGAGTTTGCTATTTTAATGCCGGGTACTGACGAGGCTGGCGCGCGTGAGACAGCCATGCGACTGGCTGAAGTGATCCGTAGCATGCCGATTGAACATCGTGCTATGCAATTGCACATTACCGTCAGTATTGGCATCGCGGTATACTATGCGGCGACTACCGAAGTAACGCCTGAAGCCTTTATTGGCGCCGCCGACGATGCGCTTTATCGGGCTAAAAATGCCGGTCGCGACCAAATTCGTTTTGCCCGCATTGAAGCGCCATTTCAATGACTAACACAGTAGTGAGATAACTCATGCAACATACTAGCCAGTTCCCCTATCGGCGTTTGCGGCGGCTTCGTCGACACGATTTTAGTCGTCGTTTAGTTGCTGAAAACCAGCTATCTGCAGCCGATTTAATCTATCCAATGTTCGTGCTACCAGGTCAGCAGCAACGCCAGCAAGTGGCTTCAATGCCGGGTGTCGAGCGCTTGTCTATCGATTTGTTAGTGGCTGAGTGCCAACAGGTGTATGCCTTGGGTATTCCCGTGGTGGCTTTGTTCCCGGTGACCCCGGCCAACGATAAATCACTCACTGCTGATGCCGCATGGGATGACAACGGCTTAGCCCAACAAGCGGTGCGAGCCATTAAGGCGGCTGTACCTGAATTAGGCGTGATGACTGACATTGCCTTAGATCCGTTTACCAGTCATGGCCAAGACGGCATTATCGATGAGCACGGTTATGTGCAAAATGACATCACCATTGAAGCCTTGGTGAAGCAGGCGTTGAGCCATGCTCGTGCTGGTGCTGATATTGTGGCGCCGTCAGACATGATGGACGGGCGTATTGGTGCTATTCGCGAAGCACTCGAGGAGCACGGCTTTGTGAATGTGCAGATTATGGCCTATTCAGCCAAGTACGCGTCGGCCTTTTATGGGCCGTTCCGTGATGCCGTGGGTTCTGCCGGCAATCTCAAAGGCGGCAACAAAAAAACCTATCAAATGGACCCAGCCAACAGTGATGAAGCCCTGCATGAGGTAGCTCTCGATATCGATGAGGGTGCTGATATGGTGATGGTGAAGCCGGGCATGCCGTATTTGGATATTGTACGGCGTGTTAAAGACACCTTTAAAGTGCCAACCTTTGCCTACCAAGTGAGTGGCGAATACGCCATGATGCAAGCGGCCATAGCCAATGGCTGGCTCACTGATGAGGTGATTTTGGAGTCATTACTGGGTTTCAAACGCGCCGGTGCCGATGGTATTTTGACTTATTTTGCTAAAGTCGCGGCGCAAAAACTCAAGCAGCAGGCCTAGACTGTTGAACTAAACCAGCGGGCGTAGCGCGAGTTGCTGCGCCAAACCCTCGCGTAGCGCACCTTGTGCCAATTCAATACGGGTAATCGGCAAGTGCTGCATGATTCCGCATAAAATAGCCAGCCCACCCATAAACACCGCTTGGCGGTCTTTGCGAATACCCAGCCGCCCCAGTTTCTGACACTGGCCAAGTTGTTGTGCGCGCACCACCACATGGTCGAGCCAAGCGGCTTCAATGGCTTGGCAGTTGTCGCGTTGCAGAATATCGTAAAGCGCCCGGAAGGTGCCCGAGGCACCCACCACGGTTTGCCACGGGTAGCGCTGAAATTGTGTGCTCAACGGCGCGACTAGTTGCGCCGCTGCAGCGGTGGCCTGCTGCATGGCCTCGGCAGTGATTTCACCATCGGCAAAATAGCGATTTTGCCAAATCACACAACCCATGTTGAGGCTTTCGAGGTAATGCGGGACCACGCCATTACCGGCGATCATTTCGGTACTGGCACCACCAATGTCGAGGACCAGCATGGCCTGCTCAGAATTGGCCATGGCTGCGGTGGCGCCTTGATAGATCAGCTCAGCTTCGGTATGGCCGCTAATTAATTCAATGGGAACCCCAAGAGCTTGTTCAAAGGCCTGAATCACAGCCGCATTGTTGCTGGCTTGACGCAGTGCTGCGGTAGCAACACAGCGAATGTGCTGCACATGACCGCGGGCGAGGTAGTTACGAAAACCACTGAGGCATTCAACACCGCGATCAATAGCGGCTTGGTCGAGTTCGCCGTTGGCTTGCAGGCCATCAGCTAAGCGCACTTTTTGGCGCTGGCGCGCCAAAATTTTGTAACCGCCATGGGTTAAGCGTTGCGCCAGCAGCAAATGAAAGCTATTCGAGCCTAAATCAATTGCTGCCAGACGCGTCGCATTGGCCATTGCGCTTACCGCGATGAGCCTTGTCGGTTACCACCGCCACTGCGGCGTTGGTTATTGCCACCGGTACGACGGCCACCACGACCACCACGACGGTTTTGACTACCGCTATGGCGTGGTGTGCGTAAATCAGTCAATAAGGCTTCTGGAGCGTACTTAGACACCGGAATAGCGTGACCAATGTACTCTTCGATAGCTGGCAAATTGTAGACATACTCTTCGCAGGCCAAGTTAATGGCTTTACCGCTAGCACCCGCACGACCAGTCCGGCCAATACGGTGCACGTAGTCTTCAAAATCATCGGGCAAATCGTAATTGAATACGTGGCTGACTTCAGGAATATGCAAACCGCGCGCCGCAACATCGGTGGCGACTAAAAAGTCCAATTCGCCTTCGGTAAATTGGTCTAGAATTTTCAGCCGTTTGCGCTGTGCTACATCACCGGTCAGTAAACCAACACGATGGCCATCGGCTTCAAGCCATTGATAGACTTTTTCGCAGGTATGCTTGGTATTGGCAAAAATAATCGCTTTGTCTGGCCATTCTTCTTCAATCAGGGTCAGCAATAACTTAATCTTGTCTTGCTTAGACGGATAGAACAGCTCTTCGCTGATGCGGGCGCCCGTCTTTTGCAGCGGCTCCACTTCAACCTTGGTTGGCGAGTTCATGTAATCGTATGCCAGTTCCTGCACCCGTTGTGACAAGGTGGCCGAAAACAACATACTTTGGCGTTCGCCAGCAGCCGGCATTTTCGCTAGCATGTAGCGAATGTCTTTAATAAAGCCCAAGTCGAACATACGGTCGGCTTCATCGAGTACCACCACTTCAATTTTGTCGAGTTGGTACACGCCTTGCTTGTAGTAATCGATCAAACGGCCAGTGGTACCGATTAAAATATCGACCCCTTGTTCAAGCCGTTGGCGCTGGCTCTCGTAACCTTCGCCGCCGTAGATCACGCCAATTTTCACGTCGCAATGATTGGCCAACAATTCGGCATCGTTAGCGATTTGAATCGCCAACTCACGGGTGGGCGCCATGATGATGGCACGCGGATAGCGTGCCTCGCCTTGCCGCGGCTTATTCAATAAGGTGGTGAAGGTGGCCACTAAGAAGGCCATGGTCTTGCCGGTGCCAGTTTGTGCCTGGCCGGCTACGTCTTTTCCGATTAGCGCAATCGGTAAACTGAGCGCTTGGATTGGCGTACATTGGGTAAAGCCCGCGCCATTCAAGGCAGCAAGCACCTGCGGGTGCAGGTCGAGATCGGCGAAGCGTGTCTCTGTTAAGTGTGTTTGACTCATAGGGTAAGCATATCAGTTTGCGCTAGCATTCAAAAACAGAAATAATAGGGCCATATTACGAGCCAACTAGTATTTCAACCAAATTCCGATGCGGAGAGTATCATGAGTGACAAAATTGTTCAGCTAAGTGATGAAAGTTTTGAGGCCGATGTTTTAAATTCAGAAAAACCAGTGTTGGTTGATTTCTGGGCTGAGTGGTGTGGTCCGTGCAAAATGATCGCGCCAATCTTAAACGCCACTGCTGACCAGTACGGTGACAAGTTGACGATTGCCAAACTGAACGTTGACCACAACAACCAAACGCCACAGAAATACGGTATCCGTGGTATCCCAACGCTGTTGTTGTTCAAAAACGGTGAATTGGTAGCGAACCACACTGGCTTGTTGTCACAAACTCAATTGGCTGAGTTTATCGACCGCAACATTTAAGCGGTGACTGAGCCGCATCCACCCCTGGGTGCGGCTACATTTATTGGTTTTGCGCAAAAAAGTGACGAAAAACTGGACGTTTTCAGTATTCGGTGGTACTTTTTCTGCATTGCATGTCTATCAGGGGCCAGCCATACGGCCGCTAAATAATCGAATCCCAACCGATTTCTCAACCTAACCCTTTGTATCCATTGGTCACTTAAAAAGTATTAACCCCTCATGAATCTGACAGAA
Source organism: Pseudidiomarina mangrovi (assembly GCF_003999375.1). Lineage (GTDB taxonomy): Bacteria > Pseudomonadota > Gammaproteobacteria > Enterobacterales > Alteromonadaceae > Pseudidiomarina > Pseudidiomarina mangrovi. The sequence continues at coordinate 164,337 of NZ_RJLC01000005.1, forward strand.
CTTAAAAATACTCCAGTCAATGAACTGGTCAAACTCGCCGATGAAATGGGCCTCGAGTCTATGGCGCGTGCGCGTAAACAAGACATTATCTTTGCCATCTTGAAGGCGCATGCCAAAAGCGGTGAGGATATATACGGTGATGGTGCCTTAGAAATTCTGCAAGATGGCTTTGGCTTCTTGCGCTCAGCCGACTCCTCGTACTTGGCTGGTCCTGACGATATCTACGTGTCGCCGAGTCAAATTCGCCGTTTCAACTTGCGCACCGGTGATACCGTATCCGGCAAAATTCGCCCGCCGAAAGAAGGCGAGCGTTACTTCGCGTTATTGAAGGTCCGCGAAGTCAACTACGACAAGCCAGAGAACTCGCGTAACAAGATTTTATTTGAAAACTTAACCCCATTGCATGCCGACGAGCGTCTGCGCATGGAACGTGGTAACGGTAGTACCGAAGATATCACCGCACGAGTACTCGACTTAGCCTCACCAATCGGCAAAGGCCAACGTGGTTTGATTGTCGCACCGCCCAAAGCCGGTAAAACCTTATTACTGCAAAACATTGCCCAATCGATTGCCTATAACCACCCTGACTGCGTACTGATGGTGTTACTGATCGACGAGCGCCCAGAAGAAGTGACCGAAATGCAGCGCTTGGTAAAAGGCGAAGTGGTGGCGTCAACCTTTGATGAGCCAGCCAGCCGTCACGTGCAAGTGGCCGAAATGGTGATTGAAAAAGCCAAGCGCTTAGTTGAGCACAAAAAAGACGTAGTGATTTTGCTTGACTCGATTACCCGTTTAGCCCGCGCCTACAACACCGTCATTCCAAGCTCAGGTAAAGTGCTGACCGGTGGTGTTGATGCTAACGCCCTGCATAAACCAAAGCGCTTCTTTGGTGCCGCCCGTAACGTCGAAGAAGGTGGTAGCTTAACCATTATTGCTACCGCGCTGATTGATACCGGTTCAAAAATGGACGAAGTGATTTACGAAGAGTTTAAGGGCACCGGTAACATGGAACTGCACTTGAACCGTAAAATTGCCGAAAAACGGGTATTCCCAGCTATTGATATCAACCGTTCAGGTACCCGTCGCGAAGAACTGCTGACTACCCCAGAAGAACTTCAGAAGATGTGGATCTTACGTAAAATCGTGCACCCAATGGGTGAAACTGAAGCGATTGAATTCCTCATTGATAAGTTACAGATGACCAAAACCAATGATGAGTTCTTTGACATGATGAAGCGTCAGAAGAGCTAATCATGCGTGCTTTCGGTGGTTTTACGCTGATCAGTGTGGCACTAGCAGCAATGCTTAGTGCCACCAGCGCAGCCGAAGATAGTGCCGCCACTGTGGCGGCCAACGCGGCCGGTTATCGCGCTAGTTTTACCTGCAGTGCGCTATTCAATGCGAATAAATCCCTCGACCAAATCCAACAGCATGAACTGACCGGCATTTACCCGCAGCTACAACCGTTGGTGAACGATTCAACTGCGGTGATTGATTACACCGCTAAAATTGTGGCGGTGCGTTACAGCGACACCATGCCACCACGCTTTGCCGTATGGCGGCCGCAGCTTGGTTGTGTGCAACTGCCAGTGGGTGCCGATATTAGCGCCATTGAGCAACTGCCGCTGTTGGCCCAGGCTAAATCTGCGCCAGCCGCTGATTCAGGGTTACCCTGGCAAACTCGGGTAGCACCCAACAGTAGCAGCGGCAATGCAGCACTGGACCAAGTCATCACACAAGCCTTCAGTCAACATTATGGTGCCGGCGCACGCACTTCAGCGGTGTTAGTGGCCACCCCTGAGCAGATTCTTGCTGAGCATTATCTCGATGGCTTTACCCCAACCACCTCGCAGCGTACTTGGTCAGTAGCAAAGAGCATTGGCGCCAGTATTATTGGTGTGGCGGTGCAACAAAAGTTGCTCACCGTGCAGCAACCTGCGGGCTTAGCGAACTGGTCGTCAGCCCTTGACCCACGCCAGCAAATTACCCTTGAACACCTGTTACATATGGCCTCAGGGCTTGATAGTCAAGTTGCCGGCAACCGCACTGACCGAGTTTATTTGGGCGGCGGTTTAGTCAGTGATACCGCCACCGAAGCGGCCCTGGAAGCGCAGCCGGGCGCGCGCTGGAAGTATGCTAACAACGACACCATGTTAGTGGGCCGAGTATTGCGTGAACAGTTTGCCAGTGCCGACGCCTATTTACAGTTTGTGTTTAGTCAGCTGATTAACAAACTCGGCATGCAACACACTTTTTTAGAGACCGATTGGCAGGGTGACCTAATCATTTCATCGCAAGTGTGGACCACCGCGCGTGATTTAGCGCGTTTGGGTATCCTGCACCTGCAAAATGGTCAGTGGCAGGGCGAACAAATTCTGCCGCTAAACTGGCTAGCCTACATAAGCACTCCCGCCCCGGTGCAACCGCCACGGGTCAACAGTGTTGGCCGAGCTACTCCCGGTTATGGCGCCCAATGGTGGCTATTTGATCAGGGTTTTCCCGGCTTACCGAGCGATACCATTGCTGCGCGTGGTAACCGTGGGCAATATTTATTTGTGATCCCTTCGCGTAATTTAGTCATAGTAAGACGCGGCTACGACCTAGCAGGTGAGCCACCGTTCCGTGAGCACGAATTTGCAGCCGATGTGCTGAACGCGCTCGATTCTGTTGCGCAGCCGTGAGACTTTGCTGGTGAAATATACTGATCTACGTGATTTCATGGCGCTGCTTGAGCAGCGCGGTGAGCTCAAACGTATTCCGCAAGAGATCGACCCCTATCTTGAAATCACTGAAATTTCTGATCGCACGCTAAAGGCTGGCGGCCCGGCATTGCTGTTTGAGAACGTCAAAGGCCACAGTATTCCGGTGCTGGCCAACCTATTTGGTACCCCAGAGCGAGTGGCATTAGGTATGGGGCAAGAATCGGTTGCGGCGTTGCGCGAGGTTGGGCAATTACTGGCATTTTTGAAAGAACCGCAGCCGCCGAAAGGCTTTCGTGATGCCCTCAACCTGTTACCGATCTACAAAAAGGTATTGAGCATGTCGCCCAAGGTGCTGAAAAAAGCACCGTGCCAAGAAGTGGTGCTCAGCGGTGATGCGGTGGACCTGACCCAACTGCCGATTCAGCATTGTTGGCCAGGTGATGTGGCGCCATTAATTACCTGGGGCCTGACTGTTACCCGTGGGCCGCACAAAGAACGCCAGAACCTCGGTATCTATCGGCAACAGTTATTAGCCAAGAACAAAGTCATTATGCGCTGGTTATCGCATCGCGGCGGTGCCCTCGATTTTCAAGAGTGGCAACGTCAGCATCCCGGCGAGAACTTCCCCGTATCGGTGGCTTTAGGTGCAGACCCGGCTACCATTTTAGGGGCGGTGACACCGGTTCCCGATAGCTTGTCTGAGTACGCTTTTGCCGGCTTACTGCGTGATGGCAAAACTGAAGTGGTGCAATGCGTCAGCAACAATCTGCAAGTTCCTGCGCACGCCGAAATTGTGCTTGAAGGGTACTTAGCGCCGGGTGAAATGGCTCCCGAAGGCCCCTACGGTGACCATACCGGTTACTACAACGAAGTCGACCACTTTCCGGTATTTACCGTCACCCACATCACTATGCGTAAACAGCCGATTTATCACAGCACCTATACCGGCCGGCCACCTGATGAGCCAGCGGTGCTCGGGGTTGCTTTGAACGAAGTGTTTGTGCCGTTGCTGCAAAAGCAATTCCCAGAAATTAGCGATTTCTATCTACCGCCTGAGGGCTGCTCATATCGCGTGGCGATTGTCACCATGAAAAAGCAATATCCGGGCCATGCCAAACGCGTGATGATGGGGGTATGGTCGTTCTTGCGGCAGTTTATGTACACCAAATTTGTGATTGTCTGTGACGACGATATTAATGCCCGTGATTGGAAAGATGTGATTTGGGCCATGACCACGCGGATGGACCCAATGCGCGACACTACGATGATTGCCAATACCCCGATCGACTATCTGGATTTCGCTTCGCCGGTATCGGGCTTAGGCTCCAAGATGGGAATGGACGCCACTAATAAATGGCCGGGTGAAACCGACCGTGAGTGGGGCGTACCCATTGTCATGGACAGCAACGTACAACAGCGCGTTGACGCGTTGTGGGATGAATTAGCCATTTTTAGTCAGGATAAACCGCAATCATGAAACAACTGCAGTGCCACGTGAGTGTCTGTGAACAACTTACCCCGATGGTCTATCGGCTGGTTTTAGATTTGCCCGAAGCGCTGTCTATCCGCGCCGGTAGCTATTTGCAGGTAGTCATGAGTGAACAGGATAAGCGGCCGTTTTCGATTGCCAGCGCGGCGGGTCGCCAGCACCAGTTTGAGCTACATATTGGCGCCACCGCCGACAACCCCTATGCCTATGAAGTGATTCAGCAGGTACAACAGCAGCAACGCTTAACCATTGAAGCGCCGCTCGGTGCGGCATGGTGGCGTGGTGATAGCGTGCGGCCGCTGATTTTAGTCGCTGGCGGTACTGGCTTCTCGTACACCTGGTCGATTTTACAGTCGCATCTCGCGGCGGCTAAAACGCAGCCCATTACGCTGTATTGGGGAGTGCGTAGCGAGGCCGACCTGTATGCGCATCAACAGCTAATACAGTTAGCCGAGCAGCACAGCAATTTCTCCTATCGACCAGTGGTTGAGCATGCCAGCGACAGTTGGCACGGCGCGCAAGGCTTGGTGCATTTAGCGGTACTGGCGGAACAAACTGATCTCGCTGAAGCCGATGTGTATGTCGCTGGCCGCTTTGCCATGGTGCGAGTGGTACGTGATAGTTTTCATGCGCAAGGCTTGCCGCTGACACAATTGTATGGCGATGCCCTCGCGTACCTGTAAACCCAGCAATATTTCTATTCCGCCCGCAAGCTGATATACTGCGCGGGCATTACCAAGGGGTGCCACGACCGATAGGTCTCGGCTGAGATGCAACTGCAAACCCTTTGCACCTGATCCGGTTAATACTGGCGTAGGGATGGTAGCTTACACTCCATTTTAAGACCTGCCCGACCGGATTATTTCTGAGCTTTTTTAAAGGAAATGATCCATGTTCTCACGTATTTCTTGGTGCCTCGGCGCCACTGTTTTAACCCTGATACCGCTGGCTCACGCACAATCTGACAGCACCGCTGATGAGCGCGCAGTTGAACGTATCACCATTCAAGGCACCTTTCGTAGCATGGCCATTAATGAGGCCCCCACTAGCGTGTCGGCACTGAATGCTGAGCAGCTTGAGCAACGTGCTGCGCTGCATCTTGAAGATGCGCTGAATGCCTTGCCTAACGTCAATTTTTCCGCTGGCAGTTCACGCGCGCGGTTTATTCAAATTCGCGGTATTGGCGAGCGTAGCCAGTTTGTTGACCCGATTAACCCATCAGTGGGGCTGTTAATTGACGGTATTCAATACAGTGGCTTAGGCCAAGCCGCTCAGCTGTTTGATATCAGTCAAGTGGAGGTCTATCGCGGCCCACAAAGCGGTCGCTTTGGTGCCGATGGCCTTGCCGGCATGTTGGTGCTCGAGAGCACGCGGCCTAGTAGCGAGGGCAGCGGCGTGTGGCAGTTAGGCGCGGGTAATTACGGTTTACGGCAGGGTGGCTTGGCCGTAGGTGGTGGCCTCGGTGCTTTGGGCAGCGCGCGCTTTAGCGTGTTTCAAAATCGCGACGACGGCTTTACCGAAAATACCTTCTTAGGCCGCGATGATACCCAGCAACGTTCAGAGCGCATGGCACGACTGAATGTATTTAGCGATATTGGCCAGAACTGGCAACTGCGTACTACCCTGCATGCCTACCGCCAAGATAACGGCTATGACGCATTTTCTCTCGATAATACCAGGCAAACGCTGTCGGATCAGCCTGGCGAAGATGACTTAAGTTTACGAGCTGCACGGCTGGCCGCCAGTTACAGTGGCTGGCAGGGTAGCGAACTGCAGTTGGCAAGCAGTTGGCTCAGCGCCGACAGTACCTATAGTTTTGATGAAGATTGGTCGTTTGAGGGGATCGCGCCAGGTTGGGAATATGTGTCATTTGACCAGTATCTGCGTGAGCGTAGCGACCGCACTTTTGAGGCGCGCTGGTTGAGTACTGTGCCAAGTCAGTGGTTTGGCGTACCAACAGACTGGCTGGTTGGCTTTTATCATTACGCCCGCGATGAACAATTACAGCGTGGCAGTTTTGCCAGCGACTATGACAACCGCCATAACGCTATCTATGGTGAGCTAGAGCTGCAGCTTGATCGGCACTGGCAATTCACCCTGGGGGGTCGGGTTGAGCATTACCGTAACCCGTATAGCGATAATAACACCGTTCAAGCGCGTCCGAGCGACACCATGTGGGGTGGCCGCGCAAGCCTATCCTACCTCGCTGACAATGGCGCTTTGTGGTACGCCACCTTGGCTCGCGGCTATAAAACCGGTGGTGTGAATGGTGAGGCCATTGGCCGTGCTATCGACAAACAACTTCCCGATGTCACTGATTTCTTGCAGACTCGCACCACCTTCGCGCCGGAGCTTCTCAGCAGTATAGAAGTTGGCTACAAGTGGGCTAACGCGGAGCAAACTCAGCAATTGACGGTGGCAGCTTTTGCTCAATATCGCGATGATGTGCAGCTGAAAGGCTGGATCAATGAGCAACAAACTTTTGTCGGCTACATTGAGAATGCCGCCAGTGGCCGCGTCAACGGCCTTGAGTTAGAGTGGCGTCAGCAGCTTAACCAGCAGTGGTTATGGTTTGCCAGCCTGGGTTTGCTAGACAGTGAAATGCAAGGCTATATCACCCAAGATGGCATGGACATGAGCGGGCGGGAATTGGCCCATGCGCCAAGCTATACGCTGAATACTGGGCTACAATGGCAAGTCTCTGAGGCTCTCCTATTTAGCATTCAGGCGGATGGTAAAGATCGGTTTTATTATTCCGATTCACATAACAGCCAAAGCCAAGCGATTACCCTGTTGCACGCCAGCCTGGCCTGGCAGCTCGCTGATTGGCAAATTGACCTATGGGCACGCAATCTGACCGACCGTGATTATGGTGTGCGCGGCTTCTTTTTCGGTAACGACCCGCGTATTGAGTATGCTTCACGTACCTATGAACAATTTGGCGAACCACGGCGCTTTGGTGTTACCTTTAGGCATCAGTTTTAAACGCGCGCCGGCGCTCAAGGACAGTGTAAATGGCTTGGATTATTGAACAGCTGGCACAGACCAGTCCCATTGAGGGGCTGGCACTGCTGTTGGCGTTAGCCTATTTGCTGCTAGCAGCGCATCAGTCGCAGTGGTGTTGGTTGGCCGCCGCCGTCAGTTGCAGCATTTATGCCGAACTGATGTGGAGTGCACGGCTGTATATGGAGGCCGGCTTGCAAGTGGCTTATGTTGTGCTCGCCGGTTACGGTTGGTGGCAATGGCAATATGGTGCTGGGCAGCAGCCTGCCGCGCAGCAATCAGGCTTTAGTTGGCGTTGGCATGCGCTGATGTTGCTACTAATGTCTAGCATCAGCACCCTAGTCGCGCTGTTATTGACACGCTACACTGATGCCGAAGCAGTTTGGTTAGATAGCTTTACGACCGTATTTAGCCTATTTGCTACCTGGTTACTCACCCGTAAACTGTTCTCCAATTGGCTGTATTGGTTGGTGATCGATGCGGTGTACGTGTACCTATACGCGAGTAAAGGATTTGTTGCCACCGGTGGGCTATACGCAGGCTATTTGCTGCTGGTACTCTACGCCATGTGGCAGTGGCAACGACAACAACAAACGGAACGCGCATGTTGCAGCAGTGGTTAGAACATTTACCGATTCACGGCGTGGTCGAAACGGCACCGTTGTTGCGTGGTGTGGCTAACGATGTGTATCAACTGACGGCAATGAGCGGTACCTATGTACTCAAACATTTTCGTTTTGACCACCCTTATGGGCTCGACCGCAACCAAGAAGTCAGCGTACAACAGCAACTGGCTGAAGTGGGCCTAGCGCCACAAGTACTGCATCATGACCCGGTACAAGGGCTGCTGTTACAGCCGTACATCACCAGCCCAGATTTGTTGCATGCCAAACTCAGCATGACCGCTAAACTACAAATTTTAGCCGATGTCAGCGCCCACATTCATCGTATGCAAATTGACGTCACTATTTGGTCGCTACGCAATCGGCTGCAACGCTATTGCGATACTTTGGCACGCTTTGATGCCGACCGTGCCAAGCAGTTTGAGCGGCGGCTTCAAAAACAGCGCAAGCTCATTGATAGTTTTGGCAGTCACCCGGTGTTCTGTCACAACGATCTCGCCTTTCATCACGTGTTTGTGGCGGCGCAACCGCTGGTCATTGACTGGGAATATTCAGGCTTGGGCGAGCGTTATTTTGATCTGGCCAGCAGTATTCAAGTGAATCAGCTTTCAGAAAGCCAAATGCGCGCCTTTTTGCATGCCTACGAGGGTGCTGCTGGCTTTACCGTCAATACCACCGTGCTCGCCGATTGGCTAGCGCTGGTAGCACTGACTAGTCAGCTGTGGTACGAGCTGCATCATCATTTGCAAAAGCAGCTGTAACTACAGGTATAAAAAAGCCCGCACCAGGCGGGCTTGATCATATATTCAGCGTATTACTTGCCTTTAATGGTGCCATAGAGGCCAATCAGCACCGCTGCTGCACCGCCAATCAAATACCACATAGCGTTGTCGGTGGGTTCACCGGTGACCGCTCGGGTGACATCTGAGGCCGTTGAGTTATAAGCTTCCCAACCGAAGTACAGCAAGATAGCGCCGGCGACCAAAAGCACAATTCCGATCATTTTGTTCATCGCGTATTTCCTTGTTATGACTGTTATGGTTTGGTTACTACCCACTCAGCATAACAAAGAAATAGCTATTGGCTACAACAAATTGTTTAGTGACCAAGATAAGCGTTCAGCATCCAGGCAGTTTTTTCTTGTGCCTTAATGTAATCACTCATCAAGCTTGCGGTACCTTCATCGCCTTCGGTATTGGCAATATCGAGGATTTCGCGCTGCAATTTAATGATCACTTGATAGCTATCCAAAATGGCTTTGACACACGCCGCGCCATCGCGAACATCTTTCTCTTCAACAATGTCGCTGTTTTCAATGTAGGTTGAATAGGCGTGCTGTGGACGCTGACCAAGGGTCAGAATACGTTCTGCCACTTCGTCTACCTTCATCAGCAGATCATTGTAGGTTTCTTCAAACTTGGCATGCAGCTGGAAAAACTCTTTACCTTTCACGTTCCAGTGAAAGCCACGCACGTTCATATAGAAGATCTGATAGTTGGCTAGCAATTTATTGAGCTTAGTCGCGAGCTCGCCAGCCGACTTCTGTTGCAGACCAATCACATTAAGTTGTTGCATAGAGCACTCCTTGTCGTTGTGGTTTGAATTAAATATGGGGACATTATCCCCATTTTCAAGGTCAAAAAACCAACAAATTAAGGCGATTGCGACTATCGGGTGAGGCTATTGAACCCGCTCAACGGGCAAATTGCTCCAGTTTACCGTCGCGAATATGCTCTTCACCGCGCTGTTTGGCGAGCTGGATTTGCTTCTCGCGTTCGGCAAAACGCGCCTTCTGCTCAGCGCTGGTTTTATCGTGACAATGTGGGCAACTGACGCCTTTAACATAGTGCTCTGAAGCCATTTCGTCTGCGGTGATTGGCATGCGACAGGCATAACACTGATCATAGTCACCTTGCACTAAGCCATGACGAACGGTGACGCGCTGGTCAAATACAAAGCAATCACCCTGCCAGGTACTGTCCTGCTCGGGCATTTCTTCGAGGTATTTTAAAATGCCGCCTTTGAGGTGATAGACCTCGTCAAAGCCTTGCTGTTTTAAATACGCAGTGGATTTTTCACAACGAATACCACCGGTGCAGAACATTGCGACTTTTTTGTGTTTGCTTGGGTCTAGGTGCTGCTGCACGTACTCGGGGAATTCCCGGAAGCTGTCGGTACAGGGGTTGATCGCCCCCTCAAAGGTTCCCACCGCAAACTCGTAATTGTTACGGGTATCAATCAGTAATACCTCTGGGTCACGAATCAACGCGTTCCAGTCTTTGGCCTCAACATAGGTGCCGACGATATTTTTCGGGTCGACCCAATCCACACCCATAGTGACGATTTCTTTTTTCAGCTTCACTTTAGTGCGGTAAAAGGCTTGGCTGGCGCTGGGTGACTCTTTGTGCTCGAGATCAGCAAATTCTGGACGTGAGCGCAAAAATGTGAGCACCTGGTCTATGCCATCGCGGGTGCCACAAATGGTGCCGTTAATGCCTTCACGGGCCAATAGCAGAGTGCCTTTGACGGCGTTATCAATTAAACATTGGTAGAGTGGCTCGCGGTACTCGGCAAAATCATTGAGTTCCACAAACTTATAGAGTGCGGCGCAAATATACATCAGTTGTTCCTTTTGGCGGTTCGGATCGCAAATCCGAGGTCAAAAATTGCGCCCATAGTTTAGCATGAAATTATGGTTTGAGCAGCTCCTGCAAGCGTTGTAATAGAGCCTCGCTGTCAAGCCCATGATGCTGGCCTATTGCCAGCGCCTGCTCGGCATCAGCACCCTGATACCAGGCGGCATGCAGGGTCAGCATCGCGGCTGCACGATTGCCACTGGAGCAATGCAAAAGTGCCTGCTGGCCGTCAAGAGCACGCAATACCTGATCTAACTGCGCGACATTTTCACGGCTCAACTGATCACCACCGCTCACTGGAATATGGTAATAGGCCATGCCCGCCGAAGTAGCCCAACTAGCCTCTTCTGGCAGTGCATCATCACGAAAGTTAATAACGGCGGTGACACCTTGGCGCGCCAACAACTGCAGATGTTCGGCACTTGGCTGAGCCGCGCTTAAATGCGCGCTGCCGCGTTTAAAATTCTCCAGCGTTGATAAATCCGTGATGGTCGAATCGGAGACTTGCGCATAAGCGCTGATCGGTACTAGTGTTAGACTCAGTAAAAGTAATGTAAACGTCAGTTGTTTCATGGCAATTTTTTCGCTTCGTAGTAAATTGTCCGGACTATGGTCATCATCTTGAGCGGAGTTTTTGTACGATGCAAGTTAAACCAATGGCTTTTGCCCAGTGCCTAGCTATCGCAGCTGTGGCCTTGACCGTTGCTGGCTGTGACAGCGAGCCAGCGCAACCGCAGCAATGGGTCTATCATTGTGGTGCACAACCTATCATGGTGACCGACATGGGCTCGGAGTCCATCGATGTGCTGCAAGATGGCACTACCTTTCGCTTAGTGGCTACCTCTGCGGCATCGGGTACCCGTTACGTTAGTGCCGATCAGCAGGTGGAATTTTGGAGCAAAGGCCATGAGGCGACCTTTAACCAACAAGGTAACGCGCTGCCATTATGTATTTTAGATGGCCACCTGCCGAGTGAGTTTACGGCTCGCGGTAATGAGCCAAGCTGGCAACTCAGCAGTACCGAATTGAGCCTGCAAGAAACCCGTGATACCACGCCACGCCAATGGCTACTACACGATGCCAAAGGGCACGCGGTGGAACTGACAGCGCGTCATTGTGTGGATAGCATGAGCGGGCGTTATTATCCTTACCAAGCACGCTATAGCCGCGGCGATGAGCAGCTAGTCGGCTGTGCTGGCGATAGTCAGCGCTTACTCGCCGGCTCCAACTGGCAGTTAGTCGGCAATTTTAGCGATGCTACGCGGCCGCTGCTGCAATTCGGTAGCGACAACTCGGTCACTGGATTTACTGGCTGCAACAATTTTCGCGGTAGCTACCAGCTTAGCCCAGAAATCTTTGCTTTTGACCCGCTAGCGATTACCCGCAAGGCCTGTGAAACGGAAGTCATGGCGGCTGAACACGACTTTTTACGTCAGCTTTTAGAGGTTGAACAATTTAGTTTTGATGCTGATGGGCGGTTACAACTGCACCCACGCGGTGCTGAATTGTTAGTGTTGGAAAAAACTAGCGCGCCGAAAGCTTAACGCGACACATTCTGTCGCAAATCGTTGCTAGTCTGAACGTGCATGTTTGGGTAGGATGAAGCCATGCACGGAGAGGACTAGCAATGAGTGAATTAACCCCAGGATTTATAGTTGCGCACAGCCATAGGTTAGAGGAACTGACCGATTTGGTGGTGCGTCTCACACGGAACTATCCTCTCGACCCGCTCGCTACCGAGACTGTATTGGTGCAATCCAATGGTATTGCCCAGTGGTTAAAGATTAATTTGGCCCAACAGGTCGGCATTGCCGCGATGCTGCAGGTGACGCTGCCGGCGCGCTTGCAATGGCAACTTTACCGCGCTGTACTCGGTCAGGATTTACCGACCAGCTCACCCTTCGATAAAAACCGCTTGGTCTGGCGGCTGATGCGATTATTGCCCAGTCAATTGGCCGACCCGCGCTTTGAACCACTGCGTGATTATGTTGCCGACGATACCGATCAGCGCAAACTCTACCAACTGGCAGAACGCCTGGCCGACCTTTACGACCAGTACCAAATGTATCGGCCGCAGTGGCTGGCTGCTTGGGCGGCTGGCGAGGACCATCCAGCCAGTGGCGACAATGCCTGGCAACCGGCGTTGTGGCGGGTGGTTATGGGCGACGTTGGTGCGGCGCGCTGGAATAACCGGGCGAGTTTACATCAAGCCTTTATTGACGCAGCGCAACAACTGACACCAGCCACCCGACCTGCAGGTGTACCGCCACGTATTATAGTCTTTGGTATCTCCAGCTTACCGCAGCAAATTCTGCAATTACTTGATGCTCTCAAAGGCTGCTGTCAGGTGGTGCTGTGTGTGCATAACCCCAGCCAATATCACTGGGCTGATATTGTTGAAAAGCGCCGCGCGTTTAAACCGGGTATGGCGCCAACTATCAGCTTAGAACAGCTGCATGTCAGCGGTCATCCATTGCTAGCGGCCTGGGGAAAGCAAGGCCGCGACTACATTCGGTTGTTGGATGTGTTTGATGAAACGCGGCTGAAGGCTGCGCATTTTAATGAACTCAACTTTGACTTGTTTGAATCGCCCGAGCCACAGAATCTGCTGCAACAGCTACAAGACGATATTCTGAATTTACGCGATTTAGGCGAAACCCAGCAGCATTGGCCACGCTATGACAGTGCAGATGATTCGTTATTGGTCAAATGCGCCCACAGCGCTCAGCGCGAAGTGGAGATTTTACATGATCATCTACTCGCCGCTTTTGCCGCCGATAGCAGTTTGAAGCCACGCGATATTATGGTGATGGTGCCTAATATCGATGACTATGCCGCGCATATTGAGGCGGTTTTTGGCCGGGTTGACCGCGATGACCCGCGTTACATTCCATACACCTTAGCCGACCAGGGCCAGCGCAATCGCAATCCGCTGTTAATCTCTTTGGAGCAAGTACTCACCGTTCGTCAAGGGCGCATGAGTATGAGCGACGTACTCGACTTGCTGCAAGTGCCGGCGTTGCAGCAACGCTTTGGCTTAAGCGCCGAGCAATTGCCGCTGTTACAGCAGTGGATCTACGCCGCTGGTGTTCGTTGGGGCCTCAACGCCGAGCATCGGCAGCAGTTAGGTATTGCGGCTAATCAGGGCTTGCATACGTGGCACTTTGGTCTTCAGCGCATGCTATTGGGCTATGCCATTGGTCAGCCCGAACACGATGATGAGGCTTGGCATGGCATTGTACCCTTTGCCGAAGTGGGTGGCTTAGAGGCGGCATCGGTTGGGGCATTGGCACAACTGCTTGACAGCTTACAGGAGTACTATCAACGTCTCGAGCAGTCGTACACCGCAGCGCAATGGCTGCAGCTACTACAGCAGCTATTAGCTGACTTTTTTAGCGCCAGTGATGATGCTGATGTGCTGCTGTTAGCGCAGCTACAACAGCAGCTACAACACTTTGCCCAATGCTGTCATGACGCCGGTTATCAGCAACCACTGCCACGCACCGTGGTGCAAGAAAGCTGGCTGGCACAACTGGATCAACCACAATTACAGCAACGCTTTTTAGCCGGCAGTGTGAATTTTGCCACCTTGATGCCGATGCGAGCGATTCCGTTTCGGCTGGTGTGCTTATTGGGTATGAACGACGGCGATTATCCGCGCAGTCAAAAGCCCTACGACTTCGATTTGATGGCGAGCGATTATCAGCCGGGTGACCGTTCTCGTCGTGATGATGATCGCTATTTATTCCTTGAAGCACTGTTATCAGCGCGACAGCAATTTTATCTCAGTTGGCAGGGGCGCAGTATTCGCGATAACAGCCCGCGCCCGCCATCGGTTCTGCTGAGCCAGTTATTGGAGCATCTCAGCTTGGGCTGGGGCGCGGATGACCTAGTGCAAGAACATCGTATGCAACCCTTTCATGCGGATTATTTTCAAACCCAACAGCCGCACCATCAGCAGCTGTTCAGTTACGCCCATGAATGGCAGCGCGCACACCAACAATGGCTAGCGGATACCGCGACGCAATTACCCCCGTGGCTGCCAGAGACTCCACTGAGCTTGAAGCAGTTGGCTGATTTTTTACGCGAGCCAGCACGCTTGCTGTTTAATCAGCGCTTCTCGGTATATTTTCAACAGCAGCAGTTGCGTGCCCAAGACGATGAGGCGCTGGTACTCAATGGCTTGCAGCAGTGGCAATTAAAGGCGCCGTTATTGCAGCAGCTGTTTAGCCTGATGACGCAGACCGACACCGCTACCGACTGGCGCGCCGCCGCTACCAGTCGCTTGCAGAATTTACAACGACAAGGGCAACTGCCGACCGGTGCGGCTGGGGTATTATTGAGCAAGCAGCTGTTTACTGATTTAGAACAGGTACAGCAGCAGTTACAACACTGGTTGCAGGCCTTTCCGCACGAACTCTCAGCACAAACCATTACGCACAGTATGCATGTGCCGGAGTTAGAGCAGCAATTGCTGTTGCAGGATAGTCTAACTGGGGTGCGCACCAATAGTGCCGGTGAATGGCTACTGTTACGAGTATCTGCCAGCAAGATCAGCGACGATGGCAACGTAAAGGCCACCAAGTTAGGCAAAGTTTTACTCGAGTGGTTGCAGCATGTGGTGCTGAATTGCGCGCAACCGGCGCATACGGTGGTGATTGGTATGCCGGGCTGTATTGAGTTTCCGGTGATGGCAAAAGCACTGGCACAGGATTACCTAGAGCGCTTGTTGGGCTGGGTTCTACAAGGTTATCAACGGCCGTTGGCGGTTGATTTTGAAACGGTTTATCAGGCTTGGCAAAGCAATTACAGCAAAGCCGTAGAGTTCATTGCCAGCGAGCAGCCCAACGCCGATGGCGCCAGCAAGAGTGCTGAATTCTTCGATGACGGTAGTTATTTCAGACCACCGCATCGGCTTAATGTACCGTATTTGGCGCGTTTCTATCCGAGCTATGCCGAGTTGGTTGCGCAAACAGACTACCACCAGCTAGCGCAGCAATTGTATCGGCCGCTAGTGCGTGCCGCGTATCGCACTTTGCTGGTGCGACAGGCTGAGCAAGCCGCCGCCGAGGAGGCTGCGAATGAGCATTGAGACCCTGCAAGCGCTGCGCTTTCCGCTTCACCATAGTCGCTTAATTGAAGCCAGTGCGGGGACCGGCAAAACCTATACCATTGCGGCGCTGTATGTGCGCCTAGTGCTTAATCATGGCAGTGCTGATCAGCGTTTTGGGCGGCCGTTGCAGCCCAATGAATTATTGGTGGTGACTTTTACCGAAGCGGCTACCGAAGAATTGCGTGATCGCATTCGGGCGCGCTTAAGTGAGGCAGCACGATTTTTCCGCGGACACTTAGCCGACCCCGATCCACTACTGCAGCAATTGGCGGACGATTACCCTGACCAACAGCAGTGGCCGCTGTTAGCACAGCAGCTTGAAGATGCTGCACAGGCCATGGATGAAGCAGCGGTGCATACCATCCACGGTTGGTGTAACCGTATGCTCCGTGAGCATGCATTTGCCAGCGGCAGCCTATTTACCCAGCAGCTCAACACCGATAGTAAGCAACAATGGTTAAGTTTGGCCCGCGATTATTGGCGTAACCATGTATCACTGCTCGCTGAGAACCAATGGCAGCGCTATCAGCGCTTGCTCGAGCTATTACAAAACCCGGCCAACTTGTATCAAAAACTGCGTCCACTGATCACCCTCAGCAGCTCGTCAACGGCTTCATTGCAGACAATGCCGACGCCGACCCAGCTGCTCGACCGTTATCAGCAGGCTGAACAAGTGCTGATTGAAAATTTTCACGGCTTACCCTGGTTACAGTGGGTGGAGCAGGCTTGGCAACAGTTAGAGCAGTATTGGCAGAGTAAAGCGCTGAACGGCAATAAATTTCGCCGCAGCTGGGGAGAGCCTTGGTTTTATGCCTTGCGTGAGTGGGCGACCAGTATTGCTGCTGACCAGCAACAAGCGACGGCCACGGTGCTTCCAGTGTTACCGCCAGCGGCATGGTCACGGTTAAGTCATGACGGGCTATTTGCTGCATTGAAACAGCCCCGCCACGATGACCCGCTGTTGCAATTGCCGCTGTGGCAGCAGTTAGCTGAATTACAGCAGGCCTACACACAGCTGCCTGACTACGCCAACGGTGTGCTTGAACATGCCGCGTGGTGGTTACAACAACGCTTTGGCGAGCTGCAAGCGCAACGCGCAGAAATTGGCTTTGATGATATGTTGATACGCTTGCAACAAGCGTTACAGGGGCGCCATGGTGCGCGTTTGGCGGAGTTGATCCGGCAGCAGTTTCCAGTCGCCATGATCGATGAGTTTCAGGATACCGACCCCACTCAATATGCGATTTTTAATGCCATTTATCGCCTGGCGCAGCCCTATCCGGATACCGGTATCTTCTTGATTGGTGACCCTAAGCAGGCCATCTATTCGTTTCGTAATGCCGATATTTATACCTATTTACAGGCGCGCCGTGATACTAGCCCGCGTCACTACACCTTAGCAGTGAATTATCGTTCGACTGAGGCCATGGTTGCTGCCAGTAATGGGCTGTTTTTACCCGCTAACGATTATCCGGCTGGGGCGTTTTTATTCAAACAACCGGAGGACGATCCGGTGCCCTTTATTGAGGTGGCTGCTCACGGTCTGAAACGCCACTGGCAGGTCGCCGGCCAGCCGGCTCCTGCACTGCAATGGTTTGCCGATAGTGACAGCGACAAGGCCAACAAAGACACCTTATTAGAGCGCCTAGCAGAGCATTGTGCCGAACAAATGGCGACGCTGCTGAACGCTGGGGATACCGGTTTTGTCAATGCCGATGGTGAACTGAAACGCGTGCTACCGGCTGACATGGCGGTGTTAGTTAATAGCGGTAGTGAAGCGCGGGTGATCCGTGCCGCGTTGCGTAAACGGCAGATCCCATCGGTGTATTTATCTGACCGCGACTCGGTGTTCGCTGGGCCGTTAGCCCGAGATTTACTGATTATTTTGCGCGCCTGTGCCAGCCCCCGTGATCCACAGTTATTGCGTGCGGCACTGGCCACCGAGTTAGTGCAATTAAGCTTGGCGGAACTTGAACAACTGAAACAAGATGAGCGCAGTTGGGACCAGCGCGCGGACCAATTTGTGCAGTATCACCAGTGCTGGCAGCGCCAGGGCGTGTTAGCCATGTTACAGCGGCTGTACCATGATTTTTCCGTACCAGCGCGGTTGCTAGATGATGTTGATCAGGGCGAGCGCATGCTCACCGATGCCTTGCATCTGGCTGAGTTACTGCAACAACAGTTACGCCAAGTTGAGGGTATGGCCGGCCTGCTGCGCTATCTGGATGAACATATTGAAGCCTGCAAAAGCGATGGCAATCGCACCGATAGCGAAGAGCAACAAGTGCGCTTAGAAAGTGATAGCAAATTGGTGCAGGTGATCACTATTCATAAATCTAAGGGCTTGCAGTATCCGCTAGTATTCTTGCCGTTTGTGAGTTATTGCCAAGGGCCGGATTACCGCCTGCGGCTACCGGCGCGTTATCACGATGAGCACGGCCAGCTGCGGTTAGTGTTCAGCAAGGATGATAGCGAGGCTTATGCACAAGCCGACCGTGAGCGCCTGGCAGAAGATCTGCGCAAGCTGTATGTGGCGGTCACCCGCGCACAATACGCGACGTTTATTGGCTTGGCCAATTTCAAAGAATGGCCTGCCTCGGCCTTAAGCTACCTCGCCAGTGGCCAAATCAACGCCAAGGGCAGCACCATTGACCAGCTTCTGGCACTTAGTAAGGCACCGGCGCAAAGCGTCGCAAGCAGCACCACAGTACAACGCTATAACGATTACGCGGGTACCAAATCCACTGTTGAGCTGAGCTGCGCCATGCCTGCTCAGCATCAGTTCGAACCGTGGTGGGTGAGTAGTTACAGTGCGCTAACCTATAGTGCCTCAAATTATAATAATACCGCGCTGGCAGTCGATGATGCTGACAGCGCAAATTTGCTCGAAGAACAACACAGCACCGATAGCCTGGCCACGCTCCCATCGGCAGCATACCCAGCGCCCAATACCATCCATAGTTTCGCCAAAGGCGCAGAGCCTGGCACCTTGTTGCATAACCTGCTGGAAGCCGCCGCCGTTGAGGGTTTTGCGGTGGTGGCCGCGGAGCCAACACGGCAACAGCAGTTACTCGCCACGGTTTGCGCCGCGCCGCAATGGCAGCCCTATTTAGCAACCTTAAGCAGCTGGTTGAACGACTTTTTAGCACTGAATTTTAGCCTTCCCGATCAACAGCGTGTGAGTTTGGCGCAGTTGCGCCGGTATCAAGCTGAGCCGGAGTTTTGGTTTGTTGCCGATAAGGTGGATACCCGCGCCATTGATGAGCTGGTCGGGCGCTTTATTCACCCCGGCAGCAGCCGTCCGGCATTACAGCCGAAGCAGCTAAATGGCATGTTAAAGGGCTTTATTGACTTATTATTTGAGCATCAAGGGCGTTATTACGTGCTCGATTATAAATCCAATTATTTAGGCCCAGACAGCAGCAGTTACCATGCCGATGCCCTGCGCGATAAAATGCTAGCCAGCCGCTATGACTTGCAGTACGTGATTTATTTAGTGGCACTGCATAAATTACTCCAAGCTCGGTTAGGTGAACAGTACGACTACGATCAGCATGTGGGTGGGGCGGTGTACTTGTTTATGCGTGGCTATCAGCACACCAGCGCTGGGGCCTATTGTGAGCGTCCGCCGCGGCAGTTGATTGAACAGTTATCGGCGTTGTTCGAGGGCCAGCCGTTGACCTCGCCAAGCCCGTCAGAGGAGCAATACTAATGCACGCCATGCAAGTGCTTCGACTGTGGCAACAACACGGCTGGATCAGAGCTCTCGATGTGCAATTTGCCCAATTTATTGCCAGCAACAGCCCTCAGGATACTGACTGGGTGGCACTATTGGCTGGTTTAGCCAGTCATCAGCTGGGACGTGGCCACCCGTGCTTAGACGTGACGCTGTTGCACCACGATAGTGATAACTACTTACAGTTACCGCCGGAGTTTGCCAGCGCCGAGAGTTTGCAGCTTTGTCCGCGCCCGCAGCAGCTCATGGCATCGCTGAGTCTAGTCGAGCTACAACAGACCTTAGCGAGCGCTCAGGCGACTCGCAAAGCGGACCATGCGCCACTCGCTTGGGTCGCCCATGAAAGGCTTTATTTACGCCGCTATTGGCGCTATGAGCAAGCTATCAAGAGCGATTTAGCGCGCCGCATGCAGCGTCAGCCGCAACGTGATAGCGACAAATTACGGCGGGTATTACAGCAATTGTTTGGTACCAGTTTCAGCTGGCAGAAGCTGGCTTGTGCCATGGCCGTGCGCAGTGGCTTTAGTATCATCACCGGCGGCCCCGGTACTGGCAAGACCTATACCGTGGTGCGGCTGTTAGCAACCTTATTTCAGCTGCATAAAGGCCATCAGCCGTTACAGGTGAAGTTGGCGGCGCCGACCGGAAAGGCCGCCGCGCGCATGACCGAATCAATCAGTAAAGAACTCGCCGCGATGATCAAATTCGATAGTCGCCTCGCTGATCTCGATGCCAGTGCGGTCACGTTGCATCGGCTCTTGGGCAGTCAGCCGCAGTCACGGTTCTTTAAACGTAATGCAGCGAATCCACTGCTTGCCGATGTGGTGATTGTCGATGAAGCATCGATGATCGATATCGAAATGATGGCGGCGTTACTCGATGCGTTACCGGCTCATACCAGTTTGATTTTATTGGGCGATAAAGACCAATTAGCCTCGGTTGGCGCTGGTGCAATTTTAGGCCAGTTATGCCGCGATGCCGAGCTCGGCAACTACAACGCTGAGCTGGTACAGTGGCTGCAACAGGTTACTGCGCAGCCACTGCCCAGTTCGGTAAGTGCGCAGCCGCAACAAAACCTGTTGGCCAGTGCGCAGTATCATCAGCATACCGTAATGCTGCGTGAAAGCCGTCGCTTCGATGCCGAACAGGGTATTGGCAAGTTGGCTGCAGAAATCAACCAGCAGCGCACCGATTGGTTGAGCCAATGGTTACAGCAGCAACAAAGTGGCCAACCGTCGGCACCGCAGTTTGCCAATATTCGCTTTCTCAGCCCGCCGCAGTGGCACAGCGCCAGCGTGCGGCAATTAGTTCAGCAAGGCATGCAGGGCTTTCTGCAATTGCTCGCTGCGCCTGCTACTGGCGATAGTCAGGGCCATGATGACTGGGCCCGGGCGTTATTGCATCAGTTCAGCCAGTTTCAAGTACTGACCGCGGTCAATCATGGTGAATGGGGTATGCATCATCTTAATCAGGTCATTAAGAGCTGGTTACACCCACAGCAAGACAGTAGCTGGTACCATGGCCGCCCGATCATGGTGACGCGCAACGACTACAATAGTGATCTGCGTAATGGCGATATTGGTATTGCCCTTCAGGTCAGTGAGCAAGCGCCATTGCGGGTGGCATTTTTTGATCAACACCAAGGCATTCGGTGGCTGCTGCCTAGTCGCTTAAGTCATTATGAGACGGTTTATGCCATGACCGTGCATAAGTCACAGGGCTCAGAATTTACCCATACCCTCGTCGTGCTGCCGGAATACGATACCCCGGTGCTGAGCAAAGAATTGCTGTATACCGGAGTCACTCGTGCCCGCGAACAGCTCACTCTGATTGCTGCCAAACCGGAGGTGATTATTCGCACGGTGCAAAAACGTGTGGACCGGGTTGGCGGATTGATTGCTGACGGCGAGGAGCAGAGCTAAATGGCCCAGCTAGTGATTACCGATCAGCTCAGCATTGATGAAAACGAACTAGAGTGGCAATTTATTCGTTCAAGCGGGGCAGGCGGTCAGAACGTCAATAAGGTCTCTACTGCTGCACAATTAATCTTTGATATTCGCGCTTCTAGTTTGCCTGAATTGTATCAGCAACGGCTGTTGACGAAGGCCGACCACCGCATCACCCAAAGCGGTAAAATCATCATTAAATGCCAAGAATCACGCAGCCAATTAACCAATCGTGAGAGCGCACTAGCGCAATTTATTGAGTTGCTGAAAAGTGTGACCATTACTCGCAAACGGCGCATTGCTACGCGCCCAACCAAAGCCAGCAAAGAGCGCCGTGTTCAGCATAAAAAGCAGCGCAGCGATATCAAATCGATGCGCAAGAAGCCTTTATAGGCTACTAGTCGATGAAGCGTGGTTCTGATCAGTTCAATGACCTTGCCCGTATCCACGCTTGAGACCATACTCAATATAGTTTGCAAACATAATTGCAAATAAAAACAAACAATAAACAGGTGAAGTTATGACAGAACAACGTTCGTTTAAGCGCTCACTGCAGGTAAGTCTCGTTGCCGCAGCAACCGCTTTGGTGCTGGCTGGCTGTGATGGCAGCGATAATGATGAGCAAACTGGGGTCACCCCACCGCCGCCACCGCCACCGCCAGCCGGCTTAGTAGCCTTTGCTCCCAATGGTGCGCTCGACGCTACCATTCAGTGGACCGACTACGGCGTGCCTTATGTCACCGCCAACAACATGGAAAGTCTCGGCTTCGGTGTGGGTTATGCGTTTGCTCGTGACAATATTTGTATTTTGGCCGACCAAATTGTGAAATTTAACTCGCAACGGTCGAAATATTTTGGCCCTGACCGTGTACCGGGTTCAGGCGATTCAGATAACTTACTGAACGACTTTGGCTATTTAGCACTGGGTATTCGTGCCAATGCAGAGCTTGGCTTTGCGCAAATCAGCGAAGAATCGCAAGCTGTAGTGACTGGCTATGTGGCTGGTTATAACCGCTACTTAGCCGATACCGGAGTCGCAAATATCGACCCCGCCTGTGCCAATCAACCGTGGGTGCAGCCGATCACGCCAATCGATATGGTGACCTATGCACAGGGCGTGGCGCTGTTGCCCGGTGCGGCGAACTTTACTGGCCCACTATTCCTAGCCATCCCGCCGGGGCAACAAGCTGCTGCCACCAATAAAGCCACCGGTGAGGCCTTGCAGCTGTCTGATCTGGCTATCGAAATTCCCGATAAAATTGACACCAACCCAACTGAATCCGGATCAAATGGCTGGGCCATCGGCTCTGATTTGAGTGCCAACGGGCAAGGCATGCTAATTGCCAACCCACACTTCCCGCACTCAGGTAATCAGCGTTTTTGGCAGTTTGGCATTGAAGTGCCAGGCCATCTCAAGGTGGTGGGCGGTTCGTTGTCAGGCATGCCAGGTATTGTGAACATTGGCTTTAACGAAAATGTGGCCTGGACCCATACCTTCTCAACCGCATCACGTTTCACCATTCACCGTTTGACGCTAGCGCCAGATAGCTCAACCCATTACATGCTGGACGGCGAACCGGTTGCGATGACCCGTAAAGAGCATGAAATTGAGGTGCGTACCGGTGCTAACTCAAGTGCTTTGCTGCAACGTCGCAGTTATCACTCTGAGTTTGGGCCAATCATTGTGGTGCCGAATGCGCTGCCGTGGGGAACCGATTTCACCGGTGGTCAAGCGGCCTACGCATTGCATGATGCCAACTTACCCAATTTTGAGGTGCTGGACCATTGGTTCAAACTCAATATCGCCGGCGACATCAATGAATACAAGCAAGCGTTTGAGGACCATGCCGGTGGCATTATCTTCAACAACGCTATGGCGGTGGATAAAGACGGTAACGCCTTTTATGTGGACGGCTCATCAGTACCTAACATTGGTGCGCAGGAGCTAGCTGATTGGGCGGCTAACCCGCTATATCAAGGCATCACTACGCAGGCCGGCTTGCCGATCTTCCCCGGTGATGAGCGCCGTTTCTTGCCTGATGGCCGAGTGCCATTTGCTCAAGCGCCGAAACTTGATCGTACCGACTTTGTGCAAAACTCCAACGACAGCTTTTGGTTAAGTAACCCGAATGCGCCTATCACTGGGGTATCGCCACTGTACGGCCGCGTGGGTAACCAGCAATCACTGCGCTCGCGTATGGGCCAGAAAATGCTGGCTGAAGGCGGCTCAGTGGATGGCCGCTTTACCTTGGCCGATTTGGTTGACCGTTTAGTGGGTAACCGTAACTTCCTCGCCGAAGAAGTGTTGGCTGACCTATTAGTACACTGCCAAGCGCAAGGCGAAAATCCAGTCGCTTTGAGTTCGGGTGCAGAGGTCAATATTAAGCCGGGTTGTGACGCGATTGGCGCCTGGGATGGGCTCTACAATCCAAACTCAGTGGGCGCCATGATGTTCCGCGAATTTGCCAGCGAGTTTAATCGTAATCGCCAGTGGCAGGTGCCGTTTGACCCAGCACAGCCAACCACCACGCCAAATACGCTAGCGGCAAATAATACCGTGCTACAGCAATTTGCTACCGCGCAATTGCGCATCACTAATGCCGGTCTTGACCCTGCAGCCACACTGGGCTCAGTGCAATTTGTTGAGCGCAGCTTGCCAAATGGTCAAGCCTCAGGACAAAAATTACCCTGGGGTGGTTCGAACAACATTGAAGGTGGTTTCAACGTGTTCAGCAGCAACATGGGTAACGATGGCACCTTGTTACCGCGCCATACCTACCCATTGCTGAGCGGCTCGGCATTAAGTGCAGCAGCTGGTGGCTACCATATTACCTATGGTTCAAGCTGGATGTTCGCCATGGAGTTTACCGATGAAGGCCCAGTAGCACAGGGTTTGTTGAGCTATTCTCAGTCATCAAACACCGCCTCTGATCACTATATTGATCAGACCTTGCTGTACTCAAGTATGCCGCAATTGCGTGATATTTATTTTCAGCAAGCTGATATTGATGCCAATACCATTGAAGAAATTAACCTGACCGGAACCCGCGACTAAGTCGCGAGTAACCGTTAGGCAAATAGTTTGAAGTGACCTTCTAAACGTTGCAGGTGGTCGTCAGCGCCACAGATCTGATAGCCACCTTGCACGCCATCTAGTTCCGCCTGTTGCCACAAGCAAATCGTCGCTGGTAACGCCACTGGGCGTTTAAACTCAACATCCAAACGTTGCATAGCGCGGCCGCTATGGCGCTCAATTTCAGCTTGTGCGCGAGCCACCATGTACATGCCATGAATGATCGGCTGATCAAAACCAAACCAGCGCGATAACAGCGGGTGTAAGTGAATCGGGTTAAAATCACCAGAAAGCCGCGCGTACTGGCGACCGGTAGCACCGTCGAGCGACCAACTGCCTAAGCGTTGCCATTGCTCGCCAGGCGGGGTTGCTTGTTTTTGTTCACGTGCTTTAGCTGATCGAGGCGGGCTGTTTTTGGGCCGCACTTGGTACTCGCTGGTACAACTGGCTACTAATTGGTCAGCTTGCCAAAACGCCACTTCAAACAGCGGCCGTAAGCGCCGTGCCGAGACCGCAGGGCCGCGCGCTGGCAGCTGAATAGTGGCCTGCATGGTGAAACCTTGATTGATGCGTATGGGCGCATGCTGTTGCAGTGAATTGCTGACATGCACCAAACCAGGCGCGGGCCAGGGAAACTGCTCATCAAGCATTTGTGCTAAATGTACGCGCTGCGCCAAGCAATACATCATGGTCAGCGGAACGTCGCTAATAAAACCACCAAAGGCTTGGGAAAAACGCTGCAATTGCTCGTTGTTGAAACCAGCCGATTTGAAGGTGCCACGCATCTCGCTGGCACTGGCAACATGTTCGCCGCTGCGGGCAACGGTAAACAATGAACGGAAAAACATGCCCGGCAAGGCGGGTAATACAATAGGACGTTCCGTTTGCATGGTGCATTCCCTCGGGTCTTACCTACGACCGCGTACGGCCGACAACATGACGGCTAATATAACATAATTTTGACTTTAGCAGGCAATCATCGCTAGCATCAAGGAACTCTATTGTACACGGACTCTAGCCATGGCAGGAACGACCACTTCACCACGCAACGATAAGAAGACCGTCGTTTTACGTTGTATTTACATGTTATTAGCGTTGTATGAGCGACCGCGTACGGTGGCGGAGTTACTTGACTATTTCGCCGAAAAAGAGCTTGAGTTGGTCGATAAGCGCACCGTACAGCGCGATTTAAAAGCTTTAGAAGGGCATTTTGGCTTGTACCGCGACGACGAGCGCAGCACCCAAAGTCGGGCCGATGTATGGGCGCTCGATACCATTGATTTTGAACGCTTGCTGGAAATGGACGATGCCGTAGCGCTGGCGCTGGTCATTGCCGAGCAACAACTGACAAGTTTGGGACCAACGCATCTATTCACCCCGGTCAAAGCCCTATTTAATCGTGCCAGCCATCAATTAGCCAACCGTGATACCCCAGCGTCGCGTTGGCTGCAACGGGTGCGAGTGACGTCGGCGTCTCATCGGCTGCTAGGGCCGAATATCACTATCGACATCAGTGACAAACTGCAGCAAGCCGCACTCCAGCAAGCCGCCGTGAAGCTGCACTACCATCGCCATCGTGGTGATGCCGCCGAGGTGTTTACAGCCACCGTAGTTGGCATGTTTTATCGCGGTGTGGTGGCTTATGCTATCGTTCGTCAACATCATGATCAGCGTTTGCGCCAGCTACCGTTCTCACGTATTAGTCAGGTTGATTTTATTGTTTCTGAAGCGGCCCAAGTTGGCGACTTCAATTTGGATGATTACACCAAATCTGGTGCTCTAGCATTTCGCTATGGCGAGCCGTTTCGTTTACGTGCGGTGATATTTAATTCAGTACGCCGTGAAATTGAAGATGCGCCGTTAGGCGAGCAGCAAGTGCTGAGCGAAATTGACGGCCAGCCTTATAACCGCTTGCTGGAAGTCACTGTACCCTATACGCTCAATTTGATTCAGTGGTTAATGGCGCGCTCGCCCTACATCAAGATCCTCGCACCAGACGACTTTCGTCAACGTTTCCGCGAAGAACTGAGTCGTGCTTTACGCAACTTTGATGACGACGAATTACAGATCCCGCTGCAACGAACCTTTGGAGCCTCATAGCGTGAGCACCGATCTTTCTACCCTGGTTGAACCTGCCCAAATAGGGCACTGTATGAACTGTGAGACCGAGCTTGCCGGTGAGTACTGCCATCACTGTGGCCAGCATCATCGACAATATATTCGCAGTATTTTTGCCGTGGTTGGCGATCTATTCGGTGAAATAGGGCATTGGGACTCACGCTTTTATCGCACCATGGTCGGTCTGTTCTTTCGCCCCGGTTTTCTCTCGCTGGAGTTCTCGCGCGGCCGCCATGCCAGCTATGTGCCACCACTGCGGCTCTACTTTTTCGTGTCGTTAGTTGCCTTTTTGGTGCTATCCATGACCTTTCGGTTTGAGGTGCAAGCGCCCACTGACCCCGAGCAGGTGATCACCGAGGTCAATCAGGCGGTTAAGGATGGTGTGGCCGGCAACGCCAATGCCGAGGCAGCCATTCAAGGCCTCGACGTGAGCCAACTGCGGCTTGACCTGCCGTGGTTAGATGAGCAAGACCAACAGACCTTGCGCGAACGCATCGCTTATTTGTCGAAAAACCCGAGCCTTTTAGTTAAAAAACTGGTGTCTTTGGCGCCACAAATGATGCTGTTAATGCTGCCGTTCTGGGCCCTGTATCTGAAACTCATGTACCTGTTTAATCATCGCTATTATTTGGAGCATCTGACCGTAGCGTTACACACTCATGCGTTCCTGTTATTGAGTTTAATGATTCTCAGTGTGCTTGATTGGAGTAGCGATACCCTAACAGCGTGGCTGCAAAACCCACTGCCCGAACAAACCATTAATTGGCTAGAAACACTATTACTGGTGTGGATGGGCACCTACATGCTGTTCACCCAAAAACTCTACTATCAGCAAGGCTGGGCGCTGACTTGGGTTAAGTTTGTGGTATGCAGCATTGGCTATTCACTGCTGCTGAGCGTTGCCTTTATCATCATGATTATTGTCGGCATCATGACCGCCTGAAATCGTAGCTCTCCAGACTTTAGTGCGCGGGTCCTTGCACACAAGGAGCTAATTGATAGCACTAAGTAGATTGGCTATGGTTTGTCAGCATTCACAAAACTGCCAATGTCATTTGCACCAACCTTAGGTAGAAGAGTTTTAGTGGATGGGGCTCGCGGCCATAATATTCAGAGCATGTATGATGCACTTAGGTAGGTTATCAAATGTTTTCAAGAATAATTATTATAGCGTTAACGTTAGTTTGCACTAGTTGCAAAGCTGGAGATTCGGTTTTGGATAATTACAGCGTAAGTGAGCAAAATAAACGGGTCATGCTGGAGCTGTCAGAGCTGATTCATGCTAATAAATTAGTCGCAGCAAAAGAGCTACTCAGCAGGAATAACTTAGATATTGATACGACTGATAATAACGGAAGAACACTGCTGGTAGCGGCAATCTTATCTGAGCAATATGACACAGCTGAAATATTGCTTAAGTTAGGAGCTAACCCAAATTTCCTACCATCTGGTAAGCAAAAGTCAGCTATGGGGTGGGCAGCACAATACAAAGATACTAAATTTCTTCAGCTGTTGTTAGATTTTGGCGGAGCCCCTGACCTGTTTAACAAAGGGGAGCGGACAGCAGCCTACCCAGTACTTAGCGCTATCTCGGCAGATCGTATTGATAATCTTAAGATTTTAATCGATGCTGGGGCTAACTTAAATGTTGTGGATCAACGAGGATTAACACCGCTTATGTATGGCGCATCTATTTCTGCGTGGGAAATGGTCTATTTGATGTTGGAGTCAGGGGCGGATATTTCTGTAAAGAATAAATGGAATGAGAGCTTTTCTAGCTACGTTGCACTGCCTGATCTAGGGACGATGGGTGAAGAATTAGAGTGGCGTAAAAAAGTCATTAGTTTTCTACAAGAAAGAGGTATAACCGTGACGTCTCCGCAAGAATAGAACCATGACATCGATGAAATCTCTTTTAGGTTCAGATTGTTGTAGATCTTGCAGTCGATTGAACAAAAAAGGCCGAACGGACAACCGCTCGGCCTTTGAATACTCACGTTGAATCAGCTGACTAGTAATCGTCTTTCTTTTTACTGTCGTCTTTTTTCTTGGCTTCTTCTGGCTTTTTGCCATCGCGCTCTGCTTTGAGGCGAGCCAGTTCAGCTTCGCGTTCCGCTTTGCGGGCCGCTTGCTCGGCTTTCATTTTTTCCCGGGCGGCCTCTAGCTCAGCTTTGCGTGCTTCAGCATCCTGTTGCTGCTGGGTTGCTTTGGCCTTGGCGTCGTCGGCTTGTTGTTGGCCTTTGGCGGCATCGGTGGCCTGCGCCCAAGTAGTTGCGCTAAGCATAGTAAGGGTAGCTACAATCGTCGTTACTAGAAGTTTTTTCATCATCAATTCTCCTTGTTTAGCTTCCACGTGCGCTGTGGTGCACTGTCATTCAAGACTATTAGATGCAAGATTGGTAGCTTAAGTTGGCTCATTTGCGTTTATTTTACAGAGCTTCATGCTGCAGTAACCACTGCTTTTTATCCAAGCCCCCGGCATATCCGGTAAGGCTGCCGTCGGCGCCAATTACCCGATGACAGGGAATGATGATGCCGATCGGGTTGCGTGAATTGGCCATACCTACGGCACGTACGGCATTGACATCACCCAGTTGCAGCGCGATATCTTTATAGCTAGCGGTGCGGCCAAACGGCACCGTCAGGAGGGCGCGCCACACCCGTTGCTGAAACTCGGTACCCGCAGGTTCTAATGGCAGGTCAAAGCGTTGCCGTTGACCGGAAAAATAGTCCTGTAGCTGTCGAACGGCCTGATCAGCAATAGCGCATGGTGCCGTGTTGGTGGTCGCTGAGCTAAAACTGACATCGACCACTGCGCGGCCATTGGAGGTGACCGTAATAGGCCCCATTGGACTGACAAAACTGCTACAAAACATAATCGGCAACCTTGGCGAATTGATAACTGGCTTGCAATATAGTGTATGGTTTAGCATGAAACTACATCATTCGCCATGCATGCAGCGCATGTTTAGCGCCAAGGAACTCGCATTATGACATCTCGCCAACGATATAGTATGGGCCCAGCTGCACTGGTGGCGGCGGCATTTATTGGCCCAGGTACGGTGATTACCGCCAGTTTTGCGGGGGCTAATTTTGCCTACGCATTAATGTGGGCGCTAGTGTTTTCAGTGATTGCTACGATGGTGCTGCAAGAAATGGCGGCCCGTCTTGGGGTAGTGACGCAGCAGGGGCTTGGCGAGAACATCCGTGCTATGGCGGTACGGCCATGGTTGCGTTGGCTGCTGTTGACACTGGTGGTGGGCGCGGTGGTGATTGGCAATAGCGTGTACCAGGGCGGCAATTTATCGGGTGCCAGTATGGGCCTTGCAGATTTAGTGCAGCGCACCGCCATTCCTGCCTCGTGGCTACCGCTGATCATTGGTGCTATTGCCGCGCTGGTGCTGGCGTCTGGCAGCTATCGAGTGATTGAAAAGGTGCTGATTGCGCTAGTACTGCTGATGAGTATTGCCTTTGTTGGCACCTTTATACTTACCCAGCCCGATTGGCCGGCATTATTTAAAGGCTTGCTGTGGCCGTCATTGCCAGCCGGTAGCATCTTGACAGTGGTGGCTCTGATTGGCACTACGGTGGTGCCTTATAACTTGTTTTTACATGCCTCAAGTGCGGCACAAAAATGGCACAATGTCAGTGATTTAGCCGCTGCGCGCCGTGATTTAGCGCTGTCTATTCCGCTCGGTGGTTTAATTTCTGTCGCCATTGTTGGCACCGCGGCAGCGGCATTTTTCGGTCAAGCTATGCAGCTAGAAAGCGCTGCTGATTTGGGCCAAGCGCTGCGACCTTTGTTTGGTGACTACGCCGGCTATTTAATGGCTATCGGGCTATTTGCTGCGGGTATCTCATCGGCGCTGACTGCGCCCTTGGCATCGGCCTACGCCTTGAGTGGGGTGTTGGGCTTTAAAGCTGATTTATCCAGTTGGCCATTTCGGCTAACTTGGGGCGTTATTTTAGTGATTGGCATTGTCATCGCCTCAAGCGGCTTTCGGCCGGTCAGTGTTATTTGGTTTGCGCAAGTCGCCAACGGTTTGTTGTTACCTATGATTGCGGTATTTTTGCTATGGGCGTGTAATCAACAGCGCTTGGGCGAACAGCGTAATAGTCGGCGCCAAAATGCCTTAGCCATGGTGGTGGTGGTGATTGCTATTGGTCTCGGTGTGCGTAGTTTGGCGAGTGCTTTTGGCTTGCTGTAGCGCACTGATTACTGGCCAAATTGCAGTTCTAATTCAATACCAACGATCCAGCGCGGTTCACGCGCTTCGGTCAATAATTCGCGTGGCCAATGCACACCCACCCAACTCTCAAGATATAGCCAGTCGCGATGAAAGCGTTGGCGATGCAATGCCCGAATACCATAATCCTGCATCGGCACCACCGCTCGGGTTTCTCCGTACCACCACACTTCCGCGCCCAAGGCGCGTTCGGGTGCATATAAATAGTAGCTCTTGTTCGACAGATGCCAGCGCACGCCCTCGGTTCGCTCAGCAAAGGTGCCGCGGATCCAAAACTTATTAAACCAGTTTTCACTCAGCACGCGGTCGTATTCAAAGGTTTGTGCAATACCAAAGCCATCGCTGTCACGCCAAAAACCTACCGACTGCGAATACAACTCACTGATATCTGAGAGTACCGTCTCGAACCGGTAGGTACTGCTGACATAGGTATCGAGTGCTAGACCACCTCGTATGCCTGCTGAAAACGATAAGCGTTGACTGTCGTCAACGTAGGGGTCAAAGCCTAAGCCAACCATCCATTCTTCATCGGCTTCGTCACGGCGAATCACCGAAGGGCGGCTATCTTGAGTTTCGTTGATGAAGTCATCGAAGTCGGCGCGACCAATAAAGGCTGTGATGCGCTGTTCAGCATTAGGAAACACCACGCGGGCGCGAAAGCTGGAGTCAAGTTTGAAGCCACCGTATTCATCCCATTCCGGGCGCAGGGTAAAGCGCCCCGAGGCGGTATTGTAATCGTCTGGATTGACTTTATCGGCAAAAAACGAATCGACCCATTGTGCCGTTCGGTTGACACTGTTGGTTAAGCCATCACGAAACTCATCAACGAGTTCAGGCTCTTGCTGCTGTTGTTGGCTTGGCGCTGCTCCGGCGGCTGCGGTGAGCAAGCCGAATACGAGTGCGCCGTATTGATACCACATGCTGCCCTCCCACATTCCTTAATGATGAACATACAAGGAATGTAGAAGTTTGGCTAGCGCTTAAATGCTGACGCGTTTATAGCGTCGATATTGTGGCGTCCAAAACATCGTCTCAATGCGTTGCTGCAACATCTCATCGCTAATTTCTAGGGCTAAGTCTTGTGCTTGCGCAACTTTAGCCACATTGAAAGCGATACGCTTGCTCAGCTCAGCAATATCAGTAAGCGATGGTAGTAAGTGTTCACTATCGCCGCGAGCTCTTGGTGACGAGTCGGCTAATGTATTGCTTGCAGCCATCAGCATCTCATCACTGATGATCCGTGCTTTCACCGCCAGCACACCCAGCCCGACGCCTGGGAAGATATAGCTGTTATTACACTGCGCAATAGCGATATCGCGACCGGCAATGGTGACCGGTTGATACGGGCTACCAGTCGCAACAATGGCTTCACCGCCGGTCCATTCCAATACCTGCGCTGGGTGCGCCTCCACTTGCCGTGATGGGTTCGATAACGGAAAGATAATCGGTTGCGGGGTATGTTGATGCATGGTGCGGATCACCGCTTCAGTAAACAGCCCCGGCTGCCCCGATACGCCAATCAGTACCGATGGTTTAGCGTGTTGCATCACCTCAAGCAAACTGGGGTAATCGCCAGTAATCGGCCAAGCCGTCAGGCGCTGCCGTGGTTGTGCCAAAGCCTGCTGAAAATCACGCAAATCGGCCATGTCATCCACCACCAAACCAAAACGATCGATCATAAACACCTGTGACCGCGCTTGGCTATCGGATAACCCCTCGGCGACCATTTGTTGCACCACCATTTCGGCAATGCCACAGCCTGCCGAACCAGCACCAACAAAGGCTACGCGTTGCTCGCTTAAACGTTGGCCTTTGCTTTTACAGGCAGCAATTAAGGTGCCAACGGTGACGGCCGCTGTGCCTTGAATATCGTCGTTAAAGCAGCAATAGTCGTGACGATATTTACGCAGAATCGGCATGGCATTCGGCTGGGCAAAATCTTCAAACTGAATCATCGCCTCGGGCCAACGGCGCCGCACCGCTTGCATGAATTTCTCTATAAATTCATCGTAGTCAGAGCCGGTCACCCGGCGGTGGCGGTTGCCCATATACATGGGGTCATTGAGTAGTTTTTCGTTATTGGTACCGACATCTAGACACACCGGCAGGGTATAGGCCGGGCTGATACCGCCACAGGCGGTATATAAGCTGAGCTTGCCAATGGGAATGCCCATACCACCAATACCTTGATCGCCGAGCCCCAAAATGCGCTCGCCATCGGTTACAACAATGACTTTTACCTTGCGCTTGGTGGCGTTGCGGAGGATATCGTCGAGCTGGTCACGGTCGCTATAGCTAATAAATAAGCCGCGTGAGCTGCGATAGATGTCGGAAAACTGTTCGCAGGCATCGCCAACCGTTGGGGTATAAATAATTGGCATCATTTCAGCTAAGTTGTCGTTCAACAGCCGATAGAACAAGGTTTCGTTGTTATCTTGAATAGCGCGCAAATAAATATGTTTATCAATGGCTTTATCAAAACTGGAATACTGCAAATAGCAGCGTTTCACCTGTTCTTCAATGGTTTCGTAGCGCGGGGGCAGTAAGCCGGCTAGATTAAATGCGGCACGCTCTTCAGCAGTAAAGGCACTGCCTTTGTTCAATAACGGGGTTTCTAGCAAATTGGGGCCAGCATACGGGATATACAGCGGACTCTTCACGAATCAATCTCCTCGCACAACGAAAAAGGGCGTCTATTATGGCAAAAAAAACGCCACCAAGGCTAACGGAATATCTGACTGCCTGGATTCATCAAAATCCAGCTAGTGATAATGTATTTATCATTAGATATGGGTACCGTGCCACGATGGGTGTGGGTGAAATAGGCCGGGGCTATCACCATGCGGCCTTGCTTGGGTTGAATAGAACGCTGTTGATAGTAAAAATCAGTACTACCACCCTCAGCAACATCGTTCAGATAAAACATAAACAATAGCGAGCGATGCAGTGCCTCAACGCTATCTTTTTGCGGATAAACTTCACAGTGCCAGTAGTTGTAGTTACCCATGCCTTGCGGATATTTTTGTGCTTGAATAGCGCCCAAGCGATACAGCAATTGCATATAGGCTGACTCTTTACCCGCTGCCAGCTCATCAAAGTTTTCATGGGTTAAATTCACCGCCTCGCCAGTTTGTGGATGACGTACTTGCAGCGCAACTGGGGCTATCAAGGCAAACCGGTATTTTTCAAAATAACGGGTGGAGTACTCACGGGTAACCGTGCGAATGAAATCAAGTTCCTTGGCGTAATCGGCAAAACTGTCTAGATAGAGGTCTTCGCTGAGCTTTTTGCTGGTATCGACACCACTGCCGGTACGGCCTTGGGTGCGATGTGGGCTGGTTTCAAAGGTACGCAGCAATTGCTGGCAAAATTCAGCCGGTAAGGCGTTGTCGTACACCTCGATAAAATCATTCATGAGCAGCTGTTTCCTCAGCTAAAAAGGTGAGTACCGGGGCAACGGTGGCGGCTGGGTCTTCTTCATGGGGAATATGCCCCAGCTCGGCAAAAATATGCAACTGGTGATGCTGCAGGTCGGCGGCATACTGATGTGCGTGACTGACCGGAATCAAGCGATCTAAAGCGCCCCATAAAATCAAGGTGGGCTGCTGTAAGCCTTGGATCAAGGTTTGCTCGTGCGCCACGGCCTGCGGATTATTCAGTGGATCTTGCGCAAAACGGTCACGCAGTGCTTGGCGATTGCCGCTGCGCACCGACATGGCATAGTACAAGTCAACCAACTCCTCGGTCACTAAGCTCGGATCACCATACACATTCTCGACACTGCTGCGGATCACTGCGCGCGGCAGCATATAGTTCATTAATCCGCTGAATAACGGGTTGCTGGCGATTTTAAATGCCAGCGGTACCGATTCGGCTTGCAGTGGGTAGCCACCACTGGCATCTACCAGCACTAAACGTTGCACTCGCTCCGGATTAAGTGCTGCGGTATACCAGGCAATACGGCCACCGAGCGAATTACCACCGAGGTGAAACTGCGATAATTGGTAGTGGTCGGCAACGGCCATGACAAATTCGGCGTAGCGCGCCATGCTGTAGTCGCGGTTTGGCTCCGGCCCGGTTAAACCGAAGCCGGGCAGATCCACGCGAATGACTCGGCGTTGCTGGGTGAGTGCCGCGCTCCAGCCATCCCAGGTGTGCAAACTAGCGCCGGTGCCATGCAACAAAATAATCGGTATGGCACTGCTAGAGTCAGCCCGTGGGCCTTCATCACGGACGTGCACTTGCATGCCTTGCAGGTCAATAAACTGAGATGGTGCCGGAGCCCAGCGTTCGGCCAACTGGCGTAGCGGTTGGTCGGGCGCCCAAAAAGCAATGAGGGCACCGACTAGCAGCACCATAGCGGTCACCACCACAGTGACCAGTAGCCAGGCTAATTTCACCAGAACGCTCATGGCTGCGGCCCTATTACAGGTTGGTTAAACGCAAGTAGGCGGTGAGAGCTTTCCAGCCTTGCGGGAATTTTTCTTTGGCATCGGCATCACTGACACTGGGGCGAATAATTACTGGCTGACCCGGGCGCCAATCGGCCGGGCAGGCAACTTCCTGTGCATCAGTGGTTTGCAGTGCATCAATCACCCGAATAATTTCGTCAAAGTTACGGCCAACCACCATCGGGTAGGTCATGGTCAGACGAATACGATGACTTGGATCGATAATAAACACTGAACGCACGGCGGCAGTGCTGCTCTCACCGGGGTGAATCATGTCGTACAACTCGGCAATTTTCTTGTCTTTGTCGGCGACAATGGGGAATTCTAGCGAGGTGTTTTGGCTCAAATTTACATCGTTGATCCAGCGCATGTGCTCGGCCACACTGTCAGTCGATAACCCCAACGGCTTAACGTTGCGCTTAGCAAATTCCGGTGCTAATTGAGCGGTACGGCCCATCTCGGTGGTACACACCGGCGTGAAATCAGCAGGGTGGCTGAAAAAGAAGACCCACGAGCCAGCGCTCCACTGATGAAAATTGATCGGCCCTTGAGTGGTTTCAATACTAAAATCAGGGGCGATATCGCCAATACGTAATCCCATGATGTACTCCTTGCATGAACGGCTTTAAGACAAGCCTCATCATACCCAACTTTACCCGCAATGATTAGTGCAAAATGTTATCGCTTCGTCCTAACTATATTTGCTTACATAGTCTTACGGAATAAAACAGCACGGTTGTTCGTCTATGCACTACACTGAGTTGTTACCCTTTGGTAATAAGGAGATAAACATGGTTCGCTTGATGATTTCTGCGCTGGCACTGACTATCGGCTTGGCATTGGTATTACCGAATACCTCTTGGTTTGCTGACACCCCGCAGCCGACTTCAGCCTCTCAACACACCAGCGCCTTTGATGCGCTGTTGTCACAGTCGATCAACGCCGATAAACCAGGGGTAACGGTAGTGATTTCTCGGCATGGTGAGGTCATCTATCAGGCCAGCCGCGGTGTTGCCGATGTCGACACCAAGCGAGCCCTAGCCGCTGACGATCTATTGTTGATCGGCTCGATTACCAAGCAATATGCCGCTGCGGCGGTATTGAAATTGGCTGCGGAGGGGCAATTGGCATTATCCGATTCGGTGGGTACCTTGCTTGCTGATGAACGCTTTAATGATGTCACCGTTGCGCAATTACTCAATCACACCTCAGGTATCGCCAGCTATACCAGCATTCCTGGTTACATGATGGATGAGCGCATCACCCGTGACCTAACCACCGCAGAACTGATTGAAGTGTTCGCCGAGTTGCCGCGTGATTTTGCCCCGGGTGAGCGTTGGGCCTACAACAATTCTGGTTATGTGCTGGTTGGCGCGGTGATTGAAGCGGTCACGGGTATGCCCTGGCATGCTTATATCGACCAAGCGCTGCTGCAACCGTTAGCGCTGAAAGCCACTGGCTATTACACCGATGCCAACAGTCAGCCCTATCCGATTCAAGGGTACACTGGTGGTGACGCTATCGCCCCAGCGCTCCCTATGAGCATTACCCAGCCGCATGCGGCTGGCGCATTGGCGGCCACAGCGCTAGATGTAGACCGCTGGCAATATGCGCTGCATAGCGGCAAGGTATTATCGGCAGCATGGTATACGCAAATGGTTACGCCGACTGAGGTGATGCCAAACTACGGCTTTGGTTTAGGTCTTGGTAATTTTTTAGGGCAAACCTTGCGTGAACATAGCGGCGGTATTCATGGTTTTGTCAGTGACGGCATCTGGCTGGAGGAAAGCCAATTATCGGTGGTGGTGTTGGCTAATAGCGACACGCCGCAGATGTCACCAAGTATGCTAACCAAACGCTTGGCGGCCATCGCCTTGGGGCAGGCGTTACCGATTGACTGGTCAGCACAACCGCTAGCGGCCGAAGCGCTGCAGCAGTTGCATGGCAGCTATCAAATTGATGCAGACACGCAACGCTATTTGATTCACCGTGATGGCGAGTTGTTTAGTCAACGCCAAGGCGGCAGCGAGAGTAAAGCCATTTATGTTGGTAACGATACTTTTGCGTTACAGGATTCTCTGGCCTATTTCAGCGTAAAGCGTGATGCCGATGGAGCGGTGCAAGGGGTCGATTTTTATCAAGCGGGCGCGGTTACCCCAGGCTATGCTGAAAAAGTCAGTGATGAGGTTGTTACTCGCGCTGTGATAGAACTCACAGAACAGCAAGCACTGCGCTTGACCGGTGACTATCAATTGCAGCCTGGCTTTGTGATTCAAATACGCTTGACCGCTTCAGGGTTAACCGCACAAGCCACAGGGCAGAATGCCTTTGCGCTTGCGGCCGCCTCAGCGAATGAACTCTACAATACCCAGTTCGGTATTACCTTGGAGTTTGCTGCTGATGAAGCAGTGCCAACGCAGCTCATCTTGCTGCAAGGCGGGGCACGGATGCCGGCCCCGCGCGTTAACGATTAGCTAAGTTGCGGGCGTGGTTGATATTTGCGGGTCCAGTAATGGATAGCGATAGTGCCAATCACGCCCGGCAAGATCCAGCCAAGCAGCTGCCAGTTGCCGAAGTTAGCCAATATATGCCGTGCGCCGAAGGCAAAAAAAGCGGTGTATACGGCTATACCGGTGCCCATCATGGCGCTTAAATGCTCAATTACCCAGCGCTTGTGATTGAGTTGTCGCTGCCACACATACTGCACCATCTGCACTGAACTCACGAGACCCAAGGTGGCGAAGATTAGGTGTAGCCAATTCGGGCCTATCGGGGTGCGAATGCCACTTAAACCATAAAGTAGCGTAGCAATAGATACTGCAAATAAAGCAACGGGCCATAGCAGATAGCTAAAGCGCCGCAATTCGTGTGGTTGCTTGTGCTTTAACACCATAGTGCCGTTGACCACGCCGGTGATAGTTAATATCGATAACAACAGCAGCAAGGTCCACATCGAGCGAATCGCAGCAATGGTTGCTGCCGGGTCGCTACTGCGCGCTATAGCGCCGGCCTTAAAATAGCCCGGGTCAATCAGCACCATAATCGACATCAGTAAGCCAGACCCAGCGACGGTATACATGGTCCATACATATACACGACCAAAACGGCGATGGTTAAGTCCACCTTTGCGGGTCAGCATGGGCACCCAAAACAGGCCCATGGCCAAAACGCCAAGCAGTATATGGGTGTACAGTAAGGTGCTATGTAAGCTTAGTAACATGATCAATCTCCCCGTTACGGTTGTAGCATGATGCTGTGAAACAGCTTAACTAGTGGTTGGCGGTGATTGCAGTGCCGACAGTCACGATTTAAAAAATGACTTTTGGCCTATTGGCGTGCGCCAAGATACTGGCATACTGACAGCATGAAACAGACATGGTCACATTGGTTTTCACAGTTGAACCTCGGCGTTGAGCGCTGGGCGGGATTTTTTACCTGGGCGCTAGTAAGCGGGTCGGGGCTTTACTTTTTCGGCCAGCGCAGCCTCAGCAGCTACTTCAGTCTGTCATGGTGGTGGGCACTGGCACTGTTTGTAGCCTTTATTGTGTTGTTTGTACTGGCTACCCGCGATGCCCCATATCGGCGTGAACCAGGCACCCGACTGCTGCTGATTGCTGTGCAACTACTAGTGATTGTGCTGCTGTATTGGCAGGTGCCTTATAGTTTTATCGCTATTTTGGCGGTGATGTGGGTTTCCCAGTTACCGTATTTTATGGCCTTGAACTGGGTTACCTTAATGGCCTTTGTATTAGCCATTCCGCATGCCTTGATTTATGGGCTGCACTGGCACGATGACTATGCCTGGCTAACGGCATTTTTGTTTGTTGGCTTTAATTTATTTGCTGCCATGATGATGGCGGCACAATTGCGTGAACAGCGGGCTCGCGAGCGTGAACAACAAGCCAATCAAGAGTTACGTACCACGCAAGCACTGCTCAAAGAAGTGACCCGGCAAGCTGAACGCACCCGTATAGCGCGTAATATTCACGATTTAGTCGGTCATCACCTCACTGCTTTGAGTATTCAATTACAAGTTGCTGAGCGCCAAACAAGTACCGGCGACAGCGCTGCGCATAAGGCAATTGCGCAAAGTCGCAGCATTGCCCAGTTGTTGTTAGCTGATGTGCGCGAAGCCGTGGCAGACATGCGCGCCGCTGAAGCCACCAATGTGGCGGAGTTATTAGCAACCGCGTTGCTGGAGGCGCCAGGTAAGCGTATCGCGCTTGAGGTTGCCCCCGATTTACAGTGTCAGCATTGGGGTATTGCCGAAGTGTTGTTGCGGGCGGTGCAGGAGGGCGTGACTAATTTTGTTCGCCATAGCCACGGTACCCAGTTGCGCATTAACGTGCAATTACAGCCCCAGCAGTGGTTGCTGACGCTCGTTGATAATGGTGGCGTCAGCCAACAGCCAGTGACCGATAGTGAGCTCGGTAATGGCTTAAAAGGTATGCGCGAGCGGGTTGAAGAATTAGCTGGCCACTGGCAGCTTGATCGTCATGATGGTTGGCAACTCAGCATACGATTACCGCGAGTACCCTTATGACCATTGGTGTGGTAGTGATTGATGACCAACACTTGGTGCGAGCGGGGCTGATTAGCCTGCTGCAGCTTGCTGATAACATTAAGGTGTTGGGCCAAGCCGCCGATGGCGATGCCGCTATTGCAGCGATTGAGCAGTTACAGCCCGACGTCGTACTGATGGATATTCGCATGCCAGGCTGCGATGGCATTACAGCCTTGCAGCGTCTGCGCGAGGCTGGCAATCAAACGCCGGTATTGTTACTCACTACCTTTGACGACCACGAAACTATTTTGCAGGCACTGCGTGCTGGCGCTAAAGGCTATCTGCTCAAAGATGTGTCGCTGGATACCCTAGTCGAGGCCATACAATCTCTGCATAGCGGTGGTAGCTGGTTACAGCCAGTGATCACCAGTCGTATTGTTGAGGGCTTACAAGGGTTAACCAGCGCTGCTGCGAGCAGCGAGCCAGTGCTAGAAGCGCTGACAGATCGTGAGCTGGCTATTTTACAGTTGATGGCGGCAGGGCTGAGCAATCATGAAATA
Organism: Pseudidiomarina mangrovi; assembly: GCF_003999375.1. GTDB lineage: Bacteria > Pseudomonadota > Gammaproteobacteria > Enterobacterales > Alteromonadaceae > Pseudidiomarina > Pseudidiomarina mangrovi. Next base: position 204,538 of record NZ_RJLC01000005.1, read on the forward strand.
GCCGCAAGCTTGTTCAAATCAACGGGCACTATCAAGAATCAGGTGTCTACGGTATTAGCGAAACTGGGCGTGCATGATAGAACCCGGGCGGTGTTGAAAGCTATTGAGTTGGGCTTGTTGAGCTAACAAATTCACACTTTCTTACATGTTTTGCCGGGTGCAAACGAACTTTATCGGCGCCAGCAACGACTATATGTAGAGGAATAGCTCTGCTGCTATTCGCCGTGAGGAGGCAGTATTATGCAAACCACCCAGATCACTAAGTTATCACTATTGGCGGTATCTAGCCTGTTAGTGAGTGGCTGTGTTAGTGCTACAACCGCGCAGCAAGCGGTCACGCAAACCCCTTTGCAGAATCAGCAGGTGATGCCACAAGGCAGCTACAGCGAGGCAGAAATTGCCCAGCTATTGGCGCCTATTGCGCTGTATCCCGATAGCTTATTAAGCCACATTCTGATTGCCGCCACCTATCCACTCGAAGTGATTCAGGCTGAGCGTTGGTTAAGTGAAAACCCAACCTTAACGGGCGCAGCAGCCGTTGCCGCTGCTGCGGATAAACCGTGGGACCCGAGCGTGATTGCGCTGACCGCCACCCCTGATGTGTTAAAACGCATGAGTGATGACATTGCCTGGACGCAAAACCTCGGCGAAGCGGTGCTGACCGACGAACAACAAGTGCTGGCTAGCATTCAGTTGTTGCGTGAGCAAGCCTATGCTGAAGGGCAATTAGCGAGTAACGAGCATGTGGTGATTGAGCGTGAACAAGCGCATAAAACCATCGTCATTGAGACCGTTAAGCGCGAGTATATCTACGTGCCTTACTATGACCCGCGGGTGGTGTACGGTAGCTGGCGCTGGTACGAGTATCCGCCTATTTATTGGCCGCAACCCGCGTTGTCAGTTAGCATCGGTAGTGGCTGGGGTAGCGGTATTTATTGGGGTATCAGCTACCATGTGCCCAGTGCGTTTTATTTTAGCTACATGGCATGGCCGCAGCGCTATATTGTGGTCAATCATCATTATTACCACAAGCCACAGCGCCGTCATCCGCATCGTTACCATGTGATTGATCAGGGTAAACGCTGGCAGCACAACCCTGAGCATCGTCGCGGTGTGGCTTACAAGCATCGTGATTTGCAGCGTGACCAGCCGACCTATAAGCGGGTAAGTCGCGATTGGCAGCGCCCGCAGCAACCTGTTGGCGAGCGCCAACGCAAGCAGCCGATTGATCGTCGCGAACTTGACCGTCGGGCGTTAGCTACACGGTTACGGCAGAGCCCGGTGGTTGAGCAACCGCAACAGGTAAAACAGCCACCTATGACGACCACACCAATTGCGCGTGAGATCACCGATGGCGACCGTGATAGACCGCGCCAGCGGGTGGTGCAGCAGCGTGAGCAACGTCAAGTTACCCCGCCGCGGCAACGTCCAGTGCGCGAGACGCCAGTGGGTGAGGTTCGTGAAACACCTGTTCGTGAAACACCAGTGCAGCGGCCACAGAAATATCGTGAGCCACCTATGACCACTACGCCGATTGAACGTACCGTTCGCACACCGCAGTATACTGCACCGGTGCAACAGCCGCAGGTACGCCAGCTAGTGCGTCAGCAACAGGTGCAACCGCCGGTGCAGCAACCGCAGGTGCGTCAGCAACAGGTGCAACCACCGCGTCAGGTGGTGCGGCCACAACCACCGGTGCGCGAGCGTGATAGAGGAACACCGGACAAGCGTGCGATTGATTAAAACAAAAGGCCGAGCAATGCTCGGCCTTTTTTATGCACAGTGGTTTATTTCTCGACCGGCAGGCCAGCCTCATGCCAAGCGACAAAACCACCAGCTACCGAAATCGGCTGTTTGAAGCCCATCTGCCGTAGGCTGTCAGCCGCCAGAGCCGAGCGGGCGCCAGAGCGGCACATCAGATAAACCGGTTGCTCAATCAGCTGCGCCAGCGCTTGGTCACCTTCACATAAATGCGCCACCGACGGATGCTGATGAATTTTCATTTCTAACACCCCACGCGGCATATTCACGGCGCGGTCAACATGACCCTGACTGAACTCTTCCGGCTCCCGCACATCGATCAGCAGCGTATGGTGATCGTTGAGCGCTTGCTGCAGCTGTTGCACAGTCACTTCGGTAATGCGAGTTTTGGCCTCAGCGACCAGTTGTTGCGCGGTTTTCATGGGGTTCTCCTAAAGCACAGATTGGGTTAATACAATAATGGCCATAACACCTAAAAACAAGGCGAAGCCCTTCTGTAAGGCTTGCCGCGGTAGTCGCGTACCAATGAAATTACCAGCGAAACTGCCGACAATGCCGGCTGCAGCAACCATTGCAATAACCGGCCAATCAAACTGTAAGCCTTGATCGGTGAGTACGCTGTAATACTTGGCAAAGCCGACAAATGATTTCAAGGCAATAATCAATAAACTGGTACCGATAGCGCGCACCATGGGCACGCCACCCAGCAGCACCAGCGCTGGTACGATCAAGAAGCCACCACCTACGCCAACAAACCCGGTAATGGCTCCCACTACCAGGCCATCGGTGATGACCTTGGCGATGTTGATTTGCTGCGCTGGTTTATCCACGCTGCGGCCGCGCCACATAAACACCGCCGCTACTGCCATCAATAGCACAAACACCGCCAGCTGAATGCGGCTATCTACCAGGCCACCGGCCCAGGCACCCAAATAGGCGCCAATCATGCCAGGAATACCGAACAGCCACACATGCGGCCACGACACCAGTCGCTTGCGCACGCTCGGCCAACTGCCAAATAAACTGATAAAGGCGACAATCAGCAGCGACGAGGCAATGGCGGTATTGGCTGGCATATCGGCCAAATACAGCAGCACCGGCACGGTTAAAATAGACCCGCCGGAGCCAAATATGCCTAAGCTTAAGCCAATAAAAATGGCACCGAGCAGCGCAAGAATCATCGTTTATATCCTTATCGTAGCGTCACAAATTCTTCGGCGGAGGTGGGGTGTAGCGCTATGGTAGCGTCAAAGTCGGCTTTGCTGGCGCCCATACGAATGGCCACCGCGAAGCCTTGTAAGATTTCATCCATGCCCTCGCCAATGCCGTGCAAGCCAATAATTCTTTCATCGTCACCTAGGCACACCAGTTTGACCGTGGTTAGTGCGCGGTGCGGGGTGATGGCGTTGTACATAGCGGCAAACTGCGATTTGTACACCCGCACGGCGTCGCCATGCTGCTCCCGTGCTTCGGCCTCGGTGAGACCAATAGTAGCAATGGGTGGGTGACTAAAGACGATGGTTGGGATCTGACTAAAATCCATTTTGGCGTTAGCCATAGCAGGGTTAAACAGCCGTTCTGCCAGCAGCCGCCCAGCTTTTATCGCCACTGGGGTAAGCTGCGCGGCGCCGGTGACATCACCGACCGCGTATATACCAGCAACATTGGTTTGTTGCCACGCATCTACGCAAATGTGACCGCCGTCATCGGTGGCTATGCCAGCGGCAGCCAGATTCAAGTCAGCACTGTTGGGGTCGCGACCAATGGCCCAAATCAGGCAATCAATATCGGTCAGTTGTTGGCCGTCAGCGGCGCTTATGGTTAACAAGCCATTGGGCTGCTTGGTGACTGCGGTGGGCACAAAATGTCGGTGCAGCGGTAATTGGTCGTGTTCCATGCGTTGCAACAACATGTCGGTCATATCGTGATCAAAACCGCGCAGGGGGCGGTCACCACGCACCAATAAATGGGTGTCGGTGCCAAGCGCATGCAGCACACCGGCTATTTCTACCGCAATATACCCAGCGCCGACCACTGCAGCTTTGCGCGGTTGTTCCGTGAGGGCAAAGAAGCCATCGGAGTCGATACCGTATTCAGCCCCCGGCAGCTCGGGCCAGCGTGATTTGGCGCCGGTGGCAATGGTGATGTGGTCAGCACTGATACGCTCGCCATTGACCTCAACGGTGTGGGCGTCAACAAAGCGGGCAAAGCCCTCAATATAGGTCACGCCATTGTTGGCAAAACCGCGTTGATAACCGCCATGAATACGTTCAATGTAGGCTTCACGATTGCACACCAGGGTGGCCCAATCGAAACCATTTTGGCTGATGTCAAAGCCGTAGGCTGGGCCGTATTTCAATGCTTCGGCAATATGCGCGCCGTACCACATCACCTTTTTCGGTACACACCCCACATTCACGCAGGTGCCACCGACTGCGCCCGCCTCAATCACGGCGGCTTTTGCTCCGCGTTGAGCCGCACGATTGGCTGAGGCAATACCGCCGCTACCGGCGCCAATGGCTAAATAGTCGAAATGTCGGGTGTTACTGCTCATACTACTACTCCTGTTGGGCCGTCGCATGGAAGGCGATGCCGTGCAATCAAATCTGCGTTATGATCACGCAAAACCACAGTAGGTGCAATGCATGAGCTATACCATTAAACGCAGCAAACGGCGCACCTTGGCGATTAAAATTAGCGCCGGTGAAGTGTTGGTGCATGCGCCGCTGCGTATGCCGGAGCGCACTATTGCCGCTTTTGTGCAGGCCAAGCAAGCGTGGATTAGCGATCATGTGTCGCGCCAACAGCAGCTGTTACAAGCGTTGCCGCGGCGGCACTGGTGCAGTGGTGAACGCCTGCGTTGGCTTGGTCAGCCTCTGACCCTACAAGTTTTCGCCGCGCCACGCAATCAGGTCAGCCAGGAGTATGATGGTTTGCAGGTGGGCGTAAGTGCACGGAGTAACCCCGAGCACAAAGTCCCACAACTGGTGCAACAGTGGTATCAACAGCAAGCTCAGCAGTGGCTCGATGATTTTTTTAGCCGCTGGCCGAGCGATCATGCCTTACAGCCGAAAAGCTGGTCGGTGGGCAGCTTTCGCAGTAAGTGGGGGCATTGCACTCGCAAAGGTGAACTGCGGTTTAGTTGGAAACTGTGGCTGGCGCCCGAGTGGGTGGTCACCGATGTGGTGTTACACGAGCTCTGTCATTTGCAGGAATTCAATCACTCGGCGCGTTTTTGGCAGCTGGTGAAACGCTATGCGCCTGACCATGAGCGCAGTGATCAATGGCTTCGTCAGCACGGTATGACCGTGCTCAACGATGCCTATTTGGATTACCACGCTCCTACTGAGTGACCGCGTTAGCGGCCACCGGCAGGCAGATTACGTTGTAAAAACTCGGCCATCATGGTGCGCAGGTGCTGGGTGGTTCCAGTGCCTTCGCTAATACCATGGGTGCGATTCGGGTAGGCAAAATAGTCAAACTGTTTGCCATGCTGAATCAGTGCATTGACCAAGCGCTCAGAGCCCTGAAAGTGCACGTTGTCATCACCGGTGCCGTGCACCAGCAGTAATTTACCCTGCAAGTTAGCTGCATGGGTAAGTGCTGAGGTTTCCCGGTACGAATCCGCGCTTTCTGGCAACAGCCCTGAGTAGCGCTCTTGGTAGATGGTATCGTACAGGGTCAGATCAGGCACCGGCGCTAACGCCATACCAACATGAAATGCCTCAGGGTAGCGGAATAACGCATTCAAGGTTTGCGTACCACCGCCGCTATGGCCCCACATGCCGACGCGCTCAGCATCAATGAAATCCCAACGTTTGAGCATGGCTTGCAGGGCATCGTGCTGATCGCGCACGGTGACAATACCCAGCTGTTTATAGATCGATCGGCGCCATTCGTAACCACGCGGTGAGCGCGTACCACGGTTATCCACCGAGGCGACCAAATAGCCTTGTTGGGTTAAATACGTATGGAACAAGAAGCGCTCTCCACCCCAGCTGTTGGCTACGGTTTGGCCCCACGGCTCACCGTAAACAAACATCACAATCGGGTATTTTTTGCTCGGGTCAAAGTCGGCCGGTTTCATTAAAAAGCCGTCCAGAGCTAGGCCGTCTTGCGCTTCAACTTGGAAGAACTCGAACGAGGCCTTGGCTAAATTATCATAGGCTTGTTGTGCCTTGCTGTTGGCCTCAATGACCCGCAGCGGCTGGTGATCAGGCAAACTGATCATGCTGGTGACCGGTACTTGACCAAAGCTGCTGACGCTATGCACCGCATAGCTGGCATCGGCCGATAATTGATAGCTGTGGCTGCCTGGCTGGTTCGGTGTTAAACGTTCTAGCTTGCCGCTACCATCAAGGCTGGCGCGGTATAAATAACGCTCCAATGGGCTCTCTGGCGAGGCGATAAAATACACCCAGCCACTGGCTTCATTGATTTGTAGTACTTCAATCACATCCCAGTTGCCACGGGTGATGGCGCTGATACGACCGGTGTCGCGTTGCACTCGGTACAGGTGCCGCCAGCCTGAACGCTCGCTCAACCAGGTAAAGGCTTCGCCATTGTTAACGAATTCAATATGGTCGACATAGTCAGCCCAACTCTCAGTGGTTTCACGCAGCAGTTCGCGTACGTCACCGTTTTGGGCATCAGCAATAAATACCGTGTTAGTGGCTTGTGAGCGTGGCATTTGTTGAATCAACAGTTGCTCGCTATTACCGGCCCAATGCATGCGCACCAAATAATGCTGGCGCGGGTCACCGGGCATAGCCATCCATTGGGTGTCACCGCCGGTTGCTGCAATAACACCAATGCGCTGAGCGGCATTAGTTTCACCCACTTTCGGGTACGGGAATTGCTTCAGTGTTGGGTACAAGGTGTCGGTATTGTTGATCATGGTAAATACCGGGGTGCCTTCGGTGTCGAGCTGCCAGTAGGCAATATGCTCGCCATTCGGGCTCCAAGCAAAGCCTACGGTGAGGCCAAACTCTTCTTCGTTGACCCAGTCAAAAGTGCCGTTAACAATAGTCGCTGAACCATCGCTAGTGAGCTGAGTGATGGCCCCACTACTGAGTTCTTCTACGTAAATATTGTTGCGCATCACATAACCAACGCGCTCGCCTTGCGGATCAAACTGGGCAAATTGCAGCGTCGATGGATCAGCATCGCCACCGAGTTGTTGCAGTTTCTCGGTGCTGCGATCATACACCCAGTAATCGCCGTAGGTGTTGGTCCGCCATGAGCGTTTGGTGTTGGTGAATAACAAAATTTTGCTGCCATCCGCTGACCAGCTGTAGTCATAAATCGACAGTGCCGTACTAGCACCCGCTGGGGTTAATTGGGCCGCGGTCACCAGTACCTCACGTTGCTGCGTAGCCGGGTGATAGCGCACTAAATCTTCCCCTTGACCGTTGCCGGCAGGCTCTAGGTCGGTATAACCACTGCCGTCGGCAAGCCAGCGCGTGCTACCGACGCGATTCAGCCGAAAGGGGTTGTCGTTATAAAGGGTATCTAGCGTTAATTGTTGGGCTTTGGTCGCGCTGGTGCTATTGCTGTGTTCACTGTTATCAGGGCTTGTGGTACAACCTGCTAAGGCAAGTAAGGCAATAACACTGATGATCCGTGCTGATGGCATTGGCATAATAGATCCTGTGGTTTCGCGGCATGGCGGGTTGAATATCAAGCCCATTGGCCGCACATCAATACAATAATACAGCAGCATTATTCAAGAGGAAGTCGTATGAGTCAAAACCCTTTGCTCGGTCAGTATCATTTACCGCCCTTTGCGCAGATCACCGCGGCTGCTGTGCAGCCAGCCATTGAACAGCGTATTGCCGCTTGTAAAGCAATGATCGAGACGGTTTTGGCCCGCGGCGATTACAGTTGGGACGGTCTGGTGGCGCCATTGGAACAAATGGATGACCAACTGGAACGTAGTTGGAACCCAGTATCGCATTTGAATGCAGTGATGAACTCGGCTGAATTGCGCGCAGCGCACGATGCCTGCTTACCCTTACTGTCTGAATACGGCACTTTTGTGGGCCAGCACGAGGGTTTGTATCAAGCCTTTAAGCAACTGCGCGATAGCGCCGAATATAGCACCCTCAGCGAAGCGCAACGCAAAGTGGTGGATGACACCTTGCGCGACTTTACCTTGTCAGGTATCGCTTTGCCGGCTGAGCAGAAAAAGCGTTATGCCGATATTATGGCGCGCAAAGCTGAGCTCACCTCGACCTTCAGCAACAACCTACTGGATGCCACCGATAACTGGCATTACTTGGTGACCGATGAAAGCCTGCTGGCGGGTTTACCGCCGAGCGCCATTGCTGCGGCAGCGGCGAGTGCCCATGAGCATGACCAACAAGGCTGGCGTTTTGGCCTTGATATCCCCAGCTATTTGCCGGTCATGACCTATGCCGATTCCAGTGAATTGCGCCGAGTGATGTATCAAGCCTTTAGCACCCGCGCATCTGATCAGGGACCACAAGCTGGTCAGTACGACAATAGCGCGCTGATTGATGAGATTTTGGCGCTGCGTGCGGAATTGGCCGAATTACTCGGTTTCGCCAACTATGCCGAGTTGTCTATGGCGACCAAAATGGCGCAATCGGCGGATCAGGTTGAGCAATTCTTACGTGACTTAGCCACCCGTTCACTACCCCAGGCGCGCGCCGACTATCAACAGATCCTTGATTATGCCGCCGCTGAACATGGCGCCACCGAGCTGGAAGCCTGGGATATTGCCTACTACAGTGAAAAGTTGAAACAACAGCATTATCAAATCTCTGACGAGCAATTACGGCCTTATTTTCCTGAGCATCAGGTGCTGAAGGGCTTGTTCGAGATCTTCAATTTATTATTCGGTATTCGGGTTGAAGAACAGCGCGGTGTTGAAACATGGCACCCTAGCGTGCGTTACTTCACCATCACCGACAGTAATCATGATGTGCGCGGCAGTTTCTACTTAGACCTGTATGCGCGCAGTGGCAAGCGCGGCGGTGCGTGGATGGCGGAATGTGCAGTACGACGCATTACGGCTGACCACCAGCTACAACTGCCAGTGGCCTATTTGACCTGTAATTTCAACAAGCCGCTGGGTGATAAACCGGCGCTGTTTACTCATGACGAAGTGCTGACCCTATTCCATGAGTTTGGCCACGGTTTGCACCATATGCTGACCAAAGTGGACGTAGCGGGGGTAGCTGGTATTAATGGCGTGGCCTGGGATGCGGTGGAATTGCCGTCGCAGTTTCTGGAAAACTGGTGTTGGGAGCCCGACGCCTTAGCACTTATTTCTGGTCATTATGAGACTGGGCAACCACTGCCGAAAGAACTGCTCGATAACATGCTGGCTGCACGCAACTTCCAGTCGGCCATGCAAATGGTGCGGCAGTTAGAATTTAGCTTGTTTGACTTGTTGATTCACCGTGACTATCAGGGTGAAGCGGGGCAGGTACAGCGTATTTTGGACGCCGTTCGTGCCGACGTGGCGGTGCGTATTCCGCCAGCATATAACCGTTTTCAACATAGCTTTGGGCATATTTTTGCCGGTGGTTACGCGGCAGGCTACTACAGCTATAAATGGGCCGAAGTGTTGTCAGCCGATGCCTATTCTCGTTTTGAAGAAGAGGGCATTTTCAACCGCGATACCGGGCAGGCATTCTTGCAGGCAATTTTGGAGCGTGGCGGTTCGCGTGATGCGATGTTGCTGTTCCGTGAGTTTCGTGGTCGTGAGCCGAATATTGATGCATTGCTGCGGCATTCTGGCATCCATGCTGAGCAGGCCAGTGCTACGGCAGTACCCAGTTAACAATCAGCAGTAAGCTGACCACAAACAGCACAATAAACACCACGCCAATAGCGATATATAGCGCTGGCTTTCCATGTTGAAAGTCACGCTGTCTGTTGTGCTCGGTTTGCACGCCGAACAGTGCAGCGATGACGCTGAGCACAACAGCGAAAAAGTTAGGGGTTTGGTGAGAGTCTTGCTTGCTTAGCAACACCAATAGCTCGCGAGGAGGGTTAGCAATTACAGACGTAACTTGGGACCGGCATAATCACCGCCCCGGTAGTCACGTTTCTCGTCATCACCGAAGACTAGTTCAAAGAAGTCGAGGAAATGGAACTGGGTAGATCGACTTTCACCGCTAAACCATTCACCCCAAGTGACCGCGTCATCTGCAGCTAAACATATATCGGCCGACGGTGTCAGCTCACTGGATTGCATGATTTGCTCACATTGCTGAGTTAAGTTACTCGCATGTTGCTGCCACGCAGGGCTCTGCATAGCACCGAGAAAAGCGATGCCAGTAAGAACAGCGATGGTTGCGATTTGATAACGCATAAATACCCTCGACGATAGCCCTGATGGTTGAAAAGTAGCCTGAATATAGCAGAAAATCGCTGATTCTGCCAAGCTCATTGGCGGATATTTTTGACTGATATGCGCGTCAAGCTCTGTTAAACTATACGCATTCATAGCTTCTGGAGATCAGTATGTCCGAATTCCTCATTGCACCGTCTATTTTATCTGCCGATTTTGCGCGCTTAGGTGAAGACGTTGAGCGTGTATTAGAAGCGGGCGCTGATGTGGTGCATTTTGATGTGATGGACAATCATTTTGTTCCCAACTTAACCTTTGGGCCGATGATCTGCCAAGCGCTGCGTAAATACGGTATCACCGCTCCCATTGACGTGCATTTAATGGTGCAGCCCGTTGATCGCATGATTGATGATTTCGCCGCAGCAGGCGCTTCCATTATCACCTTCCATCCTGAAGCGTCCACTCATATTGACCGTTCATTACAGCAAATCAAAGCCGCTGGCTGTCAGGCCGGGCTGGTGTTTAACCCAGCTACCCCGTTGCATTATTTGGATTACGTGATGGACAAAATTGACGTAATTTTGTTGATGTCGGTGAACCCTGGCTTTGGCGGCCAGCAGTTTATTCCCGCCACACTGGACAAATTACGCCAAGCCCGCCAGCGCATCGAGGCCAGTGGTCGCCCCATTCGGCTAGAAATTGATGGCGGTGTAAAAGTCGATAATATTGGCGCCATTGCCGCCGCTGGCGCCGATATGTTTGTGGCTGGTTCAGCCATTTTTAGTCAACCCGATTATGCCCAGGTGATCAGCCAAATGCGCGCTGAATTAGCACAAGTAAGGAATCCATCAGCATGAGTAAACCGATTGTATTAAGCGGCTGCCAGCCTTCTGGCCAGCTTTCTATTGGCAACTATATTGGTGCCTTGCGCCAATGGGTCAAGATGCAAAGCAGCCACGATTGTCGGTTCATGTTAGTTGATCTGCACGCTATTACAGTACGTCAAGACCCCGCCGCATTGCGTGCTGCTACCCTTGATGGTCTGGCGCTGTATATGGCCTGTGGCTTAGACCCAGAGCAAAGCGTGATTTTCGTGCAATCCCATGTACCTGAGCATGCGCAATTGGCCTGGGTGCTGAATTGCTACACGCAAATGGGCGAGCTCAACCGCATGACCCAGTTCAAAGACAAATCCGAGCGTCACGCCAGTAATATCAACGCCGGTTTGTACACCTATCCAGCGCTAATGGCGGCGGATATTTTGCTCTATCAAGCCAACCAAGTGCCGGTCGGCAATGACCAGAAGCAGCACTTAGAGTTAGCGCGCGATGTCGCTACCCGGTTTAACAACTTGTACGGCAACGTGTTTACTATTCCTGACCCGTTTATTCCGGAAGTAGGTGCGCGCGTTATGAGCTTGCAAGACCCACTCAAAAAGATGTCGAAATCAGACGATAACGAAAACAACTACATCGGCTTACTCGAAGATCCGAAGAAAATAGAGAAGAAACTGAAACGCGCAGTGACTGACTCGGACGAACAAGCACGGATTTTCTTTGACCCAGAACAAAAGCCCGGAGTATCCAACTTGCTGTCGATCTTATCGGCGGCCAGTGGCACTGCAATTGCCGACTTAGTACCGCAGTATGAAGGCAAAATGTACGGCCATTTGAAAGGTGATACCGCGGCTGCGGTGGTTGCCATGTTAGAGCCGGTGCAGCGGCGCTACGCTGAGTACCGCAATAACCTCGACTACCTAAACCAGGTTATGGCAAAAGGTGCTGACGCCGCGTCTGAACACGCCGCCACCACCCTGCGCAAAGTCTACGATGTGATTGGCTTTGTCCCACGGCCATAATAGCCGCTACTTAGCCATTTGTTTTTGCTTGTTTTCCCAGCGTCGCTTAGCCAAGCGGCGCATATTCGGAACATCGTCGGTCTCGTCCATAATGGCCTGACCGATGATTGCCTCAATAATGTCTTCCATGGTGATTAAGCCCAACCATGAGCCATATTCATCGTACACCAGAGCCATATGTTGTTGTTCGCGCATCAACTGTGACATCAGCTGTTCAACGTTCATGGTTTCAGTGACAACTTTGGCGGGCTTCATGATGTCGGCAACCACGGCGTTTTCATCAACATCCAGTAGGTCGTAGCGGAACACGATCCCCAATGGCGCTTCATCCTCATCCAGAACCGGATAGCGTGAAAACTGATCTTTCTTAACCCGTGTGGTGAAACTGCCTAATGATTCGTCAGGTTTTGCCGATTCACAGACCATGCGCGGGGTCATAATATCTTTCACTTTGACTTCGTGCAGGTCGAGGATATTGGCGATAACTCGCTGTTCATCTTCATCCAGTTTATTCAGTTCGCGGCCGAGTATGGTCAGTGCTTTAATTTCTTGGCGTAGGTCGTGATCGTGTTGGCTGCCACCGAGCAGTTTGATAATTTGGTCGGACATCCAGATAAATGGTTTGAGAATGAAGATCATGCCATTTAATGTGGCTGGCAATATTGGCGCAAAGCTGGGCCAATATTTAGCGCCAATGGTCTTTGGTAATATCTCGGATAGTACCAAAATCAGTACCGTCATGACCGCCGAGGCGATACCCAAATAACCATCGCCATAGATGACCGTGACTTGCGCCCCAACACCGGTTGCACCGACAGTGTGTGCCACGGTATTCAGGGTCAAGATTGCTGCCAATGGTTGGTCAATGCGATCTTTCAAAGCCTTCAATTTCTCGTACAACTTCGGCTTAGTGAGTTTCTGCTGTGCTATATAGCTCGGCGTCAGTGACAATAGAGCGGCCTCAAGAATAGAACAGACAAACGAGACTGCGATAGATATAGCCACAAAAGCAATTAAAAGACCCATAGAATTAAGTTAAACTTCCCTCGGAAAATTAGAGTTAAAATTATACAGCTGTTTTAGCGCAGCTGATACTAATACGGGACATCATGCTACTTTTGATCGATAACTATGATTCATTTACCCATAACGTGGCGCGCTACTTTGCTGAGCTGGGCGCGCCTGTTGAAGTTGTGCGTAACGATCAGATCAACGTGCAGCAGATGGCGCAGCTACCGCTCACTGGCTTGGTAATATCGCCAGGGCCATGCACTCCGAATGAAGCGGGCATTTCACTGGCTGCTATTGATTACTTTAAAGATAAACTACCTATTTTAGGTGTGTGTTTAGGCCATCAAGCCATTGGCCAAGCCTTTGGCGGTAAAATTGTTCGCGCTGAAAGGGTCATGCATGGTAAGACCTCAGCGGTTGAGCATCAGCAAGGCGGCGTATTAAAAGGCCTGCCAAGCCCCTTTACCGTGGCGCGTTATCATTCGCTGCTGGTCGATTACGCCAGTTTGCCGGACTGTCTGGTAGTCGATGGCGTTTGCTACAACAGTCGCAATGAGCCAGAAATCATGGCCATGCATCATCGCCAATTGCCTATTTTCGGGGTGCAGTATCACCCTGAGGCCATTCAGTCTGAGTTTGGCCATGCGGTTTTGAAAAACTTTCTTGAATACTGTCAACGTGAATACTGTCAACCTGATTAATGTCAACCTGATAACTGTCAATCTCAGCTCCACCGCAGCGCATAAAAAATAGCCGCACCCCCTTACATTCTGCATACTTATTCAGACCCCCTGCAAACTTACCTAGATTCAGCTAAGGCCTTATTTTTTCTATCCTCACGGCACGACAGCAGGTAAAAAATCTGCCATAATAGCGCTCTATAATAGGCGTCAATAAAAGACCAAATTCAACAGTGACGAGGGAGCTTTATGTCAAACCAAGCAGCAGTTAATCGAGCCGATTTTGATCAGGTGATGGTACCTAACTACAGTCCATCTAAAGTCATTCCGGTGCGCGGCGTTGGCTCACGCTTGTGGGACCAAGAAGGTCGTGAATTCATCGATTTTGCCGGCGGTATTGCGGTGAACTGCTTGGGTCACTGTCACCCAGCTTTGGTCAATGCACTGACCGAGCAAGGCAACAAACTCTGGCATTTAAGCAATGTCTACACCAATGAGCCGGCAATTCGCTTAGCGCAAAAACTGGTCGATGCCACCTTTGCCGACAAAGTGTATTTCGCTAACTCGGGCGCGGAAGCGAACGAAGCTGCATTAAAGCTGGCACGGCGCTGGGCGCTGGATAAATTCGGCGCGCACAAAGACCAAATTATCTCGTTTACCAAGAGTTTTCATGGCCGTACTTTCTTCACCGTAACCGTCGGCGGGCAGCCAGCCTATTCCGATGGTTTTGGGCCGAAACCAGGCGCTATTGAGCACGTTGCTTACAATGATTTAAGCGCCCTTGCTGCGGTGATGTCTGACAAGACCTGTGCGGTGATGATTGAGCCATTGCAAGGCGAAGGCGGGGTCATTAGCCCTGACGTTGAATTTATCAAAGGCGTACGTGATTTATGTGATCAACACAATGCGCTGCTGGTATTTGACGAAGTACAAACCGGCTTTGGTCGCACCGGCAGTCTGTATGCTTATGAGCAATTGGGCGTTACCCCAGATATCTTGGCTTCGGCTAAGTCATTAGGTGGTGGCTTCCCTATCGGGGCAATGTTGACCACGGCGGCTATTGCTGAGCACTTGAAAGTAGGTACTCACGGTAGCACGTATGGTGGCAACCCACTCGCTTGTGCGGTGGCCGAAGCGGTCTTTGATGTGGTCAATACCCCGGCAGTTCTTGATGGCGTGAAGCAGCGCGAACAGCTGTTCAAGCAGCATCTTGCCGACATCAATAGCAACTACAGCGTATTCAAGGATATTCGCGGCCAAGGTATGTTGTTAGGCGCGGAATTAAGTGATGCTTACACCGGTCGGGCACGGGATTTCCTCAATGCCGCTACCGATGCTGGCGTATTTGTGTTGATGGCAGGGCCAAACGTCATCCGTTTTACCCCGTCACTGGTGATTCCAGAGCAAGATATTGCCGAAGGAATGCAGCGATTTGCCAAAGCGGTAGCCAGCTTAGTGGGCTAAGCCACTAAGGAGACCTATATGTTAGTGGTTCGTCCTATTACGCCGCATGATTATGCGGCGTTGTACACCTGCGCAGTAGAATCTGGCCATGGCTTCACCTCGTTACCCGTCGATGAAGGCTTGTTGCGGCGGCGCATTGCCCGCGCGCAAGAAGCCTTTGCCCGTACTCATGTCAGTGAACCGGGCGAAGAAGGCTACTTATTCGTCATGGAAGATAGCAGCACCGGCGAAGTAGTCGGCTGCAGCGCCATTGAGGCCTCGGTTGGTTTAAGCGAATCATTTTATCACTATCGCTTGGGCAAAGAAGTCCACGCGTCGCGCGAGCTTTCGGTGTATAACGAAGTTGAAACGCTGACCCTGTGCAATGATTACACCGGCGTTAGTGAGCTCTGTACCTTGTTCTTACGGGAGCCGTTCCGCAAAAACATGAACGGTCGCGTATTATCGCGTTTCCGTATGCTGTTTATGGCCGAATTCAAACAACGTTTCAGCCCCACTGTGATTGCCGAAATGCGCGGTGTCTCAGACGATAACGGCTGTTCACCGTTTTGGAATTGGTTACAACAGCACTTTTTCTCTATCGACTTTACCCAAGCGGATTATCTCACCGGTATTGGCGAAAAGACCTTTATTGCCGAACTGATGCCGCGCCATCCGATTTATGTGAAATTACTCAGTGCAGAAGCACAGGCAGTGATTGGTAGAGTGCACAGCAATACCCGCCCGGCATTGGCCATGTTAGAAAGCGAAGGCTTTCGCTGCCGAGGTTACGTGGATATTTTTGACGCTGGCCCGACTGTTGAAGCCGATTTGGTGAATATTCGCAGTGTAAGAGATAGCGTCAAATTACCGGTAAAAATTGGCAGCGTAGCAAGCACTGCGCGCTACATTATCTGCAACACGCGGCTTGCCGATTTTCGTGCCGGCCAAGCGCGGGTTGATCGTCATGCTGATCATGTGGTGATTGATGCCACAGTAGCCAGTGCATTGCGCGTCACCGAGGGTGAAGCAGTGCGTTTGGTCGAATTAACAGGAGCCTAATAATGACTGCAGCAAATTTATTGATTGATGGTGTATGGGTTGCTGGCGAAGGTGAAGCCTTTGAATCTATTAATCCAGCCCGCAATGAAGTGGTGTGGCAGGGGTATGCCGCCACTGATAGTCAAGTTGACCGAGCGGTTATGGCTGCGCGGAAAGCATTTCTTGAGTGGGCAGAGCGCAGCGTTGATGAACGTTTACTGATTATTAAGCGTTTTGCCGAGCTATTAGAGCAGCACAAAACTGAGTTTGCGCAAATTATTGCTGAAGAAACCGGCAAGCCGCTGTGGGAAACTGCCACCGAAGTCGGCTCCATGATTGCCAAAGTGGCTATTTCAGAACGTGCGTATCATGAGCGTACTGGGGTGGTTGAGAATCCAATGCCGGGCGCACAAGCCTTTATTCGCCACAAGCCACATGGCGTGGTTGCAGTGTATGGACCGTACAACTTCCCCGGCCACCTGCCCAATGGCCACATAGTGCCGGCGCTGATTGCCGGTAATACCATTGTCTTTAAGCCCAGTGAACTGACCCCAAAAGTAGCCGAATTCACAGTACAAATGTGGCAGCAGGCAGGGCTCCCGGTCGGCGTGTTAAACCTCGTGCAAGGCTTGGTCGAAACCGGCAAAGCGCTGAGCGCCCACCCACAAATTGATGGGCTGTTTTTTACCGGCTCGTCTAATACGGGCCATGTCTTACACAAGCAATTTGCTGGTCGCCCAGACAAAATACTCGCCTTAGAAATGGGCGGTAATAATCCGTTATTGGTGCGTAACGTGAGCAATATCGATGCCGCAGTTTACGACATTGTACAGTCAGCATTTATTACCAGTGGCCAACGTTGTACCTGTGCGCGGCGGTTGTTTTTAGAAGACAACGCCCAAGGCGATGCCATTTTAGCCCGCCTACTCGAAGTTACCGCACAGTTGCAGGTGGGAGATTACGCCGCCGATCCACAGCCCTTTATGGGCGCGATGATTTCTGCCAAAGCCGCCACAGACATGGTGCGTGCTCAGAATGATTTGATCGATGCGGGCGCAAAGCCATTACTGCGAATGAAGCAGCAGGACCATAACTTAGGCTTTGTCACCCCAGGTATTATTGACGTCACTGCAGTTGAGAAAATGCCTGACATTGAGCATTTTGGGCCATTACTCAAAGTCTATCGTTACACTGATTTTGATGCCGCCATTGCCGAAGCGAATAACACCTCATTTGGTTTGTCGGCCGGTATTTTGTGTGACGATGAAGCCAGCTACCGCTATTTCTTCCGCCGTATTCGCGCCGGTATCGTGAACTGGAATAAGCCCATCACTGGTGCCAGCAGCGCGGCTCCGTTTGGCGGTGTTGGTAGCAGTGGTAACCATCGTGCTAGCGCCTTCTATGCGGCCGATTATTGCGCCTACCCAGTCGCCTCAGTCGAAGCCAACGCGATGGCGCTACCAGAAAAACTAGCACCAGGAGTTACTCTATGAGCAAACCGAATATGTCCGCGCTAGTGCAGTGGCGCGATGCTAACGTTTTTACCGCGACCTCTGGCTCAGGCCATCAAGTCACAATGGATGGCGATAAAGGCGAAGCTGCCAGCCCGATGGAGCTGGTATTGATGGCGGCCGGTGGCTGTTCGTCGGTGGATGTGGTCAGCATTCTTGGCAAAGCGCGCCAACAGGTCACCGCCTGCCGCTGTGAAGTGCAGGGCCAGCGAGCCGATGCTACACCGGCGGTATTTACCGACATTCACCTGCACTTTGTGGTCACTGGTCATGGTGTGGCGGCGCAGCATGTTGAACGCGCTGTGGCGTTATCCGCGGACAAGTACTGCTCGGTCGCTAAGATGCTCGAGGCATCGGTACGCATCACCCATAGCTTTGCCATTGAAGAGGCTTAAGCGCACCGATGAATTATCGCCATAGCTATCATGCTGGGAATTTTGCTGATGTGGTCAAACACGCGCTGCAATGCATGTGTTTGGCGTATTTGCGACAAAAAGATAAACCGTTTTGGGTGCTCGATACCCATGCCGGCATTGGTATGTATGATTTGCTCGGTGAGCAGGCCAGCAAAACCGGCGAGTGGCAGCAGGGCATCGCCAAACTATTAGCGGCCGACAATATCCCGGTGCTGTTGCAGGATTACGTAAATGCCGTGCGCAGCTTAAATAGCGCGCACGAATTGCGTTGGTATCCAGGTTCGCCGTGGTTAACGGCGCAACAGTTGCGCAGCCAAGACGCTTTGACCTTGTGTGAACTCCACCCGATTGATAGTCAGTTGTTGCGCGATAATGTCAGCCAGTTTCACTCCGCCGGTAGCGTCAAAGTACTGCCGCAAACCAACGGCTACAGCGCTATTAAGGCGCTGCTACCGCCGCCTATAAAGCGCGGTATGGTGCTGATTGATCCGCCCTTTGAGCAACGCGATGAATTCGATACCGTGCTGCAAGCCTTGAGCGACGGTATGCGGCGCTGGGCTACTGCCACCTATGTGGTGTGGTATCCAATCAAAGACCCACTCAGCGTGGGAGAATTTCATCAGCAGGTGGCGGCTATTCAGGGTGTGGAGAAGTTATTCGCCGCTGACGTATTAGTCCGCAGCGCACTAGACCGTACTAAGCTCAATGGCTGCGGCATGTTGTTTGTGAACCCGCCCTATGGGGTAACCAGCCAAGCTGCAGAGGTGCTAGCTTTCTTAACCCCTTTGCTAGCTCAAGATCGCGGCGCACAGTGGCAAGCGCAGTGGCTTAAGGGCGAGTAAGCATTAGCGGCTGAGCCAGTCGACTTGGCCGCCGTGACGCTTTTTGTGCAAGATCTCTTCGATCAATGGGGTCAGAATTAACTCCATAGCAAAGACCATTTTGCCACCCGGCACCACTAAGGTGTTCATGCGTGACATAAAGGCGCCATCAATCATCTGCAAGTAATACGGAAAGTCGACATTGCGCATATTGCGGAAGCGGATCACCACAAAACTTTCATCTAATGACGGAATATCTTTGGCACTAAATGGGTTCGAGGTATCCACGGTCGGTACCCGCTGAAAGTTTATATGGGTGCGGGAAAACTGCGGCACGATATGGTGAATATAGTCTTCCATACTGCGCACAATACTTTGCGTCACCGCTTCACGTGAATGACCGCGTTCCGAGGTATCGCGCAGCAGCTTTTGAATCCATTCCAAGTTGACAATGGGCACCATGCCAATCAGCAGATCAACGTGCTGCGCCACATCATAGTCACTCCCCGTTACCCCGCCATGCAAGCCCTCATAAAACAACAGGTCGGTATCGCTGGGCAGGGATTCCCACGGGGTGAAGGTTCCTGGTGTTTGGTTGTAGGGTACCGCATCATCAAAGCTATGCAGGTAGCGGCGCACCTCGCCGTTGCCGGTTTCAGCGTACTGCCGGAACAGCGCTTCGAGGCGATTAAAATCGTTCGCTTCGGGGCCGAAATAACTGATATGGCGGCCTTGTTCCTGCGCTTTACGAATGGCTACTTCCATTTCTGGACGCGAATAACGGTGAAAACTGTCGCCTTCAACACACGCCGCTGCCACCGAAAGATTACGGAAAATATGCCGTAACGCCTGACTGGTGGTGGTCGTGCCCGCACCGGATGAACCGGTTACGGCAATGATCGGATGTTGTGCCGACATAATGACTCCGCAACAAAAGGAACAAATGTTATACGGGCTCAGCGCAGCGGGGTCAAGTCGCTACGCCGCGTTGGCATCAATAGTGTGGGGGTATTTCGTCGGCTGGATTGCTGTTGCTTGGGCCTTGATTATCGTGCAGTTGTTGCACCCGATTAATGACTACGCTGAACTTGCGTTGCAGCTCATCGAGTTGCGCCGCTTGTTGAGTCAGCAACTGATTGAGTGTTTCAATGGTATCTTCCTGAAACGCTAATTGGCTCTCTAAATCTGCCAAGCGCTGCATTAACTCAGGTTGTTGTCGCGAAGCCATAGGCAAAGCCCTCAAAATTTGTGTAGTATAACTAGCGCTGGGCATTAGACCCTGTTCCGACACAGAATTCAATCGTGGAGAATGTATGACCTATTTGAAAACCCCAATTGCACTGGCGCTTGTCGCCGTTGCCCTGGTTGGCTGTAGCAAACCAGAACCGTATCCGATTTCAGAGCAATTGCCTGCTGAGCAACGTGACCAGATGGGTTACGCCTTGGGTGCTTCGGTAGGTGATTTCGTCCACAGCAACCTAGCCAGCCAAGAAGAAAGTGGCTATGTGGTTGATCGTAATGCGGTCATTGCTGGGTTTGTGGATACCCTGCGTGACAGCGGCAAGATGGATAAAGAAACCCGTCAGCAGTTGCTTGAAGCCATGCAGGAAGAGTTTACTACCCATCGTAACGATACCTTAGGTGCCAGCGCACAAGCTGATGGCGCGGCGTTTTTGGCGGCTAACGCACAAGCAGAGGGCGTAGTAACCACCGAGTCGGGCTTACAGTACAAAGTTTTGGAACAAGGTCCAGCAGATGCCCCGAAACCTACTGCTGAAGACATTGTAGAAGTACATTACGAAGGTCGTCTGGTCAACGGTGAGGTGTTTGACAGCTCATTAGAGCGTGGCGAACCGTTAGTCATTCCATTAAATCGCGTTATTAGTGGCTGGACTGAAGGTGTGCAGCTGATGTCAGTGGGTTCAACCTACCAATTCGTGATCCCAGCTGAACTCGGTTACGGTGCTCGTATGGCTGGTTCAATTCCACCGAACTCAACCTTGATTTTTGATGTGCAATTGCTGCAAATCATCAAGCAAGAAACCGAGCAGCAAGCGGAAATTGAGATCGACGGCAACCAGTAATTTGCGAGCCAGCAACAAACCTGAGGTACCACAGCATGGCTTGCCCGTGCTGTGGTATTTTTTTATTCCGTAGTTTTATTCAGTAACTTATTCCGCAGTAATCAGCAATTCGTGTGCCACCAGCGTGGCGAGCAGTTGATCTTCAAAGCCCATGCGTAGTTCCAGTGCTTCGCCGAGCTCCGATACCGCTTGATCAAAGCCATCGAAGCTGTCGTCGGCATGACGGTCAGCAAAACGGTCGCTGAATTCTAGCGCGATTTCAGTGGTATCGCTGATTAACGGAAACAGATCATCGGCTAATTCGCGCGTGGCTTCAGGTGCCGACTGGCTATTGCGAATAATATGGTCATAAATTTCGAAATGACCAGCTGATACATAGTCCACCAACAGATTGCAGAAGTTGCGGATATCGGTGATCGCCGGTAAAGCGTGGTCAGCGCGTTCATAAGGTGGTAAGCCGGCAATCCTGACATAACCAACCAGCAATTGCTGGCGCTCACCCAGCCAAGCATCGATGGCTTGGTGTTGACCACCAAAGCGCTGTGCGGCGAGTTGTTGTTTTGTCAGCATAGTGGTGCCCTCTAACCCCTTCGGGGTAACTGTCTATCACGCGAGAATCATAGTGCCAATCTTCCGATGATGGTAAGCTAAGGTCAACCTATTTCGTTGTTTGCAGAGACTATGCCATGACCAAACCCTATCAACGCCCAGCTGCTGATGAGCCCGCGTGGTGGTTTATTTTGTCTGCGGGCGACATCTTGGTGCGTGAGCCGGACAAACTTCCCCCACATGGCCAATTAAACAGCCTCGCCATGCCCGACTTGAGTGCTTATCAACTGGTGTTTTTGGGTGAATTGCGTGAGCGCAATTGCTATCTGGTAGTGGCCGATTACGGTGATAATAACTTTGGCGCACTGGGCGAGTTCGTCAATTTGCGTGAGATATTAGCGCTGGGCGATGATGAGCTGTTTGCCGTGGCGGCACGGGCTAAGCAAATCACTGAATTTTTAAGTACGCACCAGTTTTGTGGGCGCTGCGGCACCCGCATGCAAGCGGTTGATTGGGAGCTTGCCATGCATTGTCATCGCTGTGAGCACCGCTGCTACCCGCGAATTTCGCCGTGCATCATTGTTGCCATTCGGCGCCAGAACACCATTTTGTTAGCGCGCGGTAAACGTCACCCTGAGGGGTTGTACTCGGTGTTGGCTGGTTTTGCCGAGGCGGGTGAGCCGTTGGAGCAAACGCTCGCGCGTGAAGTCTATGAAGAAGCTGGCATTCGTATCAAAAATGCGCGTTATATTGGCAGCCAAGCGTGGCCCTTCCCGCATTCGCTCATGCTCGGTTTTGTCGCCGAGTGGGATAGCGGTGACTTGCGTCTTGACCCCTTTGAACTCGAAGATGGCGACTGGTTTGCCATAGATCAACTGCCACGCGTGCCATTTCAAGGTACAATAGCGCGTCGCCTTATCGAAACCGTAATTGCTGAAATTGAACAGGAACAGAATGCCTCATGACTGAATTAAAAAATGATGTTTACTTACGTGCCTTGTTGCGCCAGCCCACTGAACGCACACCAATTTGGATGATGCGCCAGGCCGGTCGCTATTTGCCAGAATATCGGCAAGTACGTAAGCAAGCAGGGGACTTTATGGCGTTATGTAAAAACCCTGAGTTAGCCTGTGAGGTAACCTTGCAACCGCTACGGCGGTTCGCGCTCGATGCCGCGATTCTGTTCTCCGACATTTTAACCATTCCCGATGCTATGGGCTTGGGGCTGTATTTTGAAGCTGGCGAAGGCCCGCGTTTTCAGCACGTATTGCGCACTATGAGCGCGATTGAGCAATTGCCTATTCCTGATCCAGAAGTTGAATTGCGTTATGTTATGGACGCGGTGCGAACTATTCGACGCGAATTAAATGGTGCGGTACCGCTGATTGGTTTTTCTGGCAGCCCATGGACCCTCGCCACTTACATGGTGGAAGGCGGTAGCACTAAAAACTTCAGCGAAGTGAAGCGCTTGATGTTCGCTGAGCCACAGGCCATGCATTTGTTGCTGGACAAGTTAGCGCAATCGGTCACCTTGTACCTGAATGCACAAATTGCCGCGGGTGCGCAGGCGGTGATGATTTTTGATACCTGGGGTGGGGTGCTCAGCCCGCGTGATTATCGCGAATTTTCACTGGCGTACATGACTAAAATTGTCGCTGGATTGACCCGTCATGCCGACGGCCGTCAAGTGCCGGTCACCTTGTTTACCAAAAATGGCGGTGCCTGGTTGGCGGACATGGCCGCCAGCGGCTGTGATGCGCTTGGCGTAGATTGGACCACGGACCTTGGCACAGCGCGTCAATTGGTGGGCGAGACTGTGGCGCTGCAAGGCAACATGGACCCGAGCATCTTGTATGCCCCACCAGCCCGCATTGAAGAAGAAGTTGCAAGTATTTTGGCTAGCTACGGCCACGGCCATGGCCACGTGTTTAACTTAGGTCATGGCATCCATCCTGAAGTCGACCCAGAACATGCCGGCGCCTTTATCGAGGCGGTCCATAAATTGAGTCCAGCCTACCATCGTTAGCCCTTAGCCCCCGCGCTTAGCGCTCAATTTGCGGTAAAGCCGTATGATTGAGCGTTAAGCGGCACTCCCTGCGTATAACACTGGGTTACAATAGTATCCATGAACGTCGTACATCGAGGGACTTATGGCATTTCGACAACTGATTAACCCGATTTCTTTGTTTGTAGCTGCGCTTGCGGCTACCGCTGTGTATTTAACTTGGTTCGCTGATAATGGCCCACAGGCCGATGAGCGGCCGCAGCAAGCGGTTCCGGTACGCGTACAAACGTTGCAAATCAGTGAGTTTCGCGATGTCATTGAAGCCCTTGGTACAGCCCGTGCTAACGAATCCATCATTGTTACTGCGCAAGTCCAAGATATTGTCACCCAGGTTCATTTTGATGACGGTGACGTGGTTGAAGCCGGTCAGTTGCTGGTAGAAATGGATGCCCGTGAAGAGACTGCACGGGTGCAGGAGCTAAAGTTTCGCTTAGCCGAAGCCAACCGTCAGTATCAACGCTTATTAGACTTAAATCGGCAAAATGCGGCCTCTCAGCAGCAGCTTGAAAGCCAAGATGTGGCAGTGAAAGAAATCATTGCCGAGCTTGAAGTGGCGGAAACGCAATTAGCGCAAAAACGTATTAGCGCGCCCTTTGGTGGTCGTCTTGGCGTACGCCAGATCAGTAACGGCTCGCTAGTAAGCCCCGGCGCACAAATCACCACCCTCGATGATATCAGCCCGATCAAACTCGACTTTAACGTGCCAGAATTGTTCTTCGCCAGCCTGCAAGTTGGCCAGCAAGTATCAGCGCGCAGTGATGCCTACCCAGGTGAGGAGTTCACCGGAGTGATTCGCAGTATCGATTCGCGCGTTGACCCGTTAACTCGCGCTATTCTGGTTCGCGCTGAATTACCCAACGACGCACTCAAGCTGCGGCCGGGTATGCTGTTGCGGGTTAATTTACTGCGTAGTGTTGACCAAACGCTGGTGCTGCCCGAGCGCTCTATCGTACCGATTCAAGACCGCCACTATGTGTATGTGTTGCGCGATGACAACACCGTCAAGCAGCAGCAAATTACTATTGGCCGCCGCAAGCCAGGTATCGTTGAAGTGATTGATGGTTTGCAGCCGGGTACACGTGTCGTCACCGAGGGTATTGTTCGCTTACGTGATGGCGTTGCTGTCAGCATCATGGAGAATTAAGCCATGTTACTCTCAGATGTATCGGTAAAACGCCCGGTTTTTGCCTCGGTCATCAACATTTTGTTGATAGTGTTCGGTATTGTCTGCTTCACCATGTTGCCGCTGCGCGAATACCCCGATATTGACCCACCTGTAGTTTCTATCGATACCTCTTATCGGGGCGCATCGGCGGAAATCGTCGAAACTCAGATCACGCAAATTATTGAAGATCGAATTAGTGGTATCGAGGGCATTAAAAACATCAACTCGACCAGCCGCAATGGGCGCTCACGTATCAGTATTGAATTTACGCTAAACCGTGACATCGATGCAGCCGCCAATGATGTGCGTGACCGTGTGTCGCGTGTCATTGATAGTTTACCCGAGCAAGTTGAACCACCCGAAGTGTCCAAAGCGGACACCGACGATAATCCAATCGTTTGGTATAACCTGCGCAGCGATACCATGACCACGCTGGAGTTGAGCGATTACGCCAATCGCTATGTGGTAGATCGGCTATCAGTAGTCGACGGCGTTGCCCGCATTCAGATTGGTGGCGAGCGTAAGTATGCTATGCGCTTGTGGCTCGACCGCGACGCTATGGCAGCGCGAAATATTACCGTCGCCGATATCGAGAACCGTTTACGCGCCGAGAACGTCGAACTGCCAGCCGGTGAAGTAGAATCGATTGACCGTGAATTTAGTGTGCGTGTGGCACGCTCTTATCTGTCAGACGAAGACTTCAAACGCTTGGTGATCCGTCGTGGTGAGAGTGGCCAGTTAGTGCGCTTAGGCGAAGTGGCTCGGGTACAACTCGATTCAGAAGACGACAAGAGTGAATTCCGCGGTAACGGCATCAACATGATTGGCGTTGGCATCGTCAAGCAATCCAAAGCCAACACCCTCGATGTGGTGCAAAACGTCAAACGCGAAGTGGCCCGCATTGCTGAAAGCTTGCCAGAGAGCATGATCATCGTCGAGAGTTACGACTCCTCGATTTTCATCAAAGGCTCCATTGATGAAGTGTATAACACCCTGGGCATCGCCATGGGCCTGGTGGTGGTGGTGATCTACCTGTTCCTCGGCAACGTTCGAGCTACTTTGATACCAGCGCTGACAGTACCGGTTGCCATTATTGCTTCGTACATTGCCTTGTTCGCTATGGGTTTCTCCATCAACTTGCTGACGCTGCTGGCACTGGTGCTGGCCATCGGTTTGGTGGTGGATGACTCGATAGTGGTATTAGAGAATATTTATCGCCGTATCGAAATGGGTGAACCGCCGCTGCTGGCAGCCTATCGCGGAGCCCGCGAAGTTGGTTTTGCGGTTATTGCGACCACCTTGGTACTGATTGCCGTGTTTGTGCCGTTGGCCTTCTTGGACGGCAACATCGGCCAGTTGTTTACTGAATTTGCCTTGGCCATAGCGGCTGCTGTGGCGTTCTCCAGCGTTGCGGCGTTGACCCTAACGCCGATGCTGAGCTCTAAATTGCTGCGCAAAAATGAGAACCGCAGTATTGTTGGGCGCACCGCAGACCGGGTATTTAACTGGGTTGAGAGCGGTTACGTACGGGTGCTCCAACGCACTCTACGCTATCCGGTGATGGCCGCAGCATTGGTTATTCTAGCGGCCATTGTGTCCTACCATTTACTGAAAGCGGTACCGCAAGAGTTTGTGCCACCCGAAGACCGTGGCACGTTCTTTGTGCAAGTGCGCAGCTCTGAAGGTGCGAGCTTTGAATCAAATGCCGCTTATATGCGCCAGATCGAAGCTATTTTGATGAAGTACCTCGATCAAGGCGATATTGACCGGCTGTTGATCCGCACTCCTGGCTGGGGGAATTCAGCCGGTGTTGCCATTGTTGGTTCCATTCCGTTTGAACAACGCGATTGGTCGACCTTTACCCTGATGGAACAGGTGCAAAAAGAACTGGCGCAGGTGTCTGGCGTGCGCGCTTTTGGCTTTATGCGCAGCGGTATTAGTGGCGGTGGCGGCCGCCCAGTGCAGTTTGTACTGCAAGGCAATACCTATGAGCAACTGGCTGCCTACCGTGACATTCTGCTGGATGAAGCGAGTAAAAACCCCAATCTACTTGAGCTCGATAGCGATTACAAAGAGACCTTACCGCAGTTGTTGATTCGTATTGATCAGGAGCGGGCTTCGGATCTTGGCGTATCGGTCGGTGATATTGGCCGTACCCTCGAGACCATGCTGGGGCAACGCCGTGCTACCACCTTTATTGATCGCGGTGAAGAATATGACGTGATCTTGGAAGGCGAGCGTTCGGATTATCGCAGCCCGACCGCTATCGACAACATTTATGTGCGCTCGAATGCCACCCAGTCGCTGATTCCGTTATCGAACTTGGTCACTATTGAAGAACAAGCAACGGCTGGCAACCTTAACCGCTATAACCGTATGCGCAGTATCACCATTGAGGCCAACTTAGCCGATGGTTATTCGCTGGGCGAAGCGCTGAGCTATCTTGAAAACATCGTTCGCGAAAAAATGCCCGATGATGTGTCTATCGCTTATAAAGGCGAGTCACAGCTTTACAAAGACAGTGGCAGCTCGGTTATTTTCGTGTTTGTGCTGGCCCTGCTGATCGCCTACTTAGTGCTGGCGGCGCAGTTCGAGAGCTTCGTTCATCCATTTGTGATCATGCTGATGGTACCGTTAGCGATTCTTGGTGCCGTTGTTGGTTTGTATTTGACCGATTTGACACTGAATATTTATAGCCAGATTGGTATCGTCATGTTGATAGGCTTGGCCGCCAAGAATGGTATTTTGATTGTCGAGTTTTCGAATCAATTGCGCGATGCCGGCATGAGTTTTGACGAAGCCTTGGTGCGCGCCTCACAACAACGCTTACGGCCGATTGTGATGACCGCATTTACCACTTTGATGAGTGCTGTACCGCTGATCTTGGGGAGTGGCCCAGGCGCTGAAAGCCGTATGGTCATTGGCGTGGTGATTTTCTCAGGGGTAGCGTTATCGGCCTTCTTGACGATATTTGTCATTCCATCGCTGTATTCGTTGCTGGCTCGCAACACCACCTCACCAATGAAGCTGAGTAACGATATCAGTGCGTTGGAACAGCAATATCCAGATCGTCGCGCTGAGTGATCAGCGCGACTTTAACAATCAATTAGCGGTCACGTTTACCAAGCACGGCGCCCATGCGGGTGACCGTGCCAGGTTCTAAGTCTTCAGCAAAATCAATCACATCTTCTGGGAACGCCATAATGATGGTTGAGCCGAGTTTAAAGTGGCCCATCTCATCCCCTTTTTTCAGCGTAATGGCATTGTCGCCGCTGGCTGGATAGTCCCAGCTATGCACTTTGGCACCGCGCGGTGGCGTGACGGTGTCGGACCACACCGTGCCAATGCTGGCGACAATTGTTGCGCCCACCAGCACCATGGCAAATTTACCAAACTCGCCATCAAAGATAGCCACTACGCGCTCGTTACGAGCAAACAAATTGGGCACGTTAGCGACGGTCAGCGGGTTCACCGAGTAGAGGTCGCCCGGCACATAAATCATCTTCCGTAGCACGCCATCACAAGGCATGTGAATGCGGTGATAATCTTTCGGCGCTAAGTAAATAGTGGCAAAGTCACCGTTCTTAAACGGATGTGCATCACGCGGGTCGCCACCGAGTAATTCCACCAAGCTATAGTCGTGCCCTTTGGCTTGAAAAACTCGACCGTCTTCGATGTCACCGAGTTGGCTCACGGCGCCGTCGACGGGGTGGGCAAATAGTTCCGGCTGATCGGCCAACAATGGCCGTAGCTCAGGCTTCAGATAGCGGGTAAAAAACTCATTAAAGGTTTTATAGGCGCGCGGGTCTTCATGCACCGCCTCGCTCATATCAATCTTGTACTGCTTGATAAACCAACGAATAAACAGTTGGGTAAACCAGCCCGCCCGCGCGGCTGCAAAGCTTCCTACCAATCGCGACAACGCATGTTTTGGGGTGATATGCTGCGCTTGAATTTTTACCTTGTCCCAATTCACTCTTTTTTACCTCTAGCGGAAACACGAGATGGCCGTTGGCTCACCATTGATTCAATAATTTTGTGGAAATTGTACAGTCGAAGTGGGTGCAGCGCACCATTTTCTGCTGCTTCGCGCAATGCACAGCCGGGGTCATCCAAATGTTTGCAATCACGAAACTTGCAACCCCCTAGAAACCCGCGAAAATCACGATAGCACCAGGCAACGCGTTCAGGATCTAAATGCCACAACGCAAACTCTCGAATACCGGGCGAATCGATGAGCACGCCGCCTTGCGGTAATACATAGCGGGTGGCAACCGTGGTGGTGTGTTGGCCCAGCCCCGAGTTATCGGAAATAGCACCAACACCGGCATCTACCTCGGGTAACAGCACATTGACCAGCGATGATTTGCCAACACCCGATTGACCGACCACGATGGATACATGACCCGCCAAAAACTGATGCAGGTCATCCATGCCTTCGGTTTCTTTGGCACTGACTCGTAGCACTTGATAGCCAATGGCTTGGTACATCGCCAGCGCTTGTTCAATGGTGTCGCGCTCGTCGGTACTTAGCTGCTGCAGCAAGTCGGCTTTATTCAGCACGATCACCGGTGTGACTTCAATATCTTCACACGCGACCAAATAACGGTCGATAATTTGACTTGAAAAGGCCGGTAGTACACTCGAAATAATCAGAATTTGATCAACGTTGGCAGCCACTGGTTTCAGGCCATCGTAATAATCTGGTCGACTGAGCAACGAGCGCCGCGGTTGCACCGCTTCAATAATGCCACCGACATCATCATTGGCCTGCGCATCGATAGGGCGCCATACCACGTCATCGCCGCACACTAACGACTCGACGCCGCGGCGAATATGGCAGCGGACTGGCTGATCAGTGCTATCGGCAATAATCGCCTGTTGACCGAAGCGGCTGATCACCACACCGCTGGTACTGATGCCGAGCGGCCCACTGGGTTCACTTTGCAGTTGCTCGGCTTGCTCCAAGCGCTTGCTTTGGTTAGCACGGACACGGCGCAATTGGCCTTTGTTTAACTTTCGCTTACTCACGCGGGGTTTAAATCCTCGGCTGGGTTATCAACGCAGCTGTCATCAAATCAACAAAAATACTGGCATTCATCATACCTTAATGCGCACAATAGCGCCTGGACTTAATTGTAACTGATAATAGGACAGATGTTATGGCAACTGCGAGCGCTGATCGCCTAGTGTGGATTGATTTGGAGATGACTGGTCTTGATCCAGAAGTAGACCGAATTATTGAAATTGCCACCATAGTGACCGATCAACAGCTGACTATTATTGCCGAGGGCCCAACGCTAGCAATACATCAAAGCGCTGAGCAATTGGCGTTAATGGATGACTGGAATGTCCGTACTCACACTGGCTCTGGTTTGTTGACTCGGGTACAGCAAAGCAGCATTGACGAAGCGGAAGCCGAAGCGCAAACCCTAGCGTTTTTAGCGCAGTACGTCGAGCCTGGCAGCTCGCCCTTGTGTGGCAACAGTATTGGCCAAGATCGCCGCTTTCTGGTGCCTTACATGCCCAAGCTCGAGGCCTTCATGCATTATCGCAACCTCGATGTCAGTACCGTCAAGCAGCTTGCTAAATACTGGGCACCCGAAGTGGCAGCGGGGTTGAAAAAGCAGGGTGCGCATACTGCACTGGCGGATATTCGTGAATCGATTGAAGAGTTGCGCTATTATCGTGAGCACTTTTTCAGCATTCGCACCGAATAAACGAAAAAACCACTTGCAACGCGCTATGAATTCAGTAAAATTCCGCTCCGTTGCAGCACAGCGTGCCAGCAGCAAGTAAGACCCCGCGGGAATAGCTCAGTGGTAGAGCACAACCTTGCCAAGGTTGGGGTCGCGAGTTCGAATCTCGTTTCCCGCTCCAAATTCCGAAAAGCCGTTCTCAGCGAGAACGGCTTTTTTCGTTTTCCATGCGTTAAATCAATTTATCTAGACTCTTTTGATTCAAAAAACCTATCAGCTTGTTCGACAAAACTGACTTTTATCTGTCACAGATGCTGGCTATAGTCTATGGTGTCCTATATTACGTACTTAAGTACATTCGACCTACCAACGACAAAAGGAGTTAGCTATGGCCGATAACATGTCTAGTGGTAAATGCCCGGTAATGCACGGTGCTAATACCACAAGTAATCAGTCAGTCACCAATTGGTGGCCGAACAACCTGAACCTCGATATCCTTCATCAACACGATACCAAAACCAACCCGCTTGGTGCTGATTTCAACTACCAAGAAGAGTTGAAGAAGCTTGATGTCACGGCACTGAAAAACGATGTAAAAGCCTTGATGACTAACAGCCAAGAATGGTGGCCAGCCGATTGGGGTCACTACGGCGGTTTATTCATTCGTATGTCATGGCACGCTGCCGGTACCTACCGTATCGCTGACGGCCGTGGCGGTGCAAACACCGGTAACCTGCGTTTTGCGCCATTAAACTCATGGCCAGATAACACCAACCTCGACAAAGCACGTCGTTTGTTGTGGCCAATCAAGCAAAAGTACGGCAACTCAATTAGCTGGGCTGATTTATTAGTATTAGCCGGTACTATGGCTTACGAATCAATGGGTTTGAAAACCTATGGTTTCGCTTTTGGTCGTGAAGACATTTGGCATCCAGAGAAAGACATCTACTGGGGCCCAGAAGCAGAGTTCTTAGCGACCTCAGAAAAGAGCTCGCGTTATTCTGGCGAACGCAACCTTGAGAACCCACTGGCAGCCGTTATGATGGGCTTGATTTACGTAAACCCAGAAGGTGTTGACGGCAAATCAGATCCGCAAAAAACCGCCTATGACGTGCGTGAAACCTTCAAGCGCATGGCCATGAACGATGAAGAAACTGTTGCTTTGACTGCCGGTGGTCACACTGTCGGTAAAGCGCACGGTAACGGTAACGCAGCGAACTTAGGCCCAGAGCCAGAAGCCGCAGACGTTGATGAGCAAGGCCTTGGCTGGATGAACCACAAATCACGTGGCATTGGCCGTGACACCGTAACCAGCGGTATTGAAGGCGCTTGGACCACGCACCCAACTAAGTGGGACAACGGCTACTTTGACTTGCTGTTGGGCTACGACTGGGAATTGGTTAAGAGCCCAGCCGGCGCCACCCAGTGGGCTCCTATCAATATCAAAGAAGAGCATATGCCAGTTGACGTAGAAGACCCGTCAATCAAGGTCATGCCAATGATGACCGACGCCGACATGGCGATGAAGGTTGACCCAATCTACCGTGAAATTTCTGAGCGTTTCCATAAAGATCCGGCTTACTTCTCAGAAGTGTTCGCTCGTGCTTGGTTCAAGCTGACTCACCGTGACCTCGGCCCGAAAGCTTGCTACAAAGGCCCAGATGTTCCGGCTGAAGATTTGATTTGGCAAGACCCGGTGCCAGCTGGTAACAGCAACTACGACGTAGCTGCAGTGAAAGCCAAGATTGCTGCCAGTGGTTTGTCGATCAGCGATTTAGTCACCACCGCATGGGACAGCGCCCGTACTTACCGTGGTTCTGACCGTCGTGGTGGCGCCAACGGTGCGCGTATTCGTTTAGCCCCGCAGAAAGATTGGCACGGTAACGAGCCAGAGCGTTTGGCGAAAGTATTAGGCGTATTAGAAGGCATTGCGGCATCGTCAGGTGTCAGCGTAGCCGACGTGATTGTATTGGCCGGTAACTACGGGGTTGAGCAAGCTGCGAAAGCCGCGGGCGTGGCCGTCGAAGTGCCATTTGCTCCAGGTCGTGGCGATGCAACCGATGCACAAACTGACGTTGAAGCATTTGAAGTGCTTGAGCCAGTGCACGATGGCTACCGCAACTACTTACAGCGTGAGTACAAAATCCCAGCTGAGCAAATGCTGTTAGACCGTACCCAATTGATGGGCTTAACCGCTCATGAAATGACGGCTCTTATCGGCGGTATGCGAGTATTAGGCACTAACTTTGGTGGCACCAAGCACGGCGTATTTACCGACCGTGTTGGCGTGTTAAGCACGGACTTCTTCACTACTTTGATGGATATGTCCTATGTGGTGAAACCAGCCGGTAACAACCTGTATGAGCTGCGTGACCGTAAAACCGGTGCAGTGAAATACACCGCTACCCGCGTTGACTTAGTGTTCGGCTCTAACTCAATCCTGCGTGCTTACACTGAAGTGTATGCGCAAGGTGATTCGAAAGAGAAGTTCGTCAAAGACTTCGTGAAAGCGTGGACCAAAGTGATGAACGCGGATCGTTTCGATCTGAAATAATCACTGCTGGCAAAAGCCACTTAAAAAAATCAAAGGGCGCTCAGTGAGCGCCCTTTCTTTATGGCCGCCGCAGGCTATTTACGGCTGCTATCGACTAAAATTGCGATAGCACCATCACCGGTCACGTTACAGGCCGTACCAAAGCTGTCTTGGGCCATATACAAGGCAATCATCAAGGCAATCGCAGTTTCGCCGAAGCCCAGCATCGAACCCAGCAGACCGACCGCCGACATCACCGCACCACCCGGCACACCCGGTGCTGCCAACATCACCACACCGAGGGTCAAAATAAACGGCAGCATGGTCAGAAACGATGGAATCTCTAAGGCATTGTGCAACACCATGACCGCCACAGCACAGCTGACAATCGTGATGGTTGAGCCGGCTAAGTGAATGGTTGCGCACAATGGCACCGTGAAGTTGGCAACGTCTTCGTTGACCTTGTTGTCTTTCACCGCTTTCAGAGTGACTGGAATAGTTGCCGCGCTGGACATAGTGCCTAGTGCGGTAAAGTAGGCTGGCAACATGTTGCGCAGCAACGCAAAGGGTAATTGCCCACTCTTCATACCGGCCAAGAAGAACATGCTGGTGAGGTAGATCCAGTGTAAGACCACCGCCAACGCTAACACGATGCCGAAGGTTTTTAAGGTGTTAAATACGGTACCGGCCACCGCCATTTCAGCAAATACCCCAGCAATATAAACCGGCAGCAGTGGAATAATCACTTTACTGAGCAAGCGCTCAATAACATCGCGGCCTTGGTCAGAAATTTGCTGTAATTGGGTGGCGCCGGTAGCGGCGATACCCAAACCAAAAATAAAGGCTAATACCAGTGCTGACATGACACTAATCACCGGTGGTACGTTCATGGTGATAAATGGTTCAAGCACTGTAGCGCTGGCGCTGCTCATGGTTTGCCCAGCGGTGGTCAACCACGGCACCACAATACTGGCGGCAAAGAATGCCACGATACCGGCAACAATCGTTGATAAGTAGGCAATGCCTACCGTCTTACTGAGCAAGGAGCCGGAGTTCTTGGGTAAATTGGCGATACCGCTGGTGATAAAGAACAGAATGAGTAACGGCACGGTAAAGAACAGCAACTGGCCGAATAAGCCTTTAAAAGTAAGTAGCAGTTGGCTAACCCAAGTTGGTAAATATAAGCCAATAAGAATACCGGCAATAATACCGGCAATGAGTTTGGCAATTAATTTCATAGCGTGGTTCTCGTTGTTGTTATGGTTTAGCCGATTATAGGCACATTAAAGCCAGAATACAGGTCTGATTGGTTGTCACTGATCGCGAATTAGCACGAACAGACCACGATAATGAAGCGGTTGATATTCTAACTTGCCGGTTTGCGGGTTCAAGGTAATCACCATGAATTCATTGCCGTGAGCAATATGCTCACTCGACAGCAACTGATAGTCACTCGTTAATAACCGTTCACGGGGATAGCGTTTGAGCTCGTTGGCCGTTGCTAAACGCCAGTTCAACTGATCCGCAACGGCTTGTTCAAGGGCGAATTGCTGTGCGCTGCGCTGATCCATTAATACTGGATCGCCGCTACATTGTGTTGCCACTAGCTGCTGACCATAGGGGCAGTCAAGCCATTGTGGGGCGGGGTCACCGAGGTG
Organism: Pseudidiomarina mangrovi; assembly: GCF_003999375.1. Lineage (GTDB taxonomy): Bacteria > Pseudomonadota > Gammaproteobacteria > Enterobacterales > Alteromonadaceae > Pseudidiomarina > Pseudidiomarina mangrovi. The sequence goes on from NZ_RJLC01000005.1 coordinate 239,156, forward strand.
ATCAAATTGGCTCACTACCAGCATGATTACAGCAACAATCACCTTAGCGCTCCTTGAGCATGGCCCAGAAAATCCATAGCCAGCCAATGATAAAGCAGGCGCCCCCCACTGGGGTTACTGGCCCTAGCCAGTTCCAGCCGGTTAACGCCATGACATAGAGGCTGCCAGAAAATAGGATAATCCCCGCTAACAATAACCAGCCACCTGTGCGCAATCCTCCGGACCGTGGAAAAGGGATTTGCAATCCGGCGACCAGCAATAGCCCAAGGGCATGATAAATTTGGTATTGCACGGCGATTTGATACACCGTCAGTTGCTCAGCGGTTAATATCGCCTTCAAACTGTGTGCCCCAAATGCGCCCAGAATTACCCCAAGTGCCATATTGATTGCACCGAGCATTGCGAATAATTTCATCGTTGTGCCATTTATGGTTAAGTAGTAGCTGGTGCAGTTAGCATAGCTGAGCAGGCACTGCCACGTCCAACATCAGGAGCAATTATGCAAGTCAGTAACGCCGTGCAGGCGCTAGAAATTTTAACCGATAATGACGTGATTTGGTGTCAATCCATGGCGGCTACGCCTTATAAGCTGCTGGAGGGCCTCGCTGAAGTGGCGTTGCAGCGGCGCAATTTAACCTTGTTGCAGCTGCATACCGAACACAGTGAGGTGCTATGTGACCCAGCATTACAAGGGCATCTGCGGCAGCGGGCATTTTTTGTGGGCGCCTCAACCCGCGCAGCGGTGCAACAGGGCTTGGCCGATTACGTACCGATATTTTTGTCAGAAATTCCCAAGCTTTTTCGTTCCGGTGAGCAACCGCTAGATGCGGTGTTGATCCAGGTATCCCCGCCCGATGCGCACGGTAATTGTAGTTTGGGTATTTCGGTGGAGGCGACCCGCGCAGCATTACAAGTAGCGCGTAAAGTGATTGCCTGGGTGAACCCAATGATGCCGCGCACTCATGGCGATTCGTTTGTGCCGCTGGCGCGCTTTGATCGCTATTTCGAATTGGCAGCGCCATTACCGCTGCACGGCTTGCCCGAACTTGATCCGGTCAGCCAACAAATTGGTGAACGGGTAGCCGCGCTGATTGATGATGGTGATTGCTTACAGATGGGTATTGGTGCAATTCCCAACGCGACACTGGCCTGTTTGGGGAATCACCGAGACTTGGGTATTCATACCGAGATGTTTTCCGACGGTATTTTGCCTTTAGTAGCAAGTGGGGTGATCAACAATAGCCGCAAGCGCAAGCATCGTGGCCGCATCGTCACTACCTTCGCGATGGGTAGCCAAGCCTTGTATGACTTTGTTGATGACAACACCACGGTAGCGTTTTTGGATGTTGAGTACACCAACGATACCGCAGTGATCCGGCAGAATAAGCAGGTGATGTCGATCAACAGTGCCCTGCAAGTGGACCTCAGCGGTCAGGTCTGCGCTGACTCGCTAGGCACCAAGATTTATTCGGGCGTGGGCGGGCAAATGGACTTTGTCCGTGGTGCGAGTTTGTCGGAAGGCGGGCGCTCAGTGATCGCTTTGCCGGCAACGGCTTGTGGCGGCACGGTGTCGCGCATCAGCTCGATGCTAGCGCCCGGCTCTGGGGTAGTGACCACCCGCGCTCATGTACATTACATTGTCACCGAATATGGTGTGGCCAATTTAAAGGCGCGTAGTTTAAACGAACGCGCTAGCGCGCTCATCGCCATTGCGGCGCCGCAGTTTCGCGAGCAACTGGCTCGCGAGGCCTATGAACAATGGGGTTTAAAGATGGCTACCTAACAGGGGGTAGCCACCCACCAAAAGGGTACCTACACTGCTCCTAGGTATCCCCTCCATTCCTTGATATAGATCATCGCGTGGTTCACTCCTAAACTTACAATCAGTTGCAGTAAATCGTGTTTACTGATGATGTCCACAGGAGGACCAACCATGTTGCCGAAGAGTTTTCCGCATAAATTATCCTTGCTCGCTGCTTCAGTCGGGCTATTTTTCTTAACTGCCAATAGCTCAACAGCGCTGGCTTCAGACGATGGTAAAAAGGCTTATGAGGCCAATTGCCAAGCCTGTCACCAACCGACTGGCAAGGGTTTACCAGGTGCATTCCCTCCGTTAGCGGGTAACCCCAATATTAGTGCCGACAAGCTGCATGTAGTGCGTACCGTGTTGCAAGGTATGACTGGACCACTTGAGGTCAATGGCAGCAAATTCAATGCGGTGATGCCGTCGATGCAGCATTTGAGCGATGATGATATTGCTGAGTTAAGCACCTATGTGCTGAACAGCTGGGGCAACAACGGCGGTAAAATCAGCAGTGATGAGGTTGAAGCCGTTCGGGTAGAACTTGGTTTAAAAGACCGTGCTGGTGGCAAGCCACACTCTGATGCCACGGTTGCCGAAGTGAAATATAAAGGTGCGCCGACCGCTATGACCGGTGGTAAGCAAGTAGTGAGCCCAGGCGCTCCAGCGATGACTGAAGATGAATTCAAAATTGCCCAGGAAATCTATTTCCAACGTTGCGCGGGTTGCCATGGGGTGCTGCGTAAAGGTGCCACTGGTTTGCCATTAACTGCCGATATCACCCAGAAGAAGGGCACTGATTATCTGAAAGCTCTGATCAACTTTGGTTCGCCGCGTGGCATGCCAAATTGGGGTACTTCAGGCGAACTAAATGACCAGCAAATCGATATTCTAGCGCGCTTCTTACAACATGAGCCGCCGACTCCTCCAGAGTGGGGCATGAGAGACATGCGTGATAGCTGGACTGTGCATGTAAAGCCAGAAGATCGGCCCACTGCACCGCAGCATAACTACAACGTCGACAATATGTTTGCGGTGACCCTGCGTGATGCTGGTGAAGTAGCGATCATTGATGGTGACAGTAAGAAAGTCCTGAACTACGTCAAAACCGGTTATGCCGTGCATATTTCACGTGCCTCCAGCTCAGGCCGTTATTTCACAACCATTGGTCGTGACGGCAAAATTGACCTCATTGACTTGTTTATGGACCCACCGCAAGTGGTCGCCGAAATCAAAATTGGCCTAGAAGCACGTTCGGTTGAGAACTCACGCTACAAAGGTTACGAAGACAAAATCGCCATTGCTGGTGCCTATTGGCCACCGCATTACGTGCTGATGGATGGGCAGACGCTGGAACCACACAAAATCGTCTCAACCCGCGGTATGACTGTAGATACCCAAGAGTATCACCCAGAACCACGGGTAGCTGCGATTGTTGGTTCACATAAGCACCCCGAGTTTATCGTCAACGTGAAAGAAACTGGGCAAATCAAGCTGGTTGATTACTCTGACATTGATAACTTACAAGTGACCACCATTGATGCCGCGCCATTCTTGCACGATGGCGGCTGGGATCGCTCAGGACGCTACTTTATGACTGCAGCCAATGAGAACGATACCATAGCCGTAGTGGACGCCTTAGATCGCGAATTAGAAGCTCTGATTCCAGTTAAGCGGATTCCGCACCCAGGCCGTGGCGCTAACTTTATTGACCCAGAGTTTGGCCCAGTATGGGCAACCAGTGCCCTAGGTAATGCCGACATCACCTTAATTGGAACGGATCCGGATAATTTCAAAGATCAGGCCTTTAAAGTGGTACGGGTGTTAGAAGGTCAGGGTGGTGGCTCGTTATTTATCAAGACTCATCCGAAATCAACCAACTTATGGGTGGATACGCCGCTGAATCCTGATAGCAGTGTGTCGCAATCGGTTGCGGTATTCGACATCAACAACTTAGATGCTGGCTATGTCACGCTGCCAATCGCCGAGTGGGCTGACTTGGGTCCAGGCCCGAAACGTATCGTGCAGCCAGAATACAACATGGCCGGTGACGAAGTCTGGTTCTCAGTGTGGAGCGGCATGAAAGAAGAGTCAGCCATTGTTATCGTCGATGACAAAACACGTACCCTCAAGCACGTGATTAAAGGCCCGAAAATGGTGACTCCAACCGGTAAGTTTAACAACTACAACACACGGAATGAGGTGTACTAAGCATGAAAAAAAAGGCTCTGGTGGTTGCTCTAACCGGCGTATTTGTAGGAGTTCAGTGGTTACCAATGCCCGCCTTTGCACAGCAAGTGCAAACCGAGCAACAACAGAGCCAAGAAGCTGTAGAAGTGATTACCGTGGTTGCCCACCGGCAGCCGCGGCAATTATCCGAAGTAGCGGGGACGGTCACGGTAATCAGTGACGAGCAGATGCAGCGTAATATGGTCTTCAATGCCAGCGACTTAGTGCGCTATCAGGCAGGAGTAGAAATCGATGACAGTAGTAGCAGGTTTGGTGATAGCGGGTTTCGTATTCGTGGTATTGGAGGCAATCGCACCACGGTCGTAATTGACCAAGTGCCGGTTGCCGACCGCTTCGCGGTGGGCGCTTTTGCTGATACCGGCCGCGGTTTGTTAGAACTTGGATTGGCCGGGCGGGTTGAAATTCTGCGCGGTCCAGCGTCCACCTTATATGGCAGTAAAGCTTTAGGCGGGGTGGTTGCAGTGCAGCTTCTGACCGCCGATGATGTGCTGTACGACAATGATTCCGGTAGCCGTATTCAGCTCGGCTACAACAGTGACAGAAATCGCGTCAAAGGACTCGTGGCGCAGGCCTATCGTGATGGCGATACCAGTTTGTTGATAGCAGGCGCCGCGCAATATGGGCAGCAACTCAATGTGGCGGACCGCGAAGGTGTTGCCGACGATCCGCAACATCTGCGCCAACAAGCCATGTTGCTGCGCGCTGGGTTAGACACTCAAGGCGGACGCTGGCAATTTACCCTCGATGCTATGAATGAATCGCGCGATACCGATATTCGCTCCAGCATTGGCAGCGGTCGCCAAGCCAGTACAACCGAATTGCTGGCCGACGACGCGCGGCAACAATGGCGGTTATTGATCGATCAGCAGCTGTATGCCACTGACTATTTTGATCGGGCGGTATGGCGGCTGTTTCATCAGCGCAGTCAGGTACAGCAGAACACCGATGAAACGCGTGGGATTTTGCCGCAGCCACTGTTTATTGAACGTGACTTTGAGTTTACCCAAATTGATACTGGCATCGGTTTTGACTTGGAATTGGGAACCGAACTGGCCGACATGCGTCATCGTTTTGGTTATGGGTTGGAGCTGATCAGTTCCGCTATGACCGATATGCGCGATGCCCAGCAACTCAATCTGACCACTGGCGTGCTCACCAAGGTGTTGTTAGGCGAACAGTTTCCACTGCGTGATTTTCCGCGCAGCCGGGTAACCGAGTTGGGCGTGTATGTGCATGACGAAATTACCCTGTGGCGCGATGGCCCGGTGCTTAGCCCAGGCTTACGTTACGAAAATTACCGCTTACGAGCGCGCGTTGACAGCCTGTTTACCGAGCGCTACCCCAATACCGAAGTGACTGACTTAAGCCATGATGCTTGGCTGCCCAAATTGGGGCTGTTGTGGCCAGTCACTGATGATCTGGAATGGTTTGCCCAGTATGCGCGTGGCTATCGGGCACCACCATTTGCTGATGTGAACGTGGGTCTGTACTATCCGCAGTTTGGCGTGTTGGCGATTCCTAACCCAGATTTAAAAGCCGAGCGCGGTTACACTTTTGAAACCGGCATACGCTGGCGCAGTGGTGATAGCGCAGTAAGCGTTACTGCTTATCACAACAAGTATCGCGATTTTATTCAGAGCCGCGCACCGTTGGGTTTTGACCCAGACCGGCAGGCCAATATCTTCCAATCGATTAACCGTGACCGGGTTACCATTGAAGGCATCGAAGCACAGTGGCAGCAGCAGTGGACACGCCAATGGGCTACTGATGTATCGGTTGAATATGCGCGCGGCACCGACAACAGCACTGGTTTAGCACTGGCTGAAGTCGCGCCACCACGACTGGTCTCTGAGTTACGCTACGAGGCTGCCAATGGCGATTGGGAATCACGGTTGCTAGTGACTGCAGCTCGCGGTCAACGCAATCTACAAAGTAGCCGCGGGGTAGCCTTATTTTCGGCACCGGGATATCTGACTGTGGATTGGTTGAATCGCTGGTTTATCAATGCCGATATGACCCTAAGTGCTGGTATCTTTAACCTCACTGATCGGCAGTATTGGCGTAACTCGCGGGTTAGCGGCTATAACGCAACTGAAGTCACTATTCCAATTTTGGCTGAATCAGGGCGCTCAGTTGGGCTGGCATTTAACCAGCGCTTTTAAAAAAGATCGCAAAAGTAGTTGACAGAAAACTGTTTCGCCTCTATATCGTCACTGTCGCATAGAGGCGCACACTTTTTCCTGTAGTTGTTGGTCTGGAGGATAGGCACACAATGGCAAACGCTAACCGTGATCAGATTATCAAGAAGCCGTTTAACGACTTCAAAAACTACCCATACGGCTTCGCCCGTTCGGGTGATTTCTCAATTCGTGAAAGTGATTTAATTAGCAAGTACGGTAGTTTGATTTCAGCTTTAGTGGCCGGTGACCTAGAGCCGCAAAACGCCGAAGAGCAATCGCTGTTAGCGGTCGCTCGTGGCGAAAAAGCCGCCGAAAACCCAGCCGAAAAGGCCTGGTCAAAATACCATGCTCGCATCAACCGCCCGAAAGTTGGCAGCATGTACGGCAAAAGCCGTTACACCGACGACGCCTTCGAAATTAGCGGTGGCGGCGGCGACGACGAAGATATCGTGGTCGAAGACTAAGGACCAAAAAGGCCGCTATTTAGCGGCCTTTTCTCTTTCTACCGCCCGATACCCAATGTCGGTGCGGTAGTAGGCATCGGCCCAGTTGATCTGGGCGACGCCCTGGTAGGCGAGCTGCTGGGCGGCGCTAACGCTGTCGCCAATGGCCGTAACACAGAGTACCCGTCCGCCGGCGGTGACTAGCTCGCCGGCAGCGTTATGTGTAGTGCCAGCGTGGAACACTTTGCAGCCTGTGGCTTCAGCGGCGTCGATACCGCTAATCACATCACCGCCACGATAATCATCCGGATAGCCACCCGCGGCCATTACCACACCTACGGTAGCGCGCGGGTCAAAGTCGATCTGGTGCTGGTGCAATTCAGCCTTACAAGCGGCCAAACACAGTGCCACCAAGTCAGACTGCAAGCGCAGCATGATTGGCTGGGTTTCTGGGTCACCAAAGCGGCAGTTGTATTCTAATACTTTGGCGGTGCCATCGGGGGCAATCATCAAGCCGGCATACAAAAAGCCGGTGTAAGGGTGGCCTTCTGCTGCCATACCTGCAACGGTTGGGGCAATCACATGGTCCATCACCCAGTCATGCACCGCAGGTGTCACCACCGGTGCTGGTGAGTAAGCACCCATACCACCGGTATTGGGGCCTTTATCACCATTATCGCGGGCTTTGTGGTCTTGGCTGGAGGCGAACGGTAAGGCGGTTTTGCCATCCACCATCACGATAAAACTGGCTTCTTCACCAACTAAAAACTCTTCAATAACCACCCGGCTACCAGCATCGCCAAAGCGATTGCCCGCCAGCATGTCGTCAATAGCGGCTTCGGCTTCGCTGAGCGTTTGCGCAATGATCACGCCTTTACCGGCGGCTAAACCATCGGCTTTAATGACGATAGGCGTACCTTGCTCGCGCACGTAAGCCTTGGCCGTTGTGATATCGGTAAAGGTGCCGTAAGCCGCTGTGGGAATGCCATGGCGGGCCAAAAAGTCTTTACTAAAGGCTTTCGAGCCTTCTAGCTGCGCAGCTGCTTGGGTTGGCCCAAAAATGGTTAACCCAGCCGCACGAAACCGATCGACCACAGCTTTCACCAACGGCGCTTCTGGGCCGACAATAGTCAGCCCGATCTGCTGTTGTTGAGCGAAAGCTAATAGCCCATCGATATCCGTTGCGGCAATAGCAACATTGTGCAATTTGGCCTCGTTGGCGGTACCCGCATTACCGGGGGCAACATAGACTTGGGTCACTAGCGGCGATTGCGCTGCTTTCCAAGCCAAAGCATGTTCGCGGCCACCGCCGCCGATTACCAAAACATTCATGCAATTACTCGTTGGTTGTAGGTTTAACAAATTTCAAGGTAAAGCGGTCACTTTCGCCAATGGCGAGATACTTCTCACGCTCCTCATCACCTAAGCGCAAGCTAGGTGGTAAGGTCCACACGCCACGGGGGTGGTCGGCGGTATCGTTGGGGTTGGCGTTGATGTCGCTGTAATCGGCTAGCACAAAGCCTGCGGCTTCAGCATAGCGAATCACTAAACTCTCTTTGACATAACCTGATGTTGCCATGTCTTCATCAGGGCGGTCTTCGGGTAAGCGGTGATCAACCACACCCAGCACACCACCCGGCTTCAGCGCGGTGTAAAAGGTGGCAAAGGCGCCGGCTAAGGCTTCGTCACTGCCACCCATGTACCAGTTATGCACGTTGCGGAAGGTCAGTACCACATCGGCGCTGCCCGCCGGGGCAATAGCGCTTTGCTCAAGTGGCGCGAATTCAGTCAGTTGCACCTTGCTAAAGGCGTCATCCGACGCGATACGGTCAGCAAAACGCTGGCGTGAATTGATGTAACCTTGGCGAGTTTCCGAGGTCGGGAAGTGCGCCGCATAGAAGGTGCCATTGTCTTTCAGGTATGGCGCCAAAATTTCACTGTACCAGCCACCACCTGGCCAAATCTCAACCACCGTCATGTTTGGTTGTACGCCAAAAAATTCCAGGGTTTCGGCTGGGTGGCGATAACCGTCTCGGGTCTTGTTGGCCGCACTGCGGGCAGGGTTATCTAGCATGCTTGCTACAGTAACTGCAGGTGCTTGCTGCATGGTATCGGTTGTTTGCGTTTCTGCGGTGGTTTCGGCGGCTGGTTGGCAGCCCAGTAGCATCAAGCTACTGAAGATACTTGCGGTATATAAGGTAGTGCGTTTCATAACGATCTCCTTCAGGTTGGCTGTCGTTATCCTAGACCTCAGAGCGCCAAGGGGCAACATTTTGCGCCCCTTTTTATGCCGTTCTCGCGATTAATGACGGAAATGCCGCATGCCAGTAAATACCATCGCGATACCATGCTCATTGGCGGCGGCGATAATTTCTTCATCACGAATAGAGCCACCCGGCTGAATGATGGCTTTAATACCAGCCGCTGCTGCCGCATCAATGCCATCGCGGAAGGGGAAGAAGGCATCCGACGCCATCACCGAGCCGGCCACCTCTAGTTGTTCGTCCGCGGCTTTGATGCCGGCAATTTTGGCACTATAAACGCGGCTCATTTGCCCAGCACCTACGCCAATGGTCATGCCATCGCGGGCATAGACAATGGCGTTAGATTTAACGAATTTAGCCACTTGCCAGCAGAACAATAAGTCATCCAATTGCTGTTCCGTGGGTTGGGCGGTGGTCACCACTTTCAAGTCGCTGCGGCCAATTCGGCCTAAATCCGCATCCTGCACTAACAGGCCACCGTTGACGCGCTTGTAATCATAGCTGGCTGGGCGTTGTTCGCCCCAATAACCGCATTCCAGCACCCGTACATTGGTTTTGCCCGCTAAGGCTTCACGCGCTTCGGCACTCACTGCTGGGGCGATAATCACTTCGACAAACTGGCGAGCGACGATAGCAGCTGCGGTAGTACCATCTAATTCACGGTTAAAGGCAATAATGCCGCCAAAAGCTGAGGTTGGGTCGGTTTTGAAGGCACGGTCATAAGCACCCATCAGGTCATCGGCAATGGCTACGCCGCAGGGGTTGGCATGTTTGACAATCACACAAGCCGGCTGGCTAAAGTTCTTCACACACTCAAGCGCAGCATCGGTGTCGGCGATATTGTTGAACGATAGTTCTTTGCCCTGCAACTGCACGGCGGTAGCCACCGAGGCTTCGGCCGGTGCGTTTTCAACGTAAAACGCGGCGCTCTGATGGCTGTTTTCGCCATAGCGCAGATCTTGCTTCTTCTGTAGCTGGGTATTGAAAGTACGCGGAAACTTGCTGGTTGCTTGCGGTAACCGAGCCCCAAAATAGTTAGCGATCATACCGTCATATTGTGCGGTATGCTCAAAGGCTTTAATGGCGAGGTCAAAACGACTGTCAAAGCTCAGGCTATTCTGGTTGGCATCCATTTCCGCCAACACCGCTGGGTAATCACTGGCGTTCACTACAATAGTCACGTCGGCGTGGTTCTTCGCTGCTGAGCGCACCATAGTCGGGCCGCCAATATCAATATTCTCGACCGCATCGGCATGGCTGCAGTTTGGATCTGCTACGGTTTGTGCGAACGGATAGAGGTTCACTACCACTAAATCTATCGGTGCAATACCTTGCTCGGCCATCACCTGCTGGTCTTGGTCGCGACGGGCCAAAATGCCACCGTGAATTTTTGGGTGCAGGGTTTTCACCCGGCCATCCATGATTTCCACTTGCCCGGTATGCTCGGCTACATCGGTGACCTGAACGCCGTGTTGGCGCAGCAGGCTAGCGGTGCCGCCGGTCGACAATAAATGCACGCCGCGTTGTTGGAGTGCTTTGGCAAAGTCGACGATGCCGGTTTTATCAGACACACTAAGCAGTGCACGTTGAATAGGACGATGTTGCATTATATTCACCATGGTTGAGCCGCTTTGGGCAAGGGATTAAGTGGTTTTAAAAGCCATTCATTAGTGTAGCGGTTAAATAAAAAAGAGCACACCAGTGCTCTTTTTTAGGGGGCATTAATTCATGCCGTAACGTTTCAGCTTCTTACGCAGCGTGCCGCGGTTGATACCTAACATGGTAGCAGCACGGGTTTGGTTGCCACGGGTGTAAGTCATCACTTCTTCCAACAGTGGGGCTTCTAATTCAGCCAGTACCAAATCGTACAATTGCTCAGGATCTTGGCCATCCAGTTGCTTCAGAAATGAATTCAGCGCTTGTTTCACTGAGTCGCGCAGCGGCTTAGGCTGGGCGTTGTTGCCGATAGTGGCAAATTTAGGTCCCTGATCACGATTGGTATTTGAATCAAACATAGGTGCGCTCTATCTCTTAAGTTACTGTTGCAAAAAAATCCGCTAGCGCCTGCAGCTGCTCATCAGCATCTTCAAGCGTGACAAAATAGCGGCGAAATTCATCGGCTGGAAGGTGCTGTTGCAGATACCAACCAACATGTTTTCTAGCGATCCGTGCTCCAGCAAGGTTGCCGTAATGCTGATGGATATCAGCAATGTGTCGCAGTACGACCTGGCTCACCTCGGCTAAATTCGGCGCCGCAAGTTGCTCACCGGTGGCAAAGTAATGCGCCACTTGGCGAAACAACCAAGGGTTCCCTTGCGCGCCACGACCAATCATGATCGCATCGGCTTGGGTATAATCGAGTACGCTTTTGGCGCGCTCGGGGCTGGTGATATCACCATTGGCAATCACCGGAATAGACACCGCAGCTTTCACTGCTTTAATGGTGTCAAACTCGGCTTCACCCTTAAACAAGCAAGCGCGGGTGCGGCCATGCACTGCCAGTGCTTGAATACCAACCTGCTCGGCAAGTTGGGCTATCTGCACTGCATTGCGGTTGTCCGGGTCCCAACCTGTGCGTATTTTCAACGTCACCGGTATTGAAACTGCTGCCACCACCGTTTTGAGAATTGCTTCCACTAAGTCGGGATATTGCAGTAACGCGGAACCTGCCAGCTTTTTATTCACCTTTTTTGCTGGACAACCCATATTGATGTCGATGATCTGCGCGCCTAACGCTTGGTTATAGCGTGCCGCTTCGGCCATCACCTCGGGTTCTGATCCAGCAATTTGAACTGATTGTATGCCAACGTCTGCGGCTAACCCCATGCGCGCCAAGGATTTCTTGGTTCCCCACATGTCTGGATTGCTTGAGCACATCTCAGACACAGTCAAACCCGCCCCATATTCTCGGCATAGCCGACGAAAGGGTGGATCAGTCACACCGGCCATGGGCGCTAGTATGACGGGGTTGTCCAGGCGATAAGGGCCAATCCGCATCGGTTAAAAACTGTTCAACTCAAGGGTCGGAAATTTTAGGGAATATGACAGAAAAAAGAAAGGCTGGAATTTGTACAATTCCAGCCTTTTTTGCAATTTTTGCTCTTGACAAATAACGCCCGAGCTATTGTTTCCGCTGGGCGTGGAGCATGGCCCACTGTTCTTGCACGCGCGGAGCGCTGAAGCTGAATTGCTCAGCATAAGCGGCACTAACGCTGTCAATTTGCCGATCTAAAATACCCGACATCACTAAATCACCGCCGGCTGCTACATAACCGCTGATGACTGCAGCGAGTTCTTGCAGTGGCCCAGCCAAGATATTGGCCAGCACTAAATCAGCCTGTAATTGTGGCTGTTGGCTGGGTAAATAGAGCTCCAAACGGTCAGCCACGCCATTGCGCTCGGCGTTGTCTTTGCTAGCAATCAGTGCTTGTTGGTCAATATCGATACCAATGGCTCGCTCCGCCCCGAGTAACAGTGCAGCAATGGCCAAAATGCCGGAACCGCAGCCAAAGTCCACCACCGTTTTGCCTTTTAAATCGGCGCCGTCCAGCCACTGCAAACATTGAAAGGTAGTGGGGTGGGTGCCAGTACCAAAAGCCAGGCCTGGGTCAAGCAAGAGGTTGACTGCATTGGCATCAGGAACCGGACACCAACTCGGGCAAATCCATAACCGCTGGCCGCATTGAATGGGGTGAAAGTTATCCATCCAGGCGCGTTCCCAGTCTTTGTCTTCTAGCTGATCGGTTTTGTATTGCAAACCATCGCTGAACCAACCGCTTTGGCTGAGTGCTTGCACAATTGGCTGCATATCGGTATCGGCGCTAAACAATCCGGTGACCAAGCTTTGTTGCCAATACACCGATTGACCAATTGGTGGTTCAAAAATTGGGTTATCTTCAGCGTCGCGGTAGGTCACTGCTTCGGCGCCTAAATCGGTAAGTAGATCGCCCACTTGCGGGGCGATCGGTTCAGCAGCAGATACGGTCAGTTGCAACCAAGCCACTTAGTGGCCACCCATACCGAGTTTCTTCTCCAAATAGTGAATATTAGTCCCACCATGTTGGAAGTTCTCGTCGGCCATGATGTCTTTCTGCAACGGCACGTTGGTTTTAATACCTTCAATAATCAGTTCGCTGAGGGCGTTGCGCATGCGAGCAATAGCCACATCACGGTTTTCACCGTAGGTAATCAGCTTGCCAATCATGGAGTCATAGTTCGGCGGTACTTTGTAGTCGGCATACACGTGTGAATCCCAACGCACGCCCAAGCCACCTGGCGAATGAAAACGAGTAATCAAACCCGGTGATGGTATAAAAGTTTTCGGGTCCTCGGCGTTGATCCGGCACTCAATGGCGTGGCCACGAATAACGATATCTTCTTGCTTCACCGATAACTGCCGACCGGCGGCAATGCGCAGTTGCTCTTTGATAAGGTCGATACCCGTCACCATTTCGGTCACCGGGTGCTCCACCTGAATACGGGTGTTCATTTCAATAAAGTAGAACTCACCGTTTTCATAGAGAAATTCAAAGGTACCAGCGCCTCGGTAGCCAATTTCAATACAGGCTTTAGAACAACGCTCGCCAATAAACTTACGCATTTCAGCGGTGATACCCGGCGCTGGCGCTTCTTCCACCACTTTTTGGTGACGGCGCTGCATGGAACAATCACGCTCACCTAAATACACCGCGTTGCCTTGGCCATCGGCCAATACCTGAATTTCAATGTGACGCGGGTTTTCTAAGAATTTTTCCATGTATACCATGGCGTTGCCAAAGGCAGCACCGGCTTCAGCCTTGGTGGTGGAAATGGCTTTGGCCAGTTCGTCTTCTTTACGTACCACGCGCATACCACGACCACCGCCGCCACCAGCGGCTTTAATGATGACTGGGTAGCCAATGCGTTTGGCTACTTTGCGGTTGGTTTCATCGTCTTCACCTAACGGGCCACCCGAGCCAGGAACACAAGGTACACCTGCCTTTTTCATCGCTTCAATGGCAGACACTTTGTCGCCCATTAAGCGGATCACGTCAGCGGTTGGACCAACAAAGATAAAGCCTGAATTTTCAACTTGCTCGGCAAAATCAGCGTTTTCAGCTAAAAAGCCATAGCCTGGGTGAATCGCGCCGGCATCGGTGATTTCTGCGGCACTAATAATACGTGGAATATTTAAATAGCTGTCGCTGGCTGCAGCACTACCGATACAGATAGACTCATCGGCCAACAACACGTGCTTGAGATTGCGGTCAACGGTGGAATGCACCGCGACCGTTTTGATACCGAGTTCTTTACAGGCGCGCAAAATACGCAGCGCAATTTCGCCTCGGTTTGCAATGACTACCTTATCTAACATGATAATGTCCTAGTCGGTTGACTTACTCGATGACGAAAAGTGGCTGGTCAAATTCAACCGGCTCGCCGTTCTCAACTAAAATTTGTTTCACCACACCGCCCTTGTCGGCTTCGATTTGGTTCATCATTTTCATGGCTTCAACGATACACAGAGTATCGCCGGCTTTGACTTGCGCACCGACGCTAACGAAATCTGCTGAGCCCGGAGCTGGTGCGGCATAGAAAGTACCGACCATGGGTGAACGCACGATATGCCCGGTAATAGCTGGTGCCTCGGCGGCTGCTGGTGCGGCGGCCGGCGCTGGGGCAGCTGCTGGAGCTGGTGCTTGCTGGTGATACATTGGCGCGCTTTGATAATGCACCGGAGCGCTGCTACCACGGTGGATACGTACTGATTCTTCACCTTCGGTGATTTCTAATTCGGCGATGCCCGATTCTTCCACGAGTTCGATCAGTTTTTTAATTTTACGAATATCCATGATCAGTGAGGACCTTTGGTTAAAGTGATGAGGATCGCGCGGCAACCAGGCGTTTGTGAGCCGCTTGCAGGGCAAATTCATAGCCCTGAGCACCACAACCGCAAATTACCGCCACGGCAATATCGGCTAAATAGGAATGCTGGCGAAACGGCTCGCGCGCATGAATGTTTGACAGATGTACTTCAATAAACGGAAGCGCTACACCGGCCAGCGCATCACGTAAAGCGATGCTGGTGTGGGTAAAAGCGCCCGGATTAATGATAATAAAGTCGGCGTTGTTGCGAGCCGCATGAACCCAATCAATCAACTCATGTTCGGCGTTAGATTGCCGACAATCGAGCTGATAACCGAGTTCGTGCGCCTGGTGTTGCAGCGTTGTGGTGATATCAGTCAGGGTTTGATGACCATAAATATGCGGCTCCCGGCTACCTAATAAGTTTAGGTTGGGGCCGTTGAGAAGTAATATGTTGCCGTTAACTTGGCTATTAACTGCTTTATTTTCGGTCATTATGCTGCTATCTGCTGCGAAACTAGTTAGTGGTGTATTAGAGCCTGAAATTTGCCTCAGGTTCAACCGCAAGTCTTGCATTATAGATAAAAATTGCCGTAGCGCAGCAAAATACTGGTCTTATCACCGCAGTTCGCAGCAAATTGTTTGATTGTTGCTATTTTTGTTGTTGCGCGCGTTTACCGCGAATAATCACGATCGGTACCAATAAGAGTGGTAGCAGCGCGATACTCCACCATGGCAGTGCCAACTCGCTGCCGCTCGGCGGTGTGGTGGGCGATGGCTGCATGATGACGGCACCGGTGTCTTGCAGCGCTTGTAAGTACACGACTTTTTCGGTGGGTGGATAACATAAGCCGGCATCGGCACAGCCTTGATAGCTAATCACAAAGGGTTGATCGGCGCTCGCCGCGGCCAGTTCATAAGTAATACTGACCTGATCGCGGTAAATCACCACATCGCCGAAGAATTCATCATGATAATTCGTGCCTTCCGGTAGTGTCGGTTCACTCAGCAGAGCCACCGTTGGGTCGGCGACAAAACGATGTTGATAGAGGTAATAACCGTCGGCGATATCCCAGCTCAGGGTGAGCTGATTACCACGCTGTTGGAAATCGAATTGGTAGGCTTGATCCACTGGTAGGAATTGCGGCTGTAGCAGCGCGTCGCCGCTGGGAAAGCTTTGTAAAGTCATTGAGTTACCTTGGTCAGCCAGCTCAGGTAGCTGTCGCTGCCCTCACTGATAGGAACGGCAATTATTTCTGGCACATCGTACGGATGGGCCTTTTGTATGGCTGCAAATAGCGCGGCAATTTGTGCCTCGGTGGTTTTCATGGTCAGTAGCACTTCTTCTTCGCTATGAATATGGTCTTCCCACCAATACATCGAGGTTGATTGGCCGCCAATATTGACGCAACCCACCAATCGGGCACGGAGCAATTTATCCGCCAAAGCTTTGGCGATGGCTTGATTGGGACAACTACAAAGCACAATTCGAAACGATGTTGACATGCTGTGACACTCGCAGTTAGCAAAAGCGTTGCCACATCTTGCAACAGCCATAGCAAAAATTGAAATTTTTTTTCGTGCTGCCCCTTGAGTTCGTTAAATAGCCCCCCATTTACTGGGCAACATTCATTTAACTGCTGTTTGGGGCGTCCCAACGGCATTTATCAATCCACAACTTAGGCTTAGGAGTTAGCTAAGATGAAACTTCGTCCATTACATGATCGCGTGATCATCAAACGTCAAGAAGCTGAAAGCAAATCTGCTGGTGGCATCGTGCTGACTGGTTCAGCTGCTGAAAAGTCTACCCGTGGTGAAGTGATTGCGGTCGGCAACGGTCGTATCCTCGACAACGGTGAGATCAAAGCACTGGACGTAAAAGTCGGTGACATCGTGTTGTTCAACGAAAGCTACGGCGTGAAAACTCAAAAGATCGACGGTGAAGAATACCTGATCATGAGTGAGTCAGACATTCTGGCCATCGTTACCGCTTAAGCGTTCAGCCATTCACGAATTCGAAGAGGAAGATAGATTATGTCAGCGAAAGAAGTCATTTTTGGTAACAGCGCCCGTCAACGCATGCTCAAAGGCGTGAACGTATTAGCCGATGCGGTAAAAGTTACCTTAGGCCCAAAAGGCCGCAACGTGGTTTTAGATAAATCATTTGGCTCACCAGTAATCACCAAAGACGGTGTTTCTGTGGCAAAAGAGATCGAACTGGAAGACAAGTTCGAGAACATGGGCGCACAAATGGTGAAAGAAGTTGCTTCTAAAGCCAACGACGAAGCTGGCGACGGTACCACCACCGCGACCGTGCTGGCTCAAGCCATTATCAGCGAAGGTTTAAAAGCCGTTGCTGCCGGCATGAACCCAATGGACCTAAAACGCGGCATCGACAAAGCCGTGATTGCTGCCGTTGCTGAATTGAAAGAGTTGTCACGCCCTTGTGACAACACCAAAGCTATTGCCCAAGTAGGTACTATTTCTGCCAACTCTGACACCACGATTGGCGAAATCATTGCCAGCGCTATGGAGCGTGTGGGTAAAGAAGGCGTGATCACCGTTGAAGAAGGTACAGGCCTGAACGACGAGTTAGAAGTAGTTGAAGGGATGCAGTTTGACCGTGGCTACTTGTCACCGTACTTCATCACCAATCAAGAAAACGGCACCGTGGAACTTGATCACCCGTTCATCTTGTTGGTTGACAAGAAAATTGCCAACATCCGTGAATTATTGCCAGTGCTCGAAGGCGTTGCCAAATCAGGCAAGCCATTGTTGTTAATTGCTGAAGATGTTGAAGGCGAAGCCTTAGCGACGTTAGTAGTGAACAACATGCGCGGTATCGTTAAAGCGGCTGCAGTGAAAGCACCTGGTTTCGGTGACCGTCGTAAAGCCATGTTGCAAGACATCGCGGTATTGAGCGGCGCCACCGTGATTTCAGAAGAAATCGGTATGGAGCTGGACAAAGCAACGCTTGAGCATTTAGGTACCGCTAAGCGCGTAGTTATCAACAAAGACAACACCACTATTGTTGACGGCAACGGCGACGACGCAGCGATAAAAGGCCGCGTAGCACAAATTCGTCAGCAAATTGAAGAAACCAGTTCAGAATACGACCGTGAGAAACTGCAAGAGCGCTTGGCTAAATTAGCTGGCGGTGTAGCAGTGATCAAAGTAGGCGCAGCCACTGAAGTGGAAATGAAAGAGAAGAAAATGCGCGTTGAAGATGCCCTGCACGCTACCCGTGCGGCGGTTGAAGAAGGCGTCGTGCCTGGTGGTGGCGTAGCCTTAGTGCGTGCAGCCAGCAAGTTGAGCGCCTTACGTGGCGACAACGAAGACCAGAACGTCGGTATCAAACTAGCTTTGCGGGCGATGGAAGCGCCATTGCGTCAAATCGCTAGCAACGCTGGTGCCGAAGGTTCAGTAGTTGCCAACAACGTCAAAAACGGCGAAGGCAACTACGGCTACAACGCCGGCAACGACACCTACGGCGACATGCTCGACATGGGTATCTTGGATCCAACCAAAGTCACCCGTTCAGCGCTGCAATTCGCGTCATCTGTGGCCGGTCTGATGATCACTACTGAAGCTATGGTTGCTGAGTTACCGAAGAAAGATGCCCCAGCAGCTCCAGACATGGGCGGCATGGGTGGCATGGGCGGCATGATGTAATGCAGCCCAGCGAGCTGAGTTAAACGCTTAGCGAGCACGAAAAGATGAGGCCCACCGGCCTCATCTTTTTTTTGTCTGTCACAAACTACATGTGCACTGCATCTGTAGTTATGACATACAGCAATTGCACACACTAAAGGAGGTGCCTCATGCGTGTATTGAATCAATTATTGGCCAGTTCACTGGTTGCTGCGGCGTTATTCGGCGTGGTATCGACAGCTCAAGCGGCGACTTTGGAAGTGACCTGGCAAGATGTCGAGAATTATCGAGATATTCGTGCCACTAATGAGAACCAAGCGCGCTTTCAAGAAAAAGTGACCAGTGGCTTGGCCGAGCACTTGACCGAACTGGCAGCACAGTTACCGGCCGATCATGTGCTGCGTATCACTGTCACTGACTTGGACTTAGCCGGTCGGGTAGAGCCGATGTTTAGCGATACCTTTCAAACCACGCGGGTACTGAATCGCATTGATTATCCGATGATTGAGTTCAGTTATGAGTATCTGGATGGGTCCGGCGCAGTGCTGAAATCTGCTGAGGAACGCATTAAAGATATGGGGCAGTTAGAAAGTCGTCGTACTCTAATGGCCTCAGGCCGCGACCAACTGTTTCATGAAAAGCGCCTGCTTGATCAATGGTTTGAGGATACTTTCCCAGGCTAACTTGCACATAGCGTTGCAGGTACAGTAATTACAACGGTGTTTTACTGGCTTCCCCGGCAATTTCGCGTACTAGCTGGGGCACTAGAAAACCCGGTAAGATTCCCCTGAGCTGATGCTCAATTTGGCGGGCCTGGTCATCACTCACAGCGAAATGGCTAGCGCCCGCAACTTTGTCCAACTGATGCAAATAGTAGGGCAATACCCCGGCAGTAAATAATTTTTCGCTTAAACTGGCGAGAATATCCGGGTCATCATTGATACCTTTCAGCAACACACTTTGGTTGAGCAAGGTCACGCCATAATCACGCCATTGCTGCAATGCCGCAGTCAACAGCGGATCAATTTCGTTGGGGTGATTGCTGTGAATCACCAAAACGGCATTCAAGCGACTGGCCTGCAAGCGTTTGGCGAGGTCCGTTGTGAGCCGACTCGGTAGCACCACCGGTAGGCGTGAATGAATGCGAACACGGGTGAGTTGTGGCAATAACTCGAGTTCGCTCAGCAAACGGTCGAGTTGTGGGTCGGTGGCCAACAGCGGGTCACCGCCACTTAAAATCACCTCATTAATTGCCGCGTCAGCGCGAATCAAATCGAGCAATTCGGCGCGTTGCTGTGGGCCAAAATGATGCTGGTCATAGGGAAAATGACGGCGGAAACAATAGCGACAATTGATCGCACAGCCACCGCGCAAAATCACCAGCACCCGCGAGCGATATTTGTGCAGAACCCCAGGTTGGCTGTGGTGCTGCTCAGCTAACGGGTCGGTGACAAAACCCTCGGCGTGCAGGAATTCGTCGGCGTGCGGGAGTACCTGGCGCAGCAATGGGTCATTGACATCGCCCGGAGTCATCAAGCTAATAAAGTGCTGGGTCACCCGTAATGGGAATAGTTTGCTGGCGCCTAGGTGCTCAGTCATGAACTCAGCGGGCAGATTTAACTGCTCAGCAAGCTGCTTGGCGTCAGTACAAACTGCCGCAAGTTCGCGTTGCCAATTTGGCCGTAGAGTGATGGGGAGCGCATCGGTTGCCACAAAAAACCTTCATGAAAGCGTTATAACAGCCGTTATTTTACCTGAAAACTTTCTACGAATGGTTTATTATTGCGCGCGAAATCGCTAAATCTGTGAGCATACGAGGAAGCTATGGCGAACTACAGTACCAATGAATTCAAGGCCGGTTTAAAAATCATGCAAGATGGAGAGCCTTGCTCCATCATCGAAAACGAAATGGTCAAGCCGGGTAAAGGGCAAGCATTTAACCGTGTTCGTATCCGTAAGTTAATCAGCGGTAAAGTCGTTGAGAAAACCTTTAAATCGGGCGACACCGTTGAAGGTGCTGATGTTGTGGATGTGGAATTAGCCTTCTTGTACAGCGATGGTGAATTCTGGCACTTCATGAACAACGATACCTTCGAACAGTTGGCCGCCGACGCCAAAGCTGTGGGCGATATGACCAAGTGGCTCGTTGAGCAAAACGTTTGCGTACTGACGTTGTGGAATGGCAGCCCGATTGCGGTAACGCCACCGAACTTCGTCGAGTTAGAAATCGTTGAGACCGACCCAGGT
The DNA here is from genome assembly GCF_003999375.1 of Pseudidiomarina mangrovi. Classification (GTDB taxonomy): domain Bacteria; phylum Pseudomonadota; class Gammaproteobacteria; order Enterobacterales; family Alteromonadaceae; genus Pseudidiomarina; species Pseudidiomarina mangrovi. The sequence continues at coordinate 259,836 of NZ_RJLC01000005.1, forward strand.
TTGAAAGGTGATACCGCCGGTACCGGTGGTAAACCAGCTACCTTGACCACGGGTGCGGTGGTAAAAGTGCCATTATTCGTACAACGTGGTGAAGTGATCAAAGTTGACACCCGTTCAGGCGAATACGTGTCACGGGTACAAAAGTAATACGAGGTGTTGGGGTGTTGCAGGGATCAGACGCATGGCAGCCATCGGCTGATCGAGCAACACTCCAACAACGCGCTGCCATGCTGCGGCAGGTGCGCGATTTTTTTTATGCCCGCCAGGTGCTCGAAGTAGACACCCCATTACTAGCACGCTTTGGCGTGACTGACCCCCACTTAAGCAATCTGACCACGCACCTAAGCGGTAGTGACCATGCTTGGGCGCTGCAAACATCGCCTGAATATGCCATGAAACGCTTGCTGGCAGCAGGTTCAGGTTGTATCTACCAACTCGGCAAAGCCTTTCGTGATGACGAGCAAAGTGCTCGGCATAACCCCGAATTTACGCTGTTGGAGTGGTATCGAGTCGGGTTTACGGCGCCACAGTTGATGGCGGAATTAGGGCAATTGATTAGCTTGTTACTCGATGCACCAGCGCCACAGTCGCTGACCTATCAGCAAGCATTTTCGCGTTATCTGCAGGTCGACCCGTTAGCGCCAGACAGCCATCAAGCTCTGCAACAGGCCCTCGCTAACTATCCAGAGTTTGCCGACTTAGCACAGCGTGAAACCGATGTGGATACGTTACAGCAGCTAGCCATGGCTTGTGTCATTGAGCCCGCGCTGGATGCCAGCGTACCGACCTTTATTACCCATTACCCGGCCAGCCAAGCCGCCTTAGCGCGGCTGTCACCCAGCGACGCCCGAGTGGCTGAGCGGTTTGAATTATTTTATCGCGGCTTGGAATTAGCCAATGGCTATCACGAATTAACCGACGCCGAGCTGCAGCAGCAACGCTTTATCAGCGACCAGCAACAGCGTGAACAGTTGGGCCGCCCACCCATGCCCGCTGATCGGCGCTTGCTAGCAGCACTGCAACACGGCCTACCCGACTGTGCTGGCGTGGCGGTTGGTTTTGATCGCTTGGTGATGCTGCGTTGCGGTCAATCACACATTCAACAGGTGTTACCGTTCGCTATCGATCGGGCCTGAGCCGATAAAAGGATCTTGCGTGGCAAAACGTGATGTTATAATATAACAACCATTGCGTATAAAAAGGCCGTCGTCATGTCAGCATCACAACCATCATTAGACAAAGCAGGTATCTGGGTAACCACCTTGTGTGCGTTGCACTGCCTGTTGCTGCCTGTGATTGTGCCGATGTTATCAGTGATTGGTCTTGGCTTTATTGGCGCTACTATACTTGAGCGTACTATTTTAGGTGCCAGCTTATTGGTTGGTGCTATTGCGCTGAGCCAAGGTGTGCGTCGACATCGGCAAGTTTACCCGGTGGTGTTATTGATCGCCGGTGGCGCGCTGTATTGGTTCAAAGATTTGTTTGGTGCCAGTATGGAGCCGTGGATTATTCTGCTCGGCGCCAGTCTGATTGTTGCCGCCCACTGGATCAACCTACGTTTGTCAGCAACCAGCTGCCGGTTAGCACCAGTATTGGTCGCCAAAGCGAATCAGGTTGCCGACCAAGCCAACGGCCATTCGGTTAATCGGGCCGCCTAACTAGTACCACACCTGCTTCCATATGGTGGGTGTAGGGGAACTGATCAAATAACGCCGTTGCTACCACATCATGGGTCTGCTGCAGTTGCACTAAGTTCTCGACCAAGGTCAGTGGATTACACGAGATATAAATAATAGTCGGGTAACGCTGTACTAACGCCAAGGTATCGCTATCAAGCCCCGCTCGCGGTGGGTCAACTAGCACAGTACGGCAAGCAAAATCGGCAACCCCTGCTTCACGCGCTCGTACTGAATCTTTCTCACCGCTTAGCACGGCACTAAAATCTTCCGCCGACATGCGCACGACAGTGACGTTATCAATGTTATTCAATTCGCAGTTATAGCGCGCTGACGCCACCGAGGTCTTGCTGATTTCCGTGGCTAACACACGGCGGAAATTCTGCGCTAATGGCAAACTGAAATTACCGTTGCCGCAGTACAGCTCGAGTAAATCATCGGTGCTTTTTTCGGTATGTTTCAGTGCCCACTCAATCATGTGCTTATTCACCCCAGCATTGGGCTGGGTAAAGCTATTCTCGACTTGCTGAAAGTGATAATCACGGCCATTGATTGGTAAGGTTTCGACCACCCAATCGCGATCGACACACAGCTTTTGCTTTTTGGCGCGGCCGATAATATCAATCTGCCCTAAATCACTCAGCTGCTGACGCAATAGTTGTGCCTGTTGCAGCCACGCATCATCAAGTTGCCGATGATAAATCAGCGAGATCAGTACTTGTTGGGTGGTGGTGGATAGAAACTCAACCTGAAACAGCTTCCAACGCAGACTGTTGTTGCCACGCAAATAATCGCGCAGACGCGGCATCAGTTGATTAATCAGCAAACTGGCCGGGTCGAACTCAGTCAAAGCGATACGCGCTTTAGTCTCGCTATCAAACATCACGTAGTCGAGCTGCTCACCATCATGCCAAATACGAAACTCTGCGCGCATGCGGTAATGCCGCGGCTGCGATGCAAAAACCTCAGGGACTTGGCTGCTGAAGGGCTGGAGCAATTGCTGCAGCTGTTCGGCTTTATCGTGTAATTGCTGCTGATAATGACGTGGATCGATAGTGTGCGCTGACATGTGAACTCGTGTACCTCAATAGAAGTGGGAATTGTAGTGTCTTATGCGCGAATGTCCACTATTGCAGGTGTTGCTTTTATATACAGAGTAAAGTTTTTGTGAAGACGATATTGCATGTTGCAGAATGCGATTGCTTGTAACAATATGTTTCTGTTAGTGGGATTTTGTTGGTACTCACTGCATTCCAATAATAATAAACAACACAGGAAATCAACTATGTCCCTTCAGTCGTCAAAACGCGCCGTGTTAACCATGGCCGCCGTCGCTCTTGCGGTTTCTGCAGCTGTTCAAGCCGCTCCGGCAGATAAAGAGCGAGTTATCGTTCAATTCAAACCAGGTAGTAAAGCTCAGGTTGAGCAAGTCGTTGGTCGTATGGGTGGCGAAAAGCACCTTGATCTGCATAACGATAATGCTATGGCCGTGAGTATCCCAAGCGCCGCTCTCAGCGGTTTGCGCAACAACCCAAATGTGCTCTTGGTTGAAGAAGATGCCAAACGACAATTATTCAGCACGCAATATGAACCGGGTCTGCCGTATGGCATCGTGCAGGTGCAAGCGAACTTATTAAGTGACGCTGCAGCAACGACACGTAAAGTCTGTATCATCGACTCAGGCTATGACCTCGGTCACCCTGATCTGCAAAGTGCTGGGGTAAGCGGACGCTTCAACAGCGGCACAGGTAATTGGTTCACCGACGAAAATGGTCACGGTACCCATGTGGCAGGGACCATCGCCGCACTAGCCAATAATACTGGCGTAGTGGGTGTATTACCGAACAACAAAGTTGGCCTGCACATTGTTAAGGTATTTACTGCGAGCGGTTGGGGCTATTCATCATCACTGATTGCTGCAGCCGACGAATGTGCCGCTGAAGGCGCACAAATCATCAATATGAGTTTAGGTGGCAGCCGTTCAGTACGTACCGAAGAGCAAGCCTTTGCCCGTTTAAATAGTGCTGGTGTGCTGAGTATTGCTGCTGCTGGTAACGATGGTAATACTCGTCATTCATATCCGGCCTCGTACCCAGCGGTTGTTTCAGTCGGTGCGGTCGATGAAAACGAAGTAATTGCTGCGTTCTCACAACAAACATCACAGGTCGAATTATCGGGGCCTGGCGTTGCGGTGTTATCCAGCGTGCCACGTGGCACTGGTGAGCGAGTTGACTTAGCGGTTGCAGGTACTGTATTTGATGCCAACGCTATGGACGGTTCGGCGAAAGGCTCGGCGAGTGGTGCGTTAGTAAACTGTGGTATTGGCAGTGCGCCATGTACCGGTGCCAGCAACAATGTTTGTTTGATTGAGCGTGGCACCATCTCGTTCACTGAAAAAGTCCAAGCCTGTGAAGCAGGCGGTGGTTCAGCTGCCATTGTCTATAACAATGAAGCCGGTCCGCTGTTAGGCACCTTAGGTACTTATGTATCCAGCATTCCAGCTATTGGTATATCACAAGCAGATGGCCAAGCCTTGCTAGCACAACTGGGCAGTTCAGCAACTGTCGGTGTGACCGCGAGTGATTGGGCATTCTTTGATGGTACCTCTATGGCTACTCCGCATGTTGCTGGTGTGGCGGCATTGGTCTGGAGCTATCATAGCAGCTGTAGTAATGATCAGATTCGTGCAGCGTTAAATGCTAGCGCCAAAGATCTGGGTGCGGCAGGCCGTGATACAGCCTATGGTTTTGGTCTGGTTCAAGCCAAAGCTGCGGTAGACTACTTAAATGCTAACACTTGTAGTGGCGGTGGTGGTGATACCGGTGGTGGCGACACTGGCGGTGGCACTGGCGGCGGTGGCCCAGGTGGCGGCAAAGGTGGTAAAAAATAACCACTTTTAAACAATTCACTGAAAAAGGCCTGCTTCGAGCAGGCCTTTTTATTACTATTTGTTGAATAAATCAGCAGTCAGTAAAAAAACAGTCAAAAAGGCAGAAAACGGGCTTGACGGTTGCAGTTAAATCTCTAAAATGCGCCCCACGCTTTAGGCAGACGATGAAGTCGCCAAAAGCAGCGGTTTTGCGTCATAAATATTTTGCCGAAAGGCTTGACTCAACCGCTCAAGGCTGTAGAATGCGCAGCCTGCTCACTGCGAGCAACGCTCTTTAACAATATACCAAGCCAAGCAAACTGTGTGGGCACTTACCGGATTCAGGC
>NZ_RJLC01000003.1 GCF_003999375.1 Pseudidiomarina mangrovi
CCTGAGGTATCCCCAGAAATTTTGTAGTTAAAATAAAAATTTAGGTGATTAGGGAACATTCATGGCGGTTCCCGATCTGATCATTCGCCAAAAATCCCACACCGCGGATGCTCGCCATGAATGTTAAAACTATGCTCGCTGATTTCCTCCGATTTGTCACCCCAAAAACCATGCATAAAGCCAGATTTTCTGTCTTGTTAGATGCGGTTACTGCTCTTGCTAAAGACGCTCGTTGCACCGTTACAGCAATTGGTCGCGCTATGCCAGGGCCCTCAGACAAAATCAGCATCAAGCGAGCCGACAGATTACTCAATAATGCCAATCTGCAACGAGAGCTACCATTGATTTATGCCGCGTTGACTGCTTCTGTTGTAACCCCCCATTCCCATCCAACGATTTTAGTCGATTGGAGTAATGCGGATACCGCCAAGCGTCACTTTATTTTACGAGCGAGTATTGCTGCGGACGGCAGAGCATTAACGTTGTTGCAAAAAATCGCTGCTGAAGAAGAGTACACCAGCCCCCGTTTGCATCAGGCATTCTTAGAACAACTTAAAGCTATGTTACCAGAAGGCTGCAAGCCAATTATCGTGACAGACGCCGGATTTAAAGTGCCTTGGTTAAAACAAGTACGCGAATTCGGCTGGCATTATGTCGCCAGAGTCAGAGGGAATGTGAAGCTGAAAGTGGCAGAGCAGGAAGAGTTTATCACTGTTAACCAATTTTATCGTAAGGCCAAAGCCAAGCCCAAGCATGTCGGCAACATCTTACTCACCCAATCTCAGAGCTATGAAACACAAGCTGTTTTGGTTGGAAAAGGTTACAAGTTATTGAAAAGAGATAAAAACAGGCAATACAAAGAGCCTTGGCTATTAGTTTCCTCTTTACCAGAAAGTCATGGATATGCCGAGAAAATTGCCAAATGCTATAGCTGCCGAATGCAGATAGAAGAAAGCTTCCGGGATCAAAAAAGTTACCGTTACGGGTTAGGTAGCGATCTACATGGTACTCGCAAGAAATCACGCTTGGAGATCTTACTGCTCTTGGCAGCCCTGGCTAACTGGTTTCATTACCTGCTTGGCAGTGCGGGTGAGAAGGCTGGCTTACAACGACGTTATCAGGCTAATACCGTTAAGCATAGACGAGTGCTCGCTCTTTGTTCCCTTGGGATACTGCTCTGTAAAGAGCAAAAGCTTAATATAAGTAGGCGATATTATCAGCAAGGGCTAAAGCAAATTTTGCAGTGGATAGCTCAGTGGTGCTGGACACCGGACGATCTGATAGAGTGTGGATAATATGGGGGAGCAATTTGTGGGGATCCCTCAGGGAACCCACCCTATTGTAACCGTAATTATCTGACTAAACGATCAACAAAGGCAGCATGCCTCGCCTCTGTTACAGCACCTGAAAATACTAACCAGTAATAAAATTGAAAATCGGTGCTGTTACATAGCTTATCTCATTAAAAACCAATAAATCGCCGCTGCCAACAATAATCGATAAATCACATACGGCCACATACCAAAGCGATTTAGCCAAGCAAGGAAAAAGTGAATGGCAGCAAGTGCAGTAATAAAAGCGGTAAAGGTGCCAATGGCAAAAACCAGCCAATCAATACTGGCGGCATCAGTACTAATTACTTCCAGCAATTTAACGCTGGCTGCTAAAAAGGTGATAGGTATCGCCAGTAGGAATGAAAAGCGCGACGCAGCTTGCCGGGTTAAACCCAGCAGCAAACCTGCTGTGATGGTTGCACCAGAGCGTGAAGTGCCGGGGATCAGAGAAACGGCCTGCGTTAACCCCACCAGCAGCGCGTCTTTCAGTGTCAATGTTGACAAATCGCGTTCAGCCTTAGCCGTAACATCGGCAAAACCAAGCAGAATACCAAATACTAAGGTAGTAACAAAAATAACGGCCACCGAGCGCAGGTGGGTATCAATTAAATCCAGTAGTAGTAAACCAGCGATGCAGGCCGGAATGGTGCCCAGCACAACGGCAAGCGCCAGAGGGCTTTGTCCGACATGTTGGCGCCGCGCAAGTGCTGCCAGGCTATCTGTTGTTAAGTTGAACACATCGCGGCGAAAGTACAGCAGCACCGCCAAAAGGGTGCCCATATGCACAGCTAAATCAAATGCCAACCCTTGATCGACTTGGCCTGTAACCAAAGGTGCCAGAATAAGGTGGGCAGAGCTGGAAATCGGCAAAAACTCGGTAATACCCTGTAAAATGCCAAGAAAAATAGCGTAAAGTGCACTCATATCGCGTTAAAGTTCCGTTTTATCAGCAAACTAGATCGGCAAAAATCGCAGCAGTTTAACATAAACGCCGTTTTTAGGTTCAAGGGGGCTAAAATGTTTTCGCATGCACTGATATTGTCTGTTGGTGATGTCATCGGAATTTGTTCGCTTCAGAAAATCGTTCCGGAACCTTCCTTTAAAATTACATACTAATGTAGATATGACTTTTCTCAAAGCTGGTAGATATAACCATACCAATGACACTATAATTTAATTTTCAAAAGGACGCAGTATGAAAAAATTTCTAATTACGCTTGCTTGTGTAATCGTGCTAACAGGTTGTGATAGTGCAAATCAGATGATAGATAAAGCCCAAGATGCAGCCAATCAAAAGGCAGTTGAACTACAAAATAAACTAGAAGCTGTGGATATCAATGGCCTCAACTTAGAGTTGTTAAAAAATTCACCTCAGCTGGCAAGTCAACTTTCCGCATCAATTAATGATGCACTAACGGTTGATTTCACTAGCCCAGAAGCGATGGCGGCAGTCAAAAACAAAATTGCAAATGCTTACTCATGCCTGGCTGAAGCCTCCTCCGCTACTACCGCACAAGAAGTTATGGACAAGCTATTAGCCAATATCAACAACAGCGATGTCAAAACATTAATTGATAGCGGCGTTCAGAAAGCCCAGTCTTATCAGTCTTGTGTAAAATAGCTTTTGCTCAATAATCTTAGGTTGATAAAAACTCCCATGGGCAACAGTTAACGTTGCCCCGCGGAAATATAACCGCTAACTTGTATTGTATTAGCCACCATTAAAGCTGACGTATTTACCTGAGGTATCCCCAGAAATTTTGTAGTTAAAATAAAAATTTAGGTGATTAGGGAACATTCATGGCGGTTCCCGATCTGATCATTCGCCAAAAATCCCACACCGCGGATGCTCGCCATGAATGTTAAAACTATGCTCGCTGATTTCCTCCGATTTGTCACCCCAAAAACCATGCATAAAGCCAGATTTTCTGTCTTGTTAGATGCGGTTACTGCTCTTGCTAAAGACGCTCGTTGCACCGTTACAGCAATTGGTCGCGCTATGCCAGGGCCCTCAGACAAAATCAGCATCAAGCGAGCCGACAGATTACTCAATAATGCCAATCTGCAACGAGAGCTACCATTGATTTATGCCGCGTTGACTGCTTCTGTTGTAACCCCCCATTCCCATCCAACGATTTTAGTCGATTGGAGTAATGCGGATACCGCCAAGCGTCACTTTATTTTACGAGCGAGTATTGCTGCGGACGGCAGAGCATTAACGTTGTTGCAAAAAATCGCTGCTGAAGAAGAGTACACCAGCCCCCGTTTGCATCAGGCATTCTTAGAACAACTTAAAGCTATGTTACCAGAAGGCTGCAAGCCAATTATCGTGACAGACGCCGGATTTAAAGTGCCTTGGTTAAAACAAGTACGCGAATTCGGCTGGCATTATGTCGCCAGAGTCAGAGGGAATGTGAAGCTGAAAGTGGCAGAGCAGGAAGAGTTTATCACTGTTAACCAATTTTATCGTAAGGCCAAAGCCAAGCCCAAGCATGTCGGCAACATCTTACTCACCCAATCTCAGAGCTATGAAACACAAGCTGTTTTGGTTGGAAAAGGTTACAAGTTATTGAAAAGAGATAAAAACAGGCAATACAAAGAGCCTTGGCTATTAGTTTCCTCTTTACCAGAAAGTCATGGATATGCCGAGAAAATTGCCAAATGCTATAGCTGCCGAATGCAGATAGAAGAAAGCTTCCGGGATCAAAAAAGTTACCGTTACGGGTTAGGTAGCGATCTACATGGTACTCGCAAGAAATCACGCTTGGAGATCTTACTGCTCTTGGCAGCCCTGGCTAACTGGTTTCATTACCTGCTTGGCAGTGCGGGTGAGAAGGCTGGCTTACAACGACGTTATCAGGCTAATACCGTTAAGCATAGACGAGTGCTCGCTCTTTGTTCCCTTGGGATACTGCTCTGTAAAGAGCAAAAGCTTAATATAAGTAGGCGATATTATCAGCAAGGGCTAAAGCAAATTTTGCAGTGGATAGCTCAGTGGTGCTGGACACCGGACGATCTGATAGAGTGTGGATAATATGGGGGAGCAATTTGTGGGGATCCCTCAG
>NZ_RJLC01000006.1 GCF_003999375.1 Pseudidiomarina mangrovi
CCTGAGGTATCCCCAGAAATTTTGTAGTTAAAATAAAAATTTAGGTGATTAGGGAACATTCATGGCGGTTCCCGATCTGATCATTCGCCAAAAATCCCACACCGCGGATGCTCGCCATGAATGTTAAAACTATGCTCGCTGATTTCCTCCGATTTGTCACCCCAAAAACCATGCATAAAGCCAGATTTTCTGTCTTGTTAGATGCGGTTACTGCTCTTGCTAAAGACGCTCGTTGCACCGTTACAGCAATTGGTCGCGCTATGCCAGGGCCCTCAGACAAAATCAGCATCAAGCGAGCCGACAGATTACTCAATAATGCCAATCTGCAACGAGAGCTACCATTGATTTATGCCGCGTTGACTGCTTCTGTTGTAACCCCCCATTCCCATCCAACGATTTTAGTCGATTGGAGTAATGCGGATACCGCCAAGCGTCACTTTATTTTACGAGCGAGTATTGCTGCGGACGGCAGAGCATTAACGTTGTTGCAAAAAATCGCTGCTGAAGAAGAGTACACCAGCCCCCGTTTGCATCAGGCATTCTTAGAACAACTTAAAGCTATGTTACCAGAAGGCTGCAAGCCAATTATCGTGACAGACGCCGGATTTAAAGTGCCTTGGTTAAAACAAGTACGCGAATTCGGCTGGCATTATGTCGCCAGAGTCAGAGGGAATGTGAAGCTGAAAGTGGCAGAGCAGGAAGAGTTTATCACTGTTAACCAATTTTATCGTAAGGCCAAAGCCAAGCCCAAGCATGTCGGCAACATCTTACTCACCCAATCTCAGAGCTATGAAACACAAGCTGTTTTGGTTGGAAAAGGTTACAAGTTATTGAAAAGAGATAAAAACAGGCAATACAAAGAGCCTTGGCTATTAGTTTCCTCTTTACCAGAAAGTCATGGATATGCCGAGAAAATTGCCAAATGCTATAGCTGCCGAATGCAGATAGAAGAAAGCTTCCGGGATCAAAAAAGTTACCGTTACGGGTTAGGTAGCGATCTACATGGTACTCGCAAGAAATCACGCTTGGAGATCTTACTGCTCTTGGCAGCCCTGGCTAACTGGTTTCATTACCTGCTTGGCAGTGCGGGTGAGAAGGCTGGCTTACAACGACGTTATCAGGCTAATACCGTTAAGCATAGACGAGTGCTCGCTCTTTGTTCCCTTGGGATACTGCTCTGTAAAGAGCAAAAGCTTAATATAAGTAGGCGATATTATCAGCAAGGGCTAAAGCAAATTTTGCAGTGGATAGCTCAGTGGTGCTGGACACCGGACGATCTGATAGAGTGTGGATAATATGGGGGAGCAATTTGTGGGGATCCCTCAGGCGACACGGCGTATTTGGACTTACAATTAGCGTGGTGCAATCGACGCACTTGTGAAACTAGTAAGGAAAGTGAATGAAAATCGAAGCGATTCAGCCCATGACAGTTGTTGAAGATATCCTTTGTGATATTTGTGGCTCGAGTGTTGTTCCACGTGATTACAAAGAACATATCGATAACCTCAACGGTTTCCGCGCATATGCCAAGTTACATGCTTCGTTTGGTTATGGCTCTACCCGCGACGGGGAAGAGTTTAACTTCGATTTCTGCGAGGACTGTTTTGATGCAGTTACAGCCAGAATTGAAGAGCTGAAAAGCATTCATGCTTCAAAGCGTTAATCGAACCTCTCCGTTCATGGCGACACGGAATTCAGCGATTACCCACTAATTTTCGTATTGTGTCTCTTTGGTAGTTGCCATAGTCTAGTCATAGGATTTACAACAAGAACTAAAAATATAAGCAATGGAGGCTTTATGTTAATTCTAACAAGACGAATCGGCGAAACCTTAATCGTGGGTGATGATATCACCGTCACTATTCTGGGTGTAAAAGGCAACCAAGTGCGCATAGGTATTAATGCACCAAAAGATGTGCCTGTGCATCGTGAAGAGATATACACCCGAATTCGTAACGAAGAACCTGAAAAAACCGGTTAGATTTTATCGGCTTCCAACTGAAGCCCGCTGAGAAATCTTTGATGGAAAAGCCCTTTCTAATCGTAGACCTAGAAGCAACATGCTGGGACGGCAACGTCCCCGAGCATGAGCGCACTCAAATAATAGAGGATATGGAAATTATCGAGTTTGGTTGCGTTATTACCGATAGAAACGGAACTATCTACGATTCTTGCTCTTTCTTGGTGCATCCAGTCCTTTATCCACAGTTAAGTGGCTTCTGCATGTCATTGACAAGCATTAAGCAAGAACAGGTAGATCAGTCACCAACCTACGTAGATGTCTTACCAAAAATCGACTCGTGGCTTGAAGCATTTAATGTCGAGTTTTGGGGCTCATGGGGTAACTACGATAAGAATCAAATTCAAGTCGAGTTTGAGCGACATAAGGTCGCACCTAAGTTCTTTTCATTAAAGCATGTTAATTTGAAAAAATGTTGGCGCAAAGGTAAGCCAAACAAGCAATCTTCAGCGCTAAGAAGCGCGCTTGAATACCATGACTTAGGGTTCGAAGGTACCAGCCATCGGGGTATTGTTGATGCTCTTAACATTTCACGATTGATGCCGAAAATCACCTGGAAGTAGACCAATGTGAGCTATGAACGTGCAACACATCCAAACTCTTGATTATTCGTGCAAAAAAAAGTCGCTAGAATCTGCAGGTTAGTAGTTCATCTTTGTAGGTACGATATGATTAGAAACCTTTACTGCCCTTATTGTCGCAACTTACTCAATGACGAGCCCAATTCACCAAAGAAAAGCTCTGTGGAACACATGATCCCTAATGCCGCACTTTCAAGAAAGCGTGGTAAAGGTGAAGGTGACTTTCTCGCCTGTCGAAAGTGCAATAGCCACAAAAGTAATATGGATTACGTAATAGGAGTTATCTCGAAATCTCAATCTGCTAACAGCAATCTAGTCGTTGATAGCTTGACTCGTGCAAGTACTCAAACAGATGGTCGTGAAAAGCGTTTTTTGGATATGATGAGAACAGCTGTTTGTAAGCCAGATGGTAATATTCATTTAGAAATTCCAATCCATGCGGATGACCTTATATCCTATATGCGATACCTCGGAATGGGACAGTATTTCAAGATTCACAAAAGACCTTTCAATCCTGAACGTTACGTGATGCATTTAGAGTTTATCAATAAGCAGGTGACACAGACATTCCAAGCGTCTTATCAGGATACTCATTATTCCAATCCGTTTTTGGACATTCAAGAAAACCCTCATGCTGAGGTTATAGGCGATGGAGAAGTGATTATCTGGTACAAAAAAGATGCCTACCTTTTTCTATTTCACCATTATGTTGGTTTCTTAATTGATATCAAAAAGCGCTGTCGCCGGCACACTGCGCGAGCAGAGCAAAAGGAAGCTTATATTCGAAAACACTTCAGGTACGGCAAGTTGAACTAGGTAGGTTTTGCGAAATGAGCTTTGTAGTGGTAGCTTAAAGCCCATAGTTGATATTGCTTCAGTAGGCGCAGTAAACTTTCAACTCAAATCCGACCAGAAAAAAATCTATTTGACTCACAGATTAAAACGAGTTTCTAAGTTTATTTTAGGATAAAGGTTTCATAATGAAGACTTTTAAGGATGTCTACATCACTTTAAATGAAGGTGATGTGGACAGTTTTATAGAGCACCTTACAGAACGTCTTAAACAGCCTTGGCGACGAGCTTATGATACTGAAGAGCGCTCGCAAAAATTGCGCGATAAAGCATTTTGCTTTGAACGCTTGAGTACCGATGAGCTCCCCTCCGCCGGTTTAAGTATTTTCCAAAAGGACTCCAATACATGGTACATACCTAATGTGGTACCACTTAACTACGGCCAACTCAATTTCGATGAGTACAACGCCGTTATTACTGACTTTTATGAGAACTTCATAAAAGTTACCGCAGACGCGCTTGCTATTCATTCGGATATCACAAGTGGCCTGATAACTGAAGCGGATATTCTAGGAGTGGAAGGCGCAAAAAAGCTTGAGCAATTCACTTCAATGGCGAATATGTCGTCTGGAAGCTCACATCCATCTGATAAGAGAAGATGGCTCGATTTTATAATTACCACATATCATCATGGTAAAAGGGTAGATACGCACGATTTGGAAAGACTATTGCTCACAAAAGGTTGGAGCGAATTGCATGCTCAGGAGCTTGCTATACAGTTTGAGTTTGGTATCGAGTTGTTAGAACAAAGAGATCATAGATAAGATGTTCGTTGATCTAAATACAGGCCTCGCGCAAATTTTAATAAAAGATAAGCCTATTTTATTCGTTGACACCTGCTCAATTCTCAATCTGTTTAATTCGATACATCAAAGTGAGTTGAGTGAATCTTATGTGATGGCAATGAACGAGTTAATTCTATCTCACTCGAAGGACCTTTGGTTAATTTCATACGAAACGATCTACGAAGAATGGAGAGATAATATTGACAATGTGGAGAAGACACTGAAGCGCGAGCTAGCTCGTTTAGATCGGAACATCTCAGTAGCTTATAATGTGTCCAATAAGTTACATCATACGAAACATAAGCTCCCCCACAAAGCATCTTTGTTAAGCCTTTCTGATTTCTTAAAGCAACAGTCAGAAATTTTTTTCGATACAAGCATAGTGCTTGAAAGACGAGACGTCCACTCGCTTCGAGGGATGCATAGGGTGAGAAGAAACCTTGCTCCGGCAAAGAGAGGAAAGCCGGAGCCGAAGGATTGTGAAATTGTAGAATGTTTCCTAGAGCTAGCTAAAGAACTCAGAGCTCATGCATATGAAAGCAGAATTCTTTTTTTAACGGCAAATAAGGATGACTTTGGAAAACCGCAAAAGCTGAAGCCTCCATTAGATCATGATTTTAGTAATGTAAATGCAGAACTTGTAACAAACATCGACCATGCGTTAGCAATCGTGAAAGAGCTCGTTAGCTAATTTTAGTTATGCTCGAAAGCCGTCGTACCCGTAATTCAAATAATCGCAAGCGTAACGCGAACCATCAATCTGAGAAGGTCGCGGGAGAAAACTCTGTCTAGTAGGAAGGTTATTTTGAAATGAAGGTCTAGTTTAACTCGCCTTGGTATGAACTGATGAAGCCTAATTGTCCACTCGCAGCCATCGTCTTAACACGCAACACTGCATTTTTATTCTCTTTGAGTGCAAATTCACGGTGTGGCTGCCCTCACCCTATAGGGAAAGACTCCCATCGTCATAGGCAGCAACCGGAGCGGCAGTTCTGAATATTCGAAATTGGGGGGGGTAAAGGACACTTTAGATGTAAAATTAGTATCATTTTATTCTGTAAATTATCATTTATTTCTGTATCTCACACAAAGAGCGACCCTCACTTTTCGCATCCCTGCCACGGCGTATACACGCCTTTCGTTTGGTCAGTAATGATTCACTGGACTGACTTGCAATTTGAACACAGTATGTAGAACAATAGCTGCTAATCTGATATCTCATGGAAAGGACAACATTATGCAAGAAGATAGAGCTTTAGATTTGGAAGATGAAATTGATCTCTCCAATGAGGCTGAAGAAGATGAAGCCCATATTCATTATGATATAGCGAGTTATCCTTCCGATTACACGTTGGCGGGTTTAGCAACAATGTGGGCGGACGAAGATATAGAAATCCCAGATTATCAAAGGGAATTTGTTTGGGGTCAAAAACAGTCATCCTTGTTAATAGATTCATTTCTTACCGGCCTTCCAGTTCCGCCCGTCTTTTTTTACATAGATGAGAATAACAAAAATCTGGTTATCGACGGCCAGCAGAGGCTGCTTAGTATTATTTTCTATTTAGAGGGTTATTTTGGAAAAGAAAGCACTCATGGCAAGCGGCAAGTATTTAGATTGACTGGGCTAGGAGAAAAAAACAAATACAATGGCAAGAGATTCGAAGACTTAGATGAGTCAGATCAAAGGAAGCTTAAACAAGCTGTTTTGAGAGCTATTAACATTCGCCAACTTGCCCCTTTAAAAGGGAACACAAGCGCTTATCATATTTTCGAGCGGCTCAATACTGGAGGTACGCCTCTCAAGCCTCAAGAGATTCGGAACTGTGTGTTCAGAGGGCGTTTCAGCCAGCTACTTAAAGATTTAAATAAAGATAATAGCTGGAGAGAAATACTAGGGAAAAAGCACCTAGATAAACACCAGAAGGATGTTGAACTGATCCTGAGGATATTCGCTTTGACTAAATCATGGAAAAGTTATGAAAAGCCTATGAAGGAGTTCTTAAACTTAGCTATGAAGAACAATCAAGAAGGAGATACTTCAAGAGTAGAGTATTTTATAAATAATTTTTCAAAGGTTACTGATTTTGTAATAGAGAATCTAGGCCCTAAGCCATTCAATATCCGAGGACCTCTTAATGTATCTGCAATGGATTCAGTTATGGTAGTTCTTTTGGAGAATGCCCCAAGACTTGAAAAAGTCGACCTAAAAACCCGCTATGAGATCCTCACAGAAAATGAGGACTTCATGGAGCTCACAAGTCTTGCAACAACAGATACAAAGATTGTTCGCGAACGTTTCGAACTGGTGAAAGAAATTTTATTGGGCTAGCAATGATGAGTTATCGAGATCATTTTGCGCAAGCCGACGATTTAATCAATCACCTAAAGACGATAATGCCCACGGTCGATGACCCAATGCTTCAACGCAAATATATAGGCTTTGTGTCTGTTACCGCCATAACGGTTTATGAGCTCGCAATAAAGCAAATATTCAAAGACTTCGCAGAAAAAAAGCATACGGTTCTTGGGAATTTTACCAAAAGCTATTTCAAAAGAATCAACGGTCGAATCGCTCTAAAAATAATCAAGGAGCAGTACGTTGCAAGTTTCGGCGAGAAATATCTCCGTAAATTTAAAGGTATACTCGAAATTGAAAGGGAAAAGCATCTTAGATCTGAGCGCCGAGACTTTTGTAGTTCATACGCTAACCTTATACTTTGGAGAAATGAGTTTGCACACGAAGGTAAAGTCACAGCGAATGCGACTTTCGATGATGTGGTTTTAGCGTATGAAGATGGAAAAAAAGTGATAGACTCTCTCAACTCCACAATGTATCGCTGAAGAATGCTGCGCTCCGAGTCATTATCTGAATTACGACTCAACAACACGTTATTGCAAATTGGAGTTGTAGACTTTTGAAGCTTTTTGCCGGTACGAGCAAATCAGCGATTGGATATTGCTGTTTCACACATTGAGACGCTAGTCTGAAGGAAGTTGGAATTCAATCTTTACCGGTCCTGATACGGAGGATTGAATGAGGTATGAGCCATCGTCGTTCACTTTAAGAAATCTAAAGGGAATGCCATCTAAATAGCCATCGACACCTTGCGTCTTGATTGGCTCTCCTGAAAGTTTGGCGCATACTAAAGCCTCTATCGCCTCAGCGCTCACAATGAGGTTTACCGATGATATTGAGAGACCGGAGCAACTCCGCACGGTGATTATTGAACATTTTCTCATTCTTGTGACTCGTCGAGTTAACCTATATCCAGCATTATCATTTTTCTCGCCCTATGTCGAGGTGCGCTGCCGACAGTCTCAAGCATATCAACAGTATCTGCTTGCGAATTAGGAGGGGTGGGCTAATAGTAATTTCCCGAGTATTTAGCTCAAGCACATCTATTAAGGATTTAACAGTGATTCCAGATCTCGTTCAATAGACATTACCCCCACCACAGGTACCCATTATCATCTATTTCGCCTGAGGTATCCCCAGAAATTTTGTAGTTAAAATAAAAATTTAGGTGATTAGGGAACATTCATGGCGGTTCCCGATCTGATCATTCGCCAAAAATCCCACACCGCGGATGCTCGCCATGAATGTTAAAACTATGCTCGCTGATTTCCTCCGATTTGTCACCCCAAAAACCATGCATAAAGCCAGATTTTCTGTCTTGTTAGATGCGGTTACTGCTCTTGCTAAAGACGCTCGTTGCACCGTTACAGCAATTGGTCGCGCTATGCCAGGGCCCTCAGACAAAATCAGCATCAAGCGAGCCGACAGATTACTCAATAATGCCAATCTGCAACGAGAGCTACCATTGATTTATGCCGCGTTGACTGCTTCTGTTGTAACCCCCCATTCCCATCCAACGATTTTAGTCGATTGGAGTAATGCGGATACCGCCAAGCGTCACTTTATTTTACGAGCGAGTATTGCTGCGGACGGCAGAGCATTAACGTTGTTGCAAAAAATCGCTGCTGAAGAAGAGTACACCAGCCCCCGTTTGCATCAGGCATTCTTAGAACAACTTAAAGCTATGTTACCAGAAGGCTGCAAGCCAATTATCGTGACAGACGCCGGATTTAAAGTGCCTTGGTTAAAACAAGTACGCGAATTCGGCTGGCATTATGTCGCCAGAGTCAGAGGGAATGTGAAGCTGAAAGTGGCAGAGCAGGAAGAGTTTATCACTGTTAACCAATTTTATCGTAAGGCCAAAGCCAAGCCCAAGCATGTCGGCAACATCTTACTCACCCAATCTCAGAGCTATGAAACACAAGCTGTTTTGGTTGGAAAAGGTTACAAGTTATTGAAAAGAGATAAAAACAGGCAATACAAAGAGCCTTGGCTATTAGTTTCCTCTTTACCAGAAAGTCATGGATATGCCGAGAAAATTGCCAAATGCTATAGCTGCCGAATGCAGATAGAAGAAAGCTTCCGGGATCAAAAAAGTTACCGTTACGGGTTAGGTAGCGATCTACATGGTACTCGCAAGAAATCACGCTTGGAGATCTTACTGCTCTTGGCAGCCCTGGCTAACTGGTTTCATTACCTGCTTGGCAGTGCGGGTGAGAAGGCTGGCTTACAACGACGTTATCAGGCTAATACCGTTAAGCATAGACGAGTGCTCGCTCTTTGTTCCCTTGGGATACTGCTCTGTAAAGAGCAAAAGCTTAATATAAGTAGGCGATATTATCAGCAAGGGCTAAAGCAAATTTTGCAGTGGATAGCTCAGTGGTGCTGGACACCGGACGATCTGATAGAGTGTGGATAATATGGGGGAGCAATTTGTGGGGATCCCTCAG
>NZ_RJLC01000016.1 GCF_003999375.1 Pseudidiomarina mangrovi
TCGCTCAACCCCTACTCCTACATCATGAACAACCCGCTAGCGGGGACGGACCCGAGCGGGTATGTAAGCGTCGGAGTGGGGCAAATGGTCTCTTGTGGTGCAGGGGAAAAATTTTGTTACACTGGCGACTCGAAAACCCCCACGAGTTGCTACAACGTTTGCGTATCAAAGGACTCATCGGAACAACAATCTGCTATTGGGATGGATCAGCAACAACAATTAGCGCAAGAAGGTAACTTGGCTGCAGAGATTGGATCGCAATCTCAAAACGCTGAGGCAAGAACTGACGGAAGCCCATCAGAGACTGAATTAATTGGGCCAATTGATCGGAGTTTATTAGGGATTGATGGTGGTAATGCACAAGATGTTTTCGATAATGCTAATCAATTCTTTAAGAATGACCTGAGTTACAGAGGTGAAGAGGTCGAGTTTGTAGATAAATATGCGATTTCAATCCGTAATAAAGAAGACCATTCTGAGGTATATGCTCCTGCTGTATTTGATAGTTTTGACGCTGCAAATTCATATGCAGCACAACCGGCGAAGGGTCAAGGTGGGAGTATTCTAATGGGCTATGAAAAGGTTTGGGTGAATGGATATCACTACGGGGGCAAATCAACAATTTACAGAACATCAACATTTGCACGAGGTGGTTATTCAGGTGTAGAAAATACAATTGCTGTTTTAGCACATGAGTCGCGGCATTTTATTCCGGGTAGTTACAGCAGAATTGTGCCCCACAGGACAGATAAGGAGTATGAAGCATTCTTACACGCCTCTATGTCCGCAATTGCCCGGTATCGAGAATTATCAGGAGGAAGGTAGTGAAAATATACCTTATATTGATCTTTTTTATTTTTTCAGCCAGTTGTAAGGCTGATGATGACAAATTAAAACAGTGTGGAATTGCCATCGAGAAAACATTCTATGACGTCAGGCATAAGATCGTTGAATTCACAGTAACCATTGACTCAGAAAAGGCGCGTGTAAGCTGCGGAAAGATTTATATGGTATCGATTGTAAATTATATGGATGACGAGTGGGTTATATTTCCATGGTCAAAAGACCAGGCAGATATGCTTCTGCGATTAAGGCGCGATAATGCAGAAGATTCAATCATCTCGTTTGTTTATGAGGTCGATGGCCAGCAGTTAATTGGCGATGATAGTAATAGAATTAATGTTAGGCTGGAACGATTTTTTGATTGACAGTGTAATCCCCCAAAAAAATCGGAGCAGTTATAAGTAGAAAATTCCGTTAAACTAAAACGAAGGAGTTTTCTATGCGTACATCAGAGGGTGTTCAATATTCTGTGTCATCCAAGTTTTCATAGGTCTATAGCGGCAATAGCAGAAGCGACCTCGTTGGCCCTTGGCGCAGCCGCTACGCTGCTATTTCAGCAGCGGTTTCAAGAAGCGTGCGGTGTGCGAGCGCTCACAGTTGACGATGTCTTCAGGGCTGCCGGCAACCAGAATTTCACCGCCGCCGGAGCCACCTTCTGGGCCTAAGTCGACAATGTAATCGGCGGTTTTGATGACATCTAGGTTGTGCTCGATGATGACAATGGTGTTGCCGTGATCGCGCAAACGATGCAGCACGGTCAGCAGTTGCTGAATATCGTGGAAATGTAAGCCGGTGGTTGGCTCATCTAGGATATACAGGGTTTGCCCGGTGTCGCGTTTGGACAGTTCGCGCGACAGTTTCACCCGCTGGGCTTCGCCGCCCGATAGCGTAGTCGCTGATTGGCCTAAGCGAATATAGCTGAGGCCGACATCCATCAAGGTTTGCAGTTTGCGGGCAATGGCCGGTACCGGTGCAAAAAATGCGTGGGCATCTTCAACGGTCATATCCAGCACTTCATGAATGCTCTTGCCTTTGTATTTGATCTCAAGGGTTTCGCGGTTGTATCGCTTGCCCTTACAGATATCACAAGGCACGTACACATCGGGCAGAAAGTGCATTTCTACTTTGATCATGCCATCGCCTTGGCATGCTTCACAACGGCCACCGCGTACGTTAAAGCTGAAGCGGCCCACTTTATAGCCACGTGAACGGGCTTCTTCGGTACCGGCGTACAATTCCCGAATTGGCGTGAAGATGCCGGTGTAGGTAGCAGGGTTTGAGCGCGGTGTGCGGCCGATTGGGCTTTGGTCAATATCCACCACTTTGTCCAGATACTGCATGCCGTCGATGCTGCGATAAGGGGCTGGCTCGCCAGTGGTTGCTTTGTTGAGCTCACGGTGGGCGATACGGAATAGGGTGTCGTTCACCAAGGTGGATTTACCCGAACCCGATACGCCGGTGATGCAGCTCATTAAGCCTAACGGCAACGCCAAGTCCACATTTTTCAGGTTATTGCCGGTAGCGCCGTTTAGCTTTAGCCATTTCTTGCCGGGCTTGTGGCGTTTGGCGGGTACTTCAATTGCCTTGCGGCCAGACAGGTAATCGGCGGTAAGTGAGTGCTCACTGGCGAGAATATCTTGGTAGCTTCCTTCAGCGACCACTTGGCCACCGTGCACACCGGCACCGGGGCCAATATCAATAATATGGTCGGCAGCGCGAATCGCATCTTCATCGTGCTCCACCACAATCACGGTGTTACCGAGATCACGCAGGTGGGTTAAAGTCTTTAGTAACCGCTCGTTGTCGCGTTGGTGTAGACCAATAGACGGCTCGTCGAGCACGTACATCACCCCCACCAAGCCCGCGCCAATTTGGCTGGCTAAGCGGATACGTTGGGCTTCACCACCCGATAAGGTTTCGGCACTGCGCGACAGGCTCAGATAATTCAGCCCCACGTTGACCAAAAAGCCTAAGCGGTCATTGATCTCTTTGAGGATCTTCTCGGCAATTTTGGCGCGTTGACCCTCAAGCTCCAGTTGCTGGAAAAAGGTTAAGGCATCGCCAATAGACTTCTCAACCACATGCGGCAGAGAAGTTTGGCCAATAAACACGTGCCGCGCCTCGGTACGCAGGCGCGTGCCTTCGCAGCTTTTACAGGGTTGCGAGGCAAGGTATTTGGCTAATTCTTCGCGCACTGCTTGCGAGTCGGTATCGCGATAGCGACGCTGCATGTTGGCAATGATGCCTTCAAACGGATGCTTACGAACCACTTTGTCGCCACGATCATTCAAGTACACAAACTGAATGTCGTCGCCACCGCTGCCAAATAAAATCACCTGCTTGTGCTGTTCACTCAAACTAGCAAATGGCTTATTGAGGTCAAAACCATAGTGCTTAGCCAGCGCTTGCAGCATTTGATAGTAGTAGAAATTGCGTTTGTCCCAGCCACGAATGGCGCCACCGGTGAGGCTTAGCTCATCATTGGTGATGACTTTAGCGGGGTCAAAAAATTGTTCAATGCCCAAGCCATCGCACGATTGGCAGGCTCCGGCGGGGTTGTTAAATGAGAACAACCGCGGCTCCAGTTCTTGCATACTGTAGCCGCAATGTGGGCAGGCAAAATTGGCTGAGAAGATGATCTCGGCGCGGCTGGCGGGCTCTTCCATAGATGCCACAATCACCGTGCCGCCGCTCAGTTCCAGTGCGGTTTCGAATGATTCGGCCAGTCGTAAGCCAAGCCCTTCACGCACTTTAATACGGTCAATGACCACCTCAATAGTGTGCTTTTTCTGCAGTTCTAGCTTAGGTGGGTCGCTCAGATCACACAGCTCGCCATCAATGCGGGCGCGGATAAAACCTTGTGCGGCTAGATTCTCCAGCACCTTGCTGTGCTCACCTTTACGCTCTTGAATAATCGGCGCTAAGATCATCAGCTTCTCGCCTTCGGGCAAGGCCATAACTTGGTCAACCATTTGCGATACGGTTTGTGCCGCCAAGGTCACATCATGGGTGGGGCAGCGCGGTTCACCCACGCGCGCAAACATCAGGCGTAAATAATCGTAGATCTCAGTAATGGTGCCGACCGTAGAGCGTGGATTATGCGACGTTGATTTTTGCTCAATCGAAATAGCCGGCGATAAACCTTCAATGCTATCGACATCAGGTTTTTCCATCAGTGATAGAAACTGCCGCGCATAGGCTGATAACGACTCCACGTAGCGGCGTTGACCTTCGGCATATAACGTGTCGAACGCCAGCGACGATTTCCCTGAACCTGATAAGCCAGTAATGACAATCAGTTTGTCGCGTGGCATGGTGAGATTGATGTTCTTCAGGTTGTGGGTGCGGGCGCCGCGAATTTCGATTTTATCCATGGTGGTCGTGGTACTCCGAAGGCCTAAAAGGCATTACATAAAAGGAAACGAGCATTATCGCACAGGCGATAGCTTCTGGTACAATTGCCAGCGAAATTAAAATGATGAATTGAGAGATGCATGTCTGTAACCAGCCCTGATCACCGTCTGACCCCTCTAGAACGCCGCGCCTCTGCTGCTTTAGCTGCGGTGTTTGGAATACGTATGTTGGGGCTGTTTTTGATCATGCCGGTGATCGCCATTTATGGCCAAGCCTACCCCGATTACACGCCGTTGCTAGTTGGCCTCGCCATTGGCGCTTATGGCCTCACCCAGGCGTTGTTACAAATTCCCATGGGCATGTTGTCGGACCGTATCGGGCGGCGCCCGGTCATTATTGGTGGCTTGTTGGTGTTTGCCGTTGGTAGCGTAGTAGCGGCTTATGCCGATACCCTGATGGGCGTGGTGATAGGCCGTGCCTTGCAGGGTATGGGCGCTATTGCCGCGGCTATTTTAGCCTTAGCAGCGGATATTACCCGTGACCAGCAGCGCCCCAAAGTGATGGCGCTGATTGGTATGTGTATTGGCTTGTCATTCGCCTTGGCGCTGGTGTTAGGGCCATTGCTGGGTGGTGTGATGGGCCTGTCTGGGCTGTTTTTGTTTACCGCAGTGAGCTCGCTACTGGGTATTTTAGTGTTTGTACTGGCGGTACCCAAAGTAGAAGCGCGCAGCGGCAAAGGCGATGTGGTGCCATTACGCGGTGAGTTGAAGAATCTGCTCAGCCACCCGCAACTGGCGCGCCTGAATGTCGGGGTGTTTGTACTGCACTGTATTTTGACCGCATTTTTTGTGGTGGTGCCGATGCAGTTGGTTACTGGTGGCTTAGCCAGTGAGCAACACGCTTGGCTGTATCTGCCGGCATTACTGGGCTCGTTCGCACTGATGGTGCCGCTGCTCATTCGCGCCGAGCGTAAGCAGCAGCAACCGTTCTATTTCCGCATCGCGATTATTTTGCTGGCAGTCGCTATCGTCATTATCAGTTTTATTCCGGCGCATTGGCCGTATTTGGTAGCCGCTATTGTGTTATTTTTTGCTGGTTTTAACTTCCTTGAGGCGACGCTGCCATCGTCACTGACGCGCTTTGCCCCCGCTGGGCGTAAGGGCGGCGCGAGCGGTATTTATGCTACCGCACAGTTTGCTGGGGCTTTTGTGGGTGGCGTGAGTGGCGGCTTGGTGCAGCAACATCTTGGCCTGTTTGGCGTTGGGATTTTTTGCTTGGTGCTGCTACTATGCTGGTTCATCATTAGCTTCGGCATGACCGCTCCGCCGCAGTGGCAAGATTTGAGTTATCGCGTCACCCTCAGCAATGACCAGCAAGCCCGCGCCTTAGCGCAAGCGCTGGCTGCCGTGGACGGGGTGGAAGAGGTGCGGGTGGTGCAAAGCGAGCAAACCGCTTATTTAAAAGTACACAAAAGCCATTACAATGAACAACAAATTGCGACTCAGCTAGAGTCGTTTCAAACGCAAGCATAAAGGAGACCGGCATGGCCAGTCGCGGTATCAATAAAGTCATTTTGATTGGTAATTTAGGGCAAGACCCAGAAGTACGCTATACCCAGAGCAACACCGCTATCGCCAATATTTCTATTGCCACCAGTGAAACCTGGAAAGACAAGCAAACTGGCGAAAATCGTGAACAAACCGAATGGCACCGTTGCGTGGCTTATCGTCGGCTGGCTGAAATTTGTGGTGAGTACCTGAAAAAGGGCTCTAAAGTGTACGTGGAAGGCCGTTTGCAAACCCGTAAGTGGCAAGATAAAGACGGTATTGAGCGTTATACCACTGAGATCGTCATCAACGACCTGCAAATGCTTGATGGTCGCCCAGGCGGCGGTCAAGGTGGTGGTTATCAGGGCGGCCAAGGTGGCGGCCAAGGCGGCGGTTATCAAGGCAATCAAGGCGGCGGTCAGAGTAACTCAGGCGGCCAAGGTGGCCAGGGCTTCGGTGGCGGCCAGCGCGCAGCAGCCCCACAGCAAAGCCAGCAGCGCCCAGCCAACAACGAGCCAGAGCCGTTCATTCCTGACAACGACTTTGACGACGATATTCCGTTCTAACACCGCTAGAAAGCCCAACTATGTTGGGCTTTTTTTTTAACAACTCACTGCGTAATTCAGTATTTTTCGAACTATTGCTGAACGGCAACAAATACCCCTATACTGAAATCACAATCCGTCAGCTTGCGGCGGTTAGCAAAAGTAGTTTGGGAGCTGCACGTGCGGATACTGCAACGAACGCTAATCTTTGTGATGATGCTCAATCTGAGCGGCTGTGGCCGTGCCGATGAGCAACAACTCGTCGTAGTGGGGAATAGCTGGCTCGGCTATCAACCCTTTTACATGCTGAGCGCACTGCATCCTGAGCAGTTACCGCAAAATCTTGAGTTGGTGATGCTGGCCTCGGATAATACCGTGCTGCGCATGGTCTCCAATCAAGCTGTGCAAGGTAGCTTTTTGTCACTTGATAACGCCCTGGCGGTGCAAACGACTTCGGGTATTGATTACTGTGTGGCGCTGGCGCTGTCATTTTCTAAAGGCGCAGATGCGGTGGTGGCTAATTCAGCACGCTGGCATGACGCCAGTAAAACCGACTGGGTGGTGGGCATGGAGGATAGCCCGTTAGCGCGCTACATGCTCAATCGCTGGCTGGCCACGCAGGCTATTGACCGCAGTCGAATCACCACTAAACTGATGAGCCCATCGCTGCATGTTGACGCTATGCAACGTGGTTCGGTGGATGTGATCATTACCTACCAACCGTTTTTGCAGCAGCTCACCATGAGCGGCAATGAAGTCATATTTTCCAGCACCGATATTCCCGGTGAAGTCTTGGATGTGTTGGTGTTTCGGCTGGCCTATTGGCAGAATCATCAACAGCGTTTACAGCAGCTAATTAGTAGTTGGAACCAAGCGATTAGTTATCTTGAGCAGCCGACCAGCGAAGAATTTCTCGCGCTATCGACGTTGTCGGGATTAACCACTGCAGATATTCAGCAAATTCTCGCACAAATCGAGTTTTTCAACTCACAACAAAGTCTTGCATTCTTGCAATCAGACTACCCTGCAGTAGCAGAAATTGTTAGCACCACGATTCAGGCATCAGACAATCTAGCTGACGTGAAAGCGTTACCCATTTGCCCCGGAGTCACTCCATGAGTAAGGCCATGAGCACGCCATTTTGGCGTCGCCTGAGTACCCAAATCACCCTGCCAATTATTACCGTAGCGGTGATTATCATGTTCTTGTTAGCCTACTATCTGCTAAGCGGCGAACAACAACATCGGCGTGAACGCGCGGAAATAGAACTGCGCAGTATGCTGGTGGTCGCGCAGGGTTCATTAAGCCGTATTTTTGAATTAAACCCAGCCAGTATTGATGAGATCTTGGGTGAGTTTCATGTGCATCCGCAAATCACCAATGCTGGTGTCATTGATCGCAATGGCAAACTGTTACATGGCTACCAACCCAATGTGATTAATCAGAGCTTTACCCAATTTGTCGAACAATTTGATTTAGCCACGCTACGGCAAGTTGCTGATACCGGTGTTACCCGTGTCAATTATCGTCCGCAGCAGCAACATTTTCGTGCGATTGTGCCAATTCGCACCGAGCGCAGCGTCGGCAGTAAGGTGAATTACAACTTATTCGTGGTTGAATACAGCTACGCCGAAAATTGGGCGGCATTGGGTGCTGGGGAATTAACCAAACTGTCCATTTTTGTGGCGATTTGTATCGCCCTCGGTGCGGTGCTTTGGTTCACCCTGCAGTGGCTGGTTGCTATTCCCGCTGCCCAAGCCATGCGGGCATTAAAAAATCTGGGCGATGGCGAGGCCATTGATGAGCTGGTGATTGAGCGCCCCAATGAGATTGGTGAGCTCGTCAAAACTATTAAGCGAGCAGCTATTCAGCGCGCTGAATACGAGTTGAAGTTGCAACGCTTGTCGGCGGCGGTTGAGCAGAGCAGTGACAGTATTGTCATCACTGACTTGCACGGCAATATTGAATACGTCAACAAAGCCTTTACCGAGATCACCGGTTACAGTATGCGCGAGCTGATTGGTAAGAACCCTCGCATTTTGCAATCTGGGCGAACACCAAAAGCCACTTACGATGCTATGTGGGATACCTTACTTGAGGGCAAAGTATGGGCTGGTGAGCTCTATAATCGGCGCAAAGATGGCTCCGAATATCGTGAGTGGGCGACCATAACACCACTGCGTAATGAGGCCGGTGAGGTGGTGAATTATTTAGCCAGTAAACAAAATATCACCGACCGCCGTGCGGCTGAGGATCAGATTCATCGGCTGGCGTTCTATGATGTGCTGACCGGATTACCCAACCGCACCAATTGTCTTAATCTGCTTGGTACCATGCTCAACGAGCGCGAGCAAGAGCAGCTGGGTGTGGTTGCTCTCCTCGATGTCGATGGCTTACAGCGGATCAATGATGTGCGAGGCTTTGAATTTGGCGATGAGATTCTGAAGACCATCGCTGAGCGTTTAAGCACAGCTATTTCACTCGAAAGCCATGCGGTGCTGGGTAATCTTGGCGGTGATTTGTTTGCAGTTATTCTCGCCCCACATTACAAAAAACGTGATCAGGCATTGAATAGTGCAAGTTACTTGATCAAATCATTATTAGCGGAAATCGCCCAGCCTATACTTGTTCAGGGTGAAACGGCCAATGTGACCGCCAGTGCTGGTATGGTGGTTTACCCAGAGTATGGTGATAATGCCGATGCCATTATTCGCCACGCTGAAACCGCGGTGCACAATGCCAAAGATGCTGGTGGTAACCAAACCTCGGTGTATAACCCTGCCTATAGTTACGCCCTCGAACAGCGCTTTGAAATTGAGCATGATCTGCGTATTGCTCTCGATCAAGACCAGCTACAGCTCTATTTGCAACCGCAAGTGAGTGCTCAAGGTGAGGTGGTTGGCGCCGAGGTGCTGCTGCGCTGGCAACATCCGGTTAAAGGCTTGATTTCCCCCGGGGTATTTATTCCGATCGCCGAACAGAGCGATTTAATTGTCGATGTGGGTAAGTGGGTGCTCAAGCAAGCTTTGATTCTGCTGGTAGAACTCCCCAAACCACTGACGCTAGCCATCAATATTAGCCCCCGTCAATTCCGTAAATTCGATTTTGTCTACGTGGTTGAGCGTGAGCTTCTGCGTGCCAAAGCAGATGCTAGCCGGCTGGTTATTGAGGTCACGGAAAACCTGTTGGTCGATGATATTTCCGACATTGTGGATAAAATGCACGAACTGAAAAAATCCGGGGTGCAATTCTCCATTGACGATTTTGGCACGGGCTACTCATCACTTGCCTATTTGAATCGCTTGCCGCTCGATGAACTGAAAATTGACCAAAGCTTTATTCAAAGCATTGGTGACCCGAACAAAGAAAAATTAGTCGAGACTATTTTGTCGGTGACTGAGCACATGAACTTGCGCGTAGTGGCTGAGGGTGTTGAAACCCAACAGCAGGTAGAGTACTTAGCGGGCATTGACAAGCAGGTGATTTGTCAGGGCTATTGGTTTGGTAAGCCGGCACCAGCACAAGAGTGGCTGGTGCGTTGGCAAAAATAACAGCTTAAATACTGTTAATACAACCTAAGAGCTGTAACCGTGTTCCTTGGCCACGCGGTCAAAATAGTCCAGTACTTGCTTGGCGTAAGCGCGTTTCGCCACATAGTCGTCAGCGAAGAAGTTCTTCTTAAAGCCGTAGGCCACCATATCTTTCAGCCGCTTCAACGGGACATCCACGGCACTTAACGCCAGTTCATACTCGCGCGTGACAGTGGTACGAGATACTAGGCGGTTATCGGTACAGATCACCGTGGCTAAGCGATTGGCGTACATGTGCTTAAAGTTATGATTGCTGACATCGCCAATAGTCGGGTTGGTCTGCAAGTTACTGGTGATACACACTTCAATGGCAATGCGGCGGTCGGCAATAAATGAGGCTAAACGCCGCGCATAATCGGCTTTATCGGTAATCGCTGGGTCTTGAATCATGTCGGGTGAGAACAACGAATAGCCGTGGCCCAAGCGGTCGGCATAGCACAGCGTCAGCGCTTCAAAGATACTCTCAGCGCCGTAGGCTTCGCCAGCATGCACGGTCTTCAGCAAAAAGTTCTGATGGGCGTACTCGTACACCTCTTTGAAATTATGGGCCGGATAGCCCATTTCTTGCCCGGCAATGTCCAACCCAACAATCGGTAGTCCCTCTTCGTCACGTAAACGCACGCTGGCGCGCACCATTTCCATAGCCGCAGTGCGGATCACTTGCTTGGGTTCGTGGTCGCCAAGCATCTTGAACAGTTCCGTGTAGTAGGGTGAGAAACCCTTGTTACCAAACATGCGCATAGCGCAGTTAATGATGCCGTAGGCAAACGGTGGCTTGCCATCGCGCAGCACCGCATCGCTACGATTGTATTCGTCTTGGGCGCGCTTCAAGCCATTGTTGGTGGTATGCATCACACGGTCAAAGGTGATACCGCGGGCTAAGTCCATCATCAGCTGCGGCGCAAAGCGCACCTCAATGTAATTCACCCCTTCGGCAATGTTGTCTTGCGCTAGTTCATAAGCCGCTTGCTCAAGGTTTTCCATATCGCGTAACACCGCACAGGTGTACTGGAACCCATGCAGATACTCACCGAGGTTTTGGTAGCTATCTTTGAACACCAGCTCAAACAGCCCTTCTTCGCTATACGAGGGCAATTCCACCTTGCTGCGCTGAGCCATATCAATCAACCCGCTAGGGCGCAGGCTACCGTCTAGATGTAAGTGCAAGTCAGCTTTTGGAATAGCGCGAAGAAATTCGCTGGAATAACGCGGTGCGGTCATGAAGGGCTCCTGATGAATTCAATGAATTCGCGTTATTGTAGCAAAGCCAAAGGCGAAATTCTGCTTTGCATTCAGACTATAAAGTGGTTATAAACCTGAAACCTTTCATCACTCACACATTGATCACTATGGCCTCGTTATATTTCACCTATTCGGCAATGAATGCCGGTAAAAGCACCGCGTTATTGCAAGTCGCTTACAACTATGAAGAGCGTGATCAGCAGGTGCTGCTGCTAACTCCAGCCATTGACGACCGGGCTGGACACGGCACCATTGCCTCGCGCTTAGGCATCGACCGTAAGGCACTCGCGTTTAGCAACAGCACCGATTTAGCCGCACTGATTGAGGCCCGCCACGTGCAGCAAGCTATCGATTGCGTGCTGCTCGACGAAGCGCAATTTCTAACTGAGCAACAGGTCTGGCAACTCACTGACATTGTTGACCGCGTGGGCATACCGGTCATGTGCTATGGCATTCGCACCGATGCCTTTGGTCAGCCGTTTCCAGGCAGCAAAGTATTGCTAGCGGTGGCTGATAAATTAGCGGAGATGAAGACAATTTGCTATTGCGGTCGTAAGGCCACTATGAACCTGCGCATTGATGCAACAGGTAAGGCGGTGACCAGCGGCGACCAAATTGCTATTGGTGGTAATGATCGGTACCTGTCTTGCTGCCGTAAACATTGGAAAGAAAAGCTCGGTCGGTAACGCTTTTTCTCAGTAACCTGCTATAGTTACAGGAGTTTATTTGCTGCTGCAACGAGGGTGTATGATGTCGACAATGCCAATGCCCGCCAATGAAACCGAGCGTCTCCGGGCGCTGCGCGAGCTCGATATCCTCGATACTGAAGCCAACCCCATTCTTGATGAAATTGCCCATTTTGCCCGCGACTTGTTTGAGGTTGATGTCGCACTCGTTAGTTTGGTTGATGAGCACCGCCAATGGTTTAAATCACGCGCTGGCTTTGAATTGAGTGAAACCCCGCGCTCGGTGTCGTTTTGCTCGCACGCAGTTGCCGCGGCAAAAACCCTAATCATTGAAGATGCCACGCTCGATCAGCGTTTTACCAATAATCCTCTCGTTACCGCGGCAAAAGGCGTGCGTTTTTACGCCGGCGCACCGCTGGTTATTGATGGTGAGTTCGTTATCGGCACGTTATGCTTAATTCACCCAGTGCCACGCCATTTCAGCGCCAAACATCAGCGTTGGCTAGAAACGCTGGCGCAATGGGCGACCGATGAAATCATCGCTCAGCACAATCGTGAAAACTATGCGGCGGAGCGGCGCGTATTGGCGCAAGGGCCGGTAGTAGCGGTGGTTTGGGATATCAATCCTGAAGCACATCTGATTTATGTGGCCGAAAACGCCGAGCGCGTGCTTGGACACACCCGCGAGTATCTGCTGCGCGATGATGTCAATTATGAAGCCATTGTTCATGCCGATGACCGTGCCGAATTACTGGCACGTATGCAACGTGTCATCGATGGCGAAGAAAAAGTTCTGGAAATGGATTACCGCGTGCTGGGAGCCGATGGTCGCGAACGTTGGATACACCATTATGCGCGTTCAGACCGCAGCCAAGAAGGCAGTGTCATGCGTGTACGCGGCTACCTGATTAACGATACCCAGGGTAAGCAACTGGAACTCGAATTAGTGAACACCAACCGTAGTTTTGAATTGGCGTTGGCGGCGGGTAATTTATCGACGTGGGAATGGACTATTGCCAACAATGAATTACGTGCTAGTCATAGCTGGGACAGCATGCTCGGTACTATGGCTGCCGATGAAGTATGGAGTGACCGCATTTACCCTGACGATGTGGCGCCATTACTAGCCGCCGCGCAGCAACACTATCGTGGCGAAACTGAGCGGTTTGAAGCGCGTTTTCGCCTCTGTCACCACAACGGCAATGTGATTTGGATTCACAGCGTAGGCAAGTTGGTCGAGCGCGCAGCTGATGGTAAACCGCTAAAAATGGTCGGTATCCATCACGATATCACCGAGCAAATGGAAAACGAGCAAGCCCGCACTGAGCAGCAAGCCATGCTGAGCTTGGTGAGTCAGGTTCAAAATGAGTTTTTGCTGCTGCAAGATTTCAGTGACGTATGCGATATTGCTTTACCTGAATTAATGCGTATTACCGCCAGTGAATTTGGGTTTATTGGTGAAATACCCGAGCACGACAAACAACGCAATTTATTGATAATGCATGGTATTTATCACCACAGCGCCAGTGACCAGCAGCGTGAGGCCTGGCAAAAACTGATCAAACAAGGCTTGCACGTTGAGCTATCCGGTGAGGTCGCCCGTGAGGTGGTGGTGCGCGGTGAGCCGCAAATATGCCACGATGACGTGTGTAGTGGTCAGTTGCATTTGCTGCCGCTACAGCTCCCTGCTATGCATAATACCATTCTGATTCCGCTGTATTTCAAGGGGCAGGTGGTCGGTTTATTGGTATTAGCCAACAGCAACCATGATTATCAGCGCAGCCATTTCGCCCTGTTGCAACCGATGATGAATACTCTCGGTACACTGTTGCACATTCGTCGGGTTGAAGATGAGCGGCAACGCGCTTTAGCCGAGTTGCACCGTTTGGCCACCCTCGATGATTTGACTGGGGTAGCCAATCGGCGGGTATTTTTAGCCGCTTGTGAGCGCCGTTTTGCTGAGTTTTATCGTTATGATGTGCCGGTATCGGTGGCGATTATTGATCTCGATTTTTTCAAGCAGGTGAATGATACCTACGGTCATGCCGCTGGTGATTTTGTACTGTGCGAATTTTGCCGTATTTGCGAGGAACTATTGCGTGAAATAGACTTGCTCGGTCGTACCGGCGGTGAGGAGTTTGGCGTATTGATGCCAGTCACGGATCAAGCCAATGGTTTGGCCGCACTCGAGCGTATTCGCGAAGCTATCGCAGCGCATCCCATGCATTGGAACGGTATCGACATTACAGTCACCATCAGTGCCGGCGTGGCGCAGCTACGTGACGACGACCCTGATGTGGCGCGCTGGTTGGCACGCACCGATGAAGCACTTTACCGTGCAAAAAATGCCGGTCGCAATCGCTGCTTGCCAGCAAAATAGGTATACTAGCGGCATTGTTGTTTGTTAGCTGCTAATGAGGCCGTCCGTTATGACCCAATTGACCATTCCAATGCCCGATGATCTGCACCTTCATTTTCGCGATGGCGACCTGTTAGCCGATACTGTACCGGTTACTGCAGCGGTGTTTAAACGTGCGGTGGTGATGCCAAATCTAGTACCACCGGTGACCCTCATTGAGCATGCTGAAGCCTACCGCGAGCGTATTATGCAGCACGCGCCTGCCGGTTTTGAACCGCTGATGACCTTGTATTTAACCCAGAGCACCACGGTCGAAACGGTGCGCGCAGCGGCCGCGCATCCGCATATTATTGGCTTCAAGTTGTACCCATCGGGCGCAACCACCAATTCAGATGCCGGTGTGACCAACATTGAAGGTTTAGATCACCTATTCGCGGTGATGGCAGAAACCCAACTACCGCTGCTCGTGCATGGTGAAGTAACTACTGCTGATATCGATATTTTTGACCGCGAAAAGGTATTTATTGACCGCCATTTGCGGCCCTTATTGCAGCGTCATCCACGGCTAAAATTAGTCCTTGAACATATCACCACCGCCGATGCCGTTGATTTTGTCTTGTCGCAGGGTGATAACGTAGCCGCTACCATTACGCCACAGCATTTGTTGATGAATCGTAATGATTTGCTGGTGGGTGGCGTGCGCCCCCATAACTATTGTTTACCGATCTTAAAGCGCCGTGATCATCAGCTTGCACTGCGCCGGGCTGCTGTGAGTGGCAATAAAAAGTTTTTCTTAGGCACCGATTCAGCGCCCCATGCGCAGTCGCGCAAAGAGTCAGCGTGCGGCTGTGCGGGTTGTTACTCTGCTCCGGCGGCACTGCCACTTTATGCGGAGTTTTTTGAGCAAATGCAGGCACTTGATAAATTGGCGGATTTCGCCAGTGGCTTTGGCGCAGATTTCTATGGGCTATCACGTAACCAGCAGCAGGTCACATTAACGCGGCAAGCGTGGCAGGTTCCTGAACTCGTCAACACAGCCGTAGGGCCTATGGTACCCTACTGGGCAGGAGAGAAATTACAGTGGCAGGTTTTGTAACATAATTGTTACAATGAGCCTAACAATCTAACAGTACAAAAACCAGCCCAAAGCCATGGCATCAGGCGGCGGTTCTAGGCATACTAAGCCTATAATAAAAAGTATACCGATTCAGGGGTTCAACATTGTTGGATTTTTTGCGCAAACGCCAGCACAGTGACGTATTGATTGCTATCTCGCTACATAGTGAGTCGGTCGGCTTGGCTGTGGCAAAACGTAATAATGATGTGATCGAATGCATTGCTTCTGATACACAAGGCGTAGTGGCGAAAAACTACGCAGGCGCAATCCAACAACTTGTTAACAAATACAGCCGTTTTACCAAAGGTGATCCGGCGTTAGTGTTAGTTTTAGGTGCCTCGTTATATCAGAGCGTAACCCTTGAACGGCCTAAATTACCGGCTGAAGAAATTGCTGCGGGCTTGCGTTATAGCCTGCGTGACTTAGTGAATTTAGCCCCAGTCGATATTATCGCCGATTATTACGATTTGCCGGTGCAGCTGCCTGGCCAAGATAAAATTGTCGCGGTGATCGCCGATCGTCAATTATTAACTCCAGTACTCGAGTGCATTCACGACATCACCGATAACCTACTGGCTATAACCGCTGAAGAGCAGGCTGTGGCGCAATTGTTTAATAGCCAATCGGACCCGGCGGTGGTGGTCTATCAAGCGCCAGGTCAAGCCGCCTTGATGCAGGTGTATCGTGAGGGCGCGTTGCAGGTCAACCGGTCCGTGCGCACACTAGACCGTATGAGCGACCTAAGCAGTGAAGAAATCAACATGGGTGGTCTGCAGCCACTGAGTGTTGAAGTGCAGCGCTCAGCCGATTATTTTGAACGGCAGTTGCGGCAACGCCCAGTGAAACAAGTGGTGTTAGCCTTCCATCACGCCCAAAAAAATGTCGTGGTCGAACAATTAAAGACTGACTTAGGCCTAGATGTGCGTTGGGCCAATTATCCGCTGTGGGCGCAAGAGCTAGCCACAGGCGATTATGGGGATTTTCCGCTGTTAGGTGGGGTGATGCTCGGTTACGAATTGCAGGAGGTTGAAGCATGAAGCAATTTGCTAACCTCTATCTGGCCGAGCTGCGCCCAAATCGTGAGCGCTTAACACTGAATTTTGCTGCTGCCGCAGTAGGTATTACGGTGGTGTTGCTGGTGCTGGTTACCCTGAGCATGAACTGGGTAGTAACCGACAAAAAAAGCAACGTCAACGCCTTGCAAACTGAGTTGACGCAGTTACAGACGCAGGTTAAAGAATATCAAGATTTACTGAATACAGCTTTGAACGATCCGCAGCTACTCGGTGAAATTGCTGCAGTAGAGCAAAAAGTTGCGCAGCAACAACGGCTGCTGCAGCAAATGTTGCAAACCACCGCCGGCTCGCAAACCAGCTTTGCTGGCGTGATGTACGATATCGCAGCGGTTGATATTGATGATCTGTGGCTGCAAAGCATTAGTGTGAGCGATGGCCAACTGAGCTTGCGGGGCAGTAGCTTGAATCCAACTGTGCTACCGATTTGGCTGAACAGTTTTAGTGATCAGCCGAATTTACGCGGCCGCCAATTTGGCGTGTTCGAATTGCGTGCCGGCTCAGAGCAAGAGGTGTTGCAATTTACCGTGGGCAGCTTGAGTAGCGGCGCGACCAACACTGAGGTGCAACCATGAAGCAACAATGGTTGCAATGGCAAGCCGCGTTCATGACACTACCGCAACCGCGGCGGCGCTTTTGGCTGCTGCTCTCGGTTATTGTAGTGCTGTACCTCGGGGTGTGGATGTATCTGTTACCATTGCGCGATAGCTCCGTTGTAGCAGACCAGCAACAACGTCAGTTAACGGTACAAATTAATGCCGCGCGGAATGAACTGGCCGGTATACAGCAACGCTTGCAGTCTAATCCAAAGGCGCCATTGGAGCGTCAGTTAGAGCAGCAACAGCAGCGTTTAACCCGAGTGACTGAGCAGTTAGCGAAAGAAACTAGATATATCAGCGCGGCGGATAATCGTGATCTATTACGCGCGTTGTTGACGACTGCTGCTGGGGTCAAGGTGCGCTCGGCGCAAGCATTACCGGTGGAGCAGGTGTATCGTGACCCGCAAGATACCAATACCGGTATTTATAAGCACCGTTTACAGCTGGTTATCACCGGTAGTTATTTTGATATACATAATTACTTTGAAACGCTAGAGGGTTTACCTTGGGCGTTTTATTGGCAACGCATGGATTACCGTGTTACCAGTTATCCAAATGCAGAAGTCACGGTAGAAATTTATACCCTGAGTTTGGAGCGCGACTATGTGGCGAGCTAACTCAATGATCATGGCGGTGGTGTTGACCACAGCCGTTGCACCGAGCATGGCACAGCAGTTGTCTGATCCGACTGCACCGCCGCGGTTGCAGCAAGGCAATCAAGGGCGTGTGGTAGCGGCTGGTAGCTTAAGGCTGCAATCCATTACCTGGGATGATACACACCGGATAGCACAAATTAATGGCATGCGCTTAAAAGTGGGCGATAGCCTCAATGAATATAAAGTTAAGACAATTGGCATGGACCAAGTTACGCTGGTGAATACCAGCAGCAACGATGAGCTGATATTGGCGCTATTTTCAGCGTCGGGCTTTGAGCTCCTGCCGGAGGGAACAGAATGATTCGAATGACGTGGATGGTTATCGCGATGCTGTTGCTGGTGGGCTGTGCCTACCAGCCTGAGCGCTTTCCAACCGAAGTGGATAACGCCCTGAAGGATGATGGTGGGCGGCCAGCCCAAACTGCTTTAGCGCGGCCACCATTACCTGAATCGGTGCAGGCCAGCCTGCGCGCCGACGATCTACAATTGCGCGCAGCAACATCACAACTGTTAGCTGAACCGCGCTTCTCGTTGAATGCCAATCGGGTCAATGCCAGCGAGTTTTTTGCCGGTTTAGCACAAGACTCGCCCTACAACATTATCATTCACCCTGATGTTAGCGGTGAAATCACTCTTAGCCTCAAAGACGTCACCCTCACTGAAACCTTAGAGGTTGTCAGCGATATTTTCGGATATGAAATTCGCCGTCAAGACCGCATGATCCGGGTTTTCCCAGCCGGCCTGCGTACCGAAACCTTTACCCTTGACTATTTGTCGATGCAACGCAGCGGTAGTTCATCCACCAGCATTACCCAAGGTGGCGTGAAAGAAAACGACCGCAATACCAACAACCAAGGCACTCGTACTAACAACAATAATATGGAGTTAGGTGGCGAGGGCGGAACCGCACGTAATGATGTTGGCGTGGGTGGTGGCAACAATGGCTCGTCAATTAGCAGCTCATCGTCGACCAATTTGTGGGGCGATATCGAGAAAATTCTTGAAGGCATTATTGGCCAGGGCGACGGTCGCCGTATTTCCTCGGCACCACAGGCTGGTTTATTAACCATTACCGCGTATCCGCATGAACTGCGTGCAGCACGAGAGTTTTTGGTGAGCATGCAAGAACGCCTGCAGCGCCAAGTTATTATTGAAGCACGCATTGTTGAAGTGTCGTTAAACGATGAGTATCAGCAAGGTATCAACTGGACCGATATTTTCACCCTGGGTAATGCGACTGGCTCCATTAACTTTAATAGCTCAGCGGTGACCAGTACTGGCGGTGTGTTTGGCGCCTCGGTGAGCGTTGGCGACTTCAGCGGTGTGCTCAACCTGCTGCAAAACCAAGGCAACGTGCAGGTATTGTCGAACCCACGGGTGACCGCACAAAATAACCAGAAAGCGGTGATCAAAATTGGTGAAGACCAGTATTTTGTTACCAACGTGTCGACCACGACCATTACTGGCACTGCCACCACCTCTACGCCGAACATTGAGCTCACGCCGTTCTTCTCGGGTATTTCGTTGGATATCACTCCGCAAATTAGTGACGACGGTCGGGTTACCCTGCATGTTCACCCATCGGTGGTGCAAACCAATCAGCAAGAAACCGTGGTGAAACTCCAGAACGACACCATCGTGTTGCCATTAGCGCAAAGTAATATTCGCGAAAGCGACACCATTGTCACCGCGCGTAATGGCGAAGTGGTGGTATTAGGCGGTTTGATGCAAACCACTTACAGTGACTCCGAAACCAAGGCGCCAGTACTGGGCGATATTCCAGTAGTTGGCAATCTGTTTAAAAACACCAATCGCCGTGAGCAGAAGAAAGAACTGGTGATCTTAATTCGCCCGATTATTGTCGGTGCCGATACCTGGCAAAGCGAACTTGAGCGTACCAGCGAACTGCTGCAACGTTGGTATGGGAATTAATTCATGTATCAAGCGCATTTTGGCCTCCGCGAATTGCCGTTTACGCTGACCCCAAACACCAGTTTTTACTGTGATTTGGAAGGTCACCGTTCGGCGTTGCAGGTGCTGACTACCGCGCTCGATACCGGTGAGGGTTTTATTAAGGTTGTGGGTGAAGTGGGTACCGGCAAAACTCTGCTGTGCCGCAAACTGCTCAACGAATTGCCCGACAATTATGTCACTGCTTATATTCCTAATCCGCACGTAACGCCCGACGAACTGCGCGGCCAAATAGCACGTGAGTTGCAAGTTGAAGTGGATGACCCGCACAATCAGCAACTGCTGACTCAAGCTATTCAGCACAAGCTGGTGCAGCTCAATAAAGACGATAAAGTGGTGGTGATTGTGCTTGATGAAGCACAAGCGCTGCCATCAGAAAGTTTGGAAGCATTGCGGCTGATTTCTAATCTGGAAACCGAAACCCGTAAACTCTTACACATTGTATTATTCGGCCAGCCTGAGCTGAACGAAAAACTGGCGCAGCGCGAGCATCGGCAGTTACGTCAGCGCATTGCCTTTAGCTATAACTTGCAAGCCATGAATATGCAGGAACTCGCCCGTTATATTTCTCATCGGTTGCACATTGCCGGCTATAAAGGCCCGCCGATGTTTAGTGCCAGTTCAGTGCGACTATTACACCAAGCCAGTCGCGGTATCCCGCGTTTAGCCAATGTACTGTGCCATAAGGTGTTGCTGCTGTGCTATGGCGAAGGCTCGTACATAGTGGGGCCCAAGCAAGTTCGTGCCGCCGTTGCTGATACCGAAGACGCTACTTTGCCAGCGCGTCTGTGGCCATGGTTTAGTCTCGCCACCATAGTGGCTGTCGCAGCATTGATGGGCTTTGCTTGGCAGCAAGGTTGGTTGCAAACGGTGATAGCGAGATTAGTGCCATGAGCGTGATCAATCGTATGCTCAAAGACCTCGACCAGCGTCAACATCGCCCAGCCGATGAACAGTATACGCCTGCCGCTATTGCACCTGAGCCGGTGCGTTGGGGGTTATGGGCGGGTATTGGTTTAGCCGTGCTGGCTGTAGCGGGTGGTAGTTGGTGGTGGCTAGCCACAGCGCCCATGCCAGCACAAGCCGTACAGCCCGATCAGGTGACTGAGCTGCAACAACCGCAGGTGACCGAACCGCTGCAAACCGCCGAGGTGCAGCAGCTGGAAGTACAGAAGCCAGAGCTACAGCAGCCAGAAGTGAAGCAGCCGATTGCAGAGCAGGTAGACTTGCAGCAGCAGCGCGAAGCGGATGCGTTAGCGGTGCAAGCAGCTGAGCAACTAGCGGCCGAGCAGCTCGCGGCCGAACAATTAGCAGCCGAGCAATTAGCAGCCGAGCAGCTCGCTGCAGAGCAATTAGCCGCCGAGCAACT
This sequence comes from Pseudidiomarina mangrovi, assembly GCF_003999375.1. Lineage (GTDB taxonomy): Bacteria > Pseudomonadota > Gammaproteobacteria > Enterobacterales > Alteromonadaceae > Pseudidiomarina > Pseudidiomarina mangrovi. The sequence continues at coordinate 20,952 of NZ_RJLC01000016.1, forward strand.
AGCGCAGCAACAGCAGACCGCACAAACCCAAGTGCCGCTGTATCAAAAGCAAGTGGAACAGCCCAAGCAACAGGTTGAGCAACGCGACGACTCCAGCTTTGCTATTGAACGGGTGCAGTTGAGCCCGGCTGAATTGGCCGAAAGCAATCTTGCCAAAGCACGGACAGCATTTCGCCAAGGCGAGCGTGAGAAAGCGCAAGATTTGTTAGAAAAAGCCCTCATCGTCATGCCTGAGCATGTTGCCGTGCGCAGCGAGCTAGCGGCATATTGGTATGGTCGCGGCATGTCCAGTCGTGCACTATCATTGTTGCGCCAAGGGCTGGATTTACGCCCGCAGCAGTCTCAATGGCAACTCTTATATGCACGCATATTAGAGCGCAGCGGCCGTATTCAAGATGCTTATGATGCGCTGCGGTATGTCGAAGCCGATACCGAAGATGCGCTGGAATTACTGCAATTACGCGCAGCATCCGCCAATCAGTTAGGGTTGTTTGCCGAGGCCGCAGCCGATTACACCGAGTTAGCGGGCGACTTGCAGCAAGGGCGCTGGTGGATAGCCGCTGCCGTGGCCTATGAAGATGCCAACAATATCACTGCAGCAGTACAAGCTTATCGGCAAGCCTTGAATTTTAGTGACTTGAATAGCGACGCTGTGACCTATGCCAGTCAGCGCATTCGCGCGTTAGGGGGCCAGTAGTATGCGTCCTCGCTTAAAGATGCGGCTTGGCGATTTACTCGTTCAAGAAGGCATCATCACCGAGAAGCAGCTGCAAGCCGCACTCGACGACCAACGTAATAACGGGCGTAAGCTCGGTGTCACGCTCATTGATTTAGGCTTTTTAAGCGAACGAGACCTGCACGAATTCCTCGCCAAGCAGCTGAATATTCCGCTGATTGATTTACGCGACCGTAAAATCAGCCAAGACGCCTTGCAGCTGGTGCCAGAAATACAAGCGCGCCGCTATAAAGCCATCGTATTAGAGGCGACCGCTGATTCAGCCCTAGTGGCGATGAGCGACCCAGCCGATTTGGCTGCCGTGGACGCTATTGGTAACTATTTGGCACCGCGCGAAATTAACCTCGCGGTAGTGCCCGACCAAGAGCTCTTAGAAGCCTTTGATAGCCTCTATCGACGCACCAAAGATATCAAAGATTTTGCCAGCCAGCTGCAAACCGAGTACCAAGATGGCAACGAGTTTGACCTCGGCCAATTGTCGCTCGACGAAGAAGGCGAAGACGCTACCGTTGCTAAGCTGTTACAGTCAATTTTTGCCGATGCCGTGCAAATTCGTGCCTCGGATATTCATATCGAGCCCGATGAAAAAGTACTGCGCATTCGTATGCGTATTGATGGCGTGTTGCAAGAAAACATCCTCAACGAAACCGCCATTGCTGGGGCGTTGCTGCTGCGGCTGAAACTGATGGCGGGCTTGGATATCTCGGAAAAACGTATGCCACAAGATGGCCGTTTTCATATCACCGTGAACCAGCACAATATTGATGTGCGGGTTTCGACTATGCCGACGCAATACGGTGAGTCGTGCGTTATGCGTTTACTCGACCAATCGGCAGGCTTATTGGATCTTGAGCAAACCGGTATGCCGGAGCATATTCTCAAGCGCATCCGTCGCATTATTCACAAGCCCTACGGTATGTTGCTGGTCACCGGTCCTACCGGCTCGGGTAAAACCACCACCTTGTATGGTGCGCTGTCGGAACTGAACACCGCTGAAAAGAAAATTATCACCGTCGAAGACCCGGTGGAATATCGCTTACCGCGTATTACCCAGGTACAAGTGAATAGTAAGATTGGCTTGAACTTTGCCAACGTACTGCGCACCACCTTGCGCCAAGACCCAGACATTATCATGGTCGGTGAGATGCGCGATCAAGAAACCGTTGAAATTGGTCTGCGCGGCGCCATCACCGGTCACATGGTGTTGAGTACCCTGCACACCAACGATTCGATTACTAGCTCCATGCGCCTAGTCGATATGGGCGCGAAGCCCTATTTGGTCGGTGCGGCATTGCGCGGTGTGCTGGCGCAGCGCTTGATTCGCCGCGTGTGTGAAGGTTGTAAGACCGATGCGACAGTTGAACATGCTGATCTCGCTTTATTACGTGGGCTTGATGCCACCGTACCACGCGATGGCAGCGGCTTCAAAAAGGGTCGCGGTTGCCGCAATTGTAACCATACCGGCTATAAAGGTCGTATCGGTGTGTTCGAACTACTCGAAATGAATGACGCCATGATGGATGCCTTGCGCGACAGTAATATGCGTGAATTTGCTCAGGCGGCACGCCATTCTGAGGGCTATAAGCCCCTGGCCGCGGTGGCTCTAGAGTATGCTCGCAGTGGTATCACCACCGTTGAAGAGGTTCTGTTCTTGGCCGAAACGGTCGAAGAAAAATCGCTCCGCGTGAGTAGTATCAATGATGGCAGCGTCAGTGAGGGCGACCATGGCTGATTATCGCTATCGCGGTCGCAGCAACGACGGCCAAATGGTCACCGGGGTGATTGATGCCAGTAACGAGATGGGCGCAGCAGATGCCCTCATTAAACGTGGTATCATGCCAACAGATATTGCCCTGGCGCAAAAAGCAGCCGGCGCACCAGCATTGAAGTTAGAGCTATTTAAGCCCAAAGTAACCAGCGATGACTTGATTGTGTTCACCCGGCAAATGTATGCCCTGACCAAAGCTGGCATCCCAATTTTACGGGCTATGGAAGGTTTGGCGGAAAATACCACCAATAAAACCTTGTCTGACGTGCTGTTTGATATGGTCGATCAGTTACAACGCGGGCGCCAGTTGTCGGCAGCTATGGCCAAGCACTCCAAGGTGTTTCCGCGGTTGCTGGTGTCGGTGGTGCATGTTGGCGAGAACACGGGTCAGTTAGAAGAATCGTTTTTGCAGTTATCCGACTACTTGGCCAAAGAGCAGGAAACCCGCAAAGCCATCAAAACCGCGTTGCGCTATCCAAGCTTTATTATGATTGCTTTAGTGATTGCCATGTTCGTGCTGAATATCTTCGTGATTCCGACCTTTGCCAGCATGTTCGCGCGTTTTGGTACCGAACTACCGCTCACCACGCGCATGATGATCGCCACCTCAAACTTCTTTGTGGCGTATTGGCCGGCTATGTTGTTAGCCATCGTGGTGTCAATGGTGTTGTGGGTGCGCTTTATCGCCACCGACCGCGGCCGCTATTGGTGGGATTCGATCAAAGTGCGCATCCCGTTGGTAGGTGAAATTGTCATGCGCTCATTGTTGTCGCGTTTCGCCCGTAGTTTCTCGGTGATGTTGCGTGCTGGTGTGCCGTTAACACAAGGCTTGAGCCTAGTAGCCGATGCGGTTGATAATAGTTGGATGGGGCGTAAAATCGTCGATATTCGCCGCAATATTGAAAAAGGCGACAGCATGACGCGCTCAACCCGCAGCAGTCAGCTGTTCACGCCTTTGGTGTTACAAATGATCGCGGTCGGCGAAGAAACCGGCCGTGTCGACGAAATGTTGACTGAGGTCGCAGATTATTATGAGCGTGAAGTCGACTATGACCTTAAACGCCTCACTGCACGTATCGAGCCCATCATGTTAGTAGTGGTCGCGGCCATGATTGGCGTTATGGCGCTAGGTATCTTTAGCCCAATGTGGGATATGATGAGCGCCTACCAAGGCAAGTAACAATTTTAACAAGTGACTATAACAAAAATTATTTGCACAAAAGTTATGTGCGCTTGATAATAACCGGTAATAGGGGTAGTGGAATGAAATTGATGACAGACCAGAAGCAGCAAGGCTTTACCCTGATCGAACTCATCATCGTGGTGGTGATTTTAGGGTTATTAGCTGCCTCAGCTCTGCCACGCTTTACCAGCGTTACTGCAGATGCCGAAGACGCCGCCTTAGAAGGCGTTGCCGGTGGCTTTGCCAGCGCTGTGGGTTTAGTGCGGGCGGAGTGGGAATTGCGTGGGCGGCCGCGTGGCAATGAAGATGGTGCCGGCGCCGAAGTGATTATGGATGGTATTACCGTCAACGTCGATGGCAGTACCGGCTACCCTGTTAGTGGCAACAGTAACTTTGATGCCCACGACCTGAATATGACAGCCGAGGATTGTCGCACCATTATGCAAGCTATCTTGCAAGGTGCGCCAACCTCGACAACCAGTTTTACCCTACTGGGTGAAAATCGTTATTTCGTCGCGCGCGAAAATAACGGAACCAATGATATTTGCGTGTATTATCTCGCCAATACCATTAAACAAAGGGCGTCAGCCCCGGCAGGCACTGACTACCTTAGCGTGGGCAATGCATTCGTGTATAACCCGCGTACCGGTGGGGTTAGCATTTACAGTAATAATTAACTCTTAGTTTTAAATTTTGGGGTTCTATCCCTTTACAGAAAAGGAAGTGCGTTATGAAAAACCAAAAAGGTTTTACTTTAATTGAACTGATCATCGTGATCGTCGTTTTGGGGATCTTAGCTGTTACTGCTGCTCCTCAGTTTATTAACTTGGGTACTGATGCCCGTATTTCAACGCTGCAAAAAATTGAGGCATCAATGTTGTCTGCAGCAGATATCGTATACGGTAAGTCACTTATTGCAGGCGATGAGAAGTTAGGGATTAATACTCAAGATACAGTGGCACTAACTGATGATGCCTATAACATTGTTGATGGATACGATGTGTTGTTTGGTTATCCAGCACCTAGTGCGGCTGGTATCATCAAAGCATTGAACCTGCCAGTAGCTGATTGGGATATTAAATACTCTAAAGATAATGTTGATCCTGCTGCAAATCCAGCTGTTGGTCAAGATGTCGTCATTTCTCCTGTAGGCCGCAACGTTAATACTGATGAAGGTACACCTACTGCGCCACGTACAGCAGGATTAGATTATGCTGAAATCACTAATTGCTTCATCAAATACACTGGTGCAGCAGACGCAACTAGCCGTCCGGTAATTGTTATTACAACCACAGGTTGTTAATCAACCTAGCTAAGTTTTGAAAAAAGGCGCTTCGGCGCCTTTTTTATTGCTCGTCATAGCGTTCTGATATCGCACAGATATTTCTACCCGCGGTGACTTGCTGCAATTTCTGCAACCACGTATAGTCAGTGATGTTTACAATTCGTGCAGCTAGGACAATACCCTGCCATGACGCGCTCAAAAATCAACGGCTTAACTATCATTGAGTTGGTGGTCGTGATTGTTATTATCGGCATTCTTGCGGTCACCGCAGGGCCGGTATTTTTTGGTCGTCAGGGTGTGGATGAATACCTCTTTCAAGCTCGCCTATACAGTGTGTTGCGGCTGCAACAGCAAAAAGCCATGCAAGATACCGGCAACTGCTACGGGGTGATTGTGCAAAGCAATCGCTTTGCCGCCACCGACGATTGCAACACCAGCATTATTGCCGATCCACTGGCTAACCGCGGCCTCGGAATTAGCCAAGGAGAAGCCAGCGATGCCGGATTAGTCATATCCAGCACCGCCGCTAGTGTACCCTACACGATAAAATTCAATGCCCTAGGTTGCCCCGTCACTATTCCGGATAGCTGTGATGATGGCGTCAACCATCAACTCAGCATTGTCGGCACCACCACGTTACTTGTATGCGTGAACAGTCAGGGCTATATGAGCAAAGGGCCGTGCTTATGAACGGCGCCTGTCAGCACAGTCGCCAAAGCGGCTTTACCATTATTGAAGTCATCGCTGGCATTATTGTGCTGGCCATTGCCTTGCTGGGGTTCTCGGTAGCGTTTGGACCACAGGCGGCGCGCTCGGTGGATACCATTTACCAAGTGCGCGCTACGGAATTAGGTAGCTCGTTGCTTAACGAAATCGTCAGTTTAAGTTTTGATCAAGCCAACAACCGCGCTGGCGGCAGCGCTCGATGTGGCGCTGTAGCGCCCAATGCGTGTACCGCAGACATTGATTTTGGCCCAGAGCCTGGCGAAAACCGCGATGATTACAACGATGTTGACGACTTTGATGAGTTCAGCGCTACCGGTGAGTTGCTCACTGGCACCACCATTAGTGAGTTATATAAAAACTTCACCGTTCTGGTCACCGTATGCTACGCCGAAACCGCCATTGCCGCCTGTACCACCAGCATTGAAGATTACAAAAAGGTACAGGTATCGGTGACCACACCTAACGGCCAGGTGTTTAGCTTTACCAGCTACCGGGGGAACATATAATGTCCCGGTCAGCGCGCGGCTTCACCCTGATAGAACTTATTATCGTGATTGTGCTGCTGGGCATTGTGGGTATTAGTACCTTTAGCTTCTTGGGTTTTGGCACCAAAATTTATACCGATGGTATTGCCCGCGATGAGCAAGTCGGCATTGGTCGGTTTGTGTTAGAGCGGCTAAGCCGGGAATTAGAAAATGCCTACCCGGGCAGTATTCGGGTCAGTGCCGATGAGCGTTGTATTGAGTTTATTCCGGTCAACGCCGGCAGTCTGTATACACAAATTCCGCGGCCTGGCAGCATTGTGCCATTTCAAGCGGTGACGCCATTTGAGTACAGTTTTGCCACCGGCCAAAAGCTAGCGGTATTTGCCTTAACCGAATCACACCTGTATGCCACCACTGATCGGGTCAAAAGCATTGATGCGGTAACCGCCGATACGCCGAGCGCTGGCTTTAGTGAATTTACCCTAGCAGCGGCTGATGGTGCTACCTTTCAACGCGAAAGCCCAGCCAAACGTTTTTACGTGTTAGACCCGCCGGTTAGTTGGTGTATCACCACCGGGCAGCAGCTACGTCGCTATTGGGGTTACGGTTGGCAAACCACTCAGCCAGATTTAACCACCTTGCCACTGACTGGTAATCAAGCGTTGATTGCGACTAATATGGCTAATAATTTTGCTGAGCCGAGCCAATTACCGTTTCAATTGGCCGCGACCGATGTGCGCCGCACCACCATTGAGCTGGTGTTGCTGGTGGGCAGCGATAATAGTACTGAGATTTTAACCATGCATCATGGGGTGACCATTGCCAATCTACCCTAATACGCCATTGCAACAGCGCGGTAGCGCCTTAGTCGTCGCCATCTTCGTGATTGTGGTGATGGGCTTATTGGCGTCTGCCTTGTTTGGCTTGTTCGGTAGCGCCAGTCAATCGAGCGTTGCAAACGTGGGTGGAGCCCGCGCTAACTTTGCCGCTAAAACCGGCGTGCAACACGCTTTTTTAAAATTATTTCCGACTGCTGGTGGAGCTGCCGACTGCTCTGTCAGCAATCTCACCTTTGTTGAAGAAGGCTTGAGGAACTGTACTGCCGAAGTGACTTGCGCAGAAATACCGGTAGCAAGTTTATCTGCCACGTTGTATCGGCTAGAGGCCACAGGGAGTTGTGAGTTAGGTACTGAGACCTACACCCGCCGCTTGCTCGCCGAGGCCACCGATGCGAACGATTAAACGCTTTCTTGCCTGCCTTGCACTGCTCTGGGCGCTCCCTGCTTGGGCCACCAACTACACCATGCCCAATGGCCTCGATACTGGCGTATTTCAGGGTTGTAGCAACAGCGTTTTAACCAGCACATTAACCTGTACCAATGTTTTATTCCCGACTAACCAGAACCATAGTTTAACCAACAACGCCGGCGTGCCCTACACCTTAGTAGTGACTAATACCTTTCGCCAAGGTGCGACCAACATTAATGGTCCAGACCTTAGTATTGTTCTGCAAACCGGCACCTTCACCATGACCACAAACCGCGCCTGGAATGCCAACTTAACCCTACCGGGCGATTTTGATTTAGTACGCAGCGGCAGTGTGGGTAGCTTCAACATTGGCGGTAACCTGCTACTAACGCAGAGTGTGACCGGTAATGTGGTGGTGGGTGGTAATTTAACCTTTTCGGGTAATAATCGCGCCATCAGTGGCAGCGCTACGGTTACCGGTAGTCTTATCGGCGCTAGCGGCAGCCAAGTCGCCGGTAATACCAGCGTAGGTGGTACCCTGACTACCGGCGGTGCGTTTACCGTGGGTGGTGATTTGACCGTGAATAATTTAACCCATGCCGGTAACACCATGACGGTGAATGGCAGTGTGATAGCGTCGGGCACAGTGAATGCTAGCAGCACCTTGACCGTGGGCAACAGCGTGACCGCCAATGGGGCATTTACTGCGCTCGGCACCATTGGCGGCAATGTGACCGTGGGCGCCGCTGGCTCGTTTAATTATAATGGCACTATTACGGGTAATATCGTCGCCGAAGGGCCAGTGACGGTCAGTGGAACCGTGCAAGGCAATATCAATGCCAGTGCGGCGGTGGTCAATAATGCTACGGTACTCGGTTATATCAACTCACCGTCTATCACCGGTATTGGTACCGCGGTACAAACCTGTGATTTTGGTAACAACTTAACTGATGCCTGCCCGGCAGCTGGGGTTATTGATCACTTTGAGATTGTTCACGACGGTGCCGGTTTAGTGTGTGAAACCGAATTAATCACCGTGCGTGCTTGTCAAAATCCGGTTTGTGATGCCTTTACCGTGACCACCGGTAGCTTCACTTTAAACGCGGTATCGCCACAGGCGACGCTGAGTGTGAACGCCTCGTTTGATGGCAGTGGCACACCTTTGGTGGTGCCATTTGATTTTGATATTGCCCGTAGCTATACGCTCACCATCACCAACAGCTCGGATATTCCGCTCAATCCCACCGAGTGTGATCTGTTTGGGGTGGATAACTGTGTGATTGATGTGGCTGATTCCGGCTTTATTGTTGAAGCGCCAACCACGGTGGTGGCCGGAGACAGTTTTGATTTAGTGGTGCGCACCGCCACTATTGGTGCTTGTACGACGGACCTTACCGGTATTCAAACCGTTGAAATCGGTATGGACTGTACCAACCCCGGTGCTTGTTTACTGCCGCTCAGTGGTAACGCCACTAACATCGCTGAATTACCCATTTATACCGAATTAACCGTTGATTTTGTCAATGGCGAAGCGGTGATCCCGATGCAGTATCCAGACGCTGGTGCATTTACCGTGGCGGCGCGCAAACAAATCAAACCCAATGCGTTTATTATTGGCGCGCTGACGCAAGATATCGTCGCTCGCCCAGCCAACTTTTCTATCACCACCACCCCGGTGTCTACGGCATCGGCATTCAGCGCCGATTACAGTCAAGCGCCGGTATTTGCCAAAGCCGGTGAGTATTTCAGCGTGGTGATTGAGGCGCTGAATTCACTGGGGGCGGTGACGCCAAACTACGGTAATGAGGTGCCCATACAGGAGCCACAGTTACTGGCGACGCCCACCTACTTAGCGCCATTGACCGGTGGCAGTGTCAGCGTCGATACCGCTTTGAGTAAGTCGGCTGCTGGGCAATTCAGCAGTAATCAAGTGCGCTACAGTGAAGTGGGCGTGATTCAATTACTCGCGGAGCAGGCTGGCAGTAGTTACCTTGGCGGCCCCACGGTGACCGGCAGTAGCACCGCGGTTGGACGCTTCAGGCCGGCCTATTTTAGCGCTGCCGAAGCCTATGTACCGCTACTACAACCAAGCCAAGATGATTTCACCTATGTTGGGCAAAACCTGACGTTTCATAGCGATTTCCCGCAGTTAGTACTTACTCCGCGTAACGTGCAAGGCGCTATCGTGTCAAACTATGCCAATAGTTTCTTTAGTTACAGTCCCGATTGGTCGGCTCGCAGTTATACCCATAGCATTGCCTGTGATGGCGCTGGCCCGTATTCGCTGAGTTTTTCCGGCAGCAGTAATGCGGTGATTAATAATGGCGATAATACCGATGCCAATGCTGAGTTTGCGGTGTCGTTACCGAGTGAGGATGCGCTGGCCTATAACAAAGACTATGCCAACCCGAAAGCACCCTTTGCCGCCTGTGCCACACTCACCCTTGCGGCGACCGATGTGACCGATCAAGATAATGTCTGTGTCAAAGTGAATGATGCCGGCAGCTGCCTAGCATTTACATTTAGCACCTTGCAGGGAACAGAGTTATTAGATGGGCGGTTACAATTATTGCCTGCCTATGCTCCGACAAATGACATACTGGACTTACAGTTTTCAATCGAATATTTTGACGGTTCAGCGTTTCGCCGCAATAGTCGCGACAACAGCACGGATTATGACAGTAGTTGGCTGGAGCCAACGAGTAGTCGTTTCGTAAACTTTGTTTCGAGTGCAAATTTGACCGCCGCGGATTTAGTCACTGATCCGCTGCTAGCGACAGCAGTCACTGCTGGTCGCCGACAACTCACAGCACCGTTACTGGTGAGTCAGAATACAACACCCGGATTACCCGGGCAGTTTGATTGGCGGCTCAATTTAACTGAACTTGGCTTACCTTGGCTTGGTTACAATTGGGCTGAAACTTGCAGCCCATTGGTTGCGCCAGAACTAAACCCATGCACACCGCTAGAGTTTGGCTTGTTTAGAGGGAACGACAAAGTGGTTTATCAACGCGAGGTAGGTTGGTAAAAACCACGCTGTTTTGTGGAACATCATGGACAAAAAAGTTTTTTATCGCATTGCTGCATTTTTCATCATTGCTTTCGCACCATTGGCCCATGCGGCTACCTACACTCTGCCTGCCGACGCGGGCACCGGCAATAACAACGCGCCCTTCCGTAACTGTACCTTTATCGGCAGTGTTATGGACTGCAGTGGTGATGTACGCTTAGGTAATGGCGATGAGGTGATTATTAGCTTTGTTGGCACCTTGACCATCAACATAGCTGGCAACCTAGAGCTAGGTAACAATGCCACCATCAATGCTGCCGGCACCTCAGCGAACCTCATCATCAATGTCGGCGGAAACCTCGAGCCGGGCAACGGTAACATTATCAATGCCGATCTATCCGTCGCCGGTAATATCACCGCCGCCAATAACACCACGGTAACCGGTGGTTTGGTGATTTCTGGTAACGTCACCTTAGGCAACGGCAGTGATATTTCCGGTGATGTGACGGTAAACGGTAACTTTAATACCGGTAACAACACCTCTATTAGCGGCAATGTAGACGTCACCGGTGACGTTGAAGTGGGTAATGGCGCAGTGGTTACTGGTGACATCAGCACCGAAGGTGACTTGGTCATTGGTGAGGGCGCTACCATAGAAGGTGATATTGAAGCCGAAAGTGTCACCTTGGACCAGAATAGTCAGATCATCGGTAGTGTTGTTGCCGGCGACGGCGGCGTGTCGATTGATAGCAACTCCAACGTAAGCGGCAACGTGAACTCCGAAGGCCCAGTGGATAACAACGGTTCAGTAGACGGCTATATCAACGCTCCGCCGGGTAGTAATACCGGTGACGCCGGCGAGACCTGCTCGGACCCAAATGGTAACACCGGTTACGAAGAACCCTGTGGTGGCACAGGTGGGGCTATTGACCATTTTGAGATTGACCACGATGGCGAGGCGCTGACCTGTCTGGCTGAGCCGATCACCCTGCGCGCCTGTGAAAACGCCGACTGCTCGGTACTTGCTGACAACACCGGCGCGTTTACCTTAACCGCTAGCTCAGGCTTAAATACCTTCACCAGCACTGGCAATTTTAATTTAACGGGCGCCGTGGTGACCAACTTATCTATTCCGATAAGTGGTAGTTATACCTTGTCACTCACCACCGCAGACAGCGCCAATAATCCGACTCAATGTGATTTAGCAGGTGTGGATAACTGCGCTATGAACGCCGTTGATACTGGCTTTTTGCTGTCATCACCTGCAGAAGTTGTAGCCGGCGATGGTTTCACTATTACCGTAGAAGCGGTACGCACCGATAGCAACACCGGCGCTTGCGTAGCAGCTCTAGATGGCCTGCAGTCGGTCAATGTCGCCATGAGCTGCGAAGACCCAGCTACCTGCTTGCAAGCAGCCACTACGGGCGTTACTAGTATTCCTGAATTTCCAGCCACCACAGCGATTGACCTGACATTCACCGCTGGTGTGGCGAACTGGAATGTTAACTATGAAGATGCTGGGCGATTGGATTTTTACACCGAAAAAACAGTGGGTACGGGCGCTACGTTGGTGGGCAATTTAGCCAGCCCAATTTTAGTGCGTCCCGCCAGTTTTCAAGTACAACTGACTCCCGCTAGCGACGTCAGTACATTTTCTGCTGATTACAGCCAAGCACCGGTATTTTTGAAGGCCGGTGAGAGCTTTTCGGTGACCGTTACCGCGCTATCAAGCAGCAATCAAGTAACGCCCAACTATGGCAATGAGTTAGCGCCACAGCAGCCAAGTTTGCTGTCAACACCTAGCTATGTATTGCCCGCCAGCGGCGGCTCAGTGATCACCGTCGGTGCTTGGAGCTATGCGGGTAATGGCTCATGGACAGCCGCCAATGTGCGCTACAGCGATATTGGTGTGATTGCCCTGCAAGCCCAACAACAGGGCGGTAGTTACCTAGGTGGTGGCAACATTACGGGTAGTTCGGCGCCAATTGGCCGTTTTGTGCCAGCCTATTTCTTTGCCAGCGAGCTCGCCGCGCCAAGTTTGCAGCCCAGCCAAGACGACTTTACCTATTTGGGCCAGCCGCTCACTCTGTCTACCGATTTCCCGCAGCTCAGTCTTGAGCCCCGCAATGTGCAGGGTAGCCCGGTGGCGAACTATGCCAATAGCCTATTCAATTACACGGTCAACTGGGCTAACCGCAGCTATTTGCATAGCCTAGCCTGCGGTGGGGTGGCGCAAGATCTTAGCTTCACGCCAACCAGCAGCGCAGTGCTTGGGGTGAATAACGATACCGATGCCTTACCAGAGTTTATTGTGTCGCTGCCGGTTGAAGAGGGGCTTAGCTACAGCCAAGATCCAGCATTGGCAACTGCACCTTTTAATGCCTGCGTAGAGCTAACTATTCCAGCGGCAGCGCTGACCGACAGTGATGGCGTCTGCGCTAAGAATAACGATGCCGGTGGTTGTCTTGATTTTAGTTTTTCGCCGTTGCAAGGCACTGAGTTGCTGGATGGCCGTTTAGTGCTGCAACCGGCGCTGGGCCCGGTCAACGACGAACTGGAACTGCAGTTCAGCGTGGAATACTTCAATGGCACCGCCTTTGTGACCAATGCGCGCGATAACAGCACCGCATATAGTGATGCCTGGCTAACACCGTTGGCCACGCGCTTTGTCGACTTTGTCTCGGATGATGGTTTGAGTGCTGCAGATTTAGCCGCACAACCATTGCTGGCCAACCAAGTTGTGACCGGCGAGCGCCAAGTCAGCGCACCATTGATCATTTTCCAAGATATCGATCCGCCCTTAGTTGGAACCTTTGATTGGATTGTGAATCTGACTGATATTGGCTTACCGTGGTTAAGCTATGCTTGGGCCGCTGAGTGCAGCCCCGCGCTGGAGCCAGAATTGAACCCCTGTGCGCCGATCGAATTTGGTCGCTTTCGTGGCAATGATCGGATCATTTACACCCGCGAACTGGGTTGGTAAAAATTGTCTTAACATCGTTAATCGGTGAACGTAAAAGCATGGTAAGATGACTGCGTAACGCCTTGCCGTGCAGCGTTTGCATTGCTAAAGTATGATGATTGTCATACGCGACTAATTTGTAAGGGATTGGCCAGTCCATGTTTAAAAAATTTCGAGGATTATTCTCCAACGATTTATCGATCGATTTGGGTACAGCAAACACGCTGATTTACGTCAAAGGCGAAGGTATTGTCCTGAATGAACCGTCGGTGGTGGCGATTCGCCAGGAAAGCTCCGGCGGCGCAAAAACTGTTGCCGCAGTCGGCCATGAAGCAAAATTAATGCTTGGGCGTACTCCGGGCAATATTAAAGCCATCCGCCCCATGAAAGACGGCGTGATCGCTGACTTTGATGTCACCGAGAAAATGCTGCAACACTTTATCAAACGCGTGCATGACAGCCACTTTTTCCGCCCAAGCCCACGGGTTCTGGTCTGTGTGCCTTGCGGCTCAACCCAAGTTGAGCGGCGCGCTATCAAAGAGTCAGCCTTAGGTGCTGGCGCCAGTAACGTCTACACCATCGATGAACCCATGGCAGCCGCTATCGGTGCTGGCTTGCCCGTATCCGAAGCGACCGGTTCTATGGTCATTGATATCGGTGGCGGTACCACTGAAGTGGCTATCATCTCATTAAACGGTGTAGTGTATTCCTCGTCAGTGCGCATCGGTGGCGACAAATTTGATGAGGCCATCGTCAATTATATTCGCCGTAACTTTGGTGCACTCATTGGTGAAGCTACCGCAGAACGTATCAAGCACGAAATTGGTTCTGCCTTTCCTGGTGATGAAGTTCGCGAAATTGAAGTGCGTGGCCGCAATCTGGCCGAAGGTGTGCCGCGCTCATTCGTAGTCAATAGCAACGAAATTTTAGAAGCACTGCAAGAGCCGTTGATGGGCATCGTAAGTGCGGTGTTATTGGCGCTTGAGCAATCGCCGCCAGAATTAGCTTCAGATATCTCTGAACGGGGTATGGTATTGACCGGTGGTGGGGCGTTATTGCGCGATATCGACCGTTTGTTAATGGAAGAGACCGGTATCCCGGTGATTGTCGCAGATGATCCCTTGACCTGTGTCGCTCGTGGCGGCGGTAAGGCGCTCGAGATGATTGACATGCACGGCGGTGACCTGTTCAGTTCTGAGTAGGCGACAGCATGAAGTCGCTGTTTGAACGCGGGCCATCGCTTCGCACACGGTTTCTGATTGCACTGAGTTGTGCAGGCTTACTGTTATTTCTCGACCACCGGCTCAATACCATGCAGCCGGTGCGTTCGTTTTTAAATACGGTGGTGGCGCCCATTCAATATCTGGCGGTATTGCCACAACAAATCTCCGATCGTGTTGACTACATCCTCACTACGCGCACCGAGTTGCGTATCGATAATGCGCGTTTGCAAAATGAGCTGCTGGAGCTAGAAATGGCGGTTCAGCGGCTTAATTTCATTGAAAGTGAAAACGATCGCCTACGCCAGCTCCTGGGCTCCGATGTGCGTGGCAGTAGTCGGCGTATGGTGACCGAAGTGGTGGCTGTGGCATCCGACCCGTTTTCACATCAAGTGGTGATTAATAAAGGCTCTACCCATGGCGCCTATGTCGGTCAGCCAGTGTTGGATAACCGCGGTATCGTTGGGCAATTGGTCAGTGTGGGTCGCAATACCGCGCGGGTGCTGCTCATTTCTGACCAGAGCCATGCTATTTCCCTGCGCGTGCAACGCAATGACATTCGCGTGTTAGCGCAAGGTACCGGTGATTTGCAAAAACTGGCGCTACTCTACATTGCGCACAGCACGGATATCGAGATCGGCGATGTATTACTGAGCTCTGGTCTGGATGAAGTGTTCCCCGAGGGCTACCCGGTCGCAGAAGTGATCGCTATTGACCGCAATGAGCAATATCAATATGCCCGTGTCAGTGTTCGCCCATACGCGCAACTCGATCGGGTACGCAGCCTGTTATTGCTCTGGCCGGGTAATGTTGACGAGCAACCAGTGTTCGAGCAGCAGAGCGACAGCGAGGAGGCCAATAATGTGGATTAAGGCTGGCCTGATTCCGCTATTACTAAGCTATCTCGCGGCGCTAGTACTTATGGTATTGCCGCTGCCGCCGCTGCTAGAAATGTGGCGGCCTGATTGGCTCACGTTAGTGCTGATTTATTGGCTAATAGCGATACCGCACCGAGTTGGCTTTACCACCGTATTAGTATTGGGGTTATTAACCGATATTTTAATGGGCTCAGGTTTTGGTATATACGCCATAGCGCTAGTCGTGATTGCTTACCCTGTGCTACGTCATTTTCAGCGCTTGCGTAATCAATCGATGCTACAGCAGATTATTGTGGTGGGCATGTTGGTGTTGATGAAACGAGCCATTGTGTATGAGCTTGAGCACGCCTTAAATGGGGCGGTATTCAACATTACCTATTTGTACCCAGTGTTAACCTCCATGATTGCTTGGTACTGGGTGTATTTGTTGCTGCGCAAATACCGTCACCGTTACGCTATTCGCTAGGTTTTAGGGTCTTCGTATGCAGTTACTTCTCGCCTCAGCTTCGCCGCGTCGTCAGCAATTATTGCAATTGCTCGAGCGTCCGTTCGAGGTGATTTTGCCGCAGGTGGCCGAGCAGCGGCAGCCGAATGAAGTAGCGTCAGCCTATGTGCAGCGATTGGCGCTGAGCAAAGCACAAGCCGGTCTGGGTTTGGCGCAGGGCTCAGGTCATAGCGCTGATTACTACGTCATTGGTGCTGATACTATTGTGGTAGCCGGACAGCAAGTGCTCGAAAAACCACAGGATTTTGCTGATTTCTGCCGTATGATGGAGCTGTTGTCGGGCCAGGTTCATGAGGTAATGACCGCAGTCGCAGTGGTCGACGAGCGTGGTGTTAGTCAGTTGACAGTGACTACCGAGGTAAGCTTTAAAACCTTGACCGAGGCTGAGTTAGCGGCCTATTGGGCCAGCGGCGAGCCGCACGATAAAGCCGGTGGTTATGGTATTCAGGGGCGGGCCGGAAAATTTGTCACCCAATTGCGCGGTAGCTATTCCGCCGTGGTCGGCTTACCGTTATATGAAACCGAACAGTTATTGCTGCAGCGTGAGCAGTGTTATCACAAGGAATCAGCACAATGAGTGCCGAAATCTTAATGAATGTGACCCCCACCGAAACGCGGGTGGCACTGATCGAAAATGGCATCTTGCAAGAAATTCACATTGAGCGGCAAGCCAAGCGTGGCTTGGTCGGCAATATTTTTCTTGGCAAGGTATCACGGGTATTACCCGGTATGCAGGCTGCCTTTATTGATATTGGCTTAGACAAAGCCGCGTTTCTACACGCTTCAGACATCATCACTCACATTGATCAAGAAGAACTCGCCAGCCGCCCTGAGCAAGCCAAAGATATCGCCCAGTTAGTGCGCCCCGGGCAATTACTGGTGGTGCAGGTGGTGAAAGACCCATTGGGTACCAAAGGTGCGCGCTTAACCACCGATATCACCATTCCATCGCGCTATATGGTGCTGATGCCGCGCTCACCGCATGTTGGTATTTCGCAGCGTATTGAGGACGAGGCCGAGCGTGAACGACTGAAACGTGCAGCCTTGCCGTACTGCGACGAAGACGGCGGCTTTATCGTGCGGACAGCGGCAGAAGGCGCGGCCGATCAAGCACTCAGCCAAGACGCAGCGTTTTTACGGCGGCTCTGGGATACCATTCAAAAGCGTAAAAAGAACTTACGCAAAGTAGGGCTGTTATACGAAGACTTGAACCTCGCTTGTCGTATTTTACGTGATTTTGTTGGTGAGCCCATTGAGCGCATCCGGGTAGACTCGCGCGTGACCTTCGAGCAATTGTGCGAGTTTGTCGATGAGTTTATTCCTGAGCTCAAAGATGTGCTGGAGTACTACCCGGGCGATCGGCCTATTTTTGATTTGTTCGATGTCGAAAATGAAGTACAGCGCGCGCTTGAACGTAAAGTGGAATTGAAGTCGGGTGGCTCAATTATTATTGACCAAACCGAAGCCATGACCACCATCGATATCAATACCGGGGCGTTTGTCGGGCATCGCAACCTCGAAGAAACTATTTTTAATACCAACATTGAAGCGACCCAAGCCATTGCTCGGCAGCTACGCTTACGCAATTTAGGCGGTATTATCATCATCGACTTTATTGATATGCAAAGTAGCGACCATCGGCGCCGAGTTCTGCATAGTTTGGAGCAAGCGCTGAGCAAAGATCGCGCGAAAAACTCCATCAACGGCTTTACTACCCTGGGCTTAGTTGAGATGACCCGCAAACGTACCCGCGAGAGTCTTGAGCATGTGTTGTGCTCCGAGTGTCCGGTGTGTAATGGCCGCGGTTCGATGAAAACCGTGGAAACAGTGTGTTATGAAATTATGCGCGAAATTGTTCGCGTCAACCGTGCCTATGCCGCCGCACGCTTTGTGGTGTATGCCTCAGCAGCGGTAGCCGAGGCACTGTTCAACGAAGAATCACATGCCTTAGCTGAACTTGAGGTATTTATTGGTAAACAGGTCAAAGTGATGACCGAACCGCTCTATCACCAAGAGCAGTTTGACGTGGTGATGATGTAATTTTATGTGGCGCCGCTCAGCATTATTCACCTACCAAACCTTGCTCTATAGCATGGTTACGGTGCTGGTGCTGTTCGCGCTATTACTGACCACGTTACGCTATTTGCTGCCCCAACTACCCGATGTAACGCGACAACTTGAACATCTTTTGGCCGAGCGCTATCAAGTAACGGCGACCGTCAGTGAACTCAGCGCTGACTGGAATCGCAATGGCCCGCAATTGGTGCTGCAACAGTTACAAGTACCCCATAGCAACGGTGATGGGGTATTGCTAGCGGTGGCTGAAGCCCGTATTCACTTCAATTTTTGGCAGTCATTGCGCAGTTGGTCGTGGCAGATTGAGCGGGTCACCCTCGATAACGCCCAATTTAGCTATGATTTACGTACCCTCCAACAAGCCAATCAGGGCTTAGCCATAGAGCCATTGCAGCGCTTTTTCCTGCAGCAACTGAATCATGTTGAGGTTGCCAATAGCACACTCAGCCTGACCAACCTTCTTGGTCAACAGCGCGGCATCATTATTGATGAATTACGCTGGTTTAATCAGCACCAACAGCATCAAGGTGTAGGGCGTTTCCGCATTGATAATCTTGATAGTAATGCACTCGACGTCATGATCCGTTTGAACAGCGCTGATGCACAGGGAATAAACGGACAAATTTATGTGCATGCCGAGCAGTTGGATATTGCGCCATGGCTGCAGCAACAAATGGTTGATGTGGATGTTGCTGAAGCGCAGTTGAATTTTAGCTTATGGTTGAATGTGCAGGCGGATAATTTCGACCACGGTGTGCTGCGTTTAGGTGCTACGCAGTTGCGTTGGCAAGCCGACCAGCATGAGCATCAGTTATATATTGCTGATGGTGCCATGCGGTTACGTAATAATGGCGATGGTTGGTTACTGAACAGCACACCGCTCACGGTGGAGCACAATAACGAGCGCTGGGAGCTACCGCCGCTAAGCATGGAGCAACGGCCGGGACAATGGCAACTCAGTATGCAGCAGCTGCCACTGGCGCCGCTGATCCGCTTACTCAACCCGCAGGCAGATAGTGCCGATATGGCCGGACTATTGTCGCTTAAAATGCGTCAACGCAGTAACCAGCCGCTACAGTGGCAATTACAGGGCAACCAGTTAAGTTGGCCTCGCCATGGCGCTATCCCGGGTCTGCAAGGTGTTGATCTGCAACTTGTGGGGCACGGTGACCAAGCGCAGTGGCAATTGCTCGGTGATGGCGTCACGTTAAGCAGTGATGCGTTGTCGTACACGCACAGTTGGCAATTACCGCGGCTGGCTATTGGCGGCTCCTGGCAGTGGCACGATGGTGCCTGGCAACTCGCTATCAATGACCATAGCCAGATTGCCCTAGAGGGTATGACCTTTGCCTTGGCGGCGCGGTTACAGGCCAGCGGCGATGATGTTGAGGTGGCGGCGCGGGTGCATACGGTGAATGCTGAGCCAATTGCCATTGAGCATTTGCGCTTTCACTTACCCACGGTCATGGGCGATGACTTACACAGCTATCTCAATACAGCTCTGCTCGGTGGCGAAGCGGAGCATATCGCCATGGTTTGGCGTGGCCGTTTGACCGATTTCCCCTATGTCGAGCGGCAAGGCAGTTTTGCTGCGCAGGTTAACTTAAGCGATGCCATGGTTAAATTTCAACCTGATTGGCTGCCTGTGTACGATACCGATATCGTCGTTAACTTCAGCAATGAGCGCATGCATATTGTTGGCACGGACGCACAAATCGGACAAATGCAGCTACCGCGCATCGACACCGTCATCAGTGCCATTACTGAAAGCGCTGGCTGGCTTGAAATTGATGCCGAGGTGAACGGTCAGGCCGAGCAATTACAACCGGTATTTGCCCAATCACCGCTGGCACAGAGTGTTGCTGGTAGTTTACAGCGATTACAGCCGAGCGGAGCTATTAATGGGGCGTTAACGTTGCGCATCCCGTTGGGTGATGATGCTGCAGCGCAGCGTGAAATGAGCGCCCAAGGCTATGTCGATTTTGCTGACAATGACTTGTATATAAGTTTTGTCGACCAGCAATTCAGTGGTTTTAGTGGCCGCCTGAACTTTAACAATGCGCAACTGCAGGCTGATGAGCTGCGCCTAGAGTGGCAGCAGCTACCCCTGCAGGTGCAGCTGAGCAGTGGTGTGCAAGATGACGCCTACCAATTACGCGCAGATTTCGCCGCCAACTGGCCGATCGAGCAAATTCCCGAATTCAGCAACGGCTTGAGCGAGCTGATGAGCGGCGTATTAACATGGACCAGTCGCCTTGAAGTGCGCTTGCCCGATCAAGGTGATTATGCCTTTCATTGGCGCCAACAGACTGATTTGCAGCAACTAGCGCTGCAACTGCCACAACCCTTGAATAAACCTATGGGTACTGCTTGGCCAACCCAAGTACAAGTATCTGGTGGGCCAGAGCATATTCTTATCAACGCTGAATTGGCTGAGCATGGTTTACTCGAATTGCAGCTTAATGGTGATGGTAGCCAAGTGGTGCAGGGCTATGCACGAGCAGGTGAGTCAATCAGCACCAGCCCAAATGCCAATATACTGCGGCTCAAGCCGGTATTTGCCGTTGATATCAATAGCGATGCACTAGTGTTGCAGCAATGGCTGAGCAGTGGTGGTGCGTTGACGCGCTGGCTCAATAGCTTGAAGCGCAGCGAACAGCATCAGCAGAGCACTGCTAAACGCTCGCCGTTACAGCCTGATTTAGTACAGATCAGCAGCCAATCCTTTGATCTTTATGGGTATCCACTGGGGCCGAGTACGGCAGCGTTGTGGCCGCATGATGAGCGCGGTTGGCAATTAGATTTTGCTGCCGACAATGCCGCTATCAATGGCCATATTTTCCATAATGATGAGCGTATACAGGTGGATTTGGTGGCTGATTTTATTGAGCTGCTACCGCCAGCTATTGCCGAGAATGTTAATGAGAACCCTGCCGACGAGCCGCAGGTTGAAGCACTCTTGCTCAGTGATTTGCAGCAATTTCCGCAGTTGAGTTTAAACTGCAAACGCTGCCGCTACGGCGAGTATAATCTCGGTCGTGTGCAAATTCGTTTGAGCCCTGATAGCGAAGGTTTATGGCTGCAACAGTTGAATTTCCAGCAAGGCCGCCATCAATTGAACGCCAGCGGCCATTGGCTGGCGGCAACCGCCGAACAAAGCCCACTGACCAAGGTGCAAGGCACGTTCAGCTCGGCTGATTTGGGGGCCTTCTTGCGCGACCAAAACATCACCACCATGGTGCAGGACAGCCCAGCCGAATTCAGTTTTGATTTAAGTTGGCAAGGAACGCCCTTTGCGCTCAATACCGAAAGCTTAGATGGTCGCGTTACCTGGCGTTTGGGGCAAGGCTATCTCAATGAAGTAAGCGATGGTGCGGCGCGATTATTTTCGCTGTTGAGCCTCGAAGGGCTGATTAGAAAATTACGCTTCGATTTTCGCGATGTCTTTGCCAATGGCCTGTTTTACACCGAGTTTGGTGGCGAGTTTAGTTTGAGTGACGGTATTGTAAGTACCAACAACACGCGCTTGAATGGTTCGGCCGGTGATATGGAAATTAACGGCACCGTGAATCTCAACAGTACCGAGCTAAATTATCAGATTTTCTATATTCCCAAGGTCACCTCGAGCCTGCCGGTGATCGTCGCTTGGATGGTCAACCCACCGACCGGACTTGCCGCGCTGCTGATTGATCGGGTGTTGCATGATGCGCAGGTTATCAGTCGTTTGGAATATCGCATTACCGGCACGCTCGATCAGCCGATTGTTGAAGAAGTGGCCCGTGACAGCCGCGAGGTCGAAATTCCCCTCGAAAAACCTGAGGAGCCAGTCAATGAACAACAACCAGAGCCGCCCGCCGCTGCAACTGACGGCGGTACAACTAACCAGTAGCCCCGATCCAGTCGCCAACTTAGTTACCTTGCGGCAATTGTTTGCGCAATTACCGGCGGCACGGCCGCAATTGGTGGTGCTGCCCGAAGCCTGTTTGTGTTTTGGGGCTGGCGATGCGCAGCAACGGCAACTGGCCGAGCTACCCGGCCACGGCCCCATGCAAGACGGCCTAGCGGCCCTCGCGCGTGACTTCGGTGTGTGGTTGGTGGGCGGCACTATCCCACTGATTGATGATCCCGAACAGCAACGTTTTAGCGCTGCCAGCTTACTTTATAATCCGGCCGGCGAGTGTCTGGCTCGCTACAATAAAATCCATTTGTTTGACGTTGAGGTGGCCGATAGTACGCGAACCTATCGCGAATCGGCAGCCACGGTTGCGGGTACCGAGGTGGTCACCGTGAGCACTGAAATCGGCACCATCGGTATGGCGGTATGTTATGATGTGCGCTTTCCCGAGCTGTTCCGTAAGCTCCGTGTAGCCGGTGCTGACATCGTGGTGTTGCCATCAGCTTTCACGGCGGTGACCGGTTCGGCGCATTGGCACGTATTAACCAGAGCACGCGCCATTGAACAGCAGTGCGCGGTAGTAGCGGCGGCGCAAGTTGGCCAGCATGCCAATGGCCGCCATACCTATGGCCATGCCGTGGTTGTTGATGCTTGGGGCACCGTGCAAGCCGATGCCGAGCAAGCCAGCCCCAGTTTTGCCAGCGCCGTATTCGGTATCGAACAGCAACAGCAAATCCGCGCAAATATGCCGGTTATTACACACTTTAAAACATAGCAGGTTAGGTAATCATGCAGTCAGCTTTTGAAACGGTTAGCCATAATCTTTTGACCCAACGCCAACTCGGTGTCGATGCGCTTCAACAAGCTATGCAGAAGCTCTACAGCGGCGCCATTGACTTTGCTGATATCTATTTGCAAAGCAGCGTGAATGAATCGTGGGTGCTCGAAGATGGTATTGTCAAAGATGGCAGCTTCCACATTGAAAGCGGCCTCGGTGTGCGCGCTATTCATGGTGAAAAGACTGGCTTTGCCTATGCTGACGACATTAGTCCGCAGGCCTTGCAACAAGCCGCTGCTGCTGCACGCGGTATTGCTGCCGCCGGTGCCCATGGGCGCTTGAATGCTTGGCATCAACCGCGGGCTACCTCGCGCTATGAGGCGGTGAATCCGTTACATAGCCTGAATGAAGCGGCGAAAATTGATTTATTACGTGAAGTGGACGCTTACGCGCGGAGCCTCGATAACCGTGTGGTGGAGGTGATTGCCAGCATTAGTGGCAGTTACGATGAAATTTTAGTGGCCGCCACCGACGGTGTGTTGGCTGCCGATATTCGCCCGTTAGTGCGGCTGAATTGCACGGTATTAGTCGAGCACAATGGCAAGCGTGAGCGTGGCAGTGCCGGTGGCGGTGCGCGCGTCGGTTATGACTATTTCTTAGCTGATTTGCGCTGGCAAGAATACGCCAAAGAAGCTGTGCGCCAAGCCTTAGTGAACCTAGAAGCGCGCCCAGCGCCGGCCGGTACCATGCCGGTAGTACTCGGTTCAGGCTGGCCCGGCGTGCTGTTGCACGAAGCTGTAGGGCATGGCTTAGAGGGTGATTTTAACCGCAAGGGTGCCAGTGCCTATGCCGGTAAAATTGGCCAGTTGGTTGCTTCGGAGCACTGTACTATCGTTGACGATGGCACCATCAATGACCGCCGTGGTTCACTCACAGTGGATGACGAAGGTACGCCAGCTGGTTATAACGTGCTGATCGAAAAAGGCCGCTTGGTCGGCTACATGCAAGATAAGCTCAATGCCCGCTTAATGGGGGTTGCCGCTACCGGTAATGGCCGCCGTGAATCGTATGCACAATTGCCAATGCCGCGCATGACCAACACCTACATGCTCGCCGGAGAGCATGACCCGGCCGATATTATTAAGAGTGTGAAAAAAGGCATCTATGCGCCGCATTTTGCCGGTGGTCAGGTGGATATCACCTCGGGCAAGTTCGTGTTCTCAGCGTCAGAAGCATATTTGATTGAAGACGGCAAAATCACCGCACCCATTAAAGGCGCCACATTGATTGGTAACGGTCCCGAAGCGATGTGCCAAGTATCGATGGTGGGTCATGATTTGCAGCTGGATGCTGGCGTTGGCGTGTGCGGCAAAGATGGTCAGAGCGTGCCGGTGGGCGTGGGTCAGCCAACCTTAAAACTGGACGCGCTGACCGTAGGTGGCACCGATTAAGCGGTCGCCACCGCACGTAAATATTTGAATAGTTCGCGGGCGGCCGCTGGTGGCTTACCGAGTTGTAGTTCTTTGCTGGCATTGCGCTGTAACTGGCGAAGTTGCTGACGATCAGCCTGCGGATACAGGTCCATAAAGGACTGAATAGCGCTGTCGCCTTCAGCAATAATGGCATCACGGTGCTTTTCGAGCTGATGGAATAAGGCGTTCATGGCGTCGTGCTGATGTTCAACATCATGCAGAGCTTGCTCAATAGGCGCACTATCGCGCTGGCGCATGAGTTTGCCAACCAGTTGCACTTGGCGCCGGTAGCCTTCGCGCTTGCCACGAATACGTTGGGCCAGCAAAACGGCGTCACGCAAAATGTCATCCATAGGGATCTTGGCCAATTGCGACGGCACTAAGGCGATCAGTTTTTCACCAATATCTTGCTGCGCTTCAGCGTCACGCTTCTGCTGTGATTTGGTGATGTAATAAATTTCGTCATCGTCGTACTGATTGCTCATGCTCTGCCTGTGTGCTGTGGTGCTTCGGGTTAAACCAATGTGATTACGCGTTAGTTTAGCATTAGACGCCTTTTTTCGACATGAATAAGTTCGACATGACTAAGTTCAACATGAATAACGTCCACATGACGCATGATGATAAACTCAGTGGCACAGCGCCACAGTAAACCCAATAGAGCCGATCACGGAGTATGCAGTGACCCCAGATATGCAGCAATTACGCCAAGAAATGCACGATGTCGAGCAAGCCGTTGCCGATGCCTTAGCTTATGCCAAACAACTCGGTGGCAGCGCAGTAGAGTGCGCTATTAGCCGCAGTCGTGGTATCAACGTGGGCACCCGCTTGGGCGAGGTCGAAACCGTTGAATTTAACCAAGATGGCGCGTTGGGGATCACCTTATATCGAGGCCAGCAAAAGGGCTCGTCATCCACCACCGATTTAACTCCCAGCGCTATTCGTGCGGCAGTTGAAAAGGCCAACGATATTGCTCGTTTCACCTCGCCTGATCCGTTCGCAGGGCTGGCGCCAGAAGCGGCAATGGCGAGCCAAATACCTGATCTGGATTTGTGTCACCCGGCTGATCAAAGTGCCGAGTTTGCGCTGCAGCAAGCCCTGGCGTGTGAGCGTCATGCGCTGAGCCTAGACCCGCGTATTGTCAATTCTGACGGCGCTGGGTACAGCAGCCACGTGGGCTACCGCGTGTACGGCAACAGCCATGGCTTTTTAGCGGGCTATTTGCAATCGCGCCATAGCTTGAGCTGTTCTCTGATTGCTAAAAGCGGTGAGGCCATGCAGCGCGATTATAGCTACACCGTGGCACGTCACCGCGACCAGCTATGGAGCCCCGAGCAAGTTGCCCGTGATGCCGTAGAAGCGACCGTGGCGCGGCTCGATTCACGCAAAATTGCGACGGCCAAGGTGCCGGTGATTTTCCGCGCTGACGTGGCAAATTCGCTATTTGGCCATTTGGTCGGCGCTATTAGCGGCGGCAATCTGTACCGTAAATCGAGCTTTTTACTCGACCATTTAGGCCAGCAAGTGCTGCCGTCGTGGTTAACCATCAGCGAACAACCGCATTTACCGGGAGCCTTGGCGAGTAGTCCGTTTGACCAAGAAGGTGTGGCTACGGTAGACCGCGATATTATTAGTAATGGCGTGCTGCAAAACTATTTGATGACCAGTTATTCGGCACGTAAGTTAGGCCTGCAACCCACTGGTCATGCTGGTGGCATTCATACCTGGCAGGTCGGCCACAATGCCCAGTCGCTGCAGGCCATGTGTCGTGATATGGGAACCGGGCTGTTGGTCACGGAACTTATGGGCCAGGGTGTTAACTTGTTAACCGGTGATTACTCACGCGGAGCCGCTGGTTTTTGGGTAGAAAACGGCGAAATTCAGTTCCCGGTAGAGGAAATCACTATTGCGGGCAATTTAAAAGACATGTTTGCCAACATCGTGGCAATTGGTAATGACGTGGATCTGCGCCATGGGGTACGTACTGGTTCGGTATGGATTGAATCGATGCGGCTGGCTGGGGTTTAGCACCCCAGCAGCGTTTTACCTGAAGCGCTTAACCCAACAGCAGCGTAGCGGTACCCAAGAAGGCGAAAATACCCACCACGTCGGTGACCGTGGTGAGGATCACCCCACCGGCAAGTGCCGGGTCAATATCAAATTTTTTCAGCATCAACGGAATCGTCACGCCGGCCAAACCGGCTGCCACTAAGTTGGCGAACATGGCAAAGGCAATAATGATACCAATGGTGAGATCTTGCTTCCACAGCGCCACCACCCCGGCAATGAGCACCGCCCACACCACACCGTTGATGAGGCCGATTGAGAGCTCTTTCCAAATTAACCAGCGCTGGTTACTGGCGCCAACGTGGCCTAGCGCCATACCGCGGATCACCAAAGTTAAGGTCTGCGAACCGGCAATACCGCCCATGCTCGGCACAATGGTATTCAAGATCGCTAAAATAGCCATCTGCGCCAAAATATCCTCAAATAGCGAACTGACCATGGCTGCCAACAGCGCCGTGATCAGGTTAATACCCAGCCATAATGAACGGCGCCCAGCCGATTTACCCACCGGGGCAAAGGTATCTTCGTCGTCATCAAGACCGGCCATGCTCAACATCGAGTGCTGCGCATCTTCACGAATGATATCAACCACGTCATCAATGGTGATACGGCCTAACAAGCGGTTGTCACCATCGACCACCGGTGCTGAGATCCAGTCTTGCCGTTCAAACAGTTTGGCTACCTCGGTTTCGTCCATGTCGACCGGAATGCTTTGTACGTCGTCGTCCATCACATCGTTGACCAAGCGCGTAGGGTCAACGGTAAGCAACGAGGTGAGCGCCACGGTGCCAATGAATTTATCTTCACGATTCACCACGTAGAGTTTATCGGTACCATCGGGCAGTTCGCCTTTTAGGCGTAAATATCGCAGCACCACGTCAATGCTAACGTCTGGACGCACGGTGATGGTATCGGTGCTCATCATCGCACCGGCAGTTTCCTCATCGTAGGACAATGCTAGCTCAGCGCGTTGCCGATCTTGCTCGTCCATGGATTTCAGAACTTCTTGATAGACCGGCTCTGGCAAGCTACGCAATACGTAGGCCAAGTCATCGGTATCCATACCTTCGGTGGCGGCCGCGAGCTTGTCCGGCGCCATCTGCCGAATAATAGATTTTTGTACTTCTTCGGAGAGCTCTTCGAGGATATCACCGTGCTCGTCGGCATCGACCAACTGCCAAATGATCAAACGCGACTTCGGTGGTGATGATTCCAGCAGCAGGGCAATGTCCCAGGCTGGCAAATTGTGCAGTAACCGCCGTGCCTGCACGTACATGCCACGGGCTAAGGCAGCGGTTACTTCTTGTAAGCGCTGTTCAGCAAATTCTAAGTCGGCAACTTCGGCAAGCATAAAAAACTCCTCGTGATTTGAGGAGTTTAGCTGATTTTCATAGATTCGTCAGCACTGCTGTTGGGGGTGTTATTCAACACTCTTCATCAAAGCGCGCTTCAACCAGAGCGGCAATGGCAGCCACGGCTTGCTCAGCATCAGTACCCTCGGCAACGATATCGAACTGTTTACCTTGGCTACCAGCTAATAACAGCAGACACATAACACTTGAGGCATCATATTCTTTGCCGTCATTCAGTACTTTTACCTTGGCGTCAAACTGGTGCGCTAACTTAGCCAATTTAGTGGCGGCTCGAGCATGCAGGCCTAGCTTGTTGCGAATGGTAACGGTTTGCTGGGCGCGACTCATGACTTATACCGCGCCATATCACGATGTCGTACTTGCACTTTGAAGGTTTGATTTTGAAAACGTGCGGCTAACTGCTCGGCAATATAAACCGAACGATGCTTACCGCCGGTGCAGCCAATACCAATGGTCAAATAGCTGCGATTACTGCGTTGAAAATAGGGCAGCCAAGTTTCAAAGAAGGTTTCGAGTTGATGCACAAACTTGGTCATTAACGGTTGTTGCGAGAAAAAGTGCTGCACTTCATCGTCTTTGCCGGTAAGTGGTTTCAGCTCTGGCACCCAATGCGGATTCGGTAAAATGCGTGCGTCGAAGGCGTAATCGAGGTCGCCCGGCAAACCGTATTTGTAACCAAAGGATTGAAACACCACCAATAATCGTGACGCGGCTTTCCCCAATACTCGCTCGCTTACTTGTTCACTCAATTGATGCACACTTAACTCGGTACTATCAATGCGCCATAGCGCACGCTCAGCCAGCGGCTCGAGCAAAGTGCGTTCTTCGGCAAGGGCATCAGCAAGGGGTAATTCATTTTTGGATAACGGGTGAAGACGGCGAGTTTCGCCAAACCGGCGCAGCAGGATTTGATCCTGAGAGTCGATATAGAGAATTTCTGGCTTTACTTTATCGGGTAAAAAATCCAATGCGTCGGTGAGCACATCAGGGTCTTTGGGCAGATTGCGCACATCAACGCTCACCGCTACTTTGTCGTACTGCTCGACCACCGCATGCACCAGTGTTGGGAGCAAGGTAATCGGTAAATTATCCACACAATAGTAGCCGAGGTCTTCTAAGACGCGCAGTGCAATAGTTTTCCCAGAGCCTGAACGGCCACTAACGATTATGAGTTGCATCGGATAAAAGCTTGATAAAGCGCCATGTCATCGTGCGCATCACGCATAGCGCGGGTGCACTGTTTGTCGTTTAACCGTTGTGCCACAGCTTGCAGGGTATGTAAATGTTGCTCGTGGTGGCTTTCTGGTACCAGCAGGGCGAAAATAATATCAACCGGCTGATTATCAATCGAATCAAAATCGATGGCATCGGCTAGGGTGATTAAAATGGCTACAGGTTTGCTGCCATCAGCAACACGCCCATGCGGTATGGCAATGCCAAAGCCGATGCCGGTGCTGCCGAGTCGCTCGCGCGACAACAAGCTTTCAAACACATCAAAAGCTGAGGCATTGGCTAATCGTGGCGCCGCCAGCTGACCAAGCAGCTCCAGCGCTTTCTTCTTACTTGTAACCTCGACTGCACGACGGGTGCAGTCGGGGTGTAACAGAGTGGATAAATCCATGAGTTAGTGACGTTTCAATTTTTCTTTATGTTTAATAACCTGCCGATCGAGTTTATCGATCAGCCCATCAATTGCAGCGTACATATCGTCATGGGTGGAATCAGCAAATATCTCACCACCATTTAGATGCAGGGTAGCTTCAGCTTTTTGCGTCAGCTTTTCAACATTTAATATCACGTGGACATTAGTAATATGGTCGAAGTGGCGCTCAAGCTTGGCGAATTTTTCATTCACATAAGTGCGCAGTGCATCGGTAAGTTCAACGTGGTGACCAGTCAGATTAATTTGCATAACATCTTCCTTCTGTTGTCCGAGATTCAGATAAGACGCTTGCGTTGGCTCGAGGGCGCGATATTGAGCGCTTCTCGGTATTTCGCAATAGTCCGTCGGGCCACCTGAATACCTTGTTCCGCCATCAATTCAGTCAATTGACTATCGCTTAACGGCTTCTTCGGGTTCTCCGCGGCGACCAACTTCTTCAGCAACGCGCGTATGGCTGTTGACGAACATTCTCCTCCGTTATCCGTTGCCAATTGGCTAGAGAAGAAGTACTTCAATTCAAACACACCACGCGGCGTGTGCATATATTTTTGTGTGGTTATTCGTGAAATTGTTGATTCATGCATTTCTACTGTAGCTGCTATATCGGCAAGAATCATTGGCTTCATCGCTTCGGCGCCAAATTCGAAGAACCCTTGTTGCCGTTGTACGATACTTTGCGCCACTTTCAGCAAGGTATCATTGCGGCTATCGAGACTGCGAATAAACCACTTGGCGTCTTGTGTTTGCTGACGAATGTACTGCATGTCCTCGCGTTCGCTGCTGCTATCGGCTAAGGCCAAATACGTCGCATTCACTTTTAATTTGGGTACACTTTGCGGATTAAGTTCCGCAATCCAGCGCGAGTTTTTTTTCCGCACCAGAATATCTGGGATCACATAATCATCATTACTGACGGCAAAATCGTCGCCTGGCCGCGGTGCTAATGATTGGATCAGCTCGACCACCTGCGCCAGTTGCGTTTCGTTAACGCGTAAGCGCCGCAGCAGGCTGCGATAATCGCGATTAGCTAACAATTCTAAGTGGTTTTGTACCGCTTGCAGCGCCCAACGCTTCAGCTCCGGGCACACATCACGGGCGGCACGCAGTTGAATTTGTAAGCACTCACTTATGCTACGCGCCGCCACACCAGTTGGCTCAAATTGCTGAATACGTTTGAGTACCACAGCGATTTCATCGGCCTCTAGATCATCCAGTTCGGCGGTTAACGCGTCCAGCAGTTCTGGGATATCAGCCTGCAAGTAACCATGGTCGTCGATACTATCGATGATCATGGCGGCAATGACTTCGTCACGCTCGGTGAAATGCGATAGTCGCATTTGCCAAAGAAGATGGTCGTGCAGAGAGGTATGGGTTTCGCCTTGGTAGAGCGGGGTATCGTCGCCGATGCTCTGGCCACTTGAACTGAGTTGTGCCGAATAGGGGTCATCCCAATCGTCGTAGTCGCTATCACTATCGGCGTTGGTCTCGCCCTCAGCATCACTATCTTCGAGTTCCAGTAGCGGGTTATCTTCGAGCGCTTGCTGAACTTCTTGCTGAAGTTCCAAGGTGGATAATTGCAGCAGCTTGATGGCCTGCTGCAGTTGCGGCGTCATGGACAGCTGTTGGCTGAACTTGAACTGCAAACCTTGTTTCATAGGGTAAACTGTTCACCAAGATAAACGTCTTTAACCTGTTGGTTGGCGAGGATACTTTTTGCATCGCCCATAGCGATCAGTTCGCCATGACTAACAATATAGGCATGCTCGCACACTGATAGCGTCTCGCGGACATTGTGATCGGTAATCAACACACCGATACCGCGATTGCGCAAATGCTCAATGATCTTCTTAATGTCCAACACCGAGATAGGGTCAACCCCTGCAAACGGTTCATCGAGCAGAATAAAGGCTGGCTCAGCAGCTAATGCCCGGGCAATTTCAACCCGCCGGCGCTCACCGCCTGACAAACTCATGCCGAGGCTATTGGCAATATGCCCGATGTGAAACTCTTCCAGCAGGCTATCGAGTTTTTCTTCGCGCGCGGTTTCATCAAGCTCTTTGCGCGTTTCTAGAATAGACATAATGTTGTCACGCACACTGAGCTTGCGAAAAATTGATGATTCTTGCGGGAGGTAACCGATACCACGACGTGCCCGTTCATGCATGGGCAAAAGGGTAATATCATTATCGTCGAGCAAAATGCGACCTTTATCGCTATTGACCAAACCGACAATCATATAAAACGTGGTGGTTTTACCGGCACCATTAGGGCCCAATAGCCCAATCACTTGGCCCGACTCAACGCTCAGGCTGACGTCTTTGACGACCTGGCGTTTTTTATACGACTTAGCGAGGTGTTCAGCGGTTAATCGGCTCATCGTTGTTCTTTTTTGGCATGAAAATAGTGGTTACCCGCTCAGAATCTTCGCCGCGATTGGCGCTGAGTTGTTGGGTGGCGAAGTTATAAATAATTTCGTTGCCTTGAATCACACTGTTATTTTGCGCCACCGACGCCTTGCCGGTGAGAGTAATAATTTGCTTCACTTGATCGTAGTTGATTTGCTCTGCTTCAGCTTCAATAACCGAGCCATCTTCTAACGTTTGTTTATAGGATGCCGGGCTACCGCTGGCGATAAATTCATCGGTGCCGGCCGCCGCATCCCGTTTCACCCGCAGGTTATCGGCGCGAATTTCAAGGCTACCTTGGCGAATGACGACGTTTACATCGAACACTGCAATATTGTTGGCCAGGTCAAAAAAGTCGCGCTCTGAGCTGATTTCTATCGGCTGCGCAAAGTCAGACTTACCCTGCGCCAAAACTGCAGCGCTGAGCAGCAAACCTAGGCTGAGACTCAGACTAGTTGCGAGGTGTCGTGTTGCCGGTGTAAATGGTTTGAACATGTTTGGTAAGTTCCAACGTTTGTGCACGTAAATCGGCCTGCAAACCTTCACCGCGAACCACAAAGTCGCGGCCATATAAGGTCACTGGCTGATCGGTTTCCATAGTTTCCAGAGTCGTATCAATGACTAAGTAGCTGGTTTCTGCGCGTTCCATAAAATCACTGGTATCAAGCTTAGAAATGCGTACACCGCGCTCAAGGACTAAGTTTTTATCATCATAAAACGAACCCGCTTCGGCAATTACTTCCCAACTACTCAGGCGGTCTGAGGTGGTGACAACATATACCGGCTGTTCAAGTTCGGTCAGCTTGATAGGGCTAAAATGCGTCATTTCATCGGCGGATATTTTATGGGTTAGTTGACCATCTTCGGCATACACACGCAACACCAGCCCTTGCGCGGTGAAGTCGGGCTGAATGGCACGATAGCCATCGTCACCAGCATCGCCACCAGCGGGCGCAAAAGGCCGCCAGATCAGCATCGCCCCGGCGACAAAAAGAATAGCAATCAGCCAAACAATATTGCGGTTCACGTACTCACTCCGCCTTGTAACTGTAATTTACCTTGGCTTAATAATATCAAGTCACTTACCTCGCGCACGGCGCCAAAGCCACCGCGTAAGCTGGTCACATAATTAGCCTGCTGCTGCACAAACGGGTGCGCATCGTTCACCGCTATGCCTACGCCAGCGCGCTGAATCATCGCGACATCAGGAATATCGTCGCCAATACAAGCAATCTGACTGTCATGCAGCTGCAATTGCTCAGCAAGTTGTTGGTAAACCGCTAGTTTATCGTCGCAACCTTGGTAAATATGGGTGACCCCAAGGTGCTCCATGCGTTGCTTGACCAACTCTGAGCGGCGTCCAGTTATGACCGCAACGGCGATATTATTGTTCAATAATGCTTTCACCCCAAAGCCATCGCGGGTATGAAATGCCTTTAATTCTTCACCACCATTGCCCAAATAGATGCGGCCATCAGAAAACACCCCGTCGACATCGCAAATTAACAAGCGCAAGTCGCGCAGCTGTTGCAACAGTGCACGTGGGATCTCGCCGTACCAACTACTTACATGACTGCTGAGCGGGTCCATTATAATACCCCCGCCTTGAGCAGATCGTGCATGTTTAAGGCGCCCACTGCATGCCCCTTGGCGTCGACCACAAACAAGCCATTAATTTTACGGTCTTCCATGGTTTTCAGGCCTTGAGCGGCAAGCACATCTGCGCTGATGGTAATAGGATTACGTGTCATCACCTGTGCAATCGCGGTGCTGTGTACATCGATACGCTGATCTAAAATACGGCGTAAGTCGCCGTCGGTAAAAATACCCAGCAATACCCCATCAGTATCGGTGACCCCAGTCATACCTAAGCCTTTACGTGACATCTCTAACAATGCTTCACTGATGGTGGCGCTGGCGCTGACCTGCGGCAGGCGCTCGCCACTGTGCATGATGTCGCGGATGTGTAACAGCAGGCGCCGGCCTAAACTACCGCCCGGATGCGACATGGCAAAGTCATCGGCGGTGAAACCCCGCGCATGCAACAGCGCCACGGCCAGAGCATCACCCATCACTAGGGTTGCGGTAGTGGACGAGGTAGGCGCTAAACCGAGCGGACAGGCCTCTTTGTCGACCGCAATACAGAGATGCACATCAGACAGTTGTGCCAGCGTCGATTGTGGATTTCCGGTCATACTAATAAAGCCCACACCACGGCGTTTTATCAGCGGGGCGATGGCTAATACTTCGTTGGTTTCGCCAGAGTTGGATAGCGCGAGCACCACATCGGCATCGGTAATCATGCCAAGATCACCATGGCTGGCTTCGCCCGGGTGAACAAAGAACGCCGGCGTGCCAGTTGACGCTAAGGTCGCAGCAATTTTGCCACCAATATGGCCAGATTTACCCATACCTATCACGATCACCCGTCCGCGGCATTGCAATAGCATCTCGCAGGCATCGGCAAAGTGCTGGTCTAGGTAACGCGAAAGGCCGCGTACGGCGGCCGCCTCTATGTCGACCACCTGTTGGGCAAGGCTAATAAACTCTGATTTCTTCACGGCGCTCATAGCATTATCATCGCGGTTGATTATCAGCTTATCGAGGTAAAACGTAAGTTAATGCAACAATCATACCCGATCGTTTTTGTCTTTGCAGACGTAAATAGCCCAACACTCACGTTTTGTCACAAATTTTAATTACGAGAATACCTGACTTGCAGGCAAATCTGGTAAACTATGTGGTCTGCAAAAGGAGATACGTCATCTATGGTTGATGATGCGGTTGAACAATTAGTGGAATTGCAAGGCGTGCATTTCGCCCACGCGCACGGTGCCCACCCGGTCTACCGTGACCTGAACATGCAATTTCAGCGCGGTAAGATTACCGCAGTGCTGGGCCCAAGTGGTATCGGCAAAACCACCTTATTACGGCTTATTGGTGGTCAATTAAAGCCACAGCAAGGGCGTATTAGTTTTGCTGGGCACAATATTCCAACACTCTCGCGGTCGGCGCTGTATCAGTTGCGTACGCGTATGAGCATGCTGTTTCAAAGTGGCGCGCTATTTAGCGATATGAACGTGTTTGACAATATTGCCTTTCCACTGCGTGAACACAGCCGTTTAAGTGAAGACATTATTGAAACTGTAGTACTGATGAAGCTTGAGGCAGTCGGCCTGCGCGGAGCGCGCAACCTGATGCCGAGTGAGCTATCAGGTGGTATGGCGCGGCGTGCTGCGTTGGCACGGTCAATTGCGCTAGACCCTGAGCTGATTATGTACGATGAGCCATTTGCTGGCCAAGACCCAATCTCTATGGGGGTTATCGTCAAACTCATCAAAAGCCTGAACGAGTCTATGGGCCTGACCACCATCATCGTCACCCACGATGTTCAAGAAGTCATGACCATTGCCGATTATGTCTACATTATGGCCAACAAGACCGTGGTCGGCTCTGGCACACCAGCCGAGCTGATGGCCTCTGACGATCCGTTAGTCCACCAATTTCTACATGGTGAAGCCGATGGCCCGGTACGCTTCCATTATCCTGCTGCTGACCTAAGCGATGAATTGCTGGGCAAGCCGGCCGCTACTGCGAAGGAAAGTCGTCATGTTTGATCGCATTGCCGCCCTCGGTAAAGCCGTACTCGACACCGTAGCGGGAGCTGGCGCGGCGTTAATCATGCTGGTTCGTGCCTTAATTGGGCGGCCAAATTTACGCAAGTCGTGGCCGCTGTTGATGCAGCAAATGTATTCGCTCGGGGTACTGTCGTTGCTCATTATCATCATCAGCGGGTTATTTATCGGCATGGTGTTGGGGCTACAAGGCTTTACCATCTTAGTTGATTTTGGCGCCGAACAAAGCCTTGGGCAAATGGTCGCGCTGTCGTTGTTGCGCGAACTCGGGCCCGTGGTCACAGCGCTATTATTCGCCGGTCGCGCGGGTTCGGCCTTGACCGCAGAAATTGGTTTGATGAAAGCTACTGAGCAATTATCGAGCCTAGAAATGATGGCCGTGGACCCGTTGCGTCGAGTCATTTCGCCACGTTTTTGGGCGGGCTTTTACAGCATGCCTATTTTGGCCACGATTTTCTCAGCAGTGGGTATTTATGGCGGCTATTTAGTTGGCGTACAGTGGCTCGGTGTCGATGACGGCGCGTTCTGGTCGGTCATGCAATCGAGCGTTGAATGGCAAGAAGACATTCTCAACGGGCTGATTAAAAGTATCGTTTTTGCCTTTGTAGTGACCTGGATAGCGCTCTACAAGGGCTATAATTGCACCCCAACCTCAGTCGGCATTAGCCGCGCTACCACCTCAACAGTGGTCACCGCATCGTTAGCGGTTTTAGGGTTGGATTTCGTTTTAACTGCATTGATGTTTGGATAACGCTCATGGAATCACGTAATACACATTTGGCGGTTGGTCTGTTTGTCATTTTCGGCATTCTGGCGATGTTGTTTTTGGGGCTACGAGCGGCCAATACCAGCGCAGTCACCACCGGTGAAACCTACAAAATTTACGCCAAGTTCGACAATATTGGCGGCCTTAAAGAGCGCTCACCGATCAAAGTGGGCGGTGTGGTCATTGGCCGTGTCAGCGCTATTTCCCTCGACGGCGCCTATTACGAGCCGCTGGTGGAAATGACCATTAGCAAACAATACAGTGAATTTTCTGACACCTCATCGGTCTCAATCTTAACCTCGGGTTTATTAGGTGAGCAGTATATCGGCCTCAACCCTGGTTTTATTGACGATACCGTGGAGATGCTGGGTGACGGTGATTACATTTACGACACTAAATCAGCATTAGTGTTAGAAGACTTGATCGGGCAGTTCCTGTTTGGCCAGGGTAATGATTAAGGAGAAACTATGACTACCAGTTCGTTAAAGCAATGGTTGTTAGCGGTGACCGCAGTGTTCACGTTGGCTGCTGTAGCGCCTGCACAGGCTGAGTTACTTCGCGACGAGAATCCCTATTTATTATTGGAAAAAGTAGCCAACAAGACCTTTGATCGCATTGGCACCGATCGGCAGTTGATCAGCGCTGATCTAGACCATCTGCGGGTGATTATTCGTGAAGAAATGATGCCCTATGTGGATTGGGTTTATGCCTCTAAGCGGGTGCTTGGTCGTGCTTTACAAGACACCACGCCAGAGCAGCGGCAAGAATTTTACAGTGTATTCCGCGACTATCTAATCGCTACTTACGGGCGTGCTTTCACCGCTTATGACGAGAGCAAGCATACCGTTGAATTCGGCGATCCAAACCGTTTTGATGGCAGCAGCCGCATGGTTGAAGTGAATACTCGTGTGGTTGAAGCTGGCACCGGTCGGCCGCCAATTCGCATGGATTTTAAAATGCGGTACGACAAAGATGACAATATCTGGAAGGCCTACGACCTAGTGGTTGAGGGTGTGAGCTTACTCAACAGCAAACAAGCCGAGGTCGCTCAGGTAATTCGGCAGCGTGGTATTGATGGCACGATTGAATTACTGCGTGAAAAAGCCGCAGAGCCAATTCGTCAATATCAAGAAGGTGATGATAAGCTATGAGCCTCGACTACAGCCAACAGGGTGATCGGCTGGTGCTGCAAGGTGAGTTAAGCCGCAGCACTATCCCTGCTTTGTGGCAGCAGCGTCAGCAATGGCTGCAAACAGCCATCAGCGATGCTAAGCTAAATATCGACCTGGCTGGCGTAGAACGGGTTGATTCAGCCGGTGTCGCTATGTTGTTGCGGTTAAAAGGCGAGTTGCAGCAACGCCAGTGTGAGTTAGCTATTGTCGCCGCAAACCCCCAGCTGCGGGCTATCGCAGAAGTAAGCGGTGCTACGGAAATTTTGCAGCTCCCGGCAGAGTGAGAGTAGCCACTAAATCGCCCTAATTGTTAAAGCGAGTAAAATCCCATTGATTAGCACCGAACAAATCCGCACACTGCTTGATAGCGCCCTAAGCCCCGATGATTTAGTCATTAAAGTGGATGGCAGCCATGCCAATATCACCGTGGTTAGCGCCGTTTTTGATGCCCTAAGTCGGGTTAAAAAACAACAATTAGTCTATGCGCCGCTCAAGGACTTGATCGCCAGCGGTGAGTTGCACGCGGTATCCATTAAAACCTATACACCGAGCGAGTGGCAGCGGCAGAAAAAACTTGCCAATTTGAGCTAACAGAGTAGCTATATCCTATGCAAAAACTTATCATTCAAGGGGGTCAACCGCTACACGGCGAGGTGACTATTTCCGGCGCCAAAAATGCCGCTCTGCCGATCTTGTTAGCGGCCTTGTTAGCCAGTGATGATGTCATTATTGACAATGTCCCAGCCCTGCAAGACGTGCGCACCACGCTGAAACTGTTAGCTGAACTCGGGGTCAGTAATGAGCAGTTGGCAGCCAACCAATACAAAATTTCACCGCAAGGTTTGAACCATCATGTTGCCAGTTATGATCTGGTGAAAACCATGCGCGCTTCAATTCTAGTACTTGGCCCGCTGTTAGCACGCTACGGTAAAGCCCAAGTGAGTTTACCTGGTGGTTGTGCCATCGGTGCGCGGCCAGTCAATCTGCACATTGAAGGTCTGCGGCAAATGGGTGCCACCATTACCGTTGAAAATGGCTACATCAACGCCACTAGCCCTGGTCGTTTACGCGGCGCCGATATTTTCATGGACATGGTGTCAGTCACCGGTACTGAAAACCTTATGGCTGCGGCAACCTTAGCCGAGGGTATTACCCGCATTGAAAACGCTGCCCGTGAGCCAGAGGTCGTCGATCTCGCTAACTTCTTGAACGCTCTGGGTGCGGATATTCGTGGGGCTGGTTCCGATACCATTGAAATTCATGGTGTTGCAGCACTGCATGGCGGCCACTATCGGGTCCAACCTGACCGTATTGAAACCGGTACTTTTTTAGTTGCTGCGTTAGCCACCGGTGGTGACGTAACCTGTCGTAACACCGACCCAAGTATGCTTGACGCGGTGCTGAAAAAACTGACTGAAGCCGGCGCTCGGATCACCAAAGGCAGCGATTGGATTCGCCTTGAAGCTACCGCACGGCCGAAAGCCGTCAACATTATTACCGCGCCACATCCGGCATTTCCAACAGACATGCAGGCGCAATTTTGTGCGCTCAATGCGATTGCTGATGGGGCCGGCTGGATCCGCGAAACGATCTTC
The DNA here is from genome assembly GCF_003999375.1 of Pseudidiomarina mangrovi. Taxonomy (GTDB): domain Bacteria; phylum Pseudomonadota; class Gammaproteobacteria; order Enterobacterales; family Alteromonadaceae; genus Pseudidiomarina; species Pseudidiomarina mangrovi. Next base: position 59,855 of record NZ_RJLC01000016.1, read on the forward strand.
GAAAACCGCTTTATGCATGTACCTGAATTGCAACGTATGGGCGCTATGATTGAATTAGAAGGCAATACCGCTATTTGCAAAGGCGTGCCAGAGTTAACCGGCGCACAGGTGATGTGCACCGACTTACGGGCTTCAGCGTCGTTGGTCATTGCCGGCTTAGTAGCGCGTGGAACCACGGTGGTAGAGCGTATCTACCATATTGACCGCGGTTATGAGGGCATTGAACGTAAGCTGGTTGGCTTAGGCGCGAAAATTGAGCGCCAAGCCTAACTTGCGGAGAGCTTCAGCGTAACTTACGGAGAGCTTCAGCGTAACTTGCGAAGAGCTTCAGCGTAACTTGCGAATAGTAACCACCGTGGTCATCAATTCCTGGCCACGGTAAAACTTCACTTCGAGCTCGGTGCCTGGCTTGGTATCAGCCACTAAGCTGAGCCCTTGTGCCGCTGAACTAATCGGCGTACCCGCTATCTCAATCACGTAATCTTCTGGTTGCAAGCCGGCTTCTTCAGCAGGGCTGGCACGGTCCACACCGCTTATAAAAATACCTGGCTGGCGATAGATCTCAAAGGTATTGGGGGTCTCGCCGACATTAACGCCTAGATAGCCACGTACCACTTCACCTTCTTCAATCAGCGCTGTCATGACCGATTTGGCCAACGGGTACGGAATGGCAAAGTAGATGCCGTCTACGCCTTGACCAGTGGGGCCGCGGAACTGAGCGTTATTGATGCCAACCAAGTAACCTTGGCTGTTGACCAAAGCACCGCCTGAGGTACCCTCGCTGATCGCCGCATCCATTTGAATCAGGTCAGCGTGCGAGTGAATCACCCCCATGCGGCCACCGGTCGCACTGATAATGCCTTGGGTGATGGTTTGGCCTAAATTCAATGGGTTGCCTATCGCCAGCACCACATCACCGACGCGTGGGCGTAAGTTGTCGTCGGTTAACATTACCGGCAGATTGTCAGCCTCAATGCGTACAACGGCTAAATCGGTGACGCGATCAAAGCCAATCACTTGGCCGGAATATTGGCGACCATCTTGCAACGCCACTTGAATTTGGTTGACGTCTGCAACCACATGATAAGCGGTGAGAATATGCCCGCGGTCATCCATGATGACCCCAGAGCCAAGGCGAAAAACACTGCCAGGCCGCCGCGAATAATATGATTCTGGTAGTTCACCAATACTATAAATATTCACCACCGCCGGTGCCGCGCGGTTTACTGCGGTGGCATAACTCGCGGGTTGGTCGCTGAGTAACGGCTGCTGTCCACCGTTGAGCCAGCGTTGTACGCCAATAACGACCGCTGCCACCACCAGGCCAAGAAATGCAAAGCGAACGATGTACCAAAGCCAGTCGCGCAGGGTCATGAGATTTCCGTAAATGATTGATGTAGCGCTAGTCTAGTGCATCAAGGCGCAGAAAAAAAGCAGACAGCCTGAGAGCTGTCTGCTTTTAAGGTGTATTTATCGCGAGGTGTTAGCCGCGCAAGACCAAATACAGCGAGGTATTGCCACGGCGAATATTCAAGGCAATCACATTACCAGCTTGATCCATAGCTTGGCGCAGTTCCGCCACACTAGTCACTGGGCGGCGGTTAACCGCCACGATCACGTCATCTTTGCGTAGGCCATAACGTGCCGCCATAGAGTTTTGCTCCAGTTCGGTTAAGGTCACACCACCATCACCGTTGGCCGCCAAGGTGGCGCCTTCAAGCGCCGGATGCAGCTCGGCCGCGCGCACTTCACGCTCTTCTGAACGTAAGGTGACATCCAGCTTGCGCTCTTTGCCCTCACGCAAGACTGTCACTTCAATCTCGTTGCCAGCACCAACCGTGCCAACCCGCGCAATCAAGTCAGCGAAGGTACGAATACGGTCGTTGTTCACGGCAATAATCACGTCGCCCGACTGAATGCCGGCTTCAGCAGCGGCACTACCTTCAACCACCTCAGATACAAACGCACCTTGGCTTACTTTCAAGTCCAGCGCTTTAGCGATCTCATGGTTCAAATCACGCCCGCGCACACCCAGCACGCCGCGGCGCACTTCGCCAAACTCAACCAACTGCGCCACCAAAGCCTGCATCATGTCAGAAGGAATAGCGAAACCAATACCGATATTGCCACCGTTAGGGCCTAAAATGGCGGTGTTAATACCGACCAATTTGCCATCTAAAGTGACCAAGGCACCACCGGAGTTACCACTGTTGATGGCGGCATCGGTTTGAATGAAGTTTTCAACTTCTTCAATGCCTAAGCCGCTGCGGTCTAACGCACTGACAATACCAGAGGTGACGGTTTGACCCAGGCCAAACGGGTTGCCAATAGCGACTACGAAATCGCCGACGCGTAATTCTCCTGATTTGCCGATAGGAATTTCAGTTAAATCATCGCCGTCTTTAATCTTTAGCAAGGCGACATCTGAGCGTTTGTCGGTACCGACCACAGTGGCATCAAATTGCCGACCATCTTTCAGTGTGACCAAAATTTCCGTTGCGCTATCAATAACGTGGTTGTTAGTCACCACGTAGCCATTGTCGGCATCAATGATCACACCAGAGCCTAAGCCTTGAAACGGCTGCTCTTGAACCTGTTCACGTGGGCCGTTGGGGCCAAAAAAGTACTGAAAAATTTCTGGTACCCGCTGACGAATTTCGCGGGTGCCTTTCACTGAAATATTCACCACTGCTGGGGTCACATCTTCCAGCATTGGCGCCAGGGTAGGGATCTCGTCTTTATTAGTATTAAAGAACGGAATGTTGGCGCTGACCGGCGTTGACATGGCAATGATGCTGGACAACGCAACAGCAGCAACTAGCTTTGCTCTCATGGGGTCGTGCTCCTCTATCGATAACTTGATTCAATTGTGTCTATCAAAGACCAATATCACCGATATAAGTTCATGACCCCTTTGTTTCAAGATGTTACCTGCTCATTCAACCAGCAGATTAATCTTTGGTTGACGAAAACAGGCCTGATTTTTGATCAGAGTAGTCGCGCGGGGCGGCGTCGGCTTCTTCTTTTTTGGCGTCTTTGCGGTCGCGGCTGACGGTGTTGGCCATACGTAGTTGGCGCATGGTGTCTTCGGCAAAGAACGGCAGGGTGGGTTGAGTTTGTTGCCGTTGTAGAATGTCGGCACTGTTGTTCAAGTAGCTTTTCAGCTTGTCTTGAGTTTCTTCCAGTTGCTCAACCAAAGCCGTAGCCGTAGCAAAGTGCTCGGCAACTTCACGTTGATAATCAGCTAATTGCTGCTTGCTTTGATTGACTTCTTCACTGAGGCGCGCCTGTTCTGAGTGCTCGTGGAACCAATAACGGGCCACGAAGAAACCGACAACGGCACCCACTGCAACTAACAAAATGCCAATGATCCAGCTCATAAATACTCCTTAAAAAAGCGCCGTAGCGTGGTAAACTCCTGTGTCATAGCATAATCCAGATTAAGGTCAAAGTGGTAGTGACGACGCACAACTTCACCCCGCTGCAAAAATATCAGCATGATCTGGCCCACCATGGGTTCAGTCATGATGCCGCGCAACAACAGGCCGTTGACGCACTGCAACGGCTGTACGATGAGCTGCTAGCGCACCGCAATAGGCGCCAACGCCGAGGCTTTTTAGGGCGCCTGCGCAAAACACCCAAGGCACCGCAAGGGCTGTATTTTTGGGGTGGCGTAGGGCGCGGCAAAACCTACCTGATGGATACTTTTTTCGATGCGCTGCCGTTTGAGCAGAAACTACGGTTGCACTTTCACCGTTTTATGCACCGCGTTCATGCCGAACTAAAATTGCTCAAGGGCCGCAGCGACCCATTGCCGGTGATTGCTGAAAAGCTGGCGCGTGAAGCGCAAGTGCTCTGTTTTGATGAGTTTTTCGTGCAAGACATCACCGATGCCATGCTGCTCGGTACACTGATGCAAGAGCTGTTTAAGCGTGGCGTGGTGCTGGTTGCTACCTCAAATATTGCCCCCGACGAGCTCTATCGTAACGGCCTGCAGCGCGCACGCTTCTTGCCCGCCATTGAGCTGATTAAGCAAAACTGTCAGGTAATTAACGTTGATAGCGGTATTGATTATCGCCTACGTACCTTGACTAAAGCGGAGATTTACCACGCCCCGCTCGATGCCGCTGCCGATCAAAATTTACAGCGTTATTTTGCCGAGCTGTCACCTGATCATTGCAGTCGTAATACCGACGGCACTATTCGTATCAATAATCGCGATATTCCGGTGCGCCTGGAGTGTGATGACGTAGTGCTATTCAGTTTTGAGGCGATTTGCGGTGGCCCGCGTTCGCAGAACGATTACATTGAGCTGGCGCAGCTCTACCATGCGGTGCTGATTAGCGATGTGCCAGCCCTTGGTGCGCACAATGACGATGTCGCGCGGCGTTTTATTGCCTTAGTCGATGAGTTCTATGAGCGCAAAGTGAAGCTCATTTTGTCCGCGGCGCTGCCGCTCGAACAGCTCTATGCCGATGGCAAACTGAATTTTGAGTTCCGCCGTTGTATCAGCCGCCTGCAAGAAATGCAGAGCCACGAATATCTGGCTTTAGCGCACAAAGCCTAAGGAGCATCGCCCATGACCCTTCTCGACGGCTTTATGGCATTGGGTGGTTTGGGTCTGTTGTTACTCGGTATGTCGTTGCTGACCGATGGCCTCAAAGCAGCTGCCGGCGATCGGCTGCAAGGGTTTCTGCAGAATGGCACCGCCACTCGCCGCCGTGCGGCGTTTTCCGGCTTTGCCATCACCGCGTTGGTGCAATCGTCGTCGGCCGTGGTCGTTGCACTGTTAGGCTTTACTAACGCCGGCATGCTGACCTTGCGCCAAGCCGCGTGGGTGGTATTTGGTAGTAACGTGGGTACCACCATGACCGCCTGGCTTGTGGCTTTCGTTGGCTTAAAATTCAATATTGGCATTGTCGCCTGGCCGATGATTGGGGTCGGCATGTTGCTGCGCATTGTGCGTCAGGGTAAGCATTTAGGTGACGTTGGCCTAGCTATTGCCGGTTTTGGCGTGCTGTTTGTGGGTATTGATACCTTATCCACCAGTTTTTCCCATTTAGTCACTGTGATCCCGGTTGAGCGCTTCACGCTTACCGGGCCCTTCGGCATTGTGCTGGCGCTGTTGATTGGTTTGCTGCTAACCGCCTTGGTGCAGTCGTCATCAGCCGCGCTGGCGATTGTGTTAACCGCCTCGGCAAGCGGTATGTTCAGCCCGTTAGCGGGCGCAGCGGTGGTGATTGGGGCCAACTTGGGTACCACGGTGACGGCGCTGTTAGCCAGTGTTGCCGCCACCGCGAATGCTAAGCGGCTAGCCGCCGTGCATGTGATGATGAACGCTGCCACTGGGTTGGTAGCGTTAGTGCTACTGGCGCCGTTGTGGTGGCTGGCCAACTGGCTGTCGGCGGTCGACGGTCTGCCTGATTTAGCTACCGGCCTAGCGGCCTTTCACACCATGTTTAATCTGTTAGGGCTGGTGCTCATGGTGTTTTTGGCGGAGCGCATTATTCAGCGTGCCAAGCGCCTATTTCCGGTGCCAGCGGTACGTTCGGGTCAACCGCGCTATCTGGACCGTACCGTCATGCAAGTTCCGGCAATGGCCATTAGCGCTATCCAGAACGAACAGCAGCGAGTGTTCGAGCAGCACTTAATGCGCTTCCGCCAGTTGTTACCGGTAGCAGGCGCGAGCGCACAACCGCAGCCTGACGTCGCAACCGGCAAGCTGCTTGAGGTAATCGCCCACTTTGCCGATCAGTTAAATCGACAAACTTTGAGTAGCGACCAAGCGTTGCTGCTAACGCGCTTACATGGCATTCGTTATCGCCTTAACGACCTGCGCAGCTTACTAGAACAACTTGAGCAGTATGCCGCCACCGACCACCTGCAGTGTTTGGGTGTGCCGATGCATGACGCCTTGCAGGCGGTGTTAACCGGCGTCAGTCAAAGCGCCACCGATCGCCAGCAACGCAATGCCCAGCTACAGCAGCTGCAACTGCAGCGTGAGCAGTTACACGATGAGATCATGCAAGGCCTCGCCAGCGGTCGCTTAACCGCGCCGCAAGCGAGTGCGCAACTGCAGCTCGCGAGTCAATGGTGGCGGGCGAGTGAACTGCTTGTAGCCTGTGCAAATCAACTCTATCCAGTGGTTGATTAAGCAACAACCTTACCGTATAATTCGCGCCCAGCCCACGTTACAGGTACAACAAACCGCTATGTGGCTGCAACCACAGCGGATGTTGTGGTTCGCGGGGAAGCCCGGAACTACTGTCGTGAACTTAAAATAAGAGTATTTTCAATGAGTACATTTGTTGCAAAACCAGAAACTGTCACACGTGACTGGTACGTTGTAGACGCCGAAGGTAAAACTTTAGGTCGTTTGGCTACTGAAATTGCTACCCGTTTACGCGGCAAGCATAAGCCAGAGTACACTCCTCACGTTGATACCGGTGATTACATCATCGTGGTAAACGCTGAGAAAGTAACCGTTACTGGCCGTAAGGCACAGGACAAGATTTACTACTCGCACACTGGGTATCCAGGTGGTATCAAGGAAATCAACTTCGAGAAGTTGATCGCCAAGGCACCAGAAATGGTCATTCAGAAAGCGGTGAAAGGTATGTTGCCTCGTGGTCCACTAGGTCGTGCCATGTTCCGTAAACTGAAAGTATATGCCGGCGCTGAGCATCAACATGCTGCTCAACAGCCGAAACAACTTGAAATTTAAGACGGAGCAATAAAACCATGGCACAGAATCAATACTACGGTACTGGTCGTCGCAAAAGCTCAACGGCACGCGTTTTCTTGCGTCCAGGTAGCGGCGCCATCGTCATCAACCAACGCAGCTTAGAAGAATACTTCGGCCGTGAAACTGCTCGCATGGTGGTTCGTCAACCACTTGAGTTAGTTGATATGCTGAACAAATTCGACCTGTACATCACCGTTGCTGGTGGTGGTTCAAGCGGTCAAGCTGGTGCGGTCCGTCACGGTATCACCCGTGCACTGATGCAGTACGACGAAACTCTACGTGGCGACTTACGTCGCGCCGGTTACGTTACCCGTGACGCACGTGAAGTTGAGCGTAAGAAAGTTGGCTTGAAGAAAGCACGTAAACGTCCACAGTTCTCGAAGCGTTAATCGCTTCGCCCTTGGGCGCTGCAATACCTACAAAAAACCCGGCCTTTGCGCCGGGTTTTTTATTACCTGCCAGCAATTGCTACTAAGTTGCGACTAAATTGTAATAAAAAAGTACTTGAGTGACATCAGTTTGTTGGTTATGGTCGCAAAAGCTGCTTAAATTCTGACCATAAGGACTATCGCATGCAACGGATCTGCCACGTCATCATGGTGCTATTGGGTTTGTCGGTATTGCCTGTGCTGGCCGACGATGCGGTGGCGCCAATGGCACTCGATTTTCGGGTCGATGAAAATGGTGCGGCCACGTTTGCGCTACCTATTAACGTGCCGACGGGGCGCGGTGAGATGCGTCCGCAGGTTGGGCTGGGTTATTCCAGCCAAAATAGCAGCGATGGCCCGCTGGGTATTGGTTGGTATTTACAAGCGGCGAGCGCCATTACCCGCTGTCGTAAAACCCCCTTTGATGATGGTGAGGTAAGCACGGTCACCTTAACCAGTAGTGACCGCTTCTGTTTAGATGGGCAGCGCTTGCATCTCGTCAGCGGCAGCTATGGCGCTGCAGGGTCAACCTATCGGTTAAACGGACAGCCGGGTACCCTTATCACCGCGCATGGCGGTAGTTTAGCCAACGGTCCTGACTATTTTGAGCGCGTCACTAAGGCCAAAGAGGTGAGTTATTTTGGCAATGCGTTCTATGCCACGGGGCTGAGCTCCGATGCTGCTGCAGTCACCAAGCCTGGCAACAATAGCGTGGTCAGTGCCTGGATGATGTCGTCGGTGGAAGATGTCGCGCGTAACTATATTCAGTATCTCTATACCACCAACAACCTTAGCGGTGAGTCGTATTTGAGCGAAATTCGCTACAGCGGCAACCACACCACCGGCGAGTTACCCTACATTCGCATTATCTTTGACCATGTTGCTAAAGCGCAGCCGCGCAATGGCTATCAAGCGGGCTATCCTATTACGCAGTCACAGCAATTACAGGCTATTCGGGTGTTGGTGGATGAGCAGTTATGGCGCAGCTATCAGCTGAGCTATCTCGAACCGCTTTATGCAAATGATAAGTTGATGTTACAGGCTATTGAGGAATGTGCACTGGACGTTCATGGTTTCACCCAATGTAAACCGGAACTGTCGTTCAGTTGGCATACGGGGTCGCCAGCCAATGGGTTGTATTTCAATCCGTACAATAATACGCAGTTATCTTTTGCAGCGAATGATTTTGCCGGTCTCAGCAAGGTATTTGATATCACCGGTGATGGTATCGATGACTTAATTTATTTATCTGATGGTGCTTGGCGCTATCGTGTGGGTCCTTATTTTGCGAGTGAGTTTTGGCTTAGTGACTTGTCGGTCGATCATCCACAAGAAGCCATGGTCATGGATGTGAATGGTGATGGCACGCGCGAGCTATTAGTGGTCAATCTTGCCGATCAATGGCTTGCTATTGGTGCAGGCAACGTCAATTTTGCCATCAATCGAGCGGCCATCGGTGCGGATGGATTGGCGCGCATCATGGATATCGACGGCGATGCCGCCGAAGATATCGTATTTATGCAGCAGAACAAAATTTATGTGTACTTTAATCAAGGCTCCAATGGTTTTTCCGCAGCGGTTGAGTTGTATGCATTCAATGACGTCCATACACAAGCAGAATTGCAGGCACAAACTCGCCATAGTGCTGGGTGGTTAAATGACAGTAGTGCGCTCGATATCGATGGTGACGGGCGAAGTGACATGGTCATTCCTACCACGACCGCAGTCACCCAATGTATTCGCAACGGCCAAATCTTGGCAGAGATTTTATCTGGTATTGAATGCAGCGATGTCGGTGGCAGTTGGCAAACGTACGACTATAAAACACTTGATGTATTTCGTTCGGAGTTGACAGCGCAAGGGCCACAACTCGCTCGGGTCCAAAGCTGGCCGATGCCCAATAAAGGTTTGCGTGTTGCTGATTTTAATGGCGATGGCTTATCTGATATCGCCTATGTCATCAATAATGAGTGGCGTTATCGTATTTCTAATGGCACGACCTTCGGCGATGAACTATCGACTGGTCTTGCAGCGAGTGATGTTGAATTAACTGCCGCCACACTATTTTTGGATGTGGATAACGATGGTCGAACCGATATTTTGCATGCCAATACCGCTACAACATGGCGAGTTTATCTAGTGCAACTTGATAGTGCGACGGGGATAGTTGGTTTTGTCGAGCGCGGCCTTCGTGGTCGTGTCGATAGCGAAATCATGATTGGCGGACTACTCACGGCGGATATGCGAGCTGATTTGCTGATTGCGAAAGACGGTACATGGCATTTGTATGCTAAAGATGCCGGTCAAATCACCGATGTCATCGACAGCTATACCACCAGCTTTGGTGTGCAAACCAACATTGAGTATGCGCCGTTAAGTGATAGCAGTGTCTATGTTGCCAGTAACCCGCTGGTGACAGCGTCCGCCGATGTGGTGGCCCTGCAAGGGCATGTGCCGGTGGTGGCTCGAGTCAGTAATGCGGTGTCGACGCTAGATAGTGTGGCGGTATCCTATCGCTATGGTGGCTTGGCGGTGCACAAACAAGGGCTGGGCGCTTTAGGCTTTGCTTGGTTAGAAACCACCGATGAGCAAACTGGGGTGGTGACCACCAGCTCGTATTATCAGAGCATTGATAGTCAGGACCATGTCCTCAATGGCATGCCGTTAGTGACTGAACAGCGTCTTGGCACTGCGCTACTGAGCCGCTCTGAAAACCAATTGGCCACGGCGGCAGCGCATCATGGTGGGCGCTTTGGGTTTATCAGTCGCAGCATTGAAGCCAATTATCAATACACCAGTGCTGGGCAAGCGGTCTTGCGGGCCACCCAAACCACCGACACCAGCTACGACAGCTATGGCAACGTGCTAAGTCTTGCCACCGTCACCGACGATGCCTACAGCGGCGCCAGCAAGCAGATGAGCACCGTCAATACCTACAGCGATGCGCGGTTTGGTCGCTTAGCGACCACCACCGTCACCCGCAGTCGAAGTGATGATGCGACCTTGTTTGTGCGGGAATCGAATTTTTCCTATCGGGCCGATGGCCTGCTGGTGGAAACGGTGGTGGCTCCCAATGACCCCAGCTATCGCTTACAAAGCAACTACGAGTACGATGCCTATGGGCAGAAAATCGCGACCCATGTCAGCGGTATCGCAGAGCCTAATAGCCCGGTGCAGACGCGCTCGAGCTGGGTCGGCTATGCCCAGCAGGGGCGTTATGTGGCCTACCAAGAAAACCACCTAGGCCATCGGGTCAGTTATCAATACAACGGCGTGTCAGCGGCGCAAGCCAGCGGCGTGGTGTATCAGCTAAGCGAAACCAATGCCAATGGTGAGTCGGGCCAGCAATGGTTTGATGCCTTTGGGCAGGTGACAAGCCAGCAAGGCAGTGATGGCGTGCTCACCACCACCTCGCGGAGCTGGTGCACAGGCTGTGAGCCTGGGTCGCTGTTCGTTGAGCAACAAAGCACCGCCGGTCAGCCCGAGCGCAAAACCTACTTTGATGCATGGGGCCGCGCGGTCGCACAAGCGCAGCAAGGGTTTGATGGCGCGTGGGTGGTTGTCTACACCCGCTATGACGCGCAGGGGCGAGCCTATGAAGTCACCGAGCCCAATAGCACCTTGACCACCACCACTGTGTACGATGCACTTGGCCGTGTGGCACAGGTCACCAATCCGCTGGGGCACACCAGTAGCATAGAGATTGGAGCGGATTATACCCGCTCCATCAACCCCAAAGGCCAAGACAGCGTTGAATACAGCAACGGCTTTGGTGAGACCGTACGCACGGTGGATCATTTAGGCGGTGAGGTTCTGTTTCACTATGATGCCGCTGGGCAACTGGTGCAAACCACTGTAGTGGCTAGTGGCGGTCAGCTGGATAGCCTCTATGTGCTGTACGACACCTGGGGCCATAAGATAGCCATGAACGACCCGGTCAAGGGTAATTGGTCGTATACCTACAATGCCTTTGGTGAGCTAATTGCACAACAATCCGCCCATGGCGCGACCCAGGTGCTGCAGTACGATGCGCTCGGTCGTAAGGTGCGCAGCTATCAGCCGGGGGTAGGGACGCGGTGCTGGTACTATGGCACCAGCTCAAGTAACCATAATCTGGGGCGCTTGCAGCGAGTCAGCATGCATCATGATGTGGCGGTAGATTGCAGTACCAGTCGCCAAAGTGAGCATGAGCAACAGCTGAGCTACGACAGTGCCGGACGCATTGCGGCGCAGTTGACCCGTATTGATGGGGTGGCCTATGTCGAGAGCTACACCTACGATGCGCATGGGCGCCTTGCCACGACCAGCTACCCAACGGGCACAGCAGCGGTGAGTGTACGCCATGAGTACAACAGCTTTGGTTATGCGGACAAGTTGGTGCGGGTCGAGACCAACGCGATTCTAAAAACTATCGAAGCGACCAATAACCAAGGCCAAGTCACCAGTATCAGCTACCAGGGCGGGCAACAGGCCTCGCGCAGCTACAACGTGCTGGGCTGGCTCACCTACACCAGTATGCGTAATAGTTATGCCGAGTGGAACGCGGTCAGCCTAAGCCATGATGTACTGGGTAATGTCACCTCGCGGTTAAGCGCGTTTGAGCGCCCCAATGGCGCCTCGAGTGAGGTGGATGAAAGCTTTAGCTACGATGGCCTCAACCGTCTGCGCAGCACCCAGCAGAGCTTCACCGACACCCACATGGGCGTGACCCATAGCACCTCGAGTACTGTGGAGCAGCGCTACGACGGCTATGGGAATATCACCTATCGCACGGGAGTGGGTGATTACAACTACGCCACCGACGGCTCCATGCGCTTACTGTCTATCAGTGCCCCGGTAGAAGATGACCCAATTATCATTGACCCACCACCGGGGCCTTGTTGCGTCAGTGGCTTTAGTTTCGAGCCGACGCCGATTGATGGGCCAATTGAAGCGCCAAGCCCGCTTTATTTGTTCAAATACGATGCCAGTGGTAATGTGAAAAGCGATGGCACCCGCAGCTTCACCTACGATGGTGCTGACCGTGCTATTGCTATGAGCATGGCTGGCAATAGCTCCACCATGCGCTATGATGCACAAGGTGGCTTGTATTATCAGCACGATGTATTCACCGAGGACAATCAAAGCGTCAGCTACACCAAGCACATGGCCGGCGGCTTTGAAAAGAAAATCCGCAGCGGTGGTGCCGGCGCACTGACCGAGTACCGGTACACGGTGGCTGATGATGTGGTCATCGTACAGCGCGATAGCGCCACCACCAGCAGCGAAGCAACGTACTTTTTGTTCAAAGACCATTTGGGCTCGATGTTTACCACGCTTGCTAGCACCGGTGCGATAGTCAGTCAGCAGGTGTTTAGCGCCTTTGGCCAAACGCGCAGCATTCACACCAGCTCGGCACTGTCACTGGGGCTGATGATGGCGCCCACCGAGCAGGGCTTTACCGGCCATCGGCAAATGGATGCGCTGGGTGTGGTGCACATGAAGGGGCGTATCTACGACCCCACCATCGGCCGCTTTTTGCAAGCCGACCCATTTATCCAGGCACCGAAGAACAGCCAGAACTATAATCGGTATAGCTATGTGCTGAACAACCCGATGAGTTATACCGACCCCAGTGGGTATTTCTTTAAGTCGGTGTTTAACTTTGTGAAGAAGTATTGGCGGCAGATTGTCTCGATAGCGATTAGTGTTTATTTCCCCGGCGCTTTTTTAGAGGGATTAGGTGTCACTAACGCCATTGCACAAGGCGCGGTCACTGGTTTTTTTGCCGGCGGGGTGGCTACTGGCTCGTTACGAGGGGCGGTGATAGGTGCTTTTACTGGGGCAATTTTTAAGTCGATAGCTGATTCGAGTTGGGACTTATCGCAACAGGCGGTTGCGAGCGGCGTGGTGGGTGGCGTGATGTCGGATCTACAAGGAGGTAACTTTGGCCATGGCTTCTGGAGCGCTGGTATCGGCACTGCGGTGGGTAGTGATTTTAGTCCCGATGCAACCACCAATGTTGTGGTATCAGCACTCGTTGGCGGTACTATCTCCGAGCTGACGGGTGGTAAGTTTGCTAATGGAGCGGCTAGCTCCGCGTTTGCTGCGGCTTTAACGGTTAAAGTCAATTCTGCCCGTACTAAAAAAACAAGCACTAACGAAAATGTGTATGAAGACAAAGATGCGAATAATGTCAACCGAACCAATATAATTCTTGACGATGGGCAAGGACGGAGGGTTTCATTGATGATAGCTGATGAGCTTAGCCTTTTAATCGATTCGCTACAATCAGATTCATCAACTTTAGCTAAATCTATTCTTGAAGGATTTGATGTAGGCGTAAAATCTATCTTTGTCGATGCAGATTACCGCATGTTGGATGCGGGTATTTTTCTCAATGGGAAAATAACTTTAAATCCTAATTCATTCAGTGGCCTTGGTAGTTATGCTCAATTAATTTTGGGTCATGAATTAATACACTTTAGGGATTCTATTTCGGGTAGTGCCGTTTGGGAACAGATGTCCAATCAAACAGAAATAAACGCTTATCAATGGGAAATTAATAATGCTGGAAAGTTTATTTCTGACCAAAAAACATTAGAATTGTATATCCGATCAGCTCGAACCCAGTGTGCAAATTATGGAGGGTGTGAATGAAACTATGGATCAGGTGCGTTGCGGTAATATTGGCGATTTTATCGTTAGATAACGCCGCGGCGAGTCGCAGGTTGGGAGTTGATGATTACTCTGTTGTCGAATATGAAAATGGCAAAATAAAGTTAATTATTACTCATGTGCTACTTGGTGCAGGTACGAGGGATGTTGTTTTCAAGTTTCAAGGGTGCGGAGTCGATTTGATTGAGATTGCTGTTCCGTACAATCCCGGAGAACCGAGAGCTTCAACAGAGTTAGAACTTACTTCTTGCACAAGAACAGAACCTGTTATTTTATATGTTTATTTTAGAGAGCCTGACGGTTCAGAGATATTATTTCAAACTAGCTCATATGACGCGAATGATGCAAAGATAAATCAACCAATAATAAACATGATTAGTTGTATGGATGATTTGTTTATAAGTGCAAATACCTCTAATAATTTTCGAGATCGGTTTATAGATATTAGCTATGAGGTTGATGGAGCGAAGTTACCTTTAGGGAGAGCAAAGATAATAATCGGACATGGTGTGGTATTACGATATCCCTTGACAGAAGGAACTTGCGATAGTCTTAGCGGCATTTATTTTGATGATGTTTATTATCCACGGAGTAAAGGTGGTGTTTGGTACCCATGATTAGGCTCTTTGGTGACATTGCCTACTTATAAATTTCATTTTCGTGAGTCTTGGACAAATATGCTACCTGCAGAAAAATATGCAGATAGTTTTGTTCTAGATAACGCGTATTTGCGAGCTTGTAGTATCGAGGTCACACGATAAGCAAATGGCCGGTGGCTTTGAGAGGAAAACTCGTAGCGGTGGTGCCGAAGCTGTCAGGTCATGGCAGCGCGATTATGAACTCTGTGATGATAGCTGTGATTAGACGTCGTCATGTCAGATCGACAAAACCGAGGCACTGACTGAATGGCAAGCCATGAAGGCGGTTCTGAACGCCCACAGATGAGCAGCTAGCCCTAAAATTCCTCACATCAAACGTGCGTTTATCCTTGTAAAAATTAGGCCATTTCTTTATCATCGGGGGGCAAATTTTTCCCTACACTGATTTCACGACCAAGACTCGTGAAACATCCAAACTGGAGAGTAAGTGGATGAGCAATGCGCCTGTAGATCAAGGCCGCCGTCGTTTCCTGACTGCCGCGACAACCGTCGTGGGAGCCGCGGGCGCGGCAGCTGTTGCTGTTCCTTTCATAACATCGTGGAACCCGAGCGAAAAAGCGAAAAACGCCGGTGCCCCTGTGGAAGTGAACATTGGAAAGGCCGAGCCAGGTCAACTGGTTCGGGTAGAGTGGCGCGGACAGCCGGTCTGGGTCGTACGTCGTACCCCAGAAATGCTGAAATCGTTAGAAGGTCTGGCAGACAAGCTGCGCGACCCTAATTCTGATGAGCCGCAACAGCCAGAGTACGCCAAGAATATTTACCGCTCACGCAAAGAAGAGTTCTTTGTCGCGGTAGGTATTTGTACCCACTTAGGCTGTTCGCCGCAGTTCTTAGATAAAACCTTTGGTGAGTATGTAGAAGGTGCTGAAACCGGCTTCTTCTGCCCATGTCACGGGTCTACCTTTGATATCGCCGGCCGTGTATTCCAAGGCGTACCAGCACCCTATAACCTGGTGGTGCCACCGCATTATTTTATCAATGATAACGTTATTCTCATTGGTGAAGATGGGGAGCAAGCATAATGAAAAAGCTGATTGCTTGGTTTGATGAGCGCATTCCACTCACGAAAACCTGGAACATTCACTTAGCGCAGTATCCAGCGCCAAAAAACTTTAACTTCTGGTACATCTTCGGCGTACTGGCAACCTTGGTTCTAGTGAACCAAATTGTCACCGGCATCTGGTTGACCATGAACTATGTTCCGACTGCGGAAGGCGCATTTGCCTCGGTCGAATATATCATGCGTGACATCGATGGCGGCTGGATCCTCCGTTATATGCACTCCACCGGCGCTTCAGCGTTCTTCGTGGTGGTGTACCTGCATATGTTCCGCGGCATGATGTATGGCTCCTATCAGAAGCCACGCGAGTTGCTGTGGACCTTCGGTATGTTGATCTTCTTGGTGCTGATGGCTGAAGCCTTTATGGGCTACTTGCTGCCATGGGGCCAGATGTCGTACTGGGGTGCACAGGTAATCATCTCGTTGTTCGGTGCGATTCCGTACATTGGTGACGATTTAACGCTGTGGATTCGTGGTGACTACGTGATCTCCGGTGCTACCTTGAACCGCTTCTTCGCCTTGCACGTGATTGCGCTGCCATTGGTGCTAGTAATTTTGGTGTTCTTACACATCATCGCGCTGCACGAAGTCGGCTCAAACAACCCAGAAGGTATTTCTATTAAGAAGCCGAAGGGTTCAGTACCAGACTCAGAAAAACCGAAATTTGAGTTCCATGAGCGCTTCACCAAGAAATACGACATTGTTGATGCGATTCCGTTCTACCCGTACTACATCGTTAAAGATTTGGTCGGTATCGGTATCTTCTTGGCGTTCTTCTGTTACGTGTTGTTTTTTGCTCCGGCTATGGGCGGCTTCTTCTTAGAGCCACCAAACTTTGAAGCAGCGAACCCGTTGAAAACTCCTGCGCACATTGCGCCAGTGTGGTATTTCACGCCGTTTTACGCGATTTTACGTGCGGTACCAGACAAGCTGATGGGCGTTATCTTGATGTTCGCCGCCATTGTGTTCTTGTTCCTGTTACCGTGGCTTGACCGCTGCAAAGTGCGTTCAATTCGCTACCGCAGCAACATCCACAAAATTAACTTAGCGGTATTTACCGTGAGCTTTGTGGTGTTGGGTTACTTGGGTGTGAAACCAGCGACTGAAGTGTATACCTTCTTCGCGCGGGTATTCACCTTCCTGTACTTTGCGTTCTTTATCTTGCTGTGGTTCTACAGTAAGCATGAGAAGACTAAGCCAGTTCCAGAGAGGATCACCAAGTGATGAACAAATTACTGAAAACCTGTCTGTTGGCGGCCGTATCTGCTTGGTCAGTAGCAACCCTTGCTGCTGGCCCAACCGTGCCGTTGGACAAAGCCAATGTGAACTTGCACGACAAAGAGTCATTGCAGCGTGGTGCCCAGTTGTTCATGAACTACTGCTTGGGCTGTCACCAAATGCAGTACCAGCGTTATAACCGTACCTTCCGTGACCTTGAGATCCCAGAAGATATTGGCGCTGCTAACTTGCAATTTACTGGTGAGAAAGTAGGTGATTTGATCACCAACACCATGTCAACCCAGCAAGCCAATGCCTGGTTTGGTACTGCAGCGCCAGATTTAACTCTGGTTGCCCGGGTACGTGGTGCTGACTGGTTGTACACCTACTTCCGTTCATTTTACGTGGATGAAACCCGTCCATTTGGCGTGAACAATACGGTGTTCGAAAATGTCGGTATGCCGCATGTATTGCAAGAGCTGCAAGGCGTGCCGCGCAAAACCTACGAATCGCGAATGATTGATGGTGAAATGCAAGACGTGTACGTGGGTATTAAAACCGACGGTAGCGGCATGCTGACCACCGAAGAGTTCGATACAGCAATGAATGACCTGACCAATTTCTTAGTCTACACCGGTGAGCCGATGCTGCTTGAGCAACGTCGTATTGGCTGGTATAGCTTTGGTTTCCTGTTGGTCTTTACGATTTTAGCGTGGTTGTTGAAGCGCGAATTCTTTAAAGACGTGAAGTAAGTATGATGGAGAAAGACATGTCGGTTGCGGCAAACAAACGTTCGGTGATGACCCTGTATGCAGGCAAGGATGACCTGCGTAGTCATCAAACACGCATTGTATTGGCGGAGAAAGGTGTAGGTGTTGAGATCTGCTTTGTTGATCCGAATGATCGACCCGAAGATCTGATGCAGCTGAATCCGTATGAAGATGCGCTCCCTACGTTAGTAGACCGTGACTTGGTACTGTATAACGCCCATATCATCATGGAATATTTGGATGAGCGTTTTCCGCACCCGCCACTGATGCCTGTGTATCCAGTGGCACGCGGTACCAGCCGACTGATGATGTACCGCATTGACCGTGATTGGTATGCCTTGGCCAACACCATCATGAAAGGTGGTAAAGCGGCCGAAGCGGCGCGCCAAGAACTGCGCGAAGGTATCTTGTCGTTAGCACCAATCTTTGCTGATTCGCCATTCTTTATGAGTGAAGAGTTTAGCTTAGTGGATTGCTACCTAGCGCCACTGTTATGGCGTTTGCCGCTATACGGCATCAGCATTGATGGTGCTGGCTCAAAAGCGGTAAAAGCCTACATGGTACGCGTATTTGAGCGTGAAGCGTTCCAACAGTCACTGACTGAAATTGAGCGCGACCTAGCTCGCTCATGAGTGAACTAGCAATGACACCGCGTCGGCCCTACATGGTCCGCGCGGTGTATGATTGGATCCTCGATAACCAACTCACCCCGTTTTTAGTGGTCGATGCTGAGATCCCCGGCTGCCAGTTGCCGTGGGAATTTGTGCAGGATGGCCAAATCGTGTTGAACATTACTCCGACTGCAGTAGCCAATTTAGTCATTGGCAACGATCAGCTGACCTTTAATGCGCGTTTCTCTGGTAAGCCCCATCAGGTGTTTGTGCCTATGGCTGCGGTGTTGGCGTTGTATGCGCGGGAAAATGGTGCCGGTAGTCTGTTTGAACACGAGCCAGGCTATGACACGGTTGAGCCGATGAGTGAGCCAGAGCCAGAAACAGAAACGGCGCCCAAACCTGCAGCGCCGCATCTTAAAGTAGTGAAGTAGTTAGTCACTACTGAATTTCGAAAGCGTCGATCACGCGGCTGACACCGTTGGTATTGCGTGCTAAATCAACCGCAACCGCGGCTTGTTGCGCGTCAATCAAGCCCATTAAAAATACTTCGCCGTTTTCGGTGACTACTTTTACTTTGCCACCTTCTACATTGTCATCGGCCAGTAGCTTGGTTTTGATGCGACTGGTCAGCCAGGTGTCGTTGGAGATCGTAGTCAGGGAAATGACTTCTTGCACGCGTATTTCGTTGTGCACGCGCACCACACCACGGCTATCACGGGCTAATTTACCGGCAAAGTCTTTCAACCCTGCTGATGGCACCTGACCAATCAACAAAATAGCACCGTTGAAACCAACCACTTTGATGCGGCTGTTATCGAGTCGTTCTTCGCCTTTTAGAGCAGCAATCACGCGTATTTCAATGGCGCTGTCATCGACTTGAGTACCGACGGTGCGAGAGTCGGTGGCCGCTGAAATGCCAATAGCGGTTGCCCCGACCATAGCGGTCACACAACCTGACAAGATAATTACTAAGGCGCTAATGAGCGCGAGTTGACTCAACCTTTTCATGTGTCTAACTCCTGTGGAAAAATTTGCTGTTCGCTCAAGCTACAGAGCATATTGACCAGCTGTAACAACAACTCACTGACACGTGCGCTGTTGCGTGAGGGAATACGGATCTCAACGTCCTCTGGGCCCATTAAGCCCGCTACTTGCTGATCGGCTTCACTGGTTAACGCCACAATCAACATACCGCGTGATACCGCGGCTTCCATAGCCCGACACACACGTGGCGCAGTGGCACTGGCGTTGAGTACAATCAATAAGTCACCGGCTTGGCCGCTGGGTAAAATCTGCTGCGCAAAGGTGTATTCATGCTCACGGGCACCGAAATCAGCATGCAGCGCAGTAACGGCAAAGGGCGGCCGTTCAAAGTCCAGCCCAGTCAGCATAATATGGGCAAAATGCCGTGCCGAAGCGTGCGCCATACGTTCACCACAGCAAAACACCTTACCGCCACTCAACAAGGTATTGACCAGCAGCTCGGCGGCCTGCATCAATGAATCTTGCAGTAAATCAGCGGCAGCGATTTGCGTTTGAATGCACTCGGTAAAAATGCTCTTAACCTGTTGCTGCATGATAACTATCCTTTACTATCTCGATTAAAAAGCGTCTTCCAGCCAGTACAATTGTTCCAAGGCGTCAACCACCGCCACCACATCAAAGCGCATGGGGGTGAGGTGTTCGTTCAGGCGCTTTTGTATCACGTACAATTGCGCCACTTGCCGAATGCGTTGACATTGCGCGGGGCGAATTTGTTCCAAAATATTGGCAAAATCATCTAAGGTGCGATACTTCACTTCTACGAACACCCAGCATCTGCGGTCTCGCATCACCAGGTCAATCTCACCGATATCGCATTTAAAGTTGGCTTCAACGAAGGTCAGCCCTTGGCGTTCTAAAAATTGCCGGGCTAAGTCTTCGCCTTCGCGGCCTTGTTGGTGTCGTAACATCCGTGTTACCTCTGTTTCAGTGAATGCCTAGCGTACCGGGACTACCGTATGGCCAGCGAATCGTGCCCACTTTAATTGCCGTTGCACTTTACCACTGGCTTGGCTGGATAACTGCCCGGTTAAGCCGCTGAGCTTGAACCCCGGTACTGCGGCTAACCAAGGACTGCGCGCACTCAGCAACATAGCATCATGACCAAAAGCGGCTAAGCGCGCCAAATTATAGCCCCAGTTACGACGCAGCTCTAACAGCTGCTGTAATTCGGTATAGCGCGGGTGATCAGGCAATAGCCACGGCGCTTCACTGAAATGCACTTGGTCTAAATCGTTCTCGCTGATGGCATCACGAGCCGAATGGCTAGCCGAGTTGGCGTACACCGGAATGGGTTGCATAAAGGGCGAAATATTAACGTCAATAAATGGCTTTAGTAAGCGCGTATGTTCAATACTGCCGGCCAGATAGATAACATCAATATCGGCGCGGCTGCGTGCTTGCGCATCGACAATAACTCGACCAGCGGCAATTTTGACTTGGTTGATTCGGGCTTCACTGGCACTGACGCCAAGTTGCTCCTGCACAATCTCTTTCATGTCATCGGCGTTGCGATACACGTCACTTGCGACCGGTCGATTGGGTTGAAAACGTTGCCATTGTTCGGTGAACAACTCAATATGGCTATGCCCACGATTGCTATCGGGGGCCAAAATCAGTGGCCGTTGATAGCCTTTGCTGGCCAAAAACTCAGCGGCTTGCTGCACTTCGGTCTCTGGGTCTAGGGCAAAAAACAAAAAGCCCGGTGGTGTGCTACTCAACAGTTGCTGTGGTTCGTTCAAACTGAGCCAGGTTAACTCCTCCGGTAGCAGGCTGGCATCCACTCGTGCAACCTCGTCACGCAGCAGCGGGCCGACTAAAACCTCCGCTTGATAACGTTGCAATACTTCTGGCAGGGTAGCGAAATCAAACTGATTACTATCTATGACTTGCAGCGTCAGACTGGTATCTGCGGCTAGGCGCATCACCATGCCGTCTAGTACCGCTTGGCCTTGTTCACGAAACTGCCCCGTCAGCGGCAACAACACCAACGCGAGCCGTTGTTCTGCATGCACTTCCACTTGGGTTAACTGGGCGACCACAGCGCTACCGGGATGGCGCGGATGCGCCTGTTGCCATTGCTGTAACAACGCGGGCATTAATGCGGGCGTTTCAAGACCCTGGTGAATACTCAGTAGTAGTTCACGCCAAGCAGCCACCTGTGGTTGATTAGACGGCGCGAGCTGTTGCGGCTGTGGCACCATGCGTAAGGTCTGCCATAGTTCCTCGCTACTCAACTCACGGCGCTCAGCTAGCTGCAAGATAGTTTGCCCGGCAACTTGCCATTGTTGCTGTGCCGTAGCGCTGCGCAGCGCTAAGCGCAGGGTGGCCTCGCTGTTATAGGGGGTAAGTTGTGGTTGTAGCAGCGGTTTTAGGAGTTCATCGACGCGTTGCCAGTAATCTTGTTGCGCGGCAAATTGGGCATTTAACAGGGCCAGCTGGTGCTGCTGTTCTTGGCTCACCAGTGTCAGTTGTTGCAGTTGGCTGAGAACGCTGGCGCTTTGTTGCCATTGTTGCTGGTACTGTAGCGCCGTGGCCGCTTGCAATAACAGTGCGGTGCGCTCATGACTATCGCTGCTGTAAGCGCGTTGCAGCAAGGCCTCAACATCCACTCGCGCTTGCTGATCGGTGAGCGCCAATTCATCGCTGGCCCGTGGTAATGGCTGACCGTTGTCCGCATTGGTGCGATCGGGATCACGCGGGCCGGCACTTTGGCAGCCCACTAAGCCACCGGTTAAGCCAATAATCAGCATGCATAGCAGCAACTTCTTTGGCACAATACCACCTATTCTGGGTCGGGTCGTTATGACCTCTACTATAAACTGTGCGCCACCCTGACACAACGCGCATGGGGCATTCTTACAAGGGGTTTACATGGCTGATGCCAGTTGCGGAACGCTCTATATTGTACCAACACCGATTGGTAATTTAGCCGATATTAGTGAGCGCGCCATTGCGGTGCTGCGCGAAGTACAAGCCATTGCCGCCGAAGATACCCGCCATAGCGGACAATTGTTGCAGCATTTAGGCGTGCGCAACGAATTGTTTGCCCTGCACGAGCATAACGAGCGGCAACGGGTTGAAGCGGTGATGGCGCGCCTGCGCAGCGGCGACAGCATTGCCTTAATCAGTGATGCTGGCACGCCGTTGATTAGCGATCCCGGTTACGTACTGGTGCAACAGTGCCGTGCCGCTGGGCTGAAAGTGGTGGCGTTACCCGGCCCGTGCGCCATTACCACGGCGCTATCTGGTGCGGGCTTACCGACTGACCGTTTTAGCTTTGAGGGTTTTTTGCCGGCCAAAGGACAGCAACGCCGCAAAGTATTGCAGGCTTTGATCAGCGAACCACGGACCATGGTGTTCTACGAATCTCCTCACCGTATTGTCGATAGCTTGGCTGACTTACTGACGGTATTTGGCGCAGAGCGTCAGCTGGTGTTAGCGCGCGAACTGACCAAACAATTTGAGACCTACCTGAGTGGCTCTATTGCCGAGGTGCAACAGCTGGTGCTGGCCGATAGCAACCAGCAGCGTGGTGAGATGGTATTGATGCTGGCGGGGGCGGTGCCAAGCAGTGACGATGACGATCCAACTGCTGCTATGGCTACCCTAAATTTACTGCGCAAAGAGCTGCCATTAAAGAAGGCGGCGGCGTTAGCGGCTGAAATCCACGGACTGCGTAAAAATACCTTATATCAACTGGCTCTAGACGCCGATAACGCGTAGAATGCGCGGCGGAAGTCAACCGAGGCAATCGCTGCTTTGCGCAAGCAAAGGGGAGGAAAGTCCGGGCTCCATAGGGCAGGGTGCCAGGTAACACCTGGGCGGCGTGAGCCGACGACTAGTGCAACAGAGAGCAAACCGCCGATGGCCTGCGCAAGCAGGATCAGGTAAGGGTGAAAGGGTGCGGTAAGAGCGCACCGCGCGACTGGCAACAGTTCGTGGCACGGTAAACTCCACCCGGAGCAAGGTCAAATAGGGGTTCATTGGCGCGGCCCGCGTTGAACCCGGGTAGACTGCTTGAACGTGCAGGTGACTGCACGGCTAGATGAATGATTGTCCACGACAGAACCCGGCTTAGCGGTTGACTTCCCTCTTTTCTGTTGTTTTTCCTTTGTTATCAATTACCCACAAACATATTGCCCAGCGCGCTCGGAGCCAAACTCCAAGCGCCGTCGGTTATTCGCTGAATTCCACTTGACAGTAGGACAAAACGCCACCTAGACTGTCACATTGTGGGGATAAGTGGATAATTGTGGATCAATCTATGTTTCGTGGCGCAGCTGCACTCAGTCTTGATGACAAAGGTCGTCTGGCGATACCGTCAAAGTATCGGCAGAGCCTGTTGCTTGACTGTGAGGGCCACATGGTGTGCACCATTGACATCAAACAGCCGTGTTTGTTGCTGTATCCGTTACCGGAATGGCAAATCATTGAGCAAAAACTCACCACACTATCCAGTATGAACCCCGCTGAGCGTCGTCTCCAGCGGTTATTGCTGGGTCATGCCGAAGACTGCCAAATGGACAAGAACGGCCGTATTTTGATTGCACCAACCCTGCGTCAACATGCGGATTTGAGCAAAAAGATCATGATTATTGGTCAGCTCAATAAGTTTGAAGTGTGGTCAGAAGAAGCATGGCAAGCGCAAATTGCGGTCGATATGGCTGCTGAGCAACAAGACGATTTGGCCCTAAGTGATCGACTACAAGACTTCTCATTATAATGGCGACTGCACCGCAACATGTCTCGGTGCTGCTGCAAGAGTCAGTTGACGCTCTTGCTATCAGTGCCGACGGAATCTACCTTGACGCTACCTTCGGTCGGGGCGGGCACACGCGCGCTATTCTTGCTCAACTCTCTGATAAAGGCCGTGTGATAGCGCTTGATCGCGACCCCACCGCGATTGCTGCAGCACAACCCTTACTCGCTGATCCGCGTTTTCAGATTATCCACACGCCGTTCTCACAACTTGGTGAGGTATTGGCTGAGCAGCAATTGCTTGGGCAACTAGACGGTATTTTGTTTGACCTTGGTGTGTCTTCCCCACAATTAGACGACGCCGAGCGTGGCTTTAGCTTTATGCGCGAAGGGCCACTGGATATGCGCATGGATACCAGTCGCGGCCCCACCGCGGCAGATTTCCTCAACAGTGCTAGTGCCGATGAAATTGCTTTTGTACTGCGCGAATACGGCGAAGAGCGCTTTGCCTGGCGCATTGCCCAAGCGGTAGTAGCGCAACGGGCTGAGCAACCGCTGCAAACCACCCGTGAACTGGCCGAGCTAATTAGTAAAGCGGTGCCGTTCAAAGACAAGCACAAGCACCCAGCCACCCGCAGTTTCCAGGGTATTCGCATTCACATCAATGGTGAGCTGGACGAAATTGAACAGGCCCTAGAAGCCGCGGTCACCGGGTTAAAGCCGGGTGGGCGCTTGGCGGTGATTAGTTTCCATAGCCTAGAAGACCGTTTGGTGAAGCGCTTTATGCGCGGCAAGAGCCAAGCCAAAGCGCTACCGAAAGGTATGCCGCTGCGCAATGACCAGATTGAGCGCAGCGAAACCCTCAAGCTGATTGGCAAGGCAATTATGCCGTCCGCTGCCGAAATTCAGGCCAATCCGCGTTGCCGCAGCTCGGTGTTGCGCATTGCTGCGAGGTTAGCTTATGAAACCTAGCCGCGTACCCGGATTGCTCAGTGTCATGTTCACTGATTTACGCCAGCACTGGATGCTGGTTTTGTTGTGTATGGCGATCGTGATTTCTGCGCTTGGGGTGATTTACATTTCGCACAGTCACCGCTTGCTGACTATGGAGCGCGATCAACTGTTATCACAGCGTGACGACCTCGACATTGAATACCGTCATTTGCAAATTGAGCAGAACACCCTGACTGAACACAACCGGGTAGAACGCATTGCTGAGCAACAACTCGATATGGTGCGTCCGGAAGGCAAGCAGGAGGTGCTAGTACCATGGCAATAACTCGCGCCAAACGCAATGGCAAGAAGCTGCAGCCGCACTTAGGTAGCGGGCGCTTCTATTTTGCCTTGGGCGTTTTGGCCTTGGTATTTAGCTCATTGGTGGCACGCGCCGCTTATATTCAGGTGATTGAGCCAGAACGGCTGATTGTTGAGGGCGACCGTCGTTCATTACGGGCCGATTCAACTATGGTGCAGCGCGGTTCAATTATGGATCGCAACGGCCGTGAGTTAGCCATCAGCGTGCCGGTGGAAACCGTATGGGCCGACCCCCAGCGGGTGCACGAAGGCAACGGCTTGCTCAATCGCGAGCGTTGGTTGGCGCTAGCCGAAGTGTTCCGCGTTGACGTGAATAGCTTACTGAGCAAAGTGGACGACCCGCAGCGGCGCTTTGTTTATTTGGAGCGCAAGGTGACACCAGCGGTGGCGGAGTTTGTGCGCCAGCTGAATATCCCCGGAGTAAATTTGAAAACTGAATCACGGCGTTTTTATCCGGCCGGTGAAATCAGTGCCCACGTGGTTGGCTTTACCGATATTGATGGGCGTGGCATTGAAGGCCTTGAGGCCATCTACGATGCCATGCTCACTGGCACACCAGGCGAGAGGGTGTATCGCAAGGATGCTAAAGGACGGGTTGTTGAAGAAATTAGCGTGACGGAAGCGCAACAACCAAAACAACTGACGCTGAGTATCGACCAGCGCCTGCAATCACTAGCTTATGCTGAACTGAAGAAAGCCGTGCGCTATCACCAAGCAACTTCGGGCTCAGCGGTGATTCTGGACATAAAAACTGGCGAAATTTTAGCGATGGTCAACAGCCCGTCCTATAACCCGAACAACCGCACCGACTTGCAAGCCCATCGGCTGCGCAACCGTGCCATTACCGACGCCTACGAGCCAGGCTCGACTATGAAGCCGTTAGCGGTGGTAGCCGGGTTAGAAGCTGGGGTGATTAAGCCTGGCGACATGATTGATACCAGCCCGGGCTGGATGCGCCTTGGTGGTCGTCGGGTCAGCGACCCGCAAAACCGTGGGCTGCTGAGTATCAGTGAAGTGTTAGAAACCTCCAGCAACATGGGTTCGGCCAAAATAGCTTTGGCTGCGGGCGTGGATAACGTGATGAAAACCTATGCAGCGCTGGGCTTAGGTAATGACACCGGCAGCGCCTTGTTAGGTGAAAGCTTCGGCGTTTTACAGGACCGCCGGCGCTGGTCTGATTTTGAAATTGCCACCTTGTCGTTCGGCTATGGCTTGTCGGTGACCACGCTGCAGTTGGCCCAAGCCTACGCCATTATTGGTAACAACGGTGTACGGGTGCCACTGACCATTCAGCGCCGAGAAGGCGAACCGGCAGGGCAACAGGTGATCAGTGCCGAAACTGCGCAAGCGGTATTGGGTATGCTGGAAAACACCGTGTTAGAAGGCGGGGCTAAGCGTGCTCGAGTACGCGGCTACCGTGTAGCTGGTAAAACCGGCACCTCGCGCAAAGCTATTGCCGGTGGGTACGGTGATGAATATGTAACCTTGTTTGCCGGCGTGGCACCGGTCAGCGACCCTCGGTTATCCATTGTGATCACCATTAACGAGCCTAGCGGCGATGATTATTACGGTGGTGACGTATCGGCACCGGTGTTTGCCGAAGTGATGGGCGACGCGCTGCGATTATTGAACGTGACTCCCGATAACCTAGAAGACACCCAGCTGCGTGTAGCTGGTTTTGGAGGCCCAAGTGATTAGTCTACGCCAGCTACTCCCTGACTATCCGCTCGAGCTACCGGCCCAACAAGTAGCGGGCTTAAAGCTCGATAGCCGGCAAGTCGCGCCAGGTGATGCCTTTGTGGCAGTGCCGGGCTATCAGACCGATGGCCGCGATTATATCGATGCCGCTATTGCTGCTGGCGCTCAGGTGGTGCTGGCCGAATCAGAAAGCGTTGGGGTATCGATGCGCGGTACCGCAACGTTAGTTGAACTGCCACAACTAAAAAATCAACTATCGTTTATTGCTGCTCGATTTTTTGGTGAGCCAGCGCGCCGCCTAGCAGTGATTGGGGTAACGGGCACCAACGGCAAAACCTCAGTGACCTATTTAATTGCCCAATTGCTAACCCAGTTGGGTTGCAAAGCCGGAGTAATTGGCACCACCGGCAGTGGTTTCCCTGGTCGGCTGTTAGCCGAGAGCCATACCACTCCCGATGCCATTGCGGTGCAACAGCGCTTGGCCCAGCTGGTGGCCGAAGGCGCGCAGGCGGTGGCCATGGAAGTGTCGTCGCACGCCTTGGTGCAGCGCCGGGTTGAAGCCATTGCCTTCAAAGTGGGCATTGCCACCAACATTAGTCGAGACCATTTGGATTATCACGGCACCATGAGCAATTACGCTGGTGCCAAACGCCGGCTGTTTACCGAGCTAGACACCGAAATCAGTATTTTGAACGTTGATGATGGCGCGTTAACCGCATGGCTGCCAGATCGCAGCGATAGCTGGCGCATTAGCTGTCAGCCGCAGCAACATAGCCAAGCAGTGTGGGCCAGCGCCATTGAATTTGCTGACCACGGTACCGCCATGCAAGTGCATGTTGGCAGCCACGCCTATGCCGTGCAGTCGCCGTTACTGGGTGGCTTCAACGTGTATAACCTGCTAGCCGCAGTGACTGCCGTGCATGCCTTGGGCTACCCGGTGGCGGATATCGTTGCCGCGGTACCACAATTACATGCCGTGCCTGGGCGCATGGAAACGTTCCATGCAGGTGCGCAACAACCGTTAGTGATTGTTGATTATGCCCACACTCCAGATGCCCTGCAGCAGGTGTTGATTGCCTTGCGCCGCCATTGTCGCGGCACCTTGTGGTGCGTGTTTGGTTGTGGCGGTGATCGTGACCGCGGCAAGCGCCCGCAAATGGGTGCCGTTGCGGCTAAATATGCCGACCGCGTGGTGGTCACCGATGATAACCCACGCGGTGAACCGGCCGAGCAAATCGTTGCCGACATTATGGCTGGCATGTTGCAACGCGAGCAGGTGATTGTGCAGCATGGCCGCGAGCAGGCGGTGATGGCGACTATTTCGCATGCCAAAGCCGGCGATATTGTGCTACTGGCCGGCAAGGGCCACGAAGATTATCAAATTATTGGTCAGCAGCGGCTGCCGTATAACGAACGCGCTGTGGTTGCCGCTTGGGTTGCAGCGGTGGCCGATGGCCAGTCATCGATTACGGAGGCACAGTCATGATCAAAACCGATCTGAACTGGGTGTGTCGCGCGGTAGATGGCCAACTGTTTGGTGATGCCATCAGCATTGATAGTGTCTGTACCGACACTCGCCAGCTCACTCCTGGCTGCCTGTTTGTGGCGCTGAAGGGGGCTAACTTTGATGCCCATACGCTATTAGATCAAGCCGTTACAGCCGGTGCTGCGGCGCTATTGGTGGAGCAACGGCAAACCAGCGCCAGTTTGGCGCAGGTGCCGCAAATTGTCGTTGAGGACAGCCGCCATGCACTAGGACAGCTCGGTGCTGCGGTTAAAGCGGCGGTACAACCGCTCACTATTGCCATTACCGGTAGCAGCGGTAAAACCACGGTGAAAGAAATGATGGCCGCGATGTTGGCCACCCAAGGTAACGTATTGGCGACCGCCGGTAATTTTAACAACGATATTGGCTGCCCACTGACCTTGCTGCGGCTCACCCCAGAACACCGTTATGCGGTGATTGAATTAGGTGCCAATCATATTGGCGAAATAGCCTATACCACGGGGTTAACCCGCCCTGATGTGGCCATTATCAATAACGTTGCTCCTGCGCACGTGGAAGGTTTTGGCAGTGTGCATGGGGTGTTTCGCGCTAAAACTGAAATTTTCCGCGGCCTCAGCGCTGATGGTTGGTGTTTCACCCCCGCAGCTTCGGAGTTTGCGCCGGCCTGGCAGCAGCAACTGGCTGGCCGCAAGCACATGATGTTTGGCCGCGACAGCAGCGACCCAGAACACCTGCGCGCTAGCGCCGTTGAGTTTGATGCGCAAGGCTGCGCGCGGTTTGTTGCCCACATTCCCGCAGCATTGGCTGATGGCCAGCCGCAAACCTTGCCGGTACAACTGAATTTGCCGGGTTTACACAACGTTGACAATGCCTTAGTGGCACTGGGCGCGGTGCTTGCGTTAGGCTGTGATGGCATTGCTGCAGCGCAGGCTTTAGCGCAGTTAAAACCGGTGCCTGGACGGATGAATGTGATCACTTTGAACGCTAATTTGCGAGTCATTGATGATAGCTACAACGCCAATGTCGGCTCGGTGAAAGCCGCTATTGATGTGCTTGCGCAAGCAGCTGGTTTACGCATTTTGGTGTTGGGCGATATGGGCGAGCTCGGTAGCGACGCGCGCCAGTATCATCAGCAGGTCGGCGAGCACGCCAAGCACTGCGGTATTGACTACCTGTATAGCTTTGGGGTGCTGAGTCAAAGTGCCAGTGATGTGCTTGGCGCACCGGCCGGACAGCATTTTTCGCAATTTGAACCCCTGCTTGAGCAGCTCATCACTACGGTGCAGCAAGCCACTGGGGCCGTGACCGTGGTTGTGAAAGGTTCGCGCAGCGCTCGTATGGAGCGGGTGGTAGTAGCTTTACAACAGCGGCAGGCCGATCTCATTCACCTTGATCGCTCACAAGGAACGCACCCATGTTAGTCTGGCTTGCTGAGTATTTGACGCAATACGCGACGTTCTTCAACGTCTTCTCCTATTTGACCATGCGCGCCATTTTGGGCGTGCTCACCGCATTGATGATTTCGTTGTTGATGGGCCCAGCGCTGATCCGCTATTTACAACACTTACAAGTTGGCCAAGCGGTACGTGACGATGGTCCACAATCGCATTTAAGTAAAGCCGGAACACCAACTATGGGCGGCTTGTTAATCATTGCTTCTATTAGTATTTCTACCTTGTTGTGGGCTGATTTGAGCAACCGTTATGTGCTGGTAGCGCTGGCGGTATTGCTGGGTTTTGGCATAGTCGGCTTTGTCGATGATTATCGCAAAGTGGTGCAAAAGAATTCGCGCGGCTTGCCGGGTAAGTGGAAGTATTTCTGGTCATCACTGGTAGCTGGTAGTGCCGCCGTGACCTTGTACGGTTTCGCCACGGTGGGCGCCGAAACACAGCTGCTGGTGCCGTTTTTCAAAGACGTGATGCCGCAGCTCGGCATGTTCTATGTGGTGCTGGCCTATTTTGTCATCGTCGGTACCAGTAACGCGGTCAATCTCACCGATGGCTTAGATGGCCTAGCTATCGTACCGACCATTATGGTGGCCGGCGCGCTGGGTATCTTTGCCTATGCTTCGGGTAACGTGAACTTCTCGGCCTATCTCAATATTCCGTATTTACCGCTATCGGGTGAACTGTTGGTGTTCTGTACCGCTATTTGCGGCGCCGGCTTGGGCTTTTTGTGGTTCAACACCTACCCAGCCCAAGTCTTTATGGGCGATGTTGGTGCCTTAGCCTTGGGCGCGGCGCTCGGCGTGGTGGCGGTGATGGTGCGGCAAGAGCTGGTGTTGTTCATCATGGGCGGGGTGTTTGTGATGGAAACGCTGTCGGTGATGTTACAGGTCGGTAGCTACAAACTACGCGGTAAGCGCATTTTCCGCATGGCACCCATTCATCATCACTATGAATTAAAAGGCTGGCCTGAACCCCGCGTGATTGTGCGGTTCTGGATTTTATCATTGGTGTTTGTGCTGATTGGTTTGGCGACACTGAAACTACGTTAACAGAGAGTGATTAAGCGCATGCGTGAGCTAGCAGATATCACACAATATGACAGCATTGCCGTAGTCGGGCTCGGCCAGACCGGTTTGTCGTGTGTGCGTTATTTGTTGGCGCAAGGGGTACGCCCCTGTGTGTTTGATAGTCGCGTTGAACCACCGGGTTTAGCTGAATTACACCAATTAGATGAGCAACTCGAGCAGCATTTTGGTGCTTTTGAGGCGGTAACGCTGCTGGGTATGGACCTGATTATTCTCAGCCCTGGTATTGATCCGCGAACCCCCGCCATTCAGCTAGCCAAGGATGCGGATATTCCAGTCATTGGTGATATCGACTTATTCGCTTACCAGGTGCAGCAACCGATCATTGGTATTACCGGTTCGAACGGTAAATCAACAGTAACCCGCTTGACCGGTGAGCTGTTAGCCGAAGCCGGCCTTAAGGTTGCTGTGGGTGGTAATATTGGTGTGCCGGTGTTGGATCTATTGGCGCAGCCTCATGATATCTACGTGCTCGAACTGTCCAGCTTTCAACTCGACTTATGCCACCAAGTGACATTACAAGCGGCGACTATCCTAAATATCAGCGACGATCACCTTGACCGTTATGGCAGCCTGTACTCGTACACTGAATCCAAGCATCAAATTTATCGCCATGCGCGCATGGCGATCTGGAATCGTGACCAGCGTAGCACTGCACCGCATGCAATAGGTATCGAGCAGCAATTAACCTTCGGCAGCGATTACAGTGATGAAACCGCGCCGGCCTTATTTGGCATTGAGCGCCATCATCAGCAGGCCTTTATTAGTTATGCCGGTAAGCCATTGCTGGCCGCTAACGAGTTACAAATTACTGGTATTCACAACCTACTCAATGTGCAAGCGGCGCTGGCCTTAGTGCATGCGGTTGGCGTGGATATCGATCGCTGCTTACCAGCGGCACGGCGTTTTCAAGCCTTACCGCACCGTTGTCAGTTAGTGGGTGAATGGCATGGCGTGCGCTGGGTGAATGACTCTAAGGCGACCAATATTGGTGCTGCCGAGGCGGCTATTCAGGGCGTGCGCGAGTTGGTGCCGGGGCAACTCATTCTGATTGCCGGTGGCGACGGCAAGGGGCAGGATTTCAGTCAGTTCCGTAGCGCGTTGCTGCAGGTGAATACGCTGATTCTGTTTGGCAAAGATGCTGATCGTATCGCGCCATTCCACCATCATGTGGTACGTGTTGCTGATTTAGCCGAAGCCGTGCAGCAAGCGCAAAAACTAGCGACTGCGGGCAGCATGGTACTGTTATCACCGGCCTGTTCAAGTTTGGATATGTTCCGTAACTATGAGCATCGTGGAGCGCAATTTGTCGCCGCTGTGGAGGCCCTTTATGGCGCGTGAACAGCAACTTGAACTGGGCATTCAAGCGCCAGAGGCGGCACAATCACCATGGCTGCGTGTGCGCGACTATTGGTGGCCACAACAAACCTTAATGTACGACCGCGTGATGCTGTGGTTAAGCTTAGGCTTACTGGCGATCAGTTTGATTATGGTGACCTCGGCGAGCTTCCCAGTGGGTGAACGGCTCACCGCGAATCCGTTTTATTTTATGATCCGCCACGGCATGTATCTGCTGCTGGGGCTGGGGCTTTTGGCGATTACCGTGCAATTACCCATGCAATGGTGGTATCGCTTGAGCGGCCCAATGTTGCTGGCGGCGCTGGCTGGGTTGGTGGTGGTGTTGTTAATTGGCCACGAAGTCAATGGTGCCAAACGCTGGATCAAACTTGGCCCACTAACCTTACAAACCGCTGAAGTCGCCAAACTGTGTTTTGTGGTGTATATCGCCAGCTACCTGACCCGGCGCTTTGACCAAGTGCAAGAAAACTTGCGTGGTTTTATCAAGCCGCTGTTTGTGTTGATGGTGTTTGCTGGGCTGCTGCTGTTACAGCCTGACTTTGGCTCCATGGTGGTGATGATTTGTATTGTCACCGGCATGCTGTTTTTGGCCGGTGCGCGGCTGTGGCAGTTCTTCGCCATTATGATTGGATTGGCCTTTTTGCTGACCTTTTTGATTATCAAAGAGCCTTATCGTATGCGCCGTGTGGTGTCATTCCTCGACCCATGGCAAGACCCCTTTGGCAGCGGTTATCAGCTCACCCAAAGCTTAATGGCGTTTGGCCGTGGTGATTGGTTTGGCGAAGGCTTAGGCAACAGCATTCAGAAGCTGCAGTACCTGCCCGAAGCGCACACCGACTTTATTATGGCGGTGGTGGGTGAAGAACTTGGCTTTACTGGCATTTTATTGGTGCTGGTGATGGTGTTCGCATTGGTATTCCGTGCCATGCAATTAGGTCGCAAAGCTCTGCACCAAGGTCAGCAATTTAGTGGTTTCATTGCGTATGGCATTGCCATTTGGTTTGCCTTCCAAGCGATGGTTAACATTGGTGCCGCAGCCGGGTTGTTACCCACCAAAGGCTTAACCTTACCGCTGGTCAGTTACGGCGGCACTAGTCTACTGATTAGCTGTATCACTATTGGCCTCTTGTTGCGGGTTGATTACGAAGTGCGGGTGGCAACCATGCGAGTGGCACCGCTGGGTCGAGGAGGGCGCGCATGAATCGTATTTTGATCGCAGCCGCCGGCACCGGTGGCCATGTTTTCCCCGCCTTGGCGGTGGCTGAGCAATTGCGCAGTTACGGCTGGCAGGTGGAGTGGTTGGGCACCGATGAAGGGCGACTCGAGTCACGGGTAGTTCCGGCTGCTGGGTTCAGCTTACATAGCATCACCATGCAGGGCGTACGTGGCCATGGCCTGCTGCGCAAGTTACTGCTGCCGTTGACCTTGTTCAAGGCGTTTTGGCAATGCCGTAAATTGTTGCGC
This sequence comes from Pseudidiomarina mangrovi, assembly GCF_003999375.1. Lineage (GTDB taxonomy): Bacteria > Pseudomonadota > Gammaproteobacteria > Enterobacterales > Alteromonadaceae > Pseudidiomarina > Pseudidiomarina mangrovi. The sequence goes on from NZ_RJLC01000016.1 coordinate 93,623, forward strand.
GCTGAACGTATTCAATTGGTATTGACCTTTGGCGGCTATGTCTGCGCTCCAGCCGGGCTCGCGGCTAAATGGTGTGGCATTCCGCTGTTGGTGCATGAACAAAATGCGGTGGTCGGGCTGACCAATAAATTACTGGCGCGGCTTGCGAGCCACGTGATGCTGGGCTTTGCTGCTGCTCAACAACAATTACCGCAGGCCGAAGTCACCGGTAATCCACTGCGTGCCGACTGGTTGCAGGCCTTACCGGCGCCGGTCAATGCAGTACCAAAATTATTAATAGTGGGTGGTAGTTTGGGTGCGCAAGCACTGAACCAAGCCGTACCGCAGGCGCTGGCGCAAGTTGCCGGTAACGCCGCGGTGAAAAAACTACCGTTACAGATTCTGCATCAGTGCGGTCGTGACCGAGTGGCGGAAGTGCGCGCTGCCTATCAACAAGCTGGCATTACTGCGGTTGAGGTGGTGGAGTTTATCGATGCTATGCACCAAGCCTACAGCGAGGCCGATGTGGTGATTTGTCGGGCTGGCGCATTAACTGTGGCGGAGCTGGCACTGGTCGGCACGCCGGCGATTTTTGTGCCACTACCACACGCTGTCGACGACCATCAAACAGCCAATGCACAAGCCTTAGTGACGGTCGGGGCCGCTTATGTACTACCGCAAGCGCAATTACTACAACTGCAGCCGTTGCTGCAACTGCTGCAACCGTTGTTAGCCGATGCCGATAAACGTGCGCATATGCGCAGCAATGCCGCGCAGGTTGCGCGAGCCGATGCCACCGCTGCGGTGGTCAACCAATGTGAACGCTGGGCTAATCCAGAACTGAGTAAAACAGGCGCCAATGTATGATGAATAAGACCACCCCATTCACCGTTGTAAGCATACCGGAGATGCGTCGGGTTCGACGTATTCACTTCGTCGGTATCGGTGGTGCGGGTATGGGCGGTATTGCCGAAGTATTATTGAACCAAGGTTATCAAATTGCCGGCTCAGATATTGCTGAAAACACCAATACCCAGCGCCTGCGCGAGTTTGGTGCCGAGATTTTTATCGGCCACCAAGCCAGTAATGTGAAAGGTGCCGATGTGATTGTCGTGTCATCGGCGATTAAAGCTGACAACCCAGAACTGGTGGCAGCGGCAGAGCAATTTATTCCATTGGTGCGGCGCGCTGAAATGTTGGCCGAATTGATGCGTTTCCGACACGGTGTCGCTATTGCCGGAACCCATGGCAAAACCACCACGACTTCATTAATCGCCAGTATCTTTGCTGAGGCCGATCTTGATCCAACCTTTGTGATTGGCGGCTTGCTCAATAGCGCCGGAACCAATGCAAGGCTCGGCACCAGCAAGTATTTAATCGCTGAAGCTGATGAATCGGATGCCTCATTCTTGCATCTGCAACCCATGGTATCGGTAGTGACCAATATTGAAGCCGACCATATGGACACCTATGGTGGCGATTTTAATAAATTATTAGATACCTACATCGATTTTCTACACAACTTACCGTTCTATGGTTTGGCGGTGATGTGCGTGGATGATCCGGTCATTCGCGGCTTATTACCGCGCGTTGGCCGTCAGCTGATTAGCTACGGTTTCAGTGACGATGCCGATGTACGTGCCAGTGACTATCAGCAAAACGGTGGGCAAAGCCACTTTTTAGTGCACCGTAATGATCGGCAGCCGCTGGCCGTCACGGTCAATCTGCCGGGCCGCCACAATGTACTTAACGCATTGGCAGCCATTGCTGTAGCCAGTGATGAAGGAATTAATGATGGCGCTATTGTGCGCGCCTTGGCGAAATTTGGTGGCATTGGCCGGCGCTTCTCAGTGCTCGGGCAGTTTGCCTTGAATGCGCAAGATAGCGCTGCCGAGCAACAGGTGATGTTGATCGACGATTATGGTCATCACCCATCCGAAGTTGCCGCCACCATTGCTGCTGCTCGCGCGGGTTGGCCTGAGCGCCGCTTAGTGATGGCCTTTCAGCCGCACCGCTATTCGCGTACCCGGGATTTGTACGATGATTTTGTACAGGTACTCAGCCAAGTCGATGTGCTGTTGTTACTCGATGTCTACAGTGCCGGTGAGGCCCCCATCAGCGGTGCCGATAGCCGCGCCTTGGCCCGCTCCTTGCGCCTCAGAGGGCAGATGGAGCCGATTTATGTCGGCAGTAACGATGACTTATTCGCGGTATTGGCCGATGTCTTACAGCCCGGCGATATGCTATTTGCCCAAGGAGCCGGCAATATCGGGGCGTTAGCGAAAGAGCTGGCGCAAACCCAATTACAAGCCGACAGCTTGCGCGCGCTCGGCACTCAGCGTCAAGGAGGTCACTAATGCAGCAGTTCGGTAAAGTCGCAGTATTACTGGGTGGCCATTCCGCTGAGCGCGAGGTCTCATTGCGCTCCGGCACGGCGGTATTACAGGCGTTACAGGCCCAAGGCGTAGATGCCCATGGTTTTGATCCGGCTGAGCGTGATTTACATCAGTTGCGCGACCATGGTTTTGACCGTGCTTTTATTGTCTTACATGGCCGTGGCGGCGAGGACGGTAGCATTCAGGGCGCCCTGGAATATCTCGGTATTCCGTACACCGGTAGTGGTGTTTTGGCCTGCGCTTTGGCCATGGATAAAGTCAAAACCAAACAAATTTGGCAGGCTTGCGGTTTGCCGATTGCTGATAGCCGAGTAATCCGTCGGGGTGATGTCATCGATAGTGCTGAGCTGTTAGCCGCGCTAGGTGGCAAGGTGATGGTGAAGCCGGCGCAAGAGGGTTCCAGCATTGGCATGGGTTCAGCCAGTAGTGCTGAACAGTTGAGCGCGGCCATTGCACTGGCGCACCAATACGATGACGAAGCATTGGTGGAAGCCTGGTTAGCTGGGCCAGAATATACCGTGGCGGTGTTTGGCGATCGTGCTCTACCGTCTATTCGACTGCAAACCAGCCATGAATTTTATGATTACGCCGCCAAGTATCAGGCTAATGACACCCAATACCATTGCCCAGCAGGACTCTCACCATTGGCTGAGCAAGCCCTGCAGAAGTTGGCATTCAGTGCCTTCAAGGCGCTTGGCGCCAAAGGCTGGGGGCGTATTGACGTGATGTGTGACAGCGCCGGTCACTATCGCTTGTTAGAGGCGAATTTAGTGCCGGGTATGACGGCGAAAAGTTTAGTGCCGATGGCTGCGCGCGCAACAGGTATGGATTTTGAGCAATTGGTGCTCGGAATTTTGGCATTGAGCGACGCGTAGTATGGCAACGGTACGTTGGCAATTTTGGCTGGGCTTTGGCTTTTTTGTCAGCGTGGTGATTGGTACGGGGCTGGGTTTGTACAGTTTGTACCGAGTGGCAATGGATGCCAATCAGGTGCCGCTACGCCGCTTGCAAGTGCAAGGTGAGCTGCAATATGTCAGCAGCGACGATGTTCGCGCGGTATTGGTACAACAGCCGTTGGGCAGCTTTTTCTCAGCGGATGTGGATACCATTCGTACGCAAGTTGAGAGTTTAGCGTGGGTCAATCGCGCCTCAATTCGCAAAGAATGGCCGGATTTATTACGGGTATTTGTGGTCGAGCAACAACCGCTGGCGCATTGGAACTCCAATCGCCGTAAGCAGGCGCTGGTGAATACCGCTGCTGAGGTGTTTGAAGCTGATACCAGCGTGCTGACGCAGCCACTGCCAAGCCTCTACGGACCAGAAACCGCAGTGGCTGAAACGGTGGCGCAGTATCGCAGCGTGCAAGAACTGTTGCAGCTGAACGGGCATCAGGTCAGTGAATTGCGCTTGAGTGAGCGCTTTGCGGTGGAAGTGGTGTTGCAGTCAGGATTGCAGTTGCGGTTGGGGCGCGAAGCATTGTTAGAGCGGGTTCAGCGGTTTATCGATATGTACCCGCAGCTGAGCAGCCACCGGCAGCAGCCGATAGAGTATGTGGATTTACGTTATGACACCGGGGTAGCGGTGAGCTGGCGTGAACCGAATAAACCTAAGTAGAGAGTGAGCGCATGTCAAAAGCAGCAGAACGGAACATGGTAGTCGGCCTCGACATTGGCACCAACAAAGTGGTGGCACTGATTGGCGAAGTGATCGCCGGCGGTGAGATCAGTGTGATTGGCGTCGGCGCTGCAACCGCGCGAGGCATGGACAAAGGCGGGGTGAATGACCTCAACCTGGTGGTGCAATCGATTCAACGGGCCGTGGAAGAAGCCGAGTTGATGGCTGATTGTCGGGTGGCTTCGGTGTATTTGAACATTTCTGGCCGCCATATCGCCTGCCAGAATGAAAGCGGCATGGTGCCTATTAACGAGGCTGAAGTGACCCAAGACGACGTCGATAGCGTGATTCATGCCGCTAAGTCGGTTCCTATTGCGCAAGAGCGCCGCATTTTGCATGTGTTGCCGCAAGAGTTCGTGATTGATTCGCAAGAGAGCATAAAAAGCCCCATTGGCATGTCAGGGGTGCGCATGGAAGCCAAGGTGCACATTATTACCTGCGCTAACGACATGGCCAAAAACATTACCAAAGCCGTTGAGCGCTGTGGTCTCAGTGTTGATCGATTGATTTTTTCGGCACTAGCTTCGAGCTATGCGGTGCTAACCGATGATGAAAAAGATTTGGGCGTAGCACTGGTCGATATGGGGGCTGGCACCATTGATATCTGTATCTACACCCAAGGCGTATTGCGCCATACCGCAGTGATTCCAGCAGCGGGCAATCAGGTGACCAATGATATCGCCAAGATCTTCCGCACGCCGCTCAATCATGCTGAAGAAATTAAGACCAAATACGCCTGTGCACTGCGCGAATTAGTCAGTAAAGACGACAACATTGAAGTGCCATCGGTGGGTGGCCGGCCATCACGCATTATGCAGCGCCATATTTTGGCCGAAGTGGTGGAACCTCGCTACCAAGAATTGTTCGAAATGGTACGTGATGAGATTGTAAACAGTGGCTTTGATGAGCAAATCGCCGCCGGTATCGTGCTCACCGGTGGTTGCCCACTGATGGAAGGCGCGATTGAGTTCGCTGAAGAGATTTTCCACATGCCAGTGCGCCTCGGCGCGCCGCTGGGTATGCAGGGTTTAAGTGATTATGTGCAAGAGCCAACTTACGCCACGGCGGTGGGTTTACTGCGTTACGGGCAGGAAGATGTCCAAGCACGTCAAAAAGATGCTGATCAAGCCAACGTGATGGGTGCGTGGAAACGCATAAGCGGATGGTTTAAAGGCGAATTTTAGTTTCAGGGGTCATAACAAAAGTAGTACACTAAGCAGGTAACAAGGAGAACAACATGTCTGACGAACAAAACGTACCAAACGTGTTTCAAATCTTAGATGATTTTGATACCGATGCGGTCATAAAAGTAATCGGCGTGGGCGGTGGCGGCGGTAACGCTATCAAACACATGATTCGACAGAACATTGAAGGGGTCGAGTTCGTAGCAGCCAACACTGACGCGCAATCACTGCGTGCCTTTGACGCACACACCACCATCCAATTAGGTGCTGATGTGACCAAAGGTTTAGGTGCTGGTGCCAACCCAGAAATCGGTCGTCAAGCGGCTGAAGAAGTACGTGAAGAGATCAAGCGCAAAATCCAAGGCGCTGACATGATCTTTATTGCTGCCGGTATGGGCGGCGGTACCGGTACCGGTGCTGCGCCAGTGGTAGCTGAAGTAGCGCGCGAACTGGGCATCTTAACTGTTGCCGTGGTCACCAAGCCATTCCCGTTCGAAGGCAAAAAGCGTATGGCCTATGCCGAAGAGGGCATCAAGCAGCTGAGCCGTTATGTTGACTCACTGATCACCGTACCGAACGAGAAACTGTTGAAAGTACTCGGCAAGAGCACCTCGTTGCTAGACGCCTTTGGTGCCGCTAACGATGTGTTATTAGGCGCAGTACAAGGTATTGCTGAGCTGATCACCAAAACCGGTTTGATCAACGTCGACTTTGCTGACGTGCGTACGGTCATGCGTGAAATGGGTACTGCCATGATGGGTACCGGTATTGCGCGCGGTGAAGATCGTGCTCAAGAAGCTGCCGAAATGGCCATCAACAGCCCATTGTTGGAAGATATCGATCTATCTGGCGCGCGCGGCGTATTGGTAAACATTACTGCTGGTATGGATATGAGCATCGAAGAGTTTGAAACAGTGGGTAACATTGTCAAAGCCTTCGCCTCAGAAAATGCCACAGTTATTGTGGGTACAGTTATCGACACCGAAATGTCAGAAGAATTGCGCGTGACTGTGGTGGCCACCGGTATTGGTGCTGAGCGTAAGCCAGAGATCAGTGTGGTGAGTGGTACTTCAGCAAGCAGCGCTGGCATGCGTAGCGGCGGTTACAACCGTGGTTATGATAACGGTACGGCGGCCCGTCGTATTGTCGAAGAGCCGTTAATGGAAGAAGAACACGAGGAAGCCGAAGTGGCGCCAGCTCCGAAGAGCAAAGCCGCACCGACTGGTGGCCTAGATTACCTGGACATTCCAGCGTTCTTGCGCCGTCAAGCTGACTAGTGGTTAGACCTGTTTATTGCGGTTTAGCAGATTATTTGCTAGACTATTGCGCCTTTTGCTGGTCAAAAGACTTGTAAGAAGAGAAGCAACGATGATTAAACAACGTACGATTAAACAGCCAATTGCAACCACTGGTGTGGGCCTGCATAAAGGCAACAAGGTTCAGCTCACGCTGCGGCCGGCACCGGTGAACACCGGTCTGGTGTTTCGCCGTGTGGATTTGAACCCACCAGTCGATATCCCTGCTAGCCCTGAGCTAGTCAAGGACGTGCGCCTGTGTACGTGTCTTATCAACGACGATAACGTGCGCGTATCAACCGTTGAGCATTTGCTCGCCGCGTTGGCAGCCATGGGTATTGATAATCTCATTATTGAAGTCGACAGCCATGAAATCCCGATCATGGACGGCAGCTCGCACCCCTTTATTTACCTGCTTCAGAGCGCAGGGATTGAAGAGCAAAAGGCAGCGAAAAAGTTTATCCGCATTAAACAGCCGGTACGGGTTGAAGATGGCGACAAATGGGCTGAGTTACTGCCGCACGACGGTGGTTTCTTGATCGACTTTGCCATCGATTTTAATCACCCGGCCATTGCTGATACCAATCAGGCTATGCGCCTTGATTTCAACACCAACAGTTTTGTCAAGCTGATCAGCCGTGCTCGTACCTTCGGCTTTATGAAGGATATCGAGCAACTGCGCGCGCATAATTTAGCGCTTGGTGGAAGCTTTGATAATGCTGTGGTGTTGGATGAATTCCGTATTTTGAATAGCGAAGGTTTGCGCTACGAAGACGAATTCGTCAAACACAAGATCCTCGATGCTATTGGCGATTTGTATATGTGTGGCTATGCCCTGTTGGGTGAGCTGCGGGCATACAAATCCGGCCATGCGGTCAACAATATGTTGATTCGTGCGGTGCTAGAAAACCAAGACGCGTGGGAATTTGTCACCTTCGAACAAGCCAAAGCGAAATCGCCCATTGCCTTTGGTAACAGCATTCCAGCTAGGGCATTATAAGCCCTAGCTTTGCTCATACTTATCGGCTAAAGCCAGTAATTGCGAGCGCAATGGCTCTTCGCACAGCAGTGCTTGTTGGCGTAATTTGCTGACTGTATCGTCTTGTTTTACTTCTAGTTTCTCTACCTTTTCTGGTGAATTTGACGGTTTTGGCTGAATTCGTAGATCGAGCGCGTTAATCTCTAGCCTAGCGCCATCAGCAAAATGCGTTATAATGCGCCCTTGCACAGTCTTGATTCGCTGCGCTACAGCAGCCGATGAGACTTGAACGATAAGGGTATGCGCCCGAATATTGAGCACTTGTACCTGAGCCCGCAGTGGCGCGAGCTGAACCTCGGTTAACGCCGCGCACATTAGCTGTTGCCAGCGGGCGTGTTGCTCGGTAAAGTCAGCAAAATGTCGTAGTTGCTGACCAACCATGAGCTGTTGCGTTGTTTTCAGTCGATTACGTGCCATGGTGACGGGTCATATAGTTATCACGAAGTTTCACTACGAGAGATTACATGAGTTTATCAGTCTTCTATCGAGGCACCAAAGTTAAATTCGGCGTGCGCTTAACGCGCCGTCGGATGCTATCGCTAGCCGGTCTCACCGCGCTGGGCGTGATTGCTATGAGCAAACCATGGCAACCAGCAGTCCTTGATGTCGAGCAAGCTCGGCAGAATATAGGTGCTGAGCAAATTGCCCTTGCCGCACAAGAACAAGCAGTTCGCCAACTTCGTGACGAAACGGAAAAGAAGCTGACTGCAATGACCATTTATATGGGTGAAATGCAGGCGCAGATGCGCCGTTTAGATGCTTTAGGCCAGCGCTTAGCGGCAGTGGCTGAAGTGGATAACGGCGAATTCAATTTCAGTCAAACTTCTGGCGATGCCATGGGTGGGCCCGAAGCCTCTATTATTGACGCACCAGCCACCGATGTGGCGGCATTGATGAGTTCTATTGATGCCATGCTGGCGCAACTCTCCGACAAACAAAAACAACTGGCCATCCTTGAATCAGTGATGATGAGTCACAATATCTCTGCAGAGAGCTATGTGGCTGGGCGGCCAGTTAAGTCTGGGTGGATGTCATCACAGTACGGCGTGCGTAAGGATCCATTTAATGGCAATCCAGCCATGCACAAAGGTCTCGATTTTGCCAGCTTAGAAGAAAATGCTGGTGTTTATGCCACCGGTGCCGGGGTAGTGACCTGGTCTGGCGAGCGTTATGGTTACGGAAAGCTAGTGGAAGTTGACCACGGTGGTGGTCTCAAAACCCGCTATGCACATTGCCAGGAGCTGCTGGTAAAAGAGGGTGATGTTGTCACTCGTGGTCAGCAAATTGCGATACTCGGAAGTACAGGTCGTTCTACCGGCCCGCACGTCCATTACGAAGTATTGCGCAATAACAAGCAGATCGATCCGTATAAATATGTATACCGCGAAGCGAACTAAGCAGCGCTCGCGGTCATAACCACAGGACTTAAATTTCTCATGTTTGGTAGTCTATTCCGTAAGATTTTCGGCAGCCGTAACGATCGCATTTTAAAAGGTCTGCAACGCCACGTCATCGCCATCAATGCCCTTGAGCCTGAATACAAAGCACTCAGCGATGAGCAACTCAAAGCCAAAACCAGCGAGTTTAAGCAACGCGTTGCCGATGGTGCTAGCTTGGACAGCCTTCTGCCAGAAGCCTTCGCCACTGTGCGTGAGGCCAGTGTGCGGGTGTTCAATATGCGCCACTTTGATGTGCAGCTGATTGGCGGCATGATCTTGAACGATAATCGTATTGCCGAAATGCGCACGGGTGAAGGTAAAACCCTCACCGCTACCCTCGCCGCCTATCTCAACGCGTTGAGTGGCAAGGGTGTGCACATTGTTACCGTGAACGACTACCTGGCACGTCGCGACGCTGAAACGAACCGTCCGTTATTTGAGTTCCTCGGCTTGACCGTGGCCTTTAACATTCCAGGCCTACAACCAGCAGAAAAGCGTGCTGCTTATCAAGCGGACATTACCTACGGCACCAACAACGAATTCGGTTTTGACTATCTGCGTGACAATATGGCCTTTAGCCCGGCAGACCGGGTACAACGCAGCTTAAACTATGCCATTGTCGATGAAGTTGACTCGATTTTGATTGATGAAGCGCGCACCCCGCTGATTATTTCCGGTGCTGCTGAAGACAGCTCTGAAATGTATAAGCGAATGAACGACATCGTGCCGCTGCTGGTCAAGCAAGACCAAGAAGATACCGAAGAGCAGCGCGGTGAAGGCGACTTTACCATTGACGAAAAATCACGCTCGTTGCACCTTACTGAAAATGGTCAAGAGCACATTGAAGCGATTCTGCAAGAGCGCGGCATGTTGGGCGAAAACGACTCGCTGTATTCATCGTCTAATATCACCTTATTGCATCACGTGAATGCTGCCTTGCGCGCTCATCACCTGTTCCATCGCGACGTTGACTACATTGTCAAAGATAACCAGATCATCATCGTTGATGAGCACACTGGCCGCACCATGGAAGGCCGTCGTTGGTCTGAAGGCTTACACCAAGCCATGGAAGCCAAAGAAGGCGTGCCGATTCAAAACGAAAACCAGACCTTGGCTTCGATCACCTTCCAGAACTATTTCCGCTTGTACAACAAGCTCGCCGGTATGACTGGTACGGCTGATACTGAGGCCTTTGAGTTTCGCTCAATCTATGGCTTAGAAACGGTGGTTATTCCAACCAACCGGCCGATGATCCGTGATGACCGCCCAGACTTGATTTTTATTACCGCCGAAGAAAAATACGAAGCGATTGTGGCCGACATCGAAGAGTGTCGTAAGCTGCAGCGCCCGGTGCTGGTGGGTACCATTTCGATTGAAAGTTCTGAGCTACTGTCGGCGCAGTTGAAGAAGCGCAAGATCCCGCACAACGTACTGAACGCTAAGTTCCACGCCCAAGAAGCCGATATTGTTGCTAATGCTGGTATGCCGGGTGCGGTCACTATTGCCACCAACATGGCTGGTCGTGGTACCGATATCGTGTTGGGTGGTAACTTGCAGGTTGAGCTAGAAAAATTAGGCGCTGAGGCAAGTGCTGCTGAGCGTGAGAAAGTTAAATCAGCCTGGCAAGTTCGGCACGATGCCGTGGTCGCCGCTGGCGGCTTGCATATTGTTGGTACCGAGCGTCATGAATCACGGCGTATCGATAACCAGCTCCGTGGCCGTTCTGGTCGCCAAGGTGACCCAGGTTCATCACGCTTCTATTTATCGTTAGAAGATAGCTTAATGCGGATTTTTGCCTCCGACCGTATGGCTGGCATGATGAAGCGCTTAGGCATGAAGCGTGGCGAAGCGATTGAACACCCATGGGTAACCCGCGCGATTGAAAATGCACAACGTAAAGTTGAAGGCCGTAACTTTGATATTCGTAAGCAATTGCTGGAATATGATGATGTTGCTAACGACCAGCGTCGCGTGATCTACGAACAGCGTAACGAATTGCTCGACGAAGGCGATATTTCTGAAGCCATCACCAATATCCGTGCCGATGTGGTTGAGCGCGTCATCAACGATTACATTCCACCGCAGTCGCTCGAAGAGATGTGGGATGTCCCTGGCTTAGAAGAGCGTTTACGCGCTGATTTCGCTATCAATCTGCCGATTCAACAATGGTTGGACGACGACGATAAATTACACGAAGAAACCCTGCGTGAGCGTATCCTTGAGCAATTAGAGCTGGCTTATAAAGATAAAGAATTGCAAGTGGGTGCAGCCACCCTACGTCAGTTCGAAAAAGCCATCATGTTGCAAAGCTTAGATTCGCATTGGAAAGAGCATTTGGCCGCCATGGACCATTTGCGCCAAGGTATTCATTTACGCAGCTATGCGCAGAAGCAGCCTAAGCAAGAATATAAGCGCGAAGCCTTTGAATTGTTTACCGATATGCTGGAAGAGTTGAAAGTCGACGTGGTCAGTATTCTGTGTAAAGTGCGCGTGCGCACCGAGCAAGATGTTGAGGCCGTGGAAGAGCAGCGCCGCGCGCAAGCCGCAGCTATGCGTCAGCAACTCGAGCATGAGGCGTCTGCCACCAGCGGTGCCAATAGCCTCGGCCAAGCTGCCGCCGCTGAAGCCGTGAAGGTTGGGCGTAATGACCCGTGCCCATGTGGTTCAGGGAAAAAGTACAAACAATGCCATGGAAAAATCTAGCCGGGTGCATGTAGCGGTCGGCGTAATTGAAAACGCCGACGGTCAGTTTTATATCAGTCGTCGCCTTGATCATCTGCATCAAGGCGGTAAATGGGAATTCCCCGGTGGCAAAGTAGAGGCTGGGGAAACCGTCTATGCGGCACTTTGCCGTGAACTCCTCGAAGAATGCCAAATCACGGTGCAGGCGGCCACGCCATTTACCGTGGTGCAGCACAATTATGCCGATAAGCAGGTGGTACTGGATGTGTGGCGGGTGACAGCCTTCAGCGGTGCGATTGGTCAGGCTGAAGGGCAAGAGTGGCGCTGGGTTGCCGCGCATGAACTAGCAGCTTATGAGTTTCCGCAGGCTAATAGCGATATTGTCAGTATGCTTACGGGCACATCGCCAGATTAAAGCTCACATCACCATCGTATGAAGCGCGGCCATCGGCCGGTTCATAGCGCAAGAAACGGATATTAAAGCGTTGTTTATGGCCGCTAATAACCGGGTAGGCGGGTAAATCTTTGTCCACTTCTAAGCGCAGTAAACTCAGCGGCTCAGTGCTTTCTTGTAATAAACCACCGGGCGCAACCACCGGTTTGAAGCGCGCTTGACCACGCAATAATTCCAGTTCTAATTGCAGCCCGTTAAATAAGATCTCAAACTCGCGCCACCAGCGCTGACAATCGGCGTCACGCTGAGCTTGCGGCAAGTGCAACCAATAATGTAATTGCGGTAAATCAAAGTTGCAGGTGCCACAGGGCATGGCGAAGCGCTGACGAATCACACTCAACAAACGGTCTTGTTTGAGGCTGCTACCAACGCGGCTAATCGGTTGCATGGCTGCCCACGCCTGTTGTACCCGTTCAGCGGTTTCAGCGAGTTGCTGCTGGTTTACTTCGGGGTGACGCGACCAAGCTTTGAGCTGTACCTTACGACGGTCTAAATCTTTTTGTACATCGGTACGTACATCGCTGCGCTCGCACAAATCAAGAATGGCAAAGAGTGCATTGAAATACCGCGTGTAGCTGTCAGCAGCCACAGCAGCCTGCGGTTGTAATACACCGAGCAAATGTTCGAGGCGCAGGTAGGTACGTACCCGTTCAAGCAGCGGGTATTCATACACAATTGTGGCAGATTTGTGATCGATCATAGGCTCTATCATAGCGGTAAAACCGCAGGTTGCAATCACTGCGACGCGAGTCGCAGGTAAAGCTGATGTAATTGTTGTACTTGTGGTTGCAAATTGCCAACATCACCGCGGTTATCGATGATGTCATCGGCGTGCTCGAGTCGTTTTTCACGGCTGACTTGTGCCGCCATAACCGCTTTGACTTGTTGACTACTGACGTTATCACGGTTAGCGGTTCGGTGACACTGGGTCGCTTCATCAACATCGACCACTAACACGCGCTGACAGAACTGCTGCAGGCCATTTTCGATCAACAGCGGCGCTGACAATATGACATAAGACGATTTCGCCGCCTGTAATTGCGCCAGAATTTGCTCACGAATGAGCGGATGAGTCAGTTGATTGAGCCAGGCCTTTTCCTCGGGGTGAGCAAAAATATGCGCTCGTAACCACGCGCGATTCAGGCTGCCATCGGTGTGCAGCGCCTGGTCACCGTAGCGTTGCTGCACCGCCTGCATAGCCGGACTACCACGGTCCATAATGTGGCGAGCAATCACATCAGCATCGACCACAACCACACCAAGTTGCTCAAACAGTCGCGTGACGGTGGTTTTACCGCTGCCGATACCGCCAGTCACGCCCACCACGTACATCAGCGCAGCAGCCACTGCCAGTAACTAGCTAACAGAGCTTCGCCCCATAGCAGCGCAATCACGCCACCACAAATTAAAAACGGCCCAAATGGTATCGGTTGGCCTTGGCGCTCACGTTGCAGCCGTTGCCAGATGATTCCTAGTACCGCACCACTTACTGCCGCGGCAATCACCACGACTGGCAGCAACGTGTAGCCTAACCATGCGCCAAAGGCCGCTAGCAGCTTGAAATCACCATAGCCCATACCTTCCTTGCCGGTGAGCAGTTTAAACGCCCAGTAGACGCTCCATAGCGCTAAATAGCCGGCCATTGCACCAATCACCGCATCGGTGAGTGGCACTGCGCCACCTAACAGCGCATACAAGAGGCCGAGCCACAGCAATAGATAGGTGAGCTGATCAGGCAACAGCATGTGGTCGAGGTCGATAAAGAACAAACAGATGAGCAGCGCTGCAAATAGGCACCAGATCAGAAATTCACCGTTGATCCCAAAATTCCAGCACAGCAGCCCAAACACCACACCAGTGAGGAGTTCAATCAGCGGGTAACGCGCCGAAATTGGTGTATTGCAGTTACGACAACGGGCTTTTAATAGCAGCCAGCTGAGCACTGGAATATTGTCATACCAAGCAATCGCATGATCGCATTTTGGGCAGCGCGAATTGGGCACCGCTAAGTTGAAAGGCTGTTGCTGTGCAGTGGTTGGCGAACTATCGGTGAGCGCTGCGCATTCGGTCTGCCATTGGCGTTGCAACATCACCGGCAGGCGCCCAATCACCACGTTTAAAAAACTACCGACCACCAAACCGAAAAGCGTACCAAAAGCAGTTACCCACCAGCTATAGGCCGGATAGAGTTCGAACCAAGCCATTAACCAACCACCTTACCGAGACTAAAGATCGGCATGTACATGGCGACAATCAAACCACCAACCAAGATACCGATAACCACCATGATCATCGGTTCGAGCAGTGCGGTTAAGTTATCCACCAAATCGTCCACTTCGCGCTCATAAATATCGGCAACCTTCGCCAGCATATCGTCTAGAGCACCTGCTTCTTCGCCGATATAGACCATTTGGGTGGCCATGGTGGGGAATAAATCGGCGTTTTGCATGGCCACATTCATTTGCATACCGGAGCTGATTTCATCGCGCATTTGTAAAACCGCGTCGCGATAGAGCGCATTACCGGTTGCCCCAGCGGCAGACTCTAAAGCACTGATAAGCGGCACACCGGCGGCAAAGGTGGTAGATAGGGTGCGGGCGAAGCGCGCTACAGCGGCTTTATTTAAGATGTCACCAACCACCGGCACTTTTAGCGAGATAATGTCGACTTTATCGCGCAGTTTTAGACTTTTGGCGTAGGCACGCTTGAACAACCAGCCTGCAGCAACCAATGCCACCAGGACATAGAGAAAATATGCCTGCACTATTTCTGACAGATTCACTACAAACTGGGTGATCGCCGGAAGTTCCGCACCGAAATCTCGAAATACTGCTTCAAACTGCGGTACCACATAGATCAGCAAAATAATTGTCACTGCTAATGCAACCACAATAACCGCAGTAGGGTAGACCAAGGCTTTTTTTATCTTCGCTTTTAGTGCTTCTGATTTTTCGCGGTATGTGGCGATACGGTCATAGATATTTTCTAAGGAGCCTGACTGCTCGCCCGAATCGACCAAGTCACAATAGAGGTCATCAAAGACATCAGGATGTTTGCGCAGCGTTGCCGCGAGCGGCGAGCCAGCACCAACTTCATTGGCAATATTCAGCATCAAGGCCCGAACTTTTGGGTGATCGGTGCCTTTGGCGACCATTTCCAAGCCCTGCAACAGCGGTACACCAGCGGTCAACATGGTAGCGATTTGACGCGTAAATAGGGCAATATCGCCGCCGGTTATTTTCTTATCACCGAACAGAGATTTACCTTTTTTCTTGATTTGCTTTGGCGTAATACCTTGATCGCGCAGTCGACTTTTTATTTGTTTTTCGTTTTCGCCGCGCATCAGGCCTTTGACCTTAGCACCCTTGCGGTTTAAGCCGGTGTATTCAAACTCCAGAATGACTTTATCTTTGCTTGCGGTCGCCATTTATTATAATCCTAAGCGTTTGTGACCCGGTTGGCTTCCATTAAACTTATCACACCTGCAGCGGCTTTTCTTAGTGCTGATTGGCGTAACGAATGAATGCCTTCGCGTTGTGCCTGTTTAGCGATGTCCAGAGAACTGGCGCTCTTCATTATAAGGTCTTGGAGGGTTGGGGTAATGGGCATAACTTCGTAAATACCTGTACGCCCTTTATAACCATTGGTACACATGTCGCAGCCGACCGCTTTAAAGAGCGTCAGCTCTGGAATCTGCTCAGCAGTGAACCCTTCTTTCAATAATTCTTGTTCTGGAATGTGTTCAGGTTCTTTGCAGACATTACAGAGGCGGCGGGCCAAACGCTGCGCGATAATTAAGGTCACTGAACCGGCAATGTTATAAGCCGGAACACCCATATTCATCAAACGCGTCAGAGTTTCGGCGGCAGAGTTGGTGTGCAAGGTTGATAGCACTAAGTGACCGGTTTGGGCCGCCTTGATGGCAATCTCAGCGGTTTCTAAGTCACGAATCTCACCCACCATCACCACGTCAGGGTCTTGACGCAAGAATGAGCGCAAAGCTTCGGCAAAGGTCAAACCGGCCTTTTGGCTAATTTGTACCTGGTTAATACCCATCAAGTTAATTTCCACCGGGTCTTCAGCGGTAGAAATATTTCGCTCTGGGGTGTTCAAAATATTCAGACCAGTATAGAGCGATACAGTTTTACCCGAGCCAGTCGGGCCGGTCACTAGAATCATGCCTTGTGGTTTGCTCAGTGCTTCTTCGTAGCGTTTCTGCTGCTCCGGTTCATAACCGAGCGAGTCGATACCGAGCATCGCCGCGCTAGCATCGAGAATCCGCATTACGATTTTTTCACCGTACAGGGTGGGCAGCGTAGACACCCGAAAATCGATAGATTTATGCTTAGAAATACGCAGTTTGATACGGCCGTCTTGTGGTACGCGCTTCTCGGCGATATCAAGCTGCGACATAACTTTCAAACGTGCGGCTATACGCGTGGCCCAGCCAATTGCAGGGCGGGTGATCTCTTGCAAGATACCGTCAATACGAAAGCGCACCCGATATTCTTGTTCGTAGGGTTCAAAGTGCAAATCTGAGGCGCCGCGCTTGATGGCATCGAGCAGCAGTTTATTGATATAGATAACGATTGGTGCATCATTTTTAACGTCTGCTTCAACCGCGCCGGCATTGGTATCTGGCCGTTCGCCGGTGTCCATGTCACGTAAGCTTTGTTCGTCTGCTTCGGTAAGGCCCAGCGACGCACTCTCACTTTCCAGTACCTTATCAATCAGCTTTTGTAGCTTGTGCTCTTCAACGAGTACGGCTTCGGTTTCAAGCCGGGTGCGGAATTGAAACTCGTCGAGCGTTTCAATGCGAGTGGGGTCAGAGACCGCTACGTAGAGTTTGTTGCCGCGCTGATACAGCGGCACTGCATGGTTCTTGCGAATTAATCGTTCGTTGATTAGCTCAGTTGGAATAGCGTCAATATTGAAGGCATCCAAATCCAGCATCGGGATATTGGAGCGTTGGTAACAGTATTCAGCAAGTTCTTGCGGATTCAGTAATTTCCGTTCGAGGGCAATGGTGGTAAAGGCTTGTTTTGATTCCCATGCGTACTCGCTGCAGCTAGTCAGTGCTGCCTCGGGGACGATCTTGTCGCGCAACAGCAAGGTTGCTAGGGAATGGTGCAGCATGGCCGATGGGTGCTACCTGTTCTTTTGATGAAAAAAAGGGTATCAGAGTGAACATGATACCCTTTTTGCTTATTAGAATGCTTGAAGTTCAAGCACCAATAAAATCAAATTAGGCTGCCGGTACTGCAGTGACTAATGCTGTTTCAGTACAGCCATCAACACGAGAATTTCCTTCTGCATCATAGTCAGAGCAAGAAATTTCCCATGTCATGTTGCCACCGGTAGGGTTTGGATTCAGGTTCACAACGATAAAGTTTCCAGCAGTATCGGTTGCATCAAGCTCTGCAATAATACCTGTAACTTCGGTTGGAACAGCAGGGTCACCAACGTTGACGGTCACCGTACCGACAGTTGCTGAACGAATACCAGTAACCGAAACTTCACCACCCACTAAATCAATACGTGCAGGAATACCGTCTTGACCTGCAGTACTGCAGTTATCGGCATTGAAGAGACCTTTCTTCTGGTAGCACATAGCGATACCGGTTTTGTAAGAGGCTAATGCAGCCATACCGGTACCAGCTTTCGCACGCTGGGTGTAGTCACTGTACATAGGAATGGCAACTGCTGCCAAGATACCGATGATCGCCACAACGATCATCAATTCGATTAGGGTAAAGCCGCGTTGTAAGTTCGCTTTCATGAAAAATCTCCCGAAAAACTAAGTTATCGTTATTGTTGTACTTTAGTGTGGCATTCCTTGTCGTAATGCCACACACATTACAACAATTCACCTGCACTAGCCGAAAGAATCCGTGGTTTGCTAACGCGACATAACCAAAATAGTACAGTCGAGAAGCCACTCCATCCACCAGACCTTAGCCTGCAGCCCCGCTATCCAATGTACATAAGCATATGTTGCCATGACGTTGGACCGGAGGGTTTGCGTCACCGCCTCACGACGGTTTTGCCTTTTAAAGCACTGCCTGGCACACCGTCGCCTCATGCCACGGTAGCGCACTGCCCTTCAAACATAGCAGATTGTTGTACAAGGTCAATAGCTAAACTTTATTGACCCGTAGTGAAAGATCAATGGCTTGTATGTTTTTTGTTAGGGCGCCGGACGAAATATAATCAACCCCAGTTGCCGCCAGCTCGGTTAAACGCTCGGCGGTAATATTGCCAGAAACCTCTAATTTGCTGTGACCACGGCGGCTGGCAACGGCCTGGTGTATGTCTCTGATAGAAAAATTATCGAGCATGATGATATCTGCGCCAGCATCTAAAGCCTGTTGATATTCCTCAAGATTTTCTACTTCTACTTCAACCGGTACGGCTGGGTTGAGCTGCCGCGCTTGGCTGACAGCAGCGGCGATTCCACCACAGGCCATAATATGATTTTCTTTGATCAAATAGGCGTCATAGAGCCCAACACGATGGTTAAAACCGCCACCGCAGGTGACTGCATATTTGAGCGCAGTACGCAGCCCAGGAATTGTTTTACGGGTATCTAATAATTGCGTCTGACTGCCTTTTAAATGAGCAACATAGCTGGCAGTAGTGGTTGCCACCGCTGATAAGGTCTGTAAAAAGTTCATTGCAGTGCGTTCGGCAGTGAGGATATCGCGGGCGCAACCGTGCACATGCAGCAAGGGTGAGTTTGCTTCAATGTGGTCACCATCCTGCACCAGCCAATCGAGTTGCACCGCCGCATTGAGCTGAGCAAAGACCTCGTCCACCCAAGCACAGCCGCACACTACCATGGCTTCGCGAGTAATCAGCGTTGCCCACACCTGCTGCTCGGCGGGGATCAATTGCGCGGTCAGGTCATGCTGAGCCTGCACCCCATTGAGGTCTTCAGCCAGCGCTTGAGTCACCATGGCAACGCGGTCGCGCTGCAGCAATTCGGGAAGCACGCGAGTGGTAAGAGTTGCGGTCATTGCGGAACAATCCTTGCAGATTCGAATAGGCGGCCATTGTAAACCTCGCGCTGACTTTACCGCAAGGCATCAAACAGGCTAGGATGAGCCGCATCATTGAAGAGAGCAGAGCTATGATCAGCGACGGTTGTCTCAGTACCGCCACCCAACGGCCATCACCGCATTACGATGATCGCCCCGACCCAGAGGATATCAGCCTACTGGTGGTGCACGGTATTAGCTTACCGGCTGGCGAGTTTGGCGGACCGGCCATCGACCAGCTGTTCATGGGTACGCTCGATACCGTTCACGATGAGCGTTTCCAGTACCTGCATGGCGTGCGCGTTTCAGCGCACTGCTTGATTCGCCGCGATGGCGAGTTACTGCAGTATGTACCGTTTCATTTGCGCGCCTGGCATGCAGGTAAATCGCACTATGCTGGGCGCAATCGCTGCAATGACTATTCGATTGGTATAGAACTTGAGGGAACCGACCACGCCGCCTACACTGATAGCCAGTACCAGGTGCTAGCAGCGGTCGCCCATGAGCTATTGCAACACTATCCAAAGTTGACCGCGCAGCGTATTGTCGGCCATCAACATATTGCTCCGGTGCGTAAGACCGACCCTGGCCCAGCCTTTGATTGGGCCTATTTTCAACAATGTCTCCACCGTTTGTAGGAGTTTTGCCATGTATCTGTTAGCACTCTTGTTGACCTATTCGTTAGAGCGGACGGTGCAAATCAGCCGCAATTGGCATTGGCGAAGATTGATCTTACGCTGGCAACATTGGCAGTTTGCCAATCATAAAATTGCCGAGTTTCGTGCGCACGGCTTAGGGCATTTAGTCTGGGCTATTATTCCGGCGTTATTGATTGGCTTTGTGCTGGCGCTGTTGGGTAATAGCTTAGTGACTTTTATCGTCAGCGTGGCGGGGCTGTTGCTGGCGATTTTGCTGCCAAAAGTGCGCAACGCCTATCGCGGGTACTTGGCCGCTGGTATTGCCGATGACCGCGGTGAACCCGACCATGTTGCGATGGCTGAACACGCGCGCACGCTGCGCCACCAAATTGGCCGTGATGAATCGGCTAGCGTTGCTGAAGTGCTGACCTATATTCATTTGCGCTATTACTTTGCGGTGTTCTTCTACTTTCTGTTATTTGGCATTACCGGTGCGTTGGTGTACGCCACTATTCGCGATATGCGTCAGCCGCGCACCAGTAGTTGGCGCAGCCTGCATCAGATTATCGACTGGTTGCCAACGCGGGTGATGGGGTTTGGCTTTTTACTGGTGGGTAATTTCAGCCAAGGTTTCCCAATTTGGCTCAATTCGATTGGCAATCAGCCACAGGACAACTTTACCGTGGCAAGCCGCCTAGTGGCTGCCGCTGAACCCTATGCGGCTGCTGATGAAGCGCAGGATGCCCAGCAAACTGCTCTGACCACTGTCGCGCTATTAAAACGCAATATGCTGTTTTTCTTAGTGTTAGTGGCTATTTTGACCATTGTGCACTGGTTGCCTTAAGGATCAAGCGCACACTCAGGCAACGATCTTGCTTGGGTTTTGCGCTAAGTTCGATTACACTAATTCACACTTTGGGTAATTGGTCTTACCAAAATCAGTGAGGTAGTTTAATTCGCATGACCTTTGAGCGTATTCAGCAGACCAAATTGTCGGATGTGATCATGGCCCGTATCGAAGCCATGATTGTCGACGGTACCTTACCAGCGGGCCAGCGCTTGCCCGCTGAGCGCGATCTTGCCCAACAATTTTCAGTATCCCGCCCCAGCCTGCGCGAAGCCATTCAAAAACTTGAAGCCCGCGGTTTGCTTGACCGTCGTCAAGGCGGCGGTACCTATGTCTGCGATAACTTACAGCAACGTGTGGCTGAGCCGCTGTTACAGCTGTTGACTCAACACCCCGAATCACAATTTGATTTGCTGGAGTTTCGCCACGCGCTTGAGGGTATCTCGTCCTACTATGCGGCCATGCGCGGCACCCCAGCCGACTTAGCCGCTATTGAAGCTGCCTTTGCTAACATTGCCGATGACTGCAGTGTTGAGCTGGCACAGCAGGCGCAAGCCTTGGCCGATTTTAACCTGCGTATCTGCGAAGCGTCACACAATGTGATCCTGTTGCATTTGGTGCGCAGTATGCAGCCTATCTTGCTGAAAAACATTCAACAGAACCTGGGTGACTTGGCCCATAAGCCGGGCATCATCCAGCAACTTCATGAACATCGGCGCCACATTGTGGCTGCCATTGCCGCCGGTGAGCCGGAGCAAGCGCGTGATGCTTGCCACCAGCTGCTGGCGTTTATCGAACATGCGTTGCTCACCTCGAATCGCGAACAATCGCGTATTCAGCGGTCGCTGCGTCGAACTCAGATAGGGTAAGGAAAGAGTATGACTGATCACTTACAAAACGACATCGATCCACAAGAAACGCGGGAATGGTTAGACGCGCTTGAGGTGGTGTTAGAAGAAGATGGCGCTGAGCGTGGCCACTTCTTATTAGAAACCTTGATTGAAAAGGCCCGCCGGAGTGGCGCATTTTTACCCTACACGGCCACCACCGCCTATCTGAACACCATTCCGACTAGCCAAGAGCCAACGGTACCGGGCGACCATACCATTGAAGCACGTATTCGTGCGGCGATTCGCTGGAACGCGTTGGCGATGGTATTGCGTGGCTCGAAGAAAGACCTTGAGCTGGGCGGTCACATTTCTAGCTTTGCCTCGTCGGCGATGTTGTACGATGTCGGCTTTAACCATTTCTTCCGTGCGCCCACTGAGCAAGATGGCGGTGATTTTTTATTCGTGCAAGGTCACGTGTCACCGGGTATCTATGCGCGCGCTTTCTTAGAAGGCCGCATTAGCGAAGAACAGCTGAACAATTTCCGCCAAGAAGTGGATGGCAGCGGCGTGTCGTCATACCCACACCCACACTTAATGCCTGATTTCTGGCAGTTCCCCACGGTATCTATGGGCCTCGGCCCAATTCAAGCCATTTACCAAGCGCGTTACCTCAAGTACCTCACTGACCGTGGCATCAAAGATTGCTCCAATCAGCGCGTGTACTGCTTTATGGGTGACGGCGAGGTGGATGAGCCAGAAAGCTTGGGTGCCATTGGTTTGGCTACTCGCGAAGGCTTGGACAACCTGACTTTCGTGATCAACTGTAACCTGCAGCGTCTCGATGGCCCAGTGCGTGGTAACGGCAAAATCATTCAAGAGTTAGAAGGCACCTTCCGTGGCGCTGGCTGGGAAGTGATTAAAGTGATTTGGGGCCGCTATTGGGACCCACTGTTGTATCGCGATACCGAAGGCAAGCTGGCGCAAATCATGCAAGACAGCGTGGATGGCGAATACCAGAACTATAAAGCTAAAGGCGGCGCCTACACCCGCGAGTTCTTCTTTGGTAAAACCCCAGAAACCAAAGCCATGGTGGCGAACTTGTCTGATGAAGACATTTGGCGCTTGAACCGGGGCGGCCATGACCCAGTGAAAGTTTATGCCGCCTATCACCGTGCGGTGAATACCAAGGGCCGGCCACAGGTTATCTTAGCCAAAACCGTCAAAGGCTATGGCATGGGCGCGGCCGGTGAAGGCAAGAACATTGCCCACCAGGTCAAGAAAATGGATATGGAAGCCATCAAGCACTTCCGTGATCGCTTTAACATTCCAATTAAAGACAGCGACTTAGAAAATATCCCGTTGTACCGCTTCCCTGAGGACAGCGCTGAATACAAGTACATGGTTGAGCGCCGTCAAGCGCTAGGCGGCTTTATGCCGGTGCGGCGGCCAAAAACCGATGTGGATTTAGAGATCCCATCGTTGAAAGCCTTTGAAGCAGTGACCAAGGGCTCGGGCGACCGTGAAATCTCGACCACTATGGCCTTTGTGCGGGTACTGACCGCATTGCTGAAAGATAAGAAAATCGGTGAGCGCATTGTGCCGATTATCCCAGACGAAGCCCGTACCTTTGGTATGGAAGGCTTGTTCCGTCAGGTTGGTATCTACTCGAGCCAAGGCCAGAAGTACGAGCCGCAAGACTCGGATCAAGTGGCTTATTATCGTGAAGATAAGAAAGGCCAGGTACTGCAAGAGGGTATCAACGAGTTGGGTGCTATGGCGTCGTGGGTGGCGGCAGCAACCAGCTACAGCACCAACAACGAGCCGATGATCCCGTTCTATATTTACTACTCGATGTTCGGCTTCCAGCGCGTTGGCGACTTGGTATGGGCAGCCGGTGATAGCCAAGCCCGTGGTTTCTTAGTCGGCGGTACCGCAGGCCGTACCACATTGAATGGCGAAGGCTTACAGCACCAAGACGGCAGCAGCCATATCTTGTTCAACACCGTACCCAACTGTATTACCTACGACCCAACCTTCGGCTACGAAGTGGCAGTGATTGTGCAAGATGGCTTGCGGCGCATGTATGGTGAGCAAGAGAACGTGTTCTATTACCTCACCGTGATGAACGAAAACTACGTGCAACCAGAAATGCCAGAAGGCGTAGAAGAGGGTATTTTGAAGGGCATGTATTTGCTCGAAACCCACAAAGCCAAAGCTGCTAAGCACGAAGTGCAGTTGCTCGGTTCAGGCACCATTTTGCAGCAAGTACGCGCGGCCGGAGCTATTTTGGCCGAGCAGTTTGGCGTCACCGCCAAGGTCTACAGTGCTACCTCGTTTAACGAGTTGGCGCGCGATGGCTTAGACGTAGACCGTCACAACATGCTCAACCCGGGCAAGAAGCAGAAAACCGCTTATGTCAGTGAGCTGTTAGCAGACGCCAAAGGGCCAACCATTGCCGCCACCGACTATATGAAACTCTATGCCGACCAGATTCGTGCGTGGGTACCAACGGCTTACCGGGTATTAGGTACGGACGGTTTCGGTCGCTCAGATAGCCGCGAAAATCTGCGCCGGCATTTTGAAGTGAATCCGCAGTACATTGTGGTGGCCGCGCTCAGCGAGCTAGCCAAAGCCGGTAGCATTGATGCCAAAGTGGTGGCCAAAGCCATCAGCGATTTTGGCATTGATAGCAATAAACCGAACCCATTGTACGCCTAATCATCAGGAGCGGAGGCCATCATGGCAAATCGTAAAGAAGTGTTCGCCCCTGATGTGGGTGGAGAAGTTGAAATCATTGAAGTGTTGGTCAGCCCAGGCGATAGCTTGAATGCTGAAGACGCGCTGTTCACCGTTGAGAGCGATAAGGCCTCGATGGATATCCCGGCACCGTTTGCTGGTGTTGTGGCTGAGCTAAAAGTCAAAGTCGGCGACAAGATCAACGAAGGTGACTTGCTGGCGCTGTTTGAAGCGGCAGAGGCTGCGGCTGAGCCGAAGGCCGAAGCGAAAGCTGAGCCAAAAGCTGAGCCCAAAGTCGACGCTAAACCAGAGCCGAAAGCTGAAGCCAAGCCAGAGCCGAAGCAAGAGCCGAAAGCCGAAGCCAAGCCAGCAGCGAAAGCCGCCAGCAAAACCATTGAAGTGACGGTACCTGACATCGGTACGGACGGCGAAGTAGACGTCATTGATGTATTGGTCAGCGTCGGCGATAGCATTGATGCTGAAGCGGGCCTGATCACCGTAGAAACCGACAAAGCCACCATGGATGTGCCAAGTTCACATGCCGGCACGGTGGAATCAGTGGCGGTGAAAACCGGTGACAAGGTTAAGCAGGGCAGCTTAGTGATCACCCTGAAAGTGGCCGATGCCAGCGCTGACGCTAGCAGCGAAGCGAGCTCAGACAGCAGTGTCGACAGCAGCGCCGACAGCAGCTCCGACAGCTCTGCAGCCGAGTCAGCAGCTAGCCAGCCAGCCGCAAACGAAACCCGCAAGCAGCCACCGGTACCGGACCACCCGATGGACCGCAAAGCCCGCAGCGAAGAAAGTGTGGCGTATGCCTCACCGGCGGTACGTCGTTTGGCTCGTGAGTTTGGTGTGGACCTGCATAAGGTCAATGGTAGCGGTCGTAAGCAGCGCATCATGAAAGAAGACGTGCAAGAGTTCGTCAAATACGAATTATCACGTCCGAAAGCCACTGCCAGCACCAACACCAGCCAAGGTGGCGGTGGTTTGCAAGTGATTGCACAACCGAAGGTCGATTTCAGCAAGTTCGGTGAGATCGAGCAGGTGCCATTGACCCGCATTCAGAAGATTTCGGGCCCCAATCTGCACCGCAACTGGGTGACTATTCCACACGTCACGCAGTTTGACGAAGCCGATATCACCGAGTTAGAAGCGTTCCGTAAGCAGGAAAACGAGCTGCAAGCGAAGCAGAAAAACGGCATCAAGATCACCCCGTTGGTGTTCATTATGAAAGCTGCGGCGAAAGCCCTGCGTGCTTACCCAGTGTTCAATTCATCGCTGGCGGAAGATGGCGAAAGCCTGATCATGAAGAAATACGTGCACATTGGTATTGCCGTGGACACGCCAAATGGCTTAGTTGTGCCGGTGATCCGCGATGTTGATCAGAAGGGCATCTACCAGCTTTCCGAAGAGCTCGCTGAAATCAGTGCCAAGGCGCGTGATGGCAAGCTTAAAGCGACCGATATGCAAGGCGGCTGCTTTTCGATTTCCAGCTTAGGTGGCATTGGTGGTACTGCCTTTACGCCTATCGTCAACGCTCCTGAAGTAGCTATTTTAGGGGTTTCGAAGAGCGATATGAAGCCACAGTGGAACGGTAAAGAGTTCGTACCACGGTTGATGTTACCGCTGAGCCTGTCGTATGACCATCGGGTGATTGATGGTGCCGTGGCAGCGCGCTTTAGCGTGTATTTGAGCGCCGTTTTGGGCGATATCCGTAAATTGGTTTTATAACAGCAACTACTACAGAAGTTGTACGTTTCGAGGGTAAACAATCCACGCTGGGGCTGCTATAATGCGCCCCATCTGTGGTAACAACCCAATGCATTTATTCGAAAAGAGGTCGTCATGAGCAATCAAGTGAATACCCAAGTAGTGATTCTAGGCGGAGGCCCAGGCGGCTACTCGGCTGCCTTCCGTGCTGCTGATTTAGGCTTAGAGGCTGTTATTGTTGAGCGCTACAACGTGCTTGGCGGCGTCTGCTTAAACGTTGGCTGTATCCCGTCAAAAGCCTTGTTGCACTTGGCCAAGCATATTGAAGATGCCAAGCACATGGGTGCTGAAGGGGTTGAATTTGCTGCACCGAAAATCGACTTAGACAAAATTCGTAAACACAAAGACGAAAAAGTCATCGGCACTTTAACCGGCGGCTTAGCACAAATGGCGAAAATGCGGAAAGTGCAAGTGGTCACCGGTAACGGTGAGTTCGTCAGCGACAAGCAATTAAAAGTCACCGACAAAGACGGCAAAGAAACCTTAGTGAACTTTGAGCACGCTATTATTGCCGCCGGTTCACAGTCGATCAAATTGCCATTCGTACCACACGATGACGAGCGTATTTGGGATTCAACCGCAGCCCTTGAATTGCGCTTTATTCCTGAGCGCATGCTGATTTTAGGTGGCGGCATTATCGGTTTAGAAATGGGTACGGTATATAGCGCCTTAGGTGCTACCGTGGACGTGGTCGAAATGACCGACCAGCTGATCCCACCGGCTGACAAAGACATTATGAAAGCTTACATGAAGATGATTAAGTCGAAGTTCGACAACATCATGTTAAGCACTAAAGCGGCCAAAGTTGAAGCCAAAAAAGATGGCATTTATGTCACCTTTGAAGGCGACAAAGCGCCAACAGACCCGGTTAAATATGACGCTGTGTTGGTGGCTGTTGGCCGTGCACCAAACGGTAAGAAATTGGCTGCTGAAAAAGCTGGCGTGAAGGTCACTGACCGTGGCTTTATTGAAGTGGACAAGCAATTGCGTACCAACGTGAAGAATATCTTCGCTATTGGTGACATCATCGGTCAGCCAATGCTAGCGCACAAAGCGGTGCACGAAGGCCATGTTGCTGCTGAAGTCATTTCTGGCAAGAAACACTACTTTGACCCGAAAGTGATTCCTTCTATTGCCTACACCGACCCAGAATTAGCGTGGGCTGGCCTCACTGAGAAAGAAGCCAAAGAGCAAGGTATCGACTACGAAGTAGCGGTATTCCCATGGTCAGCCTCTGGCCGTGCCATTGCCCAAGGCGCTACCGATGGCATGACCAAGTTGTTGTTCGACAAAAACCACCGCATTATTGGTGGCGCAATGGTCGGCCCGAACGCCGGTGAGTTGCTGGGCGAAGTGTGTTTAGCCATTGAAATGGGCTGTGACGCCGAAGATATCGCCTTAACCGTGCATGCTCACCCAACCCTGCATGAGTCGATTGGCTTAGCTGCAGAAGTGTACGAAGGCTCAATTACTGACCTGCCGAACAAAAAGGCAGTGAAGAAGAAATAATCGCAGCTTGAAATAGTAAAGATGCGATAAATAAACCGGTCTGTGCGCTGCATGGGCCGGTTTTTTATTGTTCGACTGGCAGCGATCGGCTATGTTAGGGCACGTTAAAAGCGCGTGAAGAATGCGTAGAAATCATTCAGTGAATACACTACGGGGACTACTATGAAAAAAATCAACACCATCGCGTTAAGCGTGGCACTGGCCTTAGGCCTAGCTGCCTGCTCACCGCAAAGCACCGAAACACAGACGAGCCAAACTGAGCAAGTACAACAACAATTAACCTCAGGCTTAGTGCTGGAAAACTTTGATACCAATGTGCGCCCGCAAGACGACCTGTTCATGTACGTGAACGGCACCTGGTTCAACAACACCGAAATGCCGGGCGACCAATCGCGCATTGGCGCGTTCTTAGACTTACGTGATGAAAACCAAGCGCGTTTGCGTGCCATCATTGAAGAAGCTGCTGCACAGCAACAAGCTGAAGGTAGCAATGCCGCTAAAATTGGTGCGTTCTACAACAGCTACATTGATGTTGAGCGCCGCAACGGTTTGGGTATTCAGCCGATTGCTGCAGAACTGGCTAGCATTGCTGAAGTCAGCAGCCATCAAGACGTTGCCACCGAAATGGCTAAACTTGGTCAACTGGGTATCAGCTCACCATTCGGCTTCTGGGTCAATGCTGATGCCAAGAACCCAGAGATCAACGCGGTTTACATGTCACAGTCAGGTTTAGGCCTGCCTGATCGCGAGTATTACCTCAGCGAAGACGAGAAGTTCGTCGAAATTCGTAACGCTTATCAAGCCTATGTTGCTGATATTCTAGCCTTTGCTGGCCACGCTGATGCAACGGCAGCCGCTGCTGACATTATGGCGCTTGAAACCCAATTGGCTGAAATTCAGTGGACTCGGGTAGAAAGCCGTAACGCTGACAAAACCTACAACAAAAAGACTATCGCCGAAGTGCAGGCGTTATTCGGTAGCTTTGATTTCGCCAGCTATTTAGGCTCAATGGGCGTAAGTATCAACGAAGCGATTATTCGCCAACCGTCTTATTTTGAAGCTTTCGGTGCTGCTTTTGCTGATATTAGCGTAGCCAGCTGGAAGAACTATATGACGTTTAAAGCCACTGACCGTTTCGCCAGCGCACTGACTGAAGAAATGGCCACCCGTCGCTTTGAATTCTACGGCAAAGTACTGAACGGTACGCCAGAGCAAGAGCCATTGTGGAAACGTGCTGTTGACGCCACCGATGGTGTGCTCGGTGAAGCCTTAGGCGAGCTGTATGTGGCCAAACACTTCCCGCCAGCGGCTAAAGCCCGTATGGAAGAGTTGGTCGGCAACTTGATCACCGCTTACGGTGAATCCATTCAAGACCTCGAGTGGATGACTGCCGATACCAAAGCCAAAGCCCTGGAAAAATTGAGCAAATTCACACCGTACATTGGTTATCCAAGCGAGTTCCGTGATTACTCAGCATTGACAGTTGTGGCAGATGATTTGGTCGGCAACTACAAACGCGCGGCAGCGTTTGATTTTGCTGAAGAAGTGGGCAAAATTGGCCAGCCAGTGAAAGCGGAAGATTGGGGCATGACGCCGCAA
Organism: Pseudidiomarina mangrovi; assembly: GCF_003999375.1. Classification (GTDB taxonomy): domain Bacteria; phylum Pseudomonadota; class Gammaproteobacteria; order Enterobacterales; family Alteromonadaceae; genus Pseudidiomarina; species Pseudidiomarina mangrovi. The sequence goes on from NZ_RJLC01000016.1 coordinate 122,731, forward strand.
ACAGTGAATGCTTATTACAGCCCAGTGCGTAATGAAATCGTCTTCCCTGCCGGTATTTTGCAACCACCATTCTTTGATATGAACGCTGAAGATGCGGTCAACTACGGTGGTATCGGTGCGGTTATCGGGCATGAACTTGGCCATGGTTTTGATGACCAAGGTTCCAAGTACGATGGCGATGGCAACCTGAACAGCTGGTGGACTGACGAAGACCGCGCAGCGTTTGAATTGCGTGCTAACAAACTGGCCGAGCAATATTCAACCTACGAAGCATTACCAGGCCTGTTCATCAACGGCAACTTGGCATTGGGTGAGAACATTGGCGACTTGGCTGGTTTAACCATTTCATATCGTGCCTACATGAACTCACTGCAAGGCAAACAAGCGCCAGTGTTAGACGGCTATACCGGTCAACAGCGCGTATTCTTAGGCTGGGCGCAGGTGTGGAAAAACAAAATGCGTGATGAAGCTATGCGTACCCAAGTGGTCCGTGGCCCGCACTCACCACCAAACTTCCGCGTTAACGGTACCGTGGTGAACGTACCGGCCTTCTATGAAGCCTTTGAGGTGAAAGAAGGGGATGCCATGTACGTTGCGCCAGAAAATCGCGTGAAAATTTGGTAATTTCGCGCGTTGAGCCTATACTGCTGGCATGATTATCTTGCTACGCATGCTCATGGTAATACTGCTGCTGGGGTCGCTTGCGCCCCCGGCAGCTTTTGCTATGCCGCTGCCAAGTGAGACTGCCGAGCCGATGGCTATGGCCGAGAATATGGCTGAGAATATGGCTGAGAGTGACCATGCCTGCTGCCCATCAGAGGGCGATGCAACGGGTATACAGAGCACTGAATCGTTATCCGCAAACCACGTCGATTGCGACAACAGTTGCAACGATTGTCAGCATTTTTGTCATGCCAGTAGCGCGGGTTTACTGACCGCTAGCCGCTCTGTGCAAACCAATCCTGATAGTGTGCGTAGTCAGCTGCTGACCACTGCACCGCATTATTCAAACACTCCACTCGATCGTCCTCCACACCGCCACTAAAGCTTGTTTGTGTTCCGTTAAACAATTGCTTTGGAGTGTGTGATCATGTCTATCCGTCATTTTTTGCTGTCATTATGTTTGGCAACCTTAGTGCTAGCGCCGTTATCAGCAAGCGCAGTGGTACTGCAACAACACGACCATTCGGCGCATCAGCAACAGCCGTTGCTTGATGGTGTTGAAAACGCTGAATCGAGCCTGTATGTCTGCCCCATGCACCCGCATATTGTGCAGGGCGAGCCAGGGACCTGTCCGATTTGCGGCATGGACTTGGTCGCTCGTAAAAATAGCCCAAACCGCCAAGTCAGTATCAGCGTCGATGCCGGCATGCAGCAACAATTAGGCATTCGCACCGATAGCGTCGAGCGCCGCACTTTTTGGCGCTATTACCCCACCTTAGCCACAGTGCAATGGAACGATAACGCCCGCTACCATATCCATCCGCGTGCTTCGGGTTGGCTGGAACGGCTAGCGATTCGCAGTGAGGGGCAGGCCGTTAAGCAAGGTGAGCTGCTCTATGAGATTTATAGCCAAGAACTGGTGGTCGCCCAACAAGATTTTCTGCAAGCCAGAGATGCCGCCAGTGGCAGCCAACGTGAGCGCTTACTTCGCGACGCCCGTATGCGGCTTGAGTTACTTGGTTTCAATGCCACGCTGATTGAGCAATTACAGCGCAGCGGCGAGCTACTGTACCGCGTGCCTGTTTACGCCCCGGTTGATGGCGTGGTTACAGCGCTCAATGTGGCCCAAGGGATGTTTGTTCAGCCAGCGAGCGAACTACTGACCATTACCGGAGCCAATCAATATTGGCTGATTGCCGATGTGCCAGAACGTTATGCCGATTGGTTGCGAGTGGGTGCGCCGGCTGACATTAGTCTTGCTGCTGCCGAACTCAATGGCTATGAATCCAGCGTTGACTATATCTACCCTGAATTAGACCCAACCAGTCGTACTCAGCGCGTGCGTATTCTGCTGCCGCAACAAGCGGCTACTAACGCACTAGCAGTAGGCATGCAGGCGCAGGTTGAACTCTACGGCGGGCCAAAACGCCAAGCCTTAGCAGTGCCCTTGGAGAGCTTAATCGTAACCGGTGCCAATAACCGCGTGATTGTGCAGCAAGACAACGGTGAATTTGTGCAACGCGAGGTGCATGTTGGCCTGATCATCAACGACTATGCGGAAATCTTACATGGTCTGAGTGAAGGTGAGCGGGTGGTGAGTTCAGGGCAGTTCCTGCTCGATTCTGAAGCGAGCTTGCGCAACAACTTCTCCGGTGCCAGCAGCGGAGACGGTCATGCTCACTAATATTATTTTATGGTCGCTGCGTAATCGTTTATTGGTGCTGCTGGCGGCGCTATTAGCCGCCTGGCTGGGCTGGCGCGCGATGATCAGCACGCCAGTAGATGCCATTCCAGATTTATCCGACGTGCAGGTGATCATCAAAACGCCATACCCAGGGCAAGCACCAGAAATTGTCGAGCAGCAAGTGACCTGGCCGTTGGCCAACGTGATGCTGTCGGTGCCTGGGGCGACCGACGTACGCGGTTATTCGTTCTTTGGCGATTCCTATTTGTATGTATTGTTTGCCGATGGTACGGACCTGTATTGGGCCCGCAGCCGCGTGTTGGAATACTTGAATCAGGCCCGTGACCGGCTACCTGAGGGCGTTAACCCAAGCCTTGGCCCAGATGCCAGTGGGGTCGGTTGGATTTATCAGTACGCCTTAGTTGACCGCAGTGGCGAGCATGATCTAGGCCAACTCACCAGCTTACAAAACTGGTTCTTAAAGCAAGAACTGCAAAGCGTCAACGGGGTGGCTGAAGTAGCCACCGTGGGTGGCATGGTGCAAGCCTATCAAGTGGTGGTGGAGCCGCAGCGCTTGCAAGCCTATGGCCTCACGCTGGAGCAGATTGAACAGACTATTCGCAGCGCCAATAACGAAGTCGGTGGCGGCATTATCAGCATGGCTGAGGCGGAATACATGGTGCGCGGCACTGGGTACTTGCAGTCACTGGACGACTTGCGTCAACTGCCACTACCGGTGCTAAGCCAAGCTGGTGAAATCATTACCTTAGCCGACGTAGCGACTATTCGCCGCGGCCCTGAGAGTCGCCGTGGTATTGCCGAGCTTAATGGTGAGGGCGAAGTAGTGGGCGGTATTGTGGTGATGCGGCATGGCGAAAATGCCCGCGCCACCATAGCCGCAGTGCAGCAAAAGTTAACGCAATTGCAGCAGGGTTTGCCCGCCGGCGTCGAGCTAGTCACCACCTACGATCGTTCAGCCTTGATTGACCGCGCGGTGGATAACCTGCGGCAAAAATTACTCGAAGAAATGGCCTTTGTAGGGCTGATTACCTTATTGTTTTTACTGCATTTACGCTCCACATTGGTGGCGGTGATTACCCTACCGCTGGCGGTGTTAATGAGTTTTGCGGTAATGCGCTGGCTCGGTATCAATGCCAATATTATGAGCTTGGGCGGCATTGCTATTGCTATTGGTGCGTTAGTGGATGCGGCTATTGTGATGGTAGAAAATGCCCACAAGCAGCTCGAGCAGTATCGCCACGAGTATGGCCATGAGCCGCGCGGTGCAGCGCACTGGCAATTGATTGGCAAAGCCAGCAGCGAAGTGGGGCCGGCACTGTTTCTGTCGCTGCTGATTATTACCATCAGCTTTGTGCCAGTGTTTGCTCTCGAAGCGCAAGAAGGTCGACTATTTGCGCCTTTGGCGTACACCAAAACCTTCGCTATGGCGGCGGCGGCGCTATTGGCGATTACCTTAGTGCCGGTGTTGATGGGCTATTTTGTGCGCGGCCGCATTCCCAGTGAACAACGTAACCCGCTCACTCGCGGTATGATTGCATGCTATCGGCCGTTATTGAATACGGTCTTAAATTGGCCAAAACTAACGCTAATTTTGGCCATTGCAGTGAGTGCAAGTGCTTACTATCCATGGTCCAAACTGGGCCAAGAGTTTATGCCGAGCATGCACGAAGGTGACTTACTTTATATGCCCACCGCGCTGCCCGGCTTAAGCCCGCAAACGGCCAGCAACTTGCTACAACAAACCGATCGCTTGATCAAACAAGTACCAGAAGTTGAGCGGGTGTTTGGTAAAGCGGGTCGTGCCGAAACGGCGACCGACCCAGCGCCACTGACGATGTTTGAGACCACGATTATGCTTAAGCCTGAGCACCAGTGGCGTGAGGGTATCAGCATTGACGATATTATTGCCGAGCTAGATGCGCGGGTGCAGGTGCCGGGTTTGACCAATGCCTGGGTACAGCCGATTAAGACCCGTATTGATATGCTCTCAACTGGGCTAAAAACCCCGCTTGGGCTAAAAATTGCGGGCCCTGATCTGGCGCAAATTCAGCAGTTGGGCTTGCAGTTAGAAACCCTGCTCGCCGATGTGCCGGGCGTGCGCTCGGTGTTTGCTGAACGCGCCGCCAGTGGCCGCTACATCACCATTACACCGCGTTTGCATGAGGCGGCACGTTACGGCGTGAGCCAAGCAGAGTTGCAGCGAGTGATTCAATTTGCCATAGGTGGAGCGCAGGTGACTGAAAGCGTCGAGGGCAGCGAGCGCTATCCAATAAATCTGCGCTACCCACGCCACTACCGTGACCATGTCGAGCGGCTTAAACTGCTGCCGGTGGTGAGCCGCAGCGGCGCTTGGCTCAGCTTAGAGCAATTGGCGGATATTGCGGTAGTTGAGGGCGCCGATATGATCCGCAGTGAAAATGCTCGCATGACCGGCTGGGTATTTATTGATGTAGACAGCAATGTGGCGCTTGGTGAGGTCATTGCTGCAGCGCAAAATGTGCTTGCCGAGTTCACTCTGCCGGCGCGCTATAGCCTGAGTTGGTCTGGCCAATATGAATCGCTACAACGCGTACAAGCCAAGCTGCAGGAAGTGATCCCGGTGATGCTGGTAATTATTTTAATGCTGCTCTATGTCACCTTCCGCTCGCTCAAACAGGCGGCCTTGATCATGTTCACCCTACCGCTGGCGCTGACCGGTAGCCTCTGGCTGGTGTGGGCGCTGGGCTTTAATCTATCGGTGGCGGTATGGGTGGGTATGATTGCCTTGGCCGGGGTAGCGGCTGAATTTGGGGTGGTGATGCTGCTGTATTTGAATCAGGCCTGGCACAGCCAAACTGAGCGCAATGTAACCACGCTGAAGCAGGCGGTGATTCACGGTGCGGTGATGCGGGTGCGACCAAAAGCCATGACGGTGTTAACCATCATTGCCGGTTTATTGCCGATTATGTTGACTCATGGTACTGGCAGTGAAGTGATGCAGCGAATTGCCGCGCCAATGATTGGCGGCATGATTGCCGCGCCACTATTAAGCTTATTGGTACTGCCAGCAGCTTATTATCTCTACTGGCAGTACCGTTTAAAGGCTAATGCTGTTGCTCAATAATGCGCCCAGGTTGCAGCGGGTTGTAGATCGGTAGCTGCTGCAATTGCTGCAGCTGCTGCGCTAGTTGCCCTTGATTTGCGGCAAGTTGCTGCAGCAGCGCTTGTTGTAGCACGTTAGCATCGGCAGTTGGTGGCGTTGCTGGTGGGGCGAAATGACCCGACACGGCACTGTCACCGGCTTGCCAATAGCCCCATTCCACAGGGGGGGCGGCAGTGATTGGCGGCACCGCGCCGAAGATCAGCGCGCCGCTGTAATGCTCGCTGCCATCCCAGGCTCGCAATAATGCCATCACGCCTTGGTAGCTATCGCCAATGAAGCGCCCAGCAAACTCGCCGCTGCCATTGGCAAAAATACCGCTACCAGTCAGCGCTAACCAGTTTTGCTCAAACAAATCAGCGACGTTTCCAGAGCCACTGAGACTACCCATTTCATCGCTACCAGCGCTGTAGTTGTAGCGGCTAAAATCAATATTGAGGCCAACTGTGTTGGTTGAGAATGACACCTCGAGGTTACCGCCATTGGTGTACAAATAGCTGTTCGCTTGCGGGTTGTCAGCAATGATATTCGAGCCATATAAGGCGAAGCTGAGGCTATCCGCCATTGGGGTGGTACCGACAGCGGTCAGTTCGTTGGCCCCCACAAACCAATAGCTACTGTCATTGCTGTAGCCGGTATTGGCCGGTGTGAAGCGGTAGTTACCGCGGCCCCAATAACCCCAGCGTAGCTCGACATTGCCATCGCCACCCGACAGCGTAAAGCGGTCGAAATAGCCACTGTAACCGGCAGTGCCCTGTACGTTAAAGTCATCGCCTTTAATGCGAATCAGCCGAGCATAGTCGTAGTAGCTGTCAAAGCCATATTGGTCGCGCACCACCAGCAAGTCATCTGGATTGCTGAACAGCAACATCTCACGATTGCCGGAAATGACCCCGCCATTACTGCTGCCGAGGCCACCCCAATCAAGCTGTGATAAGGTGTCAGTGACTTGCGCATTGAAGATCACCATGCCAAATAGCTCATCGTTGGCCTCGGCATCAAACCAAGCCCGCAGCATGCCCATCACGCCCTGATGATTGTTACCAATAAAGCGCCCCCAGAAGGTGCCACCGCCTGGTTCGAAGAAACCGTCGCCGGCCAGCGCAATGGCATCACCGTTGTACAGGTTAGCAACACTGGCGCTGCCAAACAACGAGCCGAAACTAGTACCATAGCTCTCGGTTGGGGCGTTGTAGTTGTATTGCTCAAAGCCAAAGGCAACATCCACGCTATTGGCGGCAAAGTCGACCAGCAGACCACCACCGTTCATATACAGGCTGACATTTTCATCGCTGCGGTTAAGCCGATCGGAATACTGCAGGTCAAAGAACATCTGCTGTTCAAGCGGGGTAGTACCCAGCGCGGTCACGTCACTCGCTAACAACTGCAGTAACGGTCGGTCGTTGGTCACTAAACTGCTGCTCGAACCATCATCGTGCTGTAGGTAGTAACTACCGGGGTTCCACCAGTGCCATTGCACGCTGATATCGGACGGCATTTGTGCTTGTGCGTCGTCAAGCCAGATTCGCGACCCTTGATAGGCATCATAGTAATCGCCAATAGTGGCAATAATGGCACCGTTGCGGACTTGAATCGGCATAGCAAAGGTATTGTTGGCATCAGGGGCGGTGGTGTACACGCCATCACTATTGACCAGCCAACTGAGTATGCCATTCCCGCCCAACAGCTGGTCATCGCTCCAAACACCGCCGTATTGCTGTAAATTGAGCAAGGCGAGATCATCGCGGAAAGCTCCAGCGCCTTGGAATAATTGCTCGCGTTGCGCCGTGTACGCGGTGATTAATGCCATCACGGCATCAAATTCACTACCAATAAAACGCCCGCTAAGGCTGCCACCACCACCTTGCCAATAGCCATCGCCCTGCAGTGCTATGGCATCACCACGAAACAGTGATTGTAGGCTGGCACTGCCATAAAGCTTACCAATTGAGCCATCGAGTGGTTGCTCGGGAATACTGCCCGGTTCCCAGCTGTAGGTCGACAGTGCAACGGCCACGTCACCGGCGTCAAAGTTGACCAACAGGTGACCAAACCAATCAAATACACTGCCCGAGGCGCTGCCTTTAAGCCCGGTGTGCGCCACCAAATCAAAGCTCATGGCACCAGTGGGTAAGGTGGCCGACTCGGGTGTGACTAAATTACTGATAGCAAAGAAATACGGTAGATTATTCGGTAATTCCACCTGATTACTGTCGCTAATACGATAGCTGCCCGGCGCAAAGCCACCAAAGCGCACGGCAACATTATTGCCGGCTTTATCGGTAAAGCCCCAGTCGCTGGTCCAGTACGCTTCATCATCAACAGTAATGGCTGAAATCAGGTCAAAGGTGCCTTGGCTACCAATTTGTTGCGTGGGTACGAAGTCATCGTTGTCGTCAAGCAAGTTAAGTACGCGGGTGTCACTGGCACTGCTGAATAAGTTGAAGTTGTTAGTGCTACCTAACATGCCAGCACTGGCAAAGCCAAGCTCGTCAAGGCTTTCACCAAGCGCGGCATCGCGAGTAAACACCACGCTACCGCGGAATTCTTCGGTTGCAGACATGGCACGCAGTAGGCCAATCAAAGCGTCAAAATCGCCGCCAACAAATTGTCCGTACAGGCTGCCGGAGGTGAAGAAGCCCTCACCCAATAGCTCCATGGCGCTAGCCGACTGACCCAGTAGGTCGGTAATTGCGGCCAAACCAGTCAGCCGACTTTGCTCCCCACCCACTTCAAATAGCAGCATCACGGCAACTTCAGATGCGGTGAAATCGACCACGATGTTACCCGTCAGTGGGTCAATGGTGGTGCCACTGATATCACCAATTAAGCCACTGCCGCCAGCCAGCTGATAGCTAAAACTGACTTGCTCGGGCAAGCTTTCGGGAGCTTGTTGATTGGCAAAAATGAAATGATAGTTGCGACTGTTATCAAGGCTTTCGGTGCTGTAGTCGTGAGCGCTCCCTTGCAAGATCTGCAGGTCATAACTACCCCCTTGCCAATACCCCCAATAGATATGCAGTGGCCCTGATGCGGTTTCGAGCAGTAGTTGGTGATCGCCGTCAGCACCCACCAAACCAGCGCTATCTAAGGCTAAAAAGCGATAACTGCCAGCACTACTATCAACCCGCTGGCCTAGTAAGGCACCGCTGACATCGCCATTATTGGTGGCTAGCCAGCTACCTAAGGCGCCTGCTTGTAACCCCAGTTCGCCTGAACTACCGAGGCTGATGCCGTCGGACCAACCCAGTTGCTGCATAAAACGGTAATCGCTATCGATGACACGACAGGGGAAGTTCCAGCGACAATCATTCCCGAATACCAAGGTACCCCAGCCATCAAGTTGGCCGCCATTGTGGGCTATGCGCAGATAAATACCGGCCAAGAAGGCATCAATACCCCACTGCGGGGCGCCGGTAAAACTGCCAAACAGGGTGCCTTGTTGCACCAGCGGATTACTGCCGACTTCGCTCAAGCTCATACCATTGGCATAGAGTTCGGTGATGCTAGTAATGCCTTGCAGGGTGCGCACCAGCTCGGTTAGATAACTGAATTGCAAGTCCACAGCCACCGCGTTGCTGCTGAAATCGACACTCAGCAAACCGCTGGGGGCAAATTGCAACTGACTGCCGTCACTGAATACCACGCCATAGTTAGGTTGCAGTGCGAACTGCAGAACTTGATTGCTGTACAGGTCTAAACCTAATTGTTGCGCACTGTTGAAGCTGCTCAAGGTATAGTCGCTGAGCAAATAATGGAAGCTGGTACCGGCACCGGTAAATGCTGTGACGGGTGTCAGGGTATAGCTATCTGCGGCCCAATAGCCGTGACTTATGGTGGATTGCGCACCGAGGTGCCAGTCTGCTGCGGTCAAGGTTTGTGCAAAGGCTGGGCTGGCGCCTTCATTGGCGCTGAAGCTATACCAGCTGCCGGTTAATTGGCGAAGTTCACCGCTGGCACCGAGCACTTGGGTGATGTCTTCGTCACGCTGTAAATACCCCAGCGCGGTGCTGTTGAGGCCAAACGCAGGGAGCGCTGGATCGGGGTCTGGATTCAAGTCATCGATGATATCTTCGGCTTGTTGCTGACCTTGATCTTGTTGTGCCTGCTCAGGCGGTGTGAGCGGTTGCTGATTTAACAACGAGGGGGGCGGATTATTCGGGCCGGAACCACCGCTTGGGGGTGGGTTTTGTTCATCATCGTCAGAGCCTTGAATGGTGTCCTCACCAAATACGTCATCAGGGCTATTCGGGAGTGGCTGCGGCAAGCTGTCTAAATCAGGCACGTAAAAACTCTGCCCAGGCGCCACCAGCTGTTCACCCACATTGGTACGCATCGCCACCGCACCGCGCAACACTTGTAAGTAAGTACCTGCCGGTGAGTTATTAAATTGCGCTTCGTTACCACGGATCACGTGCACGATACGCAGTTCGGTACCCCGAATACCCATAGTCGCTACTGGGGTGGTGAATTCCACTGCCTGCGGTTGGGCGCTGCCAATAGCGCCGGTAATGGCGCGTAAACCGCCGCGTAATAACTCGGTTTTTTGGCTGCCAGCGGCCGGGTCGGCCGCATCGTAACTAAAGCTGGTAATTCGCAACGTCGAATCAGGACGCAGCGCGATCAAACTTTGGTCAGCAAAACGAATTTGCGCGGTAGCACCGGGTGCGGTGGTAATACTATCGCCCTCGAGCAGCGGCATATTACGTTGCCCGCTTAGCTCAGCGCTATCACGCTCGACGCGAACTTCACCAAACACAAACATCAAGCGCGCAGCTTCGCTGGCAGCTTGGGCAAAAACACTGTGGCTGGCGAGCAGCATGATGCTCAGCAGCAGCCATTGGCAAAGGCGCTTAGTACACATAGGTCACCGTCCATTGCAGTAAAGTTTGATCAAGATTGAAGAAATCGATGGATGAGCGTTGATCGCGATACAACGCCGAGGCGCCGGTACGCCAGTTGTTGCTCAGTTGATAAAGCCATTCTAGGCGAGCGGTAAACGCATGGTCATCACGATCTTCGTCGATGCCGCGGTTAAATACTGAAAAACCAGGGCTATGGTAACGCAAGTTTTGATAGCCTAATTGACCGACCCACTGTTGCTGGGCCGTCATTGAGTAGTCTGCTTGCAGCGATAATGCATTGCGCGCGGCATTGCCACCTTGGCGGAATGGATTATTTTGCACCCGCTCAATATCGTAAGTATAACGGCTACGCAAGGTTATGTTGGCGCGTAGGTTGTGTACCCATTCCAATTCAAATTGTGCGGCGCGATAATCGTTGCGGGCTTGCTCAAAGGAAAAATCACGCACCCGAGCATTAAAATTGTAGGTGTTGTCGGTATCCCATTGATGTTGCCAGCCGACTAACAGCCCCACATGACGGCGAAATTGCGCATCATCGAGCCAAATTTGTCCGACATCAATGCCATAGCGCGCGGTATTGCGCTCATCGGTTTTTAATCCATAGGTGAACGAGCCTTGTACAATGCCAGTATCAAAGGCTTGCGCGGCGCTGTCTTGGTTGAGGCGCAGTTGCCCAGCCACGGATACTTCAATAAAGCTGCTACTGTCGAGTTCGCGTTGAAATAGCCAAATGCCGCGGGCATTGGTGAAATAGGTACCATCGGCTTCGAGCACTGCTAGGCCTTCAAGGAAGGTATTTTCAAACAAATCAAAACTGCTCGGATAGTTTAAATAGTTGCTATCGTAACCACCATCAAAACTGAGCACCAACAGATGTGTGCCGGCTGCCGCTTGTGCGCGTCGCTCAGCAATGATGGCGCGATAATCTGTTATCGCTTGGCGTGCTGCTGGCGGTGGATTAAAACCATCGACAATAGCCAGTTGCTGTTCGGCGCGATCAAGCCGATTGAGAGCTAAATAAGCGGCGGCAAGTTCCAAATGCGCGCCGGCATGACTGGGGTCAGTTAATATGGCGCGCTCTAGTGCCAGAGCCGCTAAGCTTGCTTGACCGGCGCGCAAGGCAGCTACGCCATACCAGTAATCATAACGAGCGATACCGGCGTAATCGCTTTCAAGGGCTTCAAGCTGTGCGAGTGCAGCCTCATAGTCAGCGCTTTGAATGAGCTGCTGTGCAGCCTGGAGGTGACCAGTAAGAGTCGCATCATCAGCAGCTTGGCTGAGTGCTGCGGGGCTGAGCAACGCGCTCAGCAGCAGTAATATTCGAGAATTCATGGGCTAGCCTTTTGCTCAAGCGCGCAAGTCAGACAGTGTTAGATTTAAGTTAAGCTCAGTTGTGGCAATTTGCAACGTCGATTGGTTAATATTTCAACAGGTCAGCGCAGACAGACCAGTGTGGGTAAGCCATTAATTCTTCCCGAATAGCGTCCTCGTAGGTCGGCTTTAAATGTGTTAACCACACATGATTCGGTGGATATTGCATGGCATCAAGCACTTGTGCCACCAGCGCTGGCGTCAGATGCCCTGTGGCGACGGCTAAGTCCTGATAACTGTCGGAAAAAGAGCACTCCAAAATCAAATGATCGGCAGGCTCTAGTTGATTCAATTGCTCAATCAATGCTGGGGTATAGGTGGTGTCGGCGGCAAAAATAGTGTGCATGCCACGTTTTTTCAGAGAATACCCAAAACAAGGAATGGTATGGCTGGTAGCAAATGGCGTGATCAGTAGATCATCCAATTCAAGCGGCTGTAGCGGTTCAAGCACCTGATAGCGCATGGTCGGTTGCTGTTGACCCGGCGCAGCACGACTAAAGTCCGGCCAGATGACATAGTTAAATATATGCTGTTGTAAAGCCGCCAAGGTGTCGGCATGACCATAAATGGTCACCGGCTCATCGCTGTTATGGCCGATAATATTGGCCAGCAAAATGGGTAGGCAACAAATATGGTCCATGTGCGAATGGCTAATAAACACGTGCCGTATCGCCAGCATTTCGGCAATCGACAAACGCTCCAAGCCAGTGCCTGCATCAATTAATACCCGCTCTGACACTTGCAAACAGGTGCTGCCTTGTAGCTCACCGTTGCTGCTACCAATGCCGCCGTTACAGCCAAGAAAATCGATATTCATGGTTTTTTACTATCGCTTTGGAAAGAATAGCCCGGTAACGAGAGCAAATCCGGTTCATCAATTTGCTCAGCCTTGAGAAATTTTTTGGCGTAGGCGAGGTACACCTGCTTATCTACGAATAATTTAAACAGATCTGGATCAAGATGATTGCTCTCGACCATTTCACCCATGATGTTCAGGCTTTGCGAGATGCTCATGGCCTTTTTATAGGTGCGGTCAGGCGCGGTGAGCGCTTCAAATACATCGGCAATGCCCATCATCCGCGCCGGAATGGACATCTGCTCGCGGGTCAAACCACGCGGATAGCCCTTGCCATCCATGTGCTCGTGATGGCCGGCCGCATACTCCGGCACGCGCGCTAGATGCTTGGGGAAGGGCAGTTGCTCGAGCATATTAATGGTATGCACCATATGGTCTTGCATAATTTGCCGTTCATCGGCGGTCAGCGTGCCGCGGCGAATAGATAGCATAGCGACTTCTTGTTCGTTCAATAACGGCTGGTACTCGCCGTGCACATCGCAGTATGGGTATTGGGCAATCTCTTCAATGCGCGCTACCGCTTCATCGGAGAGGGTTTCACCGCCCTTATTGACCTCGTGTAAAAAGGCTAGGTCATCGAGCAGCTGTTGCTTTTGTCGTGCCCATTCGGGTTGTTTGGCGAGCGCGGCAAAGCGCGCTTCAACAGTATCCATGCGGTCACTGATGGTTTCGAGTTTGCGACTTTTCTCTACCACATGCGGTGGTGTGACAATTTTACCGCAGTCATGCATCCATGCTGCAGTTTTCAACTCATAGCGCTCATCGGCACTCATGCGGAACTGCTCAAGACCCGGATAACGAGCGCCATTGGCGGCATCGGCAATCATTAAGGTGAGCTCAGGCACGCGCCGACAATGCGCGCCGGTTTGCGGTGACTTGGCGTCGATAGCGTTGGCAATCACTTCAGTGAAACTATCAAACAAATGATGTAAATCAGCGACTAAACGCTGATTGGTTAGGGCAATAGCAGCTTGTGAGGCGAGTGATTCGGTCAATTCGATGTCTTCGGCGACAAAAGGTACGGTATGACCGTTGGTATCGAGTTTATTGATCAGCTGCAGCGCGCCAATCACCTCATTTTCATGGTTTTTAAGCGGTACCGCCAATACTGAACGAGTACGGTAGCCGGTATTTTGATCGAACGCATGGGTACCAGAAAAGTCGTAACCCACGGTGGCATAAGCATCGGCAATGGCAATGGTGCGCTCGCTAATCACGCAATTCACCGCCACCATATTGTCGTTAGGCATACCATCGGCGTTGTACATAGGTAACGGCTTAAACTTATCAGACAACGGCTCGCCGTAACCACCGTAGTGAATGCCGAGTTGTTGGTTTTGCACCAACGCAAATTCGAGTTGACGTTGTTTGACCAAATACAGCGAGCCGGCGTCGGCACCACTGAGGCGGCGTGCGCTGGTTAAGATCAACTCGAGCAGTTTAATCGCATCGCGTTCGGCAGAAAGCGCAATACCGATACGATTGAGTTCACGGATACGTTGCAGTAAATCATATGTCGCCATGCTGATTACGCCTTGGATAGATGGGTAAAGACGCCATCCCAGTCCTTGGGTGGTGGATTGTCTAAATAATAGGTGCAGCGTCTGCAAAACAGCAAGCCTAATTGTTGATTATTTATTTCTTCGTAGCAGGCTTTGGCTGCGGCAAAGTCACCGTGTTGGTAATAATCCCACGCTTTACGGGTGATATCGATGCTGTGCTGGTCGTCGTTAAGTAACAATTCTAGGAGCTGCACTGGGGCTTGGCGACCTTTCACCCGCACCAAGTCAACTGGGCGTAACGGCAGTTCAGCGGCGCGCGCACCAAGTGCTGCAACGGTATCGGCACTGAGCAGAATATGGGCGCCGTAGGTTTTGCTAAGGGCCTCAATGCGTGAGCCCAAATTAACGTTATCACCCATAACCGTGTATGCCATGCGAAAATCCGAGCCCATGTTGCCCACGCTCATCAGCCCAGTATGCACACCAATACCCATCTGCAAGGCCGGGAGGCCTTGTTGGACAAATTCACGGTTGCTGTCGGCCAGCGCGCGTTGCATCGCTAACGCACCTTGCACGGCATGCCAGGCATGCTCGCTATCGGCTAATGGCGCGCCCCAAAACGCCATCACCGCATCACCCATATATTTATCGATGGTGCCACGATGCTGATGAATTGCTCGCGTTACCGGCGACAGTAACTGGTTCATAACGCGGGTTAATTGCGCTGGCGCGAGGTTTTCGGCGAAGCTAGTGAAGCCGCGGACATCCGAGAATAACACGGTTAATTGGCGTTCTTGGCCGGTCAAATCGAGCGCCTCTGGGTTGGCGACAATGTCATTGACCAATTCTGGCGGCACGTACAGGCCAAACTGATTGGTGACTTGTTGTTTGGCTTGGCTCTCACGCCAAAAATTCAAAGCTAAATGCCACCCCATTAGCACCATAATGAGCAGTAGTCCTGACGCTAATGGCAGTAATAAGCCTTGCTGCCAGGCATACAGGTTAGCCGCCGTGTAGCTTGTCAGCAGCGCTGCACACAGCGCTACCAGCCACAGCGCCGGCAGTTTCGGTAAGCACCAGGTCAATAACGAGCCGAGCAGCAGCAAGAGGATGACCGTGATGGCAATCGCATAGCCCGGCTCGCTGAGTAGATTGAGTTGCAGTAAGCCGGCTAACACCGAGGCATGAATTTCTACCCCAGGGAATACCGCACCAACCGGCGTAGAGCGTAGATCCATCAAGCCCGGTGCTGAGGTGCCGAGCAAGACAATAGCGCCGCTCAGTTCAGGGCGCAGCAGATCGCTTGCGAGTAGCTCGGCGGCACTGATATGGGTAAAGCTGCCACGCGGCCCGTACCATGGCACTAGCACCGCTGCATGGGGGTCTGTGGGCAAGCGATAACCACCTACATCGACCGCCTCAAGTTGCCATAAGCCGCCAGCTAAATGGGTCTCTAGGGTAACTGGCGGCATCGCCAGTAAGGTTTGCAGCATCGCCAGCGGTAATGATGGGTAGAGTTGTTGCTGATAACGTTGTAACAGCGGTACACGGCGGAAGATACCGTCGTCATCAACCATGGGGTTATCAAAAAAACCGCCATGCAGGGCCTGTTGTTGCAGCATGGCAAGGTTACTGGCATAACGCTGGGCGGTGACCAGTGGTAAATCAGTCAATTGCGGACCGCTAGCGCTGTTGCTAGGTGCGGTGACCAGTGGCAGCGGGGCTGGCAGTTGACCGGTATTGGCTACTGTGAGGTTTGGCGTGACCGAGCGGTCAAAATAAAAGCCGCTAACAATAGGGTACTGCTGCATAACCGCGGCCAAGCGTTGGTCACCGCTAGTCGGTGCTGGTTGATCGGCCAATTGTGGATACTGCAGTAGAAGTTGTTGCCATTGCTGGGCGAGTAGATTTTGCTCTTGCTCGGCAAACACAATATCGAGCCCTAACAGGGCAATCTGTTGCTGTTGGAACAGCCGCTCAATCAATGCCGCGACTTGGTCGCGCGGCCACGGCCATTGACCAAACTCAGCAAGGCTGGCTTCATCAATATCAACAATCACGATATCAGCGGGGACATCGCCGGGCAGGTTCAGATTCACCCGTTGGTCGTAGCTGATCCATTCCAGCCGTTGTAGTAGTTGGCTGGGCCACAAGCCAATTTGCTCGCCCGCCAGCCATAGCACGAGAATGGCACTACCAACAGTTTGCAACCAACGGGTTCGGGTCATTTCACTCGCATCACCAAGGCATACATAACGGGCACCACAATCAAGGTCAGCAAAGTTGCGAAGCCCAAGCCAAACATAATAACCACCGCCATACTGGCGAAAAAGCCATCGAATAACAAGGGGATCATCCCGACAATGGTGGTGACCGCAGTCATGGCCACCGGTCGTACCCGGCTCACCGAGGCATCAATAAGCGCCATCAGCGTGTCCTTGCCTGCAGCTAACTCAACCCGCACTTGCTCGAGCAGCACCACGCCATTTTTAATCAGCATACCCGATAAGCTCAGGAAGCCCAGCAACGCCATAAACCCAAACGGCTGATTGGTCAGCACTAAGCCCAAGGTCACACCGATAATACTGAGCGGCACCGTGGTCCATAAAATTGCCGCTTGGCGAATCGAACTGAACAGCAGCACAGTAATGATAAACATCACCACAAAGGCTAACGGTAGCGCCTCAAATACTGCGCCAGTGGCTTTTTTCGAGGCCTCATGCTCACCGCCAAATTGCAATTCATAACCGTGCGGCAGCGCAATCTGCTCCAGCTGTGGGCGTAATTGAGCAAACACTTGGGCCGGTGTTTGTTCGCTGTTGAGTGGCGGATCAGCCATCACCGTGAGGGTGCGTTTGCGGTCACGGCGCAAAATCAAATGATCTTCGAACTCTAACTGTACGTCGGTGACCACTTGCGCCAGCGGCACATGTTGTTGCAGCGCATTGCTATACACTTGCAGCTCTTGCCAATCTTGAATGCTGGCCCGCTCGTTGGCTGGCGCGCGCACAATGATCGGTAATAGTTCGGTACCATCGCGGTAAACACCAACGGTTTGGCCACTAAAGTTACGCAGTAACACCGCATCGACATCGGCTTTGCTAATACCCAGCCGGCGCGCGGCCGCCTCGTTGAATTGCGGGCGCAACACTTTACTGCGCTGGCGCCAGTCATCACGCACATAAGTCACCAAGCCGCTGTGCTGCATGACCTGTTTGGCTTGGTCGGCTAATAACCTAAGTTGGTTCGGGTCAGGGCCAATAAACCGAGCTTCCAATTTCGCCACATTGGGCGGACCCATTTCGATGCCTTTAATCTTGTATTCAACGTCGGGTTGTTCGCGTGCAATAAGCTCGGTAAAGCTGAGCAAGGCTTGCTCTAATTGGCCGCGGTCACGGCCACGGATAATCAGCTGGGCATAGCTTTCATAAGCACGTTCAACCATATAGGTGAGGGTAAATCGCGGCGCACCTTGGCCGACTGTCGCGGCAATGAATTCAATATTTTCGGCGTCCGGATGTTGTTGCATCAACACTTCAAGTTGCTGCGAGCGCAGTGCTGTAGCGCGAATATCGGTGCCCTGCGGATACCACAGATCAATCATCGCCATGGGCAGGTTAGAAGGCGGAAAGAAGCTCTGCTTGACGGTGCTAAAGCCAGCGCCGGCCAGCACTAATAACGCCAACATCGCCACTAGGGTCAGTTTACGCCAGCGTAAAAAGCGCTCTAGGGCGCGTCGATAGCTATGAAACACCCAGTGGTCATACACTGCATCGGTGCGGTCGGCCACCTCACTGGCGGTGCGCGCGCGGGTATCGCGACGATACAGCAAGCTGCCTAAAAATGGCGTTAGCGTAATCGCGGTAAACCAGCTTAACAGCAATGAAATCAGCATCACCCAGAACAGCGCATTAGCGTATTCACCACTGGCATCTTGCGATAGCCCAATCGGCGCAAAAGCAATCACCGCAATGGCGGTGGCACCTAATAGCGGCCACATGTTCTGCTGCACCACTTGGCTGGCGGCTTGAATGCGCGATAGCCCGCGGCGCACGCCAACTAACATACCTTCTGCCACCACAATGGCGTTATCCACCAGCATACCGAGGGCAATAATCAGTGCGCCTAGTGATACCCGCTGCAATTGAATATCCATCAGGTACATAAAGATAAAGCTGCCCATCACGGTGATAAGCAGAACCCCACCAATCAACACCCCGCTGCGCAAGCCCATGGTAAGCAGTAGCGCTAACACTACAATGGCAACGGCTTCGGCGAGATTGATCAAGAAATTACTCACCGACGAGTCTACCTCGGCCGGTTGGTTATAGATCATCTCAGTGTGCATGCCGATTGGGCGCTCGCTTTCTAATTCAGCCAACCGTGCAGCGATAGCCGCACCAACGCGCACCACATTAACGTCATCGGCAAAGGAAATACCCAGCCACAAAGCCTGCTGGCCATTAAAACGCACTAAATGATTTGGGGTATCATCAAATTCCTGCGAAATAGTGGCGACATCGCGCAACAAAATACGCGCCTCGGCACCCGGGTTACTGATGAGTAAATCCGCCAGTGCATCGATACTGTCAAATTCGCCGGTGGTTTGAATGCGCAGCCGCTCATCACCGAGCATGACCCGGCCAGCGTCGCTTATGGCATTTTGGGTTTGTAGTAAGTTCAGCACCTGCTGCGGGGCAATGCCCATGTTGGCGAGTTGCTCGCGCGAGATCTCAACAATCACCTGCTGTTGCTGCTTACCGGCGACACTGACTTTGCCGACTCCAGGCAGCATCACCAGCTCACGGCGGAGGTAATCGCTGTAGGTAGCAATGTCGTGATAGCTATAACCCGCACCCGTCACCGCTAATAAAATGCCGTATACATCGGCAAAATCATCGCGCACCATCGGCACCCCTGCGCCCGGTGGCAGCTCGCGCTGCACATCACTGATTTTACGCCGCATTTCGTCCCAAACTTGCGCCATTTGATGCTCACGCAAGGTGGTTTTCATATCCACTTTAACTTGGCTCAAACCCGGTGTAGATACCGAGGTAACATGGTCTACATAAGGCAATTGCTGAATAGCATTTTCGATGCGGTAGGTCAGCTCTTCTTCAACTTGTTGCGCGGTAGCGCCCGGATAACTGGTGATCACCATGGCTTGCTTGAGGGTAAATTCAGGATCTTCCAAACGCCCAATTTTGTCTAAGGCGATAAAGCCACCGAGCAGCAAAATCAGCAATAGCAGCCAACTGGTGGTGGCTCGGGTAATGCTATAGCGAGCAATATTAATCATAAGCCGGGCTCCCGCTGCCAACTCCAGACTTTTTGCCCGGCTTGTAATTGATGCACACCGGCGCTGACGATCTGATCACCAAATTGCACGCCACTGGTGATTTGTAAGCCTTGCCCGGTGACGGCACCTACAGTGACTGGTTGTAGCGATACCGTGCTAGTTTGTGGGTCGATGAGCCAAACAAAAGAGCCGCTATCAGTGCTACGGTTAGCGGGAACAAACACCGCGCTGGCAGGCACGAGGGGGTAAGAAGATACCAAGCTGGACACTACGCTGGTGTCGACTAGCACGGTAGCGGACATGCCCGGTAGCAGGTTAAACTGACTCGGCGTGGGCATGGTAAACACCACCCGATAGGTATTGGAGGCGGGGTCGGCGACACTATCCCATTCTTTCAAGGTGGCCCGAAAGGTTTGTTCTGGTAGCGCGGCAAAGCGCACTTCAGGCTGATAACCGGTATTGCGTTGCACCCGTGCAAAGAGATTTTCTGGTACCCGAATACTGATATCAATGGCGTCGTTCAACAGCAGCGTGGCAATTGGGCGCTGCGGTTGTACGGTTTCAAAGTTTTCCACGAACACATGGGCAATGGTGCCGGCAAAGGGCGCGCGCAGTTCACTGTAGTTTAGGTTGGCACGGGCAGTGTCGCGATTGGCACGAGCAATTTCCAAATTCGCCGTGACCTCATCAAACTGCTGCGGCGACACCACACCTTGTTTGGCCAAGTTCTCACTGCGAGCGAACTGCGCCAGCGCTAAATCATAGCGCGCTTGCGCTTGGTCCAGCACCAATTGAAAATCGGTAGGGTCGAGCTTGGCAATCAATTGCCCTTGCTGCACCTCATCGCCGGCGCTGGCTGGAAAGGCGCTAATCTCACCGCCGACCCGAAAGGCCAATTGCGCAACTTGTGCCGCTTCAACTAGCGCGGGAAATTCGCGCAGGCGCTGCTGTTGATTGCCGGCCACCGTGTAAACTTTGACCGCTACGCCGCGATCGTCTGCGCTAGCGTTTTGCTGTGGCGCTGGCTGACAGCCGCCGATGCTGGCGACGGTCGCGAGCATGATTACCATGGTGCTGGCTTGGCTGATATAACGATTCATGCAAATGCCCCTTCAAGAAAAATCCAATCACTGCTGTGTGAAAAACATTCTACGTCAGCAACAAATAAAGTAATATTGAATTAGATTTTACAACATAATAAGAAATACTTATGAAGCTACAGCAGTTACAGATGCTCAATGCAGTGGCCGAAACCGGCAGTTTACAGGGCGCCGCAGACCAATTACATCGCACACAAGCGGCGGTAAGCATGGCCTTGCGCAAACTCGAAGAAAGCGCCGGCTTTGCTTTGTTTGACCGCCAAGGCTATCGGCTCGGGCTCACCTCGCGCGGTGAACAATTTTTGCGCCAAGCACGTGAGTTGCTGCGCCAGCAGGAACGCTTAAAGTCGCTCACTGAACAATTACGCGGCGGCGCTGAGCCGCAACTGCGCATAAGTTATGACCATACCTGTTCGCCACGCTTACTGTTTGCCGCCATGCAAGCGGTGCAGCAGCAGTTTCCAGCCACTGAATTACTGGTCAGTGGCGACTCGCAATTACGCTCGCTGCGCGCTATTCGTGAGGGCGAGGCTGATCTTGCATTGGTGCCCTGGCTACCAGTGTTTCGTCAACACGGTGATTTTCAGACCCAGCTGGTGCAGCCGTTTGAATTGATTATAGCCATTGCACCGGGATTAGCTGCACGTCATGGTGGCATACCGAAAAATCGCGAGCAATTATTGGAGTTGCCGATGCTGATTCCACAAGACCAAGATGTCGGCATCAATCTTGATCGATTATTGAGGATGCCCGGCCAGCAGCGCATTCGCGTGAACGATTCGGTAGCGCAGCGCGAACTGCTGTTGGCCGAGCTTGGTTGGGGCATTATCCCAGTTGGTTTAGTCCAAGATGCACTAGCGCAAGAGCGCTTAGTAGCGATTGAAATCCCGGACTTTATGAACCATGTGCACCTGGAAATCCACTTGGTACGTTCGGCCGAACGCATTGCCGGCCCCGCCAATCAGTTGCTTTGGCAGCGCGTTGTTGGCCACTAAACCAGCGCTACCTAATTGTTCGGCGCTGGCATACAGGCTTTGTTGCGCCGCCAGCATTAAATCGATGCGCGCTTGGCCGACAATTTCAGCGCTGACATTTTGCCGTTCTATGCGCATGGCTTCGGCGTTGGTCAGCGGCTGGTAATAAAAGCTATACACTGGTGTGGTCGCTGCACTAGCAACCGGCAGCGCGCTGGCCGCAATGGCGACTACTAGGCCAATCATAAAAGTCCGTGACTGTGCAATTATCTTTCTCATTGTGAAACCCTCCTTTCACTTGTCCGCTTGCTAAGTAAGATAGCGCGCAGATGTGAAAGGTTGATGTCAGACTGGTATCATTTCGCAAGCAAGTGTAACCGTTGGTAACAGAGAGGTCTGTGTAGCCAAGCTATTCATCAAATTTATATCGTCAATCGCGTTAGACAATTCAAATTGATTGCTAAAACCGCTATAATCCCGCCACTTTTTACAATCGTAACCGCATAAGGGGTACCCAGGTGCTGCAAGAATATCGTAAGCATGTTGAAGAGCGGGCCGCAGAAGGCATTCCGCCCAAGCCACTGACAGCTGAGCAAGTTGCTGCGCTGGTCGAATTATTGAAAAACCCAGCAGCCGGCGAAGCCGAGTATTTGCTCGATCTGATTGCCAACCGCGTACCACCGGGTGTGGACGAAGCCGCTTATGTGAAAGCTGGTTTCTTAGCTGCGTTGGTCAAAGGCGAAGTGAGCTCGCCGATTATCAGCAAAGCCGATGCGGTGAAGTTGCTGGGTAACATGCACGGCGGCTATAACATCGTGACCTTGGTGGAATTGCTCGATAACGCCGAGCTGGCTGAATTAGCCGGTGAAGAGCTGAAGCACACCTTATTGATGTTTGACGCCTTCCACGACGTTGAAGAAAAAATGAACAACGGCAACGCCGTTGCTAAAGCCGTGATCGAATCATGGGCTGCAGCCGAGTGGTTTACCAGCCGCCCAGAGTTGGCCAAAGAAATCACCGCTACGGTATTTAAAGTCACCGGCGAAACTAACACCGATGACCTGTCACCAGCGCCAGACGCATGGTCGCGCCCAGACATTCCATTGCATGCCAAAGCCATGTACAAAATGCCGCGCGAAGGTATCACCAACGCCGCTGAGCAAATTGAAGAACTGAAGAAAAAAGGCCATCCAGTAGCATTCGTTGGCGACGTAGTTGGTACCGGTTCATCACGTAAATCAGCCACCAACTCGGTGTTGTGGTTTATTGGTGACGATATGCCAGGCACGCCCAACAAGCGCGCTGGCGGTATCTGTATTGGCGGTAAAGTGGCACCTATCTTCTTCAACACCATGAAAGATGCCGGCGCTTTAGTGTTTGAAGCCGACGTTGATAACATCAACATGGGCGACGTCATCACCATTTATCCATACGACGGTAAAATCACCAACCAACACGGTGAGGTGTTAGCGCAGTATGAGTACTCGTCACGCGTGATCCTCGATGAAGTGCGTGCTGGTGGCCGTATCAACCTGATCGTAGGCCGCGCGTTAACCGATAAAGCACGTGAAAGCCTCGGTTTGCCGCACACCAAACTATTCTTAACCCCAGAGCAGCCAGCCGATAGCGGCAAAGGCTTTAGCTTGGCGCAGAAAATGGTCGGTAAAGCCTGTGGTATGAAAGGCGTACGCCCAGGTACCTATTGCGAGCCGAAAATGACCACCGTGGGTTCACAAGACACCACCGGCCCAATGACCCGTGATGAGCTGAAAGACCTCGCCTGTTTGGGCTTTAGCTCAGACTTAGTGATGCAGTCGTTCTGTCACACCGCGGCCTATCCAAAGCCAGTCGACATTGAAACTCAGCACACCCTGCCAGATTTCATTATGAACCGTGGCGGCGTGAGCTTACGCCCAGGTGACGGTATCATCCACAGCTGGTTGAACCGTATGTTGCTGCCAGACACTGTCGGTACCGGCGGTGACTCGCACACCCGTTTCCCACTGGGTATTTCGTTCCCAGCTGGCTCAGGCCTAGTGGCCTTTGCCGCGGCCACTGGAGTGATGCCATTGGACATGCCAGAGTCGGTGTTAGTGCGCTTTAAAGGCGAGATGCAGCCAGGTATCACCTTACGTGACCTGGTGCACGCCATTCCGTTATTCGCCATCAAAGAAGGTTTACTGACCGTTGAAAAACGCGGTAAGAAAAACATCTTCTCCGGCCGTATTTTGGAAATTGAAGGCTTAGACACCTTAACCGTTGAGCAAGCCTTTGAGTTGTCAGATGCTTCAGCCGAGCGCTCAGCAGCGGGTTGTACTATCAACCTATCAGAAGAGTCGGTAGCCGAGTACCTGCGTTCCAACATCACCATGTTGCGTTGGATGATCAACGAAGGCTACGGCGATGTGCGTACCCTTGAGCGTCGCGCCCGCAAGATGGAAGACTGGTTGGCCAACCCGCAACTGATGCGCGCTGATGCCGACGCTGAGTATGCGGCGGTGATTGAAATTGATTTGGCTGACAT
Organism: Pseudidiomarina mangrovi; assembly: GCF_003999375.1. Classification (GTDB taxonomy): domain Bacteria; phylum Pseudomonadota; class Gammaproteobacteria; order Enterobacterales; family Alteromonadaceae; genus Pseudidiomarina; species Pseudidiomarina mangrovi. The sequence continues at coordinate 146,729 of NZ_RJLC01000016.1, forward strand.
TAAAGAGCCAATCGTCTGCTGCCCGAACGACCCAGACGACGCCAAGTTCTTAAGCGAAGTAGCTGGCGACCCAGTACAAGAAGTGTTCATTGGTTCATGCATGACCAACATTGGCCACTTCCGTGCTGCCGGTAAATTGCTCGAGAAGAACAAAGACGCGCTGAACACCCGCCTATGGATTGCGCCACCGACCAAAATGGACGAAGCGCAGTTACGTGAAGAAGGCTACTACGACATTTACAAAAACAATGGCGTACGTACCGAAATTCCTGGCTGTTCACTGTGTATGGGTAACCAAGCACGAGTAGAAGCCGGTACCACGGTACTGTCTACCTCAACCCGTAACTTCCCGAACCGTTTAGGTGATGGCGCCAATGTGTACCTGACCTCAGCGGAATTAGCCGCAGTCGGCGCTATCTTAGGCAAGTTGCCAAGCGTTGAGGAATACATGGCCTACGCGCAAGACATCAACGCCATGGCTGGCGAAGTCTACAAATACTTGAACTTTGATCAGATGGACGCGTTCCGTAACGCCGAAGCGGCAGCGAAAGCCAACATCATTCCGAGCATTCAAGTCGCCTAATCGCAGCGGCCCTGCTAGGGTCACCGGTTGCCCAATAAAGCCTGTATCTGTGATGCAGGCTTTATTTTTTTGTTGCCGAAATGTATCGCTTAACAAGACCCTATGTTAGGGTTAGGGCATAACCGAACTATAAGGATAGCCTGATGAAAACATTGAAGTTGGTACTGGTATTACTGGTCAGTGGAGCATTCGCCAATCAAGCGTTGGCGGTTACCCTGAGCCAGCAAGATCGTCAGGCTGCGTTTGCGCAGGCTTACGCCGATTTTGAGCAAGCTCAGCAGCAACAACTGGCCAATCATCAACTAGAGAAATTGGCACAGCAAGCTTATCGTGCCAGCGCCGACTATTTCGGCGACCAGCATCTAAATACCGCTAACCTTAAAATCAGCTATCTCAACCTAGTGCCGCTGTCGACCCTCACTAATGAGGACTCGCAGCGCCTCGCTGACCAAGTATTAGAGGCTTATCGGGCTAACTATGATAAGCAGGCGGTGGAGTTAATGGATGCTCTGCAAGCGGTGCTGAGTACCCGCAGCATTTACAGCGAACTGAAACCGGTGAAGAAGCTGTACAGCGAAGTGATTGATCTCGCTGATCGCCACATGGATGCGCAGCCAGAGGCCATGACCATGGCCAAAGTGGAGGCGGGGGCGCATCTATTGCGGGTTGGTAGTCGCGATAGTCGTGACCTACTGGATTATGCCGAGGAGGCCAGTAAGCGCCTTGGGCCAAGCCATGAAATCACCCTGTTAGCGCAGTTTCAGGCCGGGCGCTATGAAGAAGCAGCCGGTGACGCAAGTGGTGCTGAACAACGTTTTCGTGCGGTGGCAGCAGTGCCCTTGGCGGATCTGTCTGAGCGCTTAGCCATACCGAAATACATGAGTCATGCGCGGCTGGTGGTATTGCTAGAAGCGCAGGGCAAAAGTGCTGAAGCTACTGAGCATTGTATCGCGGTGGCACAAATGGGCTATGGCGTGACCGATGAGCAAGACCCAACGCCGTTGTTTCGTGTCAGCCCGAAGTATCCGATCTTACTAGCGGGCCGTGGGGTAACCGGCAAGGTTATTGCTGAATACGACATTAGCGAGACAGGTACGGTCGACAATGTCCGTATTATTGAGGCTGACCATAAAGCCTTTGGTGACTCTTCGGCGGAGGCGATTAAGCAATGGCGATTTGCGCCGCGAATCGACAGCGGCGCACCGGTAAAATCAACAGGTCACAAAGTACAAATGGACTTTGCCTTAGATTAACGCGCTGCCGCCTCGGCAGCGCTTTGGCCAATCCAGCTACGAATCTCAGTGGCTAAGATATCCAGCGGGATACTGCCGTTTTTGAGCAACTGATGATGGAACTCACGCAGATCAAAATCGGCGCCCAAAGCTTGCTCTGCCTCTTTTCGTAGATCACGAATCAGCATTTCACCGAGTTTGTAGGCTAAGGCTTGGCCCGGCCACGTAATATAGCGGTCAATTTCGGTACGCACATTGTGTAGGCTGAGCGCGGTGTTTTCGGCCATGAAATCCATCGCTTGCTGACGGCTCCAGCCCATCGCATGCATGCCGGTATCCACCACTAATCGTGCGGCGCGCCACATTTCAAAGCTTAAGCGGCCAAAATCGTTGTATGGATCTTGGTAAAAGCCCATTTCTAAGCCCAAATATTCCGCATACAAACCCCAACCCTCGCCAAAGGCAGAAATATAGGTGGAACGGCGGTAATCCGGTAAATCAGCCATTTCGCGTGCTAACGCACCTTGCAAATGGTGGCCTGGCACCGCTTCATGCAAGGTCAGCGCCTCCATTTCATAAAGCGGGCGTAAATGCAGACCCCAGGTATTCACCCAGTAAAAACTGGCGCGGTCATCACGGCTCGTGCCGGCATAGCGGCCGGTGGTGTATTTCGGTGCAATTTCGGCTGGCACCGGCGCAATACCGTAGGGCTGCCGTGGCAACAATTTAAAAAACTTCGGCAATTCACCGTCGGCTTTTTTCGACAAGTAAGCGGCATATTGCAGCAGCTCTAGCTCGGTCTTCGGGTAGAATTTCGGGTCGCTGCGCAAGTACTCAACGAATTCGGCAAAACTACCTTCAAAGCCAGTGCGTGCAATCACTTGGTCCATTTCGGCGCGGATGCGCTTCACTTCGGCCAAACCTTTGGCATGAATTTCTTCTGGGCTCATGTCTAGCGTGGTGAAATGCTTGATACGATTTTGATAGTAGGCGCGGCCATCGGGTAATTCGCTGGCGCCCACGCTGTCACGCCCAGCCGGTAAATACTCACCCACCATAAATTCGAAGTAGCGTTGGTAGGCCGGTACCACAGTGCCATCGACCATGCCGGCGGCGCGTTGTTGCAAGGTTTGCCAATGCTCTTCGGTGACAAACACCGGCCGCGGTTGCTTGAACGGGTCATAAAACACGCTATCTTTCGGGTCTTGCACAATAAAGGCAGCGATACTGTCTTCAAAGCCAACCATTGACTCTTTCGGCCACATATAGCCGTCGCGCATACCTTGTTGCAACCACTTGGTTTGGTCTTCCATATAGCGTGGAATCAGCGCCAAACGTTTCAGATACATGTCATAGTCTGACGAGGTACGGAACTGGGTATTGCGGACCATAAAGCTGAGGTTACTATGAAAGCCACCTTCAGCGTTCAGCGGTAATAAATACTCTTTAAAGCGGAAGCTGTCATAACTGTTTTGCAGCCGATAACTGAGCATGCGTAAGTTAATTTGGTTGTCACGGCTCAGGCTTTGCGCATCGATAGCGGCGAGTTGTTGCAGCCATTGGCCTTGTTGCTCAGCGCGTTCAGTCATGCCGCGCAGCGACACATCGGGTAAGCGTGGATCATTACCGCTGCTGCGATTCTGTTGTTGCATAGCTTGCCAAATACTATCGGCGAGCTGGGTAAACTGGGCGTTGGCATCAACCTGCTCAACCACCACGGCAGCGCCGCTTTGAGTATCATTGCTAGGGCTTGGAGAAGTCGCCGCACAGCCGCTTAATAGCAGGCCAATGGCAACAGCAAGGGTAGTGCGCTGTATGGTGGTGGTGATGTTCATGGTTAACTCCGCTTTTTTTATCAATTTATCGGAAATTTTTTTGTTACACTGTCAACCATTGTAGGAGACCGGTGAAACGGTGCAAGTAGCTTGCGACCAAGTCGCTTAGATTAACGAGGAAACTCGACGGGGAATAGCATGGCGCGATCACAAGGTGGAATCTATGCCGAGGCAAATTTGCACGGTATCACCCTGTTACTCAACGTAATGACCGATGATACTGCGGTGATTCGGCGTAAGCTGGCGCGCCTACCGAGTATTTTCAGTGGTCTTGATGAGCGTTTCTCTGAAGCCAACTTGAACGGCTATGTCGCCATTGGCGCCGAATACTGGGATGTGCTGTACAGTCACCAACGGCCGTTACAGCTCAGCAGCTTTCCTGATCTGCGTGATGGCGACCGCCAAGCGCAACGGCAGCCGGTGGATTTATTAGTCAGTGTGCGAGCTGATCGCTTTGATGTGTGTTTCCAAACTGCGCGCACTATCCAAGAATGGCTTGGCCATGATGTTGAGTTGTTGGAGCAGCTGCATAACTTTCGCTTTATGGATGGCCGTGACTTACTCGGTTTTATTGATGCGCCAGACAACCCGCGCGGTATGCAGCGGCGCCAAGTGGCCTTGGTGAAGCAAGACGACGATCCTTATTTTGCCGGCGGCAGTTACCTCTATGTACAGAAATTCCGCCATGACTTGCGGCGTTGGGAGCATCTCAGCAGCGAAATACAGGAGCACGTGATAGGGCGTAAAAAATTAACCGGTGAGCGTATTAGCGAAGCGCTATTGAGCATGGTCACCCATACCCAAAAAACCCGCCTGCAGCGCGATGATGAACAGCCGTTACAGATTTTGCGGCAGAACATGCCGTGGGGTGATTTGCGTGAGCAGGGTTTGCTGGGGATGTATTTATCAGCCACCCCAGCAGATATTATTTATTGGCTCAAACAACGTTATATCGCTGATATTCAGGGCGATTACGACCCCTTGCTCGATTATACCGAAGCGGTCAGCAACGCGGCTTACTTTGTGCCGACGGTAGATTTTCTTGAGGCCAACCGCTAGCTTTCTCGGTACTCAGTAGCTGCTGGTAAACAGTTGCTTAATATTGGCCATAGTAAAGTCGATGTCGGTGACTTTAACCGGTGCAATAAAAATAGTGTCATCGCCGGCAATAGTCCCCAATACCCCTTCTTTTTTGCCCACTGAATCGAGTAGTCGCGCAATCAGCTGTGCCGCGCCTGGAGTGGTGCGAATAATCACCATCACATCATTGTGCTGAATATCCAATACTAGCTGCGTTAATGGCGCGCTGGTGGAGGGAATACCAAGCTCCGCTGGCAAGCAATAGACCATTTCTTGTTTGGCATTACGGGTACGCACAGCGCCATATTTCGATAGCAAACGCGACACCTTAGACTGACTAATGTTGCTGAAACCCTTGGCTTTTAGGGCATCCACGATATCGGTTTGTGAGCCATACAGCTCTTCTTTCAGTAATGCTTTGAAAGCATCAAGCAGGTCGTCAGGTTTGCTCGCAGCCATGTGCGTATCGCTTCTCGTGCAGTGAAATGGGCCATAAATTGCAGTGTACATCAATTGCATTGAAGCGCCTAGCAATGCGGCCTTTGGTTGTGTTTTACGCAAAAAAGGAGTACAGTTTGCGGCCTAAATTTCCCCACAAAACTGGATGGAGTCACTCATGAAAGTAGCCGTATTAGGTGCAGCTGGCGGTATCGGCCAAGCGCTGTCTTTACTGTTGAAAACCCAATTACCTGCAGGCAGCGACCTTGCGCTGTATGATGTTGCTCCAGTGGTGCCGGGCGTGGCGGTTGATTTAAGCCATATCCCAACAGCGGTTAAAGTCACTGGTCATGGCGTTGATAACCTCGCCGATGCGCTGCAAGGTGCTGACATTGTATTGATTCCAGCCGGCGTACCACGTAAGCCGGGTATGGACCGCTCTGACTTATTTAACATTAACGCCGGTATCGTGGCCAAGTTGATTGAAGCGATTGCCGACACCTGTCCAAAAGCCTTGATTGGTATCATCACCAACCCAGTCAACACCACGGTAGCTATTGCTAAGCAAGTACTGACCAAGAAAGGCGTGTACGACAAAAACCGCCTGTTCGGTGTGACTACGTTAGACGTGATCCGCGCGGAAACCTTTGTCGCTGAATTACACGGTTTGAACCCAGCGGATGTTAAGGTTCCAGTGATTGGCGGCCACAGTGGCACCACCATTCTGCCATTGCTGTCGCAGACCGGTTTGTCATTCACTGACGAGCAAATCAGTGCGTTGACACATCGCATCCAAAACGCCGGTACCGAAGTCGTTGAAGCGAAAGCCGGTGGCGGCTCAGCAACCCTGTCAATGGGTCAAGCTGCAGCTCGTTTCTGCTTGTCGTTAGCGAAAGGCTTGAAAGGCGAAGCAGAGGTAGTGGATTACGCCTATGTTGAGACCGACGGCGCCGATGCCTTGTTCTTTGCCCACCCAGTTAAATTGGGTAAAAACGGCATTGAAGCCATTTTGCCTTACGGCCCGTTAAGTGCCTTCGAAGCCAAAGCCAAAACCGATATGCTGCCTGGTTTACAGGGCGATATCCAATTGGGTTTGGACTTCGTTAAGTAAGCTCGCGGCACACCGCTATGTCGGTGCGAGTGCTCGGTCTCAATTTGCCGATCAACAGCCAAACTATGCTGCCAGCGTTGTGCCTCACGGCACTTCTGCTGGCATTGTTTTATCTGTTGCCGCAAAGTTTTACCCAGCTCTATTACACCCAAGCGACCATTGCCGATGGCCAATGGTGGCGCTTCGTCACCGCCCAGTGGGTGCATTACGATGCTGGCCATTTATGGCTCAACGTTGGTGGCTTGTGGTTGTGGTGGCTATTATTTATTGAGCGGCTACCGAACTGGCGCTATTGGTTACTACTGCTGCCGATTATGCTGGCATCCACCATCGCGCATATGCTCAGCCCGCAAGGGGTGATGACCTATGCCGGTTTTAGTGGCTGCTTGTATGGCTTGTTTGCTTACGCCTCGATCCTTGATATTGCCGCTGGACGACGCAGCAGCTGGCTAATTTTAGCCGCGATTATTGGCAAAAATGGCTATGATCTGGTGGTGCTCCCCAGCAATTCTGAGATTGCCATCTATTCGCACTTAGGCGGTATGGTGATGGCGCTGTTGCTAGCACTAGTGATGCTCTATCGCCAGCGCACGCAACACTTACGTGGCAGCTAAATTGATGTACAATAACCACCTTACTGACACCGCCAACAGAAGCCCATTGCCCGTCATGACCTTAACTGAAATCAATACTTTGCTGGCCAGCGATATGCATGGCGTCAACCAGCTGATTAGCGGTGAATTGCAATCTGATGTCGCCCTGATCAATCAGTTAGGCCTCTACATTGTCGGTAGTGGCGGCAAGCGTTTGCGGCCACTGTTAGCGGTCACCGCAGCTCGCGCGGTGGGCTATCAAGGGCAAGGTCATTTAACCCTAGCCACCATTATTGAATTCATTCATACCGCCACACTGCTGCACGACGATGTGGTGGATGCCTCAGAATTACGCCGTGGCAAAGAAACTGCCAATGCAGTGTTCGGCAACGAAGCCAGCGTATTAGTAGGCGACTTTTTGTACACTCGTGCGTTTCAGCTGATGGTGACGCTGGAATCCATGAAGGTGATGAAGATCCTCGCCGATGCCACCAATATTATTTCTGAAGGCGAAGTGTTGCAGTTGATGAATTGCAACGACCCAGACACCACTGAAGCCAGCTATTTTGAGGTGATTTACGGCAAAACCGGCAAGCTGTTTGAGGCCGCCACCCAACTTGGTGCCGTGTTAGCCGCGCAGCCACAAGCCGTAGAAGATGCCTTGGCCGCATATGGCCGACACTTAGGCACGGCGTTTCAGTTAGTCGATGACTTACTCGATTACACCGCCGATAGCGAAGTGATGGGCAAGCAAGCTGGCGATGATCTCGCTGAAGGTAAGCCCACCTTGCCGCTGCTATACGCCATGTGGCACGGCTCAGAGAGTGAGCAGCAACTGATCCGCAGTGCCATTGAACAGGGCAATGGGCGGGCTTTGCTGCAGCCTATTTTAGCCACCATGGAGCGCACTGGGGCGTTGCAATATACCCGCGATCGCGCCTTAGCCGAGGCCCAGTTAGCGCAACAACAGTTGCAGCACCTGCCAGCCTCCGAATACCGCGATGCGCTGCACGCTTTAGCGATGATTGCGGTTGAACGAATCGCTTGAATCGGTATGAATTTGCGGGTACAATTCGCGCCCTGATTTAAATATAAGCTGCTCGTGAGAGCAAATCGGAGAAAACTATGTACGCAGTATTCCAAAGTGGCGGTAAGCAACACCGTGTCGTTGAAGGCCAAATCGTCCGCCTGGAAAAACTGGAAGCAGCCACTGGTGCAGTGGTTGAGTTCGACCAAGTATTAATGGTGTCGAACGGCGAAACCGTAAATATCGGTGCGCCATTTGTTTCTGGTGGCTCAGTCAAGGCGGAAGTTATTAATCATGGTCGTGCAGACAAAGTGAACATCATCAAGTTCCGTCGTCGTAAGCACCACATGAAGCGCCAAGGTCATCGTCAGTGGTTCACGGAAGTGAAAATCACTGGTATTAACGGTTAATTGTAGGAGCATCGAAACATGGCACACAAGAAAGCCGCAGGTTCAACTCGTAACGGTCGTGACTCAGAAAGTAAACGTCTGGGTGTTAAGCGCTTCGGTGGCGAAGCTGTTTTAGCTGGCAGCATCATCGTGCGTCAACGTGGTACTAAGTTCCACGCTGGTGACAACGTCGGTATGGGTCGTGACCACACCTTATTCGCGTTAGCGGACGGTAAAGTTTCATTTGCGGAGAAAGGTCCTAACAGCCGCAAATACGTAAACATCGTAACTGAATAAGTTCAGTTCTCGGTCGATACGGAGCATTAGAAACCCCGTCCATAGTGGCGGGGTTTTTTCATGGTAGCAGGTAGCAAAGATGAAGTTTGTAGATGAAGTCGAAATTCGCGTAGAAGCTGGCGATGGCGGCAATGGCTGTATCGGTTTTCGGCGTGAGAAATACATTCCGTTTGGTGGCCCCAATGGCGGTGACGGCGGTGATGGCGGCGACGTTTATCTAGAAGCCGACGAAAACCTTAATACCCTCATTGATTATCGATTTGTGCGCATTCATAAAGCCATGCGCGGGCAAAACGGTATGACCAACAACTGTACCGGCAAGCGCGGTGACGACATTGTGTTGAAAGTACCGGTGGGTACCCGCGCAGTCGACGTAGAAACTGGCGAAGTGCTGGGCGATTTAACCCGCCACGGGCAGCGTCGTATGGTTGCCAAAGGCGGCTGGCACGGTTTAGGCAATACGCGGTTTAAAAGTAGTACTAACCGCGCGCCACGGCAAAAAACCGATGGTACCCCCGGCGAGATCCGCAACTTACGCTTAGAGCTGATGTTGCTGGCCGATGTGGGCTTGTTAGGTATGCCTAATGCGGGTAAATCTACGTTCATTCGCTCGGTATCGGCAGCGCGGCCTAAAGTTGCCGATTATCCATTTACCACCTTGGTACCAAACCTTGGCGTGGTGAACCCGGTGCCACACGCCAGCTTCGTGATTGCTGATATTCCCGGCTTGATTGAAGGTGCGGCTGAAGGTGCGGGGCTTGGTATTCGCTTTTTGAAGCACCTTGAGCGCTGCCGTTTGTTGTTGCATCTTGTTGATTTAGCGCCATTTGATGGTACTGATCCGGCTGAGCAAGCGGTCAAAATTGTGCATGAGCTAGAAAAATACAGCCCTGAGCTGGCGGCCAAGCCACGTTGGTTAGTTGCTAACAAGATCGACTTACTCAGTGAAGCCGAAGCGGCTGAGCGTATTGAGGCCATTAAAGCTGCCTTAGAGTGGGACGGCCCGGTCTATCAAATTGCTGGTATCAGTGGCACGAACACCGATGCGCTCTGCAAAGAGATCATGACCTACATTGAAGGGTTGCCTAAAATCACCCCAGAAGAACTGGAAGCACAAGCCAAAGTTGGCGCTGAGTTCAAGTGGGAGCAGTATCATCAGCAGCAAATGGGTCAGGCCGCTGAAGAAAACTGGGATGACGAAGACGACGATGACGATGATTGGGACGACGAAGACGGCGCTGAAGTCATTTATCAGCGCTAAGTTGTGGCATCATGGGTGAACCACTGTAAAGCAACAAGGTGATAGGGTTGAGATGAAAATTGCATTAGTAGCCGCCATGGCAGCACAGCGTGTAATTGGTAAAGACGGCAATATGCCGTGGCATTTACCGGCCGAACTGGCCTATTTCAAGCAAATCACCTTGGGGCACCCGGTGTTGATGGGGCGTACCACCTATGAATCCATTGGCCGACCCTTACCAGGCCGCACTAATATTGTCTTGAGTCATCGTTACGCTCAGCCGCATACCGATGAGCGCGGGGTGATTTGGGTCAATAGTGCAGCCGCTGCGGTTGCCGCCGCCGGCGATGTTGAGCGCTTGATGGTGATTGGCGGCGGGCGGGTCTACGCCGAGTTTTTGCCGTATGCCGATGAGCTCTATCTGACCCACATTGATTTACACACCGATGGTGACACCTATTTCCCCGATTATACCGACGGCATCGATTGGCTGCCGGTCAAGGTGCAAGAACATCCCGCCGATGAGCGCAATCCGCATGCATTTATCACTGCGGTGTACCACCGTTTGAGCGCTAAAGCAGCGCTTTAAAATGTTAAAAAGCGACAACATAGTTAACAAAATTGTCCGTTGTTTCGCCAATTTCTAAGCGCTAACATGTCCACCTATGAATTGTATGGAGCAGCCACCGTGCGCTTAATGCTTGTTGTGCTCGCGATCACTCAGTTACTGATGCCGCCCATGGCACAGGCACAGATGTTGACGCGGTCCAGCGAAATTACCTTAGCCATTTGTACCATGGCACGCGATGACGACACCCGTAAGCTGCAGCAGAAGCTGATGGAGTTGCGTCTACGTCTGCGTGACATTTATGCTGGCATTCGCTGTAACCAACAAAGTTTGATTCAATTTGCCCTCTCTTACCAAGCCACCAATATCGCGGTTTACCTTGCCAGTTACGTCAATGTCGACGATTTAGTCGAGAGCGGTGATATCGAATGGTTGCGGCAACGCAACTTGCTCGACACGCCGGTAGGTCGAATTGTGCGCGAACGCGTCTACAATTAACGAATACTTACAGTTTGATCCTTTGTAATCATCATACAACCCGCTAAACTGTGGGTCATTGTTACAATTGGATAACATCTATGTCGACTGTTAAATCTGTTCTCTTCGGCACCGCGTTGGTGAGCGCGCTGCTAGTCAGTTCGCCGAGTACCGCGCTCAATAACGATACCGAGCAAGGTACTGGGCAGAATCTCACAGCCAAGCTAGACGGCTGTTATCTGAAAAACATCTCCGAACGAGTACTTTGTGGCACGCTAACGGTGCCAGAAAACTATGACTTGCCCGATGGCCTTACCATTGACCTGAACTTTGCCGTGTTGCCAGCGGTCAGCGAAAATAAAAAGCCTGATCCGCTGCTCATTTTAGCCGGTGGTCCGGGTCAAGCAGCGACTGAGCTGGCAGCCATGATTGACCGCATTTTCAAAGATGTCCGCCGGCAACGCGATATTCTGCTGATTGATCAACGCGGCACCGGTAAATCATTCCCGCTCGGTTGTCAGTTAAACCATGTTGAAGAAATGGTCAAAACCGATGAACAAGCCGACCTGCAAGGTATCGCTGTTGAGTGCTTAGGGCAATTTGACGGCCGCGATTTAACCCAATATCACAGCGTCAACGCAATTCGTGATTTTGAGCAGGTACGTGCGTATTTAGGTTATCCGCAGGTCAATTTATATGGTGGCTCTTACGGTAGCCGTGCTGGTTTGGTCTATATGCGCGAGTATCCTCAGTCGGTGCGCGCGGCAGTACTAGACGCACTAGCGCCAGTGCAAGTAGTGGTAGGGCCGTTTGGCACCTTTGGCGCGCAATCGTTCCATCAGTTGCTCGAGCGCTGCCAGAATTCCAGTGCCTGCAATAGTACCTTTCCAGACCTTTATCAAACCTACCAAGACGCTTTATTGGGGCTTGAACAACAACCGCAATTGTTGACAGTGAACGACCCGCTTAGCAACGAACGCAGCGATGTGATGATAACCGCGGGGCGCTTTACCTCAGTGCTAAGGGTGGGCTTATACCATCCCACAACGCGGCAAATGTTACCCTACGTGATTCAACAAACTGCGCTGGGTAATTACACCCCGTTGATTGGTCTATTGGGCAGTACCTTGGGTCAGTCAGAAATGTACATGGGCCTGACTTTATCGGTGTTGTGTAGCGAAGACCTGCGCCGCGCCACCCCAGAGCTACTGGCCGCCGATGCCGATAACGACTTTATTGGTGGCCGCACCGGTGATGCCTTTGTGGAAATGTGTCGCGCGTGGCCACAAGCAGAGCGCCCGGCCGAATGGTTTGAGCCGGTCCACAGTGATATTCCAACCTTACTGCTATCGGGTGCACTTGACCCGGTCACGCCACCGGTATGGGGCGATATGGCGGCAGAAACCTTAACCAACAGTCGCCATTTGGTGGCACCGCATGGCTCGCACACCATCATTGGTCATACCTGCGCCAATCGTATTGCGGCAACCTTCATCGACAGCATAGACTTGGCTGCATTGGATGACAGCTGTTTACAACAGCAAAAGCCAGCGCCGTTTATTCTCAATAGCAACGGCAAAGGACTGTAAGCTCATGATTGAAGTGAACCAATTACGCAAACAATTTGGCAAGGTAGTGGCTTTGGATGGCTTGAGCTTTAACGCGCCAGAAGGGCAAATTACCGGTCTGCTGGGTCCCAACGGCGCTGGCAAAACCACCTGCTTACGGACCATTTATGGGCTGCTCAAGGCGGATAGTGGTCAAGCGCTGATTGATGGCTTTGATGCCAGCAAACAGCCGCTTGAGGCACGTCGTCATATCGGTATCTTCCCAGATAAGTTTGGGCTGTATGAGCGCCTCACCGCGCGTGAACAAATCGCTTATTTCGCCAGTTTGCATGGCATGCAAGGGCAGTCACGGGCCGAGGCGGTTGAACAAGCGCTGCAACGCTTAGATATGCTGGCCATTGCTGACCGTCGCGCGACCGGGTTTTCTCAAGGGCAACGCATGAAAGTGGCGTTAGCACAGGCTATTGTGCACCAGCCCAAGCATCTAATTTTAGATGAGCCTAGCCGTGGTCTCGACGTCATGAGCACCCGTATTTTGCGCGACTTACTGCGGGAATTACGTAGCCAAGGTACCAGCATCTTGTTCTCCAGCCATGTTATGCAAGAAGTGGCTGCGCTATGTGACCAAGTGGTGGTGGTTGCCGCTGGTAAAGTGGCGGCACAAGGTACTACCGAAGAGCTCTGCGCCTTAACCGGCGAGACCGCCCTGGAAGAGGCCTTCGTGAAGATTATTGGCACCGACGAGGGTATCGCCGCATGATGAAGCAAATACGGATTGTTTGGCTGAAAGAATTAAAAGATGCCTTGCGCGATAAGCGCTCGGTCATGGCGGCAATGTCTTACGCGTTTTTCGGCCCCTTATTGATGGCTGGCGCCTTCTTTATGTTAATTAGCCAGTTAACCAGCGAAAAAGACGTTGAAATTGACCTAATTGGCGCTGAGCATGCGCCGGCTCTGGTGAATCATTTGACTAGCCTCGGTATTGTTGAACGTAGCGAGCCCTGGCCGGCAGGTACCCAACCTATTGTGCTAGAGATTGATGCCAGCTGGGCTGAGCATGTTGCCACCGCGCAACCCGCTATCGTTACATTAACCGCTGATTTTTCAGCACAGAAGCAACGTGCTGAAATCAGTCGTGTGGAGCGCGCCGTGGCGGGTTATAGCCAGCAACTGGGTTATATTCGCCTGCAAATGCGCGGCATTGACCCAAATGCCATACGCGGCGTCGATTTAGTTAAACACGATACCGCTACCAAAGGCTCACGCGCCGCTATTATCATGGGTAGTGTGCTGATTTTCATGCTGCTGTCGGTATTCTTCTCGGGCATGAACGTTGCTATTGATATCAGTGCCGGAGAGCGTGAGCGTAACTCGCTGGAATTGCTGCTGGCTCAGCCCTTAAGCGCGCAGCAGTTGGTGTGGGGTAAAACCCTAGCGGCAGGGTGCTTTGCTATTTTTGGCGGTATTTTGAGTGTGGTGCTGATCCCGCTGATTTTCAAATTCATTCCGCTGCACGAAATTGGTATTAGCGTAGCCATTGCTTGGCCCATGTTACTGCTGATCATGCTGATTTTAGTGCCACTGGCATTGATGGCCACCGCCATGCAGCTATTTGTATCGTTCCGAGCCAAGAGCTTTAAAGAGGCGCAAACCTATATTTCATTTTTGCTGATGGTGCCTATGTTGGCGGTCTTTGGAGTGGAGTTTGCGCGGCTGAAAAACCAGATCTTGTATTATTTGCCGCTGACCGGGCAGCACCAAGCATTGCTCGACATCATCAAGGGTGAATCGGTGCATTGGTTAGCATTGGCTGTCAGTGGTGTCGCCACCTTGCTCATCAGTTATATCTTGATCCGCCTGATTGGGCGCATGCTCAGCAGCGAAAAAGTGGTGTTTGGGCTGTAATTATTGATGCTGCCAACGGGCCCATTGATAGTAGGCCCATTGGCCAACGCGGCGTAGTTGCGGCAACGGAAAGCGTGGCAATGGTGATTGGTAAAAGGGTAGCTCTGGCAGCTGCTCGCCCATCGCCAGTTGCGCTACCCGCGCGCCGGCTAGCTGGGTAAAGGTTACTCCAGCACCGCAGTAGCCCATGCTAGTGAAAATATTCGGTGCCGGGCTATAAATACGCGGGTAATCATCCAGCGCTACACTTACCCAGCCACTCCAAAAATACGCCGGTGACTCGCTGCATAACGCCTGCAGCTGCGGGAAAGTGCGCGCTAAGGCCGCCAGCAGGTGCTCAGCATAGTGGGGTTTATTGGCATCTTTACCGCGAATAGCGCCACGCCCACCAAATAGCAAGCGGCCATCGGGTAATAAACGAAAGTAATATTTCAGCGCCCGGGTATCCATCACTAAATGTTCACCGCTAAAGCCTATTGCCGTGCGTTCTGCCGTGCTCAATGGTCGGGTGACCAGTACGCTTGAAAGCACCGGCAAACTCCGCCCATGCACACTCGGGTGCAGATGATTAGGGGTGTAGCCATTACTGGCGAGAATCACTTTATTAGCGATAATGCGCCCCTGTGGGGTGTCGAGTTGCTGGCGTCCGTCAGCGCGGCTGTGCCATTGCTGTACCGGGCAATGACTGATTAATTGCGCACCAGCGGCCGCAGCCTGGTTGGCAACACTGCGGGCGAGTAGCACTGGGTTCAGCCCATAGCTGTGCGGAAAATGCAGCGCTGCATGGGCTTGCGGGCTGGTGATATAGGCGCTGAGGGCATCAGTATCGAGCCAGCGTGTGTGCGGCTCGTAATGTGCAAGCGCGGCAAACTGACTCCGTAACAAGCTCACCGCAGCGGCACTATGCGCAATTTTCAAATAGCCGCCCGGTTGTTGCTGCAAGCGCTGCGGGCAGGCTTGCAAGTGCCGCTCAAGGCGTTCAAAAGCGAGTGCATATTCGTGCTGAATACCGCGCGCCACCTTCTCACCACAGCGTTTGGCCCAGGCCGCATAGCCCAAGCGCCCAGTACTGGGCATGGCAAAACCGGCATTGCGGCTAGAACAGCCCCAACCGATATCGTTGGCTTCGAGTACCACCACCTGCTGTTGATAGCGTTCGGCCAGTTCCAGCGCGGCATTAAGGCCAGTATAGCCAGCACCAATCACCACTATCTCGGCCTGCGCCGGTAATGCTGCATTGCTGGTTGGCCAGTTGCTGACGGTATGTTGCTGCCAATAACTATGGGCAGCGGGGCGGTGGGGGCCGGGGCAGGCATCATGCAGAGGGTCGTACATAGCGGGCGTCGCCGTGGACAGATTCATACTAACTGCCAGCCCCTTAAGGTTAATCGAAGTTGAGTATCATCTCGCCGGCGGTGCAGTGGCAAATGCCATCACAGACTGGGCAGTGGTAGCCTTCATGCACCGAAATGTAGTGCCAGCGATCAGCGTGTTCACGAATCAGTTCACCGCCACAACGGCTAAAGTAGGAATAGGCGCTGTTGTTCGGGCTCTGCATCCAAATATGCGCTAAACCGGCTTTGCAGCCAAGTTTTTTGGCTTCGGCAATAGAGCGCTCTAACAGCAGCCGACCAAGGCCAACACCACGAATACTGGCATCGACTGCGGCACATTTAAAATACACCATGTGCTCAGCAGCAACCGGCCAGGCTGATGGCGTACAGCATTCATCAATCGGCCACTGACCGGGCGCAAAGGTCAAGCGAATGCCAGCCAGCTGGCCGTCTACATAACCTAACCAGTTGAGATTTACGCCGTTACTGAGACCGCGCTCGGCATAGTCAGCCAAGTTTTCAGGGGTTAGGTAGTTATCCCCATGAACGCGGTTGCCCAATTCAATCACGGCCGCGTGGTCGGCGGCCGTGAGAGGTTTCAGTTCAATCAATGGTGCTGTAGTAGCTGTCATAACATCCCTATCACTACGACGGGTTAGTAACGATAGTCATCCGACTTAAACGGTCCTTCCACAGCAACATGAATGTAGTCGGCTTGTTGCTTGGTCAGTTGCGTGATCACGCCACCAAAACCTTGCACCATATAACGCGCTACTTCTTCGTCGAGTTGCTTTGGTAATACCTCAACCCGTAGCTTGGCAGCTTTCTCAGCCGCTGGCAAGGTAGCGAACTGCTCAGCAAATAAGTGCATTTGCGCTAATACTTGGTTAGCAAAAGAACCGTCCATAATGCGGCTTGGGTGGCCCGTGGCGTTACCTAGGTTGACCAAGCGGCCTTCAGACAGCAATAACAAGTAATCGTCGGCAGCGTTGCTACGGAACACTTTGTGCACCTGCGGCTTCACTTGTTCCCAGCGCCACGCTTTGCGCATGAAGGCAGTATCAATTTCGTTATCAAAGTGGCCGATGTTACACACCACTGCAGTTTTCTTCAGTGCCGCCAGCATGTGCTTGTCACACACGTTCACGTTACCGGTGGTGGTGACTAATAAGTCGGTGTTGCCTAGCAAAGCGGTATCGACGCTATTGGCGGTGCCATCATTGATGCCGTTGATATACGGCGACACCACTTCGTAGCCGTCCATACAGGCTTGCATGGCACAGATTGGGTCAATCTCGGTGACCTTCACAATCATGCCTTCTTGGCTCAAGCTCTGAGCTGAGCCTTTACCTACGTCACCATAACCAATCACCAAGGCTTTTTTGCCCATCAGCAAGTGGTCAGTACCGCGTTTGATAGCGTCGCTTAACGAGTGACGGCAACCGTATTTGTTGTCGTTCTTGGACTTGGTTACGGAATCGTTGACGTTGATAGCAGGAACCTTCAGGGTGCCTTTTTTCAGCATTTCTAGCAGACGGTGAACACCGGTGGTGGTTTCTTCGGTAATGCCGTGAATTTTGTCGAGCATTTGTGGGTATTTGTCATGGATCAATAGGGTCAAATCACCACCGTCGTCGAGGATCATGTTGGCATCCCACAGACGGCCATCTTCATGACAGGTTTGCTCTAAGCACCACTCGTATTCTTCTTCGGTTTCGCCTTTCCAAGCAAATACCGGAATACCGGCCGCCGCAATTGCCGCCGCCGCATGGTCTTGGGTGGAGAAAATATTGCATGATGACCAACGAACTTCAGCGCCTAATTCCACCAAGGTTTCAATCAACACCGCCGTTTGAATGGTCATGTGAATACAACCAATAATGCGCGCGCCTTTCAGTGGCTTGCTGTCAGCGTATTTGCGGCGGATAGTCATTAATGCCGGCATTTCGCTTTCGGCAATAGAAATCTCCTGACGGCCCCACGCAGCGAGGCTAATATCGGCGACTTTGTAATCTTGAAAATGGCTCATAGCTTTCCTTATTCGTTCAACCTGATTAGGACATCTGAAATTCTGGTGCGTGTTGCAGTCGAATCAATAATTGTTGTTGGCG
The DNA here is from genome assembly GCF_003999375.1 of Pseudidiomarina mangrovi. Lineage (GTDB taxonomy): Bacteria > Pseudomonadota > Gammaproteobacteria > Enterobacterales > Alteromonadaceae > Pseudidiomarina > Pseudidiomarina mangrovi. Next base: position 164,517 of record NZ_RJLC01000016.1, read on the forward strand.
ATCAGCACTTAAGCGTGGGCCAAATTCGCTGACTACCTCAGCGGCGGCATGGCTTGCCAACAGGCCACAAGCGGCCAATGGATAACCGCGCGTTAAACCAAACATCATGGCACCAGCAAACATATCACCGGCACCGTTGGTATCAACGGCTTGTACCGGAATACCAGGAACCTTAATTTGGCGCTCGCCATCACCCAAAATGGCACCATGCTTACCGAGCGTGATGGCGACTAATTTGGCGTGCTGTTGTAGTTTCACCAAGGCCTCTTGCACATCGTTGGTACCGGTGAGCATGGCGGCTTCTTCTTGGTTACAGAACATTACGTCGACACCGCCATCTAGGATCGCCTCAATGCCATCGGTAAAGTACTTCACCATAGCAGGGTCGGAGCAGGTCATAGCAATTTTGGTACCGTTGGCACGGGCCACTTGTTTGGCGCGGGCAATAGCTTGACGGGCAATGGGTGAGGTGACTAAATAGCCCTCAATATACAGGTACTCGGCGCGGGCAATAGCGTCTTCATCGAGTTCAGCGGTAGACAGGTCAGCGGTAATACCTAAATAGGTGCGCATGGTACGCTCGGCGTCAGGCGTCACCATTACTAAACAACGGCCGGTTTTACCTTGGTGGGCTTGGGCACCAATGCTGGTGGTAATACCCACCCGTTCAAGGTCTTCGCAGTAGAATTTACCGGCTTGATCATCGGCTACTTTGCAGCAATAAAAGGCTTTACCACCAAATTGGCTAAAACCCACCAGTGAGTTGGCTGCCGAGCCGCCACCCGACTGTTTCTTTAATTCACCACGTTTGGCGAGCTCCGTGATCAAACGTTCTTGGTCGGCATCGTCGATCAGCGTCATCATGCCTTTTTCGATCTGATGTTGCTGTAAAAACTCATCCGTGACTTCAAATTCTTGGTCGACCAAGGCGTTGCCAATACCGACAATATCGATTGTTTTCATAGGTGCTCGCGCAGGCATGTTTTAAAGTTCTATAAACAAAAAATCCGGCCGCGTAGTATACCGCAGCCGGAATTATAGGTCGACCATCTTAGTCGGCAGATTTAGCCCGTGTATTAGGCCTTGAAGCCGCCCGCAACACCTTTGGTGGTGATACTCACCGCATCGTGGGCGTGCAGTGATTCCAGGTGGTTGACGCGGATCCAGAAGTCACGGTACTGGGCGTGCTGGTTCAAGGTAAACTGTAAGCGTCGTGCGGCATCTTCACAGAACATCAGGTTTTGCCCGTTTAAGCGCGCAAACTCTTGCTCATCTTCCCGTTTTACCGCTGCTTGTACCGGTGTTTTTAAGGCGTCTTCAATAGCATCAATGAGCTGAATAATTGGCAACTCGCTGGCTGTGTCATCTAAGCCTACTTTCACTTCGGCCACTGAGCGCTGGCTGTGTGGGGTGGCGACGATACCTTGGGTGGTGCCTAACCAACGGTGCACCGCTTCGGCGTCGACATCGGCATCAGTACCGAAGTGCTTCACAAAGGCTTCTTGAATGAGCTGACGCGCCAGTGCCGCTGAACACGGACAGGTTGACGAGTAGGGCACTTCAACACCCAGTGAAATGGATAAATGACCATGGTCATAACGGCCTTCAACGGTGACTGGGTAGGCTTTCCAGCCTGGCTTTTTGCTTATCAGCGCTTTACGGCGCAGCAAGTAGTCAAAGCTGAATTTCACGTACGCTTGGTCGGCTAAGCCATCATGACTGGTAATAAAATCATTGAGGATCTTGTGTAAACTCTGCTGCGTTAATGCGCTATTATTGGATAGGTCTTCCAATAACAAGTACAAACGCGACATATGAATGCCTTTGGCTTTCGGGTCGGTTAAATTGACAAAAGCGTCAATGCGAGCACTCACCGGCCGCTCAAGTTCACTGGCAGCGCCAATGATAAGCGGCATTTCAATATTGCTCATGCCTACCCAGTCCAAGGTGCCCTCGGTTTGTGCTTGGGTTTGCTTGGCAATATCTGGCATCATTGTAGGTGTTGCTGTTGGCATGCGTTTCGACTCCGAACGTTGCAAAAGTTACATCAAGTACCCCAAAAGGGGGCGATAGTATACTAGAATTAGCTCAATTACGGTAGTTTGCCACATCAGGTTCAATGTAAGCGTAAAAGAAATTCGATTAGCAGTATCTAAAAATCCATAGCGAGTAGGCACAAGGAAACAGTCACAGGGACTCCGGCATGATAGATGAACGATTACTGACACAGTATGCAGATTTAATGGGAACCGCTGGCGTGGACGACATGATCACCACTTTTGCGGATAATGTCGGTGGCTATTTAGACCATATTTGTTGGTTGGTCAAACAACGCGATGAAAGCGGTGTGCGCAGTCAAGCCCATAAACTCAAGGGTGCTTGCCGTTCTGTTGGCTTGCGCGAGCTGGCGACGCTGATGGAACAGATTGAGCGCGAGCCATGGGTGTGGGATGCGTTAGAACAGATGCTGATGCAATGGGCAGCAGAACTACCCATGCATCAACAACAACTGCAGCGCTGGCTAAATGCCCGGCGAGTTCAGTGACGGTTGGTCGAGGTGACGAATAGTCACTTCGCCAACAAAACGGTAACCCTCACCATGAATGGTGGTGATTAAATTTTGTGAAGCTTTTTCGCCTTCAAAGTGTCGGCGAATACGACGAATAGCCACATCCACAGTACGGTCAGCAGGGCGCAGCTCACGGTCGAGCATTTTCTTCACCAGGGTTTCGCGGTCGAGAATTTTACCCGGGTTAGTGAGGAATAATTCCATGGCCCGGTATTCGCTTTTCGGTAACCGAAACATCTTCCCTTCTGGTGAGAATAAGCAGCGACTATCACTCTCTAAGTGCCAACCATTAAAGTCATAAACAATACTATCGTGGCCGATAGCTTGCTGTTGGCTCTTAATCGCTTCAATGCGGCGATACAAGTTGCGCACCCGAATGATCAACTCTTTCGGATTGTAGGGCTTGATCAGGTAATCATCAGCACCTAATTCGAGTGCTAACAAACGGTCTTCTTCAGCGTCGCGGCCGGTTAAGAAAATCAGCCCAATGTTGTCGTTTTCGCGCAGCTTTTCAGCTAACTCAATACCACTTTTGCCGGGCAGGTTAACGTCCATAATGACTAAGTCGACCTGCTGGCGCGCCATGATACGCTGCATTTGCATGCCATCGGCGGCGTCGTAAACATCGTACCCTTCTTGCTGGAACAGCCGTGTTAGGGTATTCCGGGTAACGACTTCATCTTCAACAATCAGTAATCGAGCGCTCATAACGTTTGGGTCCAAAGTGGCTGTTAACATATGTTGCATTAACGTGATAAAGCGAGTTTAGCACGTCTTGTGCTTTTTGCGCAAAATTCAAACCACAAATAGTTACAATTTAATCCTGTATTTTGCTCGTTTCATCGAATTCCTTCGCCACCGCGTTGGCGATCTCGATTTTTACGTGGGTACCGCGATTGGGCGTGCTGTCAATATCAATGCTGCCCTTCAGCGCTTGGCGCACTAAGTTGTAGACAAAATGCAGACCGAGACCCGCAGCGCCACTGCCACGTTTGCTGGTGGTGAAAGGCTCAAACACCTTACGTAACAGGTCTTCTGGCATACCTACGCCATCATCACGGTAATCAATGCACAAGCTTTGGTTGGCTTGGTCAACGCTAATATCAATACGAATATGGCCACTTTGGGCTTGCTCAAAACCATGCTGCAGAGAGTTTTGTACCAGCTGAATAAAGATTTGATTCAGCGGCCCCGGGCGGCTGTGCACCTGCAACGGCTGTGGACAGTGCCATTCCAGTTGGTAGTGTTGCAGTTGCGGAAAACGATTATGCAGCGCCGCCACCACATCGGCGCCAAAGGCAACCATATCAAAGTCACGGCTATCTTCGGCGAATTGGTCCATTGCCAATTGTTGAAAGCGGGCGACCAGGTCGGCGGTGCGTTGAATATTGCGTTCAATCAGGGTGAGGTTTTCTGTACTGGAGAGTAAAAAGCGCTCAAAGTCGCTGCTGGTCATCTTTTTCTGCTCAAACTTTTCCGCCATGGCTGCCAGCGCGTCTTGCACAATAGAGGTTGAGGTAATAACCAAGCCTACCGGGGTATTAATTTCATGGGCAATACCGGCCACCATGTCGCCCAGTGATGACATTTTTTGCGCCTCGACTAACTCTTGCTGGTACTGGTGCAGGGTTTCAAGAGTTTGAATAAGTTCGCGGTTGGCCACTTTGAGCGCCTCGGTACGCTCATTCACTTGACGCTCAAGTTCAGCGTTTAACAGGCTGGCTTGTTGCTCAGCCAGCTCTTGCCGCTGAATATGCTGCTGAATACGCCCGAGCATGATATCAAACGCCTGAGTAAGGCTATTGAGCTCAGATAAATTAGTACGCGCCAAGCGTAAGCTGTAATTTTTCTCGCTGGCGATTTTGTTGACCGAAGCCACGGCTTGATCGAGCGGCTGGGTAATATAGCCGCGTAATCGCAGCGCTAATAAATACGCGAGTAACAAACTACTGCTAATCACTAATACCGCTGCCGCAATGGCTTGAATCAGCACCTGATCAGTACCATCACGCGATACCCGCACATACACATAGCCGAGCAAGCGGTCTTCCAGATAGATGGCTTCTACCGCTTCGTAATAGCGCGGGCTGAGTCGAACACCGTTGAGGTCTTGTAGGCGCTCTATCCGACTTGGAATCGGCGCTAGGCTGCCGGCATTGAAACTGGCGAAAAAGTTAATCTCGGCGCCGTTATTGTCAACCCGATACACGTGTACGTGCTGCACGTATTCAGGCTGCCCCAGCTTGACCAGCTCGCGATCGAGCTGGTCGCGGGTATTAAACACTAAATGTTCAGTCGCCAGTGACGCGGTGATCTGGGTAAAGTCAGCGGTTTCTTGGCTGACGCGTTGCACCGCCTGCTGATACTGCATATACACCATCACCATGCAAGCCAGCCCAACGAATACCCCGGTAGTGGTTACCAGTAGCACGGTAATGGTGCGGCTAATGGAACCAAACCCACGCATCTTAACGGCGGCCTTTGCGGGTAGTACGGGCAGTTTGCTTGCGCACCGCTTTATAAACCGCAAAGCGGTTATCTTGCACCACCCGTTCGCAGTGACCAAAGCTAGCGCTAATCAATTCTGGCCACGGCAAGAAGCGGTTGGCGACCAGCCATAATTCACCACTACTGGTGAGGTGCATGGCCGCTTGTTTTAAAAACGCCGCGCCGATTTTGTAATCGGTGGCTAGGCCGGTATGAAAGGGTGGATGACTGACGATGTAGTCATAGCGTGGCAAGTCGCTTTGTAAGCCATCGCTGGCAATCAGCGTACCGGTCAAGTTGTTGCTGTTAAGGGTGGCCTCGGCGGCCGCTAGCGCCATAGCGCTGACATCCAGGTAACTGACTTTCAGCGCTGGGCTGGCGCGATTCAGCCAAGCACCAAGCACACCATGACCACAGGCAAAATCGAGCACGCTGCCATGCTTCCAGTGCGGTAAATGCTGCAACAGCATGGCGCTGCCATCGTCAATGCTGGGGTAGGCAAATACACCCGGCAAACTATGCAGTCGCAACGGCTGGTCAAAGCCGGGCTGAGGCAGTTGTTGTTCAAGCAAATAAGCGCTCATGGCAAACGCCGGTGCTGGCGCCTGAATGCTGGTGCTGAGCAATAACGAATGGTTGCCAATGGCGACTTTTTGCGTGGCCGCATAGTAATCGCCGAGCAGCTTATCAATGCTCTTGATACCACCGCGGTTTTCGCCCACTAACCATACCTCGCTGCCCTGCGGCAAGCTACTGGCAATGGCATGCAGTAAATAATCGGCTAGCGGCTTTTCTTTTGGTAACCACAGCAGGGCCGCTGTGGCGCCGTTGAGATCAGCCGGCAGACTGGCGCCGAAATGCTGCGCCGCGGCATGACCTTGCCATTGCTTTGCAGCGCCGGCGTGTAAATGCCACAGCGCGGCGATGTCGAGCTCGGTCGCGACTGCCGCATCGGGCGCATTAACCAGCAGCCAGTGGCGCTGTTGCAAGCGCTCGGCTTGGCGAATAATCAGTTGTGAAGGCGGTGATAAATGGCTCATGGCTTAAATCGGTTTCCGTTCATAATTTTCGGCGAATACGTCAATGGTTTCTGACGCCTCCACAATAATATCGTCATCAAATTGCGCCACGTTAAACAGCGCTTCGCCTTCGTTCGCCACCGGAATTTTGCTAATGCCAATGACAATGCCATTCAGCGGGCTTTTGATCGGGTGCAGCTCTTCGCCGTGCGGGTTAACAATATGGGCAATGATTTGGCCTTTACTGATGGTATTGCCAAGTTCAATTTTGGGGATCACCAAGCCATCAAACTCGTTGCGGATCCAGGCGCTGCGCTTAGCCACCACCGATTTCACGTTTTTACGCGAGCGCCGGCCTTTGAGCATTTTCAGCGCTTTCATGACGTTGAGAACGCCAATCACCCCGGCTTTGATGGCGGTATAGTCAAACCGCAAGGCTTCACCAGCTTCGTACAGAATCAGCGGAATACCCAACTCTGAGGCCAGCCCGCGCAGTGAGCCATCACGTTCTTTAGAGTGCAAAATAACCGGCGAGCCAAAGGCTTCGGCCATAGCCAGCGCCTCGGCGTTGGTGGTGTCGACGCGCACCTGCGGCAAGTTATCACGGTGAATAGCGCCGGTGTGCAAGTCAATAATATGGGTGGCGTTTTGCACCAGCGTTTCGTTGAACAACCAAGCTAAACGCGAACCCAAGGCACCGCGTTCCGAGCCCGGAAAGCAGCGGTTTAAATCACGGCGGTCGGGCAAATAACGGGATTGCTGAATAAAGCCAAACACGTTCACCACCGGCACAATAATCACCGTACCGCTGAGCTTGAGCGGGTCGACCTCACTCATCAGCCGTCGGCATACTTCCACGCCATTCAGTTCATCGCCGTGAATGGCGGCGCAGACCAGTAGCGTGGGCCCTGGCTTGACGCCATGTAGCACTTCAGCGTGCAAATCCATGGGGGTATCGTTGTAGAGCCGAGCGGCCGGGATCTTGACGCTATGACGTGAGCCGGGCGCAATTTTGCGCCCGCCCAACTGATAAAAACTATGTTTTTTCATAACCAATTAGCCGCGCCCCTTAGTGCGGGTACGCTGATGTTTGGCATTCTTTTCGATAAAGGCAATGATTTCGCTGGCGACATCTTTGCCGGTAGCGCCTTCAATGCCTTCAAGCCCCGGCGAGCTGTTCACTTCCATCACCAGAGGGCCATGGTTAGAGCGCAGAATATCTACACCGGCTACGTTCAAGCCCATGGTTTTAGCCGCCTTCACCGCTGTAGCGCGCTCAGCAGCAGTCAATTTGACCAGGCTTGCGGTACCACCACGGTGCAAGTTAGAACGGAACTCACCGGCTTTAGCTTGGCGCTTCATGGCGGCAATCACTTTATCGCCAATCACGAAACAACGGATATCCGCACCGCCAGCTTCTTTGATGTATTCCTGCACCATAATGTGCGATTCCAGCCCCATAAAGGCTTCAATAACCGACTCGGCAGCCTGCCGGGTTTCGGCTAATACCACCCCGATACCTTGGGTACCCTCAAGCAATTTAATCACCAACGGCGCACCGCCGACCATGTCAATCAGATCGGGAATATCTTGCGGTTGGCTGGCAAAGCCGGTGGTCGGCAAGCCAATGTTTTTGCGGCTCAGCAACTGCAGCGAGCGCAACTTATCGCGGCTGCGTGAAATGGCTACCGACTCGTTCACCGGGTAACTACCAATCATCTCAAATTGCCGCAATACGGCGGTACCGAAGAAGGTGATAGAGGCACCAATACGCGGGATCACGGCATCAAAGTAAGGCAGATCTTTACCCTTCATGTGCATCGATGATTCGCGCGCATTGATGTTCATGTAGCAGCGCAACGGGTCAATCACATCCACGGTGTGACCGCGTGCTTCAGCGGCTTCGACTAAGCGCCGGGTGGAATATAGTTTGGCGTTACGTGACAGTATCGCAATTCTCATACGGTCGCTCCTGGTTGACCCAATAAATAGGAAGCATTTGGATTAACAATAAAACTGCCGCGCATAGCTTGGCGGCCCAATAACATGCGAAATTTCATGGTATCTCGATTGGTGAGGGTTAACTCGATAGCACGATCGAACTGGCCTAATTGTAGCCGACTTTTGATCACATAGCGTAGTTCTGTATGTCCACCCGAGTCGGTTACTTCACGTTGGTCATAAATTTTCGCTTCGCAAACATGCTCGCGATCGCTGTGCTGCTCAGGGTGCAGCCAGATACGCAGCCAGGCTTCACCGTCTTTGTCGAAGGGTTCAAGCCGAAAGGCGTGTAGGCACGAAGTTTTCGCGCCGGTGTCTACTTTCATTTTCAGCGCTGGAATAGCCAGCTCTGGAAGGGCGCCCCATTCGCGCCAGCCTAGCGTTTGCATGCGGTGGTCCAGGTGATGACAGTCAGTGGCTAGAATAACGCTGCGCAGCGGCAATGGCTAGTTATTCAGCGTCAGCACCAGCAAACACCCGCCGCAGCAATGCGCGGGTAAATTCCTTGCGCAGATAGAAGCCACGCGGCAGGGTTTGAATCAGTTGACCATGACGGCCAATAGCCGGTGTCAGCACCCGGCTGTTAGCGGCTTTCGGGCGTAACTGCAGCACTTCACCCTGCTGCGCCTGAATGTCCTCCACTTCGCCCAGGGCAATGCGGTCCATGTGTTCCTGCCAATCAGCTTTGAGCTGGGCTTCTTCGCTGGCACTGGGTTGCCAAAAAAACGCCGTACCAATGCTGCGTTCCGGCAACGGGATCTCACGGCGGCCATCAATCGGCACCCACAGCACCAACTGCAGCTTGTTGCGCACGTTGCTGTGCTGCCAACTCAGATTGGCAATGTCGGTCAGTGGCGCGGTGCAGACAAAGGTGGTTTCCAGCGGTTCACCGCGAGCATCCAGCGGAATAGTTTTCAGCTCAACGCCAAGCTCGGGAAAATCTTGCAGCTGTTGTGAGCCCGCTTCAGCGCCTAGCGCGGCTTCCAGCAATTGTCCCACCCAGCCTTTATTGCGGCGCAAATCGGCCGGTACTTTGAGGCCCTGAGCGGCGGCTACATCAGCAAAACGCTGACCAGCAAGTGCGCTAGCGCGGGCGAATAATTCAGCGAGTGTCATGTTGTCGGTGCCTGCTCTGATTTAACCCTTTCAATATGCGCCTGATTATGGAAAAATCGAAGCCAGAAGTCGAATTTATGAGGATGCCCGCGTGATAGACGCAGAAGGATTCCGAGCCAACGTCGGAATCATCATCTGTAACGAGCAGGGACAAGTCTTTTGGGCGCGTCGAATAGGGCAACATAGCTGGCAGTTTCCACAAGGTGGCATTGATGACGGCGAAACCGCTGAACAGGCAATGTACCGGGAACTCTACGAAGAAGTCGGATTAAAACCGGATCAAGTCGAAATTGTGTACACCAGTCGCAACTGGTTCCGTTATCGCTTACCGAAGCGGCTTGTTCGTCGCGAACAACGACCGACCTGTATTGGTCAGAAACAAAAATGGTTTTTGCTGCGACTCACATGCAAGGAGCAGGATGTGAACGTGCTCAACTCAAAGCACCCGGAGTTTGATGACTGGCGGTGGGTCAGTTATTGGTATCCGGTGCGGCAAGTTGTGGCGTTCAAACGGGATGTCTACCGCCGCGTGATGAAAGAGTTTGCGCCGTTAGTGATGCCCCCCTACAGCGCCCCAAGCGCGCCAAAACAGGTGAAAAAGCAGCGCCCGCAACGACGGAGACGCTGACATGCTGCGAGTACTGCAACGCATTGTCGAAGCCGTGAATCAAGCGCCAGATTTTGAGCTGGCGCTGCAGACCATGGTGCGCCAAGTAAAAAGCGCCTTAGCAACCGACTGTTGCAGTGTTTACCTCGCCGACCACAGCCAGCAACGCTTTGAATTAGCTGCCACCGACGGCCTTGAAATTACCAATGAAAACCCGGTGCATATTCGCTTTGGCGAAGGTGTGGTTGGCCTCGCCGCCCAGCGCGAAGAACCGCTGAACTTTGCCAACGCGGTAGAACACCCTAATTTTATTCACTTACCCAACGTCAAAGAAGATGGCTTTATTGCCATGCTCGCCGCTCCGGTGATTCATCGCCGCCGGGTGATGGGGGTGTTGACGGTGCAGCAAGCGCAAGCGCGCGCCTTTACCCGCGATGAAGAAGCTTTTGTGGTGACCTTAGCGGCACAGCTAGCGGTGGTGATTGCCCATGCAGAAAGCCGCGGCTTGCTAAAACGCCAAGCGCAAACCCCGTGGCTACGCAACATTCGCGGCATTCCCGCCTCGCCCGGGGTGGCTATTGGTGCTGCCTATGTGATGAAACCGCGCGCGCGGTTGAGTGATATCAGCCCGAAACGTAGCGACATGCCCGAGCATGAAATTCGTGCCTTTCGCGCGGCCGTAGCCCGCACACGGCAAGAATTGCACGACCTCAGCGCACGCATGAAAGGGCAGGTAGCGGATGAAAGCTTAGCAATTTTTGATGTGTACCACGCCATGCTCGACTCCAACAGTTTGGGGCAGCAGGTTGAGGCCACTATCAACGAGGGCTGGCGGGCACAAACCGCGGTGAAAAAAGTGGTCGAAAGCCTCGTCGATCAGTTTGAAAACCTCGACGATGACTATATTCGCGAGCGCGCTTCCGATGTGCGCGACCTTGGCCAACGCATATTATCGCACCTGCAAGAGCGCGAACGCCGTCATCATCAAACCCCCGAACAATGTGTACTGGTGGCCGAAGAAGTCACCGCGGCCATGCTCGCAGAGCTACCGGTCGCCGATATCGTGGCGATGATATCGCTGCGTGGCTCAGCCAGTTCCCACGCCGCCATTATGGCGCGCAGCATGGGCATTCCGGCGGTGTTGGGGCTCGATGACCTCGATCTCGATGACATTGCTGGGCAAAACCTGATTGTTGATGGCTACAACGGCGATGTGTTTATTAACCCGCCGCTGCAGGTCGAGCAAGAATATCGCACCTTGGCCGAAGAAGAAGCGGAGTTACAAAGCAAAGTGCGTTCGGCACGCGGGCTGCCGATTGAAACCCAAGACGGCGTTAAAGTTAGTTTGCAGCTCAACGTGGGCTTACAAACCGAGCGTGATTGGTTGGCCGAGCTAAAAGTAGATGGCGTGGGCCTGTACCGTACTGAAATTCCCTTCATGATGCGCGAGCGGCTGCCCACTGAAATTGAGCAAGTGGAATTGTACAGCCAGGTGCTGGAGCAGTTTAAAGACGGCACAGTGGTGATGCGCACCCTAGATGTTGGCGGTGATAAACCGCTACCGTACCTGCCGATGCAAGAAGAAAACCCATTTTTGGGCTGGCGCGGCATTCGTATGACCCTCGATCACCCAGAAATTTTCTTAGTGCAAATTCGCGCCATGCTGCGGGCCTCGGTCAAGCACAATAATTTACGTATTTTACTACCGATGATCACCAGCGCCGAAGAAGTGGACGAGTCAGTACGCTTGATTCGTCAGGCCTATCATGAAGTGGCCGAAGAGTTTGCCTGCGCTGCCGATGAGCACCTTTATGAGCCGCAAATCGGCGTGATGATTGAAGTGCCGGCGATGATTTATCAGCTCCATACAGTGGCCGATAAAGTCGATTTCTTCTCGGTCGGAAGTAACGATTTAACCCAGTATATGCTGGCGGTTGACCGTAACAACCAGCGCGTGGCGAGCCTTTACGATGCTTTTCACCCAGCGGTATTGCATGCCTTGCAGCAAATTGCCCTGCGCTGCCAAGAGTTGAACAAGCCGGTGTCGGTGTGTGGCGAACTGGCGGGCGAGCCGGGCGGGGCGTTATTGCTGATCGCTATGGGCTATCGCGTGCTGAGTATGAATAGCTATAGTATTGACCGCATTCGCTGGATCATTCGTCACAGTCGCGCTGATTTACTCGATGAGCTGCTGCGCCAAGCCCTGGCTGCGCGTTCACCGCAAGAGGTGCGGCAGGTGGTGACCTTGGCGCTGGAAACAGCAGGCTTGGGCGGCTTTGTCCGCGCCGGAGGTTAAGTGGCATTACTCGGCTGGTTACTGTGTGTACTCGGAGGCGCCATAGCTGGCACCCTAGCCGGTATGCTGGGGATTGGTGGTGGCCTAATCATTGTGCCATTGCTGATTTTCCTGTTGCCATTGTTGGGTGTAGCGCCTGATTTAGTGATTAAAATGGCGGTTGCCACGAGCTTAGCTACTATCGTCATGACCACCTTTAGTTCGGCGCGCTCGCACTATAATCATGGCCAGGTCAGTTGGTTTTGGGTACGCCGTATTGCCCCCGGGCTGATGCTTGGCGCGGCACTTGGCGCCTGGCTCGCAACCCTAATCAGCGCCGCTTGGCTGCAACGTATTTTTGCTGTGGTGCTGTTGATACTGTCAGTGCGTATGTTAGTTCCACAACGCAGCGGCGAACCCATTACGGATGTGTCTAAGCGGCTGATGTTTGCCATTACCACCGCCATGGGTTCGCTATCTGGTATGGTCGGCATTGGTGGCGGCTCTATGACGGTGCCGTTGTTACAACGTTTACGCGTGCCGATTCGCCAAGCTATCGCGGTATCGGCGGTGGGCAGCTTGAGTATTGGCATCAGTGCGGTATTAGCCTTTATGGTGTTGGGCCAGCAATTAGAGGATAACGCCGGCTTGACCGGCTACGTGCATTTGCAGGCGTGGCTGATTATTTCTCTCACCTCCATGGCCTGCGCGCCACTGGGGGTGCGGCTCACGCAAAAAATTCCAGTGCGGCGCTTACAGCAAGGCTTTGCGGTATTCTTAGCGCTGGTATCATTGAATATTTTTATAGGATAACCCATGCAAGCAAGCTATCTGAGCTTTCCTGATATCAACCCTATTATTGTGCAACTCGGGCCTGTGGCACTGCGTTGGTATGGCCTGATGTACCTGTTGGGCTTTTTGTTCGCCTGGTGGTGGGGCAATCGGCAATGCGAAAAATTGCAGTACAGTGCTGTGGGCTGGAGCAAAGAGCGCTTCAGCGATGTACTGTTTTATAGCTTTGTTGGGGTGATCATTGGTGGCCGCTTGGGCTACGTGTTGTTTTATCAGTTTGACCGCTTCCTGGTCGATCCCGGCTATCTGTTTAGCATCAGCCAAGGCGGCATGTCGTTTCACGGCGGTTTTTTAGGGGTGGTCACAGTACTGGCAATTTTTGCCCGTAAAATGCAGCTCTCGCTGTTACAAGTCGGCGATTTTATTGCACCATTAGCACCCATTGGCCTCGGTTTGGGGCGTATTGGTAACTTTATTAACGGCGAACTGTGGGGCCGACAAACCGACGTTCCGTGGGCGATGATTTTTCCAACCGGCGGCGATGTAGCGCGGCATCCGTCACAGTTGTATCAAGCCGGCCTTGAAGGTTTGGCGCTGTTTCTGTTGTTAGCTTGGTATAGCCGCAAACCGCGGGCAACCGGGCGTATCGGTGCGTTGTTCTTGATTGGCTATGGCTGCGCCCGGTTTGTGGTGGAATTCTTCCGTGAACCTGATCGCCAACTCGGCTATTTGACCTTTGGCATGACCATGGGGCAGTGGCTGAGTGCACCAATGATCCTCGCCGGTATTGCCTTGTGGCTGTATGCCCCGAGGTTGGCGATTAATAACGTTGCTGTGAAATAAAGGAGTGCGCTGATGAAACCTTATTTAGCCTTGTGCCAACGCATTATTGATGAAGGCGTATGGGTGGCCAATGAGCGCACCGGCAAGCGTTGTTTGACGGTGATCAATGCCGATTTAGAGTATCGTGTTGATCGCAACGAATTTCCGCTCATCACCACCCGCAAAAGCTACTGGAAAGCCGCCATTGCCGAGCTGTTGGGCTATATTCGTGGCTACTCCAATGCCGCCGATTTCCGCGCCTTAGGCACCCCCACCTGGGATGCCAACGCCAACCTCAATGAAGCTTGGCTGGCTAATCCTGCGCGCCGTGGTGACGATGACATGGGCCGCGTTTACGGCGTGCAAGGGCGCAGCTGGCAACGACCCGATGGTAGCCATCTGGATCAATTCCGCAAAGTGGTGGATAACCTTAGTCGAGGGCTGGATGATCGCGGTGAAATCGTCACCTTTTATAACCCCGGCGAGTTTCATCTGGGCTGCTTGCGGCCGTGCATGCACACCCATAATTTCTCGCTGCTGGGCGATACCCTGTATCTGACCAGCTATCAGCGTTCGTGCGATGTGCCACTGGGGCTTAACTTCAACCAAATTCAGGTGTTTACCTTGCTCGCGCTGATGGCGCAAATCACCGGTCATAAGCCCGGCGTGGCCTATCACAAAATCGTCAACGCCCATATCTACGAAGATCAACTTGAACTGATGCGTGACGTCCAGCTAAAGCGCGAGCCATTCCCATCACCCACGCTTGAGATCAACCCCGACATCAAGTCGCTGGAGGATCTAGAAACCTGGGTGACTATGGCGGATTTCAAAGTACATGGCTATCAGCATCACGATGCCATTGCGTATCCGTTTAGTGTTTAAAGACTAGTGTTTACTTTATTGAGTCTACTTAAAAGTAGACTCTTTTTATTTTATGGTCTATATATATAAAGACTTTATATGTTTAATTGTCTTTGTATATATGGATTAATTGTATTATGCCCATCAAAAACACCATCCAACATCAGTTGCGGCGCCAAGTAAATGAGGCGGTCGCCAGCGTTTCTCGCCATCCAGTGCCGCCATTAGGTTGGTTGGCGACGGTGCGCAAGGCCTTAGGTATTTCCGGCCAAGTTGCAATGAAGCGCGCGAATATTAGCAAAGCCGAGCTATACCGAATTGAGAAGGCGGAACGCGAAGGTAGTCTCACTCTAAAAACATTACGGTCAATAGCTCACGCTCTCGGCTGCGAGCTGCATTACGCTGTACTCCCGCAGCATGGTGTGACTGTTGAACAAGCGTTATATCAGCAGGCACGGCAGCAAGCGCAAGCAATTCTTGCTATAACCGATACTCACATGAAACTCGAAAATCAGGCGACCTCGGTGCAAGAAATTGAACGGCAAGTGGAAGAATTGACGCAACAACTTATGGCTGAGTTACCAGCTTGGCTGTGGGAACCTGTTCGTGATCATTCATGAACTTGAAGGTGCGACCCCGTTAGACCCGAATGAGCTGGCAGGGCTTAAACTCAAGCATGTGGGTACGCGCCGAGAACTTGATGAAGTTGAGCAGGCTAATATCATTGCTGGGCTGCTTTGGTTGCGTGCTCAGCGCGTAAAAGCCATAGCAGACATGACCTTTGTGTTGTTATTACATAAGAAACTGTTCGGTGAGGTGTGGAATTGGGCGGGAAGCTTTCGCAAAACAGAGAAAAATATCGGTGTTGACCCGCTGCAGATTTCTCAGCAATTGCGCAATTTGTTAGATGACGCCGTTGCCTGGCACCGCTATGAAACCTATCCACCACGTCAAGCTTTATTGCGGCTTCATCACGGTATTGTCAAAATTCACCCTTTCGCTAACGGCAACGGCCGGTTTGCCCGTATCTATACCGACTTAGTTGCTGATAAACTATATGACATTGCGCCCATTCAATGGGGAAATGCTGATTTGCAGCGTACCTCAATAATTCGTAGCGCTTATATTGCGGCGCTCCGAGCTGCCGATGGCAACGACTTTTCACCTTTATTTGAGTTATTCGACGCATGACAAAAGCACGGTTTGGCGGCATTCAGCGGGTTTACGGCGATAAAGCAGCGGCGGCTTATGCTGGCGCCCATGTGGCGGTGGTGGGCCTTGGCGGGGTGGGTTCGTGGGCGGTGGAAGCGCTGGCGCGCAGTGGCGTGGGCGGCATAACCTTGATTGACCTTGACGATATCTGTGTGACCAATATCAACCGTCAGTTGCCGGCCGTGACCAGCACGGTGGGGCGGTTGAAAACCGAAGTGTTAGCCGAGCGGGTGCGTGATATTAACCCGGATTGTCAGGTGCGGGTGATTGATGACTTTTTGAGTGCTGACAACTTAGCCGAGTATTTGGCGGCGCCGGTGACGGCGGTGTTTGATGCTATAGATAGCGTGACGGTAAAAGCCGCGACCATTGCTTGGTGTAAGCGCGCGAAGATTCCCTTTGTCACCTGCGGCGGCGCTGGTGGGCAGGTTGATCCAAGCTTGGTAACCCGTGGCGATTTAGCCAAAGCCACGCAAGACCCGTTACTGGCAAAAGTGCGCTCATTACTGCGCCGCGACTACAACTTCAGCAAGAACCCGGCGCGCAATTTTGCCGTGGCGGCGGTGTATTCCACCGAACAGTTGCGCTACCCCAGTGGCGATGGCGGCTGGAGTCATGCCAAACCGGGCAACAACACTCGGTTGAATTGTGATACCGGTTTTGGCGCGAGCATGCCGGTGACCTGCACCTTTGCCATGCATGCGGTAGCGATTTTGCTGGACAAGATAGCGGCTAAGGCGGCTTAAGTGCCTGCCCCTTAGCTATTTGGGCTTAAGTGCCTGCCCCTTAGCTATTTGCCGCGTCACTATTTGCCGATAGGGCGGTAGCCGGCCCAGTCGGGTTCGAGCGGCTGCTGCACGCCATCTCGGATTAAGTGCACGTGCCAGCCGCCGAGCATGTCTACCGCTAGGCAATTGTCGACGTCGTGCAGGTCATCTTTGTGCTGCTCTAGGGCGTCGGTCAGCACGCGGCCCAAACCAATTCGCTTGGCGTCATCGGCACTGTTGGCCACCACCAAGGTGAAATCGTGATATTCGGCAATGCGGCCTTTATAGTAGCCGCCAACATTGACGAACCACAGCTTCTCTTTTTGCCTGCTAGGCTGTTCGCTCAGCTCAATACGCCAGCCATCTACATGGTGCACATGCACATAGCTATCCAGGTGCAAACTGCTGGGAATACCCCACCAATGCTGCTTCAGGGTTGGAATACAGGCGTCCACGTCCGCGGCCACCACAAAGCGCACATCGTGCAACTCAATGTTTGAGCCCGGCGCATCGCCGCCAATGTAAAACATAAATAACTTCATACGCTGTTTCCTTGAATGCGAGCGACCACCGCGCGTAAGCCATTGCGCCGTGATACGGTGAGATAATTCTGTAAGTTTAACGCGGCAAAGTGGCTATCAAGATCATACTGTGCCACTTGCTCGCGGTTAGCGCCATGCAGCGCTTGGTGAATGAGTGTTAGTAAGCCCTTCACCACGCGCGCTTCGCTGTCGACTTGTAGCTGCAATACGCCATGCGGCCAGTGGCAGCTCACCCATACCCGCGCTTCACAGCCGAATACCTCGTTAGCGGGGTCATGTGCGGCACAGTCGGCGGCTGCTAATTGGCTGGCTTGCTGCACCACAAAGCGCAGTTGCTGCTCGCGTTGCTTAAGTGCCTGCCCCTTAAGCAGGAGATCGGAATGCTGGCAAACGCCGTACACAGAAGATGACACTAGAAGCTCCCGCAGATTCGAATGAATTGGCAAATATCCGCGGCCAAGAGTACCATTTTCACCCGAAAAAATGGTAATCTTGCACCGTTTTGTCATTAAAAAAACAGGAACCCCAACATGAAAGTATTAGTGGCGGTCAAACGCGTCATTGATTACAACGTCAAAGTGCGCGTGAAAGCGGACCAAAGCGACGTTGATCTGGCCAACGTAAAAATGGCATTGAACCCATTCTGTGAAATTGCCGTGGAAGAAGCGGTGCGCTTAAAAGAAGCTGGCGTGGCCAGTGAAGTGGTGGTGGTGAGCATTGGCCCCAAAGCCGTGCAAGAGCAACTGCGTACTGCCTTAGCCTTAGGTGGCGACCGCGCTATTCACATTGACACCGAAGAACTGCCAGACTCACTGGCGGTAGCCAAGTTACTTAAAGCTGTGGTGGCGCAAGAGCAGCCGCAACTGGTGATTTTAGGCAAGCAAGCGATCGATTCTGACAACAACCAAACCGGCCAAATGCTTGGTGCGCTAACCGGTATGCCACAAGGCACGTTCGCCTCGAAAGTAGCGGTCGATGGCAGCAGCGTCAACGTTACCCGTGAAGTCGACGGCGGTTTACAAACCGTGAAGCTGCAATTGCCAGCGATTGTCACCACCGATTTGCGTTTGAACGAGCCGCGTTATGCGTCGTTGCCGAATATCATGAAAGCTAAGAAAAAGCCGCTTGATGTCACCACCCCAGCTGACTTGGGTGTGAGCGTAGCGCGTACGGTCAAGGTGTTAAAGGTTGAAGCACCTGCCGAGCGCAGTGCTGGCGTGAAAGTTGCCAGCGTGGCGGAATTGGTCGACAAGTTAAAGAATGAGGCAAAAGTAATATGAGCATTCTAGTTATTGCCGAACATAACAACAGCGAACTCAACGGCGCTACCTTAAAAACCTTAGCCGCAGCGCAAAAAATTGGCGGCGATGTGGTGGTGCTGGTAGCCGGTCACGGTTGTCAAGCAGTGGCCGATGCCGCAGCTAAAATTGCTGGCGTGAGCAAAGTATTGCTGGCTGATGACGCCGCTTACAGCCATTTTTTAGCGGAAAACCTCGGTGACTTGGTGGCTAAACTAGGCGCTGATTACAGTCACATTTTGGCTGCTGCCACCACCACCGGTAAGAATTTCTTGCCACGGGTAGCGGCACTGTTAGATGTGGCACAGATCTCCGACATCATCAGCGTAGAAAGCGCCGATACCTTTAAGCGCCCAATCTATGCCGGTAACGCCATTGCCACCGTGCAATCAAGCGATGCCATTAAAGTGATTAGCGTACGTACCACTGCTTTTGATGCGGTTGCTGCTGAAGGCGGCAGTGCTGGCGTTGAAGCAGTGAGCGGTAACGGCGATAGCGGCACATCAAGCTTTGTTGGCGAAGAGCTGGCTAAGTCTGAGCGCCCAGAACTGACCGCAGCGCGGGTGATCATCTCCGGTGGTCGCGGCATGCAAAACGGCGATAACTTCCAATTATTGGAAAAAGTCGCCGATAAGCTCGGCGCCGCAGTAGGTGCTTCACGCGCGGCAGTAGACGCCGGCTTTGTACCGAACGACTACCAAGTGGGTCAAACCGGTAAAATCGTTGCCCCAGAACTGTATATCGCGGTAGGTATCAGCGGTGCTATTCAGCATTTGGCCGGTATGAAAGACTCTAAAGTCATTGTTGCTATCAACAAAGACGAAGAAGCGCCGATTTTCCAAATCGCTGATTACGGCTTAGTGGCTGACTTGTTCAGTGTGCTGCCAGAGCTTGAGCAAGCCCTGTAAGCCTGTTTTGTTGAGCTAAAAACGCGCCTCGAGCGCGTTTTTTTATGCCCGCGTAACGGCTATCACCACAACGTATGCACATGTGGGTAGTGCTGTAGTTTGCTATCAGCGGTTATAAGCAGTGCATTGAGCTGTCGGGCCAGCGCCACAATCAGCCGATCAGCCGGGTCTTTGTGGAACGGGTCGGGGAGTTGGGTAGACGCTACAGCTAAATGGTTATCGACCGGAATAAAACGTACGCCCTCAATGCGCGCTACGGTCTCTAACCAATCATCAACCGCCATCGTTAATGTCAGCCGACCATGAGCCACTAACATGGCAATTTCCCACGCACTGATACTGCTGATGGCAAGCAAACCATCGCCCTGCAACTCCTGCTCAATACGTTGCTGGGCGGCGGCTGACAGCTTCGCATCACCACTAGCCCACCACAGCAGCGCATGGGTATCGAGCACAATCATCGCGCCACCTCCCAGTCATTATCGGCAATGGGCTCGCACGGCGCATCATACTGTTTCACGCTTTCACGCAATAATTCTAATGGCGAGCGGTTATCACCGCGGTAACGCCGCACCTCAATAGTTGGCTGACCGTGGTCAGTCACCACCAATTGCTCACCGGATTGTTCAACCTGGCGCAGATATTCCAGCGCTTTGGCCTTAAATTCAGTTTTATTAATGCGCATTGCGTTGCTCCAAAAGACCCGTTACAGTAAGCGTAGTCGATAAAATGACCATGTCAACTAGTCAGTTATAATTCAGCAATTGAAACGAAATGAAACAACCAAAGGCAACGTTTTTTTCACCAGGTCTTGCATATTTCCAACTCATCGGACATGATTGAGGGCATAACAACCTCCGGGATTAGGTGGCTAACATGAAAAGAAGAACAACTATGCATAAAAAACTTCCATTAGCATCAGCTATCGCGCTGGTGATTGCAGGAACCACTGGGGCTCAAGCAGCTGAATTTGATGTCGGTGATTTCAAAGTTAAATTCGACTCGGTCATCTCGTATGGCGCAGCATGGCGGATGGAAGATCAAAATCTTCGTCTCATCCATCCAGGCAACCGCCCAGGTGGTATGGGTCAGTCAGGCGTAGCCGACGACGGTAACTTGAACTTTGATAAAGGCGACATGGTTTCGTCGGTTATCAAAGGCGTGCACGACCTCAGCATTGATGGTGGTGACTACGGTGCCTTTGTACGCTTCAAGTATTGGTACGATGACGTGATCAAAAACGAAAACGTCTATCACGGCCACACCGCCACCAACTACACGCCAAATACCAAATTAAATAACGATGGTCTCGATGACTTCTCGAAAGGCTCAGGCTTTGAGTTGCTCGACGCCTTTGTGTATGGCTATTTCGACATCGGCGAGATGCCAGTCAACGTGCGGTTAGGCCGTCAGGTACTAAGCTGGGGTGAATCAACTTTCATCTTCAACGGTATCAACGCCATCAACCCAATCGACGTGAACGCCGTGCGTCGCCCAGGGGTAGAAATTAAAGAAGCGTTATTGCCAGTAGGTATGTTGAGCGCCAACATTGGTTTGACCGACAACACCTCATTAGACGCGTTCTATCAGTACGAGTGGGAACACTATCAACTTGACGGTTGCGGTACCTTCTTCTCTACCGTTGACATTATAGGTGGCCCAGGCTGTAACAAAATAACCTTAAACCCAGCCCTAGGCCCGGGTGTGGTGCTGAGCGATGCACAGTCGGTACAGTTCGGTACTTATGTAGACCGTCGCCCAGACGTTGAGCCAGACGATGGCGGCCAATACGGTTTTGCCTTGCGTCACTACTCGAATGACTTAGGTACCGAGTTTGGTGTGTTCTACATGAACATTCATACCCAAACGCCAATCATTTCTGCCTATAACTGGCAGCAGCAGCCAACGCCTACCTTTGGTCACCCAGATGGTATTCCAATTGCAGGCCCTGACTATGTGCTGGAATATCCAGAAGATCAGAAAATCTTCGGCTTAAGCTTTGCCACCAACATTGGCCTGTGGTCAGTGGGTGGTGAGTATAGCTTCCGTCCAGAAATGCCAGTGCAGATCAACACCACTGAGATCCTGACCGCTGGTTTACGTGCGGGTGTGCCCAGCACGGTGTCACAATACATTCTGCGTGACTCACAAGGTCAAATCACCAACTTAGGTGAGTTGATTAGCGGCTACGATGAGCATGACGTGAGTCAGTTCCAGTTAACCGGTATTCGCTTCGTGGATAACGTATTCGGTGCCAGCCGCTTAACCTTTATCGGTGAAGTTGCGGTCAGCAAAGTGCACTCACTGCCAGGCATTCAAGTACAGCGTTATGGCCGTAACCCAGTGTATGGTAAGTGTTTAACTGTGGCTGATTACGCCCAGTTGAATGTCACCGTGCCAGGCGACGTGAACTGTGAAGGCTTCGTGACCTCAAACTCATGGGGCTATCGTACCCGTACGCAACTTGAGTACAACAACGTGATTGCCGGCTGGAACATCATCCCAGCATTCACCTTTAACCATGATGTGAAGGGTTACTCAGCCAACTCGAACTTCATTGAAGGCCGTATCAATATGGGCTTCTCAGTAGAAGGTAACTTGCAGAACCGTTACAAAGTGGGCTTGAGCTATAACGTGGCTCAAGGCGCTGATTATGACGCTGCCGTTGACCGTGATTTCGCGGCAATCAGCTTCAGCTACGCGTTCTAAGCATCCGTTAATCGCGATTCGACCGAGTTTGGTCGTAAATTACAGAAACCCGCCTCGTGCGGGTTTCTTTTTTGGGCTAGTCTGAATTCACAACCTGTGTTTTGACGATTTGGAGCTACCCATGAAATCTGCTCGCTTACTTGTGACTGTTGCCTGCTTGTTCGGCGCTCACGGCCTAGCCCAGGCCAGCACTGCCGATACCTTGACCTACAATGATGTGTTTGCGCTGGAATTTGCCAGTAGCCCAGCACCACACCCCGATGATAACTATGCCGTATTTGTACGCAATTACATGGACATCATGGCCGACCGTCGCTACGGCAACTTGTGGCGTGTGGATTTCGATGGTGAACTGCGGCCACTGACTGGCGGCGAACATCAGGATCATTCGCCAACTTGGTCACCTGATGGCAAGCGCTTAGCATTTGTTTCGAATCGCAGTGGTAGCAATCAAATTCATATGTACTGGAGCGATACCCGCGAGCATGGGCAGATCACGCGCTTGACTGGATCGCCAGCGAATCTGAGCTGGTCACCCGATGGCAGCATGATCGCCTTTACCATGTTTACCCCAGCACCACAAAAACCGCCAGTCAGCTTGCCAACGCCACCGCGCGGCGCCAAGTGGGCCGACGCGCCGAAGTATATTGATAAAGCCCAGTACCGCTCTGATGGCGCCGGCTACCTGCCCGATGGGCATGTGCAGATTTACGTGATGCCAGCAGCTGGTGGCACCCCGCGGCAACTGACCGAGGGCGACAACCGCATTAGCGGCGGGGTGAGCTGGAGTGCCGATGGCCAGCAGCTGTATTTTTCTGCCAATCGTCACGCCGATGCCTTTGAAAACCCACTCAATAGCGAAGTGTACAGTGTACGGTTAAGCGATGGCGTAGTGAGCCAATTGACCGACCGCTTTGGCCCTGATAACAGCCCAATGGTTAGCCCTGACGGCAAGCGTATTGCTTGGCTGGGCTTTGATGACCAGCGCAAGAGTTATCAGCTGACGCGTTTGTACGTGATGGAATTAGATAAAGCCGATGCCAAGCCGCAGCTGCTGACTGCTGACCTCGATTATGCCGCCGGCAACATTCAGTGGAGTGATAACAGCAAAGGCATCTACTTCAGCTACACCAAGCACGGTAAAGATATTATCGCGCTGCAGCAACTTAACGGTAAGCGTGAGGTGATCACCGACAAAATGGGCGGCATGAGCTACTCACGCCCCTACAGTGGTGGTGATTACGCCGTCAATGACGATGGCGTGGTGCTGTATACCTTAGCCAGCCCGCAGCGTCCGGCTGATTTAGCAATCGTTGGCAAAGGCCGCGAGCGCGCGCTGACCGACTTAAACAGTGACTTGCTCGGTCACAAAGAGCTAGCAGCTATTGAGGAGATTTGGTATCGCTCCAGCCATGACGACAAGCAAATTCAAGGCTGGATTGCGTATCCGCCAGGTTTTGATGCTAGCAAAAAGTATCCGTTGATTCTGGAGATCCACGGTGGCCCGCATACCGCTTATGCCGGCTCATTTGCTGCCGAAATTCAGTTGATGGCAGCGGCGGGTTATGTGGTGTTGTATACCAACCCGCGCGGCAGCACCAGCTACGGTGAAGCCTTTGCCCAAGAAATTCATCACAATTACCCCAGCCATGACCATACGGATTTAATGGATGGTGTAGACGCGCTGATTGCCAAGGGCTTTATTGACCCCGACAAGCTGTTTATCACCGGTGGGAGTGGTGGTGGGGTGCTGACTGCCTGGGCGATTGGCCATACCGATCGGTTTGCGGCGGCGGTAGTAGCGAAGCCGGTGATCAACTGGTACAGCTTTGTGTTGACCGCTGATGCCTATAGCTACTTCGCGCGCTATTGGTTCCCAGGCATGCCGTGGGACAACCTTGAGCACTATATGAAGTTTTCACCTATCAGCTATGTGGGCAAGGTAAAAACGCCGACTATGTTGCTGACCGGCGAGGCCGATTATCGTACGCCTATTTCAGAATCTGAGCAGTATTATCAGGCGCTGAAGTTACAAGGTGTGGATAGCGCCATGGTACGGGTACCTGATGCCCCGCATGGTATTTATTCGCGGCCATCGAACTTAATTGGTAAGGTTGCCTATATCTTGCATTGGTTCGACAAGTACAATAAATAAGTCGTGTAGCGAGCGTTGGCCTTGGCTTATGCCTTGGCCTTCGCTTTAGCTTCGGCTTCGGCCTTCGCTTCGGCTTTCGCGCGGTAAGCCATCTCGTACAACTTGGCTTCGGTTAAGAAGAAATGAAAGGCATCAATGTTGGCCTTAATAAAGCCACGCCAGCCGGACCAAATCATTTGCCGGCCTAAGTAAAACTTCAAAAACATCAGCGGAAAAATCAGCAACAACCGTGGCAAACTACAATGCCGCCCTTGCTGCTGGCGCTGTTGTGCTTTTAAGAGTGAATACTTATTGAGCTTATCCATGTAGCCGTGGGCGCTGTCGTAGCCATAATGCTTAAGGTAAATGGGCAAGTACGCGGTGGGCTCCTGCACCTCAATATGCTCATGCACTAGCACGCTGGTATCCATGTGGCAGCGGTCTTTGCGGTACACCCGGCGATACTTATGATGGCGCGCTTTAACCAAGCTCTCGCCCATAAAAATATCATCGTGATGCAGCCAAATACCGTTAATATCACCCTTAGCAATGCGCTCACGAATCATCTGCAAGCCACCGGCGGGCATGACTTCATCACCGTCGAGGTTGATGATCCAATTATGGCTGCACTGGGTGATGCCAAAGGCCTTTTGCTGCGGATAGCCAGGCCAATCGTTATGCACAATACGGGCGCCATGCTTGGCCGCAATAGCCAAGGTATCGTCGGTGGAGCCAGAGTCAATCACCACAATTTCTTCCACGCCCTCTACGCTGCTGAGCACCTCATCAAGGTGCGCGGCTTCATTCAGGGTGATGACAAAAACACTGATGGGCGGATAGCTGGTTTGGCTCATGTGGGTCGCTCATAACGTGGAACATGCTAGAATAATACACCATTTAGCAACCGAGATAACCCGCAGCGAGACGGCTATGAGTGAACTGAATTGGAGCGATGTTTTGGGCGCGGAAAAGCAGCAGCCGTACTTTACCGATTTGCTGGCGCGGGTAGCGGCAGAGCGTGCTGCTGGCGTGACTATTTATCCGGCCGCTGCCGATGTGTTTAATGCCTTTCGCTATTGTGCGTTGGCTGATTTACGCGTGGTGATCATTGGCCAAGACCCCTATCACGGCGCGGTGAATGGCATTGCGCAAGCGCACGGGTTAAGTTTTTCGGTGCCAGCAGGCGTGCCACCACCGCCGTCACTGAAAAATATGTTTAAGGCGTTGCAGCATGATTACCCAGGTTATCAACCGCGCCATGGCGGTAACTTGCAGCATTGGGCCGAGCAGGGCGTATTGTTGTTGAATACCGTATTGACGGTGCAGCAGGGTTTAGCGCATTCGCATGCTGGTTGGGGTTGGGAGCGCTTTACCGATGCGGTGATAAGCGCGGTTAATCAGCACTGTGAGGGGGTAGTATTTTTGCTTTGGGGCAGTCATGCGCAGAAGAAGGCGGCCTTGATTGATAGCCGCCGCCATCATGTGTTGCAGACAGTGCACCCGTCGCCGTTATCAGCGCATCGGGGATTCCTCACCGCCGGCCATTTTCGCCGCTGTAATGAGCTGCTGGCAGAGCGAGCGATTGACTGGTAAATCGGGCTTAGAAGTCGAGCTCGTCGAGCTCAAAGTCTTCGTCAATTTCCATCAATTCGCGCTGCAACCGGCGCCGTTCATTGAGCGCTTCTATTTCACGCCACTTGCGCGGCGCAGCACGTTTACCTGATTTAGACTCAACATCGTGTAGCTCTTCTGAATGGTCCATGGGACACTCCTGGCTCTATATGTAGTAGTTGTTCTAATGTTTTAGCGCAACATGTAGATAACATAGGTTTAAAAATCGTGCAAGTCCTTGGCTGCAATTGGCTGAATTTTGCTCGTTTCGGTGCGTAGATAAATGCCAACAGCTGGGGTATAATAGCGCCAGTTTATTAACGTTCTTTTACAGCACAGGTAATTTGAAATGCATCCCATGTTAAACATTGCGGTGCGCGCTGCGCGTGCAGCGGGCAAAATCTTAGTCAAAAACTTTGGTGTTCAGGCCGACTATAACGTCCAACAGAAAAGCCAAAATGACTTCGTCACCGAAATCGATAAAGCCGCCGAGCAAGCCATTGTTCGTGCCATCTTAAAAGTCTACCCAGACCACAGCATCCAAGCTGAAGAAGGTGGCGATATTGTTGGTAAAGATGCTGATCACCTGTGGATCATCGACCCCCTCGATGGCACCACCAATTACCTGCGCGGTATCCCTCACTTCGCTATCTCTATTGCTTACGCTGTTAAAGGCGTGGTGCAGTGTGGCTTGGTCTATGACCCGCTGCGCGAAGAACTGTTCACCGCCACCCGTGGTGCTGGCGCCGCACTCAATGACAAACGCTTACGGGTGACCGGCCAACGCGACCTCAACGGCGCCTTGCTGGCCACCGGTTTCCCGTTTAAACGCAAAGACCTGAGTGCCAACTATCTGGCGATATTCGGCGAATTATTCACTGATGTGGCGGATATGCGTCGCAACGGCGCCGCAGCACTAGATTTAGCCTACGTGGCCTGTGGCCGCATGGATGGTTTCTGGGAATTTGGCCTACAGCCATGGGACATTGCTGCGGGCGCGCTCTTAGTGCGTGAAGCCGGTGGCTTAGTGACTGAATTCAGCGGCGGCCACAACTTTATGCAAAGCGGCAACGTGGTGGCTGGCAACCCGAAAGTGGTGCAGGGCATTCTGAGCAAAGCACGTACGCATTTGCCAGCGAGCATGAAATAAGAGGTGGCGGCGGCCATGCTTGAGAATATTCGGATTGTTTTGGTGAATACCTCGCACACCGGCAACATTGGTTCGGTGGCGCGCGCCATGAAAACCATGGGGCTTAGCCAGCTGGTGTTAGTTGATCCGGTTAGCAAGCCTGACAGCCAAGCCTCAGCGCTGGCTGCCGGTGCTACCGACGTGCTGCATGGCGCGCGTATTGTCGACACCCTCGCCGAAGCCATCGCCGATTGCGGCTTGGTGATTGGCACCAGTGCGCGCAACCGCACGCTGGATTGGCCGCTACTGGAACCGCGCGGTGCCGCAGCGAAATTACTGTCGGAAAGCCCGCGTTACCCGGTGGCGCTGGTATTTGGTCGCGAAAGCAGCGGCCTCACCAACGACGAGCTGCAGCAGTGCAACTTCCACGTGCACATCCCCGCCAACCCCGACTACAGCTCGCTCAACCTCGCCATGGCCGTACAAGCCCTCAGCTACGAAATCCGCATGCAATGGCTCGAAAATGCTAAGGGGCAGGCACCTAACGATTCAACGGCTAAGGGGCAGGCACTTAACGCTTCAACGGCTAAGGGGCAGGCACTTAACGATGCCGCCGCCGAATCTCCGATTGAGCTAATCGATTACCCACGGGCAGACGACCTTGAGCGTTTTTTCGTACACTTAGAGCAGACCTTAGGTGAGACGGGTTTCATTATTAAGCAGCACCCTGGGCAAGTGATGGCCAAGCTACGACGCATGTTCGCGCGGGCACGGCCAGAAGAAGCAGAGCTGAATATTTTGCGCGGTATTTTAACGTCGATTGACAAGAAAATTCGTTAAGTGCCTGCCCCTTAGCGTTAAGTGCCTGCCCCTTAGCACTAACTGCCAGCCCCTTAAGGAATACTTGACTAAAATAGTCGGGAATGGGAAAATGGCGGCGTTACTGAGAGGAACAAACCCATGCGCTTAACATCGAAAGGCCGTTACGCCGTTACCGCTATGTTAGATGTCGCCCTGCACACTGCACGCGGGCCGGTATCGCTGGCGGATATTTCAGAGCGGCAGGGCATCTCATTAAGTTATTTAGAACAATTATTCGCGCGCTTACGTAAGCATGGCTTGGTCAGTAGCGTGCGTGGCCCAGGTGGCGGTTATCGCTTGGGGCTAGAAGCACATGCGATATCAGTCAGCGCGGTGATCCAGGCAGTCGATGAAAGCATCGACGCCACCCGTTGCGGCGGCAAAGGCGACTGCCACGGCGGTACGCAATGTCTGACCCATTCATTGTGGGAAGGCTTAAGCGACCGCATCGAAGATTTCTTAGCCAACATCAGTCTGGCCGAATTAGTCGGCAAGCACGATGTCAGCAGCATCGCTCAGCGGCAAAGCCAATTAGCCGCCGAAAAACGCGCACGCGAACAACGTATTGAATTGAATTGCCAGTAACGCAGTCTGGCGAGCAGAGGAGAAGTACGGCATGAAATTACCGATTTATTTTGATTACGCGGCCACCACCCCAGCTGACCCGCGGGTTGCAGAAAAAATGATGCAATTCCTGACCTTAGATGGCCAGTTTGGTAACGCAGCGTCGCGTTCACACCGCTTTGGCTGGCAAGCTGAAGAAGCGGTGGATATTGCCCGTAGCCAAATCGCCGAGTTAGTCAACGCAGACCCACGCGAAATCGTCTTCACCTCGGGCGCTACCGAGTCAGATAACCTCGCTATTCGTGGCGCGGCTGAGTTCTATCAGAAGAAAGGCAAGCACATCATCACCTTGAAAACCGAGCACAAAGCGGTGCTCGACACCTGCCGTCAAATGGAGCGTCAGGGTTTTGAAGTGAGCTACCTAGAAGTGCAAGAAAACGGCCTGCTTGACCTCGAATTATTCAAGCAAACCCTGCGCCCAGACACGGTGTTGGTGAGCATCATGCACGTCAACAACGAAACCGGTGTGATCCAAGACATCACTACTATCGGCAATTTGTGTCGCGCTAACGGCACCATTTTCCATGTCGACGCCGCCCAGTCAGCTGGCAAAGTGGACATCGATTTAGACCAACTGCCAGTTGATTTGATGTCGTTTTCAGCGCACAAAATGTATGGTCCGAAAGGCATTGGCGCACTCTATGTACGCCGTAAGCCACGGGTACGCCTAAATGCTCAAATGCACGGTGGCGGACACGAGCGCGGCATGCGTTCAGGTACTTTGCCAACCCACCAAATCGTTGGCTTCGGTGAAGCAGCACGCATTGCTAAAGCAGAAATGGCGGCCGAAAACGTGCGCTTCCAAGCCCTACGTGAGCGGCTGTGGAACGGCGTAAAAGATATCGAAGAAGTGTACATCAACGGTGACCAAGCCCATGCGGTGCCGCACATTTTCAACGTCAGCTTTAACTTTGTTGAAGGTGAGTCATTGATTATGGCGCTGAAAGACTTAGCGGTCAGTTCAGGCTCAGCCTGTACCTCGGCCAGCTTAGAGCCGTCGTATGTACTGCGCGCCTTGGGCCGCAGCGACGAATTAGCACATAGCTCCATTCGTTTCAGCTTTGGCCGTTTCACTACCGAAGAAGAAGTGGACTACGCCATTCAACAAATTCAGCACGCTATTGTGCGTTTACGCGACATGTCGCCGTTATGGGACATGCACAAAGAAGGCATCGACCTGACTTCGGTCGAATGGGTTGCGCACTAATAGATAACAGAGGTAAGTAGTCATGGCATACAGTCAAAAAGTTATTGATCATTACGAGAACCCACGCAACGTTGGTTCGTTTGATAAGAATGACCCAAGCATCGCCACCGGTATGGTCGGTGCACCCGCTTGTGGCGACGTGATGAAGCTACAAATCAAGGTTAACGAGCAAGGCATCATTGAAGATGCGCGCTTTAAAACCTATGGCTGTGGCTCGGCCATCGCGTCAAGCTCGCTGGTAACTGAGTGGGTTAAAGGCAAGTCGCTAGATGAAGCAGCGCAGCTAAAAAACACCCAAATCGCCGAAGAGTTGGCACTGCCACCGGTGAAAATTCACTGCTCAATTTTGGCTGAAGACGCCATCAAAGCAGCGATTGAAGATTACAAAAAGAAACACGCAGGATAATCCATGGCAATCACCATGACCGCAGCGGCTTCGCAACGTGCCAAGTCGTTTCTGCAACAGCGCGGCAAAGGCGCGGGCATTCGCTTGGGGGTGAAAACCACCGGCTGCTCGGGCCTGGCCTATGTAATGGAATTTGTCGATCAGGTTGAAGAGACCGATACCGTGTTTGACGCCGACGGCGTGCGCATCATCATTGACGGTAAGAGTTTGGCTTACCTGGATGGCACCGAAGTGGACTTCGTCAAGCAAGGCCTCAACGAAGGCTTCGAATTCAAGAATCCGAATGCAAAAGGCGAGTGCGGTTGCGGCGAAAGCTTCAACGTATAACGTTGGTGGGCCGTATGAATCATTTCGAGATGTTCAATCTGCCGGTGCAGTTCGCGCTTGATAGCGCGGACTTGCAAAAGCGTTATCGGCAACTGCAGCAAACCTTGCACCCAGACCGCTTTGCCAATGCCAGTGAGCGCGACCGCTTGCTGGCTGTGCAACGCAGCTCCCAGCTCAACGATGCTTACAGCACCCTGCGTGAACCACTGGCGCGGGCTGAGTATTTGCTGCATTTGCAGGGCATTGACCTAGCTCACGAACAAACCACCCTGCGCGACCCTGAGTTCCTGATGGCGCAAATGGAGTGGCGCGAGCGCCTAGAAGAGCTTGAGCAACTGCTAAGGGGCAGGCACTTAAGCCCCGATGGCTTAAGTGCCTGCCCCTTAGCAGTTCCCTTAGCATTAGAGCGGGCGGAGAAGGACCTCGAGGCCGAGGCACAGCAGCTGTTCCAGCAGCTCGAGCAGGCGCTGGCGGAGCAGCAGTACGAGGCGGCGGCAATACTGATCCGCAAGCTCAAGTTTATGGCAAAATTACGCATCGAATTAGAAGGGTTAGAAGACCAACTCTAGCCGTTAAGCGAAAAGGAATACGATAGTCATGGCACTTCTGCAAATTGCTGAACCTGGGCAGAGCACCGCCCCGCACCAACATCGCCTGGCCGCAGGTATTGACCTCGGCACCACCAATTCGTTGGTGGCCAGCGTACGCAGTGGTAGCGCCACAGTATTGCGTGATGAAGCCGATCGCGCACTGACACCATCGGTGGTCTCGTACGCTGCAAACGGCCACAAGGTCGGCTATGACGCGCTGGCACAGCATGATGATATGAATATTGCCACTGAAGACACCATTGTCTCGGTGAAGCGCTTTATGGGTCGCACCGTGGCTGACGTGGCGCGCAATTTCCCCAATCTGCCTTATCGCTTGAGCGAGACCACCGGCGGCGTGCCGGTATTTCACACCAGCGGCGGCGATAAAACCGCGGTGGAAGTGTCCGCTGATATTCTGCAGGCGCTTGCTGCTCGCGCCGAAGCCAGCCTTGGCGGCGAGCTGACTGGGGTGGTGATCACCGTGCCGGCCTATTTTGATGATGCGCAACGACAAAGTACCAAAGACGCCGCGCAATTAGCCGGCCTGAAAGTACTGCGTTTACTGAACGAACCAACTGCTGCGGCGGTTGCTTATGGTCTCGATCAAGCCTACGCCGATGCCAACGAACGGGTGATTGCGGTGTACGATTTAGGCGGTGGTACCTTCGACATTTCGGTATTGCGCTTAACCGGCGGGGTGTTTGAAGTGCTGGCAACGGGCGGCGATTCGGCCCTTGGCGGCGACGATTTTGACCAGGCTATTGTGCAATTGCTGAAGCAAGAATGGCAGCTGGCAGACGCTGTTGATGCGCGCACCGAGCGTGCTTTGATCAATGCCGCCAAAGCTGCCAAAGAAGCCTTGACGAGCGCTGGGTCAAGCCTAATAAAGCTTGAAATTCAAGGTCAGCAGCAAGAGTATGTACTCACTACTGAAACCTTCAATGCGCTCATTGCACCGTTAGTCAAACGCACCTTAAATGCGTGCCGTCGCGCTCTCAAAGACGCCAAAGTCGAAGCCCAAGAAATCGCCGATGTGGTGATGGTGGGTGGCTCGACTCGGGTACCACAAGTGCGCAGCGATGTCGGCGAGTTCTTTGGCCGTAAGCCATTGACCAGTATTGACCCCGACCAAGTAGTGGCTATTGGCGCCGCTATTCAAGCCGACGTGTTGGCCGGCAACAAGCCCGATTCAGATATGCTGCTGCTGGACGTGATCCCGCTATCGCTCGGTCTCGAAACCATGGGCGGACTGGTGGAAAAAGTCATTGGCCGCAACACCACCATTCCAGTCGCCAAAGCGCAAGAGTTCACCACCTTCAAAGATGGCCAAACCGCCATGATGATTCACGTGCTGCAAGGCGAGCGCGAGTTAGTCGATGACTGCCGCTCGTTGGCGCGTTTCGAGCTCAAAGGCATTCCGCCGATGGCCGCCGGCGCTGCGCATATTCGCGTGACCTTCCAGGTCGATGCTGACGGCTTGCTGAGCGTGACCGCGATGGAAAAATCCAGCGGCGTCAGCGCATCGATTCAAGTGAAGCCATCGTACGGCTTAAACGACGACGACATTATTGGCATGATCCGCGGCTCAATGGCGCACGCTCGTGACGATATGGACGCGCGCATGCTGCGTGAACAGCAGGTTGAAGCCGACCGCGTGCTCGAAGCGCTCACCAGTGCGCTCAACGCCGACGGCGATTTACTTGAGAGCAGCGAACGTGAGCAGCTCGACCAAGCCATGCAGGCGCTGCGCGATGCCCGCCAAGGCAGCGACAAAGCCGCCATTGAACAAGCTATTAAGACTGTTGATGCCGCCAGTGACGGCTTTGCCGCACGGCGCATGGATGCCTCAATTCGACGCGCCCTTGCGGGTCATCGCGTTGATGAGCTATAACCGAATTTATTAAGGAGCCAGCATGCCAAAGATTATCTTTTTACCTCATGCCGAATTATGCCCAGACGGCGCCGCCATTGACGCTGAAAACGGCGAGACCGTGCTCGACGTCGCACTGCGCAGTGGCATCGGCATTGAGCACGCCTGTGAGAAAGTGTGCGCTTGCACCACCTGCCACGTATATGTGCGTGAAGGCTACAACTCACTGCCAGAAATTGAAGAAAACGAAGACGACATGCTCGACAAAGCCTGGGGTCTAGACCCAGACTCGCGCCTAAGCTGCCAGTCCATCGTCAGCGGCACCGACTTAGTGGTTGAGATCCCCAAATACAGCATCAACCACGCCAAAGAAAACCACTAAAACCTTAAGGGGCAGGCACTTAACGCGGCAACGCTTAAGTGCCTGCCCCTTAGCATTAAACCAACTAAGGGGCAGGCAGATAACATGACGCAACAAATTACATTAGGTGGTGGCTGCTTTTGGTGTATCGAAGGCGCCTTTAAGATGTTACGCGGGGTGCTGAAGGCACAGTCGGGCTATGCCGGCGGCCATCAGGCCGAGCCAACCTACGAGCAAGTGTGCAGTGGCAACACCGGCCACGCCGAAGTGGTGCAGGTGACCTTTGAGCCAACGGCGATTAGCGTGCGCGAAATCCTCGAGATCTTCTTCGCGCTGCATGATCCCACCCAAGTGAATCGCCAGGGCAACGATATTGGTACGCAATATCGCACCTCGATTTTTTACCAAACCGATGAGCAAAAGCGCCTAGCCGAAGAGATCATCGCGGAAATGGCCCAAGAAAATACCTGGGATGCGCCAATTGTGACTACCTTGGAGCCACTCACAAAATTCTGGCCAGCTGAGGAATACCACGATAATTACGTCGAGCGGAATCCGCAAAACGCCTATTGCCAAGCTGTGGTTCACCCGAAACTCGCTAAGTTCAAGCGCACCTTCGTTGAGAAACTCGACGGCTAGCGCTACCAGCGCTATTCGCGTATAATCCGCGCGACTCAAATTTACTCGATTCACTGGAGAAATCACATGGCTTTAGAACGTACGTTATCGATCATCAAACCAGACGCCGTAGCAAAGAACAAAATCGGTGCTATCTACAACCGTTTTGAGACTGCTGGTTTTCGCATCGTAGCGGCCAAAATGATGCATTTAAGCCAAGCGCAAGCTGAAGGCTTCTACGCAGAACACAAAGAGCGTCCATTCTTCGGTGCCTTAGTATCGTTCATGACCTCTGGCCCAATCATGGTGCAAGTGTTAGAAGGCGAGAACGCCGTATTGCGTCACCGCGAAATCATGGGCGCCACCAACCCAGCGCAAGCAGCTGCCGGTACTATCCGCGCTGACTACGCTGTGTCTATCGACGAAAACGCCGTTCACGGTTCAGACGCGGTTGAATCAGCTGCGCGCGAAATCGCTTACTTCTTCACTGCTGAAGAACTCTGCGCTCGTACTCGTTAATGCAAAAAACCAACCTGCTTGACCTGAATCACCAAGGCCTCCGCCAGTTCTTCACCGAACTGGGGGAGAAGCCGTTCCGTGCCGATCAGGTCATGAAATGGTTGTATCACTACTGCATTGATGACTTCGATGCGATGACCAACATCAATAAGGCGCTGCGCGAGAAGCTTAAGCAAGTTGCAGAAATTCGCGCGCCTGAAGTCAAAATGCAACAGCAGTCGGCCGATGGCACCATTAAGTTCGTGATGACCTTGTTTGATGGTCAAGACGTTGAAACGGTATGGATCCCCGAGGACGACCGCGCCACTCTGTGCGTCAGCTCGCAAGTGGGCTGCGCACTGGAGTGCACCTTCTGCTCAACCGCCCAACAAGGCTTCAACCGCAACCTCAAAGTGGCGGAAATTATTGGCCAAGTATGGCGAGTGAACAAAATTTTAGGCGCCTTTGGCGACACTGGCGTGAAGGCCGTCACCAACGTGGTGATGATGGGCATGGGCGAACCGCTGCTCAACCTCAGCAACGTGGTGCCTGCCATGGAGCTGATGCTCGACGACCTGGCCTTTGGTCTGAGCAAACGCCGCGTAACCTTGAGTACCTCAGGGGTGGTGCCGGCGCTGTATAAGCTCAAAGAAGAAATTGACGTGGCCCTGGCCATTTCGCTGCATGCGCCGAATAACGCCTTGCGTGACGTGCTGGTGCCGGTTAACAAGAAGTACCCGATTGCCGAGTTCTTGAAAGCTGCCGAACATTACATTGATGGCTCCAAAGCCAACAAAGCTATCACCGTGGAATACGTGATGCTGGACCATATCAATGATTCTACCGAGCAGGCGCAGGAACTAGCGCAGGTGCTGCAAGACACCCCGTGCAAGATCAACCTCATTCCATTTAATCCATTTCCCGGCTCAGATTACGGCCGTTCAAGCAATTCCCGCATTGACCGTTTCGCCAAAGTTCTGGTAGAAAAAGGCTTTATTGTCACCACCCGTAAAACCCGCGGCGATGATATTGATGCAGCCTGTGGCCAGCTGGTCGGTGAGGTGATCGACCGCACCAAGCGCCTGCTGAAAAAGCAACAAGCCCAACGTGGCGGCAGCAGCATCGAGATTAAATCAGCGTAAAGGCTTAGCCAGACTCAACGCGATGGTTCCACCGCACCGCTGGCTGGGGTAGTATAGGTGGTTCTGAGCGAGTTGAGAGGGTTCCGATGCGTATCATCATGGTTATCAGTGTACTATTTTTGCTGGGCGGCTGTGTCAGCCAGACCACCATTGATGGCAAGCAACAACCCGATAGTACCTTCGACCCGGTGCAAGCGGCGAAAACCCGGCTAGCGTTGGGCCTGCAATACCTGCAGAGCGGCAACTTTGAACAAGCCAAAGCCAACCTCGAGCGCGCCCGCGAATACACCCCAAACGACCCAGCCATTCACAACGGTTTGGCCTATTATTACCAGCAAGTGCAAGATTTCAGCCAAGCTGAACAGTTTTATCGTAGCGCGCTGAAACTGGAACCGCGCAACGGTGACACCATCAATAACTTAGCGGTGTTGCTGTGTACCCAGAATCGGTACACCGAAGCCGACCCGCTATTTCGCCAAGCGGCCGAATCACCGGGCTACGTAAAAGTTGCCAGCACCTATCAGAATGCGGCGCGCTGCGCCGAGCAAAGGGGTGATTTCAAAGCGGCCGATAGCTACTATCAACTGGCCATGAACTACGGCGCCAACGCCACCATGCTGGAAACTTACGCCGATTCGCTGTTGCGGCAAAGTCGCTATACCGATGCCCGTAGCGTGCTAGAACGGCGCGCGCGTATGCCGCAATTTACCGCGCAATATTTATGGCTTGAAGTACAACTGGCGCGCGCCCTGAATGATAAGACGCGTGAGGCACAATACGGTGCGCTGCTGATGAACCGCTTTGGGCAAAGCAGCCAAGCCAACGATTATCGCCGGCTGAAACAAACTAACTAATTGCGTAGCGCCGCGTTCGGCGCTACCTACCACGGAATAAAGTATGAGCAACGAACAGAACGATCTGAACAGCCCAGCCGTTGAGGCAGAGGCAGTGCCGTACAGCGGCGTTACCCCGGGGCAAATGCTGCGCGAAGTGCGTGAAGCGCGCGGGCAGACGGTGGCTGAAGTGGCCGCGGCCCTGCGCTTGCGGGTGAGCGTGGTGGATGCCATTGAAGCCGATGACTATGAGCCGTTAAAAGGCAGTACTTTCGTGCGCGGATACTTTCGTTCGCTGGCGAAATTGTACGATATCGACCCGAAACCGTTAGCCGATGCCTATGAAGCCATGGGCTTTGGTGGGCCGTCGGTCAGTACGCTGAAAATGCAGAGCTTTTCGCGGCGTAAGATCCGCGAGAAGAATGATGGCCGGCTAATGCTGGTGAGCTATGTGATCATCGCTGCAGTCATTGGCGCGGCCGCATGGTGGTGGTGGCAGCAGTCGTCGTTTGAGCCAGCACCGACCACTGAGATGCCGCAGCGCAGCAGCATTGAAGCGCAGCCCCGCGATCAGCTGACTGAAGCGGAAGTCGCGGCGCAACGCGAGGCCGAGCGGCTGCAACAAGCTGAACAGCTGCAAGACCAGCAGGGCACGGCAGAGCAGTTGGGCGCTGAGCGCTTAACTGGGGAGCAACAGGCTGGGGAGCAACTGACTGGAGAACGGCAGGGCGGAGACCAGCAGACTGGAGACCAAGCGACCGGAGACCAGCAGACCGGAGACCAGCAGGCTAACCAGCAACAGACTGGGCAAGCGCAGACTGCCGCGCAACAACAAGCCGCCGAGCGCCTAGCCGCGCAACAGCAAACCGCCGCCGGCGACCGTCTGACCATGGTGTTCAGCCAAGAATGCTGGGTCAAAGTCACCGATGCCAGCGGCGCAGAAATTGCCATTGGCGTGAAGCAAGCCGGCTATGAAATGCCGCTGACCGGCAGCGCGCCATTTGATATTATTCTGTGTAAGCCAGAAGCCGTCGCCATAACCTTTAATGACGCCACGGTTGACCTCAGCCAGTATCGCCGCAACCGGTCAGTGACCTTGCGGCTGGAATAATTCGAAAGTTGTAGGAAGTCAGCATGTCTGCTCATGAAAGCCCAATTGTTCGTCGCCCATCACGCCGCATTTACGTTGGCAACGTGCCGATTGGTGATGGCGCACCAATAGCGGTGCAGTCGATGACCAACACCGAAACCACAGACGTTGCCGCCACCGTGCAGCAAATCAAAGATATCGCCGCTGCCGGTGCGGATATCGTGCGAGTGAGTGTGCCGACCATGGACGCCGCTGAAGCCTTTAAACTCATCAAGCAGCAAAGCCCAGTGCCATTGGTGGCGGATATTCATTTCGACTATCGCATTGCGCTCAAAGTGGCCGAATATGGCGTTGATTGCCTACGCATCAACCCGGGTAACATTGGTAACGAACAGCGTATTCGTAGCGTGGTGGATGCCGCGCGCGACAAAAATATCCCCATTCGCATTGGCGTCAACGGTGGCTCGCTAGAAAAAGACCTGCAAGAAAAATACGGTGAACCCACCGGTGCAGCGTTGGTGGAATCGGCCATGCGCCATGTCGATATTCTGGACCGGCTAGATTTCCAAAACTTTAAAGTCAGCGTGAAAGCCTCAGACGTATTCTTAGCCGTAGATGCCTACCGCTTACTCGCCAAGCAAATCAGCCAGCCGCTGCATTTGGGCATTACCGAAGCCGGCGGCCTGCGCAGTGGCTCGGTAAAAAGTGCCATTGGCCTTGGCATGTTGCTGAGCGAGGGCATTGGCGACACCATTCGTATTAGCTTGGCTGCCAATCCAGTGGAAGAAGTCAAAGTCGGCTTTGATATTCTCAAAGCGCTGAAGATCCGCAGTCGCGGCATCAACTTTATTGCCTGCCCGAGTTGCTCCCGGCAAGAATTTGACGTGATTGCCACGGTGAACGCGCTAGAACAGCGGCTGGAAGACGTCACCACCGCATTGGATGTATCGATTATTGGTTGTGTGGTGAACGGCCCCGGTGAAGCGCTGATCTCCCACGTTGGCCTGGCTGGCGCGGCGAAAATGAGTGGCTTTTACCTCGACGGGCAACGGCAGAAATTGCGCATTGATAACGGCGATATCGTTAATCAGCTCGAAGCGCAAATTCGCGCCAAGATAAAACGCCTCGAAGCCGAACAGATTCCAGTGAAGACAAGCTAAAGCTGCGCTATACTAGGCGCCATTTTTTGCGACCGCGGTCGTTAACTTATCAGCAAAGACAGACATTATCGTGGCGAAAACCATTCAAGCAATTCGGGGCATGAACGACATTCTGCCCAACCAAACGCCAGCGTGGCAGTACGTTGAAGGCATTCTGCGCCAATTAGCAGCGGCCTACACCTACCAAGAGATCCGCATGCCGGTGGTGGAAAGCACCGAGCTGTTCAAGCGTTCTATTGGCGAAGTCACGGATATCGTTGAAAAAGAAATGTACACCTTCGATGACCGCAACGGCGACAGCCTGACCTTGCGCCCCGAAGGTACTGCAGTATGCGTGCGCGCCGGTAACGAACATGGCTTGCTCTACAACCAAACCCAGCGCTTGTGGTACATGGGCCCAATGTTCCGCCACGAGCGCCCGCAAAAAGGTCGCTATCGCCAGTTCCACCAATTTGGCCTAGAAGCCTTTGGTATGGAAGGGCCAGATATTGATGCTGAAGTGATTCTGTTCTCAGCGCGCTTGTTGAACGAGCTCGGATTGGGCCAGCATGTTGAGCTGCAATTGAACTCGTTGGCGTCGAATGAAGCGCGTGCTGCTTATCGTGCCGCCTTGCGTGAGTTTTTGCGCAGCCACGAAGAGGCGCTCGATGAAGACTCCAAGCGTCGCCTCGACACCAACGTACTAAGAGTACTGGATTCAAAATCGCCGCAAACCCAAGCCTTGCTGGTCAATGCGCCAAAATTGAGCGATTACTGGGATGACGCCTCGCGCGCGCATTTCAGCGGTTTAACCCAGCGTTTAGATCATGCTGGCGTGCGCTATGTGCTCAATGAGCGCTTGGTGCGTGGCTTGGATTACTACAACCGCACGGTATTTGAGTGGGTGACCACTGATTTAGGCGCGCAGGGCACAGTATTGGCCGGTGGCCGCTACGATGGCTTGGTGGAGCAGTTAGGCGGCAAGCCGACCGCCGCTGTGGGCTTTGCCATGGGCATGGAGCGCATCGTACTATTGTTAGAAGCGTTAGAGCAGTTGCCAGCCGCCGCCAGCCTAGATTTGTATGTGTTGGGCGCCGATGAACAGGCGGAACTTATGGCTCTAAGCGTTGCCGAACAAATTCGAGATATGGCACCTTGGCTGAGCGTGCAAAATCATAGCGGCAGCCAAGCCTTGAAGAAAAAATTACAAAAAGCCGATAAATCAGGCGCCGAGCGCGCACTGGTGATTTTTGCCGATGAGCAAGGGCTACGCTTTGAATTGAAACACTTACGCGAGCGTGAGCTGGCGGCGGTCGAATTTAACGATATCAACCAATTAACAAGCTATTTATAAGAGGAACGGGCGTGGAAACCGAAGATCAACAAGTCGAACGGATCAAAGAGTTTTGGAATGAACACGGCAAAGGCATTATTGCTGGTTTAGTCATTGGTTTCGCTATTTTCTATGGCTGGCGCTACTACGACGCCAAAGTCATGGCGGAAAAAGAAGCGCTGTCGGAGCAGTTTGAAACGGTGATGACGGCTATGGCCAGTGATGCCGAAACTGCCACCACCGATGCGCAGGCGTTTTTGCAAGCCAATAGCAAGAACACCTATGCCCATTTAGCGGCTTTAGAACTGGCGCGCAAAGCGGTTGAAGCAGGCGATTTAGCCACGGCGGTGAGTGCGTTGCAGAGTGTGCGCGATAACGCTAAAGGGGCGTTGAAAGCGGTAGCCGATGTGCGTCAAGCGCGGGTGCTCAATGCTCAAGGCCAATACGATTCAGCCTTAGCGGCTATCAGTACCACCGATGCCACGGCTGGCTTTAAAGCCGCGGTACTTGAGTTGCGTGGTGACATCTTGTTAGCCAAAGGCGATAGCGCCGGCGCCCGTGCAGCCTACCAGGCAGCAATTGATGCCAACGAGCAAGGTGGCGGCGTGGCTGAAATTAAGCTGAAAAGCATCCCGGCGGAATCATGAGTTATTTCACTGTACCGCAACAACTGCGCGCCTCGGCGCTTGGTTTAGCTGCACTGCTGCTGACCGGCTGCTCGCTGTTTGATAGCGATGACGCGGTGGTGGTTAAAGAGCTCAAAGAGTTCACCGCCACTATAAGCCCTCAGGTAGTTTGGGAAGCCGACGTTGGTAATGGCATTGACCGCCACTTTTCACGTTTGCGGCCAACGGTTAGTGGCGATTTAGTGATTGCCGCCGACCGCGATGGCCTCGTCAAAGCATTTAATCGCGCTACTGGTGCGCCGGTGTGGCAAGTGGATATGCGTGACCAATTGGGTCGCAGTAGCGGTTGGTTTGCCTCCGCTGCCGATAGCTTGCGCATCAGCGGTGGCCTAACCAGCAACAGTAAGCACGTAGTGTTTGGCACTGAGCGTGGCTTTCTGGTCATGCTCAAGGTAGCCGACGGCAGCTTAGTGTGGTCCACCAGCGTACGCGGTGAGATTTTAGCCAGACCCGCCATAGGCGATGGCAAAGTGGTGATTAAAACCACGGCCGGCGACGTGATTGGCTTTAACGAAAGTGACGGCGAGCAGCTGTGGGTAGTGGCGACCGAAGTGCCAGCACTGAGCCTACGTGGCACCTCAGCACCAACCATCGCTAACGGCGGTGCGTTATTTGGTACGGGTAACGGCAAATTGACCGTGGCGGTGCTAGATAACGGCTTACAAGCGTGGGAAGCGCGCTTAGCTGCACCGACTGGCGCGACTGAATTAGAGCGCTTGAGTGATTCGGATTCAACTCCTATTGTGCTCGGTAACTTGGTGTACAGCATCGCCTTCAATGGCCAGCTGTCAGCGGTAGAATTAAGCAGTGGCCGAGTGGTTTGGGCGCGTGAATATTCATCCTACCAAGATATCGCCATTGCCAGTGGGCGCATTTTCGTGGCAGATGCCAGCGATAGCGTATTTGGCCTTGAGCTGAACGGCGGTATCGAGCAATGGTCGAACAACGATTTAACCGGTCGCCGTATTAGCGCACCAGCGGTGTTCGGTGGCCATGTGGTGGTCGGCGATGAATTCGGTTACCTGCATTTTATGAATATCGCCAATGGCACCATGAGCGGGCGCCTTGATGTTGACGATGATGTCTACGCCGCGCCTGTCGTGGCCGGCGATACCATGTATGTACAAACACGCGACGGCACGTTACTCGCGGTAAGGATGTAATTTAGTATGTTACCTGTTGTGGCCTTGGTTGGCCGCCCGAATGTGGGCAAATCTACCCTGTTTAATCGGCTTACCCGTACTCGGGACGCACTGGTAGCAGACTTTCCTGGTTTAACTCGCGACCGTAAATACGGTCGCGCCAACTACGATGGCTACCAATTCATCGTCATCGACACCGCTGGTGTGCATGGCGACGAAGAGGGCATCGATGCCTCCATGGCTTCGCAATCGCTGCGCGCAATTGATGAAGCTGATGTGGTGCTGTTTATGGTCGATGGCCGCGCTGGCTTAACCGCCGCCGACTTAGGCATAGCCGCACACTTACGTCGCAATGGCAAAAAAGCTTACGTGGTGGCCAATAAGCTCGACGGCATCGACGGCAACGCCGCGCGCGCTGACTTTTTTGAGTTGGGCTTAGGCGATGTGCATGGCATTTCGGCCTCGCAAGGCCGCGGCGTAGAGCAATTACTGCAAAACTGCTTTGACCCGTTAGTGGCTGATTACCCTGAAATTCGCGTATCAGCTGCCGCTGCTGAGGGCATTCCGGTGCTCGATGAAGACGGCAACCAAG
The DNA here is from genome assembly GCF_003999375.1 of Pseudidiomarina mangrovi. Lineage (GTDB taxonomy): Bacteria > Pseudomonadota > Gammaproteobacteria > Enterobacterales > Alteromonadaceae > Pseudidiomarina > Pseudidiomarina mangrovi. Next base: position 206,698 of record NZ_RJLC01000016.1, read on the forward strand.
TACTCGATATCGATGGCGAGCCGGTGTTTGAAGTGCCGTTGGCGCGGGAGTTATCGCCCGACTTAAAGCACGACGAAATCGACTATTCATCGCTGCCGCTGAAATTGGCTATTGTCGGTCGCCCTAACGTGGGTAAATCCACGCTGATCAACCGCATTCTTGGTGAAGAGCGGGTGGTGGTGTACGACATGCCCGGCACCACGCGTGACTCGGTGTACATTCCGATGGAGCGCGATGAGCGCGCTTATGTGCTGATCGACACCGCCGGTGTACGTCGCCGCGGCCGTATTGATGACACCGTCGAGAAATTCTCGGTGATCAAAACCCTGCAAGCCATTGAAGATGCCAACGTGGTGATTGCGGTGGTGGATGCCCGTGAGACTATTTCTGACCAAGATTTGAACCTAATCGGCTTTGCTCTGAATGCCGGCCGCTCCATTGTCATTGCGGTGAATAAGTGGGATGGCTTGACCACATCACAGCGCGATGAAATCAAACGCGAGCTAGACCGCCGCTTAGGCTTTGTTGATTTTTGCCGCTTGCACTTTATTTCGGCGCTGCATGGCACCGGCGTAGGGCACTTGTTTGAGTCGGTGCAAGAGGCGTATGAGTCGGCCACCCAGCGCGTCAATACCTCTAAGCTCACCCGTATTTTAGAGAGCGCCGCCGAAGAGCACCAGCCGCCGTTAGTGCAAGGGCGCCGGGTGAAACTCAAGTACGCGCACGCCGGTGGTTATAATCCGCCGCGCATCATCATCCACGGTAACCAAGTGGAATCGCTGCCAGGCTCGTACGCGCGCTATCTGGAAAACTATTTCCGCCGCTCGCTGGGGGTCATGGGTACGCCAATTAAAATTGAGTACCGTGAAGCCGAAAACCCGTTCGCCGGCCGCAAAAACAAGCTGTCTGATTCGCAGCTGCGCAAGCGTAAGCGCTTGATGAAGTTTGTGAAGAAGAAGGGCCGCTAGCTTGGGTTGAGGCTGGCTTTTCTCGGTGTCAGCGATAACTGTAATTGATAGCCTAATGTTTCTAGGGCTGCGGCAACGGTATCGATCTTGGTCGCATGGCGAAGGTCGATCATCCGCTGCACCTCTTGTGGCTTTTTCCCCAATCGTCGCGCCAGTTCCGCATAGCTAACTTGGCTCTCCGCCAAGGTATTCAGTAGCATCACTTTTGCCGTTAGCGCTGGTGGTAATTCCACATAGTTTCCTGTCGTTGAGCTTGTTGGGCTTGGGATGCGTTTGTAGTCCTCGAAGTAAAACTCTAACGCGCTGATGAGTGCGTCGTAGGCCATTTCATGCGCGTCACGCATGTGTTCTGCGCTGCTGAGTGCTTCAGGCAAATCTGGAAAGCTGATGAGAATGCCGTCGTCTTGCTGCTGGTAGATGACTGGAAATTGCATGGTGTTACCTAATGTTCGGTGATGCCTAGTTGCTTCAAAATGGCTTTGCGAAGGCCTTCATGGATTTCTTTACCTGGATGTCTTGGCATAGTTGAGCGCCGGTCTCCGTAGTACAAGCGGTAATGCCTGCTACCCTGTTTGACGATGACGTCGTGGGCGATGAGCCACTTCAAAAACTCGCTGTTCTTCACAATTCCTCCATGAATTGCTTGAGCTGATTATAAACAAAAATGTTTATAATTCAAGTTAGCTGTTTTTGAACTTTAGCAGATCGCGGCGCTGTTTTTTGTCGGGCTTAGTGTCGGGGTGGGGGTTGTAGAGGGCGTTGAGTTTTCTGAGTTCCGCTTGGGCCTCGCGCTTGGTCTGTGATTCTGTAGTTTCCTGGAATAGTTTGGCGGCTTCTTGTGCGCTTCTGCGTTGTTCGCTGAGGGCTAAGATCTCGATCTCATAGACGTCATAGCCGCGTGGGCATTTCACTAGATCGCCTACTTGTACGGTTTTCGCCGGTTTTACTTTTTGGCCATTCACCGTCACTTTACCTGATTGCACCAGATCACGAGCCACACTTCGCGTTTTCGCGAAGCGTGCCGCCCACAGAAACTTATCTAAACGAATACTTTCGGTCATAGTTGTTTAAGGGGCTGTTTAAGGGGCAGGCACTTAAGCGCACCGAGCTTAAGTGCCTGCCCCTTAGCCTTTGGTTCGGTGCTGGCGACGCCCACGGCTTCTGCCCCAGCCACATTGTTACGATAAATCATCTCAACCATCCTTAAGTGCCTGCCCCTTAGCAGTTTCGATGCCCGCAAAAGCTTAAGTGCCTGCCCCTTAGCTTTGGAGGTCGGTGGCGGTGAAGGTGTATTCGGTGCGGCAGTAGTCGCAGGTCATGCGGATCTCGCCGTCGCTGGCGAGGATCTCGCGCAGCTCGGCGGCGGGCACGGTGGACAGCGCGTCGAGGGTGCGCTCGCGCGAGCAGCCGCAGTGAAAGCTGACGCTTTGCGGCGGATACACTTCCACCTGTTCATCGTGATACAGCCAGGTCAAAATTTCTTCGCTACCGAGGCTGAACAATTCCGCCGCAGTAATGGTCTGAGTTAGTAGTTCAACGTGTTCAAAGTAGCTACGGTCGTGGCCAGCAGCCGGCATCACCTGTAACAGCATGCCAGCGGCGTGTTCGGCATCGGCGTGCAACCACACGCGGGTGTGCAATTGCTCAGACTGACTGAAGTAGCCTTCAATGATTTCAGCAATGCTGTCGCCGTTACCGCTGACCATGCCCTGATAACGCTCGCCTTGCAGCGGCGTCAGGGTGATAATCAGGTGGGCATGGCCCATCAGCGTACGCAAATCGTTGCAGTCGTCGGCAATGGCTGATCGCACCCGGGCGATACCGCGTAACTGCTGATGATGGCTACCGTTCACCGCAAGAAAATTGACCGGACCGTCGCCTTGCAGTTGAATAGCAATGTGGCCTTCAAATTTCAGCGTGGCGGTGAGCAACGAGGTGGCCGCCATCAGTTCGCCGAGTAACCGTTGAACCGGTTTTGGATAATCATGGCCTTGCAACATGCGCTGGTAACTTGTTGATAATTGTACAAGTTCACCACGAACGTCTTGGTCAACAAAAGTAAAGCGGGTGAGTTGGTCAGTTGGGTACATCATGCTGTGTCATCTTACCGTCATAGAAAGCGTGTAAAAGTTGCGGGCATTATATCAGATTCCCCCAATTTGATCTGTTCACCTGCAGATAGAGTCGCTAGAATGGGTCCATCATGCACTGTCACAAAATTATAACGAAACGACCATGCAGCAATTCATGACACGGTTTAATCCAATCCAGCAGCCACGCTTATGGCAGGCTGCCTTGTGGGCGTTAACGGCGGTACTGGCGTTGGCCGCCGCCCTGTTGGCAGCGCAATTGACTTGGCAACTATTCAGCCCGGCGCCTCAACTCGCCAGTGGGCCGTTAAAAGTCGATAGCAGTGGCACCAGCGTGGTGGACTTAAGTGCGCTCAAAGCGCGCAATATTTTTGGTAATGCCGCCGCAAAGCCGGTGGAGCAAAGCCGCCAGCAACAAGCGCCGCTAACACGGCTGAATCTGCGCTTATTAGGAGTTTCCGCTAGCTCAGTTCCCGAGCGCAGCGCCGCCATCATTGAACAAGCTGGTCAGCAAAGCGTATACAGCCCCGGCGATTTGCTCACCAACACCCAAGTAAAAGTGCTAGAAATCTACGCCGACCGGGTGATTTTAGAAAACCAAGGGCGCCGTGAAACCCTCGAACTAGAGGGTATTGGCGAACTCAGCCCAGGTTTATCGTTGACCATGGAAGCACAGCGCGGCAGCAGCCCAGCGCCACAGCAACAGCAACAGCAACAGCAACAGCAGACGCCGCCGGTATTGACCCGTGGCGAAGCGATGGCGCAGAGCGTGCTCGATTACGTCAGTATTAGCCCCGTACGCCAGGGCGCCAGTATGCAAGGCTACCGCCTGCAAGCGAAAAATAATCCAGAAATATTTACCGCCGCCGGCTTTCAAAACGGTGACTTAGCCATTGCCATTAATGGCCAAAGTCTGACCGATATGAATACCGCTATGGCGCTCACCCGCAGCCTCGGAACCATGACGAACATTACCGTTACCGTGTTGCGGCAAGGCAAAACAATCGACCTGGAGCTCGCTATCCCAGCGACGCTACCGGGCAACTAGCCATCAAGGAATCACCATGCGCTCAACTTTAATCGTCACTAGCATTGCCATGAGCCTGGCGTTAACCATCGCCGCTTCGAGCAGTGCCATGGCGCAAAACCAGCAGGCCGATAAGCCAGTAGAATACGCCGCCAGCTTCAAAAATACCGACATCACCGAGTTTATTCAGGTGGTGGGGCGTAACCTTGGCAAAACCATGATCATCGACCCAGACGTACGCGGTCGCATTGACGTGCGCAGCTACGATGTCATGAACGAAGCGCAATATTGGCAGTTTTTCTTGAACGTGCTTGAAGTGTATGGCTTTGCCACGGTGACCATGGAGTCGGGCGTGATCAAAGTAATGCGCGACAAAGATGCCCGCAACGGCGCCATTCCAGTGGTTGATAGCAACGCGCTGGGCGGCGATACCTTAGTCACTCGGGTGGTCACCGTTGAGAACGTCAGTGTGCGTGAACTCGCGCCATTGCTGCGCTTGTTGAACGACCAAAGCGGCGGCGGCAACGTGGTGTCGTACGACCCGTCCAACGTGATCATGCTGACCGGGCGCAGCGAAACGGTGCAGCGCTTGGTAGAAATTATCGAGCGAGTTGACCGCGCCGGTAACCAAGATGTCGAAGTAGTGAAGCTGGAGTATGCCTCGGCCTCAGAAGTGGTGCGCATTGCCACCTCACTGTACGAGAAAACCACCGATGGTACACCGCCGTTATTGATCCCGCGCATTGTGCCTGATGAGCGCACCAATAGTGTGGTGATTAGCGGCGAACCGCGCGCCCGTGAGCGGGTGCGCAAGTTAATTGTGCAGCTCGACCAAGACTTAAAAACTGAAGGTAATACTCGGGTGATTTACTTAAAGTACGCCAAAGCCAAAGAGCTGGTGGATGTACTGAAAGGTGTGAGCGATAGCATTGCCGCCGAAACCCAAGGCGCGCAGGGTGGTGTGCCAGGGCAAGCGCAGCAACGCCGGCGCAGCAATAATGAAATTAGCATCACCGCACACGAGCCAAGTAACTCGCTGGTGATAACCGCCCAGCCAGATTTATTGGCCAACCTCGAAAACGTCATTCGGCAACTGGATATTCGCCGCGCGCAGGTGCATGTAGAAGCCATTATCGTGGAAATTTTTGAAGGCGATGGCATTGATTTAGGCTTGCAGTGGATCTCTGAAGACGGCGGCTTAGTGCAATACAGCAATGGTCGCCAAGTGCCGGTGGGCCAGTTAGCCGCCGCGGCCTATCTGGCTCGTGAGCAAGAAGGCACCACCACCACGCAAATTGATAACGCCGGTAACCCGTTGGTGACCTCTCAGCCGGCCCAGCAAGGCAACGTCGATTTACTGGCGCAGTTACTGGGTAGCGTCAACGGCATGATGGTTGGCGTGATCAAAAACGACTGGGGCGCTATTTTGCAAGCGGTAGCCAGCACCACCAACTCGAACATCCTGGCCACGCCAAGCATCATGACACTGGATAACGAAGAAGCCGAGTTCTTGGTCGGTCAGTCGGTGCCAACTATTACTGGCTCGACCGTGGGTAGCAATAACCAAAACCCATTCCAGACCGTACAGCGCGAAGATATCGGTATTAAGCTTAAAGTCACCCCGCAAATCAACGAAGGCAACGCCGTACAGTTGATTATCGAGCAAGAAGTATCGAGCTTAAGTGGCGCTACCTCGGTAGACATCATCGTCAACAAACGTGAGCTAAAAACCGTGGTCATAGCCGAAGATGGCGAGACCATTGTGCTCGGCGGTTTGATTGATGAAGACGTGCAAGAAAGCGTCCAAAAAGTGCCGTTGTTGGGCGATATTCCGTTCTTAGGTAAGCTGTTCAGCAGCACCTCAACCACCACCCAAAAGCGTAATTTGATGGTATTTATCAAGCCAACTATTGTGCGCGATTCCGCCACAGCGTCGGCGCTGAGTAGCCGCAAATACAACTTTATTCGTGGTGAGCAGTTACAGCGCCAAGAAGAAGGCGTGAGCTTGATGCCAAACACCAAAACACCGTTGATCCCAGAGTGGGACGGCCCATTGACGTTACCGCCAGGCTTTGACGAGTATCTTGAGAAGAAAGGCGCGGTAGACGACGGCAAGAAGAAGGACGGCGGCAATGACTGAGATCGCTGAGGTAGCGGCCAGCGTCGCACCGCGGCGGCTGCCATTTGCCTTTGCCAAGCGCTTTGGCGTGGTGGTGGCAACCTCTAACGATGGCGCTTACACCGTGCATGCCCGCGCTGATGCGGGTGTACAGGCATTGCAAGAAGTGCGGCGAGTACTTGGCACGGCGTTTAGTGTGGTGCGCCACGGCAGCGCTGACTTTGAGGCCATTTTAACCCAGGCTTATCAGCGCGATTCCTCCGAAGCCAAACAGCTAATGGAAGACATAGGCAACGAAAGTAACTTATTTTCGCTGGCCGATGAGCTGCCGCAAACCGAAGACTTGCTAGAAAGCGAAGACGACGCGCCCATTATCAAACTGATCAATGCCATGCTGTCGGAGGCCATCAAAGAAGGCGCCTCGGATATTCACATTGAAACCTTTGAAAAAGAGCTGGTGGTGCGCTTTCGTATTGACGGTGTGCTGCGGGAGATTATACGCCCGAACCGTAAGCTATCGTCGCTACTGGTATCGCGCATTAAGGTTATGGCGCAGCTCGACATTGCTGAAAAGCGAGTGCCACAAGATGGCCGTATTAGCCTGCTGATTGCTGGCCGCGCGGTGGACGTGCGGGTATCGACTATGCCATCGAACCACGGCGAGCGGGTGGTGCTGCGGTTATTAGACAAAAACAATGCGCGGCTGAACCTCGAGCAGCTGGGTATGACCTTGTCGAATCGCGAGGTGTTTTCTGAGCTAATCAAAAAGCCGCACGGCATTATCTTGGTGACCGGGCCGACGGGTTCGGGTAAATCCACCACCTTGTACGCTGGGTTGATGCAGATCAACTCGCGTGATCGCAATATTCTCACCGTAGAAGACCCCATTGAATACAACATTGAGGGCATTGGCCAAACCCAGGTCAACCCGAAAGTGCAGATGACCTTTGCCCGTGGCCTGCGGGCTATTTTGCGGCAAGACCCTGACGTGGTGATGGTGGGTGAAATTCGTGACGTCGAGACCGCGCAAATAGCGGTGCAGGCGTCGTTGACTGGCCACTTGGTGATGTCCACCTTGCACACCAATACCGCTTCGGGCGCCATTACCCGCCTCGAAGATATGGGCATTGAACCGTTCTTGTTAAGCTCATCGCTACTGGCGGTGTTGTCGCAACGCTTAGTGCGTACCTTGTGCGAAGAATGTAAGACCGAGTATAAGCCGTCCGACGATGAAAAAGCGTTTTTTGATAGCAAGGTCAAGCAGTTATACCGCGCCGTTGGCTGCGATAAGTGTAATCACACCGGCTATCGTGGCCGTACCGGTATTCATGAATTGCTGCTGGTCGACGAGAAAGTGCGCGAGCTGGTGCATAACGGTCACGGCGAGCAATCGATTGAAAAATATGCGCGCAAACAAGCGCCGAGCATTCGTCAAGACGGCTTAGCCAAAGTGGCTGCCGGTATCACCACCTTGGAAGAAGTGCTACGCGTGACGCGTGAGGAGTAAGCCGTGGCCGCCTATGCCTATCAAGCACTAGACACCAACGGCCGCAAGCGCAATGGCGTGGTTGAGGCCGATACCGAACGCCAGGTACGGCAGCAACTGCGTGAGCAGGGTTTGATCCCGGTGGCGGTTGAGCTGGCTGAGGATTCCTCCGTGGCTGGCGGGGCCGCGCGGTCTTCGGCGGCAGCTTCTGCTGGTGGCTCATCGGGCTTGGTGGAATGGTTAACGCGACCACGGGTACGGCGGGTCAAAGCCGCTGATTTGGCCTTAGTGACGCGGCAATTGGCCACCCTTGTGGCGGCTGCCATGCCGATTGAGCAAGCGCTGTACGCGGTGGCCGAGCAGACCGACAAAGCGCGGCTGCAAAATCTGATTATGGCGGTGCGCTCCAAAGTAGTGGAGGGCTATTCGCTGGCCGAATCCATGGCCGAATACCCGCATGTGTTCGACAAACTCTTTACCGCCATGGTGGCTGCCGGCGAACGCTCTGGGCATTTGGATAAGGTACTGGAGCGGCTGGCCGATTATACCGAGCAGCGCAACAAGTTGCGCGGCCAGCTAATTCAAGCGCTGGTGTACCCAACGGTGCTGACCTTGGTGGCGTTGGGGGTGATTATCTTCTTGCTGGTGTCGGTGGTGCCGCAAATTGTGTCGCAGCTGGCCACCTTGGACCAAGAGCTGCCGCCTATTACCGCGGCCTTGATCATGGTGTCGGAGTTTTTGCAGAGCTTTGGGCCGTATATTTTATTGGGGCTGTTGCTGGGGCTGGTATTTTTAAAGCAATGGCTGCGGCTACCAGCGCGACGTGATCGTTTTGATGGCTGGGTACTGCGGGTGCCATTGTTTGGCACGGTGATTCGTGGCGTCAATACCGCGCGCTTTGCCCGCACTTTAAGCATATTGGCGGCCTCAGCGGTGCCGTTGTTAGAAGGTTTACGCATTACCGGCCGCGTGCTCACCAACCGCGCCATGCAAATTGCCGTGGGTGAAGCCGCCGACCGCGTGCGCGAAGGCTCATCACTGCGCGCGGCGTTGGCGCAAACCAAATTATTCCCGCCAATGATGCTGCATATGATCGCCGCTGGCGAAAAGTCCGGCGAACTGGAGCAAATGCTTGGCCGCGCCGCGGACAACCAAGACCGCGACTTTGAAACCACCATGAACGTGGCGTTAAAAATATTTGAGCCAATGTTGATTGTGGTGATGGCCGGCATTGTCTTACTGATAGTTATGGCGATTATTCAGCCGATATTGGCCTTGAACCAAGCGGTATTTTGATGGTTCGGGTTGACGATTTTAGAACTGGGAGTGTTGTGATGAAAAAATCTGTTTCTATGGGCCGTTCTGCTGGTTTCTCATTGCTTGAAATCATGGTGGTCATTGCCATCATTGGTTTGATTGCCAGCTTGATTTTGCCCAACGTGATTGGCGCCGGCGAGCAAGCGGACCGTCAGAAAGCACGTACTGATATCGTCTCGTTAGAAAATGCGCTGTCGCAGTACCGCCTCGATAACGGTTCGTACCCAACCACCGAGCAAGGCCTCGATGCGCTGATTAACGAGCCGCAAGTAGACCCACGGCCGCGCAATTATCGTCGCAACGGTTACATTAACCGTCTGCCGCTAGACCCGTGGAACCAAGAATATCTGCTGTTGAGCCCGGGTGAATTTGGTGATGTGGATGTGTTTTCGGCTGGCCCGGATACCACTCCAGGCACCGATGACGACATTGGTAACTGGAACTTAGAGAGCCGTGGCGACTAAGAGTGTGGTGGGTGTTGCGGGATTGCCTGGTTCGCGTTTTGCGGGCTTGCCGCGGGATTCGCGTGGTTCGCGAGTTGGTGGCTTTTCGCGTGGCTTTTCGCTGATTGAGATTATGGTGGTGATGGCGATTATCGCCTTAATTGCCGCCTCGATTAGCTTTGTCGTACCCGATAATCGTGACCGCGTGACCGAGCGCGCTGCCTTTGAACTACATAGCAAGATAGAGCTAGCGCGAGAGTATGCACTCACTCGCCATGCAATTTTGGCGTTAGAAGTATGGCAAGATGCCTACCGTTTTGTGCAATGGGATGGCGCCTCGTGGACCGAAATGTCGTCGGCGCCTGGGGTATCGCGAGCGCTGTCGCCGGTTGAGTTGTCGGACGGCATGACCCTGTCGCTGGAGGTAGATAGCCTCGATTTACTGGCGCAAGACATTGAGCGCGACGGCCTATTTGAAGACGCCGAAGAGCGCCAACGCGAACGCGAAACCGGCGAACGCCGCCGCGGCGACCTGCTATTCATTTTCGGTAGCGGCGGTTTGCCGATCTTCACCATTTTGGTGGAGGGCGACCCGCTACTCGACATCCGCCCCTGGGCCGTCAGCAGCAGCGACGGCTTCACCCTCACGCTGGCCCGCCCCAATGACGAACCTTAAGGGGCAGGCACTTAGTGCTAAGGGGCAGGCACTTAAGCTTTTCACGGCTAAGGGGCAGGCACTTAAGCCGGCGCGTGGTTTCACCCTGATTGAGGTGATGGTGGCGCTGTCGATCTTCGCGCTAGCCGCATTAGCCGCAGTATTCGCCACCAGCAACCATCTAGCCAGCTTGGCGCACATGCAAGATAAAACCATGGCGCGCTACGTTGCCGCCAATGTGATGGCCGAAGTCACCATCGATTACCCGCCAGAAGATGGTAGCAGCGGCAGCGAAACCTTCGCCGAAGTGGATTGGCAATGGCGCCTCGAAGTGCTCGAGACCGCCACCACCGACGTATTTATGGTCACCGTAGATGTGCGCCGCGAAGAAGACGGCCCGATCATGCACAGCCTCACCAGCTTCGTAGGGCCCAATCTATGATAACGGCTAAGGGGCTAACGGCTAAGGGGCAGGCACTTAACGTGGTAGAGAATGCTAAGGGGCAGGCACTTAAGGTGGCGGAGCTTAAGTGCCTGCCCCTTAGGGGTTTTACTTTGGTGGAGGTGCTGGTGACTATGGTCATTCTGGCACTGCTTGGCCTCGGCGCCGCCAGCGTGGTGCAGACCATGACTACCAGCAAGGAGCAGAGCGAGCAGAGCATCGCCCGGCTCGCACAATTACAATATTTTATGCTGACGTTGGAGCAGGATATCCGCTCCATCACGGCTCGGCCCAACGCCACTGGGCAATTGCTGTATTTCAACCGCGGTCAGCTGGCGTTCGTGCGCAGTGGCTGGTTCAATCCGGCCGGAATGCTACCACGCAGCACGCTACAGCCGGTGGCTTACGTGGTGCGAGAAGAGCAACTGGTGCGCGAGTTTTTCCCGTACGTAGATGTCAGCCCCGGTGAAGAGCCGGTCGAGCAAGTCGTGCTGGATGGCGTGACCGAGATGGCGGCGCGATTTTACCTTGTGCCTGAACCGCGTCGGGCGGCCGATGGCAGTTCCGTGCCATCGAAAGGGCGATGGTCAAGCGACTGGTCGAGTGCCGATGAACTGCCACATGCTATAGAAATCACCCTGACCACTGAGCGCTGGGGCGAACTACACCGAGTGTTTTTGTTGACCGGCGGCAACTTTACCGAGCAAACGCCGGTGCAACGCGATAACGCTGGCGACAACGCCAGCCCAACGCCACCGGTGAAAGGTGACTCAAATGGTTAAGGGGCAGGCACTTAACACGCGGCGGCTTAAGTGCCTGCCCCTTAGCACTAAGTGCCTGCCCCTTAGCAGGGAGCGTGGCGCGGCGCTGATTATCGTGATGCTGGTGGTGGCGTTGGTGGCGGTGCTGGCGGTGACCATGAGCGGGCGCTTGCAGATGAGCGTGCTGCGCACCAGCAACTTCCAGCAGGCCGAGCAAGCCTATTGGTATTGGCTGAGCGCTGAAGAGGTGGTGAAAGACTTGCTGCAGCAAGAAATGAGCGAGAACGACAATATCGCTACTCGCGAGCAACAGTGGTTTGTGACCGGCGACAGCGGCGCACGCTTTCCGGTGCAGGACGGCATGATCGCCGGGCGCATTCGCGACCTCCACAGCTGCTTCAACTTGAACGCGCTGCGGGTTAGCGGCGAAGGTCAGCAAGATCTGTTAACTCGGCGTCGGGCGCAGTTCCGATTACTGCTGGCAGCGGTGAATCCGGATATCGATGCCTACACGGTAGACGTGATCACCGACAGTTTAGTGGATTGGTTGGACGCTGACGGCAATATCATTAGTAGTTACGGCGCCGAGGATTCCGATTATCAGTCGCTAAGCGTGCCCTATAAAGCCGCCAATACCTTGCTGGCCCATGTCAGCGAATTGCGACTGATACGCGGCGTTACCGCTGATATTTATAATAACTTGCTACCGCACGTGTGCGTGATTCCACGTAGTAGTATTTTAAGTATCAATATCAATACATTAGCAGAAGATGCTGGGCCGCTTTTACATGCGGTTACAGTGGGTGCAGTGGATGTTGGCGGCGCCCAGTCGGCGCTCGATAATCGCGACCTAGAAGGCTTTGAAAGCTTCGAAGAAGCGCGTAATAGCAACGTGTTGAGCGGTATCGCCACGGCGCAGTTGCAGCCCAACTTAGGCGGCGGCCCGGTGACTGCCGGCGCACCTAAATTGGGCACATCCCTTGACGACATCGGCGTAAGCAGTGAGTATTTTGAACTAAAGACCGAAGTAACTTACGGTGACTTAATTTTCCGCGGCAGCTCGCAATTGCGAGTGACCTCAGAGCAGGTACGCGTATTGTATCGCGGTATCGGCGACTAACCCGCTTGCACAGCGAGTTTACTGAACGAGAGAGAAGGTATGGAGCAGCTTTTTATACGGCTAGGTACGCAACAGATTGACTGGTTGGTGTGGCAGCCGCAACAGCGCGAAGTGATTGCCAGTGGTGTGCTGCGCGGTGCCGACGAACTTGGCGAGCTGCAAGAGCGGGCGCGCAGTCGCGACACCTTGGTGTTGGTGCCGGGACAGGACGTGCTAATGACCGAAGTGGCGCTGCCAGCTGGCTCGCAACGGTTGCTGCCAGCGCTGGTGCCGAACAGTTTAGAAGACGAACTGGCCAGTGACATTGACGATTTGCACTTTGCTTGGCCTGCCGGCGCTAAACCCGCCGGTATGGAGCAGCCGTTTGCGGTGGCCGTAGTGGCGCATAGTGCCATGCAGCAGTGGCAGCAGTGGTTGACGAGCGCTGATATCGATGCCGACATTTGGTGTCGTGATACCTATGCAGTGCCGATGCCCAGCTCAGAGCTGCATTGGAACGTGCTGCAATTGGGCGATGACATTATTGTCCGTAGCGGCGCGCACAGCGGCTTCACCGTTGACGCGACACTATTTGCCGAACTAGCTATGGGTGCGTTACCTGAACAAGGCAGCGTGACCTTGCATTGTTATGGTGCGGTGCCAGCGGCTGAGGCCTTAGTGGCGTTGGAGCCGCGCTTTGTCATCAGTCATGCCGATATTGAATTGCCATTGAGTAGTGTGGCCGAGGCGCTGAGTGTGCGTAGTGGGCCGAATGCGCCGATTAATTTGCGCCAAAACACGTATAAACCGACGAAAAAGCGTCGTGCCGGTGCACGCATTAACTGGCGTCCAGCAGCGTTAGCAGCGGGTATTTTGCTGGCGATGGCGTACATCAGTGAAGTGATCGAGTACGTGCGGCTGGGCCAGCAGCAAAGTGCCATGCAACAAGCCATTGAAGATACCTACCGCGCGGCATTTCCAGACGAAACCCGAATTGTTAACGTGCGCAGTCAGTTACAGCAGCGTCTCGATAGCGTAGGTGGTAGTGTGGGCGCCGATGCATTAGCCATATTGAGTGCCTTGGAACCAGGTTTTCGAGCCTCGAACGACATTAAAGTGGAATTGCTACGGTTCGATAGCGGCATCTTACGCCTTACTGCACGAGCGAGCAATTTCAATAGCTTAGAACAGTTTCGTGCGGCGGCAACGGCGTCTGGCGCGCTAGTGGTAGAGCAAGGCCCAGTCAATAATCAAAGCAGCGGCGTGACCGGCAGCTTTGTGATTCGCATGAATTAATGGCGGAGAAGGAAATTATGAGCTTAATCAATACGATAAAAGCAGCCATTGAGCCACGTTGGCAGGCCATGAATAGCCGCGAAAAACGCTTAGTCAGTAGCGCACTTGGCGTATTGGCGGTGGTGGTGATCTATTACGGCCTGTGGACACCGTTGCAAGCCGGCATCGCGCAGCGCCAAGCGGCAATAGATGCGCAGCAAAGCCTGCTGGATTGGACTCGCCAAGCCACCGGCACCTATTTGGCCCGCGCCGAAACTGCTAAGGGGCAGGCACTTAGTGGCGCTGGCACCGGCAGCATCACCCAGCGCATCACTGATTACGCTGGCCGCAACAATATCACCGTCACCCGCATGCAGCCGCAAAGCAATGGCCTGTTGGTGGTGATTGACGAAGTGGGTTTTAATGATTTGCTAACCATGTTGGATACCTTGCAGTCCAGCGGTGGCCTGCGGGTTGAGAGCCTCGACATCGCCGAGGGCCCGTCGGCGGGCGTGGTGCGAGTACGCAAGCTGCAAGTCGCGGAACGCTAAGCTAAGGGGCAGGCAGTTATGAAGTTAAAGTGGTTTTTGTGGCTCATTCCGGTGTATGTGCTGGCATTTTTTGCGCTGGCGCCGGCGAGTCTCATAAGTTGGGGCGTCAGTCATTTCGGCGGCGTTAATGCGCCCAAGTTGCTGCAGATGGAAGGGCGCTTGTGGCATGGTCGCATCGGTGTGTTGCAGGTGGTGACCAATTTTGGCACGCAGTTAGAGCTGCAGCAGATCGATTACAAAATCAACCCATGGGCGCTGCTCACCGGGCGCTTAGATATGCAGTTTTCGATTGCGCAATTGCCAAGTAATCTGCTGGATGGCGGGATGGCAATAGAAGCGCGCAGCGGTGGTATCGATAACCTACGCGGGGTGCTGCAGGGCGATGTTGGTCGCGCGATTGTGGAGCTTAATTTACCGGTGCCGGTGCCGGTTCAGGGGCAATTTCGCCTTGAGCTTGAGCAATATGCTTACAACGATTTCAGCAAACGCTACTGGTGTGATGCGCTGGCGGCAACGCTCTATGTCAGCCAAGCACAGGTGCTATTGAATAGCGTATGGAGCCAGTTGGGCGATTATAATTTGCCGCTGAGTTGCAACCCGCGCAACGGCATCGCCTTTAGCATGGATGGCCAGAATGTCATGGGGCTGGCGCTGAACGGCAACGTTGATGGCATGCCGCCGCAGGTCAGCTTTGACGGCTACTTGCAACCAACCCTCGAGGCGCCGCGCAGCATCACCGACTTGCTGCAATTTATTGGCCAGCCCGACGCCAACGGTCGCTATCAGATCCGCTGGTAAAACTGCTAAGGGGCAGGCACTTAAGGATTCGGAACTGCTAAGGGGCAGGCACTTAAGCTTAAGTGCCTGCCCCTTAGCGTTAAGTGCCTGCCCCTTAGCGTTAGGTGCCTGCCCCTTAGCGTTAGGTGCCTGCCCCTTAGCGTTAGGTGCCTGCCCCTTAGCGTTAGGTGCCTGCCCCTTAGCTCTTGATGCGGAACCAGAGGGCGTAGAGGGCCGGCACGAACAGCAGGGTAATGGCGGTGCCGACACCGACGCCGCCAATCAGCACATAGGCCAGCGGGCCCCAGAAGCTATCTTGGGTCAGCGGCACAAACGCCAGCATTGCCGCCAAAGCGGTCAGAATCACCGGACGCGCGCGCTGTACCGCGGCCTCAACCACCGCATCAAAAGCCGCCATGCCGGCGCTAAAGTTGTCCGCGACTTGCTGGGTCAAAATCAGCGTATTGCGCATCAAGATACCGGCCAGCCCAGTCAAACCCAGCAGCGCCACGAAGCCAAACGGCTGGGCGAAAATCAACAGCGCCAATACCGCACCAATCAGCCCCAGTGGCGCCGTGGCGAACACCATAAAGGTGCCGCTGAAACTGCGCATTTGCAGCATGATGAAAATAAGCATCAACGCCACCATCACTGGTTGCAGCTTCTGCAACGAACCTTCACCTTTGCTCGACTGCTCCACCGAACCACCCACTTGTAGCGAATAGCCTACAGGTAAATCCGTCGGCATCTGTGCCAGCAATTCGGCAGTGACGGTATTGGGTTGGGCACCACGAATATCGGCCAACACGTTGACATAATTCTCGCGGTTATAGCGCCGTACTACCGGCTCTTCAAAGGTTACTTGCAGGATCCCCACTTGTTTTAATGGCACTTTTTCGCCGCTGGCGTTGAGTAATTCCAAGTTGGCAAACTGCTGCGGGTCGAGCGCCTGGCCGCCACTGCGCGAACGCACCATAATGCTCACGTTGCGGCGGTCTTCGTAGAGCTGGCTAATTGGCGTGCCTTCTAATAGCAATTGCAACTGTTGCGCCACGGCAGCTGGTGTCAGGCCTTGTAGCATCAGTGCCGACGGGTCTAACTGCAGTTGCAGCACCGGCGTACGCTCATCCCACTCCAAATGCGTGTTATGGGTATTCGGGTGGGCCGACATAATTTGTCGCACTTGATGGCCAATCACCCGCAGTTGATCGGGATCTGGGCCAAGCACGCGGAAGGTAATAGGCCAATTCACCGGCGGACCATACAAAAGACGATATACGCGTATACGTGCTTGCGAAAACTTACCGCTGTCAGTCAGCTGCTCGAGCATCTGCATCAGTTCATCGCGACTGTTTTGGTCGCGCATCACCGCTACAATTTTGGCAAAGGCGGGGTCGAATGGCTCTGGAGTGGCACTTATAAAGAAGCGCGGCGGGCCACCGCCGACATAACTGGCCAATGATTCAACATTGGGCTGAGCATTGATCACGGCCTCGAGCTCGCGCACCACCTCGTCGGTTTCGCTGATGGCGGTGCCCTGCGGCATATACACGCTGACAATCACCTCGGTACGGTCGGAGCTGGGGAAAAACTGCTTCTGCACCAGCGTAGCCATGGCGATCACACTCAGCACTAGTAGCAGCACGGTGCCGCCGACGACTTTTTTGCGATGCTGCACACACCAGCTGACGGCTGTTCGCAGGCGGGGGTAGTTCGCAGCGGCGGTATGTGTCGCGCTGGGGGCGGCCGAGCCTGCAGCGGCGGCACCGGGCCCCGAAGAGCCGTCCGCACCCGCAGAGCCATCCGCACCCGCAGAGCCATCCGGCCCCGAAGAGCCGTCCGCACCCGCAGAGCCATCCGCACCCGCAGAGCCATCCGGCCCCTTCAACAGCCGCACACCCAAATACGGCACAAAAATCACCGCCACCAACCACGACACAATCAGCGCAATGCCGGTCACCCAGAAGATATTGCCGGCATACTCGCCCACGCCCGACTTCGCAAAGCCGATGGGGAAGAAACCCGCCACCGTCACCAACGTACCAAATAGCATTGGCGCCGCGGTGACTGTCCAGGCGTGCGCGGCAGCATGTGTCTTGCTCCAACCTTCGTCGATCTTAACCAGCATCATTTCCACAGCGATGATGGCGTCATCTACCAGTAGCCCAAGCGCCAAAATAAGTGCGCCAAGAGTGATACGGTCTAAGTTTATGCCCATTAATGACATCACTAAAAAGGTGATACCGAGCGTTAACGGCACCGCCAAACCGACGATAACCCCAGCGCGCAAGCCGATGGCCAGCACACTGACCAACATCACTACCGCAACCGCCACCAAGAATTTCACCTGGAATAAGCCGACCGCCTTGTTGATAGCTTGGCTTTGGTCAGTGAGCACCTCAACCTGTAAGCCAAGGGGTAACTCGGTACGTAACTTCTGCTGAAAGTCAGCAAGGTTTTCGCCTAGAGTTTGGCCGTTAAAGCCTTTTTGCATGACTACGCCCAGAAGCAAGGCGTCTTGCCCGCGCGAGCGAATCAGATATTGCGCCGGGTCTTCATAGCCACGGCGCACCGAGGCCAAGCGCCCCAACGGCACCACGCCATTGGCGGTGGGCACCGGTACTTGTGCCAGTTGCTCGGGGTCATCTAACACACTATCAACGCGAATATACAGGCGCGGGCCATTGCTCTCGATACGGCCGGCCGGCACCAGCTGGTTGTGCGCCTGAATGGCGGCGAAGATATCCTGCGGGTTGAGGCCCAGATTAACTAGGCCAGCGGGGTCAAATTCTACGAACACGCGCTCGGCGCGCTCGCCCAAAATCAGTGCTTTGTGCACGCCCGGCACACGCTGCAATTGGTCGCGGATGCGCTCGGTCTCGCGGGTCAATTCGCGCAGCGGTAACGGCGCACCTGAATCAGGTGCCGAGGTGACCGCCAGTAAACTAAAGTACACATCATTGAAGTCGTCGAGCACCAGCGGGCCGACCACCCCGGCGGGCAGCGAGCGCTGCTCATCGAGCATGCGCTTGCGCACTTCATAGAACAGCTCGCCGATCATATCGGCTGGCGAATATTCTTGAAATTCAATCAGTAACGACGCGAATCCGGGCCGCACCGTGGTATCAATGCGGTACACATACTGTACCTCTTGAATGCGCTTTTCGAGCCGGTCCACCACCTGCGACTGCAATTGCGCGGCGTCGGCGCCGGGCCAGGCCACCTGCACGGTCATGGCGCGTACGGTGAAGGCCGGATCTTCGGCGCGGCCCATGGAGCTAAAAGCGTACAACCCAGCGAGTACGGATAAAATCAGGAAAAACAGCGTGATAGAGCGCTCACGCACGGCCAGCGCGGATAAATTTGGGAAACTCATTGCGGCAATACTCGCACCGCCGCGCCGCGGGTGAGCCGATGGGTGCCGGCGCCGATGATTTGCTCGCCGGGTTGCAGCGCCGCTTCTATATAGGCGTATTCGCCGTCAACGCGCAGCACCCGCGCGGGCAGGGGTTGCGCCGTGCCATTGACTGCGCGCCACAGCTGCCCTCCGCTTAAGGGGCAGGCACTTAAGGCGCTTTGCTCGTCGCAGCGCCCATCCAACGCCGACAATGGTACTACCCATATCGGCGCGGTTTCGGCGTTGAAGCTGACTTGCACCACCGAATTGAGCGGCAGTGGTAACGGGAGCGCCCCTTGTACGCTATAACGCACGGCGAGGGTGCGGCCCGACTCGGATACTGCCGCCGCAGTTTCGCGCAGCGTTAGTGGCAGTATTAACTCACCCAATTGTAGTTGTGCTTGCGGCGCTGGTTGCTGCAATGGCGGCAATAACACCTCGACATCACGGGCGCCGTTGTGCGCAAAAAGCGCCACCGCTTGTCCGCGATTAACCACTTGGCCTTGGTCGGCGCTGAAGCTTAGCACCACACCATCAGCAGGGGCTGTTAAGGTGCCATAAGCAACTGCCTGCGTAGCGATTTGCAACGACGCCTGCCGAGCTTTGACGGACTTCTGCGCCTGAGTGAGCGCTAACTGCGCTTGGTCAAGCAGCTGCTCGCTGACTAACTGCTGGGCACGTAATTGTTGCACTCGTTGTAGCTCAGCGGCGGCTAATTGTTGCTGGGCTTGGGCGGCTTCGACCGCGGCTTGCTCAACCTGCAGTTGCTGCTCAAGGTCGCGTGGGTCGAGCCGCATAAGTGCCTGCCCCTTAACCACACCGGTGCCGGCATTGACCAAGCGCTGCTGCACCAGGCCACCGACCTGAAAGGCCAGCGCCGATTCCACCTCAGCGCGCACCACACCACTCAGTTGCAACTGCTCACTGCTGCTCTGCGTAGGCGTCACTAACCGCACCGGAAAACTCTCACTTGCCGCTGCGCTATCTGGCCCCGGCCCACACCCCACCAGTAAGGGGCAGGCACTTAATAATATCCATGTTATCAATCGCATACAGCTATTCCTTGGTTCAGATTCTGGTTAAGGGGCAGGCACTTAGTGCTAAGGGGCAGGCACTTAAGCAAAAACACATCAACTATAACAGCGAATAGTGCCGCCCGCGCCGGAAAGATCATCAAAATGCTAAGGGGCAGGCACTTAAGCCATGCCGCGTTAAGTGCCTGCCCCTTAGCATTTTTGCGGTGCCGGGCCAAAACCGCTAAACTAGCCACCAGAACATAAGCAAACAAGCATCAACAAAAACAACGGAGTACCAAGATGGACCAAATCATCAACTGGCTGACCGAGAATCAGACCATGTTATTGGGCTACGCCATGAAGCTCGCGATAGCGCTGGCCATTTTCATCATCGGCCGCATGATTGCCAACAGCATCAGCAAAGTCATGGCCAAAGGCATGCACGCCAAGGGCATGGACAACGCGGTGATCAGCTTCCTGACCGCCATCGTGAAAGTGGTGATTATCATCGCCGCGCTGTTGATGGCGTTGTCGCAACTGGGAGTACAAACCACGTCGTTTATTGCCATATTGGGCGCCGCCGGTTTGGCCATCGGTTTGTCGCTGCAAAGCTCGCTGTCGAACATTGCCTCGGGCGTGCTGATCATTATGTTCCGGCCATTCCGCGCCGGCGAATTCGTCGATGCCGGTGGCGTTTCTGGCACCGTAGAAGAGGTCAATATCTTCCAGACCATCATGAAAACGCCGGACAATAAAGTGGTGTTCGTGCCGAACTCGCAGATTACCAACTCGCCGATTACCAATTACAACCGCGAGGAATTGCGCCGCATCGATCTGCTCATCGGCGTGTCATACAGTGCCGACTTGCACAAAACCAAGGAAGTGTTCGAACAAGTGCTGGCCGCTGACCCGCGCATCCTCAAAGACCCCGCCTGGAACGTGCAAGTACATGCGTTGAACAGCAGCTCGGTGGATTTCATCGTGCGCCCATGGGTAAAAGGCACCGACTATTGGGGCACCTACTGGGACCTGATGCGCGAAATCAAAATCGCCCTCGACAAAAACGGCATCGGCATTCCATTCCCGCAAATGGACGTTCACATCCAGAAATAGTGCTAAGGGGCAGGCACTTAGTGCTAAGGGGCAGGCACTTAAGCCCGGAAAGCTTAAGTGCCTGCCCCTTAACGATCCAGCCAGCTTGCAAATTATATTATATTTTATATAATACTCAAGTCGTCACCAATGCAGGCAGCAAACATATGAGCCTTAAATTTCATCCCAGCCCATTTCATGCCACGCACGCACCCGAAATCGCGAACAAAATCGCCATGAAAATGGACTTATCGATCATGATTGCAAAGCTAATTAGGCAAAACTCTTGGACTCAGGGGCAGGCAGCTAAGTTTCTTGGAATCACGCAATCTCGGGTTTCCGACCTGATGAACGCCAAAATTGAGAAATTCACCATCGATACAATGATGGATATGCTCGAAAAATTTGGTTTTAAAATAGAATTTTCGATGCCGACGGATAATCACGCCGCTATTTCTATCGACCGTACGGTTAATGCTTGATCGCTCGCATGAGATCCTGGTACCGACTAGCTGCCGTGCGCAGCGCCTGCTGGTCGACTCCATTCGTGGTCTTAACGAAGGAATGTAGGACGACCACAGTTTTTAGATACTTAGTTATATAGACACATCGAAAAGCTGGCCTACCATTTATCTTCAACTCAATCACCCCCGCAGCAACACTATCGCTGAGGTGGGTAGTCGCGAGACTGGGTAGTTCCCCAAACTGAATCTGTCGTAAGCTTTTTCCGAATTCATCTTGAACCCACTCAGGTAGCGCGCGATATTCACGCTCTGCAGCATCACTCACAAACGCGAACTTCAACATCACTCAAACCCACGCACCAGCCCCAGCAGCATGCGCATGGCATGGAGCAAGTGCTCGGGCGTTGGGGTTACCTCCGGAGCCGCTGCATCAACCGCATCCGCATCCAATGCCATACCCGCATCCATATCCGCATCCGCACCCACGCCAGCATCAACCTTAAGTGCCTGCCCCTTAGCACTAAGTGCCTGCCCCTTAAGCGGAGGCCCCTTAAGCGGCCGCCGCCGCTCGCGCCGCCCAGCCACCACCGGCTCCCCCTCAGCATCCAAGATCACCGCACCCGAAGCATCCTTAAGTGCCTGCCCCTTAGCAGAAGCTAGGGCCAAACGCAGCTCATCGTAGCCGGCCAAGCCGTCCAGCAGATCAGGGTAGAGGCCAAACGCCACCTGTAGCGCCGACTCATAGTTCTGCTGATCGCGCACAATCGCCTGCGCCAAAAACGTCGAGTCACCGAGCACCGCCAAGCGCTCCTGCGCCTGCTCAATCAACACGCAACTAGCCTCATACAGCGACTTCTGCTGGCCGCCGGCCTCCGCCACAAAGCGTCGATATTTCGCCTGCCGGTCAGCCGCCGAAGAGCCCAGCAGCGAATACACCGGATGCGGCGTCAGCACCAAGCCCTCCTGCTCAACCCCACGCGCATTGAACAAAATACTCGACCACGGCCATAAAGATGGCCGCACAACCAGCCCGCCGCGCACCGGATTCAGCTCAATATATCGATACAAAACCAGCGCATAGCGAACCGAGTCCACCAGCACCGCATTGAAGCGCGTTTCCCACAGCGTGCCGGTGCGCTTCTTACGCCGATTAAACCACTGCGAATAGCCGCCCTTGAGCGCGCGCATGAAAATGCTCACACAATAATGCGAGGTCGCCGTGACAAAAAAGTGAAAATGGTTGGGCATCAGCGCGTAGGCATGAATCAAAACGTGATGCTTTTCCGCCGCCACAAAGGCCTTTTCCAGAAACACCTTGTAGTCGACGGTGTTGAAAAATATCCGCTGCTTATTGTTGCCGCGATCGTACACGTGATAGGACTGGCCGGCCCGAACCTTGCGAAGTTTCCGTGGCATAACATCTCCTTGTTGCGCCTGCTTGGCCTCATAGTATAGCCCACCGCTAAGGGGCAGGCATTTAGTGCTAAGGGGCAGGCACTTAACGCGCCCAGCGCTTAAGTGCCTGCCCCTTAACTTGCGTACCAGCCGAATAGCGACTAAACCTATAACAAGCCCATACGCAGGAGCGTAACTATGAGTAAGTTATCGACGATTATCGCGGCAGTGATTGCCGCATCGCTAAGTTGCATGGCAGCAGCCGAGCCCCCGAAGCAAAAGCCCCAGCCGGAGGCCAAGCAGGAAAAAATCGAAATTGCGGTGGAAAAGATTGAGCGGGCGGGCAAGCGCCAACAGCAAAATCCGACCGATGACGCCGACGGTGATGGCTACGGCGATGCGACCAAGCGCGCGGGTGACCCGATTCCCGGCATCGACATCACCGTGAATCAGGGCACAACGCCAAAGCCGCCACCGCCACCGCCGGCCAACGGCACCATCCCACCGCCCACCAAGGCCAAGGCCACCCAGCCCGAAAAATGCAAGGATTGTTGAGTAAGGGGCAGGCACTTAAGCGCCAAGCGCTTAAGTGCCTGCCCCTTAGCCCTTGGTGCGGTGCCGGCGACACCCGCGGTATCTGCCACATCCACCCAACCACCCCAAAGCGCGCAATGCCGGAAAAATCTTAAGTGCCTGCCCCTTAGCAGTTCCCGCCTTAAGTGCCTGCCCCTTAGCAGTTCCCGCCTTAAGTGCCTGCCCCTTAGCACTTGCGCGAAAAAGGTGTTAACATCTGCGCAACAGAAACGGAGAACTGGGAACTGGGCCGCACAGCTATGCAATTAATCGAAACGCCGCACCTGAATCTTGATTACAGCTTCCAAGGCCTCACTGATGAGCAGCTGGAAGCGTACGCAAAAAAACGACTGCCGAAAAACTTCGACCAACTCAAGCAGCAGCTCATCAAAGGCGAGTTCAAGAACGCCAGCGAGCAACGCCCAGTCACCCACACCCTGTGTCGCAGCATCCACAGCGTCATAAGAGCCGGCAACGGCAAGAACCGCTTCACCGAAATAGTGCGAACGCTCAGAAGCGGCAAGTGGCTCGGCGCCACCGGCAAACCCATTAAAGACGTGGTCAACATTGGCGTCGGCGGCAGCGACCTCGGTCCGATGATGGGCTCGTTCGCGCTCAAAGAATTCGCCGACGACGCCAGCCTGCACAACCTCAAAGTGCACTTCGTCAGCAGCATGGACGGCGGCCAACTGTACGCCGTACTGCCCATCGTCGACCCCGAAACCACGCTGTTTATCATCGCCAGCAAGAGCTTCGGCACCCCCGACACGCTGGCCAACGTCGACACCGTGATGGAGTGGGCGCAGCTCACTATCCCGCACGAACAATGGCTGCAACACCACGTCATTGGCGTATCCGCCAACAACCAAGCCATGACCGACTTCGGCATTCCGGCCAAGAACCAGCTCAGCTTTGCCGACTCGGTAGGCGGCCGTTACAGCTTGTGGAGCGCCATTGGCCTGCCGATTGCGCTGACCATCGGCAGCCACCAGTTCGGGCGCATGCTCGACGGCGCCCAGCAAATGGACGAACACTTTAACCGCCAGCCCCTTAAGCAGAATATTCCGCTGATGATGGCGCTCATTGGCGTGTACAACCGCGAAGAACGCAACATCAACAACCTGGCGATATTGCCGTACGATGGGCGCTTAAGAAACCTGCCCAACTATCTGCAGCAGCTCGACATGGAAAGCAACGGCAAGCAAAGCAGCTACGACAACAAGGCCATCAGCTACGCCACCGCGCCCATTATCTGGGGCGGCTTCGGGCCGAACGGGCAGCACGCGTTCTTTCAGCATCTGCACCAGGGCTATGACATGTTCACCGCCGATTTCATCGCCATATTGCACCGCGACGCGCCGGGCTTCGACTTCTCGGTGCAGCAATCGCTACGTGAGCAGCAGCGCCTAGCGGTAGCCAACTGCCTCGCGCACCGCCGCCTGATGTGGCAAGGCAGCCAAAAGAGCCAAGACCCGCGCAACAATTATCCGGGCGCTAAGCCGAGCAACCTGATTTTTCTCGACGAGCTCAACCCCAGCAGCCTCGGCGCGCTAATTGCCGCCTACGAGCACAAAGTATTCACCCAAGGCGTGATTTGGGGCCTGAACAGCTTTGACCAACCCGGCGTTGAGCTGGGTAAAAAGGTTGCGGCTGAGATCCATGAGGCGATTGACCACATGGACACAGCGCAACAGCCGTCGCAGAGCTTCGACCCCAGCACCGACCACATTATCAAGCGCATGTAATGACTAAACTGCCTGCCCCTGAAAAGGCCGCCGCACCGGCCGCGAAACAAACCGCCGCCAAAGCCGCCGAAGCCACAACCTACCAGCCGC
This sequence comes from Pseudidiomarina mangrovi, assembly GCF_003999375.1. Classification (GTDB taxonomy): domain Bacteria; phylum Pseudomonadota; class Gammaproteobacteria; order Enterobacterales; family Alteromonadaceae; genus Pseudidiomarina; species Pseudidiomarina mangrovi. The sequence continues at coordinate 231,480 of NZ_RJLC01000016.1, forward strand.
CACAAAGCAAATGGTACGTAGTGCGCGCCAAACCACGGCAAGAACTGCGCGCACTGGCAAACCTGCAAAACCAGCAGATCGAAGCCTTTATGCCGCAAATCAAGGTGACCAAGCTGCGCCGCGGCAAACGCACGCAAACCGTGGAGCCGATGTTCCCGGGCTACCTGTTTATCGAGTTAGACCACTATCAAACCGCGTATTACAAAGTTCGCAGCACCTACGGGGTGGCGAAAATCCTCACTTTTGGTGAGCAACCCGCCATCGTGCCGCCGGCGCTCATAGAAGAGCTACAAAACATTAGTGCGGAAACCACCCAAGGCGTCAGCGAAAACTTACCGACTATTGGGCAGCGCATGGAGATCACCGAGGGGCCGTTTAAGGGCATGCTTGGCAAGATCATCGAACTCGACGGCGATAGCCGCTGCGTGGTGTTATTGGAGTGGCTGCAAAGCGAAGTCAAAGGCCACTTCAGCTATAGCGAATTACGCAAAGCAGACCAGCCGTAAGTTTGTAAGGTTTTGTTAAAATTGCGTTGTGACAGATCCCCCAATGTGCTTTAATAGCAAGGTTTTCAGGGCTATTTACCGCCAAAGAAAAACGCACAAAAATTACACAAAAACCAGCATCTAGGGGCTGCATCCTAGGGGCGGTAGCGTGCCAAACGCAGCAAACCTTTACACAAACACGGTCAATTTTTACACAAGCCTCACTTGCAAAGTGGCCAAGAAATGCTACTCTTATAAGCGTCTTTTGGCCAAAAGATACGGAAATTTTCCAAGGAGTTTTTATGAACAAAATTATTGCATTAGTTGCTGCGGCAGCTTTAGTTGCGTCGCCAATGAGCTTCGCACAAGAACCAGTAGGTGGCGCGGGCGGCGCTGGTGTTAGCGCTGCTCAGGTTGCTGCCGGTGGTACTTTTGCCTTCAGCCAAGCAGTCCTTGCGATAGCAATTGGATTGGGTGTGGCTTACACGGTCACGATTAAAGATGATGTAGCTGTCATCATCGTGCCACCACCGCCACCACCACCAACAACTACCACAACGACCACGAACTAATCAGTGGTCCTGTGTTGAAAAGCCGCCATTGAGCGGCTTTTTTATTTTCTAGAGAGTAGAACCAATAATAATTAAGATTATGCTCCTATACCTACCCCCATACCCAATGCTTGGTAAACCCCTCAAATTCGCTGCGGCGGCGCTGACCGCGTTGACCTTAGCCAGTTGTGCGCAGGTGGCGGAGATTGAGCGCGCTGACGTAAAACAGCTGTTATTACTCGATGTGGGTAACGTGCCGCAAAATACCGTCGACCCAGTGTGGTATGCCGCTGTATCGGCAGGCTTAATGCTGTGGCCAGACAACCAACAAACAGTGCAAGAGCCGCAAGACATTGTCTTAAGCCCAGAGCAAATACGCGAAATACCCTTTGCTGCGAATTACTTCCGGTTAGAAAACCAGGTACAGATTTTAGCTATTTTGGCGTTCCCTAACCGCATTGGTGATGACCCCAGTTCGGTACGCTTGCAATGGGCCACGCAATATAACGACGCCGCCGAAACGGATGCCGTAGGTCGTTTACTGTCCCTAGAACTATTATTCGCCCAGCCGTCGGCCAGCCATTTTGCCGGTGATAACAGCGCGTTGCTTTGCTATGGCAAAGCCGCCCAAGGCTTGTTAGACGCCGCCAGCTGCCCACAGCAAGGGCAGTGGGCCTACGATATGACCCTGCAGATTGATGCCACTGACCAAACCGCGCAAGCGCTCAGCTACGATACCCGTGAAAGCGCCACAGTCAGCTACCAAGTGGTCAGCACCACCGCGCAGTTGACAATGCCCAATGGCGAGTCAGTACGCGCTTGGCATGTGCGCGAGCAGGCCAATGACGGCCGCTTTAGCAACGACTTTTACTTAGACCCGCGCAACGGCAAATCACTAAAGGCCAAGCAATGGCTGGGCTCAATGCTGGGCTATTTAGAGTCGGAGCAGGTGGTGCTGTGGGCAACCCCAGCAACAGCCGCTGCGCCGCCGCTGCCCAATTTGCAACAGGTGAATACCTCGGTGGGCCCGGTGCAGGTGCTACCCGGTGCTCGCATGGCCGCGCTGTACGATGCGCTGAATCAGGCCAGCAGCAGCGCCAACTATTTCTCGCCGCTGCTGCGGGTACATAGCTGCGAACTCGAGCAGCAGTTGCAGGCGCGTAAAGCCGGTATGCTGGTGCGACTGCGCTTGTTACAACAAAGCTACCGCGCCGATGGCAACCAGCAAGGCCTGCAAGCCGCCGAAGCGCTCGAACAGCAATTTAACAGCTGGCCGCTTAAAGCCACCTACCTCCATGGCTTTAGCGCCGCGAAAAGCCGTTTCGATTTAGCTCTAAACCCCAAGTTGCCGCAGTCAGAGCAAGCCAATTGCCCGGTGAGTTTGGCCTTTGGTCAGCCGCAGCCAGCGCAAAGTGTGGGTTTGGTGGAGCAGGGTAGCGATAGCGCGTGGGTGATCCGCGCCAATGGTGAGATCCGCAACCTCAACCTCGCCAACGAGGACGCGCGAAAACAGCACAGCAGCCTGCTGCAACAACCGAACAGTATTGTGTTTTACGGCATTGATGAGGCGGATTTGCCGCCCGGCTTCAAAGATTTGAACCAGCAGATGAGCTTGTTCTTGCAGCATTGGGATTTCGCGCATGGCGAGTAACATGAAGTTCAAAAAAGCTTATCTGCCTGCCCCTTTAGCCGCAGCCCCTTTAGCCGTGGCAATGGCGACAATGCTTTATCTGCCTGCCCCTTTAGCGGCGGCACAACAGCAGCATCAGCTGCCCTACGCAGCCGGTGACTACGGCGGGGTGGGGCTGCTACAAACGCCAACGGCGCGCATGAACAAAGAAGGCGAGTTCTCGCTGCATTACAGCGATACCCAAGAGTATCGCCGTATGGCGGCAACCTTGCAGCTGTTCCCGTGGTTAGAGACATCGGCGCGCTACACCGATATCAGATACCGCCTATACAGCCAAAGCCCCGGCTTCTCGAATAATCAAACCCTCAAAGACAAAGGCTTCGATGCCAAAATACTGCTGTGGCAAGAAAGCGATTGGCTGCCGCAAGTAGCAGTCGGTTTTCGTGACCTAGCCGGCACCGGTATTTTCGCCGGCGAGTATGTGGTAGCGAACAAACGCTTTGGCGATTTTGATTTCAGCTTGGGTATGGGCTGGGGCTATTTAGGCCGCCGCGACAACATCAAAAACCCATTTTGTGAAGTGGCAGATCGCTTCTGCGACCGCACCGGCGGTTTCACCGGCAGCGGCGGTAAATTCGAAATTGATAAATGGTTTCGTGGCCCAGCCGCGCTATTCGGTGGGGTGAATTATTACACGCCATTAGAAGGCTTAACCCTGCAAGCGGAATACGACCCCAACGATTATCAACAAGATAATGCCGGCCGAGCCATTGTGGTGGACTCACCATGGAACCTTGGCGCGCATTATGCCTACAGTGACAACCTGAGTTTTAATCTGGGTTATCAGCGCGGCAACACCCTGAGTTTTGGTTTTACCCTGCAAACCAACTTCGATACCTTGTGGACGCCAAAAGTGGATCGTCCGCCACGCAAAGCGCAACTAGAGCAATCGCCAGCGGCCAGCCTCAGCGACGTGGATATGCAGAAGCTCAGCGCCGATATTTTGTTGGAATCAGGCTTTGTAGTGACCGATGTAGCCGAGCAACACAGTACCGTGACCTTGTATGGCTACCATAGCCGCTTCCGTGACCACGAAAGTGCCGTAGATCGCGCCGCACGAGTTCTGGCCGACAGCTTACCCGAGAGCGCACAACGTTATGAATTTGCCGAAGTGAGCAATGGCTTTGCGCTCATGCAGCACAATGTAAATGCCGAGCAGTTCAAAAAAGCCTATCGCGGCGAGAGCATGCTGCCGCTAGAAACTACCGATGCCATCAGTACCAGCAACGTGCGCCGTGGCTCCAATCGTATGTATAGCAGCGCAGAGCAAACCGATAGCGAAGTAACCAACTTCACCTATCAGTTTAAGCCCTTTGTCAGCCAGTCCTTCGGTGGCCCAGAAACCTTTGTGTTCTATCAAGTTGGCGTAATGGCCAACCTGAGCTATCAGCTTGACGATCATTTTGATATATCGGGTAAAATTGGCCTCAACATTCACAACAACTACGATGAGTTTAACTTCCTGGTTGATGCCTACGCAGAAACGCTGCCACGCGTACGAACCCGCATACGGGAATACAACGTAGGCACCGACCTGTGGATTGAAGAGCTACAAGCCAACTACAATCATCAATTCAGCGATAACCATTACGCCACAGTTTACGCCGGTTACTTTGAACGGATGTTTGCCGGCGTAGGCGCCGAGTACTTGTATCGGCCGCTGAATAGCGATATCGCGCTGGGCTTAGATCTGAACTACGTGAAACAACGCGACCCATACAGTGAATTTGGCCTAGAAGATTACAGCGTACTCACCGGTCACGCGTCATTGTATTGGGACTTACCCTATGTAGATGACAGCAAGCTGATTGTGCGCGCCGGCCGCTTCTTGGCCAAAGACATAGGCACCCATATTGAATTTACCCATACCTTTAATACCGGCATTACCGCCGGTGCCTACGCCGCTTTTACCAACGTGAGTGCCGAAGAGTACGGCGAGGGTAGCTTTACCAAAGGCTTTTATTTAACCATTCCGTTTGATGTATTATTCAATGAATCTTCTAAAGGGGTCGGCGGTTTTGCTTGGTCACCGCTGTTCCGTGACGGTGGGCAAATGTTGTACCGTAGCCGTCAACTCTATTACATGACTGAATCACGAGACTAATTCTATGACGAGCTTAAAACATGTCACGCTTATGGCCGCTGCGTTAACCCTCAGCGGCTGCGCCTTCGCCCCAGGTGGACACATTCCAGATGCGGGTAGCAACAGTCTGTTTTCAGATACCCCCAACAACAGCAACGTTGAATTTAGCGACGCCGAGCTGAGCAAGTTGGTCAACACCTACAGCATCAGCCCGATGTTACTGGCTGAGCTGAACGCTAAAACCAGCCAACCCGCGCTGAGCGATGCCCTTGAGCAAGCCCGTAACGGCTATGATTACCGTGTTGGCCGTGGCGATATCTTAAATATCACCGTGTATAACCACCCTGAATTGACCATTCCAGCTGGCTCGATGCGCAGTTCCATTGAATCAGGTAACTGGGTGCACAACGACGGTACTATTTTCTACCCCTACATTGGTACCGTGCATGTAGAAGGCAAGCGGGTGACTGAAATTCGTGATGAGGTGGCCAAACGCCTCGCCAAGTACATTGAAAGCCCACAAGTAGATGTCACCGTAGCCGGTTTTCGTAGCCAACGCATTTACGTAACCGGCGAAGTGCAACAGCCGGGGGTATTGCCGGTGACCAACGTGGCCATGACGTTGATTGAGGCGGTGAGCGCTTCGGGTGGCTTAACCCCAGAAGCGGATTGGACCAGCGTGACCTTAACCCGCAACGGCACTGAGCAAAAATTCAGTTTGCGTGAGCTTTACCAGCACGGCAACACCGCGCAGAATATCTTGCTGCAACCTAACGACGTAGTGCACGTAGACCGCAACGACCAAAACAAAGTATTTGTGCTCGGCGAAGTACGCGCACCGAAAAGCTACATGATGGGCCGCAGCGGTATGACTTTGGCTGAAGCTTTAGCCGATGCTGGTGGCTTTTTTGAAGCAACCGCTAACGCCAGCGGTATTTTCGTGATCCGCCAGGCTGACCCAAGTACTGGCCGTATTGCCGATGTGTACCAACTGAATGCTAAAAATACCACAGCACTCGTAATGGCCGAGCAGTTCCAGTTACAACAACGCGATATTGTTTACGTAACCGCAGCCCCTGTAGCGCGTTGGAACCGTGTGATTAGCCAAATCCTGCCGAGCTTAACCGGCTTGTACTCAATTGGCCGTTTCCAAGACGACATTAGAAACTAAGGCTCAATAAGCGAATCATGTTCGATAAAATTTTAGTAGTATGCCTTGGCAATATCTGCCGCAGCCCAACAGGTGAGTTTGCGCTGAAACGGCTATTACCCGACAAACACATAGCCTCGGCCGGGCTGCAAGCCATGAAGCACAGCGATGGTAATGGCTGGGATATGGATAAAGCAGCTCGCGCCGTGGCCGAAAGAAATGGTTTAGTTTGCCCAACCCACCAGGCGCAGCAGCTTAGCCGTGAACTGATTGGTCAGTATGACTTAATTTTAGTGATGGAACATCAACAGCGCAGTCATATTAGCCAGCGCTACCCCGAAGCCACAGCTAAAACCATGCTTTTAGGGCATTGGCTTCAGGCAAACGGCAAAGAAATACCCGACCCATACAAAAAGAGCGATGACGTGTATCAGCACGTTTTCGAACTCATAGACCAAGCTTGTAGCGCTTGGGCTAAAAAGCTTTCATAAATAAAGGTAACAGCAACATGCAGCAAAACCAGTCACCTGCACCGGTAGTCAACAACAAGCGTGATGACGACGAAATTGATTTAGGCCGTCTGTTTGGCCTACTCATTGACCATAAATGGTTGATTGCCGTGATCACCCTCAGCTTTATGGTGGTAGGCGTAGTGTATGCCATGCTGGCGACACCCATTTATCAAGCCGATGCACTATTGCAGGTTGAAAAGAAATCATCAGGCATTCCCGCGTTAGGTGAAATGGCCGATATGTTTGCCACCGAAAGCGAAGCTTCTACTGAAATTGAGATCATGAAGTCGCGCATGGTCATTGGTACGGTGGTGGATCAGTTGAAGCTGACTAACAGCGTCACACCAAATTATATGCCACTGATTGGTGAGTTCTTAGCGCGCCGTTCTGAGGTGCGTGACCAAGTGGTGATTGAGAGCTTTAATGTACCAAATAGCCAGTTGGGGCAGGCGTTAACTCTTGAGTTTGATGGTACTGGTTTTACCCTGTTTGATAGTGAAGGGGAGCAAGCTCTCAGTGGTCAAATAGGTACTTTGGCAGCCAGCGGCGAATGGGAGCTGCACATTAGTGACGCAGTTACTGAAAATACTAGCGATTTCACTTTGGTAAAAAGGACTCGCCTTAGCGCAATTAGTGATATTCAAAAGTTGCTTTCGGTAGCAGAACGTGGCCGGCAAACCGGCATTTTAACCGCCAGCATTCAGCACCCAAACCGTGATTTTTCACGCAATGTATTAAACGCGGTAGCACAAGAATACATGCTCCAGAACATTCGCCGTAATGCAGCAGAAGCAGAGAACAGCCTAGACTTTCTACAACGTCAAATTCCAACCATTCGCGATAACCTCAACGCGGCAGAAGAAAAACTCAACGCTTACCGCTTACAAAGCCAGTCGGTAGACTTAACCCTTGAAACCCAAGGCTTGTTAGAGCAAGTGGTGGAAATTGAAAAACGCATCAATGATTTAACTCTCAAAGAGGCAGAAATCAGCCGCTTATACACCCGTGAGCACCCAACCTACCAAGCGCTGATTGAGCAAAAAGCCAACTTACTGGCAGATCAAAAACGCTTAGCTGATCAAGTACAAAATTTGCCTGAAACTCAACAGCAGGTATTACGTTTTGCTCGCGATGTAGAAGTAAATCAAGAAATTTACTTGCAGTTGCTCAACCGCGTGCAAGAGCTCAATGTCTTGAAAGCAGGCACAGTCGGTAACGTGCGAATCGTCGATACCGCAGAAACCAACCCCGTACCGGTAGCACCGAAAAAAGCGCTGATTGTGGTACTAGCGACTATGCTAGGTGGTATTACTGCTGTAGGCCTAGTATTTGTAAAAGCAGCCTTTAACCGAGGCATTGAGCGCTCAGAGCAACTAGAAGACGAGGGTGTAACGGTATACGCGACCATTCCCAAGTCCGACATACAAGAAAGCATGGATGCGCGCTTAATGAAGCGTACCAAGCGTAAAGATTCAGCACAGATTGACCTACTAGCTAAAGTCGACCCAACCGACTTAGCCATTGAAGCACTGCGCGGCCTGCGTACCAGCTTGCATTTTGCTATGCTAGAGGCGCGTAACAACGTAATCATGATTTCAGGCCCAAGCCCAGGGGTTGGCAAGAGCTTCGTAACCGCAAACCTTGCAGCAGTACTGGCACAATCAGGTAAGCGAGTGCTATTGATAGACGGTGATATTCGCCGTGGTTATCTACATAGTATTTTGCATACCGAAAATAACTTTGGTTTGGCCGATATACTCGCCAGTGAATCAAAGAATGATGATAGTCACGTTGAATATAAATCAAATATTGAAAGCGGCTATGTGAAAAATCTAGACTTTATTTCACGTGGAACCTCAGCACCAAACCCAGCTGAACTATTAATGCACCCACGTATGGCGCAGTTAATGCAGGATGTGCAGAAAGACTACGACTACGTATTGATTGATACACCACCTATTTTAGCTGTTACTGATGCCGCTATTGTCGGTGGATATGCAGGAACCTCATTACTTGTCGCTCGTTTCGGTCAAACTCCTTCCCGTGAAATTGTTCATACAATTCGTCGCTTCGCTCAAAATGGGGTAGAAATTCGTGGTGCCATACTCAATGGCGTTGAGCGTAAAGCAAGCGGCTACTATGGTTACGGTTATAACTATCAGTATGGATATACATATAAATCTTAATATTTGGGATGTTTGGATAAGTCTATGATGGATTTAAAAGCAGTAAAAATAGCAGTAATTGGGCTTGGTTATGTTGGCCTACCTTTGGCTGTTGAATTTGGTAAAATATACGCAACCATCGGCTTCGATATCAACCATAAGCGTGTTGATGAACTAAAACGTGGCCACGACCATACGCTTGAGGTTGAACCGGAAGAACTGGCACAAGCCGGCAAGCTCATCTATAGTGCAGATATTCAGGTACTAGAAGCGGCCAACATCTATATTGTCACCGTGCCTACGCCTATAAATAAATTCAAACAGCCCGACCTAACGCCACTGATAAAAGCCTCAGAAACTATTGGAAAAACGTTAAAGAAGGGTGACATCGTCATTTATGAATCAACGGTCTACCCAGGTGCCACTGAAGAAGACTGTATTCCAGTACTTGAACACGTTTCCGGCTTAACGTTCAATAGAGATTTCTTCGCTGGGTATAGCCCAGAGCGTATTAACCCAGGTGATAAAGAGCACCGCGTTACTACCATCTTGAAAGTTACTTCAGGTTCAACCCCTGAAGTTGCTGATTTTGTCGATAGCTTATACGGCTCCATTATTTCCGCCGGAACCCATAAAGCCGAAAGCATTAAAGTAGCTGAAGCCGCCAAAGTAATCGAAAACACTCAACGCGACGTGAACATTGCTCTAATTAACGAGTTGGCGATGATCTTTAACCGCATGGGCATTGATACCGAGGCGGTATTGAAAGCCGCGGGAACCAAATGGAACTTCTTACCGTTCCGCCCAGGTCTTGTCGGTGGGCATTGCATTGGTGTGGACCCGTACTACCTGACTCACAAGGCAGAGTCGATTGGATATCATCCTGAAATGATTCTTGCAGGCCGACGCATTAACGACAATATGAGCCGTTATGTGGTGTCCGAGTTCATCAAAGCCTTACTAAAGAAAGGCATTGCTGTAAAGGGCGCACATGTGCTCATTATGGGGCTTACTTTTAAAGAAAACTGCCCAGATATTCGTAACACCAAAGTCGTCGATATTATTGATGAGTTGAAACAATACGGTGTCAACGTCGATATTTATGACCCTTGGGTTGATGCCGAAGAAGCGCAGCATGAATATCGGGTCACACCATTAGCAGAATTATCGAGCGCAACCTATGACGGCATTGTTGTTGCCGTAGCACACCATCAGTTCAAGCAAATGGGCATAGATGGTATGAAAGCACTCGCAAAAAGTGAACATGTCATATATGACCTAAAATACATTGTTGATGCAGATGTTGCGGATATTCGTCTCTAGAAATAGTTAGGTAAAACACATTAGCTCGACACAAAAAGTCAATTAACCTTAAAATAAGCTCACATGACCAAATACGAAGAAATTCAAAGTCAATTGAAGTCATCTCCAAAAGTATGGCTGGTAACAGGTGTTGCAGGCTTTATTGGGTCGAATTTACTAGAAACCTTGTTAAAACTCGACCAACATGTAGTGGGATTAGATAACTTCTCCACCGGTTTTCAGCGCAACCTTGATGAGGTTCAAGGCATCGTTTCAGAAACCCAATGGCAGCGGTTTCAGTTTGTTGAAGGTGATATTTGCGACCTAGATACCTGCACGTCGGTGATGAAACATGCCACAGCGGGTGATGTTGATTATGTATTGCACCAAGCTGCGCTAGGTTCAGTACCTCGCTCCATCGATGACCCCATTAATACCAATAAAAGCAATATCGACGGCTTTTTGAATATACTAGTGGCAGCGAAAGATGCCGGAGTGGATAGCTTCACCTATGCCGCGAGTAGTTCGACCTATGGTGACCACCCAGCACTACCTAAAGTTGAAGAGAACATTGGTAATCCATTGTCACCTTACGCCGTGACCAAATACGTGAATGAGCTCTATGCCAGTGTATTTGCTCGTGTCTACGGCTTTAAAACCATTGGTTTACGTTACTTCAATGTGTTTGGTCCGCGTCAGAACCCTGATGGTGCATACGCAGCGGTTATTCCTAAATGGACTGCGGCCATGATCAAAGGTGAGCAAGTGTTTATTAATGGTGATGGCGAGACCAGCCGTGACTTTTCTTTTGTGGCGAATGCTGTGCAATTGAACATCCTTGCTGCGACAGCAGGTGACGCAGCTAAAGACGAAATCTACAACATGGCATTGGGTGACCGTACTACGCTGAATGAACTGTTTGAAGGTATTAAAGACGCACTCAAAGAAAATGGTGTTCAGTATAGCGACGAACCTGTCTATCGAGATTTTCGACCAGGTGATGTTCGTCATTCGCAGGCTGATATTTCTAAAGCAAAAGACAAGCTAGGTTTCGCACCTACACATCGTATTGTTCAAGGTATTTATGAAGCTATGCCTTGGTATGTCGAAAATATAGTTCCATCAAGTAAGAAGTAACGGATAACTATGAAAATTTTAATTACGGGCGGAGCAGGATTTATTGGCTCTGCGGTTGTACGTCATATTATTGATGAAACAAATGATTCAGTCGTTAACGTCGACAAACTCACCTACGCAGGCAATCTTGAAAGCCTAAAGGCTGTTGCGATTTCTGAACGATACGCATTTAAACAAGTCGATATTTGCGATACTGCTGCACTCGAGCGTGTGTTTAACGAGCGCCAACCTGATGCAGTGATGCACTTGGCAGCAGAAAGCCACGTCGATCGCTCAATTGACGGACCTGCTGCGTTCATCGAAACGAATATCATCGGTACCTACACATTGCTAGAGGTCGCTCGCAAATATTGGGCGCAGCTCGACGAACAACGTAAAGCTAATTTCCGTTTTCACCATATTTCGACCGATGAAGTCTACGGTGATCTCGATGATACCGATGCCCTGTTTACCGAAACCACAGCCTACGCCCCAAGTTCTCCTTACTCAGCGAGCAAAGCGAGCTCTGATCACTTGGTGAGAGCTTGGCAACGTACGTACGGGCTGCCTACGCTTGTGACGAACTGCTCAAACAATTATGGGCCGTATCATTTCCCCGAGAAATTGATCCCGTTAATGATACTCAACGCGCTTGATGGCAAACCCTTGCCAGTTTACGGCAAGGGCAATCAAGTGCGCGATTGGCTTTTCGTCGAAGACCATGCGCGAGCACTTTACAAGGTTATTACCGAGGGTAAGGTTGGCGAAACTTATAATATTGGCGGCCATAACGAGAAGCAGAACATCGAGGTTGTACGCACCATTTGTAGCCTACTCGAAGAATTGGTGCCCAATAAGCCAACGGGCGTTAGCGCCTATGAAGAGCTTATTACCTACGTAACAGACCGCCCAGGACATGATCTGCGTTATGCCATTGATGCGTCGAAGATCCAAAACGAATTGAATTGGACGCCAGAAGAAACGTTTGAATCCGGTATTCGAAAAACCGTTGAATGGTATCTTGCAAATCAAGAATGGTGTCAGCATGTACAAGACGGCAGTTATCAACGCGAACGCTTAGGTGCCTTATCTGGAGAAAGAGTATGAAAGGAATCGTCTTAGCGGGTGGCTCAGGTACACGCCTTTATCCGATTACCATGGGCGTGTCGAAGCAGCTACTCCCGATCTACGATAAACCGATGATCTATTACCCGTTATCGGTGCTTATGCTTGCGGGCATTCATGAAATATTGATTATTTCGACGCCTGAAGATTTACCTAATTTTAAGAAGCTTCTTGGTGATGGTTCGCAATTTGGCATTCAGCTTTCTTACGCAGAACAACCAAGCCCTGATGGTTTAGCGCAAGCGTTCATTATTGGCGAAGAATTCATTGGGGATGATAGCGTTTGTTTGGTTTTGGGTGACAATATTTTCTATGGGCAAGGGTTTAGTCCAAAGCTAAAGCATGCGGCACAGCAAGTTAGCGGTGCGAGAGTGTTTGGCTATCAAGTAAAAGATCCGAAACGATTCGGTGTGGTTGAGTTCGATGAAAATTATCGCGCGATCTCAATTGAGGAGAAGCCGGAGAATCCTAAATCGAATTACGCTGTCACGGGGCTTTACTTTTACGATAATGATGTCGTTGAAATCGCTAAAAATGTAAAACCATCGGATAGAGGTGAGCTAGAAATAACCTGTGTTAACCAAGCTTACTTAGATCGTGGTGACTTAAATGTCGAAGTTTTAGGACGCGGGTTTGCTTGGTTGGATACCGGCACACATGAGAGCTTACTTGAAGCTGCTCAGTTCGTAGAAACAATTGAGAAGCGTCAAGGTTACAAGGTCGCATGTTTAGAAGAAATAGGCTATTTGCAGGGGTGGCTTAGCTGGGAAGAATTGCAGCAAGCAGGTCAAAGCCTTGCGAAGAATGGTTATGGTCAATACATCTTGAGCCTAAAGCAGCGCTCATAAGGCCAATAAATAATGATACCTGTAACAAAACCTTATTTACCTAGTCGTGAAAAGCTCGATAAATACATTGATGGCATTTATGAGCGTCAATGGCTTACGAATAATGGACCGCTAGTTCAAGAATTGACAAAGCGGCTGGAAGAATATCTTGGTGTTGAAAACTTATTGTTGGTTTCGAATGGAACATTAGCGTTACAAATTGCTTATCGAGCGCTTGGTATTAATGAACCAGTCAACGGGAAACCAGCCGAAGCGATCACCACACCTTTTACCTTTGTGGCTACCTCGAGCTCACTTAAGTGGGAAGGCATCGAACCAGTATTTGCCGATATTGACCCTGATACTTGGTGTTTGGCGCCCAAGAATATTGAAGCAGCGATTACACCGCAGACAAGGGCAATCGTCCCAGTGCATGTGTTCGGGAATGCCTGTGAAGTTGAAGCGATAGATGAAATTGCTAGTGAGCACAACCTAAAAGTTATTTACGATGCCGCGCATGCGTTTGGGGTTAATTACAAGAGTAAAAGCCTATTAAAGTGGGGGGATGCTGCTACGCTAAGCTTTCACGCCACTAAGGTCTTTCACACAATAGAAGGTGGTGCTATTGTGTTCAAGCGCAAAGAAGATCTAGAAAAAGCTAAGAAGCTAATTAGTTTTGGTATTTCAGGTCCTGAGATGATACAAGAGCTTGGTATCAACGCCAAGTTCAATGAGTTCCAAGCGGCAATGGGTCTTTGTGTGCTGGATGAAATTAATATTAACATGTCAAAAAGACGAGTTGTTAAGGAACATTACTTAGAAAAACTAAATAGAAGTTTCGCATTTCAGACGCGAAATAACAATTTGACAGATAATTACGCCTATGCACCAATTCTATTTGATTCAAACGACCAGCTAACACTAATAGTCGATGCGCTGAATGAACATAATATTATTCCAAGGCGGTATTTCTATCCATCTTTAGATTCGTTAAAGCTCCTTTTCTGTGCTGATTATGGTTTACCAACCTCCAATGACATTGCGGAACGGATACTGTGTTTACCAATTTATGATAATGTTCCTCCTCGGGTATTGGCACAAATCACCAATATTATCTTGAAAAAAATGTAGGTTCTTTATGCCATTTTTAACCTCAATCAAATTAAAAAAGATGGGTTTTGCTTCAATTGGCCAAAATGTGTTGATATCTGACAAGGCATCGATACATAACGCAGGGAAAGTATTCATAGGTAATGATGTAAGAATAGACGACTTTTGCGTCGTTTCAGCGGGTGACGGGGGGGTATACATTGGGAATAATATTCATATCGCGGTCTTTAGTTCACTGATTGGAGCCGGTAAAATACAGCTGTCTGACTTTTGTAATATATCTTCTAGAGTAAGTATCTATAGTAGCAATGATGATTATTCCGGTGAGTATATGACTAATCCTACAGTTCCTGATGCTTATAAAAACGTGACAGTAGCTGATGTTTATATTGGCAGGCACGTAATCGTTGGTTCTGGAGCAGTGATATTGCCTGGAGTAACTATCGCGGAGGGCGCAGCTATTGGTGCTTTAAGTCTTGTAAATCAGGATTGTGGAGAGTTTAAGATATACTCAGGAATTCCTATTAGGCTGATAAAGGAAAGGAAAAAGAACATTTTGAATCTTGAACATGATTACAGAACAACCAACTAGACAATCAAATATACAATGCTTGAAGAAAAAATACTATTGTCACATATCACAATAGTATTGATGACATATTAATGCTTAAAGCTCTTGCAAGTATTATGGGTGCGAGCGTGGTCGCCCAAATTATATCTATCCTAGTAATGCCCTGGATTACTCGGGCATATACACCGGAAATTTTAGGTGAATATCAAATTTTTGCAACCATTTGTTTATTATTAATTCCTATAGTAAGCGGTTCAATGCATGTTGCTATAAGAAACTCGGCAACTCAATATCAATTAATCAAGCGTCTGATTTTTGGCATTCAGTATTCTTTGTTTATTTCGATATTGCTTCTTATGACTCTTCCGATAGCAATAACAATTTTTAAAAATATTGGTGGCAACTGGGTGATTAAATTCCTCCCTCTAATAATATTATTCACTGCGTTTTCTTCTATATTCCAAATGGGCCTGTCTTTTCTTATCAACTCTAAACGTTATGCTGAAGCATCAAGTTATACTCTTAGTAAGTCGCTGGTATCAAATTTTTTAAAAGTGCTGTTTAGCGTTTTTTACGTGAATGCTTATAGCCTTATTTTTGCTCTATTAGTAACAGAGTCAATTCAGATTAACCGATTGCTCAAGAACAAAAAGAGAAAGATAGTCAGTGTTTTTTTGATATTAAATCTAAAACGTTTTTTTCGAAATACTCGTGCACTAAGAGTTTTCCCCACGTATGTTTCAATGGGGGCAGTTGTCGAGATATTAATGAACTGGTTTCCCATACTAATAACAGGCTTTGCTTACGGAGCAGAATACGCCGGACTTTTGGGGTTATCATTTATGGTAATAAATGGCCCTGTCTATCCATTTATTGGCGCAATGAAAAGTGTGTGTTTCGGTGAGCTGGCGCGAGATTTAAGTGAGAAAAACCTGAGGCGTGTATATTATCGCAGCATTTCGCTAGGTTTACTTATAAGTCTCTTTATTTTAATTATACTCAGTACGTTTGGCGAAAGAATATTCGAATTAGTATTCGGTAGCGAATGGGCTATATCAGGACGGTACGCACTAATTTCTTTTTTTCCGATAAGTCTCTCGCTGATTTTCTCACCAATGTACTCTACCTTGAACAACCTTTTTGGCAAACAAAAAGGATTCTTTTTTTTGCAAATCATATTTTTGGTTATCGGCATGGGTTCGACAATTGTTGTCGTCATTCTAGGCTTTGATTTTGAAGCATTTCTCATAACATTTTCTATATCTATGTCTATCAACCAACTATTTTTAACCTTATCAACACTCTACTTAAGTCCTTCCTTTTTCAAGCAAGCTAAAAGCTAATAAGCGGAAATTTTTTACGACTTATTAATATATATAAAAGGTGCCCATGGAATCTAATCAAACACTAAATATCCCTGTTATGCTGGATGTTTTTTGTAGACCCGAAAAACTCGAAATCGTCTTTGAGGTCTTAAAGCGAGTAAAGCCTTCAATCTTATTTTTGGTAAGTGATGGACCTCGGGTTGGAAATCAAGAAGATGTGAAGCTCATATCAAAAAGTAGGCAAATTGTAAGTGACATAGATTGGGATTGTGATGTTCATCGGCTTTATTTTGATACAAATATGGGACTCTATCGTAAGAATGAAGTAGCGCTTGATTACATTTTCGATCGGGTTGACCGATTGATTTTTCTTGAAGATGACATAGTTGCTGATGCTTCGTTCTTCTACCTATGCGAAGACCTATTGGAAAGATATAAGTCAGATTTAAGGATCAATATGATCTGCGGTCACAATCCATTGGGCTCCTACGATAAATGCCCATATGACTATTTCTTTAGTGAAGCTGCGTCGATTTGGGGAGTAGCCTTTTGGCGTAGAACTTATGAACTTTTCAAAATGGGCTTTAGCTATCAAAGTAATCTCTACGAACGAGATCTTTTGAGAGACATTTCGAGAGACTATAAAAGATTTTCTGCTCAGTTAAGTGCGTTACCGAAATTCGGCTTCTACAAAGGGCATCCTGCAGGTTTAGAATTCTGGTTAAGGTTAAATAATGTCGGTCATTCTCAGCTAAATATCATAGTCTCGAGGAATATGATCTCCAATATAGGGTTTGGCCACAACGCAAGTCACGCATCACCGCTGATTCTAATGCCTCGAAAGATACAAAGGCTATTTAACATGGACACTTTTAATGTAAGGCTTCCACTAAAACATCCTCCCTATATAATAAACGATAAGGTATATCGTAATAAAATTTGGAAGCTTATTTATGGTGGTCGCTTCGAGAGTAAACTCTTACGTCCGACGGAATCTGTTTTAAGATACCTCGCTTTTGGAAGTAAAAAAATTATGTTTAGCAAGATACTTAATCGAATAAGGCCGAAACAGGAAAAGTAAATCAATTTATGAAAAGTGTAGGTTCGTCTAAAGAAAATAGCAACAGGACTTTGACATTAGCAGTAATGTTTATTGTCGTCGGAGTAATGTCTCCAGTAGATGTGCGTACCTTATTGATGTTTACAGGTTTTTTTCTCATTTTAGTGTCGGGTACACGGTTTATCTTTCACAAAGAGGAGCTAAGATTGAAGCTCTTTTTCATATTAATGAGCCTGCCTGGCTTGTTCATATCCTTGTATTCATTTGAAGTTGAAACCTTGATTCGTTATATGCTCATCTTCCTGCTCATTTCGCTTACGTCCTTGCGTTCCACGCTCGATGTCGATGAGAAGTCAATTGGTAACTTATGTCTAGTTGTTATTGTTCTTTTGGTGTTTTTTCAAATAAGCTTAGCCGTTGGATATTTTCTAGAATTTAGGGAGGCTTTTTACTTAAACTCTGAAGAAAATAATAATCATGATTACGGATTTACTCAAAGTTTGTTTAGCGGCTTTCGTGGGTTCCGTGCAGGCGGCCTTTTTTGGAACCCGAATGTGATGGCAAGTAACATTTTTATGCTATTTCTTATCTATACCGTTTCCACCACTAATGAGTCTATTCATAATAAATACACATCCACTAAGAAATATATTAGTGTGTCGATGGTCGTTTTTTTTTCTATAATGCTATCAGGTTCTAGAACATATTTATTAGCGTTTCTATCTTTTATCGTGCTGCTAATATATCAATCCCAAGGTATAAAGAAAACATTCTTGTTATTGTCGTCATGCGCTACAATTTTATATGCAGCAATGTATGAATCGATAAATAGTATCTTTGAGGAAGTTCTTCGTGGAGTTACTGAGGATAGCTTGAATACGAAATTAAATATACTGATTGACTACATTATGGCCTTGTCGGATGAAAATGATTTTTTACCTATGCTCTTTGGTGGGCGAAATAATGTACACTTTGATTTTGATTATGGATATTTAATAGGAATGCTTGGTTTTATAGGGATTTTGTTTTTTTACCTAAATCTTATCATTTTTAGTTTGAGGAGTAAGTTATTCTTTCTATACCTTACACCTATTATGGTTGCATCTGTTGGTAATTCGATGTTTTACAATATTAACACAGTATTTCTCATTCTTAGTTTGATTGTCGTTTTTGTTTCTAATTATCGAAAGAATAATCCGGTAAGGAGCGAGGGGGAGTGAACATATTATACTTGGGCTATCTATCTCCAGATTTAAGCAAAGGAAAAAATGGAACATCTATAGCCGGAAATTATGTGCAACGACGAATTATTAGTGCTTTAAAATGTTTAGGGTCAAGCGTACAAGGTTTTGTGTGTTACTCGGGAAGGAAGTCTGGGCGTCTTTTCGAATATAAAAAGGCATTGCAAGAAAAAGATATTTTATTTGCGCCAACTTTACAGGTTCCTCTTTTAAGAGACCTTTTTTATGGCCTTCTGTGTACTTTTCGAATAATCAAAAAAAGACCAAATCTAATCGTTTTGTATAATTTGTATTTTTTTTCAAATGTACTAGTCCTAATATTGAGTAAGTTTTTTAGAATAAAAACTATATTGATCGTTCAAGATTTTTCTGTTGGTAATTCTTTTAAAATTCAAAAAAGACTACATGATCACCTTGCTGCATTCAATGTAAAATATTTTTCTTGTGTGATTTCTGTGTCACAGCACATGGCAAGATATTTTAATGTCCCCGGTAATAAAAGTCTTGTTTTTCAAGGGGAGCTCGAGCCGCTAAAGCAAGTAAAGAAAACTGAGCAGGCACGCAAATCAGCAGTGAAAATTATCCTAGCCGGAGCGCTTGAAAAACACAATGGTGTTGACGTTTTTATTGATAATCTTCAAAGAATAAAGTTCAATTTTCAAGCGGAGATCTATGGTGATGGTAATCTTCGTGATTATGTAGTTGAAAAATGTAGTAGAGATTCTCGGATCAACTATATGGGGACGGTTTCAAAAAAGGAATTAGATTATCTACAGCGTGAAGCTGATTTTAACTGTTGTTTTAGATTCTCAATTGGATTGGCAGAGCGTTTCTTTTTTCCTTCTAAATTTTTTTCTGTTAATTCGTTTCCAGGATTTGTTTTGGTTAATGGCTTCGCGGGTTTGCCAAAGGAGTACTTAGATATTGGGTTTATCGTTGAGAACGACTTTTCTAATTTATCATGGCTCATTTCTAATGCCCATTCGCTTAGTTGGGTTACAACAAAGAGGCAGAGCGCATTAAAGGCATATACATGGGAATCTATTCTAAGGGAAGCGCTCGATATCTGCGAAACGTTGGATTGAAGTTAGCGGGATAAGTCTAATCATGTTTATTTTTATTTTTTCAGTCTGTTATTTGCCATCATTTAAGACTGGTGTTTCTGTTAAGACTTTAAAAACTTTATGTGAATCTATAACGCGTGAAGAGATCAAATTGGTAAGGTTGAGATTTTCCGACCTTTTCATTAGAATTTCGGTTGTTTTCTAAATTCAGGATTAGCATTATATGCGTATACTAACCTTCACAGGCCACTACCTTCCAAGCTACAAAGGTGGTGGACCGATAAAAACGATAAAAAATCTTTTTGATACTACCGGAAGTGGAGACATTGCGTATCGTTTAATTACAGCCGATCGAGATCTTGGCGACGCTGAGCCTTTTAGAAGTGTAAAAATAGGAGCTTGGAACCGAGTCGGAAATGCTGATGTATATTACGTGTCAGCAGGAAGTGTCGGTAGAGAACAAATAAAGGGAATTATCACAAAGGAATACTACGACTTTATCTATGTCAATAGTTTCTTTTCTTTTCGGTTTTCAATTTATCCCCAGTTCTTGGCAAGAAACACCAAGCGAATAATTATTGTAGGTCCTCGTGGTGAATTTTCTGAAGGTGCGCTAAAGTTAAAATCTTTCAAGAAGAAATTGTTTATAGCGATATATAGAGCTTTCGGTTTCCATCGCAGAGCTATATTTCAAGCGTCTTCTGATTATGAAGCTCGAGATATCAAGCGAGAACTAGGTAACAGCGTTGATATAAGAATTGCAGAAAATCTTGGCGCTCAAGAGTTTGCGTTAGATATTCCACAAAAGAATAGTGATATCAACCGCATCATAGTTGTATCTCGTATTTCTCTAATGAAAAATTTACTCCAAGCCATACAGATACTCAAGCATGTTAGTAGTCCTGTTGTTTACGATATCTATGGCCCCATTGAAGACAAGGAGTACTGGACAAAATGTGAAGCGGAGATTAAACAGCTTCCGGCGCATGTTGAAGTTCGATACCAGGGTGTGCTAACACCTGATCAAGTTGTTAATACTATGGCGACCTACGATATGTTTTTCATGCCAACGCTTGGTGAAAATTATGGGCATGTCATTGCAGAAGCCTTTTGCGCTGGACTTCCTGTCTTGATTGCGGATACCACGCCTTGGCGCCAGCTTGAAGAAAAAGGTATTGGTTGGGATATTCCATTGAGTAAGCCTGACAAATTCGCTCGGGCTATTGATGAATTTGCAGCATTAACAGATAAAGAGTATCAGGCCAAGCGGCAAAAGGTTTTGCGGTGGGCGAAACATAAGTTTTCACAACGTGATGCCATCGAAGCGAATATTGCCATGTTCAAGTACGCATATGAAAAAAGTAGGAAGCAATAATGCTATTTAAAGGAAAAAAACTCCTCATCACTGGGGGGACAGGCTCTTTCGGCAACGCTGTTCTCCGCCGTTTTCTCGATACAGACATCGCTGAAATTAGAATTTTCAGCCGTGATGAAAAAAAACAAGACGACATGCGCAAAGCGTACAATCACCCCAAACTAAAGTTTTATATTGGTGATGTGCGTGATT
Source organism: Pseudidiomarina mangrovi (assembly GCF_003999375.1). Classification (GTDB taxonomy): domain Bacteria; phylum Pseudomonadota; class Gammaproteobacteria; order Enterobacterales; family Alteromonadaceae; genus Pseudidiomarina; species Pseudidiomarina mangrovi. Next base: position 252,424 of record NZ_RJLC01000016.1, read on the forward strand.
ATCAAAGCGTGTTAAATGCAACTCGTGGTGTTGACTTTATCTATCATGCCGCAGCATTAAAGCAAGTGCCTTCGTGTGAATTTCACCCAATGGAAGCGGTGAAAACGAACGTACTAGGTACAGAAAACGTTTTAGAAGCCGCCATTCAAAACGAAGTAAAACGCGTGGTTTGTTTAAGTACCGATAAAGCCGTGTATCCGATTAACGCCATGGGTATCTCTAAAGCCATGATGGAAAAAGTCATGGTTGCGAAATCACGTAACGTGGATGCAAACAAGACCGTGATTTGTGGTACCCGCTACGGTAATGTCATGGCCTCGCGTGGCTCGGTTATCCCGCTATTTGTTGATCAAATACGCGCTGGTAAACCAATTACCATTACTGATCCCGGCATGACTCGCTTCATGATGACTCTGGATGACGCAGTTGATTTGGTTCTCTATGCATTTGAGCACGGTCAAAATGGCGATATCTTTGTGCAGAAAGCCCCTGCAGCCACCATTGAAGTCCTAGCCAAAGCCATTTTAGAACTCATCAATAAAGAAGAACACCCCATTCAAATTATGGGCACCCGCCATGGTGAAAAGCTCTATGAAGCTTTGTTATCACGTGAAGAAATGGTCTGTGCTGACGACATGGGCGAGTACTATCGGGTGCCGCCAGATTTGCGCGACTTAAACTATGCCAAATTTGTTGAAGAGGGCGATAGTAAAATTACCGAAGTAGAAGACTACAACTCACACAATACCGAACGGCTAGATGTCGCTGGAATGAAACAATTGTTGCTTAAACTTGATTTCATGCGTGCTTTTGCCGCAGGCGATTATATCAACCCAGAAGGTTAATCTAGGTTACAAGGACCCAACCATGAAGTTATTGGTCACCGGTGCAAACGGCTTTGTTGGTAAAAACTTTATTGTGCACCTTAATGAGATGCCTGATGTCGAAGTAGTTACCTTTACCCGTGATAACTCTATCAACGAGTTACCTAGTTTGGTGAAAGATGTCGATGGTGTTATCCATCTAGCCGGTATTAACCGACCTCAACATGAACAAGAGTTTCAACAAGGTAATGCAGATCTGACCCAGGCTTTAGCTGAAGCCGTGTCGGATGTTGTTCAATCGCAACAGCGTTTTATCCCTATTGTTTACAGCTCTTCAATTCAAGCAGAACGAGATAATCCCTACGGCCAGAGCAAAAAGGCCGCTGAGGATATACTGCTGAAGCTAAGCGATACTACAGATAATCCAGTTTATATTTATCGCCTAGCCAATGTTTTTGGCAAATGGTGCAAACCGAATTACAACTCAATGGTGGCGACATTCTGCCACAACATTATCCGTGATATCCCCATACAGATTCATAACGAAGCAGCCGAAGTGCAACTGATTTATGTGGATGATGTTGTCAACGCATTGTTGACACGTGTGCGTGAAGCCATTGATGCAGTTAAAACGAATCAACGAGCGCCCACTTCAGGGCTTGCTGCGGCAAGCCCAGTATATATTGAAACGGTAGGGCAGATAGCTCAACAGCTTCATGCTTTTAAAGAGAGCCGTGAGACCTTGATCTCAGAGCGCGTCGGTAGTGGCTTCACGCGCAAGCTTTATTCCACCTACGTGAGCTATCTGCCAACAGATAAGTTCACCTATTCAGTGCCAAAATACGGTGATGAGCGTGGTGTTTTTGTTGAAATGCTCAAAACCCCCGATGCCGGTCAGTTTTCTTTTTTCACCGCGCACCCAGGTATTACCCGAGGTGGACATTACCACCACACCAAAACAGAAAAGTTTTTAGTGATTAAAGGTAAAGCTAGTTTCAAGTTTCGACATATGGTGACCGGTGAGTTTTATGAGCTATTCACCGATGGTAGTCAGCCAGAAATAGTAGAGACGGTTCCTGGTTGGAGCCATGACATTACTAACGTCGGTGATGAAGAGATGGTGGTGATGCTATGGGCCAACGAAATCTTTGACCGTGAAAACCCAGATACTTATGCTTGCCCACTTATGCTTGCCCAATAATAGAGCCAGTTGAATGAAAAAACTAAAAGTAATGACCATACTCGGCACGCGCCCTGAAATTATCAGATTGTCGCGTGTCATGGCCGCATTAGACCAAGTTGTCGATCATAAAATAGTCCACACTGGGCAAAATTATGATTACGAGCTCAACGATGTTTTTTTTGAGGAACTTGGCGTACGCCAGCCGGATCACTTTCTCAATGTCGATACTTCAAGTTTAGGGCGCAGTTTAGGTGAAATTCTTATCAAAACTGAGCAGGTAATTTTAGAAGAAAAACCTGATGCCGTTCTTGTGTTGGGTGATACCAATAGTGCCTCCGCTACCATCATGGCCAAACGCATGAAAGTGCCGACTTACCATATGGAAGCAGGCAACCGAAGCTTTGATGCAAATGTACCGGAAGAAATTAATCGTAAGCTGGTTGATCATCTAGCCGATTTTAACTTGGTGTATACCGAGCATGCTCGTCGTCATTTAATTAGCGAAGGTCTTTCGCATCGCTTTATCTATCTGACTGGCTCGCCAATGCGCGAAGTATTAGAACACTCGCTGGAATTAATTCAAAACTCTAAGGTACTCGATGAGCTTAAATTAGAAGCTGGTAAATTCTTTATTGTGAGTGTGCACCGTGAAGAGAATGTTGATAGCAAAGCTAACCTAGCGAAAGTGGTTGAGGCTTTGAATGCGCTGTACGAAGAATACGGGTACCCAATAGTTGTTTCTACCCACCCACGCACGCGTAATCGTTTAGAAAAGTTAGGCTTAGACAAAGTCATTGGCGATATCCGTTTCTTAAAGCCCTTTGGCTTCTTCGACTACAACAAGCTACAAATGGAAGCCTACTGCGCCATTTCAGATAGCGGCACTATTAGTGAAGAATCATCGATTTTGGACTTTCCAGCGGTAACCATGCGCCGCTCAATTGAGCGCCCTGAAGCTCTAGATACCGGCGCTATTGCACTGACCGGCTTGGACAAAGATACCTTGATTGAAGGTATTCGGATAGCGACTGCAAGCCGCGATGTATTCTCGGGCACTAAGCGTGAAATACCCGAAGAATACAAAATCAGAAATACATCAGAGCGCGTTGTACGTTTGATCACGGGTACAGCCAAGCTTACGATACACTGGAAGAATATGGATTCGTTTAGTCGGTATGATTGGTAATGCTTGAGAAGAAGTGCGATCTAGCGATAATTAATCGCTCGTTTTGGCCTGAAAGTGAAATATTAGGCGAAGCCAAGTTTCAAATGGCTGAGCAAGTGATTGCTAATAATGGTAAAGCATGTGTAATAGCCCAAGCAAAGACTGATATTGCCGCTGAAGCGGCAAAGCAGAACCGTGGCCACGGCGTTAAGTTTTATGTTGCCAAAAGTCGTTCTAACTCAGCGAGTAGTTTAGTAAGACGTATTTTTGATGCACTCCTGTTTAGCCCCTTTGTCTTTTGGTCATTATGCCGCGCTCGACCGAAGCATGTTTATGTGTCGACCAACCCACCCGTTGTTGTCCCATTTCTAGTGTTTATTTATTGCGCGCTTTTTCGGGCTAAATACACTTATCATTTGCAAGATATTCATCCAGAAATTACAAACCTTGTTATTCCGATGAACAAATGGGTGTTTAAGCTACTTCGAGGGCTCGATAATATTACTCTGAGACATGCCACACATTTGGTTACTTTGTCAGACGACATGGCGCAATACATACGTAAGGTATCGAGAACTAAGGCGCCGGTTCATTTAGTCGCTAATCCCTCATTTGAGATGCCTGAAGAGATTCGCAACACGCCAAAAACTAAAGATTTTGTGTTTTGCGGAAATGCAGGGCGAGTCCAACAAATTCCAGTGCTTTTGGATGCGATTGAAAGTTATATTAATGGGGGCGGCACACTTAACTTCAGTTTCGCGGGTGGTGGTGTATACGGCCCTAAAATTGAAGAGCTTGCTGGGAAACACTCTCAAGTTACCTACCATGGCTATGTCAAACCTTCTTCAGCCAATAAACTCGTTGCTGAACACCGATGGGCAATTTTGCCAATAGATGATGAAGTGACGAAGTATGCATTCCCAAGTAAGTCGTCCTCTTATCTGGCTTCAGGTTGCAGTATACTTGCGATTTGTGGGAAGGATACAGCAGTAGCGCGTTGGGTTTATGAACATAGAGCTGGTGAAGCAGTTAAAGCAGATGTTTTTTCAGTTGTGCAAATGTTCAAAGAAATTCAGCAAGGCTTTCACGACACTAATTCGGTAGAGAAAAATCATATACTGACCCCATTGCAATTTGCGTCGGAAATGAACGCAATCATAGTTTTGTAACAACCAGAGGTCATTTTGTGTTGATAAAAAGATTCTTCGATATCATTGTCTCGTTAATTGCACTGGTTATGCTATTGCCGGTTTTATTGATTGTGATATTACTGGTTAGAATAAAACTAGGCAGTCCGATATTTTTTCGGCAAGTGCGCCCAGGAAGAAATGGTAAGCCGTTTGAAATGATCAAGTTTCGGACCATGTTGGATGCTCATGACGAAAATGGAGATCCACTTCCAGACCCCGAACGCTTAACTCGATTTGGAAAGCTTTTACGTTCGACTAGTCTTGATGAGCTTCCGGAACTTTGGAATGTGCTCAAGGGGGATATGAGTCTAGTTGGGCCGCGTCCATTATCCATATTGTACATTCCGTTTTATACACCCGAGGAATTCCGTCGACATGAAGTATGTCCCGGAATTACTGGTTTGGCTCAGGTTAAGGGGCGTAATTCTCTTAGTTGGGAAGATAAGTTTAAATTTGATATCGAGTATGTTGACAATTACTCGTTGTGGCTTGATATCAAGATACTATTTTTGACGGTATACAAAGTTATTCGATCAGATGGAATTGGGCAAGCGGAAGCGCGACCGATTAGTTTTCACGAACTCCGTTCAAAGAAGTATCGTTAAGCATTAATGTATCCATGACTTCAAAAAAACAGGAATTTGGTTCGTTCTATGAAGAAACGGTACTAGTTTTTTCAGACTCAACTTGGACAGATGAGGATAGTGTTTTCCTTGGAAGTGGCCGTGATGCACTCTATGCGGTCATTCGCAGTATTACCTCGATAAACGAGGCGGAACAGCGGGAATTTACGATATGGATGCCAAGCTATTATTGTCACCCGATCACTAGTGCTCTGGCACGTGAATACAATGTTAAAATTTACCCTAGCACCCCATACAAACCAGTTGTCACGACCAATGCATTTAAAGCAACAGACATCGTTGTTGTTCCTGAGTACTTTGGTAACCCGAGTAGACTGGAGTTAAATGGCAACCCCATCGTCGTCCTCGATAAAACCCATAACCCCGCTAGCGATTTTCGTTATTCTTTCGATGTGGATTATGAATTCGGCTCACTGAGGAAAATACTGCCTATTGCTGACGGTGGGTATCTGAAACTCTTATCTATTCACTCACAGTCCCCTTTACACACTCCTTCGGCGACAGATAATCATTTAAATAATTTTCAACGTGTTAGCTTGGCGATGTCGACAAAGTCACTTTACTTGCAGAACAAGGTTGCCGAGAAGAATGGCTTTCTTAACACCTTTTCCGAATGCGAATCAGCATTTGGGGATGTAAGAAATCCAAGCGGTTCTGTAATGCCTGACAAACAACTAAGCCACTTGGATATGACCTATTACCTGGGCGCTCGTCGGCAAAATAATAAGTTATTGGCAAGCATTCTAAGTGACTCCTTTTGCTATGTTGAACTTATTGATGATGATGTATTTTTTATTATTGGTTTTAAGGACAATAACGCACGCGAACAGGTTAAGAAATCGCTTATAGAAAAAGATGTCTACCCGGCCGTTTTGTGGCCAGTCGACGATCAATACATGACAGAAGCAGACAAAGTTTTTAGCCAAAGAATGTTGGTTATACCAACAGATTTCCGCTATGGCGAACACGAAATTTTTCTGCTCGCTAAGATACTGAAACAAGCTTTAGAAGGAATAGATGTTGTCAATTGAATGGATATCGCTAAATGACAGTGAGCGCTGGCAAGCTGTCGTTGAATCGTTCGAACAATCCGATATTTACTATCATCATGGTTACGCCGAGTCGTTTGCTTTGGTAAGTGAAGGTGAACCTTTTCTTGTCTATTATACGGGAAATAGCTTTAGGGCTTGTAATGTGGTTCAGCTTCGATCCATTCTTGGCACCGCCCTTTTTGATTTGACATCACCTTATGGCTACGGAGGCTGGATTGTGCAAGGAAATAGTAGCCCTGAAGGAATTCTCCAGTTTCTAGAAGACTATCAGCGCAGCTGCCAAGAACGAGAGATTGTATCTGAAGTTATACGCACTCATCCAAATAGCTGTGATATTGCATTGCTTAATCCATGGTACCAGCAACAAGATGTTGGACCAATTGTGAATATCGATCTTAGCCAAGAGGACTTATGGGCAAATGTTCCATCAAAAAGTAAAAACGTGATTCGCAAGGCTGAAAAGCTTGGTGTCGAGATAATCTGGGGTGGTAGTGAGGTGCTATCTCCCAAAGATTTTAAACAAATTTACGATGAAACAATGGGTAGAGCGCAGGCAGGAGACTTTTATTTTTTCCCTCTGTCATTTCACGATATGTTCGATGAGCGGCTTAAGGGGGCGTTTAGTTACTTTAAGGCTGAACTTGATGGCGAGTTACTCTGCGCTGCTTTAATCACACATAATAATAGCACTATGAACTATCATCTTTCTGGTTCAAGTAGCTCTGCTCGCGGTATTCCAGCGATGAACTTACTAATCTACAAAGCGATGGAGTGGGGCGCTGCGAATGGATTCAAGACCTTCAATCTTGGTGGAGGTGTCGGTACCAAGGAAGATAGCCTTTTTAAATTTAAAAAGTCTTTTACCAAGGCTGATCCAGTTACTTTTTCGCTTTTAACCAAAGTTTTCGATGAACAAGTTTATGCTGAGCTAGTTAATAGCAGAATTGAGAACGCTAACCTCGATACTGAGAGTAATTACTTTCCTAAGTATAGAGCACCACTTATTTAGCTAAAGGAATTTTCACTATGATTAAGTCAAAGAACATCGGGCTGCGTGCGATTGAAGAACACGATATCGGAGTATTAACTGAACTAGCGAATGACACCTTTGTTAGTACTATGGTCGTTGGGTGGAGCAACCCTGTGTCTGGCATTCAGCAAATTGATTGGATGAAGAATCAACATAAAGATCCTAGCACAGTTCGACTCATGGTTATTGATTTGGCCACGAATGAGGCGATTGGTGTCACGGGGTTATGGGATATTGACTGGCACAATCAAAGTGCATTAACCGCTACTAAGCTATTACCAAGCAAAGTGAAAAAAGGGTATGGAACGGAGTCAATCATGCTGACGATGGCCTGGGCCTTTTATAACGTGGGATTGCGCCGTTTATATAGTGCCATTTTAGATTTCAATGGACCTTCAATGGCTGCTTATGTGAAGAAGTGCGGTTGGCGTGTTGAAGGCTGTGCTAGAGAGGCCGTGTTCAGAAAAGGGCGTTGGTGTGATCTTTATCAAGTCGCAATCTTGAAATCTGATTTCGATGCGCTGCCTGAAACATCTTTCTATATCGACGGAGTTTATCCCGGCGATGTCAATGATTTGCTTGATATATCAGCGTTCTCTAAGGATTGAATCAAATTTATGCTAAACACCCCATTCTCCCCTTGGCCGGCATTCTCAGAAGAAGAAGCCAAGGCTGTTCATGATGTAGTTTTATCCAATCGCGTCAACTACTGGACGGGTACTGAATGTCGCGAGTTCGAAAAAGAATTCGCCACATGGGCTGGTACGAACCACGCTATAGCACTCTCGAATGGCACGTTAGCACTAGACGTAGCACTAGTTGCGTTAGGCATTGGTGCGGGCGATGAAGTGGTCGTCACACCACGCACCTTCATTGCGTCTATCTCGACCGTAGTCAACGCGGGTGCAATCCCTATTTTTGCCGACGTAGACCGTAATTCACAGAATATTGAAGCGCATACTATAGCGCCAGTCATAACGCCCAAGACTAAGGCTATTATTGTGGTGCACTTGGCCGGCCGCGCCGCTGATATGGACCCAATCATGGCACTGGCTGCTAAATATGGCCTGTATGTTATTGAAGACTGCGCCCAGGCACACGGCACGCGGTACAAAGGTCGTTCTGTAGGCAGTATTGGCCACGTTGGCGCTTGGTCGTTCTGCCAAGACAAGATCATGACCACAGGTGGTGAAGGCGGTATGGTTACCACTAATGATGAAGCGTTGTGGCGAAAAATGTGGTCGTTCAAAGACCACGGTAAAAGCTATGAAGCGGTTTACGAGCGTGAACATCCGCCCGGCTTTCGCTGGTTACACGAAAGTTTTGGTACCAACTGGCGTATGCTTGAAGTACAAGCTGCTATCGGCCGCATTCAACTAAAACGTATGGCTGAGTGGACACGCGTTCGCCAGCGAAATGCCGAAGCCTTATGGTCAGTCGGCCGCGAATTCGATTTGATCCGTGTACCTGATTCAGCACTAGGCACTTGCCCGAAAACTTGCGCAAGCTGCGTTGCCGGCAATGCCCCCTCAGTCGCTAGTTGTGCACATGGTGCTTACAAGTGCTACATGTTCATCAACCCTGAGCGCTTAGCTAATGGTTGGACACGCGACCGTATCATTGAAGAAATCTATGCGCGCGGTGTGCCGTGCTATCAAGGTTCATGCTCAGAAGTGTATTTAGAGAAGGCATTCGACAATACCGGTTGGCGCCCAGCAGTGCCATTACCCGTTGCCCGAGAGCTTGGTGAGACATCGCTGATGTTCTTGGTGCATCCAACGCTGACTGATGTAGAAATAGCCCAGACTCAGGCTGTAATGCGGGACGTGTTTGCTTCAGCGCAAGGCTAAATTACTTTGTAATATCTCGTAAAAGAGCGCCTACGGGCGCTTTTTTCGTTGTTGTAACACATCCTTAACATCGCTATACTCTCACGCAATCTCTTTTGGAAGATATTGCCGTGCAGCTGTTGATTAAAATCCTCCAATTGCCCCGCGCTATCAAGCGCGTGGTCAGCTTGGCCGCCGACGCGGCCGCCATGTTTGTTGCCCTCATTGTTGCCTATTGCCTCAACGTTTCTCTGAACCCACCGGGTTTAGCCCTGCATTGGGTTGCGCTTTATGCGTTACTCACCATAGGCTCTATCGCCGTATTCATTAAACTTGGCTTGTACCGCGCCGTGGTGCGTTACGTCAGCATTCGTGCTTTAGGCGTGGTGTTTGTTGGCGTTGTGGTATCTACCTTGTGGCTGTATACCTTGGTGCAAGTACTCAGTGTCACCTTACCTCTAGATGCCATTGTCAATTATGGCTTAATGTCATTACTGATGATTGGCGGTAGCCGTTTGGCCATGCGTGAAATCTATCAGCGTATGATTAGCCGTCGCAAAACCCGCGTAATGATTTATGGTGCCGGTTCAGCCGGCCGCCAGCTTGCCCAAGCGCTATTAAATGGCGAGCAATTTCACCCCGTGGTGTTTGTTGACGACGACGTTACCTTGCAGCGCTCCACTATTTTGGGCATCCCTGTTATTGCCCCCGATAAAGTGGCCGCTACCGTTAAAGCCCAGCACATAGAACGCATCTTGCTGGCGCTACCCTCCAGCACCCGCGCTGCCCGTAAACAAATCCTTGAATCGTTAGAACCACTCAATATACGCGTGCAAACCGTGCCTGGTATGGCCGATATGGTTAATGGCGATCTCAGCATTGATGCCCTGCAAGACGTGCACATTGAAGATCTGCTCGGTCGCGATGCCGTCGCACCCGATGCCGCACTCATGGCCAAGCACATTCGCGGTAAAGTGGTGCTTGTCACTGGGGCGGGGGGCTCTATTGGTGGTGAGCTATGCCGACAAATTATTCAGCAGCAACCTGCCGCCTTGGTGTTGTACGAATTAAGCGAGTACGGGCTGTATAGCATTGAAGGCGAATTGCTGGCTATGGCCAAGCGCTTGGGCATCACAGTACCGATTTACCCGATTATCGGTACCGTGCAGCGCCGCAACCGCGTTGAAGCGGTCATGAAAGCCTTTAAAGTGCAGACGGTATATCACGCCGCCGCTTATAAGCATGTGCCGCTGGTTGAATTCAACATGGTTGAGGGTGTGCGCAATAACGTGTTCGGTACCTGGCATACCGCCGAAGCAGCTATCAGCGCCGGTGTTGAGCAGTTTGTGTTGATTTCGACCGACAAAGCGGTGCGGCCCACTAACGTGATGGGTACTACTAAGCGCTTGTCAGAGCTGGTGTTGCAGGCATTGGCTTCTCGCGAAGGGGTATCTACCCGTTTTGCCATGGTGCGCTTTGGTAACGTACTGGGTTCATCAGGCTCTGTGGTGCCGTTATTCAAGCGCCAAATTGAAATAGGTGGCCCGGTCACCGTGACCCACCCCGACATAACCCGCTACTTTATGACCATTCCGGAGGCCGCGCAGCTGGTGATCCAAGCCGGCACCATGGGTAGCTCCGGTGACGTGTTCGTGCTGGATATGGGTGAGCCCGTGCGCATTGTTGATCTAGCCAAGAAAATGATTCACTTGTCGGGGCTAGAAGTGAAGGACAACGATAACCCCCACGGCGATATCGCTATCGTGTTCAGCGGCCTGCGCCCTGGTGAGAAGCTCTACGAAGAGCTGCTGATTGGCGACAACGTGGTCGACTGCTCGCACCCGCGTATTATGCGTGCCATTGAAGAGTACTGGGAGTGGCCGCGCATGGCGGCCTTGCTCGATGATCTCGACGATGCCTGCCAGAACTTCCGCATTGAGCGGCTACGCGAGCTGCTGCTCGCCGCCCCAACTGGCTATACCCCCACCGAACCCGAGGTCAACGACCTGCTTTGGCGCCAGCTCCATCGCTAAGGCGCAGGCACTTAAGCATAGGCACTTAAGGTTAAGGGGCAGGCACTTAAGCATCGCGGTCGCTTAAGGGGCAGGCAGTTAACGCGGCATCGCAAAAGATGGGGTTTGGCTGCTGCGCAACCAAACCCCGGCGGCGTTGCCGCCTCCGGCCAATCAAATTTGGCCAAATTTCGCTCAGATACTATCATTACAACCCGTTCACACAATAAGAATTAAAGGAGCTATTCCGCATGTCGGATGCTAAGGGAAACAACTCATCCAACTACTCGTTTGACT
>NZ_RJLC01000004.1 GCF_003999375.1 Pseudidiomarina mangrovi
GGCGATGGCCAGCCATGAAATCACCTACACCCTACGCGACCGTTTAGGCTCGGTGGTGACGCTGACGAACCACAACAACCTCATCATGGAGCACCGCAGTTTCGATCCGTTTGGCAAGCCACGCTATGGCACCATGCAGGCCAGCCCGTCAGCAACACTGTGGAATGTTGCTGGCGGCACACCCTTCACCATGCGGGGTTTCACCGACCACGAGCACATTGATGAAGCGCAGTTGATTCACATGAACGGCCGGGTGTACGATTACAACTTAGGCCGGTTCTTAAGTGTCGACCCGTTCATCCAGGAGCCCGGCAACAGCCAGTCGCTGAATCCTTACTCCTACATTATGAATAACCCGCTGGCGGGGACGGACCCCAGTGGGTACTTTATACGGACGGTCATTTGGGATAGGAGCAATGGAGGTACAGAAGACCAACTTCGAGAAATTCTGGGCGCACTCGGCTTCAAGGTGGATGTTGACAACGGGATGGTCAATCTAAACCGCGACAACAATATTACCGGCGCTGAAGCGGCTGGCTTAATGACCAGACTGGAAGAGGCTGGGCTTGTTAAGAAAAAGCCTGCAGGCGGCGCAAGATCAACGTCGGGTGGCACCCTCTATAAAGTGGTCAAAGTTGGTGACGATTGGGAATTCGTAGGGAAAGTAGACTCGGTAACGACTGGGGATGCTGCGGTTAACGGCATTCTGACTAACGCAGACGAGGCAGCACAGCTAATGGGAGCGCATTTAGAGCATGCCTATGGAGATGACGAAATTACAGAATACACCCTGTACCATAACCCATCAGTAAACTTCTTTGCCGATATATGGGAAGCGTTCAAAGACAAAATGGGCGCGACTACTGATATGGCGAAAGGGCTCGCCAAAGTATTGGATGATACACAAAAAGCTGGCATACGAGTAAAATGGGCCGTCCATAGTCAAGGTGGTGCAATTTTTGCTGAGGCTGTCAGGTATTCGGGAAAAGACTTATCTAACACTACGGTTGCGTTTCATGGGTCAGCCAGTAATATTTGGATGACCAAACGTATAATGGCATCTTCGAATGTCAATATTCGGGGCTTTTTGAATCACCCTGGTGATGCAATCCCCAATATTGTTGGGCTTAATACAGTGAATCCATTTAAGATAATTCGGTCGATATGGAATATACCGTCTTTAGCTGGGAGTAAGAGCGACCCGTACTGGAGTCCCCACACCATGCCGTGTCAAACGTGTCAATATACGCATTAGGAGCACCCATGAAACATTTAGTACTATTGGCGGCAGTCCTGCTATTTACAAGCTGTGCATTCAGTAAGCAGGATTCGGGGAGTGGACAGATGATACAGCACAAAATTAGTTTTGGTGATAAAGTATTGGAAATTTCGTTACCGGATAAAGAGCAGAGAAGCGAGTTTATCTTCGGAAAAGAAAAGGAAATTCCTTCCGCAGTGGATGTAAAAGATAAATCTATTTACGATAAGCAAGACAGTCATTATTTTATAAGTAAAATTTGGGGATGGAAATCTAAGTTTATTGGTCGAGTTTACGGGAGCTTGAAATTTACTGCGTCTGTTCACACTACCGAAGACGCTAAGTTACAAACCATCAACGATTTAAAAGTGGCCCTCAAGAAGCGCAATGAAATTATCCATGAGGAAATGATAGGTAACTATATTGACGGTGTGCCGGTTGTAGTGCTGCCGAATAAATATGACGATATCAAAATCAACGGAACAGAATTTGTATATTATACTATTACTTATCTAAGCAAGCCTCCGACCCCTCATTATGTGGCAAGACTGTCCGAAACCCATTATCTAAAGCTAAAATTCAATTATATACCTAATTCTGGAGAATCAGAGAGTGATTGGAGGGCTGCGGCAAAAAATATAGAAACATCTATTATACAATCGATCAGATTACGCGATCAGGGCTTATAGTCGCCAAGTAGGTTTGAAGAATCCTGCTTGATGGAGTTCACTATTCTGTTTCAGCCTAGTTTTTCTTAAGTCGATGTAGCCGCGTCACCGTCGGTATTTTTCAAGTTGGTTGACACCTCCAGGCCGACGTGCTGCAGAACATCACGCAGTCGGAGAAGAGCAACGGCACGCTCTACGAGTGCCGGACCTACGAACCGGTCTCTGGTCAGCTGAAGCGGGTTCGTGCGACAAGCGCCATGGGCAATGAACTGCATGACATCGATTACACCTATGCCAGCTTCGGTAATCTGGCTAGTCAAACGGTTTACAGCAACAATGGGGCTTCAGTCTCGACCGAAAGCTACAACTACGATGACCTGCACCGCTTAACCTACAGCAACTTAAGCTCAGGCCCCAGTATCTCGTACAGCTACGATGCCACCGGTAACCTGACACAGAAGAGCGATTACGCCAGCAGCATGAGTTACGGCTCAGCCGGTAAGACTAATAGTGGTAACGCCGGACCCAACGCGGTGCTGAGCGCGACGCTTGTCGGCGGCGGCACCGCAAGCTTTACCTACGACAACAACGGTAACCTGACCAGCGGTGCGGGCAAGAGCATTACCTACAACGCCATGAATAAGCCGACCCACATCACTGCTGGCAGCACCACAGTGAGCTTCTGGTACGATGCCAACTGGCAGCGCTACAAGAAGGCTATCGGCAGCTCTAAAACGCTGTATTACATTGATGGCTCGGTTGAGGTTGAGTACACAGGCGGGGACATCATCACCCGCACCTACATCGATGATATCGCTATTATCAAGCGCACCGAGCACGCTGGCGTGGCGATGGCCAGCCATGAAATCACCTACACCCTACGC
>NZ_RJLC01000002.1 GCF_003999375.1 Pseudidiomarina mangrovi
CCATTGGGCACCAGGTGAACTACTATTACGACACCTACAGCCGTATGGTGCAAAAAGATACGGTCGTTAATGGCACCACGTACACGTCACGTACCGAGTTTGACGCCAATTATGGTCGGGTGAAAGCCATTGAGCATGCCAGTGGCATTAAGGTGGCTTATGAGTATGACCCGTACGGCAATGTACTTAGGGTAAAAAATGCCGGCTCTGGCTTTGTCTATCAGGAAAACCTTCAGGCCGATGCCTTGCAGAATATCACCCAGATGGAGAGAAACAACGGTACCTTGTATGAGAACAGAAGTTATGACCAGGTCTCTGGTCAGCTCAAGCGAGTCAACGCTTCAAGTGCGATGGGGCATGAGCTCCATTACCTTGAGTACTTCTACGGCAGCTTCGGTAACCTGGCAAGCCAGACGGTCTATAGCAACAACGGCGCATCAAGTTCAACTGAAAGCTATAGCTATGATGACCTGCACCGGCTGACTAGCAGCAGTCTGACTTCAGGCGGCAGTATCTCCTACAGCTACGATGCCACCGGAAACCTCACGCAGAAAAGCGACTATGCCAGTAGCATGACCTACGGCGCAAGCGGTAAGAGTAATAGCGGTAATGCCGGGCCTAATGCAGTGCTGAGCGCAACGCTTGTTGGTGGTGGTAGTGCAAGTTTTACTTATGATAACAACGGTAACCTGACAAGTGGCGCGGGTAAGAGCATCACCTATAACGCGATGAACAAGCCCACGCAAATCACGGCCAACGGCACCACGGTGAGTTTCTCCTATGATGCCAACTGGCAGCGCTTCAAGAAGGTCATCGGCAGCTCTAGCACGCTGTATTACATTGATGGCTCTGTCGAAGTGGAGCTGACAGGCGGTGACACCATTACCCGCACCTACATTGATGATATCGCTGTCATCAAGCGTACGGAGCATGCGAGTCAGGCCTTGGCGAGCCATGAAATCACCTACACCCTGCGCGACCGTTTAGGCTCTGTTGTGACACTCACCAATCACAACAATCTCATCATGGAGCATCGCAGCTACGACCCGTTCGGCAAGCCCCGCTATGGCACCATGCAGCCAAGCTCCTCGGCAACCCTCTTTAACGTTGCCAACGGCACACCGTTTACTATGCGGGGTTTTACCGACCATGAGCATATTGATGAAGCGCAACTGATTCATATGAACGGACGGGTGTACGATTACAACCTTGGACGTTTCCTGAGCGTGGATCCGTTTATTCAAAGCCCTGGCAACAGCCAGTCCATGAATCCTTACTCCTATATTATGAATAATCCGCTGGGAGGAACCGATCCCAGCGGCTACTTGTCGTGTCAGGCCGACCAAACAGTAGGAGAGTGTGGGCTAGAAGCCGGTGGTACTGCGGAGATCGTTGACAAAGACGGTAATAGCCTCGGTACTGCCAGCTTAAGTGAGGATGGTAAGACACTCAAAGCCGAAGGGAATAATGGCGTCAGCTCTGCTACCACCGCTATTAATGGTCAAGCATTTACGGTTGATGTTAAGAATACGGCTCAGATTGGATCGCAGAATCACGTGAATGCATTATCGGTAGATGATGTGACGGTGCCGGAAAAATGGACACCTAACCATTTAACACTTGCAGATGATACAGATGCTAGCGATCTCGATGAGTTTGATCGCAAGCTGATGTACTTATTGGATAACGGAATATCCGACCATATTGAGACGGTAGATCGCGCTTTAAAAGATTCTTCTTTAGATGATGAAAGACGAAAGCACTTAGAAGAAGCACAGATTAATCTCCGATCTGCAAGTTTCAAATATAGTAAAGATGAGCCCCCATTACGATTCGCGGAGGCTGGCATTTACAAGGACGGAACTGGAGCAACGGTTACTTTCTATAGATCTTCTGCACGTGCGATGGGAGCCAATGGACGACCAGTATCAGGTTACGGTAAAAAACTGCGGCTTGGATATGGAGGAATAAAAGATGTGGTTAGTCATGAAGGTGCTCATTTGGTGAGAGATTTAGTCTACCCTCGCAATAGTGAAGGAGACTATGCCAGTATAAAACATTTTGACATAGAGCAAAAAGCGAATGAGTATATGGAATTTATGCGTACTTATGATAGGAGGTGAAGTATGAAGATTTTGGTGGCTGCAATATTATTAAACTTTTTATTTTCACAAGGCATTAGTGCGCAACAGTTCAATTTAGAGGCGAATTACCTGAATGTTGATGGTGAAATGGTGGTGTTCAAACCGGGCGATAAAAAGAACAAAAATGTAGTTGCTTATTTTGGCCATTTTGGTATACCAACGGACATTGAAAAAAAAGACGGCTTTACCATTCTTTCGTATTTCTATATTCCGTTAACACCACTTTCAGCTCCGAGCGCTTGGAACCTGGACGAAGACAAGGTTCTGGAACTCGTGGAAATAACATCAGAAGTCAAAGGCGATATTTACTATCATTTTGTTTTAACGGACAAATTACTTACCGAATCTCCTCTCGTTAGTTACATATACAGTGTAAATAAGGGCGTTATTATGTTTGAGCTTCTCACTGACCATCCAGAGCAACTTTATCACAAATCCTATACATTAATTGATGATTTTGGCCTTGGGAGCCTGCAAAAAAATGGAGCGGACAGGTAGACATTGGACAATGGCTAAAATGACCATTAGTGCGTAAATTAGGTCGATAGGCTATGTGTAATCCGCCTGAAAAATCGGAGCAGTTATAAGTAGAAAATTCCGTTAAACTGAAATAACAGCGTTTTCTACGCGCAACTCGAGGGTGTTCAATATTCTGTGTCAGCAAAGTTTTCATAGGTCTATGTGATCATCCAGTCGGCCTTCGAAGTGGATGCTCAGTTGCGACAGCATCAAGTTCCAGTTTTGAACTGGGTCGACGTAAGCCCATAATTGAGTAGCTCAATCATTTAGCATCCAATCTCCTCGCTAGAGGAGACTGGAACAAAGCATGAGGTCCTTTTTTCGCAGTGCTGCTTACAGCCGGTTAATGACCGCTTGGGTGAAATCGGTGGTTCCATGGCTGCCGCCAAGGTCATGGGTGGCGCGATTTTTATGAGCCGTACACATGGCGGGGATGGCA
>NZ_RJLC01000013.1 GCF_003999375.1 Pseudidiomarina mangrovi
CCATTGGGCACCAGGTGAACTACTATTACGACACCTACAGCCGTATGGTGCAAAAAGATACGGTCGTTAATGGCACCACGTACACGTCACGTACCGAGTTTGACGCCAATTATGGTCGGGTGAAAGCCATTGAGCATGCCAGTGGCATTAAGGTGGCTTATGAGTATGACCCGTACGGCAATGTACTTAGGGTAAAAAATGCCGGCTCTGGCTTTGTCTATCAGGAAAACCTTCAGGCCGATGCCTTGCAGAATATCACCCAGATGGAGAGAAACAACGGTACCTTGTATGAGAACAGAAGTTATGACCAGGTCTCTGGTCAGCTCAAGCGAGTCAACGCTTCAAGTGCGATGGGGCATGAGCTCCATTACCTTGAGTACTTCTACGGCAGCTTCGGTAACCTGGCAAGCCAGACGGTCTATAGCAACAACGGCGCATCAAGTTCAACTGAAAGCTATAGCTATGATGACCTGCACCGGCTGACTAGCAGCAGTCTGACTTCAGGCGGCAGTATCTCCTACAGCTACGATGCCACCGGAAACCTCACGCAGAAAAGCGACTATGCCAGTAGCATGACCTACGGCGCAAGCGGTAAGAGTAATAGCGGTAATGCCGGGCCTAATGCAGTGCTGAGCGCAACGCTTGTTGGTGGTGGTAGTGCAAGTTTTACTTATGATAACAACGGTAACCTGACAAGTGGCGCGGGTAAGAGCATCACCTATAACGCGATGAACAAGCCCACGCAAATCACGGCCAACGGCACCACGGTGAGTTTCTCCTATGATGCCAACTGGCAGCGCTTCAAGAAGGTCATCGGCAGCTCTAGCACGCTGTATTACATTGATGGCTCTGTCGAAGTGGAGCTGACAGGCGGTGACACCATTACCCGCACCTACATTGATGATATCGCTGTCATCAAGCGTACGGAGCATGCGAGTCAGGCCTTGGCGAGCCATGAAATCACCTACACCCTGCGCGACCGTTTAGGCTCTGTTGTGACACTCACCAATCACAACAATCTCATCATGGAGCATCGCAGCTACGACCCGTTCGGCAAGCCCCGCTATGGCACCATGCAGCCAAGCTCCTCGGCAACCCTCTTTAACGTTGCCAACGGCACACCGTTTACTATGCGGGGTTTTACCGACCATGAGCATATTGATGAAGCGCAACTGATTCATATGAACGGACGGGTGTACGATTACAACCTTGGACGTTTCCTGAGCGTGGATCCGTTTATTCAGGAGCCTGGCAACAGCCAGAGTATAAACCCGTACAGTTATATTATGAATAATCCATTATTTGGAACGGATCCTAGCGGGTATTTGGCCTATAAAGAAGGCCGCTGTTTTTCACTATTTTCATGTGAGGAGCCAGGTTCTAGAGGCCCATTTGACTATCCCAAGGATTGCCCGTTTTGCGTTTCAACGTCTGGGTCTGGTCAGTCTGAGAACAATGGTAAAGAGAAGCAATCTCAACTAGCAGTGAACAACACTGAAGCTTCTGAGATTGGTGCCCATAATGCCGTTAACGAAGAGGCTCACCGTGGCGCTACTGCTTCAGAGGCGCTATCATTCATGTGGAACTCATTTTGGGATAATCGCGAATACGTTATATTAGGCGCAGTAACTGGCGCCGCGGACACACTCACTGAAAACACAGGCGGTTTGGTTGATGGAGAAATTTTAGCTGAGATTACTGGAGTTAAAGCTGGAGCGGAGATTTTAATTGCCGGGAGTAACGGCGAATTGGAAGGGATGGCCATACCAGCAGTTTTGCTTATTACAAGTAAGTTTAAAGCAGTAGCGAATGTTACAAAGGGGGTACGTTATGGGCCAACGAACTCTGGTCCGCTGGACGACGCTGTAGCTGCCACGTTTAGAAGCGGGTCTTATACGGCTACGACGGTATCTGAAACTACTACTCTCTACAGAGTTTACGGCGGTAGTGCCGGAAAGCTCGGTCCCTATTGGACTCGAACAAAACCAAGTGGTCCGCTTCAATCCCAATTGGATTCCGCACTTGCGCCGCAATGGGGAAACACAGCACAAAATGCTGTTAGCATTCGAGTGCCCAAAGGCACAACAATTTATGAAGGTGCCGCTGCTCCGCAGTCTACTGGCGTTGGCCAAATTCTGGGGGGTGTCAATCAAGTATACATTCCTCGTGTAGATCCCAAGTGGATTCAATAGAAGGGACGGATATGAAGACTTTGATTCAACTGCTCATGACTTGCGAAGCTTTGTTACGCTCCGTTGGGGAGACTTTTTGGGCGGACAAAATACAAGCTGTTTTGAAAAGAGGCGGAAACAGTTTAGACCTTTATTTGCTCGAAGAGATTTTATCTTGGTACGGAGGTATGGGATCATTTAATGATCTCATGATCTCTGAATACAACGATCATCTAGTCGAAGGAAAAGATGAAGAAAAGCTAAATAATGATCTGAACCGATTGAGAAACGAGATTTATCAGGAGGCGGTGCGTCTAAAGCGGGCCTAAAGTTTAGGGTGTTCAATATTCTGTGTCAGCAAAGTTTTCATAGGTCTATGTGATCATCCAGTCGGGCTTCGAAGTGGATGCTCAGTTGCGACAGCATCAAGTTCCAGTTTTGAACTGGGTCGACGTAAGCCCATAATTGAGTAGCTCAATCATTTAGCATCCAATCTCCTCGCTAGAGGAGACTGGAACAAAGCATGAGGTCCTTTTTTCGCAGTGCTGCTTACAGCCGGTTAATGACCGCTTGGGTGAAATCGGTGGTTCCATGGCTGCCGCCAAGGTCATGGGTGGCGCGATTTTTATGAGCCGTACACATGGCGGGGATGGCA
>NZ_RJLC01000008.1:0-24469 GCF_003999375.1 Pseudidiomarina mangrovi
GGCCTAGGACACCGCCCTTTCACGGCGGTAACAGGGGTTCGAATCCCCTAGGGGACGCCACTTGCTTTACTGCTCTAATTCTCCCCGTGCTAACTGCAACATATACGGCTCCATAATGTCGGCAATTAACGGCTGCGCGCTGCGGTTCGGGTGAATGCCATCGTTTTGCATTAAATCTTCGTTTTCAATAATAGTTTCCATAAAAAACGGAATCAGCGCTATCTCAGCCTGTTCTGCCGCAGCTGGAAAGATCTCGGCAAACATGTCACTGTAACGTCCACCATAGTTGGGCGGAATACGCACTTGGCTTAACGCCACCTCAGCGCCACTTTGCTGCAGCTTATCGATTATTTGTAACAAATTGTCTTGAATGCTTGCAGGAACAAAGCCGCGCAAGCCATCATTACCACCAAGTTCAACGAACACCGCGGTAGGCTGATGCCGGTCAATCACGCCTTGCAAACGATTCAACGCGCCTTGGGTGGTGTCACCACTGATACTGGCGTTAATGAGGGTGATATCGGGGTGAGTAGTTTGCCAGCGCTGCTGCAAAATACCGACCCATGACTCACTTTGCGCCATACCATAGCCGGCACTGAGACTATCACCTAAAACCACCAGTGAGACATTTGCCGAAACTGGCCGTATAAAGAACAGAATCGCGACGATAACGCTAAATTTTACAAGGAAATTTTTCATAAATGCTTATTCAAACCACTCAATTACAAAAAGACGTGCAGACCACTGACGGTATTCTACACATTTTACAGCCAATTGACCTGCAGATTGCTGCCGGCGAAACCGTTGCTATTGTTGGCGCCTCTGGCTCAGGTAAATCAACCCTGTTGTCGTTGCTTGCTGGCTTGGACCTCGCCAGTAGCGGTGATGTTCTTATAGATAACGAAAAATTGAGTGAATTGGATGAAGAGCAACGGGCAAAACTTCGCGCCGACAAAATTGGCTTTATCTTTCAGTCGTTTTTATTGATCCCCAGTTTGACGGCCTTAGAGAACGTGATGTTGCCGGCTGAACTGGCCGGTAATCGTCAGGCTGAACAGCAAGCTCGGGAGTTATTGGGCAAAGTAGGGCTGAGCGAGCGCCTCACCCATTACCCTAATCAGTTATCGGGTGGTGAGCAGCAACGGGTCGCCATTGCTCGTGCCTTTGTTGGTACGCCAAAAATCTTATTTGCCGACGAACCGACCGGTAACCTTGATGCGGTGACCGGCCAGAAGGTTGAAGATTTGCTGTTTCAGATGAACCAAGAATCGGGTACCACGCTGGTGATGGTGACTCATGATAGTGATCTTGCGGCGCGCTGCCAGCGCGTGTTGCGGATGGATGCCGGGCGTTTGAGCGAGGTGCAGCAACATGTGGCATAAAATTTCGTGGCGCCTGTTACGACACGAATTGCGCCGCGGTGAACTGACTATTATGGCGGCTGCCATTGTGCTGTCGGTGACGGCGGTGTTGTCGTTGTCGCTGTTTACCGAGCGCTTGCAGTCCGGTTTGTTGGCCCGCAGTGCCGAATTCTTAGCGGCTGACCGTGTGCTCAGTTCACGTCGGGTGATTGATGATGCTTGGCTAGAAGCTGCCGCCGAGCGCAATGTGCAATCAGCGCGGCGGGTGGTGTTCAACTCCATGGCTTTTGCCGGTGATCAGCTAGCCTTGATTGACGTGAAAGCGGTCAGTGATGGCTATCCGCTGCGTGGTGAGCTGAAGACTGCGCTGCAGCCATTTGGTGAAGATCAAGTTACCGATGGCCTGCCGGCCTCAGGTGAAGCTTGGGTAGCCTCGGCATTATTCCAAGAATTGCAGCTTGAAATTGGCGATAGTTTGGATGTCGGTGAAAAAACCTTCACCGTCACGCGGGTTCTAACCTACGAGCCCGACGTTGGTTTTTCAGTATTCACCGACAGCCCCAATGTGCTGATCAACTATGTTGACCTAGAGGCAACTGGGTTGATTCAACTCGGGTCGCGGGTGCGTTGGAATGTGCTATTTGCCGGTGACGAAGCGGGTTTAGATGACTTTGAGCAATGGCTGCTGCCACAACTCAATGATGACACACACAACTGGCGTAGTGTCGAAGATGGCGATTCGCCATTGGCACGCAGTTTACAGCGCGCCGAGCGCTTTATGTTGCTGGCTAGCTTGCTGGGAGTGGTGTTAGCGGCGACTGCGGTGGCGGTGGCGGCACAGCGTTATTGTCAGCGCAATTATGATGCCGTAGCGATTATTAAGACCATGGGTGGCTCACGCAGCCAGATCCAAGCCATATTTATCATGCATTTACTGTTGCTAACACTGATTAGCGTGGCGGTGGGGCTGTTGTTAGGGTATCTGCTACAGGCCTGGGTGATTGAATTTGTCGCCGCGCAACTCGGTGCAACTCTGCCTGCTGCAACCGTGAAGCCGTATCTGTTAGCCAGTGCTACCGGTTTAATTAGCGCCTTAATGTTCTCGTTGTATCCGTTGTTGCGGTTGATTCAGATCCCACCATTACGGGTGCTCAACCGCGATATGACTGGCAACGACAGCTTGTCATGGCTGCATTGGCTGGCTTCAGGCGGCACCATTTATGCGCTGTTGGTCATTTACAGCCAGCAATGGTTGTTGTCATCGGCACTGTTTGCTGGTGGCGCGCTGGCGGCGGTGTTGTTGCTGTCCATTGGTCGGCTATTTATTAAGGTCAGTCGCCAAGCCGGCATGCAAGCCGGTAGTGCATGGCGCTTAGCCATGGCTGGCTTACAGCGCCGTGCCAAAGCCAATAGCGTGCAGATGCTGAGCTTCTCAACCGCTATCATGCTGTTATTGCTGGTACTGGCGTTGCGCAATGAATTGTTGGCGGATTGGGAACGGCAATTGCCCGCTGATGCGCCGAATTACTTCATTATCAACGTCGATCGTGGCGATGTATCGAGCTTGCAACAGCGCTTTGCTGAGCGCGATATTGTTGCCAATGACATGTATCCGATCGTGCCTGGCCGCATGACTGCGGTGAATGGTGTGCCGGTGCGTGATGAAGTGACCAAAGAAGACGAAGCCGGTAATCAGCAAACCGGTGAGCAGCGAGAAGGCTTTGGCCGCGAGTTACAGCTCACTTGGCGTGATACCTTGCCGCCCAATAACATCCTCAGCGCTGGCCAGTGGTGGGGCGACAATGCCGAACCACAAGTGTCGATTGAAGCGGAAGTGGCCGAGCGCATGCGCTTGGGCATTGGCGATGTGTTGGAATTCAATATTGGCGGTAATGTGTTTGAAGTACCGATTACTAGTGTCCGTGAGGTTAACTGGGGCACCTTGCAGCCAAATTTCTACTTTGTCTTTAACACGCAGACCTTAAGCGATTTTCCGGCGACCTTTATTTCCAGTTTTAATCTGCCGAGTGATCGCAAAAACGAACTGTTTGAGCTATTCCGGCCATTCCCTCAGGTATCGCTGATTGATCTTGATGCCATCACCGATCAGATCCGTGAGGTGATTTCGCAGGTCAGTCTGGCCATTGGTTTTGTGCTAGTGCTGGTATTGATAGCCGGTGGTTTGGTGCTATTAGCGCAGGTGCAGGCATCGCTGGAAGAACGGCAAAAAGAGCTAGTGATTCTGCGCACGCTGGGGGCACCTTCGAAGCTACTGAGTCGCAGTATTACCTATGAATTCTTAATTCTGGGCGCTATTAGTGGCTTGATTGCAACATTAGCGATGGAACTGGCACTGTGGATTTTACAAACACAAGTATTTGAGATGGCGGCAACCCTGCATTGGCGCTTCTGGCTGATCGGGCCGTTAGCAGGTGCTGTGGTGGTTGGCATTTTAGGGCGGGTTTCTTGTGGTCGTTTGATCCGCCGCAATACCGCTCAGTTGATTCGCTCGCTGGCTTAGAACCGTTGGCGACTGACGGTGGTAAACAGCTGCGGCCAAATGTTTTGGTAATGGCGCCGGAAAATGCCGAAATGCCCGATTTTATCGAGCTCAAACTGGGCAGGGGTGATGACATGGCGCTGTTGCGGCGCATTGCAGTAAAAGTCATGTAAGTGATTGATATTGCGTTGAGTCAGCATTTCATCATCGGTGAAACTGTAGGCGGTAATGGGGGTTTGTACATCTGCGTAGTGGTGATACAAATCTTCAGCACCGACCAAATAATCGCGGTGTAAACACCAGCGTCGCCACTGCTGCATGGCCGGGCCCGGGACATTACCAATGACCCCGAGCTTGTCGCCGGGAAAATAGCCCAGCAGCGGTACTAGCCAGGGTACCACGCCATACCATAACCCCAACGATAGATATTTCAGTGCGGGCATGGTATCGCGCCAGTAGCCACTGCCAGTGGCCACGGTGATCATACGGTCGACCAAATGATAGTTCGGGATCATGCCAAACAGCTGGCCGCCAATACTATGGGCAAACCAGACTAACTCGCCTTCAGGTTGCAGGTTGCGTGCATAAGCAATCACTGCTTGGCAATCGTGCTGTGCCCACTCCGAAATGGTGGTTTTTAGCTGTTTCAGTGGCACTGGCGTGGAGTCACCAATACCGTAATAGTCAAAGCTCACTACGCGCCAATTTTGTTCGGCTAACCAGCGGCAAAAATACTGGTAATAGCCAGCGGGTACCGCCATGGCGGGCGCCATGATGATAGTGCCACGCGGCTCGGCAGGGCTATAAATATGTAGCGAAATAAACCGTTGCGGAGCGGTTTCTAGGCGCTCATTGGTGATCATATTACTCAAGGTCTTTGGCGTCTTTGTCAGTATCAGTGTGATGTTTAAACATGTAGGCGCCAGTGAATACCGTAAATACCAAGGTGGCGGCTAGAATACCAAACACTTTGAAATTCACCCAAGCGTCTAGACTCATGGTTTCTGAGATATAGAGATTGACCGCAGCAAGACTCAGGGTAAACACCACCCAAGCATAAGTCAGGCGCTGCCAGGCAAAGTCGGGGAGCTTAATTTCATCACCAAGTAACAGTTGTAACGGGCTGCGTTTTTTCCACATTTGGCCGACCAGTAAGAAACCCGCAATCATCACGTAAATCACCGATACTTTGATCTTGATGAACCATTCGTCGCGTAACAGCAACGTAATGGCCCCAAATATCAGCACCACAGCGAGCACAATCCAGTGCCGTGGAGTGATAATTTCGCGCATGAATTTCAAGCCGATGATTTGCAATACCGTACCGAGCATCAGCACCGCTGTTGCTAAAAAGATATCGCCCAGTAAATAAAAGATAAAAAACAGCGCGATGGGTATATATTCGAGGACAAACAACATGCTTTAGTCTCGGGCTATA
Source organism: Pseudidiomarina mangrovi (assembly GCF_003999375.1). GTDB lineage: Bacteria > Pseudomonadota > Gammaproteobacteria > Enterobacterales > Alteromonadaceae > Pseudidiomarina > Pseudidiomarina mangrovi. The sequence continues at coordinate 5,300 of NZ_RJLC01000008.1, forward strand.
ATAAGTCACTAGAGTGTGCCAGAAAAGTTCAAAGGGTACTAGTTGCCACGCATAACTAAGGGGTTGAGCCCATGAAACTATTGATTACCGGCGGAACCGGCTTGATTGGTCGAGCACTGGTGCAGCGTTTGTGTCAGCGCTATCAAATCACGGTATTAACACGTCATCCGAAGCGCGCCATCGACTGCTTTGGTAAAACGGTGCAAACCTTGGGCAGTCTCGCCGAAATCAAATCTATCAGTGATTACTGTGCGGTGATCAATTTACAAGGCGAAGGTATTGCTGATAAGCGCTGGAGCGAACGGCAAAAGCTGCGAATAGAGCAAAGTCGCTGGACCATTACGCGGCAATTAACCGAGCTGATGCAACAGGCGGAACAGCCGCCTGCGGTGTTTATTAGCGGCTCCGCCATTGGTATTTACGGCCCCCGAGATAGTACTCCGGTTACCGAGAGCAGCAGTGTGCAAGGCGATGATTTTGCTCACCATTTATGTGCCGAGTGGGAGCGTTTAGCGCTCGCTGCGCAATCACCGCGTACCCGTGTGTGTGTGCTGCGTACGGGGGTGGTGTTGGCGCCTAAAGGTGGGGCATTACAGAAAATGTTGCCGCCGTACTTGCTCGGTTTAGGTGGGCCATTAGGTCATGGTAAGCAGGGTTTTTCGTGGATCCAGTTGGATGACATTGTCGGCATTATTGAACACCTGCTGGAACACGCTGACTGTCAGGGTATCTACAATGGTACGGCACCAAACCCAGTCAGTCAGGCTGAGTTGAGTGCCAGTATTGCCAAAGTCTTACGCAAATCACACTTTATGCGGGTACCTGGCGTGGTACTTAAGCTAGCGTTGGGCGAGTTGTCGAGTATGTTGCTGACCGGTCAGTACGTGCTGCCTGAGCGCACCCAAGCGGCTGGGTACGTATTCAAGTACCCAACCGTTGAAGCTGCACTTAAGGCTTGTTTGTTGCCGCCTTCAGAGTAGCGACAAACTGTTCCAGTGCGGCGTACATAGCGGGCAAGTCGTGGAGCTGCTGCTCAATGATTTTGACCACTGCGGAGCCGCTGATAGCGCCCGCTGCACCAGCAGCAATAGCAGCCTGCACGTGCTCGGGGTTACTGATACCAAAACCCAGTAGTGGCGGCGCACTATTGGCGGCTTTTAAGGCCCGAATCACGCGCTCTGCCGGCGCTTGCAAGGTGGTATCGGCACCGGTCACGCCAGCACGGCTCAATAAGTACACATAGCCCTCACTGTGCGCTGCAACTTGGCCTAGACGCTCGGCACTGGCATCTGGTGGTGCGATATAGATAGGCGCAATACCATTGGCGCGGGCTAGCGCGTTGAAACGCTCTCCTTCGCGTACCGGCACATCAGCGATCAATACCGAATCGACACCAGCTTGCTGGCAGCGCTGATAAAACGCCTCGGCACCATTACTTACGACTAAATTGGCATACACCAACAGGCCGATGGGTAAGTCGGGGTACTCGGCACGAATCGTGGCGATAATACTGAAGCAATCAGCTTGGCTGACGCCAGCGGCGAGGGCACGAATGGCAGCCTTTTGAATAGTCGGGCCATCAGCGACTGGGTCAGAAAAAGGTAAGCCCAGCTCCAATGCATCAGCACCACCAGCAATTAAGCTGCGGATAATACTGAGACTGGTGGCTACATCAGGATCACCTAAGGTGACGAACGGCACTAAAGCGCCTTGCTGTTGCTGTTCGAGGCGATCGAACATGGCTTGATAACGGCTCATGACTGCTCTCCTGCGGCTTGCAAGGCGAAGATCTTACGCACATGGTCAATGTCTTTATCACCACGACCCGACATGTTCACCAGTAATATCTCTGGTGCGTCGGGCTCGGCTGCACGGCGCAGTGCATAAGCCACGGCATGGGCCGATTCTAAGGCGGGGATGATACCTTCTTTCTCGGCCACCAACTTAAATGCAGCCAGTGCTTCGTCATCGGTGACTGATTCGTAACGAGCGCGGCCAATACTCTTCAAATGCGCATGCTGTGGGCCGACACCGGGGTAGTCTAAGCCAGCGGAAACCGAATAACTTTCTTCAATTTGGCCTTCGTCAGTTTGCATGATAAACGAACGACAACCGTGCAGAATCCCCGGTTTTCCAGCGGTTAAAGTGGCGCCATGATGATGGGTTTCAACGCCTTTACCAGCCGGTTCAACGCCGACTAACTCAACCCCCGGCTCATCAATAAACTCGGCGAACATACCAATGGCGTTAGAGCCGCCACCCACGCAGGCAATCACTTCGTCAGGCAAACGCCCAGCGCGCTCAATGATTTGCGCTTTTGCCTCGGCGCCAATCATGCGATGGAATTCACGCACAATGGTTGGGAATGGGTGAGGACCGGCAGCCGTTCCGAGTAGATAATGGGTGGTGGCATAGCTGGCGGTCCAATCGCGCATGGCTTCATTGACGGCATCTTTCAAGGTGCCGCTTCCGCTATCCACGGGTACCACTTTGGCGCCCATCAATTGCATGCGGAACACGTTGGGTTGTTGCCGCTCAACGTCTTTCGCACCCATGTAAATAGTGCAATCAAGACCAAGCAAAGCGCAGGCTAGGGCGGTGGCCGTACCGTGCTGACCAGCCCCAGTTTCGGCAATAATGCGATGTTTACCCATGCGTTTAGCCAGCAAAGCTTGGCCCAGTACTTGGTTGGTTTTATGTGCGCCGCCGTGCAGCAGATCTTCGCGCTTGAAATAGATCTTGGTACCGTTGGGGCTGACTAGGGGTAAATTCTGGCACAACGACAATGGCGTAGGCCGGCCCAAATAATGCTTCAGCAAGTCAGTAAATTCGCGTTGAAACTCAGGGTCTTGCTGAGCATCTAAAAAAGCTTGTTCAAGTTGGTCTAGCGCCGGGAGTAAAATTTCTGGCACAAATTGACCACCAAAGTCGCCAAAGTAGGCGCGGTTCGGGTTATTGTCGCTCATTGATTGGTCCGTCCATACTGTCGTAATTGGTTAAAAAACTGAAGGATAAGGCCGGCATCTTTGCGACCTTTGGCGTATTCCACCCCTGAATTCACATCTAACCGGGTGATACCGGTGGCCAGCGCGGCGCTGGCATTGCTGTGGTTGATGCCACCGGCAAGCATACAGTTCGCTCGTTGCGCTGGGGTTAAGCTAGCTATCAGTCGCCAGTCAAAACAACTGCCGCTACCACCGTAGCGGTTATCCAACACATAGTTATCGACGCGCAGATCGGGTAGGACTAATGGCTCATCAACACCAATGGCCTTCCAAATCTGAGTGCCAGCCGGCAAGGCTTGGCGCAACTGACTGATGTAATCGATATCTTCATGGCCGTGTAATTGTACCGCGAACAACTGCGTCGCCTCAGCAAAAGCCACCACATCGGCGAGCGGTTGGTCGGCGAATACCCCCACATAACGCAGCAGCGGCTCTGCTGCCGTAATCGTTTGTGCCTGCGTCAAGCTGACATAGCGCGGCGAGTGGCCGACATGAATCAGTCCACCATAAGCAGCACCCGCTGCCCTTACCACCATGGCGTCGGCAGCACTGCCGAGACCACACACTTTGTGCTGACCATAAATCAGTTCACGGCAGGCTTGGTCGACGTTGGCTTGTGCCGACAGTGCACTACCGACTAAAAATCCGTCCACATAGGGCGCTGTAGCGCGTACCGCACTGTGCTCACTAAAGCCAGATTCTGCCACCAGTAGAGCACCTGCTGGAGCTAACTGACTGAGTTCAATGCTGCGCTGTGGGTCAATACTTAAATCATGCAAATTGCGGTTGTTGATGCCAATAATGTTGGCACCTAAGCGCGCCGCACGGTACATTTCTTCTGCTGTTGCCACCTCGGTCAGTACATCCAGATTAAATTGCGCTGCCAAACTGGCTAACTGCTGGTATTGCTGGTCATCCAGAATCGATAACATCAGCAAAATAGCATCAGCGCCAAAGTGACGTGCCAACAACACCTGCAGTGGCTCAGTAATAAAGTCTTTACACAACACGGGGATATCTACCGCAGCGCTCACTGCAGCCAGATAACTAAAATCACCTTGAAAGAAATCCGGCTCGGTTAGTACCGAGATAGCATCGGCGTAACGGGCGTAGGTTTGCGCCAATGCAACGGCATTAAAATTAGGCCGAATCAACCCTTTTGACGGTGACGCCTTTTTGCATTCCAAGATAAAACTAGCCCGCGGCTTAGCTAGCGCCGCAGCCAAACTGCGTTGACTAGGCGTTAACTGCTGCTGCAATTGCTCTGCATCATAATACTGCGCGAGCTCGGCGAGGCGTTGTTGCCGTTGGGTGACAATTTGGGTCAGCACAGTGGCTGGTGGCGATACAGCATTAACCACGATTAAACTCCTGCAAAGCACGTAAATGGTCAAGTGCGGCGCCACTGGCTAAATGCTCAAGGGCGGCATGAGTGGCTTGATCAAGGCGCGGATAATGACCCGCTAAATATAACAGGCCAGCAACACTAATAGCCACGGCGTGTTGATGTGGATCACTGGCTTGGCCGGCCAATACCGCTTGTAAGTATTTGGCGTTCAAATCGGCATCACCGCCGCGCAACGCGGCAATAGTACTCATCGGCACACCAAAATCGGCTGGGCTGAGCTGATATTCGTGCAATTCGTTGTCTTTAAGCTCAATCACTTGAGTCTCGCCATGTAGGGCGAACTCGTCCAGCCCCGAACCGTGAATCACCATAGCCCGCTGACAGCCCAACAAACGCAAGGTTTCGGCCATAGGGCGGCACCATGCAGGGTCATAAACGCCGAGTTGTTGGGCATCGGGGCGTGATGGATTAACCAAAGGCCCGAGCAAGTTGAATAAGGTGCGAGTTTTCAGCGTTTGCCGAACCGGCATAGCGTAACGAATACCGGGGTGATAATGCGGCGCGAACAAAAAACAGAAGTTGAATTGGTCGAGTTGCGCAGCGGCTACTTCGGGGTCTTGGGTGACTGACAAGCCCAAGCTCTCCAGCACGTCCGCAGAGCCCGAGCGCGATGATACGCTGCGGTTACCATGCTTGGCGATGGTCAGGCCCATGCTCGCCGCTACCAGTGCTGCGGTGGTGGAAATGTTGATGGTATTGCTGCCATCGCCACCCGTACCGCAGCTATCGAGCACCAGCCGATTCGGACGTTTAAAGGGCTTTGCTGCTTGCCGCAGGGCGGTGGCGGCACCGGCCATTTCTTCTGGCTGCTCGCCGCGTAATTTCATCGCCACTAAGGCCGCGGTAATTTGGATTTCGTTCAATTCACCTTTGACCAGGTGCTCAAATAAGCGCTGGCTTTGCGCGCTCGATAGCGCTTGTCCGTTGACTAAATCGGTTAGGGCTTGCATGGCTTCAACTCCTGTGCCTGAGCGCTGTTGGCAAACAGCATCGCCACACTGCGTTTGAGTAGTTCGGTGCCGTGGCTGGTTAAAATAGATTCGGGGTGAAATTGAAAGCCCAAGGCTTGGTAATCGTTGAACCAAGCGGCCATGGGAATCGTCCCACAGTGGGCTAATACGTCAATCGATGCGGGGAGATCAAAGCCCGCCAAAGAGTGATAACGCGCGACCGCGAGTGGCTGTGGAAAATCACCAAATAGGCCCTGGTTGCTGTGGCTAATAAGCGCTTTTTTGCCATGCACGGTTTCGCCACAACGATCAACACGACCACCGCTGGCATGCACGAGAGCTTGAAAGCCCAAACAAATGCCAAGCATGGGATAACGCCCACGGGCCCCCTCGATGACTGCTAACAAGTTGCCGGACTCAGCTGGGTGGCCGGGGCCGGGTGACAAACACAGTAATTGACGGCCAGAATAGCTGGCCAGCGTTGCTAGGAGTTGCTCGGCGGCAATATGATTGCGATAGACCACCAACGGATAGCCGAGCTGACGCAACTCGTCGACCAAGTTGTAGGTGAATGAATCGCGATTATCGAGTAATACAATCCGATCGACAGCACTCATAACGCGGCCTCCTGAATAGCTTGAATCACGGCGCGGGCTTTACCCTCGGTTTCGGCAACCTCGGCCGCAGCGACCGAGTCAAATACTACCCCAGCACCAGCTTGCACCATGGCTTGACCGCCGCGGACAAAGGCTGAGCGAATAACGATGCAGGTATCCATATCGCCATTGCCGGACAAATAGCCGACCGCACCACCGTAGCTACCACGGCGTTGTTGCTCGACCTGACGAATCAGTTCAGCGGCGCGAACTTTTGGTGCCCCCACTAAGGTGCCCATATTCATACAGGCGCGATAAGCGCTCAGCGCATCGAGGTCATCGGCCAATTGCGCCACTACCCTTGACACTAGGTGCATCACATGTGAATAGCGGTCGACCTGTAATAAGTTAGCCACGTAGCGGCTGCCGGGTTTGGCAATGCGAGCCAAATCGTTGCGCGCTAAATCAACCAACATCATATGTTCGGCCAGTTCTTTCTGATCCAATCGCAGTTCCAGCTCCAAACGACTATCTAAGTCAGGATTAATACTGCCATCGGGGTACTTGCCGCGTGGCCGCGTGCCAGCAATCGGATACAACTCAACCTGATTGGTGCTGGCGGTGTATTTCAACGCCGACTCCGGTGAGGCACCGAACACTTCAAAGTCGCTGCTGCGCAGAAAAAACATATAGGGCGATGGGTTAGCGGCCTTAAGCCGAGCGTAGGCGGCCAGGGCGTCGGCACAGGGTAGGGTGAAGCGCCGCGACGGAACCACCTGAAAAATATCACCGGCTAAAATGTTTTGCTGCAATTGCTCGACCGTAGCGGCAAAGCTTGCTGCATCAGGATAGGCTTGCACCGCGTTAGTCGACTTCTGCGCGGGTGCGGCCGGCGGCTGTTGCGGACTGGCGGGCAACTGACATTGCGCGGCAATACGGCCTACTTTATCGGCAATTTGACTGTAGTAATCGGCACTATCGGGGCCACTGAGTAAATTAGCCAGTAAGGTGGTCGAGCGTTTCTGGTGATCAATCACCAGCAGCGTTTCAGCTAAGTAAAACAGATAATCAGGGCAATTATTGTGACCTTCAGCGACCACCGGGAGGGCTTCAAAGCTGGCCACATAGTCATAGGCAAAAATACCACCAAGAAAAATTCCCAGTGGGTGCGGCTGAGTTTGCTGCAGGCGTTGCTGCAAAATTCGTAGCGGCTCGATATTGCTGGCTTGGCGCAAGCGGCTGTCTTCATCCAAGCTATCGTCAATGGCTGCAAACTGACACTGGAGTTGGTGACTGGTCAATTCTAGGCTGACTGCGCTGGCTTGCAATTGTTCGGCTAACCACGGTAACAGTTGTGCCCCATTGCCGGTTAAGGCGGTGATGGTGACTTGTTGGTCGTGGCACCGCAGTTGCAAGGCGGCATCGACCATCAAAAGACTTTTCAGGTGCTGGCGCGACTGTATTTCCGCCGAATCGAGCAGTAAATTGTGCGCATGATGGCGGCATAGGCGCTGATACAAGGCCAAGGTGTCGGCCTGGTAGGGCAACTCTATTTGCATGCTGGTGATGGCACCGGCTTGGTCAATAATCGCAACAGTTTCAGAGGTCATAAGTTTCACTTGTCTAATAAAAAAGCCCGCTCAATGAGCGGGCTTCTGGATCCTTAACGCGTCAACGCGCACACAGGTATCGCCCGCTAAGTCGGGAGATGCCACCACCATACAGCTTTGGTTTGTGCGTTCATGTTGGTCATGCGTTGTCTATCTCGTTAGTTGTATAAGCTAATGGGTGTAACTTAACGGCTCTTAGCCGCGCTGTCAACGGGGATTGTGCTTTAAAATGCGAGCTTTTTCACGACCCCAGTCGCGTTCTTTAATGGTGTCGCGCTTGTCATGGTCTTTTTTACCTTTAGCGAGGTAAATTTCTAGCTTCACTAAATGCTTTTTCCAATACATGGCGGTGGCCACAATGGAGTAGCCGTCGCGCTCGCTGGCGCCAATCAGTTTATGCAGTTCGCGGCGTTTTAATAACAGTTTGCGCGAACGATCAGGGTCGCATACTACATGAGTAGAAGCCGATAATAAGGGTTGGATTTGTGCGCCGAGTAAAAACGCTTCACCATGCTTAATGATCACATAGGTATCGGCGATATTAGCTTTGCCTTCGCGAATACTCTTAATTTCCCAGCCTTGCAGGGCAATACCGGCCTCAAATTTATCTTCGAGGAAATATTCGTGGCGCGCTTTTTTGTTGAGCGCAATGGTGCCGTTTTGGCGATGATTTGAGTTCTTTTTCATGGCGCTCATTATACTGATGCACGGCGCTGAAGCGAGTGCTAAATTAAAATTGTTAGTGATGATTCGTGCGGCAAAATACGGTATCATTTCGGCCATTTAGCGAAGCTTACAGGTCATTGAGGGGAGTCATGCCGACAATTGAACGCAGTGCGCTGGTGCCATACAGTGATGCCCAGATGTTCGCACTAGTGGATGACATTGCGCGCTATCCAGAATTTGTCCCGGGTTGTCGTTCGGCGACGGTGATTGAGCAAGGTAGTGACTATAAAGTCGCACGGCTAGATATCAGCAAAGCTGGAGTGGGCAAGTCGTTTACTACGCGTAATACCTTACAGCCACCCGATGCGATTGGCATGGACCTAGTCGATGGCCCGTTTCGCTACCTTCGCGGCGGCTGGCAGTTTCATGCGCTCGAGCAAAATGCCTGCAAAATTGTTCTCAAGCTTGAATTTGAATTCTCCAATCGGCTACTGAGTATGGCATTCGGTAGTATCTTTAACGAGTTGCAAGGGCGCATGGTTGATGCCTTCGTGCAACGCGCGCGACAGGTGTACGGCCAGTCATGACGGTTGCATCGATTCATATTGAAGTGGCCTATGCCACCCCGGAGCGGCAACAAATTATTCCGTTACGGGTACCGCTCGGTAGTACCGTTGAAGAATGTATTGTGCGATCACAAATTACCCGTTACTTTCCAGACATTGACCTAAAACAGCAAAAAGTAGGTATCTGGAGTAAAGCGGTGAAACTGGATCAGCAACCACGCGAGGGTGACCGTATTGAGATTTATCGGCCACTGATTGCTGATCCTAAAGCGGTGCGGCGCAAACGCGCTGAACAAGCCATTGATGATGGTCGCGCTGACCCGGTCACTGGAGGCCGTAAACGTGATTAAAAAGCTGTATATCATTCGCCACGGTGATGCCTTGCCAGCGCAAGCCATGAGTGCCGATGCCATTCGGCCACTGAGTGAACAGGGTGAACGTGAGGTGCGTGCGAGTGCCAAGTGGTTGCAGCAGCGTTTAGCTGAGCAAGGCGTGCAGCAACTCGACTGGTTACTGGTCAGCCCGTACGTGAGAGCGCGGCAAACGGCGGCGGTGTTAACCAGTGTGGTAAAAGTGGCGCAGCAACAGCAGCACGACAGCATCACGCCTGATGGTCATGCTGAACTGGTGATGGATTGGTTGCTGGCGCAGCTGAGTCAGCAACAGCAACAGGCCCAGCACATTGCCTTGGTGTCGCACATGCCGCTCGTGAGTTATTTGGTTGCGGCCTTTGATGCGGCCACCCAGCCATTGTTATTTCCGACTGCCGGCATTGCCGAACTGAGCCTCGATCTGGCGCAGTGGCGCGGTCATTTTATTCAGCTTGCCAGCCCAATTGATCCGGAGCCATTACGTGACGCAAACCCATGATTTAGCATTGTATCAGCACGATATTAGTCACTTGCGCAGCATTGCCGATCTGTGGCGTTTTAGTGTTAGTGCCTTGCAGCAAGCCGATGTTTATTTTGGTCATGGTACCGATAATGCGGTCAGCGAAGCACAAGTGCTGCTAGCGCATGTTTGTCACCTTGATTTCAGCCAACTGCAGCAGTTTGCCCAAGCACAGGTGCTCGATAGCGAGCGTGAGCAGTTACAGCAGTTATTGCAGCAACGCATCGAACAGCGGGTTCCGGCCGCCTATTTAACCGGCACCGCTTGGTTTAACGGCCTGCCGATCATGGTCGACGAGCGGGTATTAGTGCCACGCTCGCCGATTGCTGAACTGATTGCCGGTAAATTTGCCCCTTATGTGAGTCAGCCACCGCAGCGTATCCTTGATTTATGCACCGGCAGCGGCTGTATCGCCATTGCTTGTGCATTGGCGTTCCCTGATGCTGACGTTGATGCCTTAGATATCTCTAGCGATGCCCTAGAGGTTGCCGAAGCCAACATTTTAGCGCATGGTTTAGGTGACCGTGTGGTGCCTATGCAGTCGGATTTATACAGTGCGGTGCCCGGCATGCGCTACGATTTGATTGTCACCAACCCGCCTTATGTGGATGCGCAGGATATGGCGGATTTACCCGATGAATTTCATCATGAGCCAGAATTGGGTTTAGCGGCCGGTGAAGATGGTTTAGATCTGGTCCGCACCATTTTGCGTGAAGCGCCGGATCACCTGACCGAGCAGGGCGTGTTGATTTGTGAAGTGGGTAATTCCATGGTCGCCATGCAACAAGAGTTTGTGGGTGTACCCTTCACCTGGCTGACATTTAGTAACGGCGGCGATGGCGTATTTATGATCCGCTACGCTGATTTAGTGACTCACCAGCAGCGCTTCTAGGCGTTGCTCGCAATAGGATAGCGTCATGGCCGGTAATAGCTTTGGAGAATTATTTCGCGTCACCACCTTTGGCGAAAGTCATGGCCCGGCCTTGGGTGCAGTAATTGATGGCTGCCCACCGGGATTAGAATTATCGGTGGCAGACCTACAAGTACAGCTCGATCGCCGTAAGCCCGGTCAAAACCGCTATACCACCGCGCGCCGTGAAGCCGACGAAGTAGAAATTCTATCCGGTGTGTTTGAGGGCGTGACTACTGGCACGCCGATTGGGCTATTAATTCGTAATACCGACCAACGCAGCCAAGATTACAGCGATATCAAAGACTTGTTCCGACCCGGACATGCCGATTACACCTATGCGCACAAATATGGTCGCCGTGATTATCGCGGTGGTGGCCGCTCATCAGCCCGTGAAACCGCCATGCGTGTGGCCGCTGGTGCCATTGCGCAGAAGTACTTGCGGTTGCATTTTGGTGTGCAATTCCGCGCCGGGGTGGTGCAAATTGGCCCACATAAAACCGATGATCAGCACAAAAGCTTTAGCTGGGATCAGGTCGATCAGAACCCGTTCTTTTGCCCAGATAAATACATGGCCGAAGCGGTAGCTGACTATTTGAAAGATCTTATCAAGCAGGGTGATTCGGTAGGTGCGCGGGTGCGCCTAGAAGTCTCTAACGTGCCGGTTGGCTTGGGTGAGCCGGTGTTTGATCGGCTCGAAGCTGATTTAGCCAAAGCACTGATGAGCATTAATGCGGTGAAAGCGGTGGGTATTGGTGATGGTTTTGCGGTGGCCGGGCAAACCGGTACTCAACATCGTGACGCCTTGACCCCACAAGGCTTTACCAGCAACCATGCCGGTGGTGTGTTAGGTGGTATCAGCACGGGGCAGACCTTGGTTGCTGAATTAGCCTTTAAGCCCACCTCGAGTATTACTACTCCCGGCATGACCATTAACAGCAGTGGCGAGCCCGCTGAAATTGTCACCCGTGGTCGTCATGACCCTTGTGTAGGTATTCGCGGTGTGCCGATTGCTGAAGCCATGGCCGCCTTGGTGGTCATGGACCACGTATTGCGGCAACGCGCTCAGAATGGCGGAGTTCACCATGATTTTCCTGACATTTGTAAGCCATGACACATCACTATTCTGACCTGATCCAGGTGTTTTCCGAATGTTTTAGTGTGACGGAGAACACCCGTTTGGTGGCTGGTGAGCATGAACCCTATTATCAGCCAGCCGGCGAGCTGCCGTATCACCAAGTGGTGTTTGCCCATGGCTTTTTCGCCTCTGCACTGCACGAGATTGCCCATTGGTGTATTGCTGGTGCAAAGCGCCGGCAATTGTTTGATTATGGCTACTGGTATGAGCCCGATGGTCGCAACGCTGAGCAGCAAGCCGTATTTGAGCAGGTTGAACGCAAGCCGCAAGCGCTGGAATGGCTGTTTTCGCTGTGCTGTGGGAGCGAGTTTCAAGTCAGCGTGGATAACCTCAGCGGTATCGAGGTTGATCGCCACGGTTTTACCGCAGCTGTACGGCAGCAATTACAGAGTTATCTCCAGCACGGTTTGCCGCCGCGCGCTGAACAGTTTGCCAGAGCACTAGCAGTTTTTTATCAGCAGCCATGGCCGCCAGTGCTGTCCAGCCTTCAACGAGCTCAGGAAACGCCCGCATGCGCGCCTTTCGACTTGGTTTAATCATTAATCCTTATGCTGGTTTGGGCGGCAGCGTGGCGCTCAAAGGGAGTGATGGCAGTGATACTGCAGCGCGTGCTATAGCGCTGGGAGCTCAGCCTATGGCTGGCATCCGCGTCAACCAAGCGTTGCAACAACTGCTGCCGTTTCGTGAGCAAGTGCTGTTGGTCACCGGTGCTGGTGAACTAGGCGAGAGCGTGGCGCGTGCCGCTGGCTTTGCAGTTGAGGTGGTTTATCAGGCCGCGCTGCAGCCGAGTAGTGCTGAGGATAGCCGCGAGTTGGCGCGTCAGCTAGTGGCCGCTCAGGTTGATGTTTTGGTGTTCGCCGGTGGCGATGGCACCGCGCGTGATGTGGCCGCCGTGGTACCTGAGCAGCAATTGGTACTGGGCATTCCAGCGGGGGTGAAAATCCACTCTGGCGTGTATGCCATTAGCCCAACAGCAGCTGGCAAAGTGATCGCTGAACTGATCAGCGGCCGCTTAACCTCAGTGTTACGCGCCGATGTCATGGATATTGATGAGCAGGCCTTTCGCGCCGGCACGGTGCGCGCGAGGCGCTACGGTGAAATGCTAGTGCCGGCCGAGTTGCGATATGTGCAAGCGGTAAAAATGGGCGGCAAAGAAAGCGATGAGCTAGTACTTGCGGATATCGCGGCCGAGGTGATTGAAAGCATGCAGGCCGATCACCTCTATGTGATGGGCTCCGGGTCAACCGTGGCGTTTATCATGGCCGAATTAGGCTTACCCAATACCTTGCTGGGGGTCGATGTGGTGCTTAATGGTGAGGTCATCGCCAGCGATGTGACGGCGCCGCAACTGCTGCAATTACTGCAACAACGGCAGCTGCCAGCACAGCTGATTGTCACGGTTATTGGCGGTCAGGGGCATATTTTTGGTCGCGGTAATCAACAACTAAGCCCGGCGGTTATTCGCACTATCGGGCGCGATAATATTCGTATAGTGGCCAGTAAAAATAAACTGCAGCAGTTACAGCAGCGGCCATTGCTGGTGGATACCGGTGATCCGGCGCTGGATGACGAATTGACCGGGGTGATGCGCGTCACCACCGGTTATCGTGATGAAGTATTGGTGCGGGTTGGCAGCGACTAAGCTAGGTTAGTACTGGGCGCGCGGTAAATGCACCACAATGCCGTCCAGCTCCGCGGTCATTTCTATCTGACAGCTCAAGCGGCTGTTGTCTTTCGGTTCAATCACCATATCCAGCATGTCGGTTTCGTGATCACTGGCTGGCGGCACTTTGTCTTGCCATGCGGCATCCACATAACAATGACAGGTCGCACACGACATCACCCCACCGCACTCGCCGAGAATGCCATCAATCATATTGTTGACGGCACCGTCCATCAGGTTTTGTCCGACTTCGAGTTCAGCTTCAAATTGGTTGCCGTTGGCATCAATGTAAATAGCGGTTGGCATACAGTGCTCCGTCAAGTAGTTGGTTAGGCTCTAAAAGGCGCCAGTTTAGCACAGATTTGCGCGGCAAAAATGCGCTTATCACGGTATACTGCGGCAATCTCAGAATTGATCATTGAAGCAGGATATCGAGCCATGAGCTTAGCAACCAAACGTGAGTTTTTTGTGTCGTGGGAAGAATTACACCGCGCCACCCGTGAGTTGGCCGCGCGGCAATTACCAGCCAGCCAGTGGCGGGGCATTATTGCCGTTAGTCGTGGCGGCTTGGTACCAGCAGCTATTGTGGCGCGGGAATTGAATCTGCGCTTGGTCGAAAGTGTGTGTGTGAGTTCTTATGACCACACCAGCCAGCGCGAGCAAGTGAGCTTACTCAAAGATGTCAGCTGCAGCGACGATGGCGAGGGCTTTTTAGTGGTCGATGACTTGGTAGATACCGGTAACACCCTGAAGTTCTTACGCCAACGCTTACCGAAAGCCAAGTTTATTACGGTGTATGCAAAACCTGAGGGCATGCACTTGGTCGACGACTTTGCCGCCGACCTTGAACAACAGATGTGGATCCATTTCCCTTGGGATATGCAGCTGCACTATGTGGCGCCCTTGGTTGGAGAATAATGGCGCAGAATACGGGCTTCAACAGCGCGCCTAGGCGTGCTGTTGAATAAACGCCAACACCGCATCAATCGCTAGCAGTTGTTTGTCACCGCTGCGGCGATGTTTATATTCCACTTGGGCATTATCGATATTGCGCTCGCCAATGATGATTTGATGCGGAATGCCAATCAGCTCCATATCAGCGAACATTACACCTGGACGCTCTTTGCGGTCATCAAACAGCACCTCAATGCCGGCCGCTTTGAGCTGGCTATAAAGCTGTTCCGCGACTTCTTGCACTCGCACCGATTTATGCATGTTCATAGGCACAATGGCAACCTGGAATGGCGCTAGTGCGTCGGTCCAGACAATGCCGTATTGGTCATGGTTTTGCTCAATGGCAGCAGCAACAATACGAGTAATACCAATACCGTAACAGCCCATCATTAAGGTTTCGTGCTTGCCTGATTCAGTCAGTACGCCCACTTTCATGGCATCAGAGTACTTCTTACCAAGCTGGAAGATGTGACCCACTTCAATACCACGTTTGATTTGCAGGGTACCGTGACCACACGGGCTTGGGTCACCGGCTTTGACGTTGCGTAGGTCAAATACTTCGGGTTCAGCGCAATCGCGGCCCCAGTTGATGTTGAAATAATGGAAGCCATCGTGGTTGGCACCGGCGGCAAAATCAGCCATCACCGCCACACTGCGGTCGGCAACAACTGGTAACTCAAGACCAACTGGGCCGAGCGAACCCGGGCCTGCGCCGATAGCGGCACGAATTGCTTCGTCGCTGGCAAATTGCAGTGGGCTCGCCACTAACGGGTGTTTGGCTGCTTTAATTTCGTTGAGTTCGTGATCACCACGCACTAATAGCGCCACTAACTTACCGGCTTCAGCGCCATGAACAATCAGTGTCTTTACGGTTTGCTCAATCGGCAGTTGGAACTGCTCCACCAAGGCGGCAATGGTTTTTGCATTGGGGGTCGCCACTTTTTCCATGGCTTTGCCAGCGCCAGCGCGATCGTGGCTTGGTGCTACAGCCTCTGCCATCTCAATATTAGCGGCATAGTCAGAACTGTCTGAGAAGGCGATGTCGTCTTCACCCGATGCGGCTAACACATGGAATTCGTGCGAGAAGCTCCCACCAATAGAACCGGTGTCGGCCAATACCGGGCGGAAATCAAGTCCCAACCGCTCAAATACCCGGCAATACGCCCCGTGCATGTCATCATAGGTGGCTTGCAAGCTGGCTTGGTCAAGGTGGAACGAGTAAGCGTCTTTCATGATGAATTCACGTGAACGCATTACCCCAAAGCGAGGCCGAATTTCGTCACGGAATTTAGTCTGAATTTGATACAGGCTTAATGGCAATTGCTTATAGCTACTAATTTCTTTACGAGCCAGTTCAGAAATAACTTCTTCGTGTGTTGGGCCGAGCACAAAATCACGCATATTACGGTCGTGTAAACGCAGCAGCTCCGGGCCATAGTCTTCCCAGCGGCCTGATTCCATCCATAAGTCGGCCGGTTGCACCATCGGCATCAGCACTTCAAGGGCGCCAATGGCGTTCATTTCTTCGCGTACCACCTGTTCTACTTTGCGTAATACCCGCAACCCGGTTGGCGTCCAGGTGTATAAACCGGCTGCAACTTTGCGGATCATACCGGCGCGCAGCATCAATTGATGACTGATCACTTCGGCATCAGCAGGGGTTTCTTTCAGGGTGCCTAATAAATAATGGCTGGTACGCATGGGGTTCCGTTCTCCATTCCATTTTCCGGAAAATAAGGTGATAACAAGCAAATAATCATAAGCGCTGATTCTATCAGCAGCGGGCGCTGGTCAAAAGTCTTTACTGATCTGAATCACCTGATTTTCGCCATTACTGACCTGCCATTTGATATTTAGGTCGTACAAGCTCATACCGTAGACTTTTTCTTGATGCGCAGCTTTCTTGTATGCAGGGCGAGGATCTTGATTCAGCACCTGGCTAATTAACAAGCGTAGCTCTAGGTAGTGGGGTTCCAACTGGCACAATTGCTGCTCAGCCTCAGTAGAAAATACCGTGGTGAGCGCCGTGTGTGGGCGAGCATCAGCAAAGCCACCTTGGGCGTTTGAAATGCTTTCTGCGTAGGGCAGGTAGGGTTTGATATCAATCACCGGAGTGCCATTAACCCAATCAGCGCCGCGTACCCGGATAATCACTCCGTGTTCATCGGCCTGGACCGATTCTAATTTCACCACACTCATACCGATACCGTTGGGGCGATAGGTAGCGCGGGTGGCGAACACGCCTTTACGGGTATTGCCGCCCAGCCGTGGTGGGCGCACCAGTGGTTGCCAGCCGGCCGCGACAGTTTCATGAAAGATAAATAGCACCCAAATATGGCTGAACTCAGTTAAGCCACGAACACTATCGGGGTGAGCGTAATCGCCATGCAGATGAATTTCAGCGCAGGCCGCCGTAACCAGCCCAGGTTGACGTGGCACCGCAAACTTTTGTTGGTAAGGCGAACGTATCTCGCCAATCGCTTCAATGGAAAAGGTCATGCAGGTACCGCAGCTATAGAATTGGTGAATTTCAGCATATTTTGGCGAACTTAGCGATAGTCATTGCCATCGTGGGCAGCTTTCGTTGTCGCTATTTGGTCAATAAGTTTTATAAAAACAGTAAGATAATAAAGTTGGCATAGCAATTGCTTTATCTCTAGTGACGCATTTATTTGTATGACTTAATAACCAAGAAGGATTTGTTATGAACCGCTCAACTACTGTTTGGACTGCTGCTATGGTTTTAATTGGTGCTGTGACTGTTGCCAGCATGAGCCAGCAGGTAACCGCCGCTGATGCCGATAAATATTTGCAAGGCAGCTATGCAGTGACCGCACAAACCGATATGAAGATTAGTTTTGGTGTTGGTAGCATCGAATTGAGTCACCATGATGGTGACGAAGTGCTGGTTGAAATCAAAGCCACTGCCAGCGATGGCGGGTTTTGGCGTAGCGAAGGTGATGTCAGCAAAGTCGAGCTTCTGGCGTCGCAGCAAGGTAACTGGCTAGAGCTCGAAGTGCCGGAGCAAGATAATGTTCAATTAGAATGGCAGGTAAAATTACCGCGTCTTAGCAGTATTGATCTCGAACTTGGTATTGGCGAAATCAAAGGTCGCATTGAGAGTTCTGACCTCGATATCGATTTAGGTATTGGCGATATTAAATTAACCTTAATAGGCGATGTGAAGTCAATTAATATGGATGTCGGCGTAGGCGATACCAAAATTACTGGCGCCAACCATAGTTCAAGTGAACGCGCCATTGTGACTTCATCAAGTTCAGCGCAAGGCAATGGCCAAGCCCGTATCAATATCGATGCCGGAATTGGTGATGTGCATTTAACCATTGAGAAATAATTTACCGACGGACTCTAAAGCTGAGTGTTACTCAAGCTAGGGTGGCGTCGGAGGCGACGTCACCCCATAATTCAGCATCACATGCTGAAATGCGGCGACTAATTAATTCAAGTCAAGTCAATCAACCGATAGGACTTTGCCAACGCCGGCATCATCAATCAGTACGTATGATTTGTTATACCTCTTTACCGGGTGATCCGTCAGTAATTCAAACATGATGACGCCTCGCCTTTCGCTATATACATAGCTCACTATAGGGCCGTCAGAGGCTAGCAATGGGTCTGTACAAGCAAAGTGATAATACACCTCACCGTTATCATCTGTGGTTATTTTTGTGAGTTCAAGAATATCATTGCCTAGTATCGTCCAAACCGCTGATGATTTCGGAGTAGCTAATGGAATGTAGAAATAGGAAAGTCGAACGAATCCTTTATCTTCTTTCACTGACATAGGCATAATAGTAATACCATCATCAAGCACAATCTCGCGGACACCATTGATAACATTCGGTATAAACGCAACGGATTCACCATCAGTACTCAAGTAGTTTGCTCTTTGGTTAAACCACTCCGCATGCGATTCTGATGACATTAAAATATGCGCTAGAAGTAATGCAAATATTATATTTTTCATGTCTCACCTGCCTTCATAATTGCGTAAAAATAGCATGTATTGATTCGTCACCTTTTCGATATCAAGACGTTTTAATTTACTATAACCGCCTTGGCTATTAGTAACGTAATGTAAAGGTCTTATCAAATGACCACCCTCATGGTGAATTACATCGATGATTCCTTCATACCCAAGCCGAAGCTTTTCACCATAACCTGAAGCGGGTTTTCCGTTTGACCCCATGGCTTTATCCATCGACCTAAAAAATTTTATCCTTGGGTTTCCACCATCAAAATCAACACCTCCCTGAGCTAATCTTTCTGGATTATCATACCTACTATAAGTGAAAACAGCTGATCTCAAATTATCCTGCGCTTCAACTAAATGCGCCCGCCGCTCTTCAGTGAGCGATTTATCGTTTAAAGCCTGCTCTACCGCTTGAAAATGCTCAGATGTCGCTTCATCGATCAAGTAATTAAGTTTTCTATCAGCTTCATCAAGTTGATCGGCACGTGTGTCATCGGCAAGTGCGAGATATTTTGGTTCCCAATTTTCCGGCACTGTAACGTCATCGAGAGTTTTGATATTCAGGAGGCTCTGATTTCCTATTTTTTCAGTCTCGCCATTTTCACTATTTCTACTTTGAGATTGATTTCTTTTATTTCCATTATCCTCCGATTGATCGCCACCTACTGACACGCAAAATGGGCAGTTAGGGGGATATTTAAACGGATTTGGCAGCCCTTGCTCTGCACAATGTATCGCTAAAATACAATCGGCAATATACCCGCTCGGGTCCGTCCCCGCTAGCGGGTTGTTCATGATGTAGGAGTAGGGGTTGAGCGA